>JAXMFN010000005.1:0-279119 GCA_046347725.1 Burkholderiales bacterium
ACCGCCGTTACAGGCGCGTACCGCCCCGCTGTCAATCGGCGGCGTGTATGGCGATCGCGCAGGGCATGGACCCGGCACGCCAGAACTCGATGAGGCCCTCGTCGACGAGGTCGAGCATCAGCACCGCGTCCCGGCCGGTCGCCGGTACCGTCGTCGCGAGCGAGAGGCGGACACTCTGCCCGGGCGCCAGCGCGTCCGGCAGCACCGCCCGGGCGTCCCTGAGCACCAGCGGCCGCTGGTCCGTCTCGAGCCAGCGGTTGACGAGGGCGATGCCGCTGACCGCGCCCCGCTCCCACCGCACCGGACTCGCGTTGGTCACGTCCACCACGACGTCGAGGCGGCGTCCGCTGGTCCCCGGTTCCAGCGAACGGATCGCCAGATGGGCGCGCAACGCCTCCGGCGGCAGGAGCTGAAGCTCGTCGATCGCCGGCAGCGCGTCTGACGGCGTCGCGCCGCGTTCGAGTTCCTCGACGCGCCGGCGGATCGTCGCCGTCAGCACCTGCACGTTGGGCTCGACGAAGAACTCTCCGTGAGCACCCTCGACGATGTCGAGCGTGAGCGTGCCCGAGTAGAACTTGCGCCAGCCGATCCACGGCTCGTGGTAGTACGCGAGCGGATTGCGGTCGCTCTGCGCGCCGTACATCATCGCCACCCGTCCCCGGTAGGGCTCGGGCAGGAAGTTCTCGTGGAGGAAGACGAGCGCGACGTCGCGTCCCCGCCGTTCGAGCTCGCGCGCGAGCGGCATCGTCACGTGCGTCGCCCCGCAGTTTCCCCCGAGGATGAACGCGCCCGAGGGCCGGATCGCCGTGAGTTCGTCCGCGTAGCGTATGGCGAGCCGCAGCAGGTTGGCGTCGGTGCGCTCCATGACGTCGCGGTCGCTGCGCATGCCGAAGACCGGCTGGTCGGTTCCGAGGTAGCGCGCGAGCTGGACGAGTTCGCCGTAGCCTTGCAGGCACCAGAAGAGCGGTTGGCGCGTACCGTGGACGTTCATGCCCACGACGAGACCGTCCGGTCGCGCGCGCTCGCCGACCCAGGAGGCGACATAGGCCCGCTGGCGGTGGACGATCTGCGCGGTCGCGTCGTCGACGACCCGGTCCGGCAGGCGGGCCACGGCCGGCTCCGAGCCGAGCGCGCGGGCCATCGCCTCGACCGTCGACAATCCGGCGATCGCCTTGTCCGGAAGGGGGCATCCGAACTCGCGTTCGACCTCGACGACGAGCTGCGCGGACAGCAGCGAGTGCCCCCCGAGGTCGAAGAAGTTCTCGTCGATGCCGATCTCCCGGTCGAACCAGAGCACGCGTTTCCAGATCCCCGCGAGTCGGCGTTCCAGCGGTGTCCGGGGCGTGCCCCCCGCGCCGGTGGCGGGAGCGGGCGGTGGCGGCAGGGCGTCGCGGTCGATCCGACCGTCCGGGTGTCGCGGGAATCGGGCGACGGTGACGATCGCCGCCGGTCGGCGCCACGCGGGAAACGCGCCGGCGAGCGCGTCGCGCACTTCGGCATGACTCGGCGGTCCGTTCCGGTCGAGTTGCACGTACGCGATCGACGCGTCGGCCCCTTTTCGGCGCACGACCAGCGCGCGTTCGATCTTCGGGTGGGCGTTGAGCCAGTTCTCGACCTCGTCCTCGTCCGGCGCGCCCGGCAGCGAGCCGATCGGACGCCCGGGGTCGGCGAGCGCGGCGGCGAGCAGTCGCGGCCAGCCGTCGACGAACCGCTCCGCCGCCGGGTCGTCGAAGAGATCGGCGCGCATCTCCAGCACCGCGGCGACGCCGCCCTCGGCCGTTGCCTCGAGCTGGAGCGCGAAATCCACGTCCGCGGACCCGGTGCGCACGCCGACCGGCCGCGCGACGATTCCCGGCAGGTCGAAGCGGCGGGCGGCCGAGTCCTGGTAGGCGACGATCGCCCGAGCGAGCGGCACGCGTACGAGGCCGGGCAACGCCGCCACCGTCTGCAGCGGCACGTGTTGGTGCTGCCAGGCTTCGAGCACCGTCGAACGCGTACGGGTGACCAGTTCCGCGAAGCGCGGATTCGCGCTCGCGTCGATCCTCAGGGCGACGAAGGTGTTGCAGCGACCGACCAGTTCCTCGAATTCCATCCGCTCGCGACCGGCGAGCGGCGCGCACACGATCAGGTCTTCCTGGCCGGTCTGTCGTGCGAGCCAGGCGCAGGCCGACGCCAGGAGCACCATGTACTCGGTCGCTCCGAGGCGACGCGCCAGCGCACGCACCCCGACGAGCGTCTCCGGCGCCAATTCGAACGCACGAGCGCGGCAGGCGTCGGTCCCGTCTGCGGCCCGCGGCCGATCGACTGGCAACCGCAGTTCGCCCGGCGATCCGGCGAACTTGCGCGCCCAGTAATCGACCGCGTGCTGGCGCTCCGCCTCCCGTTCGCGCTGGCGCTGCCAGCGTGCGAAGTCCGCGAACCGCGGGGCCGGGCTCGCGAGCCGCGGCGGCTCGCCGGCTCCGAGCGCCCGGTAGCACTCCGCGAGCTCGGTCAGAAGCACCGACCTCGAACGGCCGTCGAAGACGAGGTGGTGCGCGGTGAAGACGAACCGGTGACGGTCAGGTCCGGTGCGAACAAGCAGCGCGCGCCACAACGGACCCTTGGCGAGGTCGAATTCGCGGCGGGCCTCGTCCCGCGTCACCTCGGCGAGCAGATCGTCCACGCCGACCGCCCCGTTGCCGGAGTCGAGGTCGAGCTGCCGTACGGCG
The DNA here is from genome assembly GCA_046347725.1 of Burkholderiales bacterium. GTDB lineage: Bacteria > Pseudomonadota > Gammaproteobacteria > Burkholderiales > Casimicrobiaceae > VBCG01. Next base: position 2,709 of record JAXMFN010000005.1, read on the forward strand.
CCGGCGGCCGGGTGCACGAGCGGCCGGCGGCGGCCCGATGCGTTCGCGGGGAACGTCGTCCGCAACGCCTCGTGGCGTGCGACCACCATCGCGAGCGAACGCTCGAACCGCCCGACGTCGAGGGGACCTTGCAGATCGAACCCGAGCGCGACATGCCAGGCCGGGCTCGGTCCGCGCGCGGCGGACAACGAAAGCAATCGCTCCTGGGCGGACGTGAGCACGGCGCCCGCGCCGTCCGCCGCGATTCGCATCGCGAGTCGCTCGAGGATCTCGGTCTTGCGCGCGGCGAGTTCGGCGCGCATCGCCTCGTCCAGCGCGCCCGCCGGCGCGTCGACGACGAGCTTCGCGCCATCGACGGAAAGCCGCACGTCCGCCCGCGCGAACGCCGCCAGCAGGTCGTCGATCGGCGTCACAGTTCGAAGCGCTCCCGCGCCGGCGTCGCCGGCACGGCGGCCGCGCCGGCCAGTCGCGATGCGATGTCGGGATGGATGCGGGATAGCCACGCGTCGAGGCCCGCCGGCGTCGGCGCATCGAAGATCGCCGACACCGGCAACGTCACGCCACCGGCCGCCTCGAAACGGGCGATGAAGCTCGCAGCCGTCAGTGAATCGCCGCCCAGCGCGAAGAAGTCGTCGTCCGCGCCGATGCGATCGACGCGGAGCACGATCTCCCACAGCCGCGCGATCGTCGCGGCGACGGGCGTCGCCGGCGGCGCGTAGACGCTGCGCGCCGCCGGAATCGCGACGCCCGGCCCGAGCTCGTCGGCGAGGCGCCGACGCTGGACCTTGCCCGATGCCAGGCGTGGTATCGCCTCGACGACGTGAATCGTCCGCGGCACCTTGAAATGCGCGAGTCGGCGCAGGAGGTACGAGACGATCCCGGCACGATCGATCGTCGCCCCCGGCTTCGCGACCACGGCCATCGCCACGTCCTCGCCCAGCGTCGGGTGCGGCACGCCGAACGCCGCCGCGTCCGCGACCGCCGGATGCCCGGCGATCGCTTCGTCGATCTCGCGCGGCAGCACCTTCTCGCCGCCACGGTTGATCATCTCCTTGTAGCGCCCGACGAGGAAGAGGTAGCCGTCCTCGTCGAAGTAGCCGGCGTCGCCGGTGGCGAGCCAACCATCGGTGAGGCCGAGCCCTGGCGCGTCGCCCGCGTCCCCGTAGCCGCGCATCACGCTCCCGCCGCGGACACGAACCTCGCCGATCGAGCCGCGCGCAACCTCGCGGCCGTCGATGTCGACGATCGAGATCCGTGGCCCGGCGCTCACGCCCACCGACCCCGGCTTCCGCTCGCCGTGCGGGAACGGATTGCTGGTGATCACCCCGGTCGTCTCGGTCATGCCGTAGATCTCGACCACCGGAACGCCGAAACGCCGCTCGAACCGCTCCAATGCCGGCCGGGACAGCGGCGCGGACACCGACCTCACGAATCGCAGTCCCCGGCGTGCGACGACCCCGGCATGACGATCCGCGTGATCGAGGACCTCGGCGAGCATCGGCGGGGCGAGCTGCGTCCAGGTCGGCGCGCCGCGGTCGAGCGCGCCGTAGAAGGCCTCCACCGAATAGCCGCGCGCGCCGATGATCGCGCCGCCGGCGACGAGTGGCGCAGCCAGCGTGTCGACGAGTCCGCCGACGTGGAACATCGGCATCACGGCCAGACAACGATCGTCGGCACGCAGCCCCAGCGTCGACGCGACCTGGTCGACGGCGACGGCCAGATTCGCATGCGTCAGCGGGACCCGCTTGGGCAGCGCCGTCGTGCCCGACGTGTGGAGTACGAGCGCGACGTCGTCCGGCCCCGGTGGCTCCAAAGCCAGGTCGCCGCCCTCGTCCAGGCCGGCGATCGCGAAGACACCCGGCGTGTCGGCGGGGTCCACGACCGCCTCCAGCACGCGAATGCCCATCGAGCCGGCGACATCGCGAGCGGCGCCGCCCGTGCCCGCGGGCACGACGACGCCCGAGGGGGCGAGCTGGCGGAAATAGAACTCGAACTCGGCGGCGCGGTACTCGGGATTGAGGGCGCCGCGGCGACCGCGGAGACGCCCAGGAACGCGGTCGCCGCGACCGGGCTGTCGGGCATCGCGAGGACGACGACGTCTCCGCGTCCGATGCCGGCCCGCCGCAAGTCGGCCGCAACGGCTCGAATCTGCCGGACGAGGCCGCGGCGGTCGAGAGGCTCGCGTTCCGGAACCACGATCGCGGGCGCACCCGGCGCCGCCATCGCGAGACTCTCGAGCCGTTCGTGCGCCGCACGCTCACCCGACATGCACGCCCTCCTACAACCGGTAGGCCCGTTTCGCGAGGCCGTACGCGAGCTCGGGAGCGAGCTCGAAGGCCTCGTCCTCGTCGATCCGGTGTTCGGCGACCATTGTCGCGAGGAAGCGGCAATCGATCCGCCGGGCGACGTCGTGGCGCGCGGGAATCGACAGGAACGCGCGCGTATCGTCGTTGAATCCCACGGTGTTGAACAGTCCGGCGGTCTCGGTCGTCTGCTCGCGGAAACGCAGCATGCCCTCGGGACTGTCGTGGAACCACCACGCCGGACCGAGCTTGAGCGCCGGATAGTGGCCGGCGAGCGGCGCGAGTTCGCGGGCGTACGAGGTCTCGTCGAGCGTGAAGACGATGACCGTGAGATCGCGCTCGTTGCCGACCCGGTCGAGCAGCGGCTTCAACGCCCGGACGTAGTCGGTCGGCATCGGGATGTCGGCGCCCTTGTCGCGTCCGTGCCGGGCGTAGAGCGCCGGGTTGTGGTTGCGCCAACTCCCCGGGTGGATCTGCATGACCAGGCGGTCGTCCAGGCTCATCGTCGCCATCTCGGTCAGCATCTGTGCGCGGAAGCGCTCGGCGTCCTCCTCGCTCGCGCTGCCGGCGAGCGCGCGATCGAGCAGGCGCTGGCATTCGGACGCGTCGAGATCGGCGGTACGCGCGGTCGGATGACCGTGGTCGGTCGACGTCGCGCCCATCGTCGCGAAGAACGCCCGCCGGACGCGATGGGCGGCGAGGTAACCGCGCCATGTCGATGTCTTCTCGCCGGTGAGCGCACCCAGCCGCTCGACGTTCTCGGCGAAGTTCTCGAACGCCGGGTCGACGACCGGGTCGGGACGGTAGGCGGTGATCACGCGTCCTTTCCAGCCGCTCGCGCGGATCTTCGCGTGCTGGGCGAGGTCGTCGAGCGGACTCTCGGTGGTCGCCAACACCTCGATGTTGAAGCGCTCGAACAGCGCCCGCGGCCGGAACGCGGAGGTCGCGAGCTTCGCGTTGATCGCATCGAAGATCGCGTCGGCGGTCGCCGGCGAGAGCCGTTCGTCGATGCCGAACACCGTGGCGAACGCGTGGTCGAGCCACAGGCGCGTCGGTGTGCCGCGGAACAGGTGCCAGTGCGCGGCGAAGGTGCGCCAGATCGCCCGAGCGTCGGTCTCGACCGGACCGCCGTCGCTGCGCGGGATGCCGAGCGATTCGAGCGCCACCCCCTGGCTGTAGAGCATCCGGAACACGTAGTGGTCCGGCGTGATGAACAGCGCGCTCGCGTCCGGGAACGGCTCGTCGTCGGCGAACCAGCGCGGGTCGGTGTGGCCGTGCGGGCTGACGATCGGCAGTCGCTCGACGGTGGCGTAGAGGCGCCGCGCGAGCGCGCGCACCGTCGGGTCGGCGGGGAACAGGCGGTCGGGGTGCGGATCGAGAACGGCCATCGGCGGTGTCGGGACGGGTCGGGAGCGGCTGCGGGTGCGATCCGGTGTCGGCGATCAGGCGGCGGCGAGGTGCGCCTCGACGGTCGCGCGGCTGCCGCGCTCGATGAGCGCGGCCAGCTGGCGCGAGACATCGTCGACGAAGGCCTGGCGCGCAGCGAGGTCGTCGCCGAAGATCTCGCGGATCGCCAGGAACGACCGCGCGAGCCGGACCGGATCGCCGTGCGCCGACGCCGCGGCGTGGGCGAGCCGTCCGGCCATCGGGTCGTTCACTTCGATCTTCGCGCCGCGTTCGTCGACACCCGCGGCGTAGCGCATCCAGCCGGCGACGGCGAGCGTCAGATGGCGGACCGAACCGCCGCCGGCGAGCCGGTCGCGGATCGTCCCGAGCAACCGTTGCGGCAGCTTCTGCGAGCCGTCCATCGCGACCTGCGCCGTTCTGTGCGGCAGCGCCGGGTTGCGGAAGCGCTCGATCAGCGTCGCCCGATAGCGGGCGAGATCGACGCCCGGCGGAACCGCGAGCGTCGGGGCGATCTCTTCGGCCATCAGCCGCTCGACCAGCCGGCCCAGCGCCGGATCGCCGGCCGCCTGCGCGATCGTCGCGTGTCCGGCGAGAAAGCCCAGGTAGGCGAGCGTCGAGTGGCTGCCGTTGAGCAGGCGCAGTTTCATCGTCTCGAAGGGCGCGACGTCGGCGACGAGCTGGCCGCCGGCGATCTCCCACGCCGGCCGGGGCGCCGCGAAGCGGTTCTCGATCACCCATTGGAGGAACGGCTCGGCGACGACCGGCGCCGCATCGGCCAAACCGAGGCGCCGCTCGACGTCGGCGACATCCGCGCCGGTGGTCGCCGGCACGATCCGGTCGACCATCGTGCACGGGAACGCCGCGTGCCGCTCGATCCAGTCCGCCAGGTCCGCCGACCGGGCCGCCGCGAACTCGCCGACGAGACCCTCGACGACGCGGCCGTTGTGCGGCAGGTTGTCGCAGCAGACGATGTTGAGCGCGCCGGCGCCCGTCGCCCGCCTCGCCTCCAGTGCCGCGACCAGGAGTCCGACCGCCGATCGCGGCGTCGCCGGATGCTCGAGATCGTGGCGGATGTCCGGATGGTCGAGCGCCAGCCGGCCGCTCGCCGGATCGTGGCAGTAGCCCTTCTCGGTGACCGTCAGCGTGACGACGTGGACCCGCGGATCGCTCATCCGGCGCACGAGCGCGGCCGGGTCCGCCGGCGCGTAGACGGTCTCGCGCACCGCCCCGACCACGCGCGCCGCGACGCCGGCCGGGTCCTTGACCAGCAGCGTATAGAGCCCGTCCTGCTCCGCGAGCGCCGCGATCGCCCGCGGCGTCTTCATCGACACCCCGCAGATCCCCCAGCGTGGATCGTGCGCGAGCAGCTCGTCGGTGACCACGGCTTGGTGGGCGCGATGGAACGCGCCCAATCCCAGGTGCACGACGCCGACGCCGACCGTCGACGGATCGTACGCCGGGCGGACGACCGCGGCCGGCACGCGCGCGAGCGTCGCGAGCGAGAGCCGGCCGGCGTTCGGCGCCATCGTCAGTTGAGGTAGCCGCCCAGCCGCGGCAGCCACAGCGAAAACGCCGGCACGTAGGTCACCGCGAACAGCGCCGCGGTGAGCGCCCCGTAGAACGGCAGGATCGTGCGCATCACCTGCCCGACCGAGATCTCGCCGATCGCGCAGCCGACGAACTGGGTCGTGCCGACCGGCGGCGTGTTGAGGCCGAGCGCGCAATTGACCAGCATGACGATGCCGAACTGCACCGGGTCCATCCCGTACTGCTGGGCGATCGGCAGGAAGATCGGCGTGCAGATGAGAATCGTGCTCGCCATGTCCATGAACGTGCCTAGCAGGAACAGGATGATGTTGATGAGCAGGAACACCATCCACGGATCGGTCGAGACCTTGGCCATCCACTCGCCGGTGAGGTGCGCGACCTGGTAGAGCCCGATCAGGTACTGGAAGGTCGCCGACACGCCGATCAGCAACAGGACGACGCCGGTGGTCTTCACCGCCTTGGCGCTCGCCTTCAGGAATTTCTCGCGCGACATCGTCCGGTAGCCGAACGTCGTCACCAGCACCGCGTAGATGACGGCGATCGACGCCGACTCGGTCGCGGTGAACACTCCCGACAGGATTCCCCAGATGATGATGATCGCCACCGCGAGTCCCGGCATCGCCCGGACGAAGGACGTGCCGACCGCGCCCCAGCCGTTCCAGGTGCCGCGCGGATAGCCGCGTTTCACCGCGACCCAGTACGCCGCCGCCAGCATGCACACGGCGAGCACGACCGTCGGCAGCACGCCGGCGAGGATCAGCGCGCCGATCGACACCTTTCCGCCGGCGGCGAGCGAGTAGATGATCATGTTGTGCGAGGTCGGCGTCAGCGCGCCGACGAGCGCAGCGTGCGTGGTCACGTTGACCGCGTAGTCGGCGTCGTAGCCCTCCTTCTTCATCTGCGGGATCATCACCGACCCCATCGCCGAGACGTCGGCGACCGGCGAGCCCGAGATCCCGCCGAACAGCGTGCAGGCGATCACGTTGGACATGCCCAGCCCGCCGCGCACGTTGCCGACCACCTTCTTGGCCAGGTCGACGATCTTGTCGGCGATGCCGCCGTGCAGCATCAGCTCGCCAGCGAAGATGAAGAACGGGATCGCGAGGAAGCTGAACACGTTCATCCCGGACATCATCCGCTGGAAGATCACCAGCGTCGGCAGTCCCTCGTAGAGGATCGTGCAGACGGCGGACAGTCCGATCGCGAACGCGACCGGTACGCCCAGGATCAGGAAGGCGAGGAACGACAGGCACAGGATCGTCAGTGCCATGCCGGCTCCACGACCTCGCCGCGCGCGAGCGCGTTCACGTGCTCGACGGAGAAGAGCACGATCAGCGCCCCGGAGAGCACGAGCGGCGCGTAATGCCAGGCCTCGGAGATGCCCAGCGTCGGGATCTTGTAGGACAACACGCCTTCCATGAGTCCCCAGCCGTACCAGAGCATCATCGCGCCGAAGATCCCGACCAGTGCGTAGATGACGATCTCGAGCCGGACGCGCACCGCGTCGGACACCAGGACCAGCAGCGACTCCATGCCGATATGACCGGCGTCGCGCACGCCGACCGCGGCGCCGATCAGCGCCACGTACAGGACCAGCACCAGCGTCAGGCTCTCGGCCCAGGTCGGCGTGTCGTTCAGCACGTAGCGGCCGAACACCTGCCAGGCGACCAGCAGCGTGATCGCCCACAGGCCGGCGACCGCGAGCGACATGCCGCCGATCGCGAGCGCGCGATTGAGTCGCGTCAGCATCGAGGTTCCCCCGGTGGCTTGCGGACGACCGGCGCCCCACGCCGGTCCGCCGGCCGGGCGTCGCCCGGCCGGTCGCGCAACGACGTCAGTTGGTCGCCTGGATACGAGACACCATGTCCTTCATTTTCGGATCGGTGATGAACTTGTCGTAGACCGGCTTCATCGCGTCCTGGAACGACTTCTTGTCCACCTCGATGACCTGCGCGCCCGCCTTGACGACGATGTCGTGCGACACGCGTTCCTTTTCGTCCCACAGCTTGCGCATCACCGGCACCGACTCCTTCGCCGCGTCGCGGAAGATCTTCTGCTCGTCCGGCGTCAGCGTGTCCCAGACTTTCTTGGACATCAGCAGCATCTCCGGTGCCATCGAGTGCTCGGTGACCGAATAGAACTTGGCGACCTCGTGGTGCTTGCTGGTGTCGTACGACGGCCAGTTGTTCTCGGCGCCGTCGACCAGGCCGGTCTTGAGCGCCGTGTAGACCTCGCCGTACGGCATCGGCGTCGCGTTCGCGCCCATCGCCTGCAGCAGCGCGACCCACAGGTCCGACTGCTGGACGCGGATCTTCATCCCCTTCGCGTCGGCGAGCGTCTTGACCGGCTTCTTGACCGTGTAGAGCGAGCGGGAGCCGGAGTCGTAGAACGCCAGTCCGACGAAGCCCTGCGCCTCGCAGCTTCTCAGGATCTCCTCGCCGACCGGGCCGTCGAGCACCTTGCGCATGTGCTCCTTCGATTTGAACAGGAACGGCATCGTCGGGACCATCGTCGTCGGGCAGATGTTGTTCATCGGCGCGACGTTGATCCGCACGAGGTCCAGCGCCCCGATGCGCGTCTGCTCGATCGTGTCCTTCTCGCCACCGAGCTGGTTGCCGGTGTAGACGCGGATCGAGTGCTTGCCGCCGGTCTTCTGCTTGATCGCATCGCTCATGTGCTTGACCGCCATCACCGTCGGGTAGTCCTCGGGATGGACGTCGGCCGAGCGGAACTCGCGCGCCGCCGCCGGCAGGGCGAGCGCGGCGACGGCGATCGCCACGAGCGTGCGCGCGCAGGTCTTGGGGATCCGGGTCATGGTGGAGCTCCTCCTTCAATGGGCGCGCCGGGCGGCGCGATCGGGTCGGGCATCGGGACCGGCGGACGGGCGGCGCGGCGCGCCTTCCGGTTCCAGCCGGCGTTGGAATTCGCGCGCGACGCGCGCGAGGTGTCGGTGCATCGCGGCGCGCGCCGCGTCGGGATCGCCGGCGGCCAGCGCCTCGACGATCGCCCCGTGGTCCTCGAGCGCGCGCTCGCGCAGCTCCGGCGTGTGGAAATGCCGTTCGATCCGAGTCCACAGTTCGCCACGGCGCTGCTCCCAGAGCGTCGCGACCACCTGCGCCAGCGCGCCGTTGCGCGTGATCTCGGCGATCCGGACGTGGAATTCGCGGTCGGCGGCGTCGCGCCGCGCGAAGTCCCCGTCCGCCTCGCGCATCTCGACGAGCGCCGCCCGCAGCGCCGCCAGGTCGGGGCGCTTGGCCAGCCGGGCCGCCGACGCGGCGATCTCGCCTTCGATCATCGCGCGCGCCGAGAGGAGCTCGAACGGGCCGGGACCCTCGTCCGCGGAGGCCGGCCTGTCGCGACCGTTCGCCCGCACGAAGATCCCGTTGCCGACCCGCACTTCGACCAGGCCGGCGATCTCGAGCGAGATGATCGCCTCGCGCACCGAGGTCCGGGACACACCCAGTTCGCGGGCGAGCTCTCGTTCGGGCGGCAGCCGCGCGCCGGCGGCGAACTCGCCGCGGTCGATCATCCCGGCGATCTGGCCGGCGATGCGGCGGTAGAGGCGCTGCGAGTCGATCTGGGTCAACGGCACCGGGATCCGCGCTCGGGAATGATCCGGGTTGGCGCCCGCGACGACGCGGACGGACGGTGGTGGGCGGCAGGACTCTACCGGCGCTTTGGTCCGAGGGTCAAGTGGTCCAGCCACCGGCCACCCGCTGCCGGCGGCGGTCGCCCCACAGCGTCAGCCGGCGGTCCAGGTCCCGGACTTGCCGCCGCGCTTCTCCAGCAACCGCACGCCCTCGATGCGCATGCCGCGGTCGACCGACTTGCACATGTCGTAGACGGTGAGCAGCCCGGCGGCGACGCCGGCGAGCGCTTCCATTTCGACGCCGGTCCGCCCTTCGGTCTCGGCGGTCACCTCGATATCGATCGCGGCGGCCCGCGGGTCCGGCCGGAATTCGACGGCGATCCGCGTCAGCGCCAGCGGATGGCACAACGGGATCAGGTCGGCCGTGCGCTTGGCCCCCTGGATCGCCGCGATCCGCGCCACGCCCAGGACGTCCCCCTTCTTCGCCGTCCCCTCCCGGATCCGCGCCAGCGTCGCCGGCTGCATGACGATCCGGCCGGCCGCGCGCGCGACGCGTCGAGTCACCGCCTTGTCGCCGACGTCGACCATGTGCGCCTGTCCGGCGGCATCGAAGTGGGTAAAATGCCCGGCCGGCTCCTTCGCGGCGAGCGGCCGCCGAGGGGTGCGGGACCGGGTCGAGGGGGGGCTCATCGGGTCGCGACTGGTACCGTCCGTCGCCTCCCGCGATCGACTCGCGGTGAACTCGGACGCTTCCCGAGCATCATAGCAGCGGTGCCAGCCGCGCCGAACGCGAGCCCGCGCGCCCCTCACCGACCACGGCCGATGTCCGCACGTCCACCCACCCGCCGCCGCCGAGCGCTGGCCGCCGCGCTGGCGTTCACCCTCGCGGCGCTGCCCGCCGGCCGGCCGCCGGCGGTGTCGGCCCAGGGCTTGCCGGACCTCGGCGACGCCGCCCAGAAGCTCATGACCCCTGCGCAGGAGCGCCGCCTGGGCGAGACCGCGCTCAAACAACTGCGCGCCAGCGGCGGCTATCTCGAGGATCCCGAAGTCAACGACTACCTGAACGAACTGGGCCGCAAGCTCGTCTCCGCGCTGCCGGATACGCGCTTCGATTTCGTGTTCTTCGCCGTGCCCGATCCGTCGATCAACGCCTTCGCGATGCCCGGCGGCTTCGTCGGCGTGAACACCGGGCTCGTGCTCCTGGCGCAGACCGAGTCCGAGCTCGCGAGCGTGCTGGCGCACGAGATCTCGCACGTCACCCAGAATCACATGGCGAGGCTGATCGCCGGCCAGCAGAACACGCTGCTCCTATCGCTCGCCGCGCTGGCGGTCGCGCTGGTCGCCGCGCGATCGAACTCGTCGTCGGCGAACGACCTGGTCGGCGCGGCGATCACTTCGGCCCAGGCGCTCGCGATCCAGAGCCAGCTCAACTTCACCCGCGAGCACGAGTACGAGGCCGACCGGATCGGCTTCCAGCGCCTCCAGGCCGCCGGTTTCGACGCCGCCTCCGCGGCGACGCTGATGGAGCGGCTGCAGAAGGCGTCCCGGTTCACCGACGCCAGCGCCCCGTCGTACCTGCGCACCCACCCGGTCACCTACGAACGGATCGCCGAAGCGCAGGCGCGCGCCCGCGACCGGCCGTACCGCCAGGTCGCCGACTCGCTCGATTTCCAGATGGTGCGCGCGCTGCTGCGCAGCTACGTCGGGCGACCGGGCGAAGCGGTCGCCTGGTTCGAGAGCGCGATCGCCGAGCGCAAGTACAACAGCGAGATCGCGGTCCGCTACGGACTGGTCGCCGCGCTGTTGCGCGACGGCAAGCTCTCCCGCGCGCGCACCGAGCTCGCCTCGCTCGAAAAATCGGCGCCGCCGCACCCGATGATCGAGGCGATCGCCGGCCACGTCCTCGCCGAGTCGGGCGACGTCAACGGCGCGGTCGCGCGCTTCGAGTCGGCGCTCGCGCGCTACCCGAACAAGCTGCAGCTCGTCTACGACTACCCGGACGCGCTGATCAAGGCGGGACGCCCCGCCGACGCCGCCCGGTTCGCCGAGCGCGAGCTGCAGCGCTTCCCCGGCGACGGTCTGCTCCACCGGGTCGCCGCGAAGGCCTACGCCGCGCTCGGCCGCCGGCTCAAGCACCACGAGCACCAGGGCGAGTACTACGCCTGGCAGGGGAACCTCCGCGGAGCGATCGACCAGTTCGAGCTCGCGATCAAGGCGGGCGACGCCAATTTCTACGACAGCTCGGTGGTCGAGACGCGCCTGCGTGTCCTCAAGCGCGAGCAGTCCGAACAGCAGAAAGAGGGATTCGGGCGCAACGGTTGACGCGCCGTCTCCGTCCGACACCCACCGGCGGTCCGCGCGCGGACGCCACCATCGAGCCATGTCCCCAGACTCCCGCCCCTCCGGTCGCAGGCTCCTCCTGCGCCTTTCGATCGCCGCGCTCGCGATCGCGCTCGTCGCCGCCGGCGGCTGGACCGCATGGCGCTGGTGGGGCGCCGGCACGGAGACGCCGGCCTGGCGCCTGGCCAAGGTCGAGCGCGGCTCGCTCGCCCAGGTCGTCTCGGCCTCCGGCACGCTGCAGGCGGTGACCACCGTGCTGGTCGGCTCGCAGATCTCCGGCCAGATCAAGGACCTGCTGGTCGATTTCAACAGCCCGGTCAAGGCCGGGCAGCTCCTCGCCCGCATCGACCCGGAGACCTACGAGCTCAAGGTGCGCCAGGCGCAGGCCGACCTCGAGGCGGCGCGCACCTCGAAGCTGCAGCGCGACAGCGATATCGCCGCGCAGAAGTCGCAGCTGCTGCGTGCCAGGATCACCCACGAGGACGCCAAGCGCGATCTCGAGCGCAAGGAATCGCTGTTGCAGAAGGCGTTCATCTCGCCCGCCGAGCGCGACAAGGCGCAGTTCACCGAACGCGGCGCCGAGGAGGCGGTCCGCACCGCCGAGGCGCAGGTCCGCTCGGCCGAAGCGCAGGCGGCGAACGCCGCGGCGATCGTCAAGCAGCGCGAGGCCGCGCTCGCCTCGGCGCGCAACGACCTCGCCAAGACCGCGATCACCGCACCGGTCGACGGCGTGGTCATTTCACGCCAGGTCGACGCCGGTCAGACGGTCGCCGCGAGCCTGAATACGCCGACGCTGTTCACGATCGCGCAGGACCTGGCCAAGATGCAGGTCGCGGTGTCGATCGACGAGACCGACATCGGCAAGATCCGCGGCGACCAGCGCGTGACCTTCACCGTCGACGCCTTCCCCGGACGCACGTTCGAGGGCCGCGTCGACCAGATCCGCAAGGCGGCGCAGACGGTGCAGAACGTCGTCACCTACACGGTCATCGTCGCCACACCTAATCCCGACCTGCGGCTCGTGCCGGGGATGACCGCGAACGTGCGCGTCGTCGCCGACAGCCGCGACAACGTCCTCAAGGTGCCGAACGCGGCGCTGCGCTGGCGGCCGGCCGGGACCGCGGCGCGCGCCGACGCCGCCGCGGCGCCCGCGGGCCCCTCGGGTCCCGGCGCCGGCGACGCGCAGGCGCGGCGCCAGCGGCTCGTCGACGAGCTGAAGCTCGACGCCGCGCAGAGCGCGCGCGTGGACGAGATCTTCGCCGAGCAGCGGACCCGGTTCGCCGAGCTGCGCGAGCTGCCCGAGGCCGATCGCCGCCAGCGCGCCGAGCGGATGCGCGCCGAGGCGCGGCAGAAGATCAACGCGATGCTGAACGCCGACCAGCAGAAGCGCTACGCCGAGATCGTCGCCGCCGAAACCGGCCGCGCAACGGCGGGCAGCGGGCGCGTCTACACGCTGGCCGATGGCCAGCCGAAGGAAGTGGCGGTCCGCACCGGGCTGTCGGACGGCAACGCGACCGAGGTCGTCTCCGGCGCGCTCGCCGAGGGGGACGAAGTCGTCGTCGGCACCCAGGTCGCGACGAGCGCGGCGCCCAAGGCCGGAACCGCGCCGCGACTGCCGTTCTGAGCGTGCCGCCCCGCGCGCCGCGTCCACGATCGACATCCCGCCGATGGACCAAGACGCTCCGCTGATCGAAACGCGCGACCTGGTCAAGGTCTACCGGATGGGCGACACCGAGGTGCGCGCGCTCGCCGGCGTCTCGGTCGCGATCGCGCGCGGGGAGTTCGTCGCGGTCATGGGGCCGTCGGGTTCGGGCAAGTCCACGTTCATGAACGTCGTCGGCTGCCTCGATACGCCGACCTCGGGCGAATACCGGCTCGACGGCGAGGACGTTTCCCGCCTCGATCGCGACGCGCTGGCGGCGATCCGCAACCGCAGGATCGGATTCGTGTTCCAGCAATTCAATCTGCTGCCCCGCACCTCGGCGCTCGACAACGTCGAGCTGCCGCTGCTCTACGGCGGGGTGCCGGCGGCCGAACGGCACCAGCGCGCGCGGGCGCGGCTCGCGCAGGTCGGACTGGAGACGCGCGCCGACCACCACCCGTCGCAACTCTCCGGCGGCCAGCAGCAGCGGGTGGCGATCGCCCGCGCCCTGGTCAACGATCCGGCGCTGGTGCTCGCCGACGAGCCGACCGGCGCGCTCGACACGGCGACGAGTTTCGAGGTGATGGCTCTGCTGCAGTCGCTCAACCGCGAGGGCATCACCGTCGTGCTGGTCACGCACGAGCTCGACATCGCCGCGTTCGCCTCCCGCACGATCACGTTCCGCGACGGCGAGGTCGTTTCCGACACCCGGCAGGCGCCACGGTCGGCCGCCGCCGAGTCCCGTCCCGGACCGGCGCGGCCGACGGCGGCCGCCGACGCCGCCCGCTCCGCCTGGGACGGCCGGCCATGACGTTCCTCGCCACGCTGCGGATCGCGCTCGCGGCCCTGCGGGTCAACAAGCTGCGCAGCGCGCTGACGATGCTCGGCATCATCATCGGCGTCGGCGCGGTGATCGCGATGACCGCGATCGGCGCCGGTGCGCAGGCGCGCGTCGAGGACCAGATCAAGAGCCTGGGCGCGAACCTGATCATCGTGCTGCCGGGCAACGTCACCTCCGGCGGCGTGCGGCTGGGTTCGGGCGCGCAATTGACGCTCACCGAGGACGACGCGATCGCGTTGCCGCGCGAGGTCCAGGAGATCGAGGTCGCGGCGCCGCAGCTGCGCGGCGGCGGTCAGGTCGTGTTCGGCAACAGCAACTGGTCGACGCAGATCCTCGGTATCACGCCGGACTACCTGATCGCGCGCGAGTGGGAGGTCGTGTCCGGCAAGCCGTTCAGCGCGGTCGACCTCGACGCCGCGGCCAAGGTCGCGCTGGTCGGCCTGACGGTGGCGCGCACGCTGTTCGGCGAGACCGACCCGGTCGGCGAGACGATCCGCATCCGCAACGTGCCGCACCAGATCGTCGGCGTGCTCGATCGCAAGGGTCAGAGCATGATCGGCCAGGATCAGGACGACGTCGTCCTGATCCCGATCACGACCGCCCGCAAGCGCGTGCTCGGCGGCCAGCAGGTGCGAAACCGCAACGTGTCGACGATCACGGTCAAGGTGCGCGCCGGCGCCGACGTCGCCCAGGCGGAGCAGTCGATGCGCGACCTCTTGCGGCAGCGCCACCGCCTGCAGGCGAACCAGGAGGACGACTTCTTCGTCCGCAACCTCTCCGAGGTGCTCGCCGCGCAGGAGGCGAGCTCGAAGGTGCTGACGATCCTGCTGGCGGCGATCGCCTCGGTGTCGCTGGTCGTCGGCGGCATCGGCATCATGAACATCATGCTGGTGTCGGTCACCGAGCGCACCCGCGAGATCGGCCTGAGGATGGCCGTCGGCGCCCGCGGCCGCGACATCCTCACGCAATTCCTCGTCGAGGCGGTCACGCTGTCGCTGATCGGCGGACTGATCGGCATCGTACTGGGCGCGGCGGCGTCCTTCGGCGTCGGGCACTTCGCCGGCTGGCGTACCGAGACCGGCGTCGGCGCGGTGTTGCTCGCCTTCGGCTTCGCCGCGGCGGTCGGCGTGTTCTTCGGCTTCTACCCGGCGCGCAAGGCGTCGCGGCTGTCGCCGATCGACGCGCTGCGCCACGAGTAGCCCGGCGCCCGCCCCGCGGCGCAGCGCCCGCGCCCGCTCGCGCGGCCGGGCGTTCGTACCAAACCGGCCCGATCGCGACACCCGCCGACCCCGGCGCGGACGCTCACTGTCGTTTTCGACAGTAGCCGCATCCGATGCGAGGTCTTAACGTCGGCGCGTCCCACCTGCGGGACACGCGCCCCGGGAGATCCGCATGAAGCTCCTCGTCGTCGACGACCATCCGCTGATCCTCGAGGCGCTCGCCCGCTACGTCGAGGCCGCCGAGCCGCGCTGGACGCTGCTCGCCGCGGCGACCCGCGACGACGCGCGACGGCTGCTCGCCGCCCATCCGGATTGCGCGGTCGTCCTGCTCGACCTCGCGCTGCCGGGCACGCGCGGCCTCGCGTTCCTGGCCGAGCTGCGCTTCGAGCGGCCGGCGCTGCCGATCGTCGTGCTGTCGGCGACCCACGATCGCGCCACGATCGACGGCGCGATCGGCGCCGGCGCGCGCGGCTACCTGTCGAAGCGCGCCGACGCGGCGGAGATCGTCACCGCGGTGCGCTCGGTGCTGCGCGGCGGCCGGCCGGTCACGGCGGCCTCCGATCCGCGCTCGGCGCCCCGCCACGCGCCGCTGGGCCTCGACCTGGGCTTCACCCAGCGCCAGTCCGACGTCCTGCGCCTCCTCGTCCAGGGCAAGCCCAACAAGCTCATCTGCCGCGACCTCGCGCTCTCCGAAGGCACGGTCAAGGTCCACGTCAGCGCGATCCTCAGGGCGCTCAACGTCCACACGCGCGCGCAGGCGATCGTCGAGCTCGCGCGGCGAGGCGTCGACACCGCCGCGCTCTAGCCGAAGAGCCGGCGCGCCCGACCCTCTGACGGCGGAACGAACCGATGGACACCGCGCACGCGGTCGCCGCACCGGTCGCGCGGGCACGCGCCGACCAGGTGACGATGCTGTACGCGGGCTGGACCCGGACGACCGTGTCGATGCTCTTCGGCGGGCTCCTCTTCTGCGCCGCCATGCGCGAGGAGACGCCGGCCTCCATGATGGCCGCCTGGTTCGCGCTCGTCCTCGCCAACCAGGCGGCCCGCTACGCGCTCGTGCACGCCTGGCGCGACGCACGTCCGGGCATCGCCGCGTCGGCACGCTGGGGCCGGTACTGGTCGGTCGGGTCGGCGATGGCCGGCGCGCTGTGGGGCTTCGCCGCGGTCGCGATGTTCCCGTCGTCGCCGGCCCACCAGGCGCTGTCGATCGTGTGCCTCTTCGGCGTCGTTCTGGGCGGGCTCAACCTGACCGCCGTGTACAAGTCGTCGTTCTACGGATTCGTGCTGCCGGCGCTCGTGCCTTTGATCGTACGGGTCGGGCTCGAAGGCGGTCCGGTCCACCTGTACACGGCGCTGGTGATGACAGTCGTGCTCGCCTTCGTGCTCGCCTTCGGTCACCGGCTGAACGACGTGCTGACCGACGCGCTCGCGACGCGCCATCGCAACGCCGACTTGATCGACGAGCTCAAGGACCGCACCCGTTCGGCGCTCGAAGCGCGGGCGTGCGCCGAGGCGGCTAACCGCGGCAAGAGCCAGCTCCTCGCCGCCGCGAGTCACGATCTGCGCCAGCCGCTGCACGCGCTGGGACTCTTCGTCGCGGCGCTGGCGCAGCGTGCCAAGGACGGCGAGACCGCGCCGCTGGTCGCGAGCGTGCGCGGCGCGCTCGGAGCGCTGGAGGCGCAGTTCTCGCAGCTGATCGACCTGTCGCGCCTCGAGGCCGGCGCGCTCGAGCCCGTGCGCCAACGCGTCGCGCTCGCGCCGTTGTTCGAGCGGATCGCCGGCGAGTTCGCGGTCGAAGCCCGCGCCCGGCGGCTCGCGCTCGCTGCGGTCCGCACCCGCGCGCACGTCGACTCGGACCCGGCGCTGCTCGAGAGGATGCTGCGCAACCTGGTCGCCAACGCGCTGCGCTACACCGCGCGGGGCGGCATCGTCATCGGCGCTCGGCGGCGCGGCGCCGACATCGCGATCGAGGTCGTCGACACCGGTGTGGGAATCGCGCCCGAGCATCGGCAGCGCGTCTTCGAGGAGTTCTACCAGGTCGAAACCCGATCCACGCGCGCGGGCGGCGGCATGGGACTGGGCCTGGCGATCGTGCGCCGCTTCGCCGCGCTTCTCGGTCATCGACTGGAACTCGCGAGCGTACCGGGCCGCGGTTCGCGCTTCTCGATCGTGGCGCCGCGCGCTCCCGATGCGCCGGTCCGAAGGCCCGCGGCACTCCGGCAGAGTCATCCGCTCGCCGGCGCCTGCATCGCGGTCGTCGATGACGATCCGTCGGCGGTCGAGGGCATGCGCGCGCTCTTCGCCGCGCAGGGCGCCGACGTCGCCGGCGGCGCGCACGCCGGCGCGGTCCTCGATGCCCTGGGCGAGGTCGGCCGCTACCCGGACCTGATCGTCGCCGACCTGAGACTGGGCGGCGACGCGAGCGGACTGGACGCCATCGCGCGGCTGCGCGGCGAATTCGGCCTGCCGATTCCGGCGCTGGTCGTCAGCGGCGACCTGCGCGAGACCAGCGAGCGCGAGGTGCGCGCCGCCGGCCTCGATCTGCTCGCCAAGCCGGTCGTGCCGTCGTCACTGGAGGCGGCGGCGACCGGTCTGGTCGCCGCCGCCCGCGGATAGTTGCGGTCCCGCGCCGGCTTCGGGCAGGGGGGTGCCGTGACCGGTACTGCGAATCGCGGGACCGCGGGGGACATCGGGGGCCGCGACGCGCGCGGCCCCCATCGGTTCATCAGGCCATGAATCCCAGGTTCTGCTGTCCCGCCGGCCAGTTGGCGAGATTGGGGAACGCGTACGCGATATCGGTCGACGACATGCCGAACCACGACGCGAGCGTGTTGCCGATCTGATCGACGCCGGTCGTCGGCAACCAGGCGCCGTTCGAGCCGGTGTCGTCGGGCCCCTTGAGGATCAGCGTCGGGTAGGTGCCGTACATGTCGCCTCCTCTGACAGACCCGCCCATGACCAGGTAGTTCCCTCCATAGGCGTGGTCGGTGCCGATCGACTGGTTGCCGATAAAGGTCCGGTTGAAATCCGACATCGTGAACGTCGTCACGTCGTTCTGGACGCCCGCTGCCACCGTGTACTCGTAGAAGGCGCGCATCGCCGGCGCGAGCTGGCCGATCAGATTGCCTTCGCCGGTCAGGATGTTCGCGTGCGTGTCCCAGCCGCCGATCGAGACCATGAAGAACTGGCGCTTGACGCCCAGCGCCGCCCGCGCCTCGATCAACCGGGCGATCTGCTTGAACTGGTTGGCCAGCCCGGTGTTCAACTGCGCGCCGCCGACGGTGAAGGCGGTGGTGATGATCGCCGGCTGCGTGGCGGTCAGGTACGGATTGGCCGCGTCGGCCGCGACCAGCGATTTCTCGAGGATCGCCGCGGCGCCGGAGAAGATCTGGTTGCCCCCGCCGGTGCCCATCAGCGCCCGCAGCGCGCTGTAGCGGGCGGTGCTGACCGGATCGGTTCCCTGCCCCGACAGCAGGACGCCTCCCGAGCTCGGAACGACGAACGGCGTCGTGTCGTGGCCCGAGTTGAAGATCTGCGTGCCGGCCACCGACACCATCGTCGGAATCTTCTGCCCGGCGTTCTTGGCGACCAGCCGATCGGCGAGTCGCCCGCCCCAGCCGGTGCGGACGATCTCCGAAGGCAGCAGCCCCTGCCAGAGCATCTGCTGGTCGGAGTGCGAGAAGAGGTTCGGCGGCCGGTTGATGCCGGCCTTGTACTGCGTCATCGTCGTCGGCCCGAGCAGCGTGCCGGCGTTGGCCAGCACGGCGAGCTTCTTCAGGTCGTAGAGCTCCTTCAACGGTGCGAGCCCGGGGTGCATGCCGTACGACTTGCCGCCCTGGCGCGAGGCGGTGAACTTGAGGATCTCGGCCTGAGTGAGCGCGACCTGCGAGGCGGGCGTCCGGGTCAGCGCGTACTGCGCGTAATCGGTGTCCGGCACGATCATGTGGTTGCTGTCGGCGCCGCCGAACAGGAACACGCAGACCAGCGCCTTGTAGTCGGTGACCGTCTGGGCGCTCGCCGCGGGAACGGCGTACCGGCCCAGGCCTCCGGCGAGCGCCGCGCCGGTGAGCGCCGAAGTGCGGGTCAGGAATTGACGGCGATTCGTGCTCATGGGCTCACCGCTGGACCTGGAAGTGGAACGACGAGGCGATCAGGTAGACCGCCATCCTCGCGCGATCCGCCCGTTGCTGCGCGGTGAGCGGATTGGACACGGTGATCGCGTTGACCGCGGTCACGACCAGGTCGCGAGCGACCGAGGGAAGCGTTCCGCCGAGCAGCGTCTGGGAGACCGCGTCGACCAGCGTCGCGCCGTTGTCGGCCAGCGGCTCGAACTGCAACGTGTTCAGTCGAGTCCCGGTGGCGCCGACGAGACTCTGGTCGGCGCCCACGCCGTTGTAGACGAGCGCGTAGACGAGGTTGGTGCGCGCCACCGCCGAGTTGCTGTTGTGGATCGTGAATTCGGGCGCGAGGATCGAGGTGCCGGGGATCGTCTCGTCCGGCTGGAAGTAGTTGAACACCGTCGGCGAGAAGTACGGCCGCTGTCCCAGCGGCGAGGCGCGATCGCCCAGCCCCGCGCCGTCGGTCACGCCGTTGAGCGCCCGCACGAGGCTCGTGATCATCAGCACCGGTTCGCGCAGCGAACCGAAATCGCTGGCGGTCTTCGCCGGACCGCGCGCCTCCGGATCGAGCAGGATCGCGCGGACCACCGCCTTCAGGTCGCCGCGCACGCCGCTGCCGTTGTTGGCGAACACGGCAGCCACGCGCTGGACGTAAGCCGGGCTCGGATTGCCGGTGACGAGCTTCTGGATCAGCTGTTTGCCGATGAACGGTCCGGTGTTCGGGTGCATGAAAACGTTATGGACCGCGTCGTCCAGGTCCTTCTCGGCGGATTGGCCGGCCGGCAGCGTGATGTTGTTGAGCAGCGTCTTGGCGTCGGTGTCGTGCCCGGTGGTCGCGGTGCCGGGGAACACCCCCATATCGGCGCCGTAGTAAGGGTTGTTCTTCTTGGTGATCGGGCTGCCGTCCGGATTCGCGTAGGTCCAGCCGGTGAACACGCGGGCGAACTGCTTGATGTCGTCCTGGTCGTACGACGGGATCGGTTCGCCCAGCGCGTCGAGGAGCGGCGTCCCGTCCTGCGCGAGCTCGATGAGGCCGATCGAGAAGAGCTGTTTGATCTCGCGCGCGTAGTTCTCGTTGGGCACCCGGCCCTTGGTCGGATCGGGACGGTCGTTGTTGACCGAGTCGAGCCAGTTGCCCATCGCCGGAGACACCGAGATCCGCTTGAGGATCGTCTCGAAGTTCCCGAACGCGTGGTCGAAGAAGATCTGCTGGTAGCGCGCCATCACGTGCGCGCGGGACAGGTCGCTCTCGACACCGGAGATGACGAGGATCTGCGACAGCGCCCAGGCGACGCGCTGGCGGAGCTGGTCGGCGCCGTATGCCGCGTTGGTGAAGAGGTCGCGCTGGACCATCGCCAGCGACAGATGGTCGCGTACGCACATCGCTTCCGGCGAGTTCGACGGGTAGCTCTGGTTGAGCGGATCGCGGGTCGTGCAATCGGGCGTCTCGCGCAGCTGGATCTTGTTGTAGCGCGAGGCCGGGTAGCCGGTCGCCGGCTTGGCGAACTGGTCGTCGATCCAGCCCGGAATCCCCCGCGACACGACGTTCGCCGCCTCCGCCTGCGAGGCGCCGAACGTGGCCTGGTTGAGCAGACGCCAGACGTCGGGGTCGCTGGTCGCGACCGGCGGAGCGGACGCGGATGTGACCACCTGCTGCAACGTCGAGCCGACGTTGCCGACGTTGTCGATCGCGTCGGCGTGGAAGGTCGTCTTGCCCGACGCGGTGACGTCGGCGGTGAGGGTGAACGGCGTCGCCAGCTTCTCGCCGATCTTGGCGCCGTTGCGGTAGAACTGCACTTTCTGGATCGTGCCGTCGTCGTCGGTGGCGGTGACCGTCATCGTGATCGTCGCGGGCACCTGCACCAGCGTGCTCGACAACGACAGCGCGACCTTCGGCTTCTTGTTGAGCTGCTGCGCCGTCCCGGATGTGACGTCGACCTCGGCGGTCGTCGTCGTCGCGTTCTTGTTGTCGACCGCGGTCGCCTTGAACTTGTAGACGCCGCAGACGGTCGTCGCGTAGGTCGCCGTGTAGGGCGCCGTCGTGACGTCGATGAACTTGTTGCCGCTCTGGTAGAAGCTCACTCGCGCGATCGTGCCGTCGTCGTCGCTCGCCGACGCGGTGACGGTCACGGTGCCAGGGCAGGCGATCTGCGTCTGCGACACCGCGATCGTGATCTTGGGCGCCAGGTTCGTCGTCGAGCCGACCGACACCGACGACTCGGCGGACGTTCCGGTCGCGCCCTTGTCGTCGGTCGCGACCGCCCGGAACTTGTAGATGACCGACTGCGTCGTCGCAAAGGTCGTCTGCCACGGCGGCGCGGTGAGTTCCACGATCTTGTTGTTGCCTTCGTAGAAGGCGACCTTGGCGATCGTGCCGTCCTCGTCGGACGGCGACGCGGTCAACGTCACCGGGCCGGGCGCCGCGAGCTGCGTCGCCGACGTCGCCAGCGTCACCTTCGGCGCGACGTTGGTCAGCGACCCGACGGTCGCCGCCGCCTCCGGGGACGTCGTCGACGCGCCCTGGTTGTCGGTCGCGACCGCCTTGAACTTGTATATCTTGTTCGCCGTCGTCGCGTTGTACTGCCAGACGTACGGCGCGGCGGTGACCTCGCCGAGCTTGGTCGATCCTTCGTAGAACGCGACCTTGGCGACCGTCCCGTCGTCGTCGGACGCGCTCGCCTCGATCGTGACCATGCCGGGTTGCGAAAGCTGCGTCGGCGACACGACGATCGACACCTTCGGCGCGGCGTTCTGCACCGGCGGCGCGCCGCTGGCCTTCACCGCCACCGTCGAGCTGGAACCCGGGGCGTTGGCGTTGTCCCAGGCGACCGCGCGGAACTTGTACTCGCCGGCCGCGGTGATCGCCCAGCCGTAGGCGTGCGGCGGCGCCGAGGTCTCGCCGATCTTGACGTTGCCGAGGAAGTACTCGACCCGGGTCACCGTTCCGTCCGGATCGCTCGCGTCGACCGCGAGCGTGACGTTCGCCGGCAACGAGGTGATCGTCACCGGATCGACGGTCAGCTTGGCGATCGGCAGCGCGTTGCCGCCGCCGGTCTGCCCGGACGCGTACACCTCGTAGGCGGCGCCTTCGTAGGTGAACTGCGGCCAGCGCTCGAGCACCATGTCGCGCTCGGCGGGGTTGGTCGTGAAGAAGTGCGAGCCGGTCTTGGTGTTGAAGAACCGGTAGAGCGGCGTGCGCCCGGCGCCCGCGCTCGCCGGCGCGTAGTAGACCGGGCCCTCGAACGCGAACACCGGGTAGTGGACGAGGACGAAGTTCTTCTCCGACTCCGATTGCGTGTAGAAGTGCGTACCGGTCTTGGTGTTGTAGAACCGGTAGACCGGCAGGTTGTCGACCTGCGGCGTCGGATAGGCGTAGTAGACCGGCCCCTCGTAGGCGAAGGTCGCGTATCGGGCGAGGACGAGGTCGCGCTCGGCGACCGAGATCGTGTAGAAGTGCGTACCGGTCGCGTTGTTGTAGAACCGGAAGACCGGCGAGGGCAGCGACGATTGCGCCAGCGCCGGCGGCGCCGACCACACGGCCGCCGCCATCCCCAACACGACCGCCGCCACGCGCGCGATCACGCTGGGCCGGCGCTGCGCCGGGTGACCCGCTCGGTGAATGCACATCGCTCCGGACCTCCCCTGACGTCGTCCGTGGGGATCGGTCGCGACACGCACCGTAGCCCCGGAACGATTATTCCATCGGCATAAGTTGGAAATCAACCCTTGTCGGGGCATTTTTTCGACTCGGGCAGCTCCGTCCGGCGCTTTTTGCATCTCGAAGATCAAGTCTATTGCCTAAGTACTTGGTAAAGTGGATATTATTGTTGTCAAACGCCAGGAGCGCGTTCCCGGCCTGGCCCGATTCATGACAGCGGAATGGCCTTCCCGCCAAGTCGTGCGATCAGGCGAGGAAGCCCAGGTCCGACGATGGGAACGACGGCAGGTTCGGGAACACCGCCGGCAACTCGGCGGCCGGAACGCCGAACCACCGCGCGAGCGAGGCGCCGTACTGGTCGAGCGACGTCGAGGGAATCCACTGCCCTTCGTCACCGGCGTCGTCGGGGCCGCCGATGGCGAGTGTCGGGAAGCGGCCGTAGAAGGTGCCGCCCTTCACCGCGCCGCCCATGACCAGCTGGTGGCCGCCCCACGCATGGTCGGTGCCGTTGTTCGCGTTGACGCGGAAGGTCCGAGAGAAGTCGGTCAGCGTGAACGTCGTGACCTGCGTACCGACACCGAGAGCGTCCATCGCCCGCTGGAACGCCGCGAGCGCCGTGCCGAGCTCGTCTAAGCGCCACCACAGCTCGCCGCGCTGACTCCCGTGGGTGTCGTAGCCGCCCATCGCGGTGAAGAACAGATGACGGCGCACGCCCAGCTCGGCACGCCCCGCGATCAGCGTCGCCACGCGCCGCAGCTGGTTGGCGATACCCGACCAGACACCGTTGAACGCGGTGTCCACCGCCGGCAGGTCGGCGTTGATCGCGTGATTCACCCGCTCGGCGCTCTTCAGCGCCAGGTCCATCGTGTCGGCGGCCTTGGCGACGATCAGGTTCGAGCGGTCGGTCGCGAGAATGCGACGCATCGCGTCGAAGCGCAGCCGTCCCCACGGCGATTCGAGGTCGCCGGCCAGCCCGTTGCCGCCGTCGCCGGGCAGCGCGAGCGGCACCGTCGACTCGCCGATCGTGAACAGCGCGTCGCCGTCGAGCGAGATCACGCCGGGAATCGCCAGTTCGGCGTTGCCGGCGCCGGTCCGGTCGGCGACGCGCCCACCCCAGCCGGAATTGATCAGCGAGCCGGGGACGAGCCCCTGCCACTGGAGTTGCTGGTCCGAGTGCGAGAAGAGGTTGCGCGGTGCCTTGGCGCCCGCCTGGTACTGCGCCCGTGTCAGCGGCGCGAGCAGCGGACCGACGTTGCAGGCGACCGCGAGCTTCTTCTGCGCGAACAGCGGCGCGAGGTCGCCCAGCGACGGGTGGAACCCGAACCGCCTGGCCGGCGACGTCGGCGCGATCGGGACCAGTTCGTCCTGCGCCAGCCCCATGCCGGTGCGCCGGCGCGCGTCGGCGTACGGGCCGTAGTCGTCGAGCGGTACGACCATGTCGTTGCTGTCGGCGCCGCCGTAGAGGAACACGCAGACGAGGGCTTTGTAGTCGCTCGTCTGCGCGGCGGCCGTCGGCGTGGCGATTCCCGCGAGGCGGGGCACGAGCCCCGTCGCCGCGAGGCCGCCGGCGCCCAGCAGGATCCGGCGGCGGGTCGGGTCGGTGCGGTTCATCGGGCGGCGCTCCTACCGGCTGACCTGGTACTGGAACGAGGTGGCGGCGAGGAAGAGCGCGGTACGCGCACGCTCCTCGGCGTCGTCGATCGCGTTGATCGTCGCGTAGATCTCGCTGCGCATGCCCGGCGGCATCGCGCCGCCGAAGAACCGGTCGTCGACCGCGGCCAGGAGCTTGCGCGAGTCGGCGGCGAGCGTGATCCACGGCTGCAGCGGGACGCGGGTGCCGATCGCGCCGGGGACCTCGTCGTCCGGGCCGATGCCGTCCTCCCAGAGCATCCAGTAGACGAAGTTCGACCGCGCGAGCACGGTGTTGGCGTTGTGGATGCCCATCGCCGGCGCGACCACGTCGGTCCCCGGGATCCGGTACTCGGCCGGGTAGTAGTTGAACACCGTCGGCGAGTAGAAGATCCGCTGGCCCATCGCCCGCGCGACCTCCTCGAGGTTGATCCCGTCGCTCGCCGCGCCGGCGGCGCGCAGGAACGCGGTCACGTACTGCGCCGGCTCGCGGAAGCGCCCGTACTTCGGGTTCGCGCCCGGATCGTCGCGCGCCTCGGGGTCGAGCAGGATCGCGCGCACGACCGCCTTCAGATCGCCGCGCACACCCGCGCCGTTGTCGTCGAAGACCGCGGCGACGCGCTCGACGTAGCCGGGCGTCGGCGTTCCGGTCACCAGGTGGCGGATGAGCTGGCGGCCGATGAAGGGCCCGACGTTCGGGTGGAGGAACACGTTGCGCAGCGCCGCGCGCAGGTCCGCGTCCGCGGTCAGCCCCGCGGGAAGCTCGATGCCGCGCAGCAGCTTCTTCGTCCCGGTGTCGTGCTGGCCGGCCGCGGTCACCATCTTCGCGCCGTAGTAGCGCTGCGTCTCGTCGTGCTTGGTCGCGCTCTTCGGCGGCGTGCCCGGGTACGGCGCGTAGGTCCAGCCGGTCAGCGCCCGGGCGAAGGCCTTGATCGTCGCCTGGTCGTAGCTCGCGATCGGCTGGTTCTGCGCGTCGAAGAGCGGCGTGCCGTCGCGCTTGAGCTCGACCACCCCGATCGAGAAGAGCTGCAGCAGCTCGCGGGCGAAGTTCTCGTTGGGCTCGGTGCCCTCGACCGGATCGGCCTTGGCGTTGTCGATCATGTCGAGGTAGTGCCCCATCGCCGGCGACATCGTCGCCTCGTAGAGCAGGTTCTCGAAGTTGCCGAAGGCGTTGTCGAAGAGCATCTGATGCCAGCGCGCCTGCACGTAGGCGGTCTCCATGTCCGGGTCCTTCATCCCGGACACGACGATGATCTGGGACAGCGCCCAGGCCACGCGCTGGCGTAACTGGTCGGACTTGCCGAGCGCGTTCTGGAAGAACCGGAACTGGAGGCGGAAGAGCGTCAGCTGTTCCTCGGCGCAGCGGTAGGCCGACGAATCGCGCGCGGCGCTGAACTTGCAGCTCTCGCTCTCGTCGAGCGACTCGTAGAAGAACTCGGACTTCGCGTAGCCGGACGCGGGCTTGGCGAACTGATCGTCGACCCACGCCGCCGCGCCCATCGCCAGCACCCGGTCGACCTCGGAGGGCGTCGGACCGAACGTCGCCTGGTCGAGGAGACGGAACGCGGCGATCCGGGCCGCCGATCCGGTCCCCGGCGCCAGTGTCTGCGCGTAGTAGACGACGCCCTCGTAGACGAACACCGGCAGGTTGCGCTGCACGTGATCGCGCTCGGCGTCGTCGGCGGTGTAGAAGTGGGTGCGCGTGGCGGTGTTGTAGAAGCGGTGGACCGGAGCGCGGTCGGCGGCGTCGCCCGAGTACGCGTGGAACACCGGCCCCTCGTCGACGAACTGCGGCCAGGTCGCGAGGATGCGCGCCCGCTCGCCCGGATCGGTCGTGTAGAAGTGCGCACCGGTGTCGCGGTTGAAAAAGCGCCAGACCGGAACGCTGCCCGCGTCAGCGGCGGCGAGCGCGCGGTACACGGCGCCCTCGTCGACGAACTGGGGCCAGGTCGCCAGGATGTGCGCCCGCTCCACCGGGTCGGCGGTGTAGAAGTGGACACCGGTATTGCGGTTGAAGAAGCGATAGACGTCGACGAGCACGCCGGCCTTGGTTCGCGCCGGCACCCTCGCCGCGATCGCATCAGCGCGCTCGGCGGCCGGCGACGTTAACCGCCGCGATCGCGAGTCGACTCGAACCGGTCGGCATCGGCGGCGGCGCTGAGGCCGGCGGACGGTAACTCGCCGGCACCGACGGCGAACGCCAGGCCGAGCACAACCGATCCGGCCAGCCGCGTTAAGCGGGTCGAGCAGGGCCATCGTCTGCCTCCCGAGCTGCGCGCGGGCCCCGGGCGAGTGGCGGACGAGCCGGGCCATCCGGGCGGACCCGCGCCTGCCGCTACCTACCGAAACCGGCGCGGTGCGGCCCGTCGGACGGCCGGGGCGGGCAGTCCGACCCCGAACAACGAGCGAAGCCGTGGGCGCGATCAGCGAGCCACGAGATCCTGCTTGGACCGCGCCGTGCCGTCGCGCTCGCTGTCCTGGTTGCGTGCCGACGGCCGCGCGGCAAGACGAGCCCTGCCTACGTCGCCCGGCGAGACATCGACCTGTCCGGTGTACACTCTCCAGGCGCGGAGCAGCAGCGGCGCCCGCTCATCGTCGTCCACGGCGCGGCGGCGTCCAGGCGCGAAGCCGAGTGGGCCGCGCTCACAGCGCCGCGACGCTCGTCATCGACTATCGGCCCCGCGTCACGCCGACGCGCCAACCGACGCCGGTCGGCGACGTCTTCAGGCGCTCGTCCGCTCGCCGGCATCCGCGCATCGACCCGAACCGCATCGGCGTCTCGGCTCCGCGGCGGCACGATGTCGGTCGAGGCCCACGACGGGGCGCTCGACCGGTGGGCTCGCGCCGCGGTTCATGTCCCGTATCCGGGATGCCGCGCATGTCGACGCGACCGTCCGCCGCCGTTGCTGATCTCCTGGGCTCCGGGACACCACGCCCTGGGAGCAGAGGGTGTCGGGAGGAGCGTGGAAAGGGCGACGTCGAACTCGTCACGAGGCGACGCATGTTCGTCCCGCATCGCCGACCCTACCACCGCGGCGAACAGGACGGTCACCATTCGCTCGTCGGAGGAACATACGGCGCGGCGCGATCGGAGGTGATCGCCTTGGCGCGTCGCTGCGGCCGCTCCCTCGGTCGAACCGGCGGCAAGGCGACCGGCGATCCGTGGCAAGCGGGATCGCGTGCCGACCCGCTGTGCCTGGCATCAGATCCGCGCCTGCTGCGCTTGAGCAGCAGGTCGATGCCCGGCCGGGGTATTTGGCGACACGCACGGGGCGATTCGTCCGCCGATCGCGCGCGACGCCGCGCGTTACGCGCCGACTCGACAGCAGGCGCAGACGAAAGGAGGGCCCGCGCGATCAACGACGCTTCGCCCAGTGTCGGAACCGAGACCGCACCATGCTTGCGATCACCGATCGCCACACGACCATCCGTGCTGTCGCTCGGCTGCCGGTGAAGTTGGGACCGTTGTAGGTGCACGCGGAGCGTCACTGGCGGTTGGCAACACGTACGGGGCGGTGAACTTGAACGTGCGGCCCCTGGAAGTTCGAGTCTGCGTGAAGCGATTCGGGAAGCCGCGCCGACACGCTCGGGCCGACAACGGCGCGGGGACGTTGATGTAGACATTGGGAATGGATACATCGGCCGGTAGCTCGGCCCGGCACCGACGGCGAAGGCCAATCCGAGCCACAATCCAATGCCCGCCGCCCAGGCGACGACCCAAAGGGCGGTGGACCGCGTCGACGCGGCCGCCCGATGTTCCCGTTCCCATACGAGGATGCGCGACATGGGCCCCCTGTAGCCGTTGTCGGTCGGACCTGGCTGGCCGCCCCCGGCCGGAAATCGACCCGGGACCGCGGCTATGCCAACGTCATAACCCTACCGGGAGCGGCCGGCGAGCGCAACCCCCGCGGCGCCGGACAGCGCGCGGATCGGCCTTCAGGGGGAGGCCGGCCCCGCGACCGACCCACGACGGTGGTGGGTCGGCCTTCAGGTCGACGCGCGGATCGAGGAACGCGCCGGGAGGTCGGCCGGGAGGTCCACCCGCCGACCGACCCCCGACGACATCAGGACGGCGAGCGGCCGAACCAGGCGCCGTGCATGCGCTCGCGCATGTGCCCGACGCGGTCGAGCCGCGCCTTGATCGCGTCGCGGACGATCGCCTTCTGGTCGGCGCGCATGCCCGCGTAGAGGCGCAGCCAGGTGTCACGCGTCTGCCTGCGCAGCGCCCGGTTCTGCTCCTCGGTCGCGTCGAACAGCGTCGCCAGCACCGCGAGGTCGGGCTCGGCTTTGGCGAGCTCGGCGTCGACCTTGGCGCGAGCGGCCTCGCGCGCCGCCCTCGCCTGCTCGTGCCCGGCGCGCGTCTGGTCGATCGCCGCCTGCCACTGCACCTGCTGCGAGGTATCGAGCGCGAGCTTGTCCTTCAACGCGACGATCGCCTGTTCGATCATCATGCCCGGGCCGGGCGGCGGACCGCCGGCCATGCCGGGATGCCCCTTGCCGAAACCGGGACCGGGGCCGGCCAGCGCGGCGGTCGAGGCGAACAGGAACGCCGCGGCGAACGCGGCGGGTTTCATCTTGATTCGGGTCGTCATGGAATCCTCGGGTCTGCGGTCCGCGCGCGGTTCGCGCGGGCTCTGTGGCTTCGACGCCAGCCTGCGCCGGAGGTTTCGCGACCGCACCGGGCGGATGCAACCGCCCTTTGCAGTCCGGCGACGCCGTTACAATCGGTTACACCGCGCGTCGACCGGTCCGGGGCGGCGCGCGTTCCAATCCGCTCATGAAGCCCGTCGCCAGCGGCCCGACCCGCGTCCTCGTCGTCGACGACGACGTGCGGCTGCGCGACCTCCTGACCCGCTACCTGGCCGAGCAGGGCTTCGAGGTGCGCGCGATCCCCGACGCGCGCGAGCTCGACCGGCGGCTGCAGCGCGACCCTCCGCATCTGGTCGTCCTCGACCTGATGATGCCCGGCGAGGACGGCCTCGCGGTCTGCCGGCGGCTGCGCGGCGCCGGCGAGGACGTGCCGATCATCATGCTGACCGCCAAGGGCGAGGACGTCGACCGCATCGTCGGCCTCGAGATGGGCGCCGACGACTACCTGCCCAAGCCGTTCAATCCGCGCGAGCTGGTCGCGCGCATCCACGCGGTGCTGCGCCGCCATGCGCTCAAGCCGGCCGCCGGCGCGCCGACCGAGACCGGCACCGTTCGTTTCGGCCGCCACCGCCTCGACCTCGCGGCGCGCACGCTCTCGCTCGACGACAAGGTCACGCACCTGACGACCGGCGAGTTCTCGCTGATCCGCGTGTTCGCCGAGCATCCGCGCGCGCCGCTCGCGCGCGAGAAGCTGATGCAGCTCGCGCGCGGCCGCGACCACGAGGTGTTCGACCGCGCGATCGACGTGCAGGTCTCGCGGGTGCGCAAGCTGGTCGAGCCCGATCCGGCGCGCCCGCGCTACATCCAGACCGTCTGGGGCCAGGGCTACGTCTACGTGCCCGACGACGACGCGCCGCCCCTCGACGCGAACGCCGACGCCGCGGCGGGCGACGCCGGGCGGCCGTGACGCTCTTCCCGCGATCGCTCTTCGGCCGGCTCGCGCTGCTGCTCGTCGCGGTCGTGACGATCGCGACCGTGTCGATGATCGCGCTGTTCCGCCAGGACCGCGCCGCGCTCCTCACCCGCCAGGTCGGCGAGACGCGGGTCGCCCAATTGAAGGCGCTGCGCTCCGCGATCGAGGAATCCGGCGCCCGCGAGCGACGCGACGTGTTGATGCGCATCGGCCGCGAACACGGCGCGCGCGTGATCCCCGAGTCGGAGCGGCCGGGCCTCGCGCTGGGCGCGCCGCCCCCCGGGCCGCTGGTCGCCGAGGTCGAGCGCCGGCTACAGGCCGAGTTGGGCCCCGGCACCGAGGTCCGCGCGCAGCCGGGCCGCGGATTGCTGTGGGTACGCCTCGAGGCCGGCGGCGCCGGCTACTGGGCCGGACTGCCGTTACCGCCGCCGAGGCCGGCCGAGGACGAGACGCCGATGCGGGTCATCGCCTGGTCGGTCGCGATCGTCGCGCTCCTGCTCGCGGTCGCCTTCGCCTTCGCCCGCGTACTCGCGCGGCCGTTGCGGCAACTGAACACCGCGGTCGAGACGCTGGGACGCGGCGAGCGGCCGGCGCCGCTGCCCGAGGAGGGACCCTCGGAGATCACCGCGGTCAACCGGCGGTTCAACGCGATGCTCGCGCGACTCGACGAGGCCGACCGCGATCGCGAGCTGCTGCTCGCCGGAATCTCGCACGACCTGCGCACGCCGCTCGCACGCCTGCGCCTGGGCGTCGAGCTGGGCAGCGATCCGGCCTCCCGCGCCGGCATGGTCGCCGATATCGAGGAGATGGACCGGATCGTCGGCCAGTTCCTCGACTTCGCTCGGCTCGACGACGCTGCGCGCCGGGAGATCGGCGACCTGGACGCGGTGGTCGGCGCCTGCGTCGAGCGTTACGTCGCCGCCGGGCGCGACGTGAGTTTCCGCGCCGGCGGCGTGCGACCGCTGCCGATCCGGCCGACCGCGGTCTCGCGCCTGGTCGCCAATCTGCTCGACAACGCGCTCGCCTACGGCGCGCCACCGATCGAGGTCGCAACCGCCGACGGCCCGGAGCAGGCGATGATCGAGGTCCGCGATCGCGGACCGGGCATCCGCCACGACGACATCGAACGCCTGAAGCGTCCGTTCACGCGCGCCAGCGACGCCCGGGCCCGCGAGGACGGCGCCGCCGGCGCCGGACTGGGCCTCGCGATCGTCGAACGCGTGGCGCGCATGCACGGCGGGCGCTTCGACCTCGTACCGCGCGAAGGCGGCGGGACGATCGCGCGGGTCACCCTGTCGGCTCGGGGTCAGAGCCGGAACTCCGGCTCATCGGTGTTCCGGCTCTGACCCCATGTCGACCGCAGGACGCCGGCCAGGAAAGCGTTGAACCGCGACGCGTTCGCATCGAGATCGAACGGACGACTCGCTTCGATCGGCAGGCGATCGGCGCACCAGGTCCGCGCGCGCTCGCCCGACAGGAACGCGATCCACTCCTCGGCGCTGTCGCAGCGAACGACCTGCGGATGTCCGGCGCGCGGCAATCCGCGAAGTCCGCGCCCGGTCGAGGCCACCGGCATGCCGTGGTAGAGGCTCTCGGCGACCTTGACCGAGACGCCGGCGCCGAAGCGCACCGGCACGACCATGCCGTCGCACGACGACCAGACAGCGGCGAGGTCGTCGACGAAACCATGCGTGACAACGCGCCGATGCGGGCGGACCACGTCCCTGCTGCGATTGCCGAAGAGGTGCAACCGGACGTCGCCGCCGACCCGCCCCAGCACCTCGCGCACAAACCAGCGCGCGGCGTCGCGGTTCGGCCACCAGGCGAAGTCGGCCAGGAATCCGACGTCGAGGCCGCCGTTCGCGGCCTTGACGACGCGGGTGGGCGGATCGACGAAGACCGGCGGCAGGACGAGCGTCTCGAGATCCGGCAACTCGCCGGCGAACTCGTCGGCCTCGTCCTGCGACAGGAACAGCGCCGCGCCGGCGCGCGCGAGCCACTCGTGCTCGTAGCGCTCGAGCCGCTCGCCGTCGCGCTTCAACCAGGTGCGCAACGGCCCCGCCCAGGGCAGCGTCGCGTCGACCTGGTCGCGGAAGAGGCGCGCCTCGCGGTTGTGGACGATCGCGAGCGCGCGAATTCCGGGCCGCAGATCGGCGAGGCATCCGAGCAGGTCCGATCCGTTGATCACAACCAGGTCGTACGGCCCGCCGGCGAGCGCCGCGCGCACCCGGTCGCGGAACCAATCGGTGCGCAGGTAGCGCACCTTCGCCGGCACGCCGGTCCACGGCGCCGCCGCCAGGCAGACGATCCGCCGCAGCGTCGGCCAGCGAGGCGCCTGCGCGGCGACGATGGCCGGCTCGGCGTTCCACGGGGCGCGTCTCAGCAGTTCGACCAGCCCGCGCGTGACCGTCCAGGCGCCGCCGCGACGCTCGCCCGGGTCGACGATCGAGACGAGCAGGACGCGCAGGCGGGAGGTGGACGCCATCGTTCGAACGAGTCGATCGCGACGCCGGTGGCGGCCCGCCGCTGCCGGCTAGACGTGCTCCAGCAGCACCACCGCCTCGACCGCGATCCCCTCGCCGCGCCCGGCGAAGCCGAGCCTCTCGGTGGTGGTCGCCTTGACGCTGACGTCGTCGATCGTGCACTCGAGGTCGGCGGCGAGGTGCTGGCGCATCGCGGCGACGTGCGGCGCGAGCTTGGGCGCCTGGGCGATGATCGTCGCGTCGACGTTGCCGATCGCGTAGCCGCGCTCGTTCATCAACGCGACGATGTGGCGCAGGAGCTTGCGGCTGTTCGCGCCCTTCCACTTCGGATCGGTGTCCGGGAAGTGCCTTCCCAGGTCGCCCAGCGCCAGCGCGCCCAGGATCGCGTCGCCGATCGCGTGGATCAGCACGTCGGCGTCCGAATGGCCGTCGAGGCCGCGCTCGTGGGGGATCTTCACGCCCCCGAGGATCAGGTCTCGCCCGGGGACGAGCGCGTGGACGTCGAAGCCGGTGCCGATGCGAAACGTCATCGCGGGATTCCTCGCTGTGTGGACAGGATCGCCTCGGCGATCGCCCAGTCGTCGGGATAGGTGACCTTGATGTTCGCGCGGCTCCCTTCGACCAACCGCGGCATCGCGCAGCGGCCGTCTGCCGCCATCGCCTCGATCGCCTGCGCCTCGTCGGTCGCCTCGTCGGCGTTGGGGGCGGCGAGGGCCTGGGCGAGCAGCGCGTAGCGGAACATCTGCGGCGTCTGCGCCTGCCACAGCGCCCGGCGGTCCTCGGTGCGCCCGACTCGCGGCGGTGCGCCGCCGTCCGCGCGCTTGATCGTGTCGGCGACCGGGATCGCGAGCAGCCCGCCGACCGGATCGTCGGCGAGCGCGGCGACGAGCCGAGCGAGCGCGTCTACCGGGACGCAGGGACGCGCGGCGTCGTGGACCAGCACCCAATCATCGGCCGCCGCGCGACTCGCCAGGAGGACGAGCGCGTTGGCGACGGTCCGCGCGCGCGTCGGCCCGCCGCAGTGGATCGCCTCGACACCGGGACGTTCACCGACGAGACGCCCGTAGTCGCGGTCGTCGGGCGCGAGCGCGACGATCGTCGTCCGGGCGTCGAGCACGGCCAGCCGGTCGAGCGTGTGCGCGAGCATCGGACGGCCGGCGATCGCGCGGTACTGCTTGGGCATCGCGCTCCCCGAGCGCGTGCCGCCGCCGGCGGCCGGGACGACGACGTGGAGGCGCGTCACCCGCGTCCTCCGGGTCCGCTCAGATCAGCCACGAAATCCGTTCCTCGTCGAGCGGCCGGAAGCCCAGCCGCTCGTAGTAGCGCCAGGCGCCGCGGTTGTCGCGGTGGCAGGCGGTGTCGATGCGGCTCACGCCCTCGTATCGCAGGTGGCGCGCGAGCGCCTTCAACATCGCGCTGCCGACGCCCCGCCCCTGCCAGCCGTCTCGGATCGTCACGTCGTCGAGCTTGACGACGATGCCGCCGCGCGAGGTCGAGATCGCGTAGCAGGCGACGCACGCGCCGACCGCGACGCGACCGCCGGCCTCGTGCGCGTGCGCGAGCCAGACGAATCCGACCTCGGGCCGGCGGACGAAGAGGTCGAGCGCGCGGGCGAGCGCCTCGGCACCGCCGTCGCCGTACGCCGCCGCCGAGGCGCGGTAGTGCTCGTCGTCGGCGAGGAAGGCGCCGAGCAGCCCGCGCGCCTCGTCGACGTCGGCGGCGGACATCCGCGCGCAGTCGACGGCCGCGGGCACGCCGGGCCCACGCGCGGCGCTCACCCGGCCTCCGCGACGATCAGCGGCTCGAGCGCCCGGCGAATGCGCGACGGGACGTCGGTCGGGCGCTGGGTCGCGCGCTCGACCCAGACGTGGACGAAGCGGCCGCTCGCCGCCGGGCGATCGTCGCCTCGGCGGAAGAGCCCGATCGCGTAGACGACGCTCGAGCGGCCGAGTTTCGTCACCGCGATGCCGGCGTCGATCGTCTCGGGGAACGACAGCGACGCGTGGAATCGGCACGACGTCTCGACGACGAGTCCGACGACCGGATCGCGGGCGATGTCGAGGCCGGCGACCCGGATCAGGTGCTCGTTCACCGCGGTGTCGAAGTACGAGTAGTAGGTCACGTTGTTGACGTGGCCGTAGCTGTCGTTGTCCATCCACCGGGTCGGGATGGACAGGAAACGACGATAGGCCCCGCGGATCGGCAGGTCGCTCACGACCGCGGCGCGCGCATCATCCGCTCGTCGAGCAGCTCGATCCAGTGACGGACCGGCTTCGACGTGCCGGAGGCGAGGTGGGTCATGCAGCCGATGTTGGCGCTGGCGATCACCTGCGGCCGGTGCGCTTCGAGCGCCTGGAGCTTGTTGCGTTTGAGCGTCGTCGCGAGCTCGGACTGCAGGATCGAGTAGGTTCCCGCCGACCCGCAGCACAGGTGCGCGTCGGCGACCGGCAGCAGCTCGTGGCCGATCGCGCGCAGGATCTCCTCGACCTCGCCGCGGATCTTCATGCCGTGCTGGAGCGAGCACGGCGGATGGAAGGCGACGCGCAGCGGCCCGAGGTCCATCGCCAGCAGCGGCGCGATCTTCGACCACTCGGGCGCGACGACCTCGATCGTGTCGCGCGCGAGCGCCGCGACCCGCGTCGCCCGGTCCGAATAGGCCGGATCGTTGGCGAACAGGTGCCCGTAGTCCTTGACCATGACGCCGCAGCCGCTCGCGGTGACGACGATCGCCTCGGCGCCGGCCTCGATCGCCGGCCACCAGGCGTCGATGTTGGCGCGCGCGATCGCCCGCGCGGCATCGTGATCGTTCAGGTGGTAGTCGAGCGCCGAGCAGCACCCGCCGCCGGCGGCGGCGGGCACCGCCGAGACGCCGACGCGGTCGAGCACGCGAGCGAGCGCGGCGTCGATCGACGGGGCGAGCGAGGGTTGGACGCAGCCCTGCAGCACCAGCATCCGGCGCGTGTGCCGCGGCGCCGGCCAGGCGCCGGCGGGACGCGAGGCGGGGATCGCGCGTGCCACCGGCTCGGGGACGAAAGCCTTGGCGAGGCGCCCGAGCGCCAGCGCGCCGCCGAAGAGCGACTTCGACTTCAGGCCGTGCCTGAGCGTCCAGCGGCGCGCCGCGTCCGCCGGCGCGCGGCCGACGCGATCCTCGACGACCTTGCGGCCGAGGTCGACCAAACGACCGTAGCGTACGCCCGACGGACAGGTCGTCTCGCAGTTGCGGCAGGTCAGGCAGCGGTCGAGGTGGAGCTGGGTCTTCGCGGTGACCGCCGCGCCCTCGAACACCTGCTTGATCAGGTAGATCCGCCCGCGCGGACCGTCGAGCTCGTCGCCCAGCAACTGGTAGGTCGGACAGGTCGCCGTGCAGAAGCCGCAGTGGACGCAGCTTCGCAGAATCGCCTCGGCCTCGCGGCCTTCGGGCGTGTCGCGGTACTGCGGAGCGAGGTGGGTCTGCATCCGGCGGCCGGTCGGTGGCGGGGGTTCGCTCGGTCAGCCGTACCAGCTCGTGCGGCCGGGATTCAAGATCGCGTTCGGGTCGAACGCCGCCTTGAGCCGCCGGTGCAGTCCGGCCATCGTCGGCGGCAGCGGATGGAACGCGCCGGCGAGCGGTTCGTTCGCGCGGAACATCGTCGCGTGCCCTCCCTGCGCGGCGGCCCAGGCGCGCAGCTTGGCGACATCGGTCTTGGGCGTCGCTGCGAGCCAGCGCAACGCCCCGCCCCACTCGATCAGCTGCTCGCCGCCGAAATCCGCGTGCGCCGCGGTCGACTTGACCGACAGGCGCCACAGAGGGTGGCGGCCGCGCGCCGCCGCGTGGAAGAACGTGTGGACATGGTCGCGAACGCCGGCCCAGAAGGCGTCGGCATGCGGGACCGGCGTGCCGCCGAGTTTGGCAAGAGCGGCCGCGACCGCGCTGGGCGCGCCCGAAAAGCGCACGGCCAGCGTGCCGTGGTGCCAGCAGGTCGCCGAGATCGGCAGCGGCTGCCCGCCCCACTCGTTGACACGACGGATCGCCTCGTCGGACGGGAGCTCCCAGACGCGCGTCTCCTCGGCCTTCGGTCGCGGCAGGCACTTGAGCGAGACCTCGGTCAGCACGCCGAGCGTGCCCATCGCGCCGCACATCAGACGCGAAACGTCGAACCCGGCGACGTTCTTCATCACCCGCCCGCCGAACGCCAGGTGACGTCCGCGTCCGTCGACCACCTTCGCGCCGAGCACGAGATCGCGCACCGCGCCGGCGTACGGACGACGCGGGCCCGAGAGCCCGGAGGCCACGGCGCCGCCGAGCGTCCCGCCGGGCGCGAAGCGCGGCGGCTCGAAGGCGAGCATCTGGCCGGCCGACGCCATCGTCCGCTCGACCTCGTCGATCGGCGTACCCGCGCGGGCGACGATGACGAGCTCGGTCGGGTCGTAGTCGACGATCCCGGCGACCGGGCGCACGTCCAGGACCCGGCCTTCGAGCGATTCGCCGTAGAAGTCCTTGGTGCCGCCGCCGACGATGCGCAGCGCCCGGCGCGTCTCGCCGGCCCGGACGACCGCGTCGCGGATCGCGTCGATCGCCGCGTCGTTCGGGGCCGCGTTCGCGCCCATGGAATCGTGGGTCATCGCTCGGGCCTGTCGGGCGCGGACCTCATCCGCGCGTCGCGAGCCTGTCGCGGTAGAGCACGCGCGGTTCGTCGGGCTCGATGATCGTCGTCTCGGCGAGCGCCGCCGCCTCCCATTCGCGCATGAACGGGTGCGCGAGCAGCACCGCCAGGTACTCGCCGGCGGCGCCGGAGGGCGTCACGAGGTAGGTCTGGAAGCGGAAGGCGACCGGCGCGTAGAACGCGTCGGCGATCGACAGCGCGCCGCAGAGGTAGGGTCCTCCCCGGCCGTGGCGGCGCCGCGACTCGTTCCAGATCTCCTCGACGCGGGCGATGTCGGCGGCGAGCGCGGCCGACCAGGGCCGCACGTCGAGCCGCTCGCGCACGCACATCGTCATCTCGGCGCGCAGCGTCGCGAACGAGCTGTGCATCTCGGCGGAAATCGATCGTGCCCAGGCGCGCGCGACCGGGTCGGCCGGCCACATGCCGGGATGGCGCTCGGCCAGGTACTCGGCGATCGCCATCGAATCCCAGACGATCGTCGAACCGTCGTGCAGCGCCGGCACGAGACCGGAGGGTGTGCGGTCGCGCCAGTGGGCGTTGCGTCCGTGGCCGACGAGCTGCAGGAGATCCTCGCGGAACGGCGTGCCGCTGAGCCTGGCGGCGAACCAGCCGCGCAGCGACCACGACGAGTAGTTCTTGTTGGCGATGACGAGCGTATAGCTCATTCGGGCACCGTCTTGCCGGGATTCATGATGCCCTGCGGATCGAAGGCGCGCTTGATCGCCCGCAGGTAGTCGACCGCCTCGCCGTGCTCGGCGACGAGCGCGCCCAGCTTGTGGATGCCCACGCCGTGCTCGCCGGTGCAGGTGCCGCCCAGCCGGATCGCCCGCAGCGACACGCGCTCGGCCAGGCCCTCCGCCTTGGCACGCTCGGCCGGATCCTTCGGGTCGAAGAGCACCAGCAGGTGGAAGTTCCCGTCGCCCGCGTGGCCGACGATCGGACAGGTGAGTCCGGTCGCTTCGACGTCGGCCCGCGTCTCCATCACGCACTGCGCGAGCCGCGAGATCGGCACGCAGGCGTCGGTCGAGAAGCCGAAGCAGCCGGGCTTGAGCGCCAGCGCGGCGTAGTAGGCGTTGTGCCTCGCCTTCCACAACTTCGTGCGCTCCTCCTGCGCGGCGGTCCAGCGGAAGGCGCCGCCGCCGTGGTCGGCGACGATCTGTTGCATGAGCTCCGCCTGCTCGGCGACCCCGGCGCTTGTTCCGTGGAACTCGAAGAAGAGCGTCGGCTTGACTTCGTACCCCTCGAGCTTCGAATAGCGGATGCAGGCGTCCATCTGCAGCGCGTCCAGGAGTTCGATGCGCGCGACCGGGATGCTCATCTGCATCGCGGTGATGACCGCGCGCACCGCTGACTCGAGGTCGGCGAACTGGGCGACCGCCGCCGAGATCGCCTCCGGAACGCCGTAGAGGCG
The DNA here is from genome assembly GCA_046347725.1 of Burkholderiales bacterium. Lineage (GTDB taxonomy): Bacteria > Pseudomonadota > Gammaproteobacteria > Burkholderiales > Casimicrobiaceae > VBCG01. The sequence goes on from JAXMFN010000005.1 coordinate 41,107, forward strand.
GAGCTGGATCTCGGTGATGACACCCAGCGTCCCCTCGCTGCCGACGAACAGCCGCGTCAGGTCGTAGCCGGCCGAGGACTTGCGCGCCCGCCCGCCGGTGCGCACGATCCGTCCGTCGGCGGTGACGACGGTGAGCCCGAGCACGTTCTCGCGCATCGTGCCGTAGCGGACCGCGTTGGTGCCCGACGCCCGGGTCGCCGCCATCCCGCCGATCGTCGCGTTCGCGCCCGGATCGATCGGGAAGAACAGACCCGTGCCTTTGAGCTCGGCGTTCAACTGCTCGCGCGACACGCCCGCCTGCACGCGGCAATCGAGGTCGTCGGCGTTGATCTCGAGCACCTTCGCCATCCTCGACAGGTCGACGCAGACGCCGCCGTGGATCGCCGCGACATGGCCCTCGAGCGATGTGCCGATGCCGAACGGGATCACCGGCACGCGCGCCGCCGCGCAGGCCCTGACGATCGCCGCGACCTCCTCGTTCGTCTCCGGAAAGACGACGGCGTCGGGTGCCGCCAGGTCGGCGAGGCCCTCGCCGCGACCGTGCTGCTCGCGGATCGACGCGTTGACGACCAGCCGCTCGCCGAAGCGCGTCGCGAGCTCGCCCAGGACCAGCGCGAGCGCTTCGGGCGCGGGCCGGCGGCTGCCGGTGATCGGAGCGTTCATCGTTCGCTCTCCTCGGTCGGTGCAGAGCCGTCGCTCAGAACCGCGGGATGTCCGGGTGGCGGACCCGACCGTGGTGGACATGCACGCGGCCCAGCTCGGCGCAGCGCTGCAGCGTCGGCACCGCCTTGCCGGGGTTCAGGAGCCGCCGCTCGTCGAACGCGGCCTTGACCGCGTGGAAGGCCTCGAGCTCGTCGGGGGCGAACTGGACGCACATCGTCGACAGCTTCTCGATCCCCACGCCGTGCTCGCCGGTGACCGTGCCGCCGACCTCGATGCACAGCTCGAGGATGCGATCGCCGAATTCGACGGTCTTGGCGATCTCGCCGTCGCGGTTGGCGTCGAACAGGATCAGCGGATGGAGGTTGCCGTCGCCGGCGTGGAAGACGTTCGCGCACGGAAGGCCGTAGTGCGCCGACCACTCGGCGGTCTGGCGCAGCACGCGCGGCAGCGCCTTGCGCGGGATCGTCCCGTCGATGCAGTAGTAATCGGGCGAGATGCGGCCGACCGCGGGGAAGGCCGCCTTGCGCCCCGACCACAGGAGCAGGCGCTCGCGCTCGTCCTTCGACACCCGGATCGACGTCGCACCCGACGCGGTCAGCACGCGGCGGATCTCGGCCATCTCGTCGGCAACCTCCTCGGGCGTGCCGTCCGATTCGACCAGCAGCACCGCGGCGGCGTCGAGCGGATAGCCGGCGCGCACGAACGGCTCGACCGCGCGGGTGGCGGGCTGGTCCATCATCTCCAGACCGCCGGGGATGATGCCGGCGCCGATCACCGCCCCGACCGCGGCACCGGCCTTCTCGACGTCGTCGAAGGCCGCGCACGCGACCTGCGCGAGCTGCGGCTTGGGCGTGAGCTTGACGGTGATCTCGGTCATGACCGCGAGGAGTCCCTCGCTGCCGGTGACCAGCGCGAGCAGGTCGAGACCCGCCGAATCGAGCGCCTCGCCGCCGAATTCGACGACCTCGCCGGTGATGAGCGCGCCGCGCACGCGTCGGACGTTGTGGACCGTGAGCCCGTACTTGAGGCAGTGGACGCCGCCGGCGTTCTCGGCGACGTTGCCGCCGATCGTGCAGGCGATCTGCGACGAGGGGTCGGGCGCGTAGTAGAGCCCGTGGGGCGCGACCGCCTCGGAGATCGCGAGGTTGCGCACACCGGGTTGGACGACCGCGGTGCGCGCCAACGCGTCGATCGCGACGATACGCTTGAACTTCGCGAGCGACAGGACGACGCCTTGGCGGTCCGGCAACGCGCCCCCGACAGGCTGGTGCCGGCGCCGCGAGCGACCACCGGTACCCGCGCCGCGTGACAGACCTCGAGGATCGCGACGACCTGCGCCTCGGTCTCCGGCAGCACGACCGCCGACGGTCGCTCGCGGTAGAGCGTCAGGCCGTCGCACTCGTAGGGTCGCACGTCCTCTTCGGCGGTCAGGAGCGCGGCCGGCGGCAACAGCGCCTGGAGTCGGGCGTGAACGGCCGGATCGAGCATGGGCGGCGGGCGCGGAAGGGGCCCGGCGCGACGCGGGGCTCGCGCGGCGGGCGCCCGATTATTCCATATCCGCCCCGTTCCGCCCCTCGCGCCCCGCTCGACGACCGGGTCCGGCCGGCGAGCCGCTACACTGCGCGGATCCGGTTCGACCGGCGCCCGCGTGGCGCCCGCACCCCATGCCCGCTCCAAGCCCCGGCGCGCTCGCCGGCCTGCGCGTCCTCGAGATGGGCGCGCTGATCGCCGGCCCGTTCTGCGCCAAGATCCTCGGCGAATTCGGCGCCGACGTCGTCAAGCTCGAGCCGCCCGGACAGGGCGACGCGCTGCGCAAGTGGCGCTACCTCCAGGACGGCACCTCGGTCTGGTGGCATGTCCAGTCGCGCAACAAGCGATCGGTCGGCGTCGATCTGCGCCAGCCCGAAGGCCAGGCGATCGCCCGGGCGCTCGCGCTCGGGGCCGACATCCTCGTCGAGAACTTCCGGCCGGGGACCCTGGAGTCCTGGGGCCTTTCCTACGAGGCGCTCGCGCGCGACAACCCCGGGCTCGTCATGGTCCGCATCTCCGGCTACGGCCAGAGCGGGCCGTACGCCTCGCGTCCCGGCTTCGGGGTGATCGGCGAAGCGATGGGGGGACTGCGCTACGTGACCGGCACGCCGGACCGGCCGCCCTCCCGCGTCGGCGTGTCGATCGGCGACACGCTTTCGGCGCTCTACGGCGTCATCGGCGCGCTGACGGCGCTCGAGCACCGGCGCCGGACCGGACGCGGCCAGGTCGTCGATGTCGCGCTCTACGAATCGGTGTTCTCGGTGATGGAGTCGATGCTGCCCGAGTTCGACGCGTTCGGCGCGGTGCGCGAGCGCACCGGCTCGATCCTGCCCGGCATCGCACCGACCTCGGCGTACCGCTGCGTCGACGGCTCGCACGTGTTGATCGCCGCCAACGGCGACTCGATCTTCAGGCGGCTGTGCCAGGCGATGGGACGAGACGACCTCGCCGCCGACGCGGCGCTCGCGCACAACGACGGGCGCGCGAAACGCCAGGGATGGCTCGACGAGGAGATCGAGCGGTGGACCCGCGAGCGCACGCCCGACGAAATCGTCGCCGCGATGCAGACGGCCGACGTGCCGGCGTCGAAGATCTACTCGATACGGGATATCGTCGCCGATCCGCAATACCGCGCGCGCGGCATGATCGGCGAAGTCGAACTGCCCGGCGGCGGCACGCTCAAGGTCCCCGGCGTCGTACCGAAGCTCTCGGAGACGCCCGGTGGCTTCCGGAAAGGCGGCCCGCGGCTGGGCGAACATACGCGCGAGGTCCTGCGCGAGCTGGGCTACGACGAGGCGGCGATCGCCGACCTCGTCCAGCGCCGGATCGTCGAGGCGGCCGGCTGAGGGACGGCGGTCGGGCTGAACCCCGACCCACGGCCCATCGATCGGCGCCGGCGGTCGGGCCGACGCCCGACGAACCCGCCACCCGCGGCGGGTTCCGGCCGGTCCGCGGATCAGTCCCGCGCTTCCTCGAATTGCTCGAGGTCCATCCTCAGGTCGCGCAGGTCCTCGTCGAAGGCGTCGCGTACCGACACGACGCCCAGCGGCCGGCCGTACTCGACCACCGGCAGGTGGCGGAAGCGCCCGACGTGCATGATCCGCAACGCCTTGAGGAACGAGTCGTCCGGCTGCACCGTCTGCGGCTGCGGCGTCATCACGTCGGCGAGCCGGGTGACCTTCGGGTCGCGACCGTCGGCGAGCACGCGGAAGAGCGCGTCGCGCTCGGTGAAGATCCCGATGAGTCGCGTGCCTTCGACCACGAGCAGCGCTCCGATGCGGTAGCGCTTCATCAGCGCCGCCGCCTCGATAACCGTGGCGGTCTTCGGAGCGGTGATCGGCGTCTGGCCGGCGACGATGGATCGGATCGAACGGATCGGCATGGCTTCTCCCCGGGTGCACCCAGGCACCCGGGCCGGGACACGACCGTGCCATTTAGCGCGCGGCGTCCGGGCGGGTCAAGCCCCCGGAAGGGGGATGCCGGAGGCGACGCCCCTCCGCCGGCCGCCGAATCGATCCGGCGATCCGCGACCGTCCCGCCGGCGTCCGTCCGGCCCCGGCTGCGGCGGTCGCCACGCCGATGCGCCGGCCGGCCCGGCTGAAGTACGATGTCCAGGCCTCGATCGGCCGCCCATCCGACGCCCCCATGAACGACGCCCAGATCAACGCCCTCCTCACCCTCGCGCTATGCGCCGCCTTCGCCGACGGCAGCAAGGACGAGCGCGAGCGCGCGCGGCTGCGCGAACTCGCGACCCGGCTCGCCGGCGATCGCATCGATCCGGCCGAGCTCGATCGCCGGGTGCTGCTCGAGCGGCCGCCGCTGTCGCAGGTCGTGGCGCCGCTGGACTCGCTGCCGCTGCGCCAGTACGCCTACGAGCTCGCGGTCGCCGTCGTCGATGCCGATGGCGTGCACGGCGAGGCCGAGGCGGCGTTCCTGCGCGAACTCGCTCTCGCGCTGGGGCTCAAACCCGCCGATGCCGAGCGCGTCGTCGCGCAGGCGGACGAAATCGCGGCGAGTCCGATCGAAACGGCGGCCGGCGGCGGCGGAACGACGGCGGCGGCGAGCGGTGCGGCACCGGCAGCCGAAACCACGTCGGCCCGACGGCTCACGCCCGACGCCGCCGAGCTGGACCGCAAGATCGTCAACGCGTCGGTCACCAACGCGGCGCTCGAGCTCCTGCCGGAATCACTGGCGTCGATGGCGATCCTCCCGCTGCAGGTCCGGCTGGTGTACCGGATCGGGCAGGCGCACGGCTACGAACTCGACCAGGGACATGTCAAGGAGTTCATCGCGGCGTTGGGCGTGGGCCTCACCGGTCAGTACCTCGAGCAGTTCGGACGCAAGCTCCTCGGTGGGCTGCTGGGCAGCGCGCTGGGCGGTATCGGCCGCTCGATCGGCAAGCAGGCGGCGAGCTCCGGGATGGCCTTCGCGACCACCTGGGCGATCGGACAGATCGCGAAGCAGTACTACGCCGGCGGTCGCACGCTCGACGCCGCGAAGCTCAAGGCGGCCTTCGGTCCGCTGGTCCACGAGGGCGAGGGGCTGATGCAACGCTACGGCGGCGAAATCGCCCAACGGGCGCGGACCATCGACCTTCGCCGCCTGCCCGAGCTGGTCAGGCAGGTCTAGACGCCCGGTTCCCGGATGGCGCACGGGCATGTGATGCGCGTCGCGCCGACCCGACGCGATTCGTCCGACGTACCTCCAGGATCGGCGATGCCCCGCTTGCGCCCGCTCCATGCGCTCTGGCTCCCGCTCGCGCTCGCGGCGGCCGGAGCGGCGACCTCGTCCCCGGCCCAGACGGCCGACAAGCCCCGGATCGCCGTCGGCGATCAATGGACGTACCGGCAGGTCGACAAGGACGGCAAGGAGGTGACCTGGGGTCGCAAGGTCCTGTCCATCGACGGCGACGGCGGCTTCACCGTCGCGACCGCGCCGGACAAGACGATGAGGTTCGACGCGTCCTGGAACTTCATCGACCCGCGAGGCGGCGAGTTCAGCCGCCCCGCCTACCGCTTCCCGATGCAGGTCGGTGCCGAATGGTCGTTCGTCGCCAAGCAGATGCTACAGACCAATCTGGTCGACCAGCGCAACCAGTACAGGATCGTCGGCTACGAACCGCTGACGGTGCCGGCCGGGACGTTCGACTGTTTCAAGGCCGAGGGCACGGCCGACACGACGTACAAGAACAGCTACAACCGTCGGATGAAGGAAGCCTGGTGGTACTGCCCTCGGGTCAACGCGATCGCGAAGTTCGTCCGCGACACGACCACGACGACGCGGGAGAGCGGCGCCTCGCACGAGAGGGTCGAGTCGGTGCTCGTCCGGTTCACGCCGGGCCGTTGATCGGTCGTTGCGATCGGGCGAGGCGGCCGGCGAGCCGCGACCATGGATCGACGGCGGTCGCGTCGAGCATCGCCGACAACGCCGCGCCCGGCCCTGCGCGCTTCCACGCGAGCATCGACCGGTAGGCCGTCTCGTCGGCGACCAGGTCGCGCAGACGTCGCGCCAGCGCAGCCGGCTCGTCTCGCGAGGCGTCGATGTACGACGCCGGCGACGGCGCGAAGTCCGCGATCTGCGGCGCACCGAGTACCACCGGCACCGAACCGGCGCACAGCGCGTGGAAGAACTTCTCGGTGACGTAGTCCGGCGCGATCGAGTTCTCGAAGGCGAGCGTGAACCGGTAGCGCGCGATCGTCGCGAGCTTGGTGGCGGTGCCCTGGTCGTGCGCCAGCACGCGGTTGTTGAGGCAGGCGCCGTAGGAATCGACGGCGACGTGCCGCATCAGCTCGGCGACGTAGGCGGTGCGGCCGCTCGAGTCGCGCGGATTCGAGGCGATGTACACCGCCGGCGACAACTCGGTCTTGGCGACCGGCGGCGCCATCAGCTCCTCGCGCGACGGCAGGTACGGCGCCCAGACGTCGGCGTCGCGTCGATGGCTCATCGTCAGGTCGAAACGCGCGAGGAACCCGGCGTCGGCGAAGAGCGGCGCGTTCACCTCGCTCTCCATCGACCACCCGACCCAGCGCTGACGCGGTGGGCGTCCGGTCGGCAGTCCGGCCGGATCGAGCGTCGGCAGATGGAAGACGATCGCCTCGGCGATCGGCGCCTGCCAGCGGTCGTGCGTGAGCACCCAGCCGGGCAGGGCGAGCGGCCGACCGGCCCCGGCCATCTTCCAGTCGTCGTTCCACAGGAGGATCGTCGGCATCGGAATTCGGGCAGCGCGCCGGGAACGGGCCCGGAGAGAACGAAGGCGGAAACGGACGTCGGTCCGATCCTACCAGCCCGACGCCCGAGGTCGGCGATAATCGCCGCCATGCCGATCCCCCGCCGTCTTCGCCGCCCTCGCCGCCCTCTCAGCGGGCGACCGCCCGGCGTCGTTGCGCCGACACCCCGACGATGAAACGCGCGCTCGTCACCGGGATCACCGGACAGGACGGCTCCTACCTCGCCGAGCTCCTGCTCGCCAAGGGCTACGAGGTTCACGGCATCGTGCGCCGCGCGTCCACGTTCAACACCGGTCGCCTCGACCACGTCTACCAGGACCCGCACGTCGACGGCGCGAGGCTGGTCCTGCACTACGGCGACCTCGCCGATTCCGCGAACCTGGTGAAGCTGGTCCACGAGATCGCGCCCGACGAGGTCTACCACCTCGGCGCGCAGAGCCACGTGCGGGTGAGCTTCGACATCCCGGAGTACACGCTGGACATCACGGCGCTGGGCACGGTGCGGCTGTTCGAGGCGATCCGGCAGGCGGGCCTCGCCCGGGTCCGCGTCTTCCAGGCGTCCTCGTCCGAGATGTACGGCGGCGCCGGCTCCGCGCCCCAGGACGAGTCGACGCCGTTCGCGCCGAGGAGTCCGTACGCGGTCGCCAAGGTCGCCGCCTACTGGACCGCGGTCAACTACCGGTCCGCCTACCGGATGCACGTGTGCAACGGCATCCTGTTCAACCACGAATCGCCGCGCCGGGGCGAGACCTTCGTCACCCGCAAGGTCTCGCGCGCGGTCGCCGCGATCCGCGCCGGGCTCGAGCGGCACGTCTGGCTCGGCAATCTCGAGGCGCGGCGCGACTGGGGCTACGCGCCCGAATACGTCGAGGCGATGTGGCGGATCCTCCAGCACGAGGCGCCCGACGATTTCGTCATCGCCACCGGTGAAACCCGCTCGGTGCAGGAGCTCTGCGAGGTCGCGTTCGCGCACGCCGGCCTCGACTGGCGCGATCACGTCCGCATCGACGAGCGCTACCGGCGTCCCAACGAGGTCGACCGACTGCAGGGCGATGCGTCGAAGGCCCGGCGGGTCCTCGGCTGGGAACCGCGCGTGCGCTTCAGCGGGCTGGTCGCGCTGATGGTCGATGCCGACCGTGCGCTGATCGACAACGCGCGCTCGGGTCGGGTCGACCGGATGCCGCGATGAGCTTCTGGCGCCGCCAGCGGGTCGTCGTCACCGGTGGCGCCGGGTTCCTGGGCTCGCACGTCGTCGATCGGCTGCGCGCCGCCGGTTGCACCGGCATCGTCGTCCCGCGACGTCGCGATTGCGACCTCACCGTTCGCGCCGCGGTCCGATCGTTGATGGACTCGGTGCGCCCGACGATCGTCCTGCACCTGGCGGCGGTGGTCGGCGGCATCGGCGCGAACCGCGCGCACCCGGCGCGCTTCTTCCACGACAACATGGTGATGGGCGTCGAGCTGCTCGAGGCGGCCCGGCTCGCCGGCGTCGGCAAGGTCGTCGTCGCGGGGACCGCGTGCGAATACCCGCGTGCGGCGCCGCTCCCGTTCCGCGAAGAGGACCTGTGGAACGGCTACCCGGAGGCGACCAACGCGCCCTACGCGATCGCCAAGCGGGCGCTGCTCGTCGCCGGACAGGCGTACCGCGCCGAGCACGGGCTCCCGGTGGCCCATGTCGTCCCGGCCAATCTCTACGGCCCGCGCGATTCCTTCGATCTCGAGCGCGGCCACGTGATCCCGGCACTGATCCGCAAGTGCGTCGAGGCGCGCGACCTCGGCGCCCGGTCGGTGACCTGCTGGGGCAGCGGACGGGCGAGTCGCGAATTCCTCTACGTCGACGACGCGGCCCAAGGCCTGCTGCTCGCGGCCGAGCGCTACGACGATCCCGAGCCGGTCAATCTCGCGACCGGCCGCGAGATCGCGATCGCCGAGCTGGCCGCGACGATCGCGCGGCTGACCGGCTACGACGGCGAGCTCGCCTGGGATCCGTCGAAGCCGGACGGGCAGCCGCGCCGGTGCCTCGACACGACGCGGGCCGTCGGTTTCGGTTTCCGGGCCACGACCGGACTCGAGGCGGGGCTCGCCGCGACGATCCGCTGGTACGAGGCGCGGCGGGCGTCAGCCTGAAGGGCGACCCGCCGCCGCCCCGGCGGACCGGGCTCCCGCGCGACGACCCTGGCAGCGGTGGGTCGGGCCTCAGCTCGACGATCCGACGCCTAGGGAAGCTCTGCACAAGGGCGCGAGACGCGTCGGTCCGAGATCGGGATGACGGTGAGACCGGGGGCGAAGGCCGACTCGGGAAGTCGGCCGAGAACCCGGGCGCTGCCGGCGCCCGCTATCGGACCAACCCGGAGGGACGCGAAGGCCAGGGCGCTCGCGTTGTTGCCGACCTCCGGTGCGGGGCCCGCCACGCCCGGCGGTCGGCGCCGCGCGGCACGGCGCGCCAGCCGCGGAGCAGGGGCGCCGCGCGGTGTTCACGCGGGGATGCGACCGCAGTCACGCCGACGGGGTGTCGCCCGCATGACTGACCGACGTGTCGATCGGCGGTCGACGACACCCCGCCTCTGGCGGTCGCGTCGCGTCCGCGCACACTTGTGCAGAGCTTCCCTAGTGTTGCGTTCCGTTAATAACTTTGCAGAGCCGCGAGAGCTTCGCGAGGATCGAATCAGTCGTGGCGGTCCACTTGAACGGCTTCGGATGCTGGTTGTAGTGATCGACGAACGTGTTGATTTGGCGCTTGAGGTCGGTCACGGATTGGAACGAACCGCGGCGGATCGACTGGTTGGTGATCAAGGCGAACCAGCGCTCGACCTGATTGAGCCAGGAACTGTAGGTCGGCGTGAAGTGGACGTGAAAGCGGGGTCGTCGGGCCAGCCAAGAACGAATTCGAGGATGCTTGTGGGTGGCGTAGTTGTCGCAGACCAAGTGGACGTCGAGGTCGGGCGGCACGTTGGCCTCGATGTGGCGCAGGAAGGACAAGAACTCTTGATGGCGGTGCTGCGCCTTGCATTGGGTCAGAACGCTGCCGTTGGCGATGTCCAGTGCCGCAAAGAGCGTCGTCGTGCCGTGGCGGACATAGTCATGTGTGATGCCTTCGACGTAGCCCAAGCCGAGCGGCAGTACCGGCTGCGTGCGCTCGAGGGCCTGCACCTGGCTCTTCTCGTCGACGCACAGGACCAGCGCGTGCTCGGGCGGATTCAGGTACAGGCCGACGATGTCTCGCACCTTCTCGATGAAGAAGGGATCGGTCGACAGCTTGAAGCTGCGCGTGCGGTGCGGCTGGACGCCGAACATGGTCAGATAGCGGTGGACCGTCGTCGTCGACAGCCCGGTTTCGTCTGCCAGGCTTCGCCGCGACCAATGCGTCTTCCCCTTCGGCTTCGACCGCAACGCGGTATTGATCAGGCGCGCAACATCTTCGTCGCTGGTCGAGCGCGGCCGACCCGGCTTCAGCTCGTTGTGCAACCCCGCCATCCCGCGTTCCCGGAAGCGGGTTCGGCACATCGTGACCGTCGGCCGGCTGACGCCAAAGCCGCGGGCTACCTCGCTGACCGTCTCTCCGTCCGCCATCCGCAGCACCATCTGCGCGCGGCGAACCAGCAACGCCGGCAAGCTCTGCGAGCGAGCGATCGACTCGAGCTGGACTCGATCCTCGGCGCTCACAGGCAGTTCCTTTGGGGGCCTTCCGGTCGGGTTGGGCATCGAGCGCTCCTGGGTCCAAAGATACAACTTGGACCGCGCTCGACAAGTAAAGTTACATACGGAACGTTACACTAGATGCAGCGCCCCCCGTCGACCTCGAGGCAGGCGCCGGTGACGAACGCCGCCTCGTCCGAGGCGAAGAACACCGCGGCGGCCGCAATGTCCGACGGGCGCGACAGGCGGCCGATCGGAATCGAGGCGACGAACTTGATCCGCATCTCCGGCGTGTCCTCGCCCATGAACTGGGCGAGCATGCCGGTCTCGCCGGCGACCGGGTTGATGATGTTGACGCGGATGTTGTCCTTCGCGAGCTCGGCCGCCATCGACCGCGAGGTGACGATCGCCGCCCCCTTGCTGCCGTTGTACCAGGTGAGTCCCGGTCGCGGGCGCACGCCGGCGGTCGACGCGATCGTGATGAACACGCCGTCGCGCTTGGCGCGGAAATGCGGTACCGCATGCTTCGCCGTCAGATAGAGGCTCTTGACGTTGACGCGGTAGATCCGGTCGAACTCCTCCTCGGACACGTCGAGCATCGGCTGGTTGCGGTGCGTCGTGCCGGCGTTGTTGACGACGATGTGCAGGTCGCCGAAGGCGGCGAGCGCCGAGGCGACCAGGTGCGAGACGTCGGCGTCCCGCGTCACGTCGCCGGGAACACCGTGCGCCTCGCCGCCGGCCGCCTTGATCTCGGCGGCGACGCGCGCGGCGCCCTTGGCGTTGAGATCGTTGACCATCACGCGCGCGCCCTCAGCGGCGTAGCGCTTGGCGATGCCCTCGCCGAAGCCCGATCCGCCGCCGGTGACGATCGCGACCTTGCCATCGAGACGCATGCGTTCCTCCTCGCGGGCCGGGTCACCGGCCCACCGTGTATCCGATCCCGCCGATCAGCGACTCCGGGCGCGCTGGATGCGTCCGCGCAACGCGAGGTCCTCCGCGGTCCACTTCCGGAGAACGAGCTCGATCGCGCATTCGGCCACCGCGGTCAGAGTCTGATCGAACCGGGGAACTCCGACGAAGCGGTAGGCGGCGTCGAGCAACTCGACCTTCACCGGCTGAACGCGGTCCGAGACCCCGCCCAACAAGTCGACGATATTGACCGATTTCGCCGACCAGCTCGCGAATTTCGCGATCGTGAACGTCCACTTGTGGTCGGCGTTGAACGTCGACGGGAACACGCCCTGTTCGTAGAGGTCCTCGTCCGGGACGACGATGACCAGGTGGCCGCCGGGCTTCACCACGCGGATCCAGTGATCGAGCGCCTCGCGCGGGTCGCGCATGTGCTCGAGGCAGTGACTGGAGTGGACGAAATCGAAGGACTCGTCGGCGAGCCCCGCGAGCGTCTGCGCGTCGCCGTCCGGGACATCCCAGGCGCGGCAGGTGCGCATTGCCGGGAACAGCTCGCCGTAGCCACCCAGCGGGTCATCGCCCGCACCGATGTCGATCCCGTCGCCGACGAACCACCGGGTGGCGAACCGCGCATCGTGCAGCCGCCGCGCCACCGCCTTGCTGCACTCGTGCATGGGATCGCGGCCTTTCCTAGTCGTGGCGGAGGACGACGGTCTTGAGCTGGGTGAAGCCGTAGAGCGCCTCGAAACCCTTCTCGCGTCCGTGGCCGGAGCGGCCGACGCCGCCGAACGGCAGCTCGACGCCGCCGCCGGCGCCGTAGTTGTTGACGAACACCTGACCGGCGCGGATCGCCCGCGCGAGGCGCAACTGGCGCGCGCCGTCGCGCGTCCAGACGCCGGCGACCAATCCGTACGCCGTCGAGTTGGCGAGCCGCACCGCGTCCGCCTCGTCGTCGAACGCCATCGCCGCCAGCACCGGGCCGAACACCTCGTCGCAGGCGATCCGCGCGTCGGCCGGCACGTCGGCGACGAGCGTCGGCGCGACGTAGTAGCCGCCACGCGGCGCGTCGTCCGCCACCGTCCCCTGCGCGACGAATCGGTATCCGCAGCGCCGCGCCTCGTCGAGGAATCCCTGGACGCGCTCGCGCTGCGAGGCGCGGATCAGCGGGCCGCAATCGAGATCGGCGTGCCAGGGACCGGCCCGCAGCGCCGCGAACGCGCGGCCGACGCGTTCGAGCGTCTCCTCGTACCGCGCTCGGTGGACGAGCAGCCGGCTCCCGGCCGAGCAGGTCTGACCCGCGTTCTGCACGATCGCGTTGACGATCGCCGGCAGCGCGGCGTCGAGGTCCGCGTCGTCGAACACGAGCTGCGGTCCCTTGCCGCCCAGCTCCAGCGTCACCGGCACGTGGCGCAGTGCCGCGGCTTGCGCGACGATCGTCCCGGTCGCCGCCGACCCGGTGAACGACAGGTGGTCGATCGCACCGCGGGCGAGCGCGATGCCCGCCTCGGCGCCCAGCCCGGTCACGACGTTGACCGCCCCGTCGGGGAACCCCGCCTTCGACGCGAGTTCGGCCAGGCGCACGAGCGACAGGCAGGCGTCCTCGGCCGGCTTGACGACGCAGGCGTTGCCGGCGGCGAGCGCGCCGCCGACGCTGCGGCCGAAGATCTGCAGCGGGTAGTTCCAAGGGACGATGTGGCCGGTGACCCCGTGCGGTTCGCGCCAGGTCAGCACCGAGTAGCCGGGCGTGTACGGGATCGTCTCCCCGTGCAGCTTGTCGCACGCTCCACCGTAGAACTCGAAATAGCGGGCGCAGGCGGTCACGTCCGCGCGCGCCTGCCTGATCGGTTTGCCGCAATCGCGCGCCTCGAGCCAGGCGAGTTCGTCGGCGTGCTCGAGGATCACGCGGGCGAGCGCGGCGAGCCGTCGGCCCTTCTCGACCGGGGCCGTCCTCCCCCACTCCCCGTCGAAAGCCGTCCGCGCCGCACCGACGGCGGCGTCGATGTCGGCCGCGTCGCCGCGCGCGATCGCCGCGAACGGCGCGCCGTCGGACGGGTCGACGACCGGGAGCGTGGCGCCGCCGGCCGGAGCGCGGAAGCGCCCGCCGATCCAATGCGCGGCCGGCGTGCGGACCGCGTGCGTGGGCAGGGCAGCGTTCATCCCGGACGTCGGCGGACGGTCACTTGCGCGGCGAGAACTTGTGCGCGAGCGTGTACTCGTCGACGCGCGGCAGGTATCCGATGCCGTCGCGGGTCGCCCACAGGCTCACCTGGAAATGCAGCGGGATCAGGCCGGTGTCGTTGATCGCGATCTCGGTCGCCCGCTGCAGGTAGGCCTCGCGCTTGACGTCGTCGACGGTCATCAACGCGTCCTCGGTCAGCGCGTCGACCTTGCCGTTCGAGTAGCGGCCGCGGTTGGCCGTGCCGAAGCCCTTGTCGCGGTTGAACGTCATCAGCAGCGCCTTCAGCGACGACGAGGCCTCGCCGGTGCCGGTCGACCAACCGGCCTGCAGCACGCTGAACTTGAGATCGGTCGCCTGGGGAAAAAACGTCGCCGACGGCATCGCCGCGACCTCGGTCCTGACGCCGGCGCGCGTCCACATCTGCGCGATCGCCTGCGCGATCTTCGCGTCGTTCACGTAGCGGTTGTTGGTCGCGTGCAAGGTCACCGCGAAACCGTCAGGATAGCCGGCCTCGGCGAGCAGTTTCTTCGCCCCCTCGACGTCGAACTTCTCGACCTTGAGGTTCTTCGTCGCGCCGAAGAGGAACTCGGGCACGAGCTGGCCGGCCGGCACGGCCTCCCCCTCCATCACCCGCTCGACGATCGCCGGCCGGTTCACCGCCATCGACAGGGCCTTGCGCACGCGCGGGTCCTTCAGCGGGTTCTTCGCGAACGGCTTGCCGTCCTTGGCGGTGACGTGCGGTGTCGCGTCCCGGTTGCTATCCATGTGCACGTACATCAGCCGGTCGGACACCTGACGGAAGATCGCCAGGCGCTTGTCCTGCTTCAGCCTGGCGACGTCCGCGGTGGGCACCGCCTCGATCGCCTGCACGTCGCCGGCGAGCAGCGCCGCCACCCGCGCCGCGTCGTTGGTGAGGAGCCGCAGCGTGACCTTCTCCCACGGCGTCTTCCCGCCCCACCAGCCGTCGTTGCGCACGAGCTCGACGCGGTCGCCCTTGGCGTAGCGGACGAGCTTGTAGGGTCCGGTGCCGATCGCCGCCTTGCCGCTGTTGAAATCCTCGGTGGACGCGTTCGCCGCGGCCTTCGACACGATCGCGATCTGCACCATGTCGGAAGGCATCAGCGGATACGGCTGCGCGGTGCGGAAACGGACCGTGTGCGGGTCGACGACGTCGATCTTGACGATCTGCTTCGTGTAGGCGGTGAACGGGCTCGGGCTGTTCGGCACCTTGGGCACGCGCTCGATCGTCGCGACGACGTCGGCCGCGGTGAACTCGCTGCCGTCGGAGAACTTCACTCCCTTGCGCAGCTTGAACTCCCAGACCGTCGGCTCGATCGGCTTCCACTCGGTCGCGAGCCCCGGCAGCAGCTGCGACTTCTCGTTGCGCTGGACCAGATAGTCGAACAGGTGCGTGGCGACGTTGTTGTTCGGCGTCAGGTTGTGGTAGTGCGGGTCGATCGCCGTGACGTCGGCGGCCATGCCGATGGTGATCGACGCGGCGAGCGCGTCGAGAGGAACCGCCGCGAGGACCATGGCGGCGCGAAGCAGTCGGACGATCGTCATCGGGAACTCCGGGAACGCGGGGGAGGCCTGGGAGCACGGGCTTCGGGACGCGCAAGCATAGCGCAGCGCCTCGAGGTTGTAACAGCCGGTTTCGCCGACGCCCGGGCGGTCAACGCCGTGCGCCCCGACCCCGTTCCGGAAGGCGTGCACGATCCCGTGCGCCGACTACCCGGAGGATCCCGTGATCGCTCGTCCGTACCGACTCGCCGCCGCACTCGCCCTCGCCGGCGCGGCGCTTCCCCTGTCCGCCCGCGCCGACGCCATCGCCTGGTCGGTGGCCGTCGGCGGGCCCGCCGTACGCATCGTCGCCGCCGCTCCGTTGGCGCCGCACCACCGGCCGGTCGTCGTGGCGGTCGCAGAGCCGCCGTTCGCGCCCGTCGTTCGCCGCGTCGTCGTGCCGGCCGTGCCGCTGGCCCCGGTCGTGCGACCGGTGGTCGGTCCGGTGGTCCGTCCCGGCGTCGTGGTCCGCTACCGGTTCCCGCTGTAGCGGATCCGGTAGATCGCACCGGCGTGATCGTCGCTGACGAGGAGCGAACCATCGGGCGCGACGATCACGTCGGCGGGTCGGCCCCAGACCGAACCATGGTCGAGCCAGCCTTCGGCGAACGTCTCGTAACCGACCGTGCGTCCGGCGGCGTCGAGTCGAACCAGCGTCACGCGGTAGCCGATCCGCGAGCTGCGATTCCACGACCCGTGCTCGGCGATGAAGACCTGGTGGCGGTAGGCGGCGGGAAACTGCGTGCCGGTGTAGAAGCGCATGCCCAGCCCGGCGACGTGCGGGCCGAGGTTCTGCACCGGCGCGACGAAGTCGCGGCAGGGCCGGCGCCCGCCGAACTGCGGGTCGGCGATCGTGCCGCCGTGGCAGTACGGATAGCCGAAGTGCTGGCCGACGCGCGTCACCCGGTTCAGCTCGTCGGGCGGCGAGTCGTCGCCCAGCCAGTCGCGGCCGTTGTCGGTGAACCACAGCTCGCCGGTCGCCGGGTGGAAGTCGAAGCCGACGCTGTTGCGCACGCCGCGCGCCACGACCTCGTACCCGCTGCCGTCGGCGCCGATCCTCGAGATCAGCGCGTAACGATCCGGATCCGGCTCGCAGATGTTGCACGGCGCACCGACCGGCACGTAGAGCTTGCCGTCGGGCCCGAAGGCGATGAACTTCCAGCCGTGATGGCGATCGGACGGATACCGGTCGGTCACCACGCTCGGCGCCGGTGGTGAATCGAGCCGCCGTTCGATGTCGTCGTAGCGCAGGATCCGGTCGACCGCGGCGACGTAGAGCGCACCGTCGCGGAACGCGATCCCGGACGGCATCGCCAGGCCGCTCGCCACGACCCACACCCGCGGCGTGCCGACCAGGCCCGGACCAGGCCAGGTCAGCGCGTGGACGCGGCCGTCCGTGCGGGAACCGACGAACAGCGTTCCGCCCGCGCCCCAGGCCATCGCCCGGGCGTTGGGCACGCGGGCGACCAACTCGATCGAGAACCCCGCCGGCAGGCGGATCGAGTCCAACGGCAACGGCTGGGCACCCAGCGGCGCCGCGAGCATCGCGACGAGCGCGCCCACGGCGCAGCACGCGTTCCTTCGATCGCGGTCCATGACGGTCGAATCCTCGCTCCAGTCGGGCTGACGATCTTCGCACGGCGGACGACGCCGGCGTGGATCGACCCGCCGGTGGTCGGGGACATCGAACCGCGCCCCGGCGTTTCGCAGCGCAGCAGCGCGCCCGGCAGGCGCGGTGCTATCCTCGACTCATGTGCGCCGACCCCGCGAACTGTTGAACGCCCGCGACCACGCCCGGGCCGCCGGACCACGCGCCGAGGACCTCGCCGCCTGGCCGATGCTCGGCACGCTCGTCGGCTTCGATACGACCAGCCGCGAGTCGAATCTCGGACTGATCGAGTGGGTCCGCGACTGGCTCGCCGCGCGCGGCGTCGTCTCCGCGCTGACGTTCGACGACGAACGGCGCAAGGCGAACCTGTTCGCGACGATCCCGGCGCGCGACGGCAACCGCACGGCCGGCGGTATCGTGCTGTCCGGCCATACCGACGTCGTGCCGGTCGACGGCCAGTCCTGGTCCACCGATCCGTTCGTCGCGACGCCGATCGGCGATCGTATCCAGGGCCGCGGCGTGTGCGACATGAAGGGCTTCATCGCCACCGCGCTCGCGCTCGTCCCCGAGTTCCTCGCGCGCGATCTCGCACGGCCGCTGCATCTCGCCTTGTCCTACGACGAGGAGGTCGGCTGCCTGGGCGTGCGCCGGCTCATCGACGATCTCGCCGCCCGTGCGATCCGGCCGTCCGGGTGCATCGTCGGCGAACCGACGTCGATGCGGCCGGTCGTCGCGCACAAGGGCAAGCGTTCCTGGCGCTGTCGCGTCCACGGCCGCGAGGCGCACAGCTCCCTCACCCCGCGCGGCGTCAACGCGGTCGAAGCCGCCTGCCGCCTGGTCACGCACTTGTCCGACCTCGCGCAGCGTTACCGCGACGACGGCCCGCGGGACCGTGCCTACGACGTCCCCTACACGACCGTGCACGTCGGCACGATCCGGGGCGGCACCGCGCTCAACATCGTTCCCCGCGAGGCGACGTTCGACTTCGAGGTGCGCCACCTGCCGTCGGACGATCCCGAGACGGTGCTCGCCTCGGCGCGGGAGCGGGCCGACGCGTTGCTCCCGGCGATGCGGGCGGTGGCGGCCGAAGCCGGGATCGCGTTCGAGCGGCTGTCGGTGATGCCCGGCTTCGACACGCCCGGCGACACCGAGATCGTCGCGCTCGCCCGGGTGCTCGCGGGCGAGAACTGCGAACCGGGCAAGGTGTCGTTCGGCAGCGAGGCGTCGCGCTTCTGCGCCGCGTCGATCCCCTCGGTCGTCTGCGGCCCCGGTGGCATCGACCAGGCGCACCAGCCGGACGAATGGGTGTCGATCGAGCAGCTCGGCCGCTGCGAGGTGTTCGTGAGGCGGTTGGCCGACAGGCTTCGCGACGAGGGGCGGTAGGCGGATGGACGCCGAGGTCGGTGCGCCGCCGGCGATCGAGGTCGCTTTCCCCGACCTCGCGCCGCACGAGCGCGGTAACCGCGGCATCCCCTACGTCTGGTCGTTCGCCTCGCCGCGTCCCGGCCCGCATGTGGTCGTCCAGGCGCTGACCCACGGCAACGAAGTCTGCGGCGCGATCGCGATCGACGCGCTGCTCGCCGAGGGCACGCGACCTTCCCGCGGCACGTTGACTTTCGTTTTCGCCAACGTCGCCGCGTACCGGGCTTTCCATCCGGCCGATCCGTACGCCTCGCGGTGCGTCGACGAGGACATGAACCGGGTCTGGTCGATCGACGTGCTCGACGGACCGAGACGCAGCGCCGACCTCGACCGCGCCCGCGAACTGCGGCCGGTCATCGACAGCGCCGATTGGCTCCTCGACCTCCACTCGATGACCGACCCCTGCCCGCCGCTCGCGCTGGCCGGGACGCGGCCGAAGGGCCTCGCGCTGGCGCGCGCGGTCGGCGTGCCGGCGACGATCGTCGTCGACGCCGGGCACGCCGCCGGGAAGCGTCTGCGCGACTACGCGTTCTTCGACGACGCCGACGATCCGCGCGCCGCGCTGCTGGTGGAGTGCGGCCAGCACTGGGAGCGCGCGGCGCCCGAGGTCGCGCGCGAGGCGACGTTGCGCTTCCTCGCCCATCTGGGTGCGGTCGACCGCGCGTTCGTCGACGAACGGATCGGCGGCGACGAGCCTCCGCCGCAAAGGACGATCGAGATCACCGACGCGGTGACGATCCGCCATCCGGAGTTCCGCTTCGTCATGCCGGTCCACGGACTCCTGGTGGTTCCCGAGGCCGGGACGCTCCTCGCCGATGACGGCGGCACCGCCGTGACGACGCCCTACGACGAGTGCGTGCTGATCATGCCGACGCGCCGGCCGCGCGTCGGCGAGACGGCGGTGCGGCTGGGCCGTTTCGTCGCCCGCTGACGACCGGACGAAGGGGAAGCGCGCGGTGCGCGACGTCGGAGGTCAACCCGACGCGAGCCGCACGGCCGCTTCGTCGACGCGCATGCCGGCGGCGACACCGGTGCGCGCCGCCACCCCGTTCACCCGCGAGATCACACCGGTCTCCCACAGCGATCGCGCCTCGCCGATGCGCGCGGTCCGGCCATCGACGCTCGCGGCGGCGATGCCCCGACGATCGAGCGCCGGCAGCCGCGTGTAGCCGGCGCCGTCGCAGCCGCCGCAGGCGTCGTGGAAGAACGCGCCGTGCGCGTCCACCGGCAACGCCGAGGACGCGACGCCGCCGTGGAGGGCTCCGTGCGATCCGATCACGAGCACGATGCCGGCGTCGGCCGCGTCGATCAGACCGATCGAGTCGAGGCCGGCGATCGCCTGCCGCCGTGGTCCGGGTGGAGCGAAGACGCAGCGCGTCTGTCGCGCCGGCAGCAGATCCGCGACCGGCATCGCCGCGGTCCGCAGGCGGGCGGCCGCGTCGCGACAACGCTGCCCGGCCGCGACCCCGAGCGCCGTCGCGCATCGGTTCGCGTACGATACGATGCCGCGGGCGAGCGTGTCGGCGCCGTCGCCGATCCGAGCGGACGTGTGCGCGACCGCCGCGGCCGCGCAGCCGGCCGCGTCCAGGGCGATCACGCCGGCGACGCCCGCGTCGCCGAGACCGCGTCCGGCGTCGTTGAAGACGACCGCCCGCACGCCGCCGGCCAACGCGTAGTGCGCTGCGATCATGCCGCCGTGCGATCCGGTCACCAGCACCGCTCCGCGCACCGACGGCGGCAGCGCGGTCACGCTGTCGACGACGACCGGGCCGGCGTTCATCGCGGCAGCGCCGCGACCGCGCGTTGCGCGATGTCGACGAGGTCGACGCCGACGTGCGCGCGCCAGGCTTCTCGCGCGGATGCGGCGGCCGAGCGGAACGCCTCGATACCCTCCGCCGTCGGCGCGAGTTCGGCCATGCCCTGGGCCGCCAGCCGCGCGAGCGCATCGTCCTCGGCGCGAAGCGGCGCGGCGGCGAGCGCCGCGTTGCGCGCCGTATCGACCGCCGCCCGACGCTGGTCGTCCGTCCACGCGGCCCAGACGGCACGCCGGACCGCGAACAGCATCGCGTCGCCGAACGCGCCCCAGCGCAGGACCTGACCGTAGCCCGCGGCGGGCAGGCGCGCGGCGGCGAAACTCGTCGGCGGTCCCTCCTGCCCGTCGATCGCCCCGGCGGCGAGCGCGGCCTGGGCCTGGGCGAACGACATCGCCTGCGGTCGCGCTCCCAGCGCGGCGAGCGCGTCGACGACGAGCGGACCGCCGGTGGCACGGATCGCCAGACCGGCGAGATCGGCGGGCGATCGCACCGGTTTCGCCACGGTCGCGAGCGCGCGATGGCCGAGCGGGGCGGCGTGGATCAACACGACGCCCGAGGCGTCGGCCCGCCTCGCGAGTTCGGCGAACAACTCGCCCGACTCGACGAGCGCCACAAGATCCGCCGGGCGCGGCGCGATCCAGGGCGTCGCGTACACCGCGAACGCGGGCACCTGGACCGACCAGGCGAGCGCCGAGCCGACCGCGAGATCGGCATCGCCGTCGCGCAGCGCCAGGAACTCGCGCGACGGATCGCGCCGCGCGAGCGTCGCGCCCGGATGGAGTTTGGCGGCGATCGCGCCGGACGGCGACGCGGCGAGCGCCTCGCTCCAGGCCTTCGCCGCCGCGCCCAGCGGCAGCGCCGGCGAGACCGCGACCGACAGGCTGAACTCGGCGCCGGCGCCGGCCCCCGCGCGCGTCGCCGGGACGAGCGCCGCGGCGAGGAACGCGAGCACCGCGACGAGGCGCACGACCGGATGGCGCATGACCCGCGAGTCTAGCAGTGCCACCGGCGCCGCGCGTCCGGGCTAAAATGCGAACCGTCCATTCCCCGGCGCCGCCGCCTGCACCAAGCACCGCGCCCGACCCGAGTTGATTCCGCCCGATCTGCCGATGCCCGCGTTCGCCGATGCGTGGACGCCGGTGACCCGCGCCAAGGCCGCCGGCCTGCTGGAGCGCATCGCGGCCTCGGCGGCGCGCATCGGCACGGTGCCGATCCTGGAAGCCGGCTCGCTGCTGGGGCACGAGCGCCATGACGGCGACGTCGTGCCCTGGGACGACGACGTCGACCTGATCGTCGAGGACGCGGCGTTCGACCGGCTGATCGAGCGGCTCGCCGCCGACCCCGCCTTGCGTGTCGCCGCGATCGAGCATCATGTGCTCGGCGAGTACGGCAACGTCTCGTGGCGCGCGGACCCGGTCGGCCTGGACTCCGGTACGGCGCGCCCCTGGGGCTGGCCGTTCGTCGATCTGTTCCGCTATTCGCCGCTCGGCGATCACGTCGTTCTCTATCCGGGCAGCAAGGTGTCGCGCACGCTCGACGCCGCCGACGTCCTGCCGCCGCGGGCGTCGTCGTTCCTGAACAGCGCCGTGCACGTGCCGCGCCGGCCCGATCGCGTGCTCGACGCGCTCTTCCCGCTGTGGCGGATCGAGTTCGACACCGGCAGCTGGGACCACCGGCGCGAGGCCCCGCGCGAGCGCACGGTGATCCGATGGAATCCGGCCGGCGTCGACCCGCTGCCTGCCGGACGTGTCGTCTACACCGACATGTGCGCCGACCTCTTCCACGCCGGCCATGTCAATTTCCTGCGCCAGGCGAAGGCACTGGGCGACCGACTCGTCGTCGGCGTCCACGACGATCGCACGATCGCCTCCTACAAGACCGCCCCGATCCAGACGCTCGCCGAGCGGGTGGCGGTCGTCGCGGCCTGCCGCTACGTCGACCAGGTCGTCCCGCACGCGCCGCTCGAAGTTTCGCCGCGCTACCTCGACCAGCTCGACGTGCAGGTGGTCTGCCACGCGGACGACCTGACCGCGGCCGCACGCGAGCGGATGTACGGGGAGATCCTCGCGACCCGCGAGTTCGCGTGGATCCCGTACACGCCTGGCATCTCGACACGCGCGCTGCGCGAGCGCGTGCTCGAAGCCGATCGTCAGTCGAGCGGCGGGGCGGACGCCTCCGGCGGATCGCGCCAGTAGCGGGCCGCGCGCTCGCGTTCCCGGATCGGCGCGCCGACGCCTCCGGCGGCCACCTCGACCTCCAGCGCTCCGTCGCGATCGGTACGCATCACGCGCGCACCGGCCGCCGCGTAGCGCGCGACGATCTCGGGCCGCGGGTGGCCGAAGCGGTTGCGGTAACCGGGCGTGAAGAGCGCGAACGTCGGCGCCACCGCGTCGACGAAGGCCGGCGTCGACGAGGTCCGCGAACCGTGGTGCGGCACGACCAGCACCTCGGCGGCGAGCGCCTCGGCGGCCTCGCGCACCAGCCGCGATTCGCTGCGCGCCTCGATGTCGCCGGTCAGCAGCGCGCGCGTGGTCCCGGCGGACACCGCCAGAACGCACGAGAGGTCGTTGGTCCGCGTCCGCGGATCGGCGTAGTCGGTGGCGACCGGGTGGAGGATCTCGAAGTCGACGCCGTCCCAACGCCAGCGTTGACCGGCGACGCAGCGGACACGCGCGGCAGGACCGGCGGTCCCGACGAGCGGGTGGTCCTCCGGCAGCGAGGACACGAGCCGTACGACCGGAACCGCGGCGAGGACCGACGCGGCGCCGCCGCTGTGGTCGAGATCCTGGTGGCTGACGACCAGCGCGTCGAGGCGACCGACGCCCTGCGCGCGCAGGTACGGCGCGACGATCCGCGATCCGGCGTCGGCCGATTCATGCCAACGCGGTCCGGCGTCGTAGACGAGCGCGTGGCGGTGCGTGCGCACGACCGCGGCGAGCCCCTGCCCGGCATCGAGCACGGTGAGACGAAATCGCCCCTCGTCCGGCGGCGCGGGGCGCACGAGCGCGAGCGGCAGGAGCCAGACCAGTCCGACGGCGCGCCCCGGAACTGCGCGTGGAGCGAGCAGCCAGGCGATGCCGATCGCCGCCGCGCCGAGCGTCCACGTCGCGGGCGCGTGCTGCGCCCAGGCGGCGCCGGGCCAGTCGGACATCGCGGTCAGCAGCGCCATCAGCGGTTCGAGGAACGCATGCGCGGCGACGAAGCAGATCCCGCCCGGCACGAGGATCCCGGCGACCGCGAGCGGAACCACGGCGAGCGTCACGATCGGGATCGCGATCGCGTTGGCGAGCGGAGAGACCAGCGACACCTGCCCGAACAGCGCGATCGAAAAGGGCACGAGCCCGACGGTCACCGCCCATTGGGCGCGCGCGGCGTCGCGGTACATCCGCCGCAGGCGCTCGCGCAGGCCCGAGGCGGCGGCCGCCACCCGGCCGGCGTCGGCGCCGATCAGCACCGCCACCGCGCCGTAGGACAACCAGAATCCGGGAGCGAGCGACGCCCAGGGGTCGACCACGAGCACGGCGACGAGCGCCCACAGCCAGACGATGCCGCCGGCCGGCCGCCGGGAAATCGCGAGGCCCAGCGCGCCGACCGCGACCATCGTGAACGTGCGCACGGCCGGAATCTCGGCGCCGGCGACGAGCGTGTACGCACCCGCGACGACGACCGCGACCAGCGCGCCGGCCTTGCGCGAGGGCAGCCGGTCGGTGAGCGTGACGCTGCGACGCGCGAGGGCGGCCGCGATCGCGCCGGCGAGCGAGGCCAGCGCGGTCACGTGCAGGCCGGAGATGCTGACCAGATGGCCGACGCCGGTGCGGTTGAAGACGGTCCATTGCGCGTCGGGCACGGCGCGCTGGTCGCCGATCGTCAGCGCCGCGATCACGCCGGCGTAGGGACTGCCGGCGAGCGCGGTGGCGATACGCTCGCGCACACGACCGCGCACCGCCTGAACGTGGTCGCGCAGCCGCCCGGCCATCGCGTCGATCCGGACGTTGGCCGGGTCCGCGCGGACGTACCCGGTCGCGCGCAGGTTGCGTTCCAGCAGCCACGCCTCGAGGTCGAAGCCGGCGGGATTCGCGTAACCGTGCGGGCGCTTCAGTCGTACCGTGAGACGCCAGCGCTCACCGGCGGCGATCTCCGGCACGTCGTCCACCGGCGCGCCGCCCTGCCAGGACGCCGGCCAGACGAGCGAGAGCCGCTCCGGCACGCGGGCGCCGGGGGTGTCGACGCGCTCGACCGCGACGGCGAAGCGCGTTCCCCGCGCGGTCTCGTCGGGCAGATCGTCGACGACGCCGACGAGCGCGATGTCCTCGCCTTCCCACTCCGGCGGCAGCGAGTCGGCGAGGCGCGCCTGGGCGCGCGACGCCGCGTACCCGAACCCCACGAGCGCGGCGGCGAGGGCGAGCGCCAGGACGAAAGCCGGTGGGGTCCGCGGCGGCGCGCGACCGGCCGCGACCAGCGTGCCGGCCAGAGCGACGCCGGTCGCGCCGACGAGGGCCGCCGCGGTCTGCCCGGGAAGCGCCGGCTGGAACTGGAGCAGGATGACACCGGCGGCGAAACCGGCGAGCAGCGGGAGCGGTCCGGTCGGCATCGATGGAGAGCCGGCATCGGGGCGCGGCGCGGAGGCGATCGTCGCCCGCCGGCGGCGACCGCCGCCATCGGTCGGACGGACGATGCCGTACGCCGGCCGCCCGGCGGCATCGGACCGCGTCCGCGCCGCCTTGGACTACGCGAGGAAATCCGAGACCAGCGCGACCTGCGCGGCGGGCACGAGCGTCGGCGCATGCCCGACGCCGGGCAGCGTGACGACGCGCGCCCTCGGGCCGCGCACGGACATCGCCTGCGCGGTCGCGGCGGAAAGGAGGTCGGAGCGCTCGCCGCGCAGCACCAGCGTCGGCGCGCGGATCGCGTCCCACAGCGGCCACAGGTCGGGTGCGGATCCCGACAGCGACGCGCGGATCGGCACGCCGATCGCCGGATCGTAATGAAGCGTCCACCGTCCGTCGTCGCGGCGCACGAGGACGCTGTCGACGAGGAACTCCCACTCGGCGTCGGTGTGCGGCCCGAACGGCGCGCTCACCGAGCGGATCGCCGCCGCGGCCGCTTCGCGGGAATCGAAAAGCGTCTCGACTCCGACGTAGCCGGCGATCCGATCGAGCGCGGCGCGCTCGATCACCGGTCCGGCGTCGCTGATCACCAGGCGGCGCACCGGGGAATCCGGCATCGCGCCGATCGCCATGCCGATCAACGCGCCCATCGAGATGCCGACCCAGTCGACCTCCTCGACGTCGATTCGCGCGAGCAACGTCACCGCGTCGGCGACATAGGTCGGGATCTGGTAGAGCATCGGGTCGTGCAGCCGCTCGCTCGCACCCCGGCCGGGCATGTCCGGTGCGACGACGCGCGTCCCCGGTGTACGGACCAGCGCCGCCGCGAGCGGGCCGAAGTCGCGGCCGGTGCGCGTCAGCGCGTGGACGCAGACGACGACACGCCGGCCGGTCGGGTCGCCCCACTCGCGATACGAGATCCGGTGCAGCCGCCCGCCGGCGAGACCGCGGACCTCGCCCCGCCGCGCCGAGCCCTCTTCGATGCCGGACAGCCCCCCCCGAGGCGGCCGTTCGACGCTCACCGGTGTCCGCCTGCCGGCGCGCCGCCCGGAGGCGTGGGCCGCAGGACCATCTGCGTGCAGCGGAACAACGCGACCTGCGCACCGTCGGAACTGCGCGTCACCGTCGCGTCCCAGACCTGCGTGGCGCGACCCAGGTGCACCGCGGTCGCGACGCAGGCGATCGTTCCTTCGCGCGCGGTCGCCACGAAGTTGCACTTGAGCTCGATGGTCGTGAAATTGTGCGCACCCGGCGGCAGATGCGCGATGCAGCCGTAACCGCAGGCGGTGTCGGCCAGCGCGACCACGGTCGCCGCGTGCAGGAAGCCGTTGGGAGCCAGAAGCTCCGGTCGGATCTCGAGCTCCGCGTCCAGACGGCCGTGTTCGAGCGCCATGACGCGCAGTCCGAACAGGCCCGGCAGCCGTCCGTCGCCGCGGTGGCGCAGCGTTTCGAGAGTCCTGGCGGCGTCGGCGGGATCCAGGCGCTGGGATGTCACGATCGGGATGCTCGGCGGTCCGGCCGCCAGCATACCCGATGCGATCGCGCCGGTGCGAACGCTCGCCGAGGGGACCCGCGCCGGTTCGACGGGCCGGTCAGGCGGCGAGCCGCTCGGTCGCGTCCTCGCGACGCATGAGGCCATCGCGATAGCTGCCGTAGCGCGTCGCGTTGCGCCCGGCGCCCTTGACTTCGTACATCAGCCGGTCGGCGAGCGCGACCGCGTCGCGGGGGTGCGGAGGAGCGGTCTGGAACGCGATCACGCCGACCGAGAACGAGATCGGCCAGCCCTCCTCCTGCATCGCCAGGTGCAGCGTCTCTTCCAGGCCGTCGAAGACACGCTGCGCGGCGTTGAGCTCGGCGCCGGGCATCAGCACCGCGAACTCGTCGCCGCCCAGCCGCGCGACCAGGTCCGAGCGGCGCACGCTGCCGGCGAGCGTGTCGGCGACGCGCCGCAGCGCCCGGTCGCCGGTCTCGTGGCCGTAGGTATCGTTGAGCGCCTTGAACCGATCGACGTCGAGGAACGCGAGCACGAATGGAACGCCGTCGCGCATCGTGGTTTCCCACGCGCCGCGCAGGCGGGCGTCGAAGGCTTCGCGGTTCGCCGCCCCGGTCAGCGGATCGGTGCTGGCCCGCTGCTGCGCGTCGGCGTAGCGCAGCTCGAGCACGCGACGCCGACGCACCTCGCCGAGCGCACGCCGGGCCGCCAACGCGATCGGGACCGTCAGGAAGGCGACGACGAGCGCCGCGTAGCCGGCGAGATTCGCCGCGAAGACCCGGTGCTGGGCGAGCAGCGTGTCTTCGTCCAGCACCGCGAAGGCGACGAGCGAGGTTCCGGGCACGGCGGCGATCGCCGAGACGCTGCGCTCGCCGGTGATCTCGCTGAACTGGAGCGGACCGTCGGCCATCCGGGTGTCGACCCGGCCGGGCAGCGCGGCCTCGGCCGGATCGGCGCGCGGGGAGCGACGTTCGATCGCGTGGTTCTCGGACCAGACCCAGACCCGTCCGTCGCGGTCCATCAACCCCACCGACGAGGATTCGCCGACGCGCAGCGACCGGAACAGATGGACCATCCGCGCCGGATCGAGCGCGACACCCAGGACGCCGTCGAAGGCGCCCTCCGCCGTCTCGAGCCGCTTGACCAGCGGGATGACGGCGACCCCCGACACCCGACCGGTGACCGGCTCGCCGATCCGAAGCACCGCGCCCGGGCGGTCGCGGGCGTCGGCGAAGTACGGCCGGTCGGCGATCGACACCTCGCCGGGCCGTGCGTCCGGCTGGCTGCTCGCCGCCAGGACGCCGTGGCGATCGAACCGGTTGAAGACGCGCTCGACGTCGGTCGACATCGTGTGCTCCATCGAACGGGCGAGCGGCGTCAGGTAGGCGTCGCCGCCGCCGCGCTCGTGCAGCGCCTTCATCAGCGACAGCGCGCGGTCGAACCCCTCGAGCGTCCGGGTCGTATGATCCTGGAGGACACGCGCCAGGTTCTCGGCCTCGACCTGCCCGGCGGCGAGTTCGGCCCGCCGTTGCGACACGATCTGGAACACGGTGAACCCGGCGACGAGCGCGACCAGCGCCACCCACAGCGCGAAATGGGGTCCGAGCGCCTTCAGCCGGCGGCGCGCCTCGATCCGGTCCATGCCCCGAGCCGGTGCAACCGCCATGCCAACGGCATTGGCGTCCCGAATCAAGGCGTTGCCGTTGGTTTCGCCGGCGGTACTGACGATGCGGGGCAGGTTTCCCCGACGCCGGTCCGGGCCGCCACCGCCCGCTGTCAGCGCTCCACCGACAACGCGATCTCCTCCGCGTCGGTCGCCAGCGCGTCGACGTCGGCCTCGGCCGTGTCCCAGGCGCACATGAACCGGCAACCCGTCTCGCCGACGAAGACATAGAACCGCCAGCCGCGCGCGTGCAGGCCGTCGATCAGCGGCGCCGGCAGATGGACGAAGACGCCATTCGCCTCGACCGGGGCGATCGGGCGTGCGCCCGGAAGACGGAACAGGCGCGCCGAGAGCCGGCGCGCCATCGCGTTCGCGTGCGCGGCCCGCTCGAGCCAGGCGCCACCGTCGAGCGCGGCGGTCCAGGGCGCGGCGAGGTAGCGCATCTTCGAGGCGAGCTGCCCCGCCTGCTTGCGACGCCGCCGGAATTCGTCGGCGAGCGCCGCGTCGAAGAAGACCAGCGCCTCGCCCAGCGGCAGGCCGTTCTTGGTGCCACCGAAGGCGAGGACGTCGACGCCGGCGCGCTGCGCGAGGTCGGCCGGTGCGCAGGCGAGCGAAGCGACCGCGTTGGCGAACCGCGCGCCATCCATATGCAGCTTCATCCCGCGCCCGCGCGCCGCCTGGGCGAGCGCGCGAAGTTCCGCCGGCGTGTAGACGGTGCCCAGTTCGGTCGCCTGCGTCAGCGACAGCGCGCGCGGGCGCGACGCGTGCTCGTCGTGAGGCGCGACCGCCCGTGCGGCGAAGGCTTCGGGGGTCACCTTGGCCGCGTCGCCGCCGACCGTGAGGAGCTTCGCGCCGCCGGTCAGCGCCTCGCAGGCGCCGCACTCGTCGACCGCGACGTGCGCGAACTCGTGGCACACGACCGCGTCGGTCGACCGGCAGATCGAGGCGAGCGCGAGCGCGTTCGCGGCGGTGCCGGTGAACACGAGGAATACCGGTACATCGGCGTCGAACACGCGGCGGATCGCGTCTTCGGCGGCCCGGGTCCACCGGTCGGCGCCGTAGCCGATCGCGTGTCCGACGTTGGCGCGCGCGAGCGCCTCGATCGCCTCGGGCGTGATCCCGGCGTTGTTGTCGCTGGCGAACTGGACGGCACGATCGTCGCGGTGCATCGGAGGTCCTCGTCGGAGGTTGACGGCGGTCCGCCGCGGGGCCGATCAGTCGTGCGCGAGGCGGCGGCGAACGCGCGACAGCGCGGCCCACACCGCCACGGCGAGTATCGGGATCGAACCTGCGGTCGCGAGGTCGGCGTCGATCGCGAACCCTGCCGCCTTCGCGCCTTTCGCCAGATAGCCGACGAGCCCCGCGGCGTAGTAGGTGATCGCGGCGATCGACAGGCCTTCGACGGTCTGCTGCAACCGCAGTTGCAGCCGGGCGCGACGGTTCATCGAATCGAGCAGCGCCTGGTTCTGCCGTTCGAGCGCAACCTCGACCCGCGTGCGCAAGAGCTGGCTCGCGCGCGCGATCCGCTCGGCGAGCTCGGCCTGGCGGCCCGCGGTCGACTCGCAGGTGGCCATCGCCGGCGCGAGCCGGCGTTCCATGAACTCCTCGATCGTCTGGACGCCGGGGATGCGCAGCTCGCGCAGGTCGGCGATCCGGCGCCGGACGAGGCCGTGGTAGGCGCGCGCCGCGGAGAAGCGGTAGCGGCTCGCCGCCTGCGCGCTCTCGACCTCCGCGGCGAGCCGCGTCAGATCGTCGAGCAGCGCCGCGTCGTTCTCGCCCGCCTCCCGGATCGTCCGCTCGGCGATCCGGGCGAGGCGGGTTTCGGCATCGGCGAGTCCGGGCCCGACACTCCGTGCGAGTGGAAAGGCGAGGAGCGCCATCATCCGGTAGGTCTCGATCTCGATGAGCCGCTGGACGAAGCGGCCGGCCTGTCGCTCGCTCATGCCGTGGTCGAGCACGACGATCCGCGACCAGCCGTCGGCGTCGAGCCGGAAATCGGTGAGCGCGGTCGCCACGCCCTCGCCCAGGCGCGAGCCGGCGAGCGTCGTGTCGCGAAACGCCGCGATCGCCGGTCCGGCCGCGTCGGGCGGCGCGGCGTCGACCGACACGCTCAGGGCGACCATCGTCGTCCCGGGCAGCGCCGAGAGCCACTCGCGCGGGACGACGTCGAGGGCGCCGGCCGGCGGATCGCGCCCGTCGACGCGGCGGAAAAACGTCAGTCCGGCGAACTCGGTGTGCTGCTCCCACTGGAGCCGGAAGTCGCCGGCGTCGAGCCACGCGAACCCGGACGAGACGTCGGGCGCGGCGAGGCCGCGCCCGGCCGCGAGCGCCGCGATCGATCGTGCGAGCGCGGCACGCTCGTCGGCGGTCGTGCGCAGGGACAGGTGGGCGATCCGCACGGGCGCCGCGAGCCGCGCCGGCGGGCGGGCGTGGACCTCGTCGAGCAGCGTCCGGCGCAGCGGATCGTCGGGAGGGATCGCGCTCCCGCCCGGGACGCGCGACGCGCGCTCGTCGCCGGGCCCGCCGGAGGTCACGGTCGCGACTGGCAGGTGTCGACGACGACCTCGACCCGGCGGTTCTTCTGGCGGCCCACCGGATCGTCCTTACCGTCCGCGGTCGCGTTCGACGCGACCGGGCGCGACTTGCCGAGGCCTCGCACCGGCGTTCCCGCCGGCAGGGCTCCTGCGGCGACCAGCCAGTCGCGCACCGTCACCGCGCGCGCCTCGGACAATCTCCTGTTGTAGTCGTCGGTCCCGATCGAATCGGTGTGACCTTCGACGACCGCAGGGTGCCCCCGGTCTTTCGCCACCCGTGGCGCCAGCATGTCGAGCGTGGTCTTCGCGTCCGCCGATAGCGTCGCCTTGTCGAAGTCGAAGAGCGCGTCGGCGACGACCGCGAGCCGCCGCTCGCACCTGGCCTCCGAGGCCTTCAGCGCTTCGATTCCCTTCGGCACCTGGATCTCGCCGGGCTTCTGCCAGGTATCGCGGGGCTTCTGGATCTCGCCGGGGACCTGCCAAGTCCCCTTGGCCGGCGTCTGCGCCGTTGCGTTCGCGCCGACGGTACCGGCGAGCACCAGCGCGGCGGCGATCCGCCGCCCGTTCACAAACGCTGGTCCACGAAGGCGCGGACCGAGGCGAGCGCCGACGGCAGCGCCGCCGGATCGCTGCCGCCGGCCTGCGCCATGTCCGGCCGGCCGCCGCCCTTGCCGCCGACCTGCGTCGCCACATGGTTAACGAGCTCGCCCGCCTTCACCTTGCCGGTGAGATCGGCGGTGACGCCGGCGATCAGCGTCACCTTGCCGTCGGCGACCGACGCGAGCACGATCGCCGCCGACTTGAGCTTGTCCTTCAACTTGTCGACCGTTTCGCGCAGCGCTTTCGCGTCGGCGCCCTCGATCGTCGCGGCGACGACCCGCGCGCCCTTGACCTCGGCCGCCCCGCCCGCCAGATCGTCGCCGGCGGACGCCGCCGCCTTGGCCTTGAGCCGGGCGAGCTCCTTCTCGGCGGCCTTGGCCTGCTCGAGGAGCTGGTGGATGCGCGCCTCGACCTCGGTCACCGGCGCCTTGAGCGCCGCGGCCGCCTGCGCGAGCACCGCCTCCTGGGCCTGCACGTACGCGAGGGCGCCCTTGCCGGTGGTCGCCTCGATGCGCCGGACGCCGGCCGCCACGCCGCCTTCGGCGAGGACCTTGAAGAAGCCGATGTCGCCGGTGCGCGCGACGTGCGTACCGCCGCACAACTCGCGGGTGCTGCCGATGTCCAGCACGCGCACCTCGTCGCCGTACTTCTCGCCGAACAGCATCATCGCCCCGAGCTTCTGCGCGTCGGCGATCGGCATCACGCGCGCCTGCGTCGCCGCGTTGTCGAGGATCTCGGCGTTGACGATCGCCTCGACGCGTCGCAGCTCGTCGTCGCCCATCGGCGCGTGGTGCGAGAAGTCGAACCGGGTCCGGTCCGGGTCGACCAGCGAGCCCTTCTGCTGGACGTGCGCGCCCAGGACTTCGCGCAGCGCCTTGTGCATCAGGTGGGTGGCCGAGTGGTTGCGCATCGTGCGCCCGCGCGCGTCGTGGTCGACGGTCGCGGCGAGCGTGTCGCCGACCTTGATCTCGCCGGTCCTGACCACGCCGACGTGGCCGTGGACCTCCGGCTGTATCTTCTGCGTGTCCTCGACCGAGAACAGCGTCAGGCAGGCGCCGCCCTTGGACAGCTCGCCGCGGTCGCCGACCTGGCCGCCGGACTCGGCGTAGAACGGCGTGCGGCCGAGCACGACGACGCCGCGCTCGCCGCCGGCGAGCGAGTCGACCTTGGCGCCGTCGCGGTAGATCGCGACGACGGTCGACTCCTCGGACAGCGTCTGATAGCCGACGAAGCGGGTCTTCGGACCGTCGTAGGCGAGCCCCTCGCCGGCCTTGAACTGCGACGCCGCCCGCGCGCGCTCGCGCTGCGCGTCCATCGCCCGGTCGAACGCCGCCTCGTCGACGGTGTAGCCGTGGCCGCGGCAGACGTCGGCGGTGAGGTCGTAGGGGAAGCCGTAGGTGTCGTAGAGCGTGAACGCGGTGCCCCCGTCGAGCACGGTGCCGCCGGACTTGCGCAGCGCGCCGAGCGCGTCGTCGAGCAGCCGCATGCCGTGGTCGATCGTCTCGCCGAAGCGCTCCTCCTCGGTCCTGAGCACCTGGACCACACGCGCCTTCTCGCGGGTCAGCTCCGGATACGCCTCGCCCATCAGCCGGTCGAGGTCGTCGACCAGACGGTGGAAGAACGGCGCCTTCTGTCCGAGCTGGTAGCCGTGGCGGATCGCGCGGCGGATGATCCGCCGCAGCACGTAGCCGCGGCCCTCGTTGCCCGGGATGACGCCGTCGACGATCAGGAACGCGCAGGCGCGGATGTGATCGGCGATCACGCGCAAGGACGGCGCCAGGAAATCCTTCGCGCCGGTCTCGCGGACCGCCGCGCGGATCAGGTCCTGGAAGAGGTCGATCTCGTAGTTCGAATGGACGTGCTGGAGCACCGCGGCCAGCCGCTCGAGACCCATGCCGGTGTCGACGCAGGGCTTGGGCAGCGGCGTCATCGTCCCGGCGGCGTCGCGGTTGTACTGCATGAACACCAGATTCCAGATCTCGATGTAGCGATCGCCGTCGGCCTCGGGCGACCCGGGCGGACCGCCCCAGACCTCGGGTCCGTGGTCGTAGAAGATCTCCGAGCACGGGCCGCAGGGGCCGGTGTCGGCCATCTGCCAGAAGTTGTCGGACGCGTACTTCGCGCCCTTGTTGTCGCCGATGCGCACGCAGCGCTCGGGCGGCACGCCGATCTCCCGGGTCCAGATGTCGTAGGCCTCGTCGTCGTCGATGTAGACGGTCGTCCAGAGCTTGTCCTTCGGCAGCTGGTAGACGTCGGTGAGGAGTTCCCAGGCGTAGCGGATCGCGTCGCGCTTGAAGTAGTCGCCGAAGCTGAAATTGCCCAGCATCTCGAAGAACGTGTGGTGGCGCGCCGTGTAGCCGACGTTCTCGAGGTCGTTGTGCTTGCCACCGGCGCGCACGCTGCGCTGCGAGGTCGTGGCGCGGCGGTACGGCCGCTGCTCGAGGCCCAGGAAGACGTCCTTGAACTGGACCATCCCCGAGTTGGTGAACAGCAGCGTCGGGTCGTTGCCCGGCACGAGCGACGAGCTCGCGACATGGGTATGCCCGTTCGAGACGAAGTACTCGACGAAGCGGCGGCGGATCTCGGCGGCTTTCATGCGGCTTTCCAGACGCGGGCGGCGTGGTCGCACGCCCCGCGGCGCGGTGGGCGAAGCGGCGATTGTAGCGTCCCGGCCAGGGCCGGCACGGCGGGGGCCCGACGCCGGCCCGCGGGCCGGGTAGGCCGAACGGTCGAGGGCGCCCCGCGATCCCGCGGTGCATTCTCCGTCGGCCTCGCCCGAGTCTCGGCGTACCTTCGCC
This sequence comes from Burkholderiales bacterium, assembly GCA_046347725.1. Taxonomy (GTDB): domain Bacteria; phylum Pseudomonadota; class Gammaproteobacteria; order Burkholderiales; family Casimicrobiaceae; genus VBCG01. Next base: position 74,850 of record JAXMFN010000005.1, read on the forward strand.
GTGATCGGGCGGACCGGAGGAGACCGATGAAACGCGAAGACCTGATCGCCCATCTGACCGCCTGGTGCGACGAGCATCGACCCGGCGACCAGCGCCGCTGCCCCCAGACCATCCAGCCCAGCGGGCCGATTCGCTGCGGGTCCTGCGGGCCGCGCTGGGCGCGATCACCCGTCGGACCCTGCGCTCGGACCGGCCGGCGACCCGCCGACGGCCGTGAACCCGCCCGCGGCGTGGCCCGCGCCGACGACGCCGGACGGCCTGGAGCGATGCCGAGGACACCCCGACTCGCCGCCGCGCATCAAGCCGGGTCGGCGATCGCCGAGCTCGCTCGCGCGCACGAGCGCACCCGCGGCGCGATCACCGCCCACCTCGTCCGGTTGGGCCGGATCGAAACGCCGCCGGGGATGCGCTTGCGCGGCGAACCTCCGTCGTCGGCGGCGCACGCGACGTCTTCGCTTGACTGAGGGCAGCCCGGTGAGTTCAAGTCGCGCTTGTCGTCGTCGATCAGAGCGCCGGCTTCGCACAGCACCTTGAGCACGATCGACGCCGGATGTTGCGGAAACGAGGAAACGGAACTGGCGCGCTTTGTCGCGTTCGTCGCGAGGCGCGGCGCCGTATCGCTTCGCCCACAGCGCGCGCGCCTCCTCGAGCTCGTCGCGCGTCAGCGGCGCGAGGGCGCAGGCGGCGGCGTCCGCGTCGACGCCGCGTTCCTTCAGCGTCCGGGCGATCGCCCGCCGGCGTAGCGGCCGGCCTGGCCGGCGACCAGCGCTTCGGCGTAGCGGTCGTCGGAGACGTAGCCTTCGCGTACAGGCGCCATCGAACTCGGTCGACGTCGGGCTGTCGCCGCGCAGCGCGACAGGCCAGGCGCGCAGCTCGGCGCGCCCGTATTCGCGGCGCGCGAGCAACCGCACCGCCGCCGCCTTCGGCGAGGCGGAGGCTTCGACGCCGGCCTCGCGCCCCTCGTCCGGCGCACCGTGCGCCACCCGTCGGGTCAACGGCCACCGGTCATTCGTCGTCGTCGCTCGGTCCCGACTTGACCGGTCCGGGAACCGGAACGCGACCACCGCCGCCCGGATCTTGCCCTCGATCTCGACCGCGACGTCCGGATGCTCGCGCAGGTATTCGCGGGCGTTGTCCTTGCCTTGGCCAGATCTTTGTCGCCCTGGTAGGCGTACCAGGCGCCGGACTTCTCGACGATCCGGTGGTTGACGCCCAGCTCGACGATGCCCCCTCGCGCGAGATCCCCTCGCCGTAGAGGATGTCGAACAGCGCCTCCTTGAACGGCGGCGCGACCTTGTTCTTGACGACCTTCACGCGGGTCTCGTTGCCGACCACTTCTTCGCCCTTCTTGATCGCGCCGATCCGGCGGACCAGGCGCACCGACGCGTAGAGCAGGCGCGTTGCCGCCGGTCGTCGTCTCGGGATTGCCGAACATGACGCCGATCTTCATCCGGATCTGGTTGATGAAGATGACCAGCACGTTCGCGCGCTTGATGTTGGCGGTGAGCTTGCGCAGCGCTGGCTCATCAGCCGCGCCTGCAGGCCCGGAAGCTGAATTCGCCATCTCGCCTTCGATCTCGACGCCCAGGCACAGGCGCGGCGACCGAGTCGATGACGATGATATCGACCCCGCCGGATCGCACCAGCATGTCGGCGATCTCGAGCGCCTGCTCGCCGGTGTCCGGCTGCGAGATCAGCAGGTCCTCGACCTTGACGCCCAGCTTGCCGGCGTAGACCGGGTCGAGCGCGTTCTCGGCGTCGATGTAGGCGGCGACGCCGCCGCCGGCCTTCTGCATCTGCGCCACCACCTGGAGGCACAGCGTCGTCTTGCCCGAGGATTCGGGCCCGTAGATCTCGACGATGCGTCCGCGGGGCAGCCCGCCGACGCCCAGCGCGATGTCGAGACCCAGCGACCCGGTCGACACGACCGACAGGTCGCTCTGGGCGCGGGCCTCGCCCATCTTCATGATCGAGCCCTTGCCGAACTGCTTTTCGATCTGCGCCAGCGCCGCGGCGAGCGCCTTGCTCTTCTGGATACGTCAACGAGGTGTCTGCGCGCTGTCCACGATATTTGCATTATATCCCCGGACGGCTGGATAAGAAAAGGGCCGGACCTTTCTGTCCAGCCCCTCGTTGAGATACGCCCGGTCAATATCCGGCAATATCAGCCGGTGTATTTACCGGCGATTCGGTCCACTCATGTATATAATTACCGGGGTCGTTCGGCCTAATCCGGATGGACGATGGCCGCTCTACGGCCGACGACCTGACGCGCCCGGTCCTGGGCACCCGCGCCGCCGACAGAGAGACTGCCCGATCGATCTACGCGGCGGCCGGCCCGCTCAACGTCTCGATGACGCGGGCGCTCGCCCGCGCCGGGTCGCCACGCGACCTGCGTGCGCCGCAGCGCTGATCGGCGCTGCGCTCCGCCCACCGGTCCGACGCGAGGACCGGTGTCCCTTTTTCCCGTCGGTTTGCGTACGAGTGGACGGGACCGCCTCGCTCGTCCCGAGACTGATGAACCCGTCGACGCCCGATTCGATGCCTCCCCGCCAACGCAGGACCTCGCGTGTCGCGCGGCTCGTCGTCGACATGGTGTTGCTGGTGCTCGCGGTCGCTGGCCTGCTGCTGTTCGTCGGCGCGCCGATGCTCTCCGGCCCGAGCCCGTGGACGCTGGAGAGGCCGCCCCCCGTTCCGATCCCGGCTGCGCCGCCGGGCGCCCCCGCTGCCCCCGCGGACGCCGGTCCCCGGGCGGATCGTCCGCGACCCTGATCGCACGCCGGCCGCCCGCCTCACGGGTCGACCGCCCGGTCCTGCGCCAGCGCGGCGACCCCTTCGATCGCGATCCGCGCCGACGCGTCCCGTACGGCAGCCCGGTCCCCGGCGAGGTGTCGGGTGCGCGTCAGGCACCGCCCGGCGCGGGTCGCCCAGGCGAAGCACACGGTGCCCACCGGCTTGGCCGCGCTGCCGCCGCCCGGCCCGGCAATCCCGGTGATCGCGACGGCGACGTCGGCCCGGCTCGCGGCGAGCGCGCCCCGCGCCATCGCCTGCGCGACCGGCTCCGAAACGGCGCCGTGCGCCTCGATCAACGCCGGATCGACGCCCAGCATCTCGACCTTCGCCTCGTTCGAATAGGTGACGAATCCGCGATCGAACACCTCCGAGCTCCCGGCGATCGCGGTGATCGCCTGGGCGACGCCGCCGCCGGTGCACGATTCCGCGGTCGCGGCGAGCCAACGGCGGACGCGGAGCGCGGCGACCAGCTCGGCCGCCCGCACGAGCGTCGCGTCGCCGTCGCCGCCGGTCACCGGCACTCCCGGGCCGGGCCCGGTAGTGGTACTCGTAGGCGGTCGCGAAACCCAGCCGGCGGTAGACGGGCTGCGCCGCGGCGTTGGTCGCCTCGACCTGCAGGTACGCGAGCCTCGCCCCGCGCTCCCAGGCGCGGGCGAGCAGCCAGGCGACGAGCGCGCTGGCGAGGCCGCGCCGCCGGGCGTCGGCCGCGGTGACGATGTCGAACAGCCCGACGATATCGCCCTCGCGGGCGCACAGGCCCGCCGCCAGCGTGCGCCCACCGTCGACGACGAGAGCGCGGCGGGAATCGAGCGGCGACGCGGCGAGCCGCTCTCGATGCGCGTCGCGTTCGGACGCCGCAGATCCGCGCAGCTCGCCCGCGGCCTCGATGAAGTCGTCCACCGCCGCCTCGGCGATCGTGCAACCGGCCGGCAGCGCGGCGGCCGGCGGCGCCCGATCCAGCGCCGCGGTCTGAACGAGCGTCGTCTCGTGCGCGTCGAAGCCGCGGGCGCCGAGCTCGGCGTCGAGCGACGACGGCTGCGAGAACGGCGTGACGCGGAACAGGAACGGCAGCCCGCGCTCGGCGTAGACACGCTCGCAATAGGCGATCTTGTCGGCGAGCGGGAGCGTCGAGCCGAAGTGCGCGTTGACGCTGCGCGCCCGCTTCGCCTTTCCGGGCGCGAGGCGCAGCACCCAGCCGTCGTAGAACATCTGGCGCCGCGTCTGCAGCGCGTTCAGACCCGCCTCCTCGACGCGAGCCAGGTTCGTCACGCGTCGATCCCGATCGCGCGGCCGGCGCGCACCGCCAGCGCGATCACCGCGAGCGTGTAGCCGGCGGCCACCAGGTCGTCGAGCATGACGCCGACGCCGGTTTTCCATCGCGCGTCGATCTCCCGCGCCGGCGGCGGCTTCACCACGTCGAAGAACCGGAACAGGACGAACGCCGCGGCCTCGCGCACCGGATCGGCGCCAACCAGGAACAGCACGACGAGGAAAGCGACGATCTCGTCGACGACGATCGCGCCGTGGTCGGCCGCGCCCAGCGCCCGACCGGTGATCGACGAGGCCCACGCACCGGCCGCGAACAGCGCCACGATCACGCCGACGAACAACAGGTCGCTGCCGGCGGCGCGCAACGCATGGGCGATCGGGATCGCCACCAGCGTGCCGAAGGTCCCCGGCGCGAACGGCGCGAGCCCGGAACCCAGGCCCAGCGCGAGCCCATGCGCCGGGTGGGACAGGAGGAAGCGCCAATCCGGACGCCCGGTGTCCACCGCGGTCATCGCGCCGCCGGCGCGAAATGGTCGAACGCGCGCGGCAGCGCGTCCAGCGGTACGCCGCGCCCGTCGACGACGACGAGCCCGGTCGACGCGGTCGCGCTCCCGACGCGGGAGACCGGCGTGGCCGAGGCGCGTCCCGCGGCTTCCACGGCAGCGCGCCGCTCCGCGGGTGCCGCGAACAGCAGCTCGTAGTCGTCGCCGCCGCCGAGCAGACAACCGAGCGCGAGCGTCCGCTGCGGTCCGGCGAGCATCGTGTCGAGCGCGGGCGAGCGCGGCAGGCGCTCGAGATCGACGCGGGCGCCGACGCCCGACGCGGCGAGGATGTGCGCCAGGTCGCCGCTGAGGCCGTCCGACACGTCGAGCATCGCGCTGGCGACACCGCGCAACGACTGCCCGAGCGCGACGCGCGGCGTCGGGCGCTCGAGCCGGGCGACACAGCGCGCGCGCACCGCGTCGTCGAGCGCGACGCGTCCCTCGAGCGCGGCGAGCCCGAGCATCGCGTCGCCGAGCGTCCCCGACACCCAGAGATCGTCGCCGGCCCGCGCGCCGCTGCGCAGGATCGCGCCGCCGGCCGGCAGCTCGCCGGCGATCGTCAGGCACAGGTTGCGCGGCCCGCTGGTCGTGTCGCCTCCGACCAGGTCGACGCCGTGGCGATCCGCGAGCGCGTAGAGGCCGCGCGCGAACGCCGCGAGCCAGGCGTCGTCGCGCTCCGGCAGCGCCCCGGCGAGCAGCGCCCAGCGCGGTCGCGCGCCCATCGCCGCGAGATCCGACAGGTTCACCGCCAGGATCTTGTGACCCAGTCCCTCCGGATCGCTGCCGCGCAGGAAGTGGCGGCCCTCGACCATCATGTCGACCGCGAGCACGAGCTCGCAGCCCGCCGTCGGCGCGAGAACCGCGGCGTCGTCGCCGACGCCGACCCGCACCGACGCGTCGCGCGCCGGTCGCGCGAAGTGCCGGGCGATCAGCCCGAACTCACCGTCGTCGGACCCCGGCCGGTAGACGGACGACATGGCGAGCGCACGCGCTCCGCGCAGCGGTGTTCGGCTACCGCGCCGTGGCGCCGCGCCGCTCGGCGACCTCGACGGGACGCACCACCGCGGCATAGCGGTCGAGCACGCCGTTGACGAACTTGTGGCCGTCGGTGCCGCCGTAGGCCTTGGCGAGCTCGACCGCCTCGTTGATCACGACCCGGTACGGTATCGCCGGACTCGCCTCGAGCTCCCAGGCGCCGATCGCGAGGATCGAGCGCTCGATCGGCGAGAGCTCCGCCGCCGCGCGGTCGAGCATCGGCGCGAGCCGCTCGACGCAGGCGTCGGCGTGCTCGGCGACGCCGCGCCACAGCTCGTCGAAGAACGCGGCGTCGGCACGGCCGTAGCCTTCGCTCTCGACCAGCTGCAGGCGGACGGCGTCGGGCGGATTGCCGGAGAGCCGGCGCTGGTAGAGTCCCTGCAACACGAGCTCGCGCGCCCGTCGACGGCCGCTCGCGGCGCCGGCTCGGGGTCTAGGCGAGCTCGTCGAGGGCATCGGAGAGGTTCGCCATCTCGAGGGCGGCGAGCGCCGCTTCGTAACCCTTGGTGTCCATCCGCGCGAGCGCCTGCTCGTCGGTCTCGCAGGTCAGGATGCCGTTGCCCACCGGGATGCCGAACTCGAGGGCGACCGATGACACGCCGGAGGCCGACTCGTTGGCGACAATCTCGAAATGGTAGGTCTCGCCGCGGATCACCGCGCCCAGCGCGACCAGCGCGTGGAAATCGCCGCTCTGGGCCAGGCGCTGCAGCGCCAGCGGCGACTCGAGCGCGCCGGGCACCGAGACGACCAGCACGTCGTCGGGCGCGACGCCCGATTCGGCGAGCGCGCGCAACGCGCCGCCGAGCAGGCCCTCGCCGATCACCGCGTTGAAGCGCGAGAGCACGATGCCGACCCGGCGGCCGGTTCCGTCGGTAGACGGTGCGATGCGGCGCGGCGTCATCGTCTCAGCCGGCGCGACGCGCCGACGGATCCTCGAAGCCGGTGACCTCGAGGTCGAATCCGGCCATGCTCGGCATTTTGCGCGGCCGCGCCAGCAGCCGCATCCGACCGACGCTCAGGTCGCGCAGGATCTGCGCGCCGATGCCGTAATTGCGCAGGTCGAGCTTCGACGAGGCCGGCGGCTCGTCCGCCATCGCGCGCCGGCGCAGGTCCTGCGCCGATTCCGGCCGATGGAGCAGCACCATGACTCCGCGGCCCGCCCGTCCGATCGCGTCGAGCGCCGCCGACACGGTCCACGAGTGCGTCGCGTCCTGCGCGTCGAGCAGGTCGATCACCGACAGCGGCTCGTGGACGCGCACCAGTGTCTCGGTGTCCGGCGAGATCGGTCCGCGCACCAGGGCGAGGTGCGTCGCGTCGGTCAGCTTGTCGCGGTAGACGACCAGGCGGAACGCGCCGGAGGCGGTGGCGATCGGACGCTCGGCGATCCGCTCGACCAGCCGTTCGGTGCGGCTGCGATGGTGGATCAGGTCGGCGATCGTGCCGATCTTGAGACCATGGGCGGCGGCGAACTCGAGGAGGTCGGGCAGGCGCGCCATCGTGCCGTCGGGCTTCATGATCTCGCAGATCACCGACGCCGGTGTCAGTCCCGCGAGGCGCGTGAGGTCGCAGCCGGCCTCGGTGTGGCCGGCGCGCGCGAGCACGCCACCCGGTTGGGCCATCACCGGGAAGATGTGGCCCGGATGAACGATGTCGGTGGGCTTGGCGTCGGCCGCGACCGCGACGCGCACCGTTCGCGCCCGGTCGGCCGCCGAGATCCCGGTGGTCACTCCCTCGGCCGCCTCGATCGACACGGTGAAGTTCGTCCCGGTGCCCGAGCGGTTCTGGCTCACCATCAGCGGCAGCGCCAGCTGGCGGCAGCGTTCCTCGGTCAGCGTCAGGCAAACGAGGCCGCGCGCGTGCGTCGCCATGAAGTTGATCGCCTCGGGCGTGACGAAGTCGGCCGCGAGTACGAGGTCGCCCTCGTTCTCGCGATCTTCCTCGTCGACGAGGACGACCATGCGCCCCGCCTTCAGTTCGGCGACGATCTCGGTCGTGGAAGCGAGTGTCATCGGTCGGTCCTCACGCGCGATCGTCGCGCGACCGCACATTCTACCGCCAACGTCGGGCCGGGGCGCCCCGACGGAGCCGCTCATCCGGCCGCGGGCCGGGCCCCCGACGCCTCGGCCGAGGGCCGCTCGAGCTGGCCGAGCACGAAGGCGGCGATCGCGTCCGCGGTGACAGGGTTCGGCCGCAGCGAGGCGGAACCGTCCGTCGTCGCCCGGCCGCGTCGACCGCCGCCCGCGGGCACCCGTACCAGTGTCGCCTCGAGCCCCGCGGACTCGATCAGCGCATGCTGCCGCTCGCGATCCTCGTCGATCGCCCGGTCGCGGGCGGCGCCCGCCAGGCGCCCGGCCCATGCGGCGAGCGGCCCGCGCGCCACGGCGCGCGGCTCGCGCACCAGCGCGACCAATCGCCCGACCGCCAACCGGGTCATCGCCTCGACGAGCACCCGCGTCCCGCGCGACAGCGTGTCGAGCGGCGAGTGCCGGTTCGGCGCGCCGATCGCCCAGACGACCGCGTCCTGCCCGGCGACCGCTCGACCCGCGTCATCGGCGTCGAGCACGTCGCCGACGACGAAGCGCGTGCCGACCAGCAGTCCGCCGCCCTTGCCCGGATCGCGGGCGAGAACGGTGACCTCGTGGCGCCGGGCAGCCGCGAGTCTCGCGATCGCGAGCCCCGGCCCCGCGGTGCCGCCGACGACGAGGATCTTCATGCCGGCACCGCGACTTCGAGCCCGGGCGTCCCGCGGCGCACGCGGAACCAGGCGGCGTAGAGCGCCGGCAGGAACACGAGCGTCAGCACGGTGGCGACGACGAGCCCGCCCATCATCGCCACCGCCATCGGGCCGAAGAAGTCGCTGCGGGTGAGCGGGATCAGCGCGAGCACGGCGGCCGCGGCGGTGAGCACGATCGGCCGGAACCGGCGCACCGTCGCGTCGACGATCGCCTCCCAGGGCACCGATCCCGACGCGATGTCCTTCTCGATCTGGTCGACGAGGATCACCGAGTTGCGCATGATGATGCCCGCCAGCGCGATCGTGCCCAGCATCGCGACGAATCCGAACGGCTTGCCGAAGGCGAGCAACGCGGCGACGACGCCGACCAGACCGAGCGGCGCGGTCAGGACCACCATCAGCGTGCGCACGAAGCTCTTCAGCTGCAGCATCAGCAGCGTCAGGATCGTCACCAGCATCAGCGGCACGCCGGCCGCGATCGACTTCTGCCCGCGCGCCGAGTCCTCGATCGCTCCGCCGAGCTCGATCCGGTAGCCGAGCGGCAGGTCCGCCCGGATCGCGCCCAGCTTCGGGTCGACGCGCGCGGCGACGTCGGGCCCCTGCGCGTCGCCGCGCACGTCCGAACGCACGGTGATCGTCGGCAGGCGGTTGCGCCGCCAGACCACGCCCTCCTCCAGCTCGTGGCGGATGTCGGCGATCTGCGTGATCGGCACCGGCTTGCCGGCCCGCGTCGGGATCGCCAGGTCCTTGAGGAAGGAAACGCGGGCGCGCTCCTCCGGCGCGCCCCGCAGCACGACGTCGATCAGCCGGTCGCCCTCGCGGAACTGGGTGACGGTGAAGCCGGTCACCGAGTTGTTGAGGAAAGCGGCGATGTCCTGCGACGAGAAGCCGAGCAGGCGCGCCTTCTCCTGGTCGACGACCAGCCGGATCGCCTTCGACGGCTCGTCCCAGTCGTACTGGACGTCGAGCGTGCCCGGGTCGGCCCGCATGACCGCGGCGACCTCGGCGGCGATCCTACGTACCCGGGCGATGTCCTCGCCCGAGACGCGGAACTGCACCGGGAAGCCGACCGGCGGGCCGTTCTCCAGTCGCGAGACCCGCCCGCGCAGCTCCGGGAAGTCGCTTTCGAACAGACCGATCAGCCGCTCGCGCAACCGCTCGCGCTCGGCGGTGCCCGAGGTGACGAGCACGAACTGGGCGAAGTTGGCCTGCTGCAACTGCTGGTCGAGCGGCAGGTAGAAGCGCGGGCTGCCGGCGCCGACGTAGGCGACGTAGCCGTCGATCCCGCGCTCCCGGCCGAGGACCGATTCGAGCTTCTTGGCCTGCGCGAGCGTCGCCGCGAACGAACTGCCTTCCGGCAGGCGCAGATCGACGAGGAGCTCGGGGCGCGAGCTCGACGGGAAGAACTGCTGCGGCACGAACCGGAACAGTCCGAGCGCGACCGCGAACACCCCGAGCGTGCCGGCGATCACGATCCACCGGTGGTCGACGCAGACGTCGATCACGGCGCGCAGGCGCCGGTAGAACGGCGTGCGGTAGACCGCGACGGGGTCGCCGGGCGCGAGCGTCCCGGGTGCCGCCAGCGGCCTGCCGGTCAGCCGCGCGCGCAGTCGTGCCCACCACGATGGACCGTGCAGTGCCGCGCCCTCCGGCAGCATCCGGTAGCCGAGGTAGGGGATCACGACGACGGCGACGATCCACGAGGCGACGAGCGCGATCGCCGAAACCTGGAAGATCGACCGCGTGTACTCGCCGGTCGCGCTCTTCGCCGTCGCGATCGGCAGGAAGCCGGCGACGGTCACCAGCGTCCCGGTCAGCATCGGGAACGCGGTCGACGTGTACGCGTAGCTCGCCGCCCGGAAACGGTCGAGGCCCTGCTCCAGCTTGATCGCCATCATCTCGACGGCGATGATCGCGTCGTCGACGAGGAGACCGAGCGACAGGATCAGCGCCCCGAGCGAGATCTTGTGCAAGCCGATGTCGAGGCTCGCCATCCCGAGGAAGGTCGCGGCGAGGACCAGCGGAATCGACACGGCCACGACCAGCCCGGTCCGCAATCCCAGGCTGACGAGCGACACCGCCAGGACGATCACCACCGCCTCGGCGAGCGAACGGACGAACTGCGTGACCGATCGCTGCACGGCACGGGGCATGCTCGCGACTTCGACGATCTCGAGCCCGGCCGGCAGCGCCTGCCGCAGGCGCTCCACCTGCGCGTCCAGGTCGCGGCCCAGGTGGATGACGTCGCCGCCGGCCGCCATCGTGACGCCGACGCCCAGCGCCTCGCGTCCGCCGACGCGCATCTTCTGCTGCGGCGGGTCGACGTACCCGCGCGTCACGTTCGCCACGTCTGCGAGGCGGAAGACGCGGCCGTTGGCCCGGATCGCCAGATCGCGGATCTCGTCGAGCGTCCCGAACGCTCCGGTGGGCCGCAGGACGATGCGGTCGGTGGCGGTCTCGAAGACGCCGGCGGCGGCCACCGCGTTCTGGGCGGCGAGCGTGGCGATGAACTGGGCCGGCTCGACGCCCAGCGTCGCCAGCTTCGCGTTCGACATCTCGACGAAGATCTTCTCGTCCTGCTCGCCGATGAAGTCGACCTTGGCGGTACCGGGTACGCGCAGGAATTCGGCGCGCACCTTGTCGGCCGCGAGCCTCAGCTCGCGGTAGTCGTAGCCGTCGCCGACGACCGCGTAGAGGTTCGTGTACGTGTCGCCGAACTCGTCGTTGAAGAACGGTCCCTGGACGCCGGCCGGAAGGGTGTTGCGGATGTCGCCGATCTTCTTGCGCACCTGGTACCAGGTCGCCGGCACGTTGGCGGCCGGCGCGGAATCGCGGATCGCGAAGAACACCAGCGACTCACCGGGCTTCGAGTAGCTGCGGACCCAGTCGACGTCGGGGACTTCCTGCAGCTTGCGCTCGATCCGGTCGGTCAGCTGCTGCTCGACCTCGCGCGTCGGCGCGCCGGGCCAGTTGCTGCGGATCACCATCACCTTGAACGTGAACGGCGGGTCTTCGGACTGGCCGAGCTTCGTGTAGGCCAGCACCCCGAAGACCGAGCACATGAGGATCGCGAACAGCACGAGCGAACGGTGGTGCAGCGCCCACTCCGAGAGATTGAAGCGCGAGCCGGTCGTGCCGCGGGGGTTCACCGGATTCATGCGGACTCGGGTCGACGGACGTCGGTCGTCGTTCGCTCAGGCACCGGCACCGGACTTCGCCGGCGGCGTCGAACCGGGAGCCGCGGCGGGCGCCGGGCCGCTGCCGTCGGCCGCGCCCGATTCCCAGGGCTTGACGACCTGGCCCGGCATGAGCTTGTGCGCGCCGGCGGCGACGATCCACTCGCCGTCGGCCAGCCCCGAGGTGACGAGCGTGCCGTCTTCGCGATAGCCGCCCAGCGTCACCCGGCGCAGCGACACCGTCTTCGTCGCCGGGTCGTAGATCCACACCGCCGGTTTCCCGTCGGCATCGTGGTGGATCGCCGGCGAAGGCACGAGCGCGGCGTCCGGTATCGGCACGGCCGACTCGAGCACGACGCTGGCGGTCATGCCCCACTGGATCGCCGCGTCCGGATCGAGGACCGACATCCGCACGGCGAAAGTCCGGGTCGCGGCGTCGACCGCCGGCGCGATCTCCCGCACGCGCGCCCGGTAGGCGTGGTCGCGGCGCGCCCAGAGCACGACCAGCGGCGCCTTCGCCGCCCGGAGCTCGTCGATGCGGTTCTCGGGCACGGCGATCGCGACCTCGCGCTCCTCTTCGCGCGCGACGCGAACGACCGGCTGACCGGCGGCGACGACCTGACCGACCTCGGCCAGCACCGCCGTGACCACGCCCGCGGCGTCGGTGGCGAGCGTCGCGTAACCGGACTGGTTGCGGGCGACATCCTGCTGCGCGCGCGCCTGGTCGAGGCGGGCGCGGCTCGCGTCCCGGGCGTTGCGCTTCTGATCGAGCGCGCTCGCGCTGACGAACCCCTGCTCGTGCAGGTTGCGGAACCGCTCGTACTCCGCAAGCGCGTAGTCCGCCTCGGTCTTCGCCGCCGCGACGGCGGCGTTCGACGCCTCCGACTGCAGCGCGACATCGGTCGGATCGAGGCGCGCGAGCGCCTGACCCGGTTTCACCCGCGCACCGACGTCGACCAGCCGCGCGACCAGCTTGCCGCCGATCCGGAAGCCCATGTCCGACTCGTGGCGCGGTTTCACCTCGCCGGCGAACACCGTCGCCTCGCCGGCCCGTCCCAGCTCGACCCGGGCGAGCTTCACCGGCCGGATCGGCTCGGGAGGCGGTTCGTGCTTGGCGCAGGCGCCGAGCGCGAGCACGCCGGTCGCCGCGATCACCCAAACGAAAACCGCACGCACATTCATCGCGATACCCTCCCGTCGCCGGCCGCCGGCGGTGGCCCGACGACGCCACGCCACAGCGCCCGCAGCGCCCGATCCAGATCGGCCGGATAGCTGAACGCGAGCGCCGCAGGCACCGCACCGGCCTGCGGGTGCGCCCCGGCGGCCGGACAGGCCCCGGTCGCCCCGGACATCTGCCACAGGCCGACGATCAGCGCGTAGCTGTGCCGCAGCAGGACCAGCCCGTCGCCCGGCCCCAGCACCGGGAAATGGCGCTCCAGTCCGGCGCCCGCCCGCTGCAAGCGCTCGGCCATCCGCTGGCGGAACGCGACGGCGGTCTCGGCGGGAATCGACTGCGCCATCAACGCGAAGCAACGCGACGCGAGCGGCAGGAAGAGCGGCGGTTCGACCATGTGACGACGCGCCAGCGCGAGGATCTGGTCGACCGCGAGCGCGCGTCCGCCCTCGAGCAGCTCGACGAGAGCGGCGAAGAAGCCCCTGACGTTGCGCTCGTGGAGCGCGAGGAGCAGTTCCTCCTTGCTCGGGAAGTACAGGTAGACGGTTCCCTTCGCGAGTCCGGCCTCGTCCGCGACCTCGGCGACGCTGGCGAGACGGTCGGGCGAGCGCAGCAGCAACCGCTCGGCCGCGTCGAGGATCGCATCGTGACGCTCCTGCTTCTCTCCCGCCTGGATCGCGCGCTGCCGGACCGCCATCGTCGACACTCCCTCGATCCGGCGGCAACTGACCGCCGGTCACTTGTTCGGGAGATTAAATGACCGTCGGTCAGTCGTCAACCCTGGAGCGGTCCACCCGGAATCGGCCGGGCACGCCGGAAGGTCAGAAGAGCGCGACGCTCGCGCGCGCCAGCGCGCTCGCCGGATCCGCGAGCTCCATGACGACGTCGAAATGATGCCTGCCCGGAACGATCAGCGGTCCGGTCGCGCCGGCCGGCCGATTGTCCGGCCAGACCGTCCAGAGGAGATCGGCTTGCCGCAGGAACTCGGAGGTCTCGCCACCGCCGACCGCGATCACGAGCGGCGCCGTGGTCGTCGGCCGACCGAGCACCGGGGACAGCCGCGCGGCTTCCGCGTCGTCGAGGCCGAAGTCGGTGTTGAACGAGAACCGCGTCATCGGCCGCAGATCGTGCACACCCGAGATCGAGACGCCGCCGCCGACCGGATTCGCCAGGTGGCCGCGCGCCCGCCAGTCGGTGCGGAACATCTCGGCGGTCAGGTGCCCACCGGCCGAATGGCCGGCGACGACGAGCCGCGAGGGCTCGGCGCCATGGACGCGACCGTCGCGGACGATCCAGTCGACCGCCCGCCGGCATTCGTCGACGATCGTCGCGATCGTCACCCGCGGACACAGGTCGTAATTGACGACCGCCACCGCGATCCCGCGTGCGGTGAACGCCGGCGCGACGAACGCGTGGTCGGACTTGTCCAATGCACGCCAGTATCCGCCGTGCAGGAAGACCAGCGTGCCGCGCGCCGGTCCGGCCGGCAGGAACAGGTCGAGCGTCTCCAACGGGCCGGAGCCGTAGCGCAGATCGCGCACGACCCGCCCGGTCGCCAGGGCCGCGGCCGAGGCCTCGGCCCAGCGCGTCAACCAGGCCGCGTGGTCGGGGACCGCGGCGCGGTTGTTGTAGCCGCGCTCGACCTCGGCGTCGGTCAACGACGGCGACGCGGGGCTCATCGCGCCGGGTCGACGACGATCGACAGCGGCGCCAGCCCCGCGACGGCGCCGTCGAGCCTGTCGCCGGCCACGACCGGACCGACGCCCGACGGCGTGCCGGTGTAGACGAGGTCGCCGGGCAGCAGCTCGTAGAGCTGCGAGAGGAAGGCGAGCGTGTGGGCGACGTCCCAGATCATGTCGGCGACGTCGCCGGTCTGGCGCCGCGCGCCGTTGACGTCGACCCGGATCTCGCCGCGCACGACGTGGCCGCCGGCCGCGACCGGCCGGATCTCGCCGATCGGCGCCGCCTGCGCGAACGACTTGCCGATGTCCCACGGCCTCTTCTTCTCGCGCATCTCGTTCTGCAGATCGCGCCGGGTCATGTCGAGCCCGGTCGCGTAGCCGTAGACGAGCTCGAGTGCGCGCGCCGCGTCGACCTTCGCGCCCGTCCTGCCGATCGCCACGACGAGCTCGATCTCGTGGTGCAGGTTCTTCGTTCCCGGCGGATAGGTCATCCGTCCGACCGCGCCGCGCGCGACCGGGACGACCGCGTCGGCCGGCTTGGTGAAGAAGAAAGGCGGTTCCTTGGCCGCGTCGCCGCCCATCTCCTTGGCGTGCTCGGCGTAATTCCGGCCGACGCAGTAGATGTGGCGCACCGGAAACCGCGCATCGGTCCCGGCGACCGGTACGGTTGGCGTTTCCCAGACGGGAATGACGGTGTTCATCGGGCTCGGGCCTCTGGATCGGGTCGGATGGTCGGAGGACGGGGCCGGAGCGGACGCGTTCACGCTCACTCGGCGTCGGGCTGGCGCGCTGGCGCAGCGTCGGCGAACGCCGGTAGCGCGAGACACGCGGTCTCGATGCGCAGCAGCGTCGGATACGGCGAGAGGTCCATCGAGACGCGTCGCGCGTTGGCGATCTGCGGCACGAGACAGACGTCGGCAATCGTCGGCGCGTCGCCGTGGCAGTAGCGGCCGGTCGCCGGATCGGACGCGAGCTGGCGCTCGAGGGCTTCGAAGCCGGTGTCGATCCAGTAGCGGTACCAGCCGTCCTTCGCCTCGGCCGACACGCCGAGCGTTCCGGTCAGGTACTCGAGCACCCGCAGGTTGTCGATCGGGTGGATGTCGCAGGCGATCGCCAGCGCGATCGCCCGTACCCGCGCCCGGTCGGCCGGCGACGCCGGCAGCAATGGCGGCGACGGGTGCGTCTCCTCGAGGTACTCGAGGATGGCGAGCGATTGCGTCAGCACGCGCCCGCCGTCGAGCCCGAGCGCCGGGACCAGTCCCTGCGGGTTGACGTTCCGGTATCCCGGCAGGCGCTGCATGCCGCGGCGAAGGTGGACGAACTCGCGAGCGGGTGCGAGGCCCTTCAGATTGAGCGCGATGCGGACGCGGTAGGCGGCCGACGAGCGGAAGTAGTCGTAGAGCTTCATGCGCGGCTCCGCGGACGGAGCGGCCGATTGTACGCGCCCTCGCGAACCGTCGGCCGCGTCAGGGAACGACCGCCGTCGCCTCGATCTCGACGCGCGCCCGCGGCTCGGCGAGGCGGCTCACCTCGACCGCGGTCATCGCCGGATAATGCCGTCCGATCACCTCACGGTAGGCGCGACCCAGCTCGCGCGCGGAGGCGAGGTATTCGTCGCAATCGACGACGTACCAGGTCATGCGCACGAGGTGCTCCGGACGTCCGCCGGCCTGCGCCAGCACGGCGACGATGTTCTCGAGCGCCTGGCGCGCCTGCGCGACGAAATCGTCGGCGACGAACCGCTGGTCCGCGTCCCAGCCGATCTGGCCGCCGATCGCGACGAAGGTCCCGCGCGCGGCGACCCCGTTCGAATAGCCCTTGGGTGGCGCCCACCCGGGCGGCTGCAGGATCTTCAACGCGCCCCCCGCGTCGGCGGTGTCGTCGGCGTCGTCTGCGCCATCTGCCGCAGCCGGAACCGCTGCAACTTGCCGGTCTCGGTGCGCGGCAGCGACCCGACGTATTCGATCGCCCGCGGATACTTGTACGGCGCGATCGAGGCCTTGACGTGGTCCTGCAGCGCGCGCGTCGTCGCCGCGTCGCCGGCATGGCCCGGCTTGAGCACGACGTAGGCCTTGACGATCATCCCACGCTCCTCGTCGGGCGCGGCCACGACGCCGCATTCGGCGACCGCCGGATGCGCGAGCAGCGCCGACTCGACCTCCGGCCCGGCGATGTTGTAGCCGGCGGACACGATCATGTCGTCGGTGCGCGCCTGGTAGACGTACCAGCCGTCCTTGTCGCACAGGTAGGCGTCGCCGGTCATGTTCCAGCCGTCCTGGACGTAGTTCGACTGGCGCGGGTCGTCCAGGTATTTGCAGCCGGTCGGTCCCTTGACCGCGAGGCGCCCGACCTCGCCCGGCGGCAGCGGCCGGCCGACCTCGTCGAGGATCGCCGCGCGGTAGCCGGGCACCGGCTTGCCGGTCGCGCCCGGCCGAACGTCGTCGTCCGGGTGCGAGATGAAGATGTGGAGCATCTCGGTCGAGCCGATGCCGTCGATGATGTCGATGCCGGTCGCGTCCTTCCATAGCTTGCGGGTCGCGGCCGGCAGGGCCTCGCCGGCCGACACGCACTTGCGCAGCGACGAGAAGTCGCGCCCCGCCGAGGCGAGCGCCATCGCCCGGTACGACGTCGGCGCGGTGAACAGCACCGTCGGGCGATCGCGCTCGACGACCTCGATCAGCGTCTCGGGCGCCGGCCGCTCGACCAGGAGCGCCGAAGCGCCGATGCGCAGCGGGAAGAGCAGCAGCCCCCCCAGGCCGAACGTGAACGCGAGCGGCGGGCTGCCGACGAAAACGTCGTCGGCGGTGGCCTTCAGGTGGTACTTCGGCCAGCAGTCGCAGGCGGCGATGACGTCGCGATGCGTGTGCATCGTGCCCTTCGGCTTGCCGGTGGTCCCGGAGGTGAACGCGATCAGCGCGATGTCCTCGGCGGCGGTGGCCACCGCGTCGAACGACGCCGGCAGACGCGCCGCGCGAGCCTCGACGCCGTCGGCGGCGTCGGTCTGGAATCGCACGACGGTGCGCAGGCTCGGGCACGCAGGACGCGCCAGATCGAGCTCCTCGGCCAGACGGGCGTCGCACAGCGCGTGGCTCGCCTCCGACTTGGTGACGATGTCGGTCAGCTCCTTCGCCCGCAGGAGCGGCATCGTCGCCACGGCGATCGCCCCGGCCTTCATGATCGCGAACCAGCAGGCCGCCATCATCGGGCTGTTCGGCCCGCGCAGCAGGACCCGGTTCCCCGGCACCACGCCGAGATCGGCGGCGAGCAGGCGAGCGATCCGGTTCGAGAGTTCGTCCAGCTGCCGGTAGGTCCACGACACGCCGTCGGTCGACCGGACCGCGACGCGTTCGCCCTGCCCACGCGCGATCGCCCCGGCGAGGAGCTCGACGGCGCAGTTCATCCGCTCCGGGTAGACGAGCTCCGGCAGATCGAAGATCAGCTCGGGCCACGCGTCGCGGGGGGGCAGCCGGTCGCGCGCGAAGGTATCGACGTGGGCGGTTCGGCTCATGCGCTGCCTCCGGTCGCGGGCGCGGCTGCCGCGAGCATCTGGCGCCCGACGATCAGCCGCTGGACTTCGGTCGCTCCTTCGTAGATGCGCAGCGCCCGGACCTCGCGGTAGAGCCGCTCGGGAACCGACCCGGACCGCACGCCTTCGCCGCCGTGGAGCTGGACGGCCCGGTCGGCGGCGCGCTGTGCGGTCTCGGTGGCCGCGAGCTTCGCCATCGCCGCCTCGCGTGTCGTGCGGGTGCGCGCGTCGCCGGTGTCGCGCTTCCACGCCGCCCGCGCGGTCAACAGCGCCGCGGCGTCGATCTCGGTAGCCAGATCGCCCAGCGCCGCCGCCGTGAGGTCGAGGTCGCCCAACGACCCGCCGAACATCCGCCGGACGTGCGAGCGCTCGACCGACGCGTCGAGCGCGCGCCGGGCGAAACCCAGCGCCGCCGCCGCGACCGACGCGCGGAAGATATCGAGCGTGCGCATCGCGAGCTTGAACCCTTCGCCGGCCGCGCCGATCAACGCGTCGCCCGGCAGCCGGCAGCCGTCGAACACCAGGCGCGCGAGCGGATGCGGGGCGCTCACGTCGAGCCGTTCGGCGACAACGAAGCCCGGCGTGCCGGCGGGCACGACGAACGCCGAGATGCCGCGGGCGCCCGGTGCCTCGCCGGTGCGTGCGAACACGCAGTAGACGTCGGCGATGCCGCCGTTCGAGATCCAGGTCTTCTCGCCGTCAAGCACGAAGCTCGCGCCGTCGCGTCTCGCGCTCGTGGCGAGCGCGGCGGCGTCCGACCCGGCGCCCGGCTCGGAGAGCGCGAAGGCGGGAATCGCCTCGCCGCGCGCGACCGCCGGCAGCCAAGCGGCGCGCTGACCCTCGCTGCCGGCCAGCGAGATCACGCCGCTGCCCAGACCCTGCATCGCGAAGGCGAAATCGGCGAGACCGTCGTGCCAGGCGAGCACCTCGCGCGCGACGCACAAGGACCGCGACTCGACCAGCGACGCCGCGCCGCCGTACCCGGCCGGCACGCAGTGGGCGAGGAAGCCGGCCCGCCCGAGCGCGCGCACCCAGCCACGGCAGGCGCCATCGGTGTCGACGGCGTGGCCGCGTACCGCCGCCTCGCTCGCCGCGAAGGCGTCGAGCGCTGTCGCGAGCTCTCGGTGGCGCGTCTCGAAGAACGGCGTGTCGATCGCGGTCGGTCGCACCGGCGCCTCCGGTCAGTCGCCTTCGAACTTCGGCGTCGTCTTCGACGCGAACGCGCGATAGGCGCGCCGGAAGTCCTCGGTCTGCATGCAGATCGCCTGCGCCTGAGCCTCGGCCTCGATCTCGGCGTCCAGATCCATCGCCCAGGCCTGGTGGAGCAGCGTCTTGGTCATCGCGTGCGCGAAGGTCGGGCCGTCGGCCAGGTTGCGGGCGTAGGCCTGCGCTTCGGCCAGAACGCGGTCGGGCTCGACCAGCCGCTGGAAGAAACCCCACTGCGCGCCTTCCTCGGCGTTCATCGACCGCCCGCTGTAGAGCAGGTCGGCCGCCCGGCCCTGCCCGATCGTGCGCGGCAGCAGCGCGCACGCGCCCATGTCGGCGCCGGCCAGGCCGACGCGGACGAACAGGAACGCGGTCTTCGCGCGCGGCGTGCCGATGCGCACGTCGGCGGCGAGCGCGATCATCGCGCCGGCGCCGGCGCACACGCCGTCGACCGCGGCGATCACCGGCTGCGGCGCGTGACGCATCGCCTTGACCAGGTCGCCGGTCATCCGGGTGAAGTCCAGGAGCCCGGGCATGCCCATCCGCGTCAACGGACCGATGATCTCGTGCACGTCACCGCCGGAACTGAAGTTCCCTCCGGCGCCGGTGACCACCACCGCCTTCACGTCGGAGGCGTAGACCAGGCGGCGGAACAGATCGCGCAATTCGGCGTAGGAATCGAAGGTCAACGGGTTCTTGCGCTCCGGCCGGTCAAGCGTGATCGTCGCGACCTTGCCGTCGCCGCTCGTCTCGAATCCGAAGTGCGTCGAACGGTAGCCGGCGAGCGGCTCGCGGTGGTGGTCCATGCTCATCGATCCTCCTCCGCCGGCCCGGGCTCCGGCTCGCGGTCCCGGACCGACGCCTTGAGCCTGCCGAGCAGCGTGTGCAATCGCCCGAGGTCCGCCGGCGCCAGACCCGCGGTCATCTCGACGATCCAGCGCTCGTGCTCGCGTGCCATCGCGCCGAACGCCTCGCGTCCTCGGTCGGTCAACCGAACCGATTGGACCCGCCGGTCGCCGGGCATCGCCCGACGCTCGACCATGCCCTCGGAAGCCAGCTGGTCGACGATGCCGGTGACATTGCCGCCGCTTACCATCATCCGCCGCGACAGCTCGCCCATCCTCAGGCCGGCCGGCGCGCGCTCTAGCTGCGCCATCAGGTCGAAACGCGGCAACGTCGTCGCGAACCGGTCGCGCAGCCGGCGGCGGACGCCGCGCTCGATCAGCGCCGCGCAGGTGAGCAGGCGCAGCCACAGACGCAGCGCCTCGTGATGATCGTCGGTCGCGCGCGACTCGAGGTCGGTCGCGCGCGCCGGAGCGTCGATACCGGTCGGACTCATCCGGCCACCTCGCCGCCGTCGATCGCGACCGCCTGCCCGTTCACCGCCTGCGAATCGGGATGACACAGCCAGGCCACGGTCCGCGCGACCTCGTCGGGCGCGACCAGCCGCCGCTGCGGATTGCGGGTCACCAGCGCCGCCCGCGCGTCGGTCTCGCTACGTCCGGTGCGCGCGACGATGTTGGCGACCGCGTCGCGCACGACGTCGGTGTCGGTGTAGCCGGGGCAGACCGCGTTGACCGTGACCCGGGTCGCAGCGAGTTCCAGGGCGAGCGCGCGCGTGAAGCCGACCACACCGTGCTTGGCGGCGCAGTACGCGGACACGTAGGGATAACCGACCAGCCCGGCGGTGCTGGCGACGTTGACGATCCGGCCGTGCGAGGCTTCGAGCAGCATCGGCAGCGCGGCCCGCGCGCAACGGATCGTGCCCGCCAGGTTGGCGGCCAGCGTCTGGTCGAGCAGGGCGTCGTCGGTCGCCGCCAGACGCGCGCTCGTCGCGACACCGGCGTTGTTGACCAGGATCGCGAGACCGCGTCCGCGACCGGCGAGGGTCGCGAACGCGCGGGCGATCGACGCCGCGTCGGCGACGTCGCAGGCGAGCGCCACGCAACCGGCGGACGCCGGCATCGAGCGCGCCGCCTCGTCGAGCCGGGTCTGGTCGCGGCCCAGCAGCGTGAGCCGGGCGCCGTCGGCGGCCAGGCGCCGGGCGATCGCGAGGCCGATCCCGCGCCCGCCGCCGGTGACGACCGCGTGGACCCCCGCGAGCGGCGCCTCGATCATCGGCGGTCTCCGGGGCCGAGCGGCGCGCTCATCCGTTCGCCTCCGGCACCTGCGCCGCGAGCTCGGCCGCCCGCGCGAGGTTGCGTTCGAGCTGCGCCTTGCCGGTCAGGTACGGCACCGGCCAGGGCATCGCGCCGTAGCCCAGCGCCGCCGCCGCGTGGAGGGTCCAGTACGGATCGGCGAGGTGCGGTCGCGCCAGCGCGCAAAGGTCGGCGCGGCCGGCGGCCAGGATCGAGTTCAGATGGTCCGGCTCGAAGATCGCGCCGACCGCCATCGTCGCGATTCCGGCCTCGTTGCGGACACGGTCGGCGAACGGCGTCTGGTACATCCGACCGTAGACCGGCGCCGCGTCGCGGGTCGTCTGCCCCGACGACACGTCGATCAGGTCGGCGCCGGCCGCCTTGAACAACCTGGCCATCGCGACCGCGTCGTCGGGGGTGTTGCCGCCCGGCGCCCAGTCATGCGCCGAGATCCGCACCGACATCGGTCGATCGGCCGGCCAGGCCTCGCGCATCGCCCGGAACACCTCGAGCGGATAGCGGCAGCGGTTGTCGAGCGACCCGCCGTACTCGTCGTCGCGACGGTTGGTGAGCGGACAGAGGAACGCGGACAGCAGGTAGCCGTGCGCGCAGTGGAGCTCGAGCCAGTCGAAGCCGGCCGACGCGCCGCGCCGGGTTGCCGCGACGAACGCCTCCTTGACCGCCTCCAGATCGGCGCGGGCCATCGCCCGCGGCAGCTGGTTGGTCGGCCCGTAGGCGAGCGCCGAGGGCGCGACGAGCGGCCAGTTGCGCTCGCCGGTCGACTCGTCGATCGGCTCGTCGGCGCACTCCCAGCCGCGTTGCGTCGATCCCTTCGGGCCGGCGTGGCCGAGCTGCAGCGCGATCTTCGCCGGCGTGCGGCCGTGGACGTAGTCGACGATCCGCTTCCAGGCGCGCTCCTGCGTTTCGTTCCACAGGCCCGCGCAACCCACCGAGATTCGCGCGTCGGGCGACACGCACACCATTTCGGTGAACAGGAGACCGGCGCCGCCGTGCGCGCGGCTGCCGAGGTGGACGAGGTAGTAGTCGTCCGGGACACCGTCGACGCACGAGTACTGCGCCATCGGCGAAACGACGACGCGGTTGGCCAGTGCGAGCCCGCGCAGCCGCCAGGGCGTGAACATCGGGGGCCGGGCGCCGTCCGCACCGGCGCGCTCGGCGAACCAGTTCTCGATGCGCTCGACGAAGCGCGCGTCGCGCAGCCGCAGGTTCTCGTGCGAGATCCGCTGGCTGCGGGTGAGCAGACTGTAGGCGAGCTGCAGCGGTTCGAGGGACGCGTAGCGCTCGACGTTCTCGAACCACTCGGTCGAATTGCGGGCGGCGTTCTGGATCTTGAGCACCTCGACGCCGCGCTCCGCCTCGTAGCGGGAAAGGCGCGCCGCGAGGTCCTCGGGCCCGGGCGCGTCGATGGCGCGCTCGAGCGCGATCGCGTCCTCGAAGGCGAGCTTGGTGCCTGAACCCACCGAGAAGTGCGCGGTGTGCGCGGCGTCGCCCATCAGCACGACCGGCCAGGACCGGCCGTCGGCCACGCGCCATTCGACCCAGCGGCGGCACACCACGCGCGGGAAGCGGATCCAGATCGCCGAACCGCGCAGGTGCGCGGCGTTCGACAGGAGCTTGTGGCCGTCGAGCCACGGGGCGAACATCCGCTCGCAGAAATCGATCCCCTCCTCCTGCGACATCGTCTCGAGCCCCGCCGCCTTCCAGGTCTCCTCGGGCGTCTCGACGATGAACGTCGACCACTCCCCGTCGTACTGGTAGGCGTGCGCCTGGAACCAGCCGTGCGGCGTGTGGACGAGGATGAAGGTGAAGGCGGAGAACTTCTTCTTCGTGCCGAGCCAGACGAAGCGGCAGCGGCGCGTGTCGATGTCCGGCTCGAAGGTCCGCGCGTATTTCTGGCGGATCCGGCTGTTGATGCCGTCGGAAGCGATCACCAGATCCGCGCCGAACTCGCGCGCCTCCGCCTCGTCGTCCTCGACGTTGCGTTCGAAGACGAGCTCGACGCCGATCTGCTCGCAGCGCGCCTGCAGGATGTTGAGCAGGCGCTTGCGCCCGATGCCGCAGAACCCGTGCCCGCCGGAGGTGATCGTGCGGCCGCGGAAATGGACGTCGATGTCGTCCCAGTGGTTGAACGCGCCGGAGATCTCGCGCGCGGTCGGCGCGTCCGCGGACTCGAGATTGCCGAGCGTCTGGTCGCTGAACACCACCCCCCAGCCGAACGTGTCGTAGGGACGGTTGCGCTCGACGACCCGCACGACCCGCGTCGGGTCGGCCTTCTTGGCGAGCAACGCGAAATACAGGCCGGCCGGTCCGCCGCCCAGGCAGAGGATGCGTCGGGGTGTCGCCATCGGTCGTCTCGCCTCGGAAGGTATCAGGATCGGGGCGGCAATCCGCACCCGGACATTTCCTGCTTAAATATATTAATCCTAAAATATTTGCCGTCAAGACCTAGGCTGCTCCCCGGCCGATCCCTCGGCCATCGGCCGATCGGACTAGACCGGCCGGTCGAAGGCGCCGCCGCCGGGCCGCGCGGAGGATCGGCGCATGTTCCGGCCGACCGGCCATCGACGCGCGCCCCGCGGCCCGGCTCTCGCCGGGCGGCCGCGGTCGGGCTGTGGAGCGCGGTCGCGATCGTGTCTAGGCCTCACGCTGATCGAGATCTGTGTCGCCCTGGCGGTGCTCGGGATCCTCGTCACCATGGCTCTGCCGACCTGGCGGACCTGGATCGAGCGGCAGGAGCTGGCGCTGCGCGCCCAGACGCTGGCGAGCGCCTTCACCCGGGCCCGCACCGAGGCGATTCGGCGCGGGTTCCGCGTCAACGTCTGCAAGAGTCCGGACGGCAGGACCTGCGCCGACGCCGGAGACTGGTCGGACGGCTGGATCCTCCATGTCGACGCACAGGCGCTCGGCCATCCGGCGGACGGAGAACCGCCGATCGCCCGAGACCCGCCGCCCGGCGCCCCGATCCTCGTCGATGGCAACGCTCCGGTCGATGACTATGTATCGTTCACGCCGCTAGGCGAGGCGCGGAAGCTCAATGGCGCGTTGCAGATGGGCACGTTCACCGTGTGCCGCCACGGCCACGACGCTCTCCATGTCGTCCTGGCGGCGACCGGCCGGGTCCGCGTCGTTCGCACCAAGACGCGTTGCCCCTGATTCTTCGGCGCGTCACGCCCTCGTCCCACGCGTACGGGAGGACCCGGATTCCGCGGTCGCGACCCGCCGCACACGCTGCGTACGTCCCCCCCTCCGCGCCGCCGGGCGCCGAACGCGTTCGGCGGCACCGTCCGTTCCCCGGCGGGCGCCTTTGGTCGGTCTCGATTGCGGGGGCGCGACGTGCTGCCTAGGATGTCAGTCGAGAAGAAAGGTGGCTTGAATGAAACACACCCGCCATTCCCCGCGTCAGGAAGCCCGCGCCGCAGGCTTCACGTTGATCGAATTGATGATGACGGTCGCGATCGCGGCCATTCTCGCGGCCGTCGCCATCCCGATGTACCGCGATTACGTGATTCGCAGCCGGATCATCGACGCGACCAGCCGCCTGTCCGACTTCCGCGTGCGGATGGAGCAGTACTTCATGGACAACCGCACGTACGCCGCCGGAGCCTCCTGCGGCGTGCCCAACCCGGCCGCCAGCGACGACGCGGCGTTCACGATCACCTGCGCCGGCGCCTCCGCGACCGCGTACACGGCGACCGCGACCGGCAAGGAATCGAAAGGGATGAAGGACTTCGCCTACACGATCGTGGCCTCGGGGGCGAAGGCCACGACGTCGGTACCGACCGGATGGACCGCGGCGACCGGCTGCTGGACCACCCGGAAGGACGGGTCCTGCTCGTGATCGCGCCCAGCGCATCGCCGGGAGCCGCGCGTGGCATCAGCCTGATCGAGCTGATGATCACGATCGCGATCGCGGTGATCCTCACGCTCATGGCCGCTCCGGTCTACCGGACCTGGGTGGCCAGCCAGCAGATCCGGACCGCGACCGAATCGCTGCTCGACGGGATGCGGGTCGCACAGACCGAGGCGATCAAGCGCAACGCCGACGTCCAGTTCGTCCTCGAGGGGGCCGACGGCTGGAAGGTCGAGGTGGTCTCCGACGCCACCGTGCTGCGCGCGGTGGCGATGAAGGAAGGGTCGCCGAAGGTGACGTATACGGTCGATCCGCTCGGCACCGACACGTTCCGATTCAACGGGCTCGGCCGCGTGCTCGACAAGGACGCCAACGCGTTCGCCAGTCGCGTGACGATCGATGTCACTTCCAGCGCCGGCATCTCGGGGGCCCGGGCGCTGCGAGTCGTCGTCGACACCGCGGCTGCGACCGGCGTGGCGATCAAGAGCTGCGATCCCCATCTGGCCACGACCGATCCGCGCGGCTGCCCGTCGACCTCCTGACGCCACGGTCCGATTTCGATGAACCACGCATCCCCATCCCGCCGGGCCCAATCCGGCGCCTTCCTGCTCGAAGCGCTGGTCGGCGTGCTGATCTTCGCGTTCGGCATCCTGGGGCTCGTCGGCCTGCAGGCGCAGGCGATCCGCAACACGAACGACCTCCAGTACCGCGGCGAGGCGATCTACATCGCCAACGCCGCGATCGGCCGGATGTGGACGATGTCGCGACCGCAGCTCAAGGCGGCCTTCGAGGGCGACAAGGGCACCGGCGGCGACCAGTACGAGGCGCTGGTCGAGGCGGTCGCGCGTCTGCCGGGCACCGACACCGACGACAACAAGCCGACGGTCACCGTCGCCGCCGGTCCGTCCACCGACAGCAATCTGGTCACGATCACGGTCCGCTGGCAGTTGCCCGGCGAGGCGACCCCGCACCAGTACGTCGCGACCGTCATGGTCGGACAGAACAATTGATCGCCATGCGCCGTCCTCGCACCACCCCTCGCGACCAGCGGGGCATCTCGCTGATCGAGATGATGGTCGGCCTGATCATCGGCATGCTGGCGGTGCTGGTGATCTACCAGACCTTCGCCGTCGCCGAGGGGGTCAAGCGCCAGACGATTTCCGCCGGTGACGCGCAGCAGACCGGCATGCTCGCCGCGTATCTGCTCGGCGTCGAATTCGGCAACGCCGGCAGCGGCCTGATGACCAACCTGCAGGACCTGGCGACCTGCCCCGACACCGCCGACATCAAGACGACGTTGCGCCCGATCCCCCTGCTGATCACGCCGGGCGCCGACGCCGCCACGCCGGACAGCTTCGTGGTCAACTACGCGACGCCGCGATCGCTGGTCACGCCGGCGCTGTTCGTCGCCAGCGCCGCCGTCGGCGATTCGACCTACAAGGTGCAAAGCCCGCAGGGCTTCCACAAGAACGATCTCGCGGTCGCCGTCAGCAAGACCGGCAACTGCGAGAAGGTCAAGGTGAAAGACCTGACCGCGCCCGACGGCAACGGCGTGATCACGATCACGCTGGATTCCCCGTCGATCAAGGCCTACCCGCCCTCGGGGCTGCTGGTCAATCTCGGGCCCGAGGGGTCGGTCCAGCGGGTTCTCTACGACGTCGCCTCCGGCGTGCTTCGCACGACCGACCAGATGATCGCCGATGCGACTCCCGCACCGATCGCATCGTCGATCGTCAACATGAAGCTCCAGTACGGGATCGACACCAACGGCGACAGCGCCGTCGACACCTGGACCGCCGCCGAAGGCGCTCATGCGCCGAACGCCGTGATGGCGATGAGCGCGCAGAATCTCGGACGGATCAAGGCGGTGCGGCTCGGCCTGATCGTGCGCAGCGACGAGTACGATCGCGACGCCCCGGCGTACAACTGGACGCTGTTCCAGTGCACCGACGAGGAGAAGGCGCTCTACACCTGTCCCGACGCGCTGACCGGAACGCTGCCGGCCAACTACCGGTACCGCGTCTACGAGACGATCGTCCCGTTCCGCAACTCCATGTGGAACAGCCTGTCATGAAGAATGCCCGTTCCGTCGCGGCCCGCCGACATCAGTCCGGCGTCGTCCTGTTCATCGCGTTGATCGTCATGGTCGCCTTGTCGATCGCCGGCATCGCGCTCCTGCGCTCGGTCGACACCTCGGTGTCGGTGACCGCCAACCTCGGGTTCCGCCAGGCGTCGATCCCGCCGACCAACTGGGCGGTCGAGAACGCCATCCGGGCGCTGTTCGAGGCGGAGACGATCAGCGACACGACGAAGAACTTCAAGGACGAGAACTACTACGCCTACCGCGTCCAGATCAAGGACGGCGGCAAGACCGAGGACAAGCTCGGCGTCCCGTATTTCCTCCAGGGCGTCAAGCCCGACAACTACCCGGCCGATTTCGTCAAGGAAACCGACTCCGCCGGCAACACGATCCGCTACGTGATCGAGCGGATGTGCCGCGACGAGGGCGACGCGACGGTCGCCAACTGCGACCTGTCGCCGCCCAAGCAGTCGTTCGCGACCACGGCGATGGAACTGAACAAGCCGGACGTCTCGCGCGTGCCGTACTACCGTCTGACGGTGCGCATCGACGGCCCGAACAACACGACGACCTTCGCCCAGGCGATGCTGCGCTAGCGCGCAACGCCCCGGGAGACCCGCCATGAACCGCCTCCACCCCCATCCGCTGCACCGCACGCTCGCGGCGCTCCTCGGTTTCCTGATCGGATTCGGCCCGATCACGCCGCTCGCGCTCGCGGCGCAGACGCCGCTCGCCGACGGCCCGATCAACGTCCACATCAAGGCCAAACCGAACATCCTCTATTCGCTCGACGACTCGACGTCGATGCAACTCGACTTCCTGCCGGACTACGTCGTCGTCAACTCGCTGACCAACGCCGCGACCTCGTATTGCCGTTCCAACACCGGCCTGACCGGCTGCGGCAGCACCGGCAGCGCGACGATGCCGCAGTACGTCTACGCCGAATGGGGCATGCCGACCGGCGCCGGCAACCCCTACCCGGCCGGCTACGGCAACAGCACCTACGGCCCGCCGGTGGTGATGAGCGCCGCGTTCAACGCGATGTGGTACAACCCCAACGTCACGTACACGGCGCCGCTCAAGCACGACGGTAGCTCGTATCCGGACATGAATTCGGCGAACACGACCGCGTACACGAAGGTCCCCGCCGATCCGTACCTCTATCCGACCAAGTACGTCAACCTGCAGAACAAGGTCGGCGTCGGCGTCTGGTGCAACACGACCTACGCCGGGAACTTCACGTTTCCCAGCGGCGCGACCGCCGACCGCAACGGCCTGACGATCGGCGGCGACCACTGCCGGATCAACGGCTTCCCCTACACGCTCGGCGCGAACGGCGCGCCGGCCACCAAGGGCGACTACAGCTACCCGTTCGGCCGCAACGCCGCCGGGCCCGGCAACGAGAACTTCTTCACGATCACCTCGCGGTCGATCCATTGCGATCCGAACCGGATGAACGGCAGCGCCGGTGCCGCGACGGCCGAGGTGGCGCCGACCGCGCCGACCTGCGAAGCGTGCGCGCTGTCCTGCCCGGTCGCGCAGGTCGAGGATCCCAACAGTCCGGTCGGTTGCGACCTGGGCTGCACGAATCCGGCCGAATGCACGAAGTGCAACCTGAAGTGCCCGGTCGACCTGACCTACAACTGCGGCAAGACCTGCACGACGCCGGGGCTCAATTGCGCCGGTGTCGGCGGTGGCACCTACGCCGCGATCGGCCCGACGACCTGCGCCGCCGGTGCCACCCAGCGTTGCGTCACCCATCCCGGTGCCTGCGCGTCCCCCGGAGCCTGGGTGCTCTCGGCCGCGGCGTGTAACACCGTGATCACCGGCAACAGCAAGACCCAGGCGACCGATCCGGTCCCGGCCGGCACGATCGGCAAGACCTACGAACAAGACGCCAACGGCGCTGGCGACGTTTGCCGGCGCAACAACTTCACCTACGCCGACGGTGCCGCCGGCGGCTGGAAGTACCCTTCGGCGCCGTACACGCAGGCGGTGAGTTCGAGCTGCGGCAGCATCAGCGCGTCGATCAACCGCCACTATTACAAGGCGTCGGTTCAGTGGTGCGACGCGCAACTCGCGACCGGAGGCTCCAACGACAAGTGGCGCGGCTACGGCAAGGGCAACTGCCAGGAAGAGAAGACCACCGTTTATCAGTACCCGAAGTTCGTGAAATACGGATCGACTCTCTCCGGCTCCGTCGACAACTACGACTTCGACAACGCGGCGTTCGAGCTGGTCGAGCTCGACTTCAAGAACTCGAAGATCATCATCCGCAATGGTTCCCCGGTCGAGTCGATCTCGCACACGTTGGAGGACGGCGAGACGATCACCCGCGACTCGACCTCGTCGACGCCCGCGGCCAGCGAACTGGTCAACTACGCGAACTGGTTCGCCTACTACCGCACCCGGATGCTGGCGTCCAAGACCGTCACCTCGCTCGCGTTCTCCGAGCTGACCGACAAGTTCCGCGTCGGCTTCCAGTCGCTGTCGAACGGCGAGACGTCGTCGCAATTCCTGACGATCGCCGATTTCAAGAGCGGTAGCGGCAACCAGCGCGAGCTCTGGTTCGGCAAGCTGTTCGGCCAGACGGTGCCGATGGGGATCGACACGCCGCTCTTGAGCGGCATCGAACGGATCGGCGAGTGGTTCACGTCGGCCACCGGTACGCACGAGAAGCTGTCGGGGTCGACCAACCCGATCAACCTGTCCTGCCAGAAGAACTACCACATCATGTTCACGGACGGGTACACGAACCAGGGAGGCCTGCCGACGACGACGGTCGGCAACATCGACGGCGCGGTGATCCCGACGCTGCCCGAGGTGATCCTGGAGCTCGTTCCGGGCAACCAGTGGCCGCTGCGGTTCCGCGAGGGCGCCACGGCGGTCAGCAACTCGCTCGCCGATTACGCGTTGAAGTACTGGTTCACCGACCTGCGGCCGTCGTCGACCTTCCCGGACAAGAAGATCTACGACAACAACGTGCCGACCTCCGAGAAGGACCCGGCGAAGTGGCAGCACTTGAACTTCGCGGCGCTGTCGCTCGGGACCGAGGGCGTGCTGTCGTCGAAGAACGTGACCGCGACCGAGAAGAAGATCGAGGACGGCACGCTCAAGTGGACGACGCCGACTCCGACCGTCTACCGGCCGGGCGTCACCGGCGTCGACGACCTGTGGCACGCCGCGGTCAACGGCCGCAGCCTGTTCGTCAACGCCCGCGATCCGGCGGAATTGCACGCCGGCCTGCAGCTGATCCTGAGCGAGATCGCCAACGCCCAGGCGGCGCGCGCCGGCGTCGCGTTCACCAACGTCAACTTCACCGCGTCTGACAATTTCGTCTATCGCGTCACGATCGAACCCGGTTACGGCGGGACCTTGACCAAGGTCGAGGTCGATCCGGGCGGCTCGGGCGAGACCGCGATCATCACCAAGTACCACGACAAGCTGTCGGCGCAGGTGACGCCCTCCGGTCCCGGCGACGAGCCGTGGTTCGACGATCGACGCGTCGTCACCTGGATCCCGTCGGCGTCGAAGGCGGACGCGTTCCTGTACGGCAAGCTGGACTCCAGCCAGTTGTCGTCGCTGGCGAGCACCGCCGACCAGCAGAAGAAGGTGATCGCCTACCTGCGCGGCGACCGCTCGAACGAAGGCACGGCCCTCAAGAACTTCCGGGTCCGTTCGCAGATCCTCGGCGATATCGTCTCGTCGTCGCCGGTCCTCGTGCGCAGTCCCAGCGCCCCGTATTCGGACGCGACCGATCCGGGCTACGAAACCTACAAGGGCACGTCGCGCAAGAAGATGCTCTACGTCGGCGCCAACGACGGCATGCTGCACGCGTTCGACGAGGCCGCCGGCACCGAGGTGTTCGCCTACATCCCGAGCTTCGCCTACAGCAGCGACCCGGACAAGGGCCTCAAGATCCTGACGAAGAAGGATCCTTTCTTCAAGCACCAGATGTTCGTCGACTCGACGCCGGTCGCCGCCGACGTCGACATCGGCGGAACCTGGAAGACGATGCTCGTCGGCGGTCTCGGCAAGGGCGGCAAGGGCTACTACGGCATCGACGTCACCGACCCGGGCGGGATCACCAGCGAATCGGAGGCCGCCTCGCGGATCAAGTGGGAGTTCACCGACTCCGATCTGGGCTACAGCTACGGCAAGCCGCTGATCGCCAAGACCCGCAAGCACGGTTGGGTGGCGATCTTCAGCTCCGGCTACAACAACTCGTCGGGCAAGGGAAAGCTCTTCTTCGTCGACCTCGCCGACGGCACGCTGCTGAAGACAATGGAGACCTCGGCCGGGTCGTCCGAAACTCCCAGCGGACTCGGGCAGATCGCCGGTTTCGTCATCGACTACCACAACCAGGTGCTCGAGCAGATCTACGGCGGCGACCTGCTGGGCAATGTCTGGCGCTTCGATGTCTCCGACTCGGACGATTCGGCGTGGACGGTCACCAAGTTCGCCGAACTGACCAGCACCGACGGCACGGCGCAGTCGATCACCGTCGCCCCGCAGATCGAGGTCGACCTGCAGAACGGGATCGACCGCTGGGTGTTCGTCGGCACCGGGCGGATGCTCGACGAATCGGACCTGGAGACCTATGGCGAGCAGGTCCAGACGATGTACGCGATCAAGGACGGTACGGTGCTGACCAAGGGTACGTCGGGTCTCCCGCACAAGCCGCGAACCGGCTCCGGCTACGACAAGCTGACCGACGGCTTGAACGGGCTGTCCGCCGTTTCCGAGAAGGGCTGGTACCACGACCTGCCGAAGGGCGAGCGGATCATCGCGCCGATCCAGGCGGAGCTCAACATCATCGCCTACGCCGGTGCGCTGCCGCCGGAGAACGAATGCCTGACCGGACTCGCGGCGAACATCTACGCCCGCGATTTCACCCGCGCCAAGTCGATGTTGCGCGACGACGGAGGAACAGCGGTGGCGTCCGCCTACTCCGAGCAGGGTGCGGTGGGCATCGAGCTCATCAAGACCTACGACCCCGACGAAGTGACCGGCAAGGGCTACCCATCGTATCGGGTGGCGATCACGCTGGGTTCGGACGGCAAGATGATCACGTACAAGACGGAGCCGCCGAAGATCTTCGGCGCGCACCGGATGTCCTGGCGCCTGCTCGGCCAATGACCGGCTGACCACGACGCGACCTCGAGCCGCGACGACCAACGACGGCCGGCTCCGCCCGGCCGTCGTCGTTTCGGCCGCCGGCCCGGAACCACGCTTCGATGCCATCGGAAACAGTCGCCGAACCAGTCGACGGCCGATTCGATCCGGTCGTGCGGCTGGAGCCGCCGATCCGATCGCCCTGGCGGGAGATCGGCGGTGCGTTCGCCGCGTCGATCGCGCTCCATACGATGGTGGCCGCGAGCCTCGCCCTGATCGTCGTCGCACCGCGACCTGGCGACGCGCGCCTGCCGGCCGAATCGCCGATCGCCGCGATTCTCGTGGGATCGCTCGCGCCGCCCGACCCGACGTCGGTCGCTTCGCACCGGATGCTGCCCAGCGCAGCGGCAGGATCGGCGGACCGTGACTTGTCGCCGGGCGGCTCCGGATTCGTCCAATCGCTCGCCGCCTCCCCCGCCCCGCCTTCATGGCCGTGGGCCGGGACGCCGGTCGCCGTCGACGCACCGCCATCGATGTTCGGGACCGGGATGACCCCCGAGGGCGTCGATGTCTACGAGACCCGCAGCCTCGTGCGCCTGGGCGAAGCCATCGAGCGCAAGGTCCGCGCGGATTTCCGCCGCGAACCCGACCACCCGGTCGTGCTCAGATCCGACGCCGCGGTCGGCTACCCGCTCGATGCACTGGCCGCCGGCATCGAAGGCACGGTGCTGGTCTGGTTCGTCGTCGACGAAGAAGGCGCGGTGGTCGAGCGCGTCGCGCTGGACGGTCCGCCCGAGCTGGCCGACTGGACGCTGTCTCGGCTCCCGCGGCTCGTCGAGCGGCCGGCCCACGACCAGGGCAAACCCGTCCGCGCATGGGTCGCGCTGGAAGTCGACTTCCGCCGCGACGAGGCGAGACGCTGAGGCACGGTCGGGTCGAAACCCGATCCACCAGCGCCGGTGGGTCGGCGTTCAGGCCGACGATCGAGACATCGCAGCCGGCGGCGGGCCGAAGCCCGACCCGCGACCATCCACCGCGACTAGCCCATCACCGGCATGTGGAATCCGGGCGCGGCGCTGCCGTCGTCCGGCCAGCGCGACGTCATCACCTTGGTGCGGGTGTAGAAGCGCACGCCATCCATGCCGTGCACGTGCAGGTCGCCGAACAGCGAGTTGCGCCACCCGCCGAAGCTGAAGAACGCCATCGGCACCGGGATCGGCACATTGACGCCGGCCATGCCGACCTCGCAGTCCTGCTGGAAGCGGCGCGCGGCGTAGCCCGAGCGCGTGAACACCGCCGCACCGTTGGCGTACGGATTGGCGTTGACCAGCGCGATCGCTTCCTCGAGCGAGCCGACCCGTACGACACAGAGCACCGGTCCGAAAATCTCCTCGCGGTAGATCGACATCGACGGCAGGACCCGGTCGAAGAGCGTCGGCCCGACGAAGAATCCGTTCGGGTACCCGCGAATCGCCGGACGCCGGCCGTCGACGACGAGGTTCGCCCCCTCCCGCACGCCGGCGTCGATCAGACCGGTGATCCGGTCGCGCGCGGCGCCGGTGATCACCGGCCCCATCTCGACGCCGGGGTCGTCGCCCGGGCCGGTCGCGATCCGGCGGGCGCGGGCGGCGAGCCGCTCGACCAGCGCATCGCCCGCCTCGCCGACGGCGACGACCGCCGAGATCGCCATGCAGCGCTCGCCGGCGGAGCCGTATCCGGCGCCGATGATCGCCTCGGTCGCGAAATCGAGGTCGGCGTCGGGCAGCACGATCGCGTGGTTCTTCGCCCCGCCGAGCGCCTGGACGCGCTTGCCGTTCTTCGCGCCGGTTTCGTAGATGTACCGCGCGATCGGCGTCGAGCCGACGAACGAGATCGCGCGCACCAGCGGATGGGCGAGCAGCGCGTCGACCGCCTCCTTGTCCCCGTGCACAACGTTGAACACGCCGTCGGGCAACCCGGCGTCCTTCAGCAGTCCGGCCATTCGCAGCGACAGCGACGGGTCGCGTTCGGACGGTTTCAGCACGAACGTGTTGCCGCAGGCGATCGCGACGGGGTACATCCACATCGGGACCATCGCCGGGAAATTGAACGGCGTGACGCCGGCGCAAACGCCGAGCGCCTGGCGGATCGACCAGGAGTCGACCTCGGTGCCGACGTTCTCGCTGTGCTCGCCCTTGAGCAGATGCGGAACGCCGGTGGCGAACTCGACGACCTCGATGCCGCGCGTGATCGATCCTTCGGCGTCGACAAGCGTCTTGCCGTGCTCCTCGGTGACGATCCTGGCGAGCGCCTTCTTGTTCGCCTCCATCAGTTCGCGGAAGCGCATCAGGATCCTCGCGCGGCGCAACGGCGGCGAAGCGCGCCACGCCGGCAGCGCCTCCTGCGCGGCGCGCACGGCGGCGTCGACGTCCGCGGTGTTCGCGTAGGGCACCTGGCGGATCGTCCGGCCGGTGGCGGGGTTGGTCACCTCGCCGTAACGGCCGGTCGTCGGCGTGTGCGCGCGCCCGCCGACCCACATCGGCAGCCGCTCGAGCGTGTTTCCGTCCATCGTCGTCTCCTCGCGGGCGCATCGGGCGGTCAAGCCTCGCCGCGCGCCTCGGCGTAGCGCGCGACGTAGCGCGCGATCAGGTCCACTTCCAGGTTGACGCGACGGCCGGCCGCGAGCCGGCCGAGCGTCGTCACGGCGAGTGTATGCGGGATCAGGTTGACGTGAAAGCGCGAACGCGACACGCCGTTGACCGTCAGGCTGACACCATCGACCGCGATCGATCCCTTGGTCGCGACGTAAGGCGCGATCAGCGGCGGCGCGTCGATCGCGAGGCGCATGCTGCCGGCGTCCCAGGCGCCCGGAGCGACCGACGGCGCCGGCTCGAACGCCGCGACGACGCCGACGCCGTCGACATGGCCGGTCATCAGATGGCCGCCCAGGCGGTCGGCGAGGCGCAACGCCTTCTCGAGGTTGACCTCGCCCGGCGCGTCCAGGCCCGTGGTGCGCGCCAGCGACTCGGCGGACACGTCGAACGCGAGGCGCGCAGGGCTCGCACCACGATCGATCGCGACCACGGTCAGGCAGCAGCCGGATACGGCGATGCTGTCGCCGATCGCGACGTCCGAGCAGTCGAGCGCCCCGGCCTCGATGACGAGCCGTCGGGCCGAAGGTCCCGGCTCGACCGACGCGATCCGCCCGACCGCCTGCACGATTCCGGTGAACATCAGCCGTTCCTCCCAGCGACGCGCGCGATGACGCGCAAGTCGCGTCCGACCCGGTCGACGCGCTCGAACTCGAAGCGCGCGCTCCGGTCGAGCGTCTCGAGGGGACCCTCGCGCGCGAAGAGCCCACGCGCCGGATCGCCGATCACGTCCGGCGCGACGTACATCAGCAACTCGTCGACCAGGCCGGCGGACAGGAGCGCGCCCGACAGGCGGGCCCCGGCCTCGACATGCAGTTCGTTGACGCCGCGCGAAGCCAGCTCGCGCATCAGCGCGGCCAGATCGACCCGCCCCGCGGCGTCGGGCAGCGGCAGACACCCGACGGCGTCGGGCCAATCCGGGCGGCGCGGCCCGGCCGTAGCGACCAGCGTGCCGGATCGCCGCAACACCCGCGCCGCCGGCGGGGTCCGCGCATGCGCGTCGACGACGACGACGAACGGCTGGCGCTCGACGGCGATCGCCCGGACGCTGAGCTCCGGGTCGTCGTCGCGCACCGTTCCCGCGCCGGTCAGGATCGCGCAGGCCCGCGCGCGCCAGGCGTGGCCGTCGGCACGCGCCTCCGGGCCGGTGATCCACCGGCTCACGCCGTTGACGAGCGCGGACTTGCCGTCGAGGCTCGAGGCGAGCTTCGTGCGCACCCAGGGCCGCCCGCGCGTCATCCGCGAGACGAACCCCGGGTTGAGTTCGCGCGCTTCGCGCTCCAGGAGTCCGATGTCGACCGCGATACCGGCGGTCCGCAGCCGCTCGGCGCCCCCGGCCGCGACCGGATGCGGATCGCGCATCGCGCAGACGACCCGGGCGACGCGCGCACCGATCAGCGCCTCGGTGCACGGCGGCGTTCGACCGTGGTGGTCGCAGGGCTCGAGGGTCACGTAGGCGGTCGCTCCGGCGACCTGCGCGCCCTTCGAACGCGCGTCGTCGATCGCCGCGACCTCGGCGTGCGCGCCGCCCGGACGGACGTGCCAGCCCTCGCCGACAACCGCGCCGTCACGCACGAGCACGCAGCCGACGCGCGGATTGGGCGTCGTGGTGTGGAGCCCCCGCTCCGCGAGCTCGAGCGCGCGCGCCATGAAGGCGCGTTCGGCAGGCGCGTCCATCGTGATGACGGCTCAGCGGCCTCGACCGGTTGTCGACCGGAACCGAGGCGCCGCGAGCCCTCGAGCCGCGCTCATCGCGTCCCCGTACGCGGCGACTACGACGGCTCCGACCCCGGCCGTGCGCGCTTGACGCGTCGCACCGGCATTTCGACCTCCTTGATCGCGTCGCGGAAGTCGGCGACGTCGGAGAATGAACGGTAGACCGAGGCGAAGCGGATGTAGGCGACCTTGTCGAGCTTGCGCAGCTCGTCCATCACGAGCTCGCCCACCTGCCGCGACGGGATCTCGCGCTCGCCGAGCGCGAGGACCTGACTCACGATCCGCTGGATCGCGGCGTCGACGTATTCGGTGGGCACCGGGCGCTTGTGCAGCGCCCGCTGGAAGCCGACGCGGATCTTCTGCTCGTCGAAGTCGGCGCGCGACCCGTCGGACTTGACGACCTGCGGCAGACGCAGCTCCACCGTTTCGTAGGTGGTGAAGCGCTTCTGGCAGGCGAGGCACCGGCGGCGGCGGCGGATCGAGTCGCCCGCCTCGGACACGCGGGAGTCGATGACCTGCGTGTCGGCGCTCGAACAGAACGGGCACTTCATCGCACGGTCGTCGCCGCCGGCCCGCTACTTGTAGACCGGCAGCTTGGTCGTCAGCACGGCGACGCCGGCTTTCGCCCGCGCGATCGTCGACTCGTCGTCCGGGCGGTCGAGGACGTCGGCGATCAGGTGGCCGAGCTCCTCGCACTCGATCTCGGTGAAGCCGCGGGTCGTCACCGCGGGACTGCCGATGCGGATCCCGGAGGTGACGAAAGGCTTCTCCGGATCGTTCGGAATCGCGTTCTTGTTGACCGTGATGTGCGCCTTCGCGAGCGCCGCCTCGGCGTCCTTGCCGGTGAGCTTCTTCTTGCGCAGGTCGACCAGGAACAGATGCGAATCCGTGCCCCCGGACACGATCCGCAGGCCCCGGTCGTGGAGCACCGTCGCCAGCACCCGCGCGTTGTCGATCACCTGCCGCTGGTACTGTTTGAAGGCCGGCTCGAGCGCCTCGCCCAGCGCCACCGCCTTGGCGGCGATCACGTGCATCAGCGGCCCGCCCTGCAGACCCGGGAAGACCGCGGAATTGATCGCCTTCTCGCTCTCCTCGCCGGCCAGGATCATGCCCCCGCGCGGACCGCGCAGCGTCTTGTGCGTCGTCGTCGTCACGTAGTGCGCGACACCGACCGGTGACGGATAGACGCCGGCGGCCACCAGTCCGGCGTAGTGGGCCATGTCCACCATCAGCTTCGCGCCGACCGCGTCGGCGATCTCGCGGAAACGCTTCCAGTCGATGACCCGGGAGTAGGCCGACGCCCCGGCGATGACGAGCTTCGGCTTGTGCTCGTGGGCGAGCCGCTCGGCCTGGTCGTAGTCGATCAGCTCGGTCTCGGCGTCGAGCCCGTAGGGAACAACGTTGAACCACTTGCCGGACTGATTGACCGGCGAGCCGTGCGTCAGGTGGCCGCCGTGCGGCAGCGACATGCCGAGCACGGTGTCGCCCGGCTTCAACTCGGCGAAGAACACCGCCTGGTTCGCCTGGGCCCCGGAATGCGGCTGGACGTTGGCCATCCCGGCGCCGAACAGCCGCCGGGCGCGATCGATCGCCAGCTGCTCGGCGATATCGACGAATTCGCAGCCCCCGTAGTAACGCTTGCCGGGGTAGCCTTCGGCGTACTTGTTGGTGAGCTGCGAGCCCTGGGCCTCGAGAACCGCGCGGCTCGCGTAGTTCTCGGAGGCGATCAGCTCGATATGCTCCTCCTGCCGCCGGTTCTCGGCGACGAGGGCGGCCCACAACTCCGGGTCGCTGTGGGCGAGCAGGCGGGAGCGGTGCTGCATGTCGGACTCGCGTGGGTCGGATGGGGCGCGCGGCGCGCCGGATGCGTCGATTCTAGCATCGCGCCCATGCCGGCCCGGGAGCGGCCGGCCGCGCGGGTTTGCCCCTATAATCCGCCGGTCGTCGGGCGCTCGCGATCTCCTCGGGGGCACCCGAACCCACCGGCCCCCGGCGCCGCAGGCCGGCGGTGCCCAGCGGAGGATTCATGAACGGGCTGATCGGGCTGGCGAAGCTCATCGACGCGCTCAACGAACGGATCGGCCGCGCCGTGCTCTGGCTCGTGCTCGCGGCCGTCGTCATCTCGGCGTCGAACGCGATCGTGCGCAAGGTCTTCGACATGAGCTCGAACGCCTTCCTCGAGGTCCAGTGGTACCTGTTCGCCGCGATCTTCCTGCTGTGCGCCGGCTGGACGCTGCTGCGCAACGAGCACATCCGCATCGACGTGATCGCCGGACGATTCTCCAAGCGCACGCAGACCTGGATCGATCTGTTCGGAACGGCGTTCTTCCTGTTCCCGATGGTCGCGCTGATCCTCTACGAGTCGTGGCCGTGGTTCCTGCGCGCCTACGCGAGCGGGGAGATCTCGTCGTCGGCCGGCGGGCTCATCCTCTGGCCGGCGAAGATCCTCGTGCCGGCCGGGTTCACTCTCCTGGGACTGCAGGGCGTTTCCGAACTGATCAAGCGGATCGCCTTCCTGCGCGGCCTGGGACCGGACCCGTCCGAGAGGATCCAGGTCAAGACCGCCGAGGAGGAACTGGCCGAAGAGATCCTGCGCCAGCGCGGGGAGACGCCGTGACCCTCCCGCATCGACCGACGACCGCCCGCCCGGAGACCGACGCATGACCGCGTTCCTCGTCGCCAACATGGCGCCGCTGATGTTCGCGGCGCTGGTCGTGTTCCTGCTGCTGGGCTACCCGGTCGCCTTCGCGCTGGCGGCGAACGGCATCGTCTTCGGCCTGATCGGCATCGAATTGGGACTGCTTTCCCCGTCGCTCTTCGGCGCGCTGCCCGAGCGGCTGTGGGGGATCATGTCGAACGACACGCTGCTCGCGATCCCCTTCTTCACGTTCATGGGGTTGATTCTCGAGCGATCGGGCATGGCCGAGGACCTGCTCGACACGATCGGCCAGCTCTTCGGGCCGATCCGCGGCGGACTCGCCTACGCGGTCATCTTCGTCGGCGCGTTGCTCGCGGCGACCACCGGTGTCGTCGCCGCCAGCGTCATCTCGATGGGGTTGATCTCGCTGCCGATCATGCTGCGCTACGGCTACGATCGGCGCTTCGCCTCCGGCACGATCGCCGCCTCGGGCACGCTCGCGCAGATCATTCCGCCGTCGCTCGTGCTGATCATCATGGCCGACCAGCTCGGCCGCTCGGTCGGCGACATGTACGCCGGCGCCTTCATCCCCGGCGTCGTGCTGGCCGGGCTCTACGCCGGCTACACGCTGCTGGTGTCGATCGTCCGACCGGCCTGGGTGCCGGCGCTGCCGCCGGAGGCGCGCACGATCCGCGAGGACGACGGGAGCCCGGGGACGCGATCGCTGCTCGTGCTGACCCTCCTCTCCGCGGGGGCCGCGGTCGCGTTCTGGCACCTCTACCTCGGTGCCAAACACCCCGGCATGGCCACCGACGAGCGCCTGGTCGTCTGCATGCTGGTCGGCGGCGGCATCGCGTTCGCGTCGGCGCTGGTCAACCGGTCGCTGCACCTGGGTCTGCTCTCGCGCCTCGCCGAGCGGGTCACCTTCGTCCTCATCCCGCCGCTCGCGCTGATCTTCCTCGTGCTGGGGACGATCTTCCTGGGCGTCGCAACGCCGACCGAAGGCGGCGCGATGGGTGCGATGGGCGCGCTCATCATGGCGGTCGCGCGCAGCCGTCTGTCCTGGAAGCTGATGCGCCAGGGCATGGAGACGACCGCGAAGCTGACGGCCTTCGTCGTGTTCATCCTGATCGGCGCCCGGGTGTTCAGCCTGACCTTCTACGGCGTCGACGGCCACAAGTGGGTCGAGCACCTGCTGACGAGCCTGCCGGGCGGGCAGACCGGCTTCCTGATCGTCGTCAACGTGCTCGTGTTCCTGCTCGCGTTCTTCCTCGACTTCTTCGAGCTGTCGTTCATCGTCGTGCCGTTGCTGGGTCCGGTCGCCGAGAAGCTCGGAATCGACCTGATCTGGTTCGGTGTGCTCCTCGGCGTCAACATGCAGACGTCGTTCATGCACCCGCCGTTCGGCTTCGCCCTCTTCTACCTGCGCAGCGTCGCGCCGACGCAGGAGTACGTCGACAAGCTGACCAAGAAGACGATGGCGCCGATCACCACCGGGCAGATTTATTGGGGCGCCGTGCCCTACGTCGTGATCCAGGTGATCATGGTCGGTCTGGTGATCCTGTTCCCGCAGATGGTCATGGTCTACAAGGACGATGCGCCCAAGGTCGATCCGACCAAGATCGAGATCCAGATCCCGGGCATGGAGGCGCCCGCCGCCGAACCGGAACCCGCGGGCGGGGAGAAATCCGACGAGAGCGGCAAGTCGTCGGAGGGCGCGCCGAAGAGTGGCGACCCGCTCGAGCGAATGCTGCAGGAGCAGCAGAAGGACGAGGAGAAAGCCGGACAGGCGCTTCAGGACGCCTTCAAGTCCAAGTAGCGCCCCGTCGCGCCGCCGCGCAAACAAGAAGGCCCGCGGACTCGCGCCCGCGGGCCTTCGGCGACCGGACCGGCGTCGGTTACGACTTCTTGGCCGGCGCGCCCTTCGCCGCCGCCGCCGGCTTCTGGCCGGCGGTCGACATGTAGTTGTCGTAGTTGTTCTCGCAGACGCGGAACCAGAGCACCTGTTCCTTCTGGAACGCCGTGTAGTTGTCGTAGATCTTCTTCCACTTCGGGTTCTTGGCGCTCTCTTCGTTGTAGCGCTCGATCGCCGCGTCGTAGCAGGCGTCCATCACCGCCTTGGGGAACGGACGCAGCTGCGTGCCGCCGGCGACCAGCCGGCGCAGCGCCGCCGGGTTCTGCGCGTCGTACTTCGCCATCATCCAGGTGTTGCCTTCGGCGCAGGCGTTGTTGAACGCGGCCTTGTACTCGGCCGACAGCTCGTTCCACTTGGCGCCGTTCACGAACATGTGAAGCGCCGGCCCGCCTTCCCACCAGCCCGGGTAATAGTAGAACTTGGCGACCTTGTTGAAGCCGAGCTTCTCGTCGTCGTACGGGCCGACCCACTCGGCGGCGTCGATCGTGCCCTTCTCGAGCGACGGATAGATGTCGCCGCCGGCGATCTGCTGCGGCACCACGCCCAGCTTCGCGAGCACCTGGCCGGCGAAGCCGCCGATGCGCATCTTGAGGCCCTTGAGGTCGGCGACCGTCTTGATCTCCTTGCGGTACCAGCCCCCCATCTGCGCGCCGGTGTTGCCGCACAGGACCGAGACGATGTTGTAGTCCTTGAGGAACTCGTTGTAGAGCTCCTTGCCCTGGCCGAAGTACCACCAGGCGTCGAACTGGCGCTGGTTGAGGCCGAACGGGATCGCCGTCCCGAACGCGAACGTCGGGTCCTTGCCGATGTAGTAGTAGGGCGCGGTGTGGCCGCATTCGACCGTGCCGTTCTGGACTGCGTCCGCGACCTGGAGCCCCGGCACGATTTCGCCGGCGGCGAACACCTGGATCTGGAAGCGTCCGCCGGTCGCCTCGGCCAGCGCCTTCGCGGCCGTCTCGGCCGTTCCGTAGATCGTGTCCAGCGACTTCGGGAAGCTCGAAGCGCAACGCCACTTGATCGTCGGAGCCTGCGCGAACGCGGGCGCCGACCCGGCGGCCAGGATGCCGGCCAGTCCGGTGTTCTTCAGGAAGGAACGACGTTCCATAGGGACCACTCCTCGCGAGATGTCGGGCGCACCGACGGGTGTAGGCAGGACGATCGGCCCCGGCATCCGCCCTCCGGCAGCCGTCTGCGCGGCGTCGCTCGGGGGCCGGCCGGGCCGGTGGGGGCGGATTCTAGCGGAAATCCCGTTCGCCAGACGCCCCGGCGCGCGAACGGCCCGACGGCGGCAGGAACGGGGAACGAAGTGCCTAGGGCGACAGCTTGCGGACCGCGGAGAACATCGCCCAGGCCCAGCCGGGCTGCCGTTCGAGCATCTGGGTGAAACGGACGAGGTAGCGGGCGTTTCCGGTATCGAGCTCGACCAGGCCGCCGGGCGCGAATTTGTCCTCGGGACCGATGAGGCTACGTTGAGCGACCTGCCGGTTGTCCGGATGCGCCGGCAGGTAGATGCCGAAGAACGGCCGGTCGCCATCGTGCCGCCCGCCCTCGCTCGGGGCCGACCAGCTGCGCAGCATCACCCGGACCATGCGACTGGCGATGACTTCGGCCCCGACGGTGATCTCGTCGACTTGCAGGCGCTGCATCCGCCGGACCGCCGCCAGCGTCCAGCGCTCGCCTTCCTGGATCGCGATCAGCTCGCCCAGTTTCGCCGGCGCGTCCTTCGCCGGAGCCGCGAGGCGGCAGCCGGTGTCGCTGCGGTCCCCCATCGTCCAGTAGGTGCCCCGGATCCGCTTGGCGACGCTCTCCGGGTTCGCCGTCGGGTTCACCATCTGGGTGACCTCGTCGTAGGCGGCGGAGACGCCCGGAACCCGGGCCTGGTCGGGCAGGCGCTCGATTTCGGCGATCGCGCGGGTCAACGCCGGCAGGCCGGTGACCACCCTCACCTGGGCCTCGGTGCGGAAACGCTCGGCGCGCGGCGCGCGGGCGATCGCCTCCGGTCCGTAGATCGACGCGAGCCTCATCAACAGGAGCCGTTGTTCGCGAGGCGGCAGATCGCCCGGCTCGACCGGGGCGTCGTCCTGCTCGGGTAGCCAGCGCATGCGCTCGACGATCCGGGCGTAGATCGGGGCGAGGTCGGCGTACATCAGCCGTCCCCCGGCGATCGGCTTATCCCGGCGCCGCAATCCCTGCGAGCCGGTCAGGTCGACGAAGAAACCGGCGCCCTCGCCCGGCGGCGGAGCGAGCGTCAGCGATGGCGCCCAATCGGCGAGCTGACGCGCGACCCATTCGACCTGGTCGGGCGTGAAATTGCCGGAGTCGAGCCGCATGAGGAGCAGCGTCTGGACGTACTCCTGCTCGAGCGTGATGCCGGGATGGGCGAAGGCGCCTCCGCCGAAGACGAGCTGCTCGCGCTGCCAGCCGCGCATCCGCGCGAATTCGTAGAGCTCGTGGACGTCGCGCCACTGCGCCGGGATCCAATGGCTGTAGCGGAACAGGCGGAACTTGCCGTCGAGCGCCCGGTGGTGGGCGAGCCGCACCAGCACCCAGGGCAGGATCGGCCGCCAGCGCCGGTTGTCGGCGCGCGGGTAACCGGATTTCAGCGCGATCTGGTAGGCGCCGATGAATGCCTTCACCAGGTCGAACGCCCCGTGCCACAGTCGCGATTCGACCGTCGAGCTCTTCTGGTAGCTCGCCGTGTACTGCTTGGTGATCTCGGCGATCACCGGCTCCATCCGCGCGTCGATGCGCAGCAGCGCCTCGACCTGTCCGGGACCGACGTCGCGGCGCGACCCGGGGAACCCGGCGACGAGGTCGAGCGCCTCCTTCTGGATCGCCAGCACGTCGCCGGCCGGCAACTCCGAAATCCAGCGGGCGGCGTGACCGGCCGACGACATCGGGTCGGACAACCGCCGGACCCAGGCGACGATCCGGCTGGACGATCGGGACGCC
Source organism: Burkholderiales bacterium (assembly GCA_046347725.1). GTDB lineage: Bacteria > Pseudomonadota > Gammaproteobacteria > Burkholderiales > Casimicrobiaceae > VBCG01. The sequence continues at coordinate 119,042 of JAXMFN010000005.1, forward strand.
GACGGCACGGCGCGCTGCGGGTACGCCATCAGCGTCCTCCGACCGTCATCCGGCCGACGAGCATCGACCCGACGTGGCGCGCGCCTCGGGTGTCGACGTCGCGGCCGACCGCGACGATGTCGCGGAACATGTCCTTGAGGTTTCCGGCGACCGTCACCTCCTCGACCGGATGCGCGATCTCGCCGCCGTCGACCCAGAAGCCGGCGGCGCCGCGGGAGTAGTCGCCGGTCACACCGTTGACCCCGCTGCCGAGCTGCTCGGTGACCAGCAGTCCGCGACCCATCCGGCGCATCAGACCCTCGAGGTCGTCGTCGCCGTGCGAGACGACGAGGTTGTGGCTGCCGCCGGCGTTGGCGGTGGTTGCGAGCCCGAGCTTGCGAGCCGAGTAGCTGCCGAGGAAATAGCCGCTCACCGTTCCCCGGTCGACGACGGTCCTGGGCGAAGTCGCCACGCCCTCGGCGTCGAACGGGGCGCTGCCGCGCGCCCGGGCGAGGTGGGGTTCCTCTCGAATCGTGACGTGAGGCGCGAACACCGGCGTGCCGAGCGAGTCCAGCAGGAACGAACTGCGGCGGTAGAGGCTGCCGCCGGACACCGCCTGCACGAACGCGCCGACGAGGTCGACCGCTTCGGGTGCCTCGAAGATCACCGGGCATTCGGTCGTCGCGAGGGGCCGCGCTCCGAGCCGACGCGCGGTGCGCTCTCCGGCGATGCGACCGACGGCCCGAGCGGGCAGCAGATCGGCGGGCGCGCGCGCGGCCGAGTACCAGTAGTCGCGCTGCATGCCCTCGTCGCCCTCGCCGATGACGCTGACGTCGATGTGATGTCGGGAGCTCCGGTAGCCGCCGCAGAAGCCCAGCGTGTTCGCGTAGACGAATTCGCTCTCGCCGCGCGACACCGTCGCGCCGTCGGAGTTGGCGATCCGCGGATCGACGCCGAGCGCGGCGGCTTCGGCCTCGCGGCCCAACTCGATCGCCTCGTCGACCGTCAGGTTCCACGGATGGTAGAGATCGAGATCCGGCCAGGCCCGGGCGAGCCGCTCGGCGTCGGCCAGTCCGGCGCAGGGATCCTCGGCCGTGTGGCGCGCGATCGCCAGCGCCTTGTCGACGCTCGCGCGGATCGCGTCGCGGGAAAAGTCCGCGCTGCTCGCGTGCCCGCGTCGCCGGCCCAGGTAGACGGTGACCGAGACGCCCTTGTCGCGGTTGTAGGCGATCGTCTCGACTTCGGACTTGCGCACGGTGACGCTCTGGCCGATGCCCTGGGACACCTCGGCCTCGGCGGCAGTCGCGCCGCCGGCGCGGGCGGCGCGCAGGACCTCGCCGGCGACCGCTTCCAGCTCGGCGGTCGCGACCGGAAAGCGCGAGCCCCGGGAGGCCCGGTCGGCGAGGCGTTCTGCGGTGGCGGTCATCGCGTGGTCGGAACTGGCGTCGCCGGCGCAGGCCGGCGGTCGGTCGGCCGGCGGAGGGGGCCGGCGGGCCGGAGCGTCGGGGGGCGCCCGGCTCGTTCTAGCGCCTCCTTTATCATAGCAAAGGCCCCTTCGCACATGCCCATGAAAAACCGCCCGTCCGCCCGTGAGGAGATGTCGGCCGATTCGGTCGGTGCCGCGCCTACCCGCGAGTCCAAGACCCGTCGCAAGCAGGCGATGCACGATCTTCAGGCGCTCGGCGAGGCGCTGGTCGACGTGGAGCCGCGCCGGCTCGCCGAACTCGACCTGCCCGAAACCCTCGCCGACGCGATCGGGCAGGCGCGCAGGATCACCGCCCACGAAGGTCGCCGGCGGCAGATGCAGTACGTCGGCCGCCTGATGCGCGACGTCGACCCCGAGCCGATCCGCGCGGCGCTCGACCGCAGGAACGAGGTGCCGCGCGCGCAAAAGGCGCGGTTCGCGGCGCTGGAGACCTGGCGAACCCGGCTCCTCGAAGACCCCTCGGCGATCGATCGGTTCGTCTCCGAACATCCGGCCGCGGACCGCGTCGAGCTCGCCCGCGCGATCGCCGCCGCCCGCCAGGGCGCCGAAGGGAGTTCGGCACCGCGCGCCGCGCGCGAGCTGTTCCGCCTGCTTCGGCGCGTCAGCGGGCAAGACTAGAGCGCTTCGGCCCCCCGCTGCGGACCTTTCGCGGCCTCCGCCCTACCACCGCACCGCCCGACCGACACGACGAGAACGATGACGACGCTCACGCTGGGACTGGTTTCGATCTCCGACCGCGCCTCCGGCGGGATCTACGCCGACGCGGGCCTGCCCGCTCTGGAGGAGTGGTTCACCAAGGCGCTGAAGACGCCGTGGCGCAGCCAGAAGCGTCTGATTCCCGACGAGCAGCCGGTCATCGAGCGCACGTTGATCGAGCTCACCGATGTGGCCGGATGCGACCTGGTACTGACGACCGGCGGAACCGGACCGGCGCCGCGCGACGTGACGCCCGAGGCGACGCTCGCGATCGCGCACAAGGTCATGCCCGGATTCGGCGAGCAGATGCGCCAGATCTCGCTCGCGTTCGTCCCGACCGCGATCCTGTCGCGCCAGGTCGGGGTGATCCGCGGCCGCTCGCTGATTCTCAATCTCCCCGGACAACCGAAGGCGATCCGGGAAACGCTCGAAGGCGCGCGCGACGCGACGGGACGCGTCGTGGTGCCGGGCGTTTTCGCCGCCGTGCCCTATTGTCTCGACCTGATCGGCGGTCCGTACATCGAGACGGACGAGACGGTCTGCAGCGCCTTCCGCCCGAAATCGGCCCGGCGCCCGCCCGCGTGACGCCTGCGGAGCCCGCCAGGCGAGGCGCCGCCGGCGTCGCGCTGGTCGTCGGCTCGGCGGCGGCGTTCGGCGCGCTCGCGATCTTCGCGCGGCAGGCCTACGCCGACGGCGTCGACACCGCCACGCTGCTGGCACTGCGATTCACGATCGCCGCCATCGTCATGGGCGCGGCGTGCGCCGCCGCTCGCGTGACCTGGCCCAAGGGGCGCGACCTCGCCGTGCTGGTGGCGATGGGTGCGATCGGTTACGCGGGCCAGGCGGCGAGCTTCTTCACCGCGCTGACGTTGGCGCCGGCGGGCCTGATCGCGCTGCTGCTCTATCTGCACCCGGCGATCGTGGCCGGGCTCGCCGCCTGGCGACTGCATGAACGCCTGCCGCCGGCCGGGCTGGCGGCGATCGCCGTCGCCCTCGTCGGAACGGCGCTGACCGTCGTGCCCTCGCTCGCGGCCAGCGACGCCGCGATCCATCCCGCCGGCGTCGGCTTCGGCCTGCTCGCGGCGCTCCTCTACGCCGTCTACATCGTCGTCGGCAGCGGCGTCGCCGCGCGCGTCGAACCGTTGGCGATGTCGACGGTGATCATCGCCAGCGCTGCCGTCGTCTACGACGCCGTCGCGGCGATCCGCGGGCCCGCGTGGCCGGCCGGCGCACACGGCTGGCTCGCCGTCGCGGCGATCGCGCTCGTGTCGACCGTCGCCGCGATCACGATGTTCTTCGCCGGACTGGGCCGCATCGGTCCGACGCGCGCCTCGGCGCTGTCCACCGTCGAGCCGGTCGTGACGATCGTCCTGGCGGCCTGGGTGCTCGGCGAACGGACCGGACCCTGGCAGGTCGGCGGCGGCGCGCTGATCCTGGCCGCGGTGATCGTGCTCGCCCGGACCGGCGCGCGGACCTGAGACCTCGGGCACCACGCGTCGCCACACGCGGGACCGATCGCGCCCGGGCCGCCTGCGCCGGGCCGCGGTCGTCGTGGTAGATTGCGGCGGCGCCGGCGCCCCGCCGCCGGGCCTGCGAGGGATATCGATGGACTGGGACTGGATGCAGTTCATGAAGGCCGGGCTCGGGACGCTCGCAGCCATCGCGCTGGTCGTCGCGCTGTTCGTGATGTTCGTCCGCGACGTCACGCAGAAACAGCACACGGTCCTGCGCAATTTCCCGGTGATCGGGCGGTTCCGCTACTGGTTCGAGGAGCTGGGCGAGTACTTCCGGCAGTACTTCTTCGCCAACGACCGCGAGGAGATGCCGTTCAACCGCTCGACGCGCTCCTGGGTCTACCGGCTGGCCAAGAACGAAGGCGGCGTGATCGGCTTCGGCTCGACCTACGATCTGCACGCGCCCGGCGCGCTGATCTTCGTCAACGCGCCGTTCCCGGTGCTGGAATCCGACCGGCTGCCGACGCCACCGCTGGTGATCGGCGAGGGCTGGTGCCGCACGCCGTTCACCGCCCGTTCGGTGGTCAACGTCAGCGGCATGAGCTTCGGCGCGATCTCCGAGCCCGCCGTGCGCGCGCTCTCGCGCGGGGCGAAGGAAGCCGGATGCTGGATGGACACCGGCGAAGGCGGTCTGTCGCCGTTCCACCTCGAAGGCGGCTGCGACGTCATCATGCAGATCGGCACGGCGAAGTACGGCGTGCGCGACGCCCGCGGCGGCTACGACGAGGCGAAGATCCGGGAGATCGCCGCGCACGAGTCGGTGCGGGCCTTCGAGATCAAGCTGTCGCAGGGCGCCAAGCCCGGGAAGGGCGGCGTGCTGCCGGCCGCGAAGGTGACGCCGCTGATCGCCCGGATCCGCGGCATTCCGGTCGGCGAGGACTCGATCAGTCCGAACCGGCATACCGACATCGCGTCGATGGACGACCTCCTCGACCGGATCGCGTGGTTGCGCGACCTGACCGGCAAGCCGGTGGGCGTCAAGACCGCGATCGGCGGACGCTATTTCGCCAACGAGATGACCGAGCGCATCCTCGCGCGCGGACTCGAGTTCGCGCCCGACTTCTTCGTCGTCGACGGCGGCGAGGGCGGCAGCGGCGCGGCGCCACAGGCGCTCGCCGACCACGTCGGACTGTCGATCGACGAGGCGCTGCCGCGCGTCGCCGACGCGCTGGTCGCCGCCGGCCTGAAGCCGCGGATCCGGTTGATCGCGTCGGGGAAGCTCGTCACGTCGGCGCGCGCCGCCTGGGCGCTGTGCTGCGGCGCCGACTTCGTCAACACCGCGCGCGGATTCATGTTCGCGCTCGGCTGCATCCAGGCGCTGCGTTGTCATACGAACACCTGCCCGACCGGGATCACCACGCACAACCCGCGCCTGCAGCGAGGGCTGGTCGTCGAGGAGAAGTACCTGCGCGTGGCCCATTACGCGCTGAACATGAACAAGGAAATCGACATGATCGCGCACAGCTGCGGCGTCCGGCACGCCCGCGAGCTGGAGCGCCGCCACGTGCGCCTGGTCCAGCCGACCGGCGGCACGATCGCCTTGGACGTCCTCTATCCGATGCCGGTCGCCGCGCGTGCGCGGGCCTGACCATGTCCGGTCCTGCGTTCGGCCTCGACCCCAGGGTCGACTTCGTCGTCGGCGGCGTGCAGAAAGGCGGTACCACCTCGCTCGACCGGATGCTTCGCGATCATCCGGCGGTCGCGATGGGCCGCCAGAAGGAGCCGCACTGGTTCGACGACGACGAGCGCTTCGCCTCCGGCATGCCGGATCCCGCGCCCTACCACGCGATGTGGGGCGAGCGGTTGTTCGACCGGTTGTGCGGCGACGCGACACCGTCGTACCTCTGGTGGCCGGGCGCAGTCGAGCGGATCCGGACCTACAACCCCGCGATGCGCTGGATCCTGTTGCTGCGCGACCCTTCGTCGCGCGCGTACTCGCACTGGAACATGCGGCGTCAACGCGACGCCGAGCCGCTCGATTTCGCGGCCGCGCTCGACGCCGAGCCGGAGCGGCTGCGGAACTCGCCGCCCCGCAACCGGCGCGGCGGCTCCTACGCCGACCGCGGCTTCTACGCGCGGCAGATCGCCAGACTCTGGGAGAGCTTCCCGCGCGAACAGACGTTGATCCTCAAGAGCACGGACCTCCGCGGAAATCCCGGCGAGACGCTGGCGGCGATCACCGATTTCCTCGGACTCGAGCCGCTGGCGACGTTCACCGCGGAATCCCACAACGAGGGCGAGTACGACGAGCCGATGCGCCCGGAGGACCGGCGGCGGCTGGTCCGCCTCTACGACGCCGACATCCGCGAGCTCGAATCGATGCTGGGCTGGGATCTGTCCGAGTGGCGCCGGTGACCGGCGTCCACCGACGCGATGCACCGGCCGCGTCGCGCCGCAGCCCGGTGGCGCGCTACCGGACGCCGCGCACCGCCGCGTCGAGCCTGGCCAGCGGGTCCTGCCGGTAGAACCCGACGAACTGCCGATAGACGTCGGGGTAGGCGTCGAACAGATCGCCCGGCGCGGCGAAGAAGACCTCCGAGAGCACGGCGAAGAACTCTCCCGGGCTCTCGGCGGCGTACGGGTCGATCGCCGTCTCCAGGCCGCGATCCACGCGCGCCACGAAATCGTCGTAAGCAGCCGCGAGGTCGGCCTTCCAGCGCTGCGGCGAGAGGTCGCGGGGGAGCGGTGGACAACCGTTGGCGTCCCCGTCCTTCATGTCGAGCTTGTGCGCGAACTCGTGGATGACGAGGTTCATCCCGGTCGACTCGAAATCGGCGGACGCCTCGACATCGGGCCACGACAGCGCGACCGGCCCCCCCGGCATCGCCTCGCCCGACAGCGGCCCGTCGTTGGTGTGAACGACGCCCGCCTCGTCCTCCCAGGTCCAGTCCGGCACGAACTGTTCCGGATAGACGACGACGTTCTCGAAATCGTCGTACCAGTCGAGCGAGAGCTCGAGCACCAGCACGCAGGCCTGGGCGGCGATCACCACGCGCTGTAGAGGCGTGACCTCGTGGCCGCCGGCGCCGACGACACCTTTCGCGTCGAGGAAGAGCACGACGAGCTCGCGCAGGCGCCCGAGATCCCGCACGCTCCACGAGCCGAGGAACGTGAGCGCGTCGACCGCCTCGCGCCACAAACCGTCGGGGATCGCCGCCGCCGCGAGCACCCGCCCGCGGCGCCAGCGCTTGAGCGCCTCGAACACGACGCTACTTGAGCTCGCCGGCGTCGCCGTCCGGCCCGATGTCGATCGGTTCGGCCGGGTCGCCGGTCAGCAGCCGGTCGGCCTCGACCTCGGGCAGCGCCTCGACGTCGCGCAGCTTGCGCGCGATCGTCGTGCTCTTGCGCCCGGCGTCGTCGAGCGTCTTGCCGACCTGGTCGAGACGCTCGCGCGTCTTCGCGAGGATGTCGCCGAAGCGTCCGAACTCGGTCTTGACCGCGCCCAGCACGCGCCAGACCTCGGTCGAACGCTTCTCGATGGCGAGCGTGCGGAAGCCCAACTGAAGGCTGTTCAACATCGCCGCGAGCGTGGTCGGACCGGCGAGCGTCACCCGGAATTCGCGCTGCAGGCCGTCGGCGAGCCCGGGTCGCGCGACGGCCTCCGCGTAGAGGCCTTCGGTCGGCACGAACAGGACCGCGAAGTCGGTCGTGTGCGGCGGCTCGACGTACTTGTCGCGGATCGTCCGCGCTTGTGTCTTGAAGAACGCGTCGAGCGCACGGCGGCTCGCCTCGACCATCGCGGCGTCGGCGCGTTCGACCGCGTCCTGCAGGCGCTGCCAGTCCTCGAGCGGGAATTTCGCGTCGATCGGCAGCCAGCAAGGGCCGGCGTCGCCGCGCCCGGGGAAGCGGACGGCGAACTCGACCCTCTCGCCGCTGCCCGGACGCGTCGCCACGTTCTGAGCGTACTGCGACGGCGCCAACAGGTCGGCCAGCAGGGTCCCGAGCTGCACCTCGCCCCAGACACCCCGGGACTTGACGTTGGACAGCACGCGCTTGAGGTCCCCGACGCCCACGGCGAGCGTCTGCATCTCGCCCAATCCCTTGTGGACTTGTTCGAGGCGGTCGGACACCTGCTTGAACGACGCGCCCAGCCGGGCCTCCAGCGTCGCCTGCAGCTTCTCGTCGACGGTCGCGCGCATTTCTTCCAGCTTCGCGGTGTTCTCGGTGCGAACCTGGTCGAGGCGCTGCTCGACGCTGCCGCGGATCGCCTCGAGCTTCTGGTCGTTCGCGACGGTCAGCGCCTGCAGCCGGTCGGCGGTGGTCTTCGCCTGCTCGGCCTGCTGCCGGGAGGCCGAGTGGAGCGCGTCCTGCGTCGAGCGTGAGAACTCGACCAGCCGATCGCCGAAGGCCTTGAGCGCGTCCGCCTGTCCCTGCGCCAGGGCGCCGAACTGCTGCTGCGTCGCCGAGGTGAGCTGGCTCAGCCGATCGCCGACCTCGGCGCGCAGCGTCTGCGCCGCCTGCGCCTGGTCGCTGCGCGCGATCGCGAGGTCCTGCCGGGTCTCGGCGCGCGCCGCCTGCTGGTCGTGCTTCAGATCGCGCTCGAGGTCGATTCCCTGGGCGCGGACGATGGCGAGCTCCTTCGCCAGCACCGCGAGTTCCCGGGTCTGGGCCTCGCGTTCACGCAGCAGCGCGGCGATTCGGGCAGCAAGCGTCGCAGCGACGGCGATCGCGACGATTCCCGCGACGACGACCGCCACCAGCATCGCGACGAGGAGTTGGGTGTCCGACATGGCGCTGCGATTCTAGAACCTATCTCGCCATCAGGCACGTGTGCGACGGGCTCAGGCGACCGGTTCCGGAGCGCGTTCGCCGATCGCCAGCAAGGCGAAAGTCGCGAGCCAGTGCGAGCCCATGTAGTCGGCGCTGTCGAGTCCGGCCCATCCGGCCCGCCGGTGCTGTTCGGCCGCCGCCGCCAGCACCGCGCGCCGCGCGTCGTCCGGTTCGAGCCCGCCGGCGATCGAGTCGAGGTTCCAGGCACGCGACAGATTGAGCCCGTCCAGATGGACGATCTGTGCATCGGTCCGATCGCCGACCTCGGCGGGTGCCGGCAGCGCGCGACCCCGCGCGAGCCCGGGCAGGAAGCCATCGAGCCAGGCGCGGTAGCGCGCTCGCGGCAAGACGCGTCGCATCAGGTCGGCCTCCATCAGCGCCGGCGACAGGAAGTCGGCGCCGGAGGGCTCCCAGCCGATCGGCACGTCGCGGTCGGCTTCGAACCAGTCGAGGGCGCGCGAGACGCAGGCGGACTCGAGGTCGGACGCGCCCGCGGCGCGCGCGTAGTCGAGCGCGAAGGCGAGCCCGAAGGCCGAGTTCGCGTGCGTCCCGTAGCGGACCGGATAGCGTGCCCGGGGAAGCCAGGACAGCCATCGGGCGGCGAACCGGTCGGCGAGCGGCGCGATCGCGGCGGACCAGGCCCGCGACCGCGCGTCGTCGCAGGAGGCGAGCTCGCGCGCGAGCTCGAGCAGCCAGGCCCAGCCGTACGGACGCTCGAACGTCGCCGAGTGCGGCCGGTCGAGATAGGCCGCCTCCGCGGCGATCGCGGCCGGGGCGAAGTGCGCGTCGAGCGTGGCGTCGATCCGATCGCGCTCCGGCAGCGCCGGACGAAGCCTGCGGACCCGCACCAGCAGCCAATGCATGTGCACGCACGAGTGCCAGTCGTAGCTGCCGTAGAACGCCGGGTGCAGCGCTTTCGTCGCGACCAGATCCGCGGGCGTCGCGAGCACGTGATCGGGTTTGTTCGGATACTCGGTGACGACGTTGGCGAGCGCGATCGTCGCGAAGCGCGACAGGGCGGCGGCGGGCGGGGTCATGGCGGCGGTCCGATTTCCCGGCCATTGTCGCCGATCCGGCGCCGCCCGCGGCGCCCGCGCCCGGTCGCGCCGCCGTGCATCCACCGGGCGCGGTTCGGCGTAGTCGCCGACATGGACAGCGCCTGCCCGGCCGCATCGCCGATCCTCGTCACCGGCGGGACCGGCTATCTGGGTTTTCCGCTCGTCAGCGCGCTCGTCGCCCGGGGCCGCCGGGTGCGCGTGCTGTGCCGCGAGCGCTCGACCGGGCGCGTCGCGCCGGGCGCGCGACCGGTCGTCGGTGACGCGCTCGCCGCCGACTCGGTCGCGGCCGCCCTGCCCGACGGCGCGACGCTCGTCCACCTCGTCGGCACGCCGCATCCGTCGCCGTCGAAGGCCTCGGAGTTCCTGCGCGTCGACCTGGCGTCGATCGAGGCCGGCGTCGCCGCCGCCGTCGCCCGCCGCGCGGCGCATCTCGTTTACGTCAGCGTCGCCCATCCGGCGCCGCTGATGCGCGCCTACGTCGCGGCACGCGAGGCCGGCGAGGCGGCGATCGAAGGCGCCGGGCTCACCGCGACGATCCTGCGCCCCTGGTACGTGCTCGGGCCGGGCCATTGGTGGCCGCTCCCGCTCGTCCCGATCGCCTGGCTGCTCGAGCGCATCCCCGCCACCCGGGACCGCGCGCGACGGCTGGGCTTCGTCACGCGGCGGCGGATGGTCGACGCGCTGGTCGCCGCCGTGCTCGCCCCGCCGCCCGCCGGCACGCGCCGGATCCTGGAGGTGCCGGCGATCAGGGCCGCCCGCGTCCCCGGCTGAACGCGCGACTCAGCCCGCCGCGCCGACGGTCTCGCGACTCGCGCGCTTGCGCTCGTGCTCCTTGAGGAAGCGCTTGCGGATGCGGATCGACTTCGGCGTCACCTCGACCAGCTCGTCGTCGGCGATGAACTCGACCGCGTATTCGAGCGTGAGCCGGATCGGCGGCGTGAGCAGGATCGCCTCGTCCTTGCCGGCGGCCCGGACGTTGGTGAGCTTCTTTTCCTTGATCGGGTTGACGACCAGATCGTTGTCCCGCGAGTGGATGCCGATGACCATCCCCTCGTAGACCGGTTCGCCCGGCGAGACGAACATCCGCCCGCGCTCCTGGAGGTTCCACAACGCGTAGGCGACCGCGGCGCCGTCGTCCTGCGAGACCAGCACGCCGTTGCGCCGCTCGGGGATCTCCCCCTTGAGCGGCGCGTAGCCGTCGAACACGTGGCTCATGAGACCGGTGCCGCGCGTGAGGTTCATGAACTCGCCCTGGAAGCCGATCAGCCCCCGCGCCGGAATCCGGTAGTCGAGGCGCGTGCGTCCGCGCTGGTCGGACTCCATGTGCGTGAGCTCGCCGCGCCGCGCGCCGAGCTCCTGCATCACGGCTCCCTGATGGGCGTCCTCGACGTCGACCGACAGGTGCTCGTACGGCTCCTCGACGACGCCCCCGATCTCGCGGGTGACCACGCGCGGCCGCGACACCGCGAGTTCGTAGCCCTCGCGACGCATGTTCTCGATCAGGATCGTCAGGTGCAGTTCGCCGCGCCCCGAGACCGCGAACACGTCGGTGTCGGCCGTGTCCTCGACCCGCAGCGCCATGTTGGTCAGCAGCTCCTTCGCCAGCCGCTCGCGCAGGTTTCGCGAGGTCACGTACTTGCCTTCGCGGCCGGCGAGCGGTGAGCTGTTGACCTGAAACGTCATCGCCAGCGTCGGCTCGTCGACGGCGATCGCCGGCAGCGCCTCGGGCGCGCCCGGATCGGCGAGTGTCGTCCCGATCGTCAGGTCCTCGACGCCGGTCACCAGCACGATGTCGCCGGCCTGCGCCTCGTCGACCGGCACGCGGTCGAGGCCGGAGAACGTGAACACCTGACCGACGCGCGCCTTCGGCGGCACGACGCTCTCGGCCGGCGGCCCGTGCAGCACCGCGACCTCGGCGCCGGCGCGGATCGTCCCTCGCCGGACCCTGCCGATGCCCAAGCGCCCGACATAGCTCGAGTAGTCGAGCGCCGAGACCTGGAACTGCAACGGCGCGGCGGCGTCGCCCCCCGGCGGCGGTACGTGCGTGAGGATCGTTTCGTAGAGCGGCTTCATGCTGCCGCCGTCCGGCGCGACCTGCGCCTTCGCGACCTTGACGTCGAGCGTCGCCCAGCCGTTGAGCGCCGACGCGTAGACCACCGGGAAGTCGAGCTGGTCGTCGTTCGCGCCCAGCCGGTCGAAGAGGTCGAACGTCTGGTTGACCACCCACTCGGGACGCGCGCCGGGCCGGTCGACCTTGTTGACGACCACGATCGGCCGCAATCCCTGCTTCAGCGCCTTCAGCGTGACGAACCGGGTCTGCGGCATCGGTCCCTCGACCGCGTCGACCAGCAGCAGCACGCCGTCGACCATGCCGAGCACGCGCTCGACTTCGCCGCCGAAATCCGCGTGACCGGGGGTGTCGACGATGTTGATCCGGGTATCGCCGACGCGGATCGCGCAGTTCTTCGCCAGGATCGTGATGCCCCTCTCGCGTTCCAGGTCGTTGCTGTCCATCACCCGCTCGCCGACCTGCTGGTGGCGGGCGAACGTCCCGGCCTGGACGAGCAGCTTGTCGACCAGCGTCGTCTTGCCGTGGTCGACGTGGGCGATGATGGCGATGTTGCGCAGCGCGGGAGACATGGGCCTGGCGCGACGCGGAAGGGGAGCGGCGCGGATGTTGGGAGGAAAAAGCCCGCTATTGTAGCCTGCAACGCCTTCCTTTGCATGTCGAAAGCCGTTCCGGGGCGAAGCATCCTAGAATGGCCGTCTATGCGCGACCCCGCGACCCCCGCGTGGCGCCCCTACGCGTTGGCCGTGGCGCTGGGCTACGTCGCGCTCGGAGCGGCGTGGATCCTGGGATCGGACGCGCTCGTTTCCCTGCTCTTCTCCGGCGAGACCGCGCGGGCGCGGGCGCAGTCGGTCAAGGGTCTGGTCTTCGTCGCGCTGTCCGGCGCCTACGTCTACGCGGCGCTGCGCTGGTACGCGCTGCCGGACGCGACGGTCGACGCCGTCGCCCCGGGCGCACGAACGCTGCCGCCGCTGCGCTGGCAGCTCCTGGTCCTGTCGGGAATCCTGGCCCTGCCGCTGGTGGCGATGATGTTCGTCAACGTCGTGCGCGAGTCGGCGCAGGACCGCGCCTCGGCGGAGGCGGAGGTCCGCACGCGCGCGCGACTCGCCGCCGCCGACGTCACGCGCGTGGTACGCGACACGCTCGCGTCCGCCGCGGCGCTCTCGCGCCGCCCCGACATCCGCGCGCTGGACCCGGGTCGATGCGATCCGCGTCTGTCCGAGACCGCGGGTCTGCTCCCGCACGTCGCCACGATCATCACGGTCCGGCGCGACGGCACGGTCGTGTGCGCCGCGATGCCGCATCCGTCGTTGCCGCGCAACGTCGCCGATCACCCGGATTTCGCCGACCTGATGGGCGCCGGTGGCGCCGGCGCCGGCCGACTCACCGTCAACCCGCTGGACGGAACCTGGATGGTTCCGGTCGCGGAGCTCGTCGCCGGAGCCGGCGGCGAACCCGCCGGCGCGGTCATCATCCCGATCGGCGTCGATCGGCTGGCCCAGCCGGAGGAGTCCGCCCCGGGGGCGCCGGGCGGTTTCCTCGCCGTCGTCGACCCGGCCGGCCGTGTGGTCGCGCATTCGCCGCCGACCCACGCGCCGGGAACGGACATCCGCGGCGCACCGATCGCGGCGATGGCGCTCGCTGTCGGCAACGGTACCGGAGTGGCGCGTGGTGCCGACGGCACGTCCTACATCGTCGGAGCGGCAAAGGTCGAAGCCACGGACTGGGTCGCGTTCGCGGCGGTACCGGAGGCCGCTGCGCTCGCCGCCAGCCGGTACGCGGCGGTTCGCGCCTCGCTCCTGGGAATCGGCCTGCTGGGAATCGCCGGGCTCGCCGCCTTCCTGGCCGCGCGCCGCATCGAACGGCCGATGCGCGCCATCGCCCAGGCGGTGCATCGCGTAGCCGAGGGCGACACCGCGGCGCGCGCACCGGTCGCGGGCTCGAGGGAGACCGCGGAAGTCGCGACCCGGCTCAACGACCTGCTCGACCGCCTGCCACGCGTCGAGGCGAAGCTCCTCGACTCGGAACAGCGGCTCGCGCTGGTCCTCGCGGCCGCGCAGGAGGGCGTCATTCTCTACGGCACCGACGGCGTGATCACGTTCGCCAACGATGTCGGCGCGAAGTTGATCGGCCAGCCGAGCGCGTCCGATCTCCTCGGCAAGACGATCCGCAGCCTTCTGCCGGCCGAGCTCAAGAGCGGCGCCCAGGCGCGCATGGACGCTCGGCGCGCAGGTACGCCCGGCCGCTACGAAGCGATGCTGACCACGCCCGAGGGCTCACCGCGCTGGCTGTTCATCTCGGCCACTCCGCTGCGCGGGCCCGACGGCGGATTCACCGGCGTCCTCGCGATGTTGTCCGACATCACCGAGCGCAAGTCGGTCGAGGCGCGCATCGAGCGGCTGTCGAGGCTGTACCGGGCGCTGTCCCGGGTCAACGAGGCGGTCGTGCGGACGCAGGATCCGGACAAGCTCTTCGCCGACACCTGCAGGATCGTCGTCGACGAAGGCCGGTTCCTCGGCGCCTACGTCGCGCACTACGACGCCCGGGCGCAGTCGATGGTGCCGGTCGCCTCGTCCGGATCGACCTTCGGCGCCTCGGGGCGCGAACCATTCTCGATCGCGCCCGGCGCGCTGTTCGAGACCGGTCTGGTCGCGTCGGCCGTCCGCGACGCGACCGCGGTCGTCGTCAACGACGTCGACGCCGACCCCCGGGCGGTGGTCGTTCGCCCGCTCGCCGCGCAGGCGGGGTTCCGCGCCACGTCGGCGTTTCCGCTGCGCGCCGAGGGCGCGGTGATCGGCGCGCTGGTCGTCTACTCGGAGGAACGCGGTCGCTTCGACGACGCGCTGGTCTCGCTGCTGCAGCAGGTCGCCGACGACGTATCGTTCGCGCTCGACGTCTACGGGCGGGCCCGGGCGCGCGACCGCGCCGAAGCGGAGGTGCGCGAGCTCGCGGCGACGCTCGAGCGCCGGGTCGCGGAACGCACCCGCAGTCTCACCGACGCGAACCGCGACCTCGAGGCCTTCTCCTACACGGTCTCGCACGACCTTCGGGCGCCGGTGCGCGCGATCAACGGCTTCGCCCAGCTCCTCGACGAACACGCCGGCGGCTCGCTCGACGACGAAGGACGACGGCTGGTCGGCAGCATCGTCCGCTCGAGCCGACACATGGGACGCCTGATCGACGACCTGCTCGCCTTCGCGCAGCTCGGGCGGCGCGCGATCGAAGTCGCGCCGGTGGCGCTCGCCGGCATCGTCGAGCGCGTGCTCGAGGAGCTCCGGCCGATGATCGAAGCTCGCGACGCGGCCGTCGAGGTCGTGCCCGGACCGGCCCGGGTCAGCGGCGATCCGACGCTCTTCCAGCAGATCCTCCAGAACCTCGTCGCCAACGCCCTCGAGTACCGGAAGCCCGGCGTACCTCCGCGGGTGCGAATCGCCTGGCGGGAGGTCGGCGGCCGGGTCGAGATCTCGGTCGAGGACCACGGCATCGGCATCGCGCCCGAGCACCACGCGCGGATCTTCGCGATGTTCGAGCGTCTGCACCCGACCTCGGCCCACCCGGGTACCGGCATCGGCCTCGCGGTCGTCGCGCGCGCCGTCGAACTCCTGCGCGGCGAGATCCGCCTCGCCTCGACCCCGGGCGAAGGTTCGACGTTCACCATCGTCCTCCCCCCCGGGTCGGCCTCGGCGGCCGGTGGCGCCTGACCGGCGGCACGGCGGCGGATCGCCACCAGGGCCCGGATTCGGGTATAATCGCCAAGTCATTGTTTCCGGTCGCACTTTCCGACTGTTCATTCCGCAGCCTGGACCGGAACTCGCGATGCGAGTGGGCGGCGTTCCAGGAGAAGCGAAGATGAGCACGTCGTTCGAGGCGCTCGGCCTCGCGCCCGAGTTGCTGCGGGCGGTCGCCGAGGCCGGCTACACCACTCCCACCCCGATCCAGGCGCAGGCGATTCCGGTGATCCTCGCCGGTCGCGACGTCATGGGCGGCGCGCAGACCGGCACCGGAAAGACCGCCGGATTCGCACTGCCGATCCTGCAAAAGCTCCTGCCGCAGGCCAACACCAGTCCGTCACCGGCACGCCATCCGGTGCGCGCGCTGATCCTCGCGCCGACGCGCGAGCTCGCGATCCAGGTCGAGGAGTCGGTCAAGACCTACGGCAAGCACACCGGACTGCGCTCGACCTGCGTGTTCGGCGGCGTCGACATCAAGCAGCAGCTGCCGATCGTGCGCGGCGGCGTCGAGATCCTGGTCGCGACCCCCGGACGGCTCCTCGACCACATCGAGCAGAAGAGCGTCTACCTGGGGCAGGTCGAGATCTTCGTGCTCGACGAGGCCGACCGGATGCTCGACATGGGGTTCATCCCCGACATCAAGCGGATCATGGCGCTGTTGCCGGCGACCGCGAAGCGCCAGAACCTGCTGTTCTCGGCGACGTTCTCCGGCGAGATCAAGAAGCTCGCCGACTCGCTCTTGAACCAGCCGCAGCTGATCGAGGTCGCGCGGCGCAACACCGCCGCGGAGACGGTCACGCAGAGCGCCTACAAGTGCCCGCAGGAGGACAAGCGTGCCCTCCTCGAGCACATCGTGCGTTCACGCGGTCTGCGGCAGGTGCTGTGCTTCGTGCGCACCAAGCACGGGGCCTCGCGACTGGCGCGCCAGCTCGAGAAGGACGGGCTCGTCACCTCGGCGATCCACGGCGACAAGACCCAGGCCGCGCGCCTCGAGGCGCTGTCGGACTTCAAGGACGCGAAGCTCGAGGTGCTGGTCGCCACCGACGTCGCCGCCCGCGGCCTCGACATCGACGACCTGCCGCTGGTCGTCAACTACGAGCTGCCGCACGTCCCCGAGGACTACATCCACCGGATCGGCAGGACCGGCCGCGCCGGCGCGACCGGCGAGGCGATCTCGCTGGTCGACCCGGCCGAGATGAAATACTTGACCGAGATCGAGAAGCTGCTGAAGAAGCCGATCCCGCTGTCGACCACTGCCGGCATCGATCTGTCGACGTCGACCCGGGGCGAGCGCGCCGACCGTGGCGAACGCGCCGAGCGACGGGGGCGCGGCGAGCGTGGCCGAGGGACCGGCGCCTCGCCGCGAGCCGAACGCGCGACGCGTCCGGCGGCGGCGACCCGAGATTCCGTCGCGACGGCGCACGAGGCCGGGCCTGAACGCGCGCGGCCGGAATCGCGCAGCACCCGCGAAGCCGAGCGCGAGGCCGCCTACGCGAAGAATCCGGACCAGCCGCCGAGCAAGCGGACGACGAGCGCCGTGCCGGCGGGTTCGCTCACCCGCGCGCACGGCGCCACGCATCGCGGCTTCGGGGCGCACCGCCCGGTTCCCGCGCTGCTGATGAAACGCGCGCCCGCGACCGACGCTCCGGCGCGCCCCGCGTCCCCGATCGCGACGCCGACCGCGCCCCCTGAGGTGCAGGACGCGGCGCCGGTGGAAGCGGCCGACCAGAAAGCCTGAACCCCGGGTTGCGCGGCGACGACGCATCGACCCGGTCAGCGCGGCGGCGGCCTGATGACATCGGCGGTCGCGATCGCGCTCTGCCGCGCCGGCTTCGAACTCGAAGCAGCGGGCGACTTGGCCGCGCTGGCTGAGCAGGCGCGCGCGAAGATCGCCTGCGAACCCCTGCGGGGTGAGGCGGTCGTCGTCGGGCGTTTCGAGTCCGTCGATCCGACCTCGTGGCGGGCGGCGACGCTCGCCCGACCGCCGATCTTCATCCGCAGCCTCTGGACCGGGACCGGTCCGCACCGGCTCGCGATTGCGGGGACGACCCGTCCGGACCGGATCGCGCCGCTCGTCGACGCGGCGGTCGCCCTCGCCGCGGCGTCCGGCCACGAGCCGCCGTGGCGGGCGCCGTGGATCGAATATCCCGACACCAACGACGGCAAGGCGCTGTCGACGCTCGCCCGCGCGCTCGAAGGCCGGCTCGCGGCGTCGCTACGGGAGCGTGGCCTGGTCGACGACGCCGCGCGGCGTCAGGCGCACACGCTCCTCGTCGACGGCACGACCGCGTACGTCGGCACCGCCGACCCCGACACCGGCAGCCCCTGGCCGCTGGGCTTCCCGCGCCTACGGATGCCGCGCGAGGCGCCGTCGCGCTCGACGCTCAAGCTCGCCGAGGCGATCGCGGTGTTCTTGGGGCCGCGCGACGCCGGTCGGATGCGCGAGGGTCAGTCGGCGGTCGACCTGGGAGCCGCACCGGGCGGATGGACCTGGCAGCTCGTCGAACGCGGCCTGCACGTGACCGCGGTGGACAACGGCGCACTCGCGCCCTCGCTCGCCCGCCATCCGAACGTCGAGCACGTCCGCGCCGACGCGCTCTCGTGGCGGTCGAAGCGGCCGGTCGACTGGCTCGTCTGCGACGTCGTCGAGCGCCCGTCGCGGATCGCCGTGCTGGTCGCCGACTGGATCACGACCGGTCGCGCGCGCGAGGCGATCTTCAATCTCAAGCTGCCGATGAAGAAGCGCCGCGACGAGGCGCTCGCCTGCGCCGCGCTCATCCGCGACCGGATCGCCGCCGCCGGCCTCGACGCGAGGGTCGCCCTGCGCCACCTCTACCACGACCGCGAAGAGGTGACCGGCTGCGTCTTGCAGCGGCGCTGAGCGCCGGCTGGACCGCCAGCCGCCGCCGCCCGATCAGGCGGGCGTGCGTGGCCGCGCCGGGAGGAAGGCCGACGGGTCGACGGCGCTGCCGTGGACCCGCACCTCGAAGTGCAGATGCGCGCCGAAGCTGCGGCCGGTCTCGCCGACGCGACCGAGCCGCTGGCCGGCGTCGACCGTCGAGGTCGCGTCCACCGCGATCTCGGACAGGTGCGCGTAGACGGTCGCGAGACCGCCGCCGTGATGGACGACGACGACGTTGCCGTAGGGTCCGATCCAGCCGGTGCGCAGCACGGTTCCGGCAGCGGCGGCCCGCACCGGTGTCCCGTAGGCCGCCGCGAAGTCCACGCCCGCGTGGAGCCGCCGGTGTCGCAGGCCGAACCGGCTCGCGGTCCGTCCGTCGATCGGAGGAGCGAGACCGGACGCCGGCGTCAGCACCGTGCCGGTGTCGGTGGAACCGGCGACCCCGTCCTTGATCAGGCGCGCGATGGTCTCGCTCGCCCGCGCGGTCCGATCGGCGTCGCGCAGCAAGTAGCTCGCCCGCGCCGCGAGACCGCGGACGACTCGACGCACGATCCGGCCCGGCGGTGTCGCCGCCAGCGTGTCGATCGCCGAAAGCACCGCGTAGCCGACGACGGCCGCCACCTCGCGCAGGACCTTGCGCCGGTCGTGCGCCCGCTCGGCCGGCGTCGCCGGGCGGTCCCGGCGCGCCGCGATCAGCACGGCGTCGATCCGATGGCGGCGCGCTTCGCGGCCGATCCGGTAGAGGTGGTAGGGCGAACTGACCGCGAGGACGCAGGACGGCCGATCGTCACCGCGACGCGCGAGCGAGCGCAACGCGGCCCGGGTCGACGAGCCGCCGTCGTCGCCGACCAGCGCCGCGTCGGGAACCCCGAGATCTCGCAGCAGATCGCACATCACCCGCGCCTCGGAGAGGCCGCCGCTGACGCCACCGCTGCACACGATCCGGGGCGCCCAGCCCTCGTGGTAGATCGCGGCGGCCCGGGCGACGCGCACCCGCACCGCGAGGCTGGGACCGTCGGCGCGGACCGCCGCGCCGAAGACGACGATCGCATCCGCCGGGCGCGGCGCCTCGCCGAGTCCCGCCCGCAGCACCCGCCGCAGCGCGACGCCGCAGACGAGCCCGGGGAGCGCCAGCCCGGCGAGGATCGCGAGCGCCGGTCCCGACGCGGTGTCCGGGATCATCGTCCGCCGCCCGGCGCCGCGACGATCGCCCGCGGGAACTTGCCGGCGCCGGTGAGCGCGATCCGGTCGGCGAACTCGACGTCGAGCGTGGTGTCGGCGCCGAGGACGACCCGCCCGCGCGCGCGCAACGCCTCGGCGAGCGCCGCGCGATCGTCGTCGGCGTACGCGACGACACGCCAGACGAGCCGTCCTGGCGCCGTCTGCTCGATCTGCGCCTGGACGGCGCGGCGCAGCTCCGCGCCGAACGAGGCCTCGAGCGCGATCGACGGCACTTCGCGTCCGTCGGCCAGCCGGAGCAGCTCCGAGCGGCGTCCGTCCAGCGTCGCCAGCAGCGGCAGCGTGCGGCCGCAGGCGCACGGCTCCAACGAGAGCGCCCCGCGGTCGCCGACGCGGTAGTTGACGAGCGACATCGCCCGGTTGTCGAGCGGCGTGATCACGATATCGCCGGTCCGGCCGGGCGGCAGGTCGTTGCCGTCCTCGCCGACGATCCGCACCGCGCACAGATCGACGTTGAGGTGGAAACCCTCGCCCCGCTCGCACTGGAAACCGATCGTGCCGGCCTCCATCGCGCCGTAGACCGAATAGAGCCGGCAGCCGAGCGTGGCCGCGAGTTCTCGGCCGCCCGGCGAGACGCGGTCGCCCAGGTAGACCCAGACCTTCGGCAGCGGCGCATCGGCCGGCGACGCGTGCAGCCAATGGAGGAACTGGTCGACGTAGGAACCGAACGAGAACACGACGCGCGGCCGGATCGCGGCGAGGTGGGCCGCCGCCACCGGGAAAGGGACCGAGGGCGGCAGGTGGTGGTAGTGGACCGGCCGTCGCGGGATCAGGCTGCGCTCGCTGTAGACGGTCCGCTGCGTCCGGCTGGAGAAGTCCGCCGGCAGGATCAGCAGGCGCTGGTGTCCCTCGGTCTCGGCTCCGAGCCAGCGACCCAGCGTGTGGCGCCATTCGGTGGTCATGAACTCGCGGGCGATCACGCCGGTCCAGCGCTCGCCGGCCAGCCCGGCGATGACGACGCGATCGCGGTCGCCGCGGGCCGCGCGCAGCAAGAGCGAGCCGTGATCCCAGAAGATCGGCTTGCGCAGTCCCGCCGTCGATCCGCTGGTCTTGAACACCTCGCGGGCCGACCGGTCGAGATGCCGGTCGGACACGAACCGCATCGGGTCCGCCGCGAGCATCGCGCCGTCGATCGACGGCAGGCGCGAGAGGTCCTGCGCCGAGTGGATCGAGCCCGGGTCGACGCCCCGCTCCGCGAACCAGGTGCGGTAGTAGGGGACGTTCGCCGCCGCGTGCGCGACGAGCGAGCGGACCCGCCGGCGCTGCAGCTCGACGATGCGCTCGACCGGCCACCACGGCAGCGCCCGCTCGCGGCGCGACAACAGCGCAACCGCCAGTGTCGAGGCCAGCTTCGACAGACGATCGCCGCGCGAGCGCGTCGCGGTCCGGCGCAGCCAGCCCTCCATTCGATCGTAGCCGTCCACGTCGCTCACTCGTCGGGCAGGATCCCGAGCCTGCGGTAGATCGGCCGCATCTCGACCGCGAGCCTCGGCAGCGCGCGCAGGAAGACGAGCCCTCCGGTCGCCGCGACGAGGCCGTTGAGGAGGAAGGCGTTCTGCGTGCCGATCGCGCCGGCGAGCGCCCCGGCGGTGACGTGGCCGAGCGGCGCGACGCCCATGAACGCGAGCGTGTAGAACCCGGCGACCCGACCGCGGAGCCGGTCGTCGACGATCGTCTGCAGGATCGTGTTCGACGACGCGGCGGCCAGGATCACGCCGCCTCCGACGACGACCATCAACACGAGCGCCGGCGCGATCCAGCGCAGGTGCGAGAACGCGGCGAGCGCGGCGCCGGACGCGACCGCCGCCCCGCCGATCACGCGGCCCAGACCGCGGACGTCCGCGCGCCCGGCGAGCCAGGTAGTCGACGCCAGCGCACCGGTGCCGGCGGCGGCCAGAAGGAAGCCCAGCGTCTGAGGTCCGCCGGCGAACTGGACCTGCGCGTAGACCGGCATCAGCGAGCTGTAGGGCGTGATCGTGAAGGCGAGCAGCGCGACCAGCGCGAGCAACGCGCGCGACGGCCCGAAGCCGAACGCGTAGCGGGCGCCCTCGGTGAAGCTCCCCCACCAGCCGCCGGCGGCGTCGCGTCGCTCGTCCGGCCAGCGCATCCGCGAGAGCGCGAAGATCACGCCCGCGAACGACAGGGCATTGATCGCGAAGCAGACCGCCTCGCCGGTGACCGCGAGCAGCAGTCCCGCGAGCGCCGGCCCGACGACCCGGCCCGAGTTCACCAACATCGAATTGAGCGCGATCGCGTTCGGCAGGTCCTCCCGGTCCTCCACCATGCGCACGTAGGTGGCCTGGCGCAAGACGACATCGATCGCCTGGACCATCGACAGGAAGAGCGCGAGCCCGATCAGGTGGCCGACACGTACCCATCCGGCCGCGGTGATCGCCGCGAGCACCGCCGCCTGGACGAGGAGGAGCGACTGGGTCGCGACGAGCGCGCGGCGCCGGTCGATCCGGTCGACCAGCACGCCGGCGAACGATCCCAGCGCCAGCATGCCGACGTTGCCGCAGAACGCGACCACGCCCAGCATCAACGGCGACTCGGTCAGCCGCCAGGTGAGCCAGCTCATCGCGACCTGCTGCGCCCAGGTCCCGACCAGCGAAACACCCTGGCCGATGAAGAACAGCCGGTAGTTGCGGTGCTTGAGCGCCCGGAACGTGCGCCGCGCGCGGGCGACGAGGCCGTCGATCACGGCGGCGCGACCGTCAGGTCTGGTCGCGCCCGATCCACTTGGCGACGCTGGGTGCCACGTAGTCGGCGAAGCGGTCGACCAGCCGCTCGGGATCGGTGTCGACGACCAGCATCGTCCGGTGCTCGGCGCGCAGGAACCCTTCGGCGGTCGCGTGGTCGACAAAGGCGACCAGTCGGTCGTAGAAGCCGTTGGCGTTGAGGAGCCCGCAGGGCTTGGCGTGCCAACCCAGCTGCGCCCAGGTCCAGATCTCGAAGAGCTCCTCGTAGGTGCCGAGTCCGCCCGGCAGCGCGACGAAGCCGTCGGCCAGCTCGGCCATCCGCGCCTTGCGCTCGTGCATCGACGGCGTCACCACGAGCTCGGTGAGCCCGCCGTGCGCGAGCTCCTTTTTCATCAACGCCTCGGGAATCACGCCGGTGACCGTTCCGCCGGCGTCGAGCACCGCGTCGGCGACCACCCCCATCAATCCGACCCGACCGCCGCCGGTGACCACGCCGATGCCGCGACGGGCGAGCGTGCGGCCCATCGCCCGCGCGGCCTCGGCGTACGCCGGATCGCGCCCCGGGTTGGCGCCGCAGTAGACGCAGACGCGCGACAGTCGCATCCGCATCGTCAGCCGGAAAGCCGAGCGAGCTGCTCGGCGAGCTTGGCGAGCGTCGCCTCGAAGCCGGCGAGCCGGGCGCGCTCCTGCTCGACGACCGCGGCCGGCGCGCGCGCGACGAAGCTCTCGTTGCCGAGCTTGGCCTTCGCGCGGCCGATCTCGCCCTCGAGCCGCGAGCGCTCCTTGGTCAGGCGTTCGCGTTCGGCCGCCGGGTCGACCTCGACATGGAGCATCAGGCGGATGTCGCCGACGATCTGCACCGGCGCGTCGGTGTCCGGCAACCGTTCGACGATCCGGACCTCGGAGAGCTTGGCCAGCGCCGCGAGGTACGGCGAGAACTCCGCGAGCAGCGCGGCGTCGCCGGTGGCGACGAGCGGCAGCCGGGTCGCCGGCGAGATTCCCATCTCGCCACGCAACGCGCGGGCGGCGCCGACGACCGCCTTGAAGGTCGCCATCTTGCCGTTGGCGACGACGTCGACGCGCTCGTCGCGCGCCCGGGGAAACGGCTGCACCGAGATCGAGTCGCCGGACTTGCCGGCGAGCGGCGCCACCGCCTGCCACAGTTCCTCGGTGATGAACGGCATGAACGGATGGGCGAGCCGCAGCGTCGCCTCGAGCTCGCGGACCAGCATCGAGCGAGTCGCGCGCGCCGCGGCCGCGTCGCCGTCGGTCTCGGCGCGCGCGAGCTGGACTTTCGCCATCTCGACGTACCAATCGCAGTACTCGTCCCAGACGAACTCGTAGAGCGCCTTCGCCGCGAGGTCGAACCGGTACTCGGCGAGCCCCTCGGCGATCTCCCGCTTCGCCTGCTGCAGCCGCCCGAGGAGCCAGCGATCGGCGAACGAGTGACGCTGCGGCGCCGCCGGGTCGAGGCCGGTATCGCGCCCCGCGGTGTTCATGAGCACGAAGCGGGTCGCGTTCCACAGCTTGTTGCAGAAGTTGCGATAGCCCTCGCAGCGGGAGAGGTCGAAGTTGAGCGTGCGACCGAAGGTCGCGAGGCTCGCGAACGTGAAGCGCAGCGCGTCGGCGCCGAACGACGGGATGCCGTCGGGGAACTGCCGTCTGGTGCGCTTGGCGATCGACTCCGCCTGGCGCGGATCCATCAGGTTCGCGGTGCGCTTGGCGACCAGCGCCTCGACGCCGACGCCGTCGATCAGGTCGAGCGGGTCGAGGACGTTGCCCTTCGACTTCGACATCTTCTGGCCTTCCTCGTCGCGCACGATCGCGTTGATGTAGACGTCGTGGAACGGGATCCGGCCGGTGAACCAGGTCGTCGTCATGATCATCCGCGCGACCCAGAAGAAGATGATGTCGAAGCCGGTGATCAGCACCGACGAGGGCAGGAACGCGCGCAGGAACGGATTGGCGTCGTCCCGCGCGGCGTCGCCGGTCCAGCCGAGCGTCGAGTGACACCACAGCGCCGAGCTGAACCAGGTGTCGAGGACGTCCTCGTCGCGGCGGAACGACGCGGGCTCGCGGCCGAGCTTCGAGCGCGCCTGCGCGCGCGCCGCGGCCTCGTCGCGGGCGACGTAGACGTTGCCGGCCTCGTCGTACCAGGCCGGGATCTGGTGGCCCCACCAGAGCTGGCGCGAGATGCACCAGTCCTGCAGGTTGCGGATCCAGTGCAGGTACGTCGACAGCCACTCGGCCGGCACGAAACGCAGGTGCTCGCCGGCGCCCGGACCGTTGCCGGGCAGCCCGGCCTCGTCGACCGCGGCGAGGCAGACCTCCTGGATCGAGCGGCCGGGAAAGAACGGGTGTTCCGCCGGCCCCGGCCTGGTGGTGGCGACGAACCACTGGTCGGTCAATGTCGGCTCGACGACCTCGCCGGTGCGCCCGCAGCGCGGCACGACCATCCGGTGCGGCTTCTCCGAGACGACCAGCCCGGCCGCGGCGAGGTCGGCCAGCACCGCCTTGCGCGCGACGTAGCGGTCCATGCCGCGGTACTTCGCCGGCGCGTTGGCGTTGACCTTCGCCTCGAGGTCGAGGATCGCGATCGCCGCCAACCCGTGGCGAAGGCCGATCTGCCAGTCGTTGAAGTCGTGGGCCGGCGTGATCTTGACGCAGCCGGTGCCGAACTCGCGGTCGACGTACTCGTCGCCGACGATCGGGATCTCCCGATCGGCGAGCGGCAGCCGGACCTTGCGGCCGATCAGGTGCCGGTAGCGTTCGTCGTCCGGATGCACCGCCACCGCGGTATCGCCCAGCATCGTCTCCGGCCGCGTCGTCGCGACGACGAGCGAGCCGCCCGTCGCGTCGTCCGCGTCGGCGAGCGGATAGCGCAGTTCCCAGAGCTTCCCCTGCTCCTCCTCGCTGTCCACCTCGAGGTCGGACACCGCGGTGCCGAGTTTCGGATCCCAGTTGACCAGCCGCTTGCCGCGGTAGATGAGCCCGTCCTCGTGGAGCCGGACGAAGGTCTCGACGACCGCGCGCGACAGTCCCTCGTCCATCGTGAAGCGCTCACGGGTCCAGTCGCCGGACGCGCCCAGACGCCGCATCTGGCGGGTGATCGCGCCGCCGGACTCCTCTTTCCAGCCCCAGACCCGTTCGACGAAGGCCTCGCGGCCGAGGTCGTGACGCGACTTCCCCTCGGCCTTGAGCTGCTGCTCGACGACGATCTGCGTCGCGATGCCGGCGTGGTCGGTGCCGATCTGCCAGAGCGTGTTGTCGCCGCGCATCCGGTGCCAGCGGACGAGCACGTCCATCAGCGTCTGCTGGAACGCATGCCCCATGTGCAGCGTCCCGGTGACGTTGGGCGGCGGCAGTTGGATGCAGTAGGCCGTCGCGCCGCCGGCCATCGACGGCGCGAACAGGCCGCGCGATTCCCACAACGGGTACCACTTCGCCTCGACGGCGTGGGGCTCGAAGCTCTTGGCGAGTTCCATGGACGGCATCGGCGCCCGGCGCGCGGACGGATGTGCAAAAGCTTGAAATTGTAGCGGATTCCGGACCGGCCGCCGGCAGGAGCGGCGTTCGCGATTCGCCGGCGGGTTGCGCCGGCACGCCGCACGCCGGATACTCGCCGCGCCCGGCGGTCGCGGTCGCGCTCGCCGGTCGCCTGCGAGGACCCCATGCCCGTCATCACCTGCGTCGAAGACCTGCGCGTGCTCGCGAAGCGCCGCGTGCCCCGGATGTTCTACGACTACGCCGACTCCGGCTCGTGGACCGAGTCCACCTACCGCGCGAACCAGGCGGACTTCCAGTCGATCAAGCTGCGCCAGCGTGTCGCGGTGAACATGGAAGGTCGCTCGACCGCGGCGAAGATGGTCGGCGTCGACGTCGCGATGCCGGTCGCGATCGCGCCGGTCGGGTTGACCGGCATGCAGCATGCCGACGGCGAGATCCTCGCCGCCCGGGCCGCCGAGAGGTTCGGGATCCCGTTCACGCTGTCGACGATGAGCATCTGCTCGATCGAGGACGTCGCGGCGGCGACGACCAAACCCTTCTGGTTCCAGCTCTACGTGATGCGCGACCGCGACTACATCGAACGGCTGATCGATCGCGCCAAGGCGGCGAAGTGCGGCGCGCTGATGCTGACGCTCGACCTGCAGATCCTGGGTCAGCGGCACAAGGACCTGAAGAACGGCCTGTCGGCACCACCCAAGCCGACGCTCGCGAACCTGCTCAACCTGATGACCAAGCCGCGCTGGTGCCTGGGCATGGCCGCCACGCCGCGGCGCGGCTTCGGCAACATCATCGGCCACGTCAAGGGTGTCGAGAACATGGGATCGCTGTCCGAGTGGACGGCCAAGCAGTTCGACCCGCGTCTCAACTGGGGCGACGTCGAGTGGATCAAGAAACGCTGGGGCGGCAAGCTGATCTTGAAGGGCATCCAGGACGTCGAGGACGCCAAGCTCGCCGCGGACTCGGGCGCCGACGCGCTGATCGTCAGCAACCACGGCGGGCGACAGCTCGACGGCGCCGAGTCGAGCATCCGGGCGCTGCCGGCGATCGCGGCGGCGGTCGGCTCCCGCATCGAGGTCCACATGGACGGCGGCATCCGCTCGGGCCAGGACGTGCTCAAGGCCTGGGCGCTGGGCGCGCGCGGCACCTACATCGGCCGGGCGATGGTCTGGGGTCTGGGCGCGATGGGAGAGGCCGGCGTCACCAAGACGCTCGAGATCCTGCACAAGGAGCTCGACCTGACGATGGCGTTCTGCGGGCGCACCCGGATCGGCGACGTCGACCGGAGCATCCTGCTCGACGCGCCGGCGTAGCGCCGGCCGCGGCCCCGGACGGCGTTGTGCGCGGCCGCGGTGAACGTTCCGCGCAAGCCGGCGGTCAGCCTGCGTCGGCCCATCGGCGCCACGTCCTTCAGAAACGAGACGTGGTTGCGCATTTCGTCGTCGGCGAGATTCGTGCCGCGGAGGAAGGCGACGAACCCGGCCGGGCCGATGGCGATCCGGCCCTCCAGGCTCGCATCGACGCGGGTGTAGCTGTCGGTCGGCAACTCGCCGTCGGCGACCCGGTGCTGCGCGCGCACCGCTGCACCTCCAGGCGCGCGCCAACGGTCGGACGTCCAGACCAGCGCCGCGCCAAGCGCATCGGCGCGATCCGCGGCAACAGGTGGTCCGTGGTCTCGTCGGTCGCACGCAGCAAGTCCGTCTGGACTTCGAGATCGAGTCGCCCGGGACCGCGTGGCCCAGGCTCGACCTTCCTTCGGCTTCGGCGCCGACGAAAGTCGCCTTCGTCGCCCGGTACGCGGAAACCGGCAGCCCTTCGTGCGGATCGACCTCGCCGGTCGGCACGAGCGCGATGTAGTCGCGGAAGCGGTTCCAGTAGGCGCCGATGCGGCCCGAGAGGGCCGACGCGCCGCAGCGCGACGTCGGCGCCGATCGCCTTCTCGACGCCCAGCGACCGGTCTCCGATCTCGATCAGGCCGGTGGCCACGTGCAGGCCGTCGGCGTAGAGTTCCTGGTAGGTCGGCGGCCGACGACTCGCGACGACCGACGCGACGAGCGCGGCGTCCTTCACGACCTCGACGCTCGCGCCCAGCGACGCGCTCCAGGCGCCGAACGAGCGGGTGAGCGCGGGGCCGAAACGCCCGTCCTCCTCGGCCGACACCCGCGACCGATCGACCCGGGCGCCGAGCTGCAACCGCCGGCGATCGAACGTCGCCTCCTCGTAGACGAAGGCGGCGAGGCTGCGCGTCGGGTCCTCGGCAAGGAAGCCCTCGTCGCCCAGCGCCGAGAAATCGAAGTCGATCGCCTGCACGCCGATCGCACCGTCGAAGGGCCCGAGCCGCGCATGCGTCGCGTCGACACGCGCCTCGAAACCCTTGCTGCGAAAGACCGTGCCCGCCTCCTCGCCCTCGAACTCGGTGTGCTCGTAGTCGAGATCGCGGCCCGCAGCTTGAGCGTCCTGAACGCCCCGGTCGGGACGAGCCGATCGGCAGCGATCTCGACACGGATCTGCTTCATCCGGATCGTCACGTCCTCCTCCGCGACCGCCCCGTAATCCGACGAGTAGCGGCTCACCGACGCTCCGACCGCGCCTGGCCTCCCCACCCAGCCGATGCCGAGGGAGGCCCCGTCGGACGCGCTCGCGCTGTTGACCAGGCGGCCCCGCGGCTCCTCCTCGCCGGGCGGCAGCGGTTCGGTTTCACGCAGGCGGGCGGAACGCGCGAACCCAGGATCCGCAGGTCGGACGTCTTGCGTCGAAAGCCGTCGACGTGCAGCGCGAGGCCGTTCGCAGACGACATCGACGGCGGCGGGCCTCCGAGCGTTCCGTCGCCGGCGATGAACGCCGCCACTCGACGCCACCGGAAACGCCCTCCGGCGCGTCGACCGGGATCTTCCCGTCGATGACGTTGACGACGCCCCCGAGCGCGTTGGGACCGTAGAGCAGCGTTCCCGGACCGCGGACGACCTCGACGCGGCGGGTCGTCGGCGTGTCCAGCGCGACCGCGTGGTCGACGCACTCGTTCCCGACGCGTCGATCGATCCGACGCCATTTTGCAGGATCCAGGCGATCGCCGTCGAGATCCGCGGATCACCGGACGGCTCGCGTTCGGTCCGTAGTACGACGAAGCGACGCCGACGAGCGATCCGGCAGTTCGCCCAGCGTCGGCTCCATCCGCAACATCAACAGCGACTCGGCGGCCAGCACCGACACCGGCAGGATCATGTCGTTGAGCTCGCTGCCGAGCGGATTGGCGGTGACCGCGACCGGTGGCAGCACCCGCGTCGTTTCCTGCGCGGCAGCCTGCGGACCCATCGCGGTCGCGAGCGGTCAGCACCACGCCCGCCACGCACACCGACGCTGCCCGGGCGGACCTCCCGTTCGAAACCCGCATTGCCACCCTCCCGGTCCGGCGGGTGGCGTCGCCGGAACACCGGGCACCAAACGCCACTGAGTTGCATTGATGGACGCGAGACTAATGCAACTGAATTGCGTTTGCAAGGCAGGGGATCGCAATGCGCGCGATCGGAACGACCGGAGACCGGCCGGTGGCCGTGGAATCCTGCGGGCGACTGGCGGCCCGCCGGGCGCGCCGCTACGGCGCCGGGCGCCGGACCAGGCTCGGTGGCGCGGTCGGCGCGAGTTTGGCGAGGTCGACTTGCGCCGCGTCGGTCAGCCGGTAGAGGACGCCGTTGGGATCGTCTTTGAGGACGGCGAAGCGGCCGGAGACCACGATCGGCTCCAGCGTGTAGGCGACCGGGGTCTTGGCGACGATCTCGACCACCGCCTCGGGCCCGGCCGGCAGACAGAACGAACAATGCGGCGGCACGGCCGACAGGAGGAAGCGCCGCTGCTTGTCGCCCATGTCGAGCGGAATCATGAAGCCCTGGACGCGCTGGTCCTTGGCGTCGAGCGCGAGGATCGGCTTGGCGAATTCGGGCAGGATCTTGTTGCCCTTCTTGACCGGCTCGACCTCGGCCAGCGTCTTCCACGACACGACGCCGTCTCGCTCGGGAAGGATCTGCGCGCTGAAATCGGTCGCCGACGGCAGTCCGCCCTGCGGCACCGTCGGATTGAGCGCCCGGACCGGTGTCGACAGGAAAAGCGCGGTCGCGGCGAGCGCGGAGACGAACAAGCGGTTCATGGCGCACCTCATCCGTCGGCCAGCGTGGCGGCGACGTCCATGCGCGCCGCGCGCCAGGCGGGCCAGGCAGCGGCCAGTATACCGCCGCCGAGCGCGAGCGCGAGAAGCGCTCCTTCCTCGGGTACGAAACGCCAGGCGGCCGGCGCCAGCG
The DNA here is from genome assembly GCA_046347725.1 of Burkholderiales bacterium. Taxonomy (GTDB): domain Bacteria; phylum Pseudomonadota; class Gammaproteobacteria; order Burkholderiales; family Casimicrobiaceae; genus VBCG01. Next base: position 148,980 of record JAXMFN010000005.1, read on the forward strand.
GCGCCGCGACCGGAAGCCAGGCGGCCAGGACGGCGAGCGCCGCGTGCCCGAGCAGCAGCCCCCCCAGCGCGCCGGTCGCCGCCAGCGCGAGACTCTCGGCCGTCAGCACCCAGACGATGCCGCTGCGCCGCGCTCCCAGCGTGCGCAGGATCGCGAGGTCGTAGCGACGCTCGTCGAGCGCCTGGGCGAGCGCCACGAACAGCAGCAGCAGCGAGGCACCGACCAGGATCGCGGCGAACGCGCGGACCAGGTCGAGCCCGACGCCGAACACCGTGAACAGGCGCGCCGTCTCGTAGGCCGGCGAAGCGGCGACGAGCGCACTGGACTTGTTGATTTCGCGAGGCAGGCTGGCCGCGGCGAGCGGACTGCGGTAACGGACGAGCAGCATCGTCAGTTCACGCGGTTCGTGCGCTGCGCCCGGCTGGCGTTCCTTCGAGCGCGGCCCGCTCCGCACGTCGCCCGGGTCGTCGGCGCCGTGATGCGCGTCGTGGACCGCCCAGACGCTCTCCACCGGTGTCAGCACCAGGCGATCGACGACCGTGCCGGTCGGCGCGAGCACGCCGGTGACCGCGTACGGCGTCTCGCCGTGTTCGCCCCCACCCTCGGCGAGCCCGTGCGCGCCGGCGAATCGCCCGCCGATGCCGAGACCGGACCTCCGCGCGACCTCCGAGCCGATCACCGCTTCCATCGGACGGCGGAACACCGCGCCTTCGGCCAGCCTGGCGCCGTAGTGCTCGATCAACGCCGGTTCGGTGCCGACGATCCGGAAGCCGCGGAAACTGTCGCCGAGCGCGAGCGGGATGACGCCGGCGACCATCGGATGGGCCCTGAGCTCGGCGAGCGCGCCCGATGGGATGTTCCCCGGCGGGACGTCGACGTGGTAGACGCCCGAGAGCACGAGCTGCAGCGGGCTCCCCTTCGCCCCGACGACCAGATCGATGCCGCGCGCATCGCGATGCAGCCTCTCGCCAAGCTCGCGGGTGACGAGCAGGGTCACGGTGGCGATCGCCACGCCCAGCGCGGCGAGCGCGACGACCAGCGCCGTCGCCAGAGGACGGCGCCGCGCATAGGCGAACGCGAGACCGGTGAGGGTCATCGGGACGGGCGCGGCGCAGTCTGCGGCACCGGCCGCGCCGGCAGCACGAACGCGTTCGGCATCAGCGCCCTGACCCGGGTGTCGTGCGAGGCGACGACCAACGTGGCACCGGCCTCGATCGCCTGGGTGCGCAGGAGCTCGAGGGCGTTGGCGGCGTGCTCGTCGTCCAGGCTCGCGGTCGGTTCGTCGGCGAGCAGCACCGACGGGCGGTTGACGACCGCGCGGGCGATCGCGACCCGTTGGGCCTGTCCCTGCGACAACTCGCGCGGATAGCGGTGCGCGAGATCGGCCACCTGGACCGCCTGGAGCAGCGCCGCGATCCGCGCGTCGTCGCGTTCGGCGCCGGCGAGGCGTTGGGCGAGGCGCAGATTGTCGGCGACGTCGACCGCGCCGATCAGGTGCAGACGTTGCGGGACCAGCCCGACGGTGCGCCCGCGCCAGCGGTCGCGCTCGCCGGGCGCGATCGTCGCCAGATCGGTGCCGCCGACGACGATCCGCCCGCTCGTGGGTTCGGTGAGCGCGGCGATCAGCGCGAGCAGCGTCGACTTCCCGCTGCCCGAGGGTCCGCCGAGCACCCACGCTTCGCCGGCGGCGGCGCGCCAGGACGCGACCGCCACGGCGAGCGTCGCGCCGTGCCGCTTCTCCACGCCGGTGAGCTCGAACATGCGTCTTGATCGCCCGCGTCGCGCCGGGGTCCGTTCGCCGGCATCGCGCCGGCTACTTGCCGCAGTCGTCGCAACTGCCCCGCACGGTGACCTCGACCTCGCGGCGCCGGAAACCGCGCGGCAGCGAGACCGCCGGCACCGACGCTTCGTCGAGGCACACGACGCGGCCGCAGTCCGAGCATTGGAAATGAGCGTGCGTGCCCGGCGCCGCCGATCCGTGACCGGCGGCCGAATAACGCCAGACGCGGTCCTCGCCGGCGATCTTGTGCGCGAGCCCCTGCTCGACCAGCCACTCGAGGACCCGGTAGAGCGTGACCCGGTCGACATCGTGGCCGCGCTTCACCCGGCGCTCGATCTCGTGATGGGTCAGCGCTTCGTGCACTGCCAGCAGCACCGCGAGCGTCTGTACGCGGGTGCGCGTCGCGCGCGCGCCGCGGCCGGCGATCAGCGACTGCGGCGGCGGGCCCGCACGGGTCGGCGTCGCGCGCTCGTCGTGCGGCACGAAGGCGCGCGTCATCGACCGGACCGCCAGCGGTCGATCTCGCGCTCGATCGCTTCGGCGACGTAGGCGCGCAGCAATTCGCCGACGTGCTGGTTGATCGTCGCGACCAGGTCGGCGCTGGCGCGATCGACGATCGGCTTCAGACGCTCTCCGAGTCGCTCGCGCAGACCGGTGTCGGTGAACAGATCGATCCGCTGCAGCACCTGCATGCGGATCTCCTCGGCGAGCGCGTCCCAGGACTCGTCCCGTGGCGGCGCCGCGTTGACGACAGCCGGCGCGACGGACGCCACCGGCGGGCGATCCGACTCGATCGGCACGGTGCCGCCCGAAGGCATTGGGTCGGCTACCGGAGTCGGCTCGACCACGGCCGGTGCCAGCAGCGCACCCGCCGGCGTGATCGTAGCGCCCTCGTCGAGCGGTGGCGGCGCGGTCACCAGTTCCTCGAGCCAGGTCGCCGGCGGCGGAGCGGACGAAGGCGGTGCGGACGAAGGCGGTGCGGACGAAGGCGGTGCGGACGAAGGCGGCGCCGACGGCAGCGTCGCCGGCAGCGGCGCGCGGACAACGGTGATCGGCGGCACGTCCGGTGTCGCGCCTGCCAGACCGAAGTCCTCGAGATCCGGCGCCGGGGGCGGCGCGATCATGGCGGCGTGCGCCGGCGCCGATGGCGCGCGCGCCGGCGCGATCGACACCGCCGGCACCAGGGCCACCGACGGCGGCGCCGGTCCCAGAACGCTCTGGTCGTCGAACGGCGCCTCGAGCCAGTCCGACGGTTCCGGATCGATCGACGGCGGCGTCGCGACATCGATCTCGTCGATCGCGTCGGTCAGCACCGGGAATTCGTCGTCCGCCTCGGCGGGCGGAGGAGCCGCGACGATCTCGTCGAGCACCGGAATATCGGTCTCGGGGGCCGCCGCCGCGGGACGCGGGCCCGGCGGAACCGGCGCGGGGACATCGGCCGCCGACGGGACCGGGCCGATCGTGAACACCGGCGCACCCGCGCGCGATGCCGCCGCGCGAGCCGGTTGCGCCGCGTCCTGGCGGTTGCGGCGCATCAGCGCATCCGCCTGTTCGAGCAATTCGCGCGCGGTGGGCATCGCCGGAGCGTCCGTCGTCGGGCGTCAGCCGCGTTCGCCGCGACCCTCGAGCGCGTGGTGCTGGAGCGCGTAGCCGCGGTCGCGGTAGAACTTCCATCGCCGCCGTCCCGCCTGCGCCGACGCGTCGTCGCGTCCGACGACGTCGGCGAGCCGCTCGAAGCGACTGAAGAACGGCGGCGGTTCCGGATGCAGATTCACCAGTACGCAGGCCGGGCCCGCGTGCTCGAGCGACTCGTCCACGAGGATCGGGGTGTCGGCCGCGAGCGGGCTCGACAACCGGCAGTGAGGAAAGAAACCGGTCGCCGGAACCGTCCATAACCGGCGGTCCAGCGCCTCGGTCGCGCGGGCGTCGGGTGTCAGCACGCGCACGCTGCCGTACTGCTGCCAGGCCTTCGCCACGATCCTCGCGGCGACGTCGACCGGGTCTTCGGCGCCGGTGTAGAAATCGATCGACGTCATCGGATCGTGCGTCGCGTCCAGGTCATCGGCTGCCGATCGGCGCCACCTAGGCGGCGCCCGGATTCCCGGCCAGCAGCCAGGTGACGAGCAGGGGCACCGGCCGACCGGTCGCCCCCTTCTCCTTGCCGTCCTTCCACGCGGTCCCGGCGATGTCCAGGTGCGCCCAGTCGTACTTGCGCGCGAACTTGGACAGGAAGCAGGCAGCGGTGATGCTGCCGCCGGCCCGTCCGGCGACGTTCGCGAAGTCGGCGAAGTTGCTCTGCAGCCCCTCCTGGTACTCGTCCCACAGCGGCATCGGCCAGCTGCGGTCGCACGCGTCCTCGCCGGCCGCGGTGAGCGCACGGCCGAGCGCCTCGTTATTGGAGAAGACGCCGGTCGCGACGTGCCCCAACGCGATCACCATCGACCCGGTCAGCGTCGCGATGTCGACGACCGCCTCCGGTTCGTAGCGTTCGGCGTAGGTCAGCGCGTCGGCCAGGATCAGGCGGCCCTCGGCGTCGGTGTTCAGGATCTCGACCGTCTGTCCGGAGAGGCTCTTGACGATGTCGCCCGGCTTGATCGCGCGGCCGGACGGCAGGTTCTCGCAAGCCGGCACGAGACCGATGAGGTCGACCGGCGCCTTGAGTTCGGCGATCGCGCGGAACGTCCCCAGCACGCTCGCCGCACCGGCCATGTCGAACTTCATCTGATCCATCTCGGCAGCGGGCTTGATCGAGATGCCGCCCGAGTCGAACGTGATCCCCTTGCCGACCAGCACGACCGGCTTGCCCTTCTTCGGCGCGTTGCGGTACTCGAGGACGATGAAGCGCGGCGGCTCGTCGCTGCCGCGGGTCACGGCGAGGAACGTGCCCATGCCCAGCGACTCGATCTGGCCGCGCTCGAGCACCTCGACCTTGATCGTCGGGAAGTCGTGTCCTAGCTTCTGCGCCTCCTGCGCCAGGTAGCTCGGCGTACAGACGTTGCCAGGCAGGTTCCCGAGGTCGCGCGCCAGCTCGACGCCGCGGGCGATCGCGAGCCCCCGGGCGGCCGCCTGGTCGCCGGAGGCGAGGTCCGAACGCTGGGGTACCGACAACGTGAGCTTGCGCAACGGCCGTCGGACCTCCGCGGGCTCGCTCTTCATCCGGTCGAACCGGTAGACCGATTCCATCGCGACGACGACCGCATGCTCGATGCGCCATGCGACCTCGCGCCGCTTGACCTTTTCCTCGGTCAGGTAGACGACCGCTTCGTAGGATCCGGTCTCGTTGAGGAGCTTGACCGCGGAGGCGACCGCGCGCCGGAATTCGCGGTCGCGGAAATCGCGTTCCTTGCCCAGGCCGACGAGCAACACCCGGTCGGCGAGCGTCCCGCGGACGTTGTGCAGCAGCAGCGTCGAGCCGAGCTTGCCCTCCATGTCGCCGCGACGGATGATCTCGCCGATGTACCCGTTCGAAGCACGGTCGACGAGTTCGGCCGACAGCGAGAGCTTGCGGTTGTCGAACACACCGACGACCACGCAGGCGCTGCGTTGCTTCTCGGGGCTGCCGCTCTTTATGGTAAATTCCATCGAACATCCTTCGTTTCGACCGGCCTCGCCGCGGCGGGGCGCGCCGCTCGAACCGCCTCGCCCGGAGCCCCCCCGCGCGCCGCGTCCCCGGATCGACCGGCCGGGATTGTTGCGGTTAGGGGCGTTTTTCGGCCATTATCGGCAAACGCCGGCGAAAAAGTCAAAACTTTTCCCGCCGTCATGATCCTGCGCCGAGCGCTGGTCCGCGAACTGACCGCCACGGCGATCGGGCTCGCGGTCGTCCTGACCGCGATCCTGTTCACCAACCTGGTGTTGCGGCTGCTCGCGCGGGCGGCCGGGGGCGCGGTCGCCCCGGACGGGATCGTCGCGCTGCTCGGGTTCAACGCCCTCTTCTACCTCAACATCCTCCTCGCGGTCGCCCTGTTCCTGACCGTGCTCCTGACGCTGTCGCGCTGGTACCGGGACAGCGAGATGATCGTCTGGCAGACCTCGGGGGTCTCGATCACCTCGCTGTTGAAGCCGATCCTGTGGTTCTCGGCGCCGTTCCTCGCGGCGATCGTCGCGCTGTCGCTTTTCCTCTCGCCGTGGGCCGAGCAGCGCAAGATCGAGTTCGAGCGCCAGCTCGAGTCGCGCGACGAGCTCGCGTTCGTGACGCCGGGCCTGTTCCGGGAGTTCCGCCGCGCCAACCTGGTCGTCTTCATCGAGAGCGTCAACACGTTCGACGGCACGATCCGCAACGTCTTCCTGCACTCGATCGAGGACGGCAAGGACGCCACGACGATCGCCCGCGTCGCGCGCCTGGAGGAAGGACCGGGGGGCGCGCGGTTCGTCGTGCTCGAGGACGGACGGCGCTACGAGGGCGCCGCGGGGGCGGCCGACTTCCGGGTCGTCGAATTCGAGCGCCTGGGACGGGTGATCGAGCCGGCGGTGGCGCGTGCGCTGCCGCTGTCGCGCAAGGCGATCCCCACGGCGGCCCTGGTCGCCGCCGAGGACAGCGTCGAGCGCTCCGAATTGTTCTGGCGGCTGTCGGTGCCGATCCTCGCGCTGGTCCTGACGCTGCTCGCGATCCCGCTCGCCAACGTGAACCCACGACTGGGCCGCTCGTTCAACCTGTTCGCCGCCGCCTTCCTCTACCTGCTCTACACGAACTGCCTCAACATCGTCCAGAGCCTGATCGCGCAGGGCAAGCTCGACTTCTGGGTCGGGCTCGTCGTTCCGCACGCGATCGCGCTCCTGGTCGTGATCGTGCTGTTCCGCCACCAGATCGCGGTCGCCGGCCTGTTCGGCGGGCTCGCACGAACCCGCCGGGCCGACGCTCCGGCCGGAGAGCCGGCGCGATGAGGACGCTGACGCGCTACATCGGCCGCGACGTGCTGTTCGCGACGCTCGCGGTGTTCGCCGCGCTCCTGTCGCTGTTCGCCTTCTTCGACCTGATCAACGAGCTCTCCGACGTCGGTCGCGGCGGCTACACGATCGCCACGGCGAGCCTGTACGTCGCGCTGCACCTGCCGTCCCGACTCTACGAGCTCTTCCCGGTCGCCGCGCTGATCGGCACGCTCTTCGCGCTCGCCCAGCTCGTCGGCAACAGCGAATACACGGTGATGCGCGCGTCGGGCGCATCGCTGTGGCAGGTCGGCTGGGCGGTGCTGCGCGTCGGCATCCCCTTGGCGCTCGCCACGTTCCTCGCCGGCGAGTTCGTCGCGCCGCCCGCCGAGCGCCTCGCCCAGCAGATGCGCCAGGCGGCGAAGGGCGAAGGGTCGCGGGTCGTCGCGCAGCAGTTCTCGTCGGGATTCTGGTTCCGGCAGGACCAGACCTTCGTCAACGTCCGCTCGGTGCTGGCCGACCTGACGCTGGTCGGCGTGCGGATCTACGAGTTCGACCGGGACATGCGGCTCACCGCGTCGCGCTCGGCGCAGACCGGCCGCTTCGCCGGGGACGGCCGCTGGACGCTCACCGGGGTCAAGTCCACCGAGATCGTCGACGGGACCGCCCGAGTCTCCGAGGCGCAGACCTGGACCTGGACGAGCGTGCTTCGGCCATCGCTGCTCACCGTCTACCAGGTCGCGCCCGAGCGGCTTGAGATTCCGGTGCTCTGGGACAACATCCGGCTCCTCGGAACCGGCGGCACGACGCGCACGGCACGCTTCGAGATCGCGTTCTGGAACAAGATCTTCTACCCGGCCGCCGTCCTGGCGATGATGCTGGTCGCACTGCCCTTCGCCCATTTCCAGCGTCGCCAGGGTGGCGTCGGGTTCCGGATCTTCGCCGGCACGATGCTGGGGCTCGCCTTCTTCCTCATCGGCCGGCTGTTCTCGAGCCTCGGCGTCCTGAACGACTGGCCGCCGCTCCTCTCCGCCACGCTGCCGCTGATGATCTTCGCCGGGGTCGCGGTCGGCATGCTCGCCTGGATCGAACGTCGCTAGGGCCAGCGCCGCGGAGCGCCGGCGGCCGTCGTGCCCGGTGCGCCGCGCAAATCGCGCCGGTCGTCGGATCCGGAATCGAAGGCCGCGGGGCCCGGGCTGATCGCGCCGCGGCTCCCGGTCGACGGCCTCCGGTGGTCGGCCCCTATCGTAACTACATAATTACATGCAGTATTTATTGGCGTGCGCCGGTCATGGGCGCAGGCGTCGCCCGATCGTGGCGACATCCCGGGCCCTCAGCTTGCTTGCCGTCAAAAAATACCGCCGGAATCGTGACGCCGGCGTCCAGACCAGTTAGAATGCTGCGGCGCAACATTCCTTTGGGAGCCTCGCATGGAATTCAAGGACAAGGTAGCGGTCATCACCGGGGGCGGTAGCGGCATCGGCCGGGCGGTCGCCACCGCGATGGCGAGGCGCGGCGTGCGCGCGGTCGCGCTCGTCGACATGAGCGACGCGATCGAAGACGTCGCCGAGAAGCTCAACGCCGAAGTCGGCCGCACGGTCGCGATTCCCTTCCAGGGCAATACGACCGACGAGGCGTTCCGCGCTTCGGTCTACGACGCGATCAGCCGTCACTTCGGTACGGTGTCGCTATGCGTGCCGGCCGCGGGCATCACCCGCGACGATCTGTCGATCCGCATCGACAAGAACACCGGCAAGGCGCGCATCTACCCGCTCGACCGCTTCAAGCTGGTCGTCGACGTCAACCTGATCGCGCCGGTCTACTGGGCGCTCGAGATGATCGCGCGGATCGCCGAAGACCGCGCCTCGCGCGGGCTCAAGCGCTGGTCGCCGGCCGAGGGCATGCAGGGATCGGTGGTGTTCATCGGCTCGATCTCCTCGCAGGGCAATCGCGGCCAGATCTCGTACGCCAGCACCAAGGCCGGGCTCGAGGGCGCGGCGGCGACGATCATGAAAGAGGCGATCTTCCACGGCGTTCGCTGCGGCGTGATCCACCCGGGGTTCACCGACACCCCGATGGTGCGGGCGATGGGCGAAGACTACGTCGCCAAGAACATCCTTCCCTACACGCAGCTCGGTCGTCTGATCCGACCGGAGGAGATCGCCGACGCGATCTGCTTCATGCTGACCAACTCCGCGGTCAGCGGCGAGCTCTGGGTCGACGCCGGCTGGCACGCGCCCGCGTAACCCCGCGCGGCGGCCCGCCAGAACGCGGACCGTCGAATCGGGCCGCGCACCGGCGTCGCGTCCCGCGATCAGGGCGCGCTCGCCACGCCGGGCGATCGGGAGGCATTCGGCCGTCCGCTCGCCGCGATCGCCGGCACCCGCCGGTCGGAACGTCGGCGCGTCGTTCGATTGGTTTTTTCGGCAATAGGTTGATAAGCTGATCGCCTGGCCGATGACGGCCGGGAACCCGTGATCAGCCCCACCGCCGACAGCCCCGCCATGTCGTCCACGACCCCAGGCGCGAGCCGCCTCAAGCTCCTCGGCCTCGCGCTGCTGACCGCGCTGCTCTATTTCGCGCTCTTCCACTACGAGTCCACGATCATCGAGGTCTCGCGACGCGGTCGCTGGTGGTTCGCGGTTCCGGTCGTCATCGCCTTCGTCTTCTCGCTGGTGCATGGCGCGTTCACCGCGCTGTTCTGGGACGTGCTCGGCGTCAAGGCGCGCCGCTAGGAGGCAACGTGGACGCCGGAATCACCTTCATCGCCCTCGACGCGGGCACGGTCGCCTTCCTGCTCGTCGTCGGCTTCGTCGGCGGCATGGTGAGCGGCTTCATCGGCTCGGGCGGTGCGTTCGTCCTGACGCCGGCGATGATGAGCATGGGCGTGCCCGGGATCGTCGCGGTCGCGTCGAACATGTGCCACAAGTTCCCCAAGGCGCTGGTCGGCGCGATCAAGCGGGCCCGCTACGGCCAGGTCGACGTGAAGCTCGGACTGTTCATGGGCGCCTCCGCCGAAGCCGGCGTGCTCGTCGGCGCGCAGCTCCAGCAGTCGATCAAGGCGTCGTTCGGCGAGGCCGGATCCAACCTCTACGTCAGCGCCGCCTTCGTCGTCGTCCTGGCCATCGTCGGCGGCTTCGTGCTGCGCGACGCGCTCGCGAGCCTGCGTCCGGGCGCGCATCCGCACGCCGAGCCGACCGGGCGTCTCGCGCGCCGGATCCAGTCGATCGAGATCCCCGGGACGATGGTGTATTTCGAGAGCCTGAAGGCCCGCGTCTCCTGGCTGGTGACGGTGCCGCTGGGATTCGCGACCGGGCTGCTCGCGGCCACGATCGCGGTCGGCGGCTTCATCGGCGTGCCGTCGATGATGTACGTGCTGGGCGCGCCCAGCGTGATGGCCTCGGCGACCGAGCTCGTCATCGCCTTCATCATGGGACTGGGCGGGACGATCAAGTTCGCGTGGGACGGATTCGTCGACGTTCGGCTGGCGATGATCATCCTCGCCGGCTCGCTGTTCGGCATCCAGCTGGGCGCGATCGGCACGACCTACGTGCGTCCGGCGATGATCAAGCTGGTGATGGCGGTGATCATGCTGACCGTGCTGGTGTCGCGGGCGCTCGTCGTCCCGGTCTACCTCTCTGAGCTGGCGATGATCCCGCCGCTCCCGCCGCTCGCCGCGGACATCCTCCGCAAGGCGAGCTTCGCGACGCTGGTCCTGGCTCTGGTCGTCGGTGCCGGCATGGTCCTGTGGTCGCTCGCCCGCGGGATGGCCGAGCACCGGCGGTCGAACCCGAAGCCGGCCTCGGCCGAGCCGGCCGCCGGTCGCTGACCGGCCCGATCAGCGAACCGGCGCCGGCCCCGAAAACACGAAGGCCCCGGGCTCGCCGCCTCGGGGCCTCGGCAACGCCGGAACTCCGGCTTCGCCCGCTACACCGCCTCGGCCTTCGCCGGCGCGACGTTCGCGTACTTGTGCTGCCGCTCGCCCTTGACGGTGAAATTCACCACGCCGTCGACCAGCGCGTAGAGCGTGTGGTCCTTGCCGATCCCGACGTTGACGCCCGGATGCAGCTTCGTGCCGCGCTGACGCACGATGATGCCCCCGGCGCGGATCGTCTCGCCGCCGTACACCTTGGTGCCGAGCATCTTCGGGTTCGAGTCGCGGCCGTTGCGGGAGCTGCCGCCCGCCTTCTTATGTGCCATGGTGGCGCTCCTTAGGCGTCGATCGTCTCGATCTTGATTTCGGTGTAGCCCTGGCGATGGCCCTGGTGCTTCTGGTAGTGCTTGCGCCGGCGCATCTTGAAGATCTTCACCTTCTCGCCTCGGCCGTGCGCGACGACGGTCGCCTTCACGGTCGCGCCGGCGACCAGGGGTTTGCCCAGACGGACGCTCTCGCCTTCGCCGACCATCAGCACCTGGTCGAGAATCACTTGCGCGCCCACGTCCGCCGGTATCTGTTCTACCTTGAGTTTTTCGCCGGCCGCGACGCGATACTGCTTGCCGCCGGTTTTTACGACCGCGTACATGGTGGGACTCCGGATGAATGGCGGATGATCGATCGGGCGCCGCCGCACCAGGACCTCCCGGTGCCTCTCGCCCCTCTCCGCGCGTATCGCGGAAAGCTTTGAATAATAGCGCGTTTCGGCCTGTCGCGTCAAATCGGGGCGCCTGGGGCGATCCGCTGCCCGAACCGTCCCGGGCGCTCGGCTACAATCGCGCTCGCGATCCCGACCCCGGGCTGACCGGACGTCCGCCACCGGGGCGCGGCCGACCGACCGCCCCTCCGACCGCCCGGCCCTCCCCCCGCGTCCACCCGCCCGACCGTGACTCTCGATTTCCTGCATGCCGCGATCGGCGGCGACCTCAAGCGCGTCGACACGGTCCTGCGCGGCAGCCTCGATTCGGACGTCGCGCTGATCCGCCGGATCGCCGACTACATCGTCGGCGGCGGCGGCAAGCGGCTGCGCCCGGCGCTGCTGCTGCTGGTCGCGCGGGCCTGCGGCGACGCCGACGGTCACCGCTATCCTCTGGCGGCGGTCGTCGAGATGATCCACACGGCGACGCTGCTCCACGACGATGTCGTCGACGAGTCGTCGCAACGGCGCGGGCGCGCGACCGCGAACGCGACCTTCGGCAACGCCGCCTCGGTGCTGGTCGGCGACTTCCTCTACTCGCGCGCCTTCCAGATGATGGTCGGCACCGGCCGGATGCGCGTGCTCGAGATCCTCTCCGAGGCGACCAACGTCATCGCCGAGGGCGAGGTCATGCAGTTGATGCACGCCGGGGACGCGACGCTCACCGAGGACGGCTACGTCGAGGTGATCCGGCGCAAGACCGCGAAGCTCTTCGAGGCGTCGGCACGGCTGGGCGCGGTGCTCGCCCGACCCGACCGCGCGCGCGAAGACGCCTACGCGGGCTACGGCATGCACCTGGGCAGCGCGTTCCAGATCATGGACGACGTGCTCGACTACACCGGCGAAGCGGGCGAAATCGGCAAGAACCTGGGCGACGACCTGGCCGAAGGCAAGATGACGCTGCCGCTGATCCGCGCGCTCGCCATCGGCGACGAGGCCGACCGCACGACCATCCGCCATGCGATCGACGGCGGCGGCCGCCTCGAGGACTTCGGTCCGGTGCGCGCGGCGCTCGAGCGCACCGGCGCGATCGCCTACGCCCGGGCGCGCGCCGCCGACGAGGCCCGTCGCGCCCGAGACGCGCTCGCCGGCGTCGCCGCCCACCCGGACGTCGGGACTCTGCTACAATTGGCGACTTTCGCGGCGGATCGCACGTATTAGGGAGCCTGAAGCGGGACTCCCGGCGCGGCCCGGCGCGAGGCCTCGGGGTGTAGCTTAGCCTGGTAGAGCGCTACGTTCGGGACGTAGAGGCCGGAGGTTCGAATCCTCTCACCCCGACCATCGAATTCGCGATGCGACGACCGACGCCGCTGCGGGAGACCGCCGCGGCGTCGCCGTTTCCGCCGGCCGGAAGCGCGTATCGGCCTTCGCGGGGGAAGCGCGCAGCGCTTCGGCGGGAACACCCGCGCGCGAAGCGCCGCCGCGAGCGCGCGGTCCGCCCCCCTGGGGGGAAGCGCGCAGCGCTTCGGGGGGATCTACCCAGCCGTCGCGAGCACGAACGGCGCCTCGACCAGGCGCTTGAACTCGGCCAGGAACTTCGCCCCGAGCATGCCGTCGACCGCGCGGTGGTCGACCGACAGCGTGCAGGTCATCAGCGTCGCGACCGCGAGCGCTCCGTCGCGCACGACGGGCCGCGGCTCGGCCGCGCCAATCGCCAGGATGCACGCCTGCGGCGGGTTGATGATCGCCGAGAACTCGCGTACTCCGGCCATGCCGAGGTTCGAGATCGTGAAGCCGCCGCCCTGGAATTCGGCCGGCTTCAGGCCGGCGCCTCGCGCGCGGTCGGCGAGATCGCGCATCTCGGCGCAGATCGCCCGCACGCTCTTGCGGTCGGCGCCGCGCACGATCGGCGTGATGAGCCCCTGCGGCGTGCTGACCGCGACCGCGATGTCGACGTCGTGGTGGCGCCGGATCGCGTTCTCGGTCCAGGCGACGTTGACGTCGGGCACGCGCCGGAGCGCGAGCGCCGCCGCCTTGATCACGAAGTCGTTCACCGACAGCCGGCAGTCTGGCAGCAGCTCGTTCGCCTGTCGGCGCGCGGCGAGGAGCGCGTCGACCTCGCAGTCGATCGTCAGGTAGAAATGCGGGATCGTCCGCTTGGCCTCGGCGAGACGCTGGGCGATCACGCGCCGGACATTCGACAACGGCAGGTCGTCGTACGCGGCCGCGCCCGCCGCGACCGGCGTCGCCGCAACCGGCGTCGCCGCGCCCGGGCGCGAACGCGCCGCCGCCTCGACATCCGCGCCGAGGATCCGCCCGTGCGGGCCCGTACCCCGCACGCGGGCGAGGTCGACGTCGAGCTCGCGCGCGACCCGTCGCGCCGAAGGGCTCGCGAACACCCGGCCTCGCGGCGCGTCGTCCCGCCGCGGCGATGGCGCCGGTGCGCGCGCCGGCGACGCCGCGATCGGGGGACGCGCAATGGCCGCCGGCGACACGGCCGCCGGGGCCGGCGGCGCCGCGAGCGGCGGCGCACCGCCCGCGCCGGCGAGCTCGGCGATGACCGTGTCGACCGCGACGCGCTCGGTGCCCGCCGGCACGACGATGCGGGCGAGCACGCCGTCCCGCTCGGCCTCGACCTCGACGACCGCCTTGTCGCCCTCGATTTCGAAGAGCACCTCGCCGGCCTTGAACGGCTCGCCCGGAGCCTTCGCCCAGCGGACCAGATTGCCCTCGGTCATCGAAGGCGTGACGGCCGGCATCTTGAGCGCGGTGGACATCGTCGGGATCTCTCGGGTCGGGATCGGATCGGTCGCCGATCAGGTCAGTAGTCGTAGTCGCGCCTGGCCGGGTGCCAGAGGCGGTGCTCGGTCGTCGCCTCGTAGGCCTTGCCGCGCGGGAAGCTGACGAGCTCGAACTGCATGCCCCAGGGCGCCTGGAAGTACACCCAGGTCTGGCCGCCGCTCGGGCCCGCGGTGCGCACGGTCGGCTCGCCCAGCACGCGCACGCCGGCCGCTTTCAGGTAGGCGACCGCCGCGTCGATGTCGTCGACGTAGAACGCGAGGTGGTGGCCGCCGACGTCGCTGTTCTTCGGCTGCGTCCGGCTCTGGTCCGGCGACTCGTACTCGAAAAGTTCGAAGTTGGAGCCGTTGCCGCAGCGCAGGAACTTGATCTTGCGCACGACGGCACGCGGATGCACGTCGAGATGCGTGGCCATCCAGTCGCCGTCCGACTGGAACGGTCCGAGCTCGTAGGACGGCTCGCAGCCCAGCACGTCGACGAAGAACGCGACCGCCTGCTCCAGGTCGGGCACGGTGAAGCCGATGTGGTCGGTGCCCCGGACGCCGGGCAGTCCCTTGCGCGCGTTCGACATCGTCGGGTCTCCGGTGCGCTGGTTCAGGTCGGCAGCGGGTGGCCGGCGTCGGCGAGGACGCGCGCGTAGCCGGCGCGGATCTCCTCGGCGCCGACGAACGCCGCTCGCTCGAGCGCTTTCGACACGCTGGGCGAGGCCTCGCCGCCGTGGATGCGCGCGACCGGTTGGTCGAGCCAGTCGAACAGCCGCCGCTGCAGCTCGTCGGTCACCATCGCTCCGTACGACACGGTGAGCGGCCCCTGCTCCAGCATGACGACGTTGTGGGTCTTCCTCACCGAGGCGCCGATCGTCTCCCAGTCGAGGCCGGCGCGGTCGAGCGAGCGCAGGTCGATCACCTCGGCGTCGACGCCCATCTCGTCGGCGACCTTGACCGCGAGCGGCGTCATCGCCGAGTAGGCCAGCACGGTGAACGCGCGACCCGGCCGCACGACCTTGGCCTTCCCCAGCGGGACCAGGTAGTCGTAGTCCTCGAGAGGTCCGGGACCGCTGGCGTTGTACAGCGCGACGTGCTCGATGACCAGCACCGGATCCTCGCATCGCAACGCGCTGTTCATCAGCCCGACGTAGTCGAACGGCGTCGACGGCGCGACGATCCGCCAGCCGGGCCACATCGCGAACAGGCCGGCCGGGTCCATCGAGTGTTGCGAGCCGTAGCCGGTGCCGATCGCGCACTTGGTGCGGATCACGATCGGCATGCGCGTCTCGCCGCCGAACATGTGCCGCGCCTTGGCGATCTGGTTGAACACCTGGTCGGCGGCGACCAGCGCGAAGTCCGGGTACATGAACTCGACAACCGGCCGGTAGGTGCCCTCCATCGCGACCCCGCCGGCGAGACCGGAGAAGCCCTGCTCGGCGATCGGCGTCGGCAGGATGCGGTCGGGGAAGCGCGCGGCCAGTCCGCGCGTGGCGCCATTGGTGCCGCCCTTCAGCCGGTGGATGTCCTCGCCCAGGCAGAAGACGCGCTCGTCGGTCTCCATCCGCCGGCCCATCACCGCCGAGACGACGTCGATCGTCTTGACCTCGCCGACCGGACCGGTCGCGGTCTCGAGCTCCTCGAAGCGCGCGCCGGCGAATTCGGAAAGATCGCCGCGCAGGCCCTGGTCGCGGAAGCCCGGATCGGGCCAGCGCGCCGGCACGATGCGCCGCTTGCCGTCGACGACCTCGGTCAGGCGTTGGGCGACCTCGCGCATCGCCGCCTGCGCCGCGCTGCGCAGCGCCGCGTCATCGCCGTCGGCGATCCAGCGGCGCGTGACCATTTCGCGCGCGAGCCGGGCGAGCGGATCGCGCGCGCGCCAGGCCGCCTCCTCTTCCTTGGTCCGGTAGCCGAACGCGCTCCCGGGCAGGCCGCCGCCGTGGTGGAAGTAGCGGTAGACGTCGGCCTCGATGATCACCGGCCCCTTGCCGGCGCGCATGTGCTCGGCCGCGAGCCGGCTCGCGGCGCGGACCGCCACCGGATCCATGCCGTCGACGCGGTACGCGGGAATGCCGTAGGCGAGCCCGCGGGAGGACAGCCGTGTCTCGAGGGTCTCCTCGCGGATCGTCGTGGCGACCGCGTACTGGTTGTTCTCGATGAAGAAGCAGATCGGCAGCGCCCAGAGCGCCGCCAGGTTCATCGACTCGGGCACCGCGCCGATGTTGACCGCACCGTCGCCGAAGAACGTGTAGACGACGTCGCCCTCGCCGCGGCGTTTCTTCGCCCAGGCGACGCCGTTGGCCGGCGGCACGCCGCCGCCGACGATCGCATTGGTGCCGAGCGCGCCGGCTTCGGCCCAGCGCAGGTGCATCGAACCGCCGCGGCCCTTGCACCAGCCGTCGGCGAGTCCTAGGATCTCGGCGAGCGTCCGGTGCAGGACCGTGGCGATGTCGTCGGTGATCGGCTGCGCACGCGGGTCACGGCCGGCGCCGTCGACGTGCCGCAGCGCCTTGGCGAGGAACTGGTGGTGCCCGCGGTGGGACCCGGTCACCTGGTCGGTCGATCGCAGCGGCGTGATCGCGGCCACCGCGCAGCCGTCCTGTCCGATGCTGCTGTGGGCCGGGCCGTGAACGAGCCCCTGCCCGTCCAGTTCGAGCACCGTTTCCTCGAACGCGCGCACGAGGTGGAGGTGGTGGAGCATCGCCAGAGCTTCGCTCGCCCCCAGCGCGTCCCAGTCGGCCGGCATCGAGGCGATCTCGCGCCAGGGCGCCGACGGTTTCAATTCGGTCATCGTTGGCATGCTCGGTTCCCGGGTTCGCCGCGGCCGGCGCCGGCCCGCGCCCGCGCGGCGCCGGACGACATCCGCAGCGCGGTGTCGAAGAGTTCGTCGTAGGGTTCGCGACCGCCGCCGGCGGTGATGAACACCAGGCGCGTGCGGTGGTCGGCGCTCGGCCAGCGGGGCAGCCGTTCGACGTCCTGCACGAGGCCCTGGACGCCGTGCACGACGGCCGGCAACGCCGGCTCCTCGGCGATCGCGACGATGCCTTTCATCCGCAGCAGCGCCGGCCCGCTCGCCTCGCCCAGCGCCGACAGGAACAGGCGCAGCGCCGCCTCCGGAACCGGCTCGTCGCGCACGATCACGAACGCGCGCACGTCGTCGCGATGGCCTGCGCGAACCGCCGCCGCTGCCGCCGGCCCGATCCGATCGACCTTGAGCCAGCGCTCGACGTCCGGCGCCGGCGAGCGGACGTCGAAGGCGTCCCCGCCCAGCAGCGTCGCCGCGTCCGGCGCATCGCGGGCGTCGAGGAGGTCGGCCGCCGGCGCGAGCGCGCGCAGCCGCGCTTCCAATCGCGATCGGCGCGCCGGGTCGGCCGCCGGCAGGTCGAGCTTGGAAATCAGGATCCGGTCGGCGAGCGCGACCTGGGCGACCGCCTCGGCGTGCGCGTCCAGCGTCGCCGCGCCGTTGATCGCGTCGACGACGGTGACGACGCCGCCGGCGAGGTAGCGCGCGCGCAGCGTCGGCTCGGCGGCGAGCGCATGGACGACCGGGCCCGGATCGGCGAGACCCGAGGTCTCGACGACGACCCGGGCGAACGGCGGCAGGCTGCCGCCGTCGCGCCGCCGGTGGAGCTCGTCGAGCGTACGTACCAGCTCGCCCTTGACCGCGCAGCACAGACATCCGTTGGCGAGCAACACGATCGCGTCGTCGCTCGCGGCGATCAGGTCGTGGTCGAGGCCGATCTCGCCGAACTCGTTGACGACGACCGCGGTGTCGGCCATCTCCGGATCGGCGAGCAGGCGGTTGACGAGCGTCGTCTTCCCGCTGCCGAGGAATCCGGTGACGACGTGGACCGGCGTGCGGGCCATCGGAGTGTCGGATCCTGGAACGCGCCTGCGATAGGTTCGGGGCCGGACGGCGTCAGAACACGTCGCAGCCGGGCAGGCCGCAGGAGATCAGCGTGTCGGACGGGAAGTTGGTGATGACCTCGCAACCGTCCTTGGTCACCACGACCTCCTCCTCGATGCGAGCGGCGCCCGAACCGTCTTCGGCGCCCTTCCAGCACTCGACGGCGAACACCATGCCTTCCTTGAGCACCGTGTTCTGGCCGCGGAATCGGCGCGTGAGGATCGGCCGCTCCCACAGCGACAGCCCGATGCCATGGCCGTACTGGAGCAGGAACGCCTCCTCCTCGTCCTTGTAGCCGAACTCGGCGGCGGCGGGCCACACCGACGACACCTCGTCGACGGTCACGCCCGGGCGGATCGCGTCGATCGACGCGCTGACCCATTTCGAGCAGAGGTCGTAGGCCTCGAGCTGGTACTTGTTCGGCTTGCCGCAAATGAACGTCCGGTAGTAGCAGGTGTGGTAGCCGTTGAACGAGTGCATGATGTCGAGGAACAGCATGTCACCCGGCTGGACGATCCGATCGGAGTAGGTGTGCGAGTGCGGCTTGCCGCGCGGTCCGGCCACCGAATTGACGCACTCGACCCGCTCGGAGCCGAGGCGGAACAGCCGGTCGTGGGCGATCGCGACGAGTTCGTTCTCGCGCACGCCCGGACGGATCGCCTTGCAGATGTCGTAGTACGTCGCGTCGACCATGCCGGCGGCGACCTTGAGGAGTTCGATCTCGTCGCGGGTCTTGACCTCGCGCGCGTCGAGCATCGCCTGCTGGCCGTCGACGACCTCGATGCCTTCGGCCTCGAGCGCGCGCAGCATCGGCAGTTCCATCAGGTCGACGCCCAGCGGCTCGCGGTCGATGCCGTAGTGGACCAGCATCTTCTTGATCTGCCGCGCGAAGTCGTGCTGCAGGTTCATCTTGGGCGGCAGCGCGCCCTGCAGCGTGGAGATCGGCGCCGCGACCCGGTCGGCGATCCACGGCGACGACAGTCGCTTGGCCGGCGGCGCCGGATCCCAGAGGTACGGCAGGCCGTCGCGCGGGCACAGCGCGTAGCGGTCGAACTTGTCGCGTACCCACTCGCCGATGTGCGTCCCGGTGACGTAGCGGACGTTGTCGACGTTGAAGCAGAGGACGCCACCCAGGCCGGCGGCCTTGACCGAGGCCTGGGCGCGTTCGAAGCGCTCGCGGATCAACCGAGCGTAGTCGACGCCCAGCTCCCAGTCCTTCGCCATCGTGCCCCAGCGGGCGGTCGCGTGCGGTCGGTTGTATTTCATGACGTCCTCCTCGTTCGGGGATCGTGACTCACGCGGGCGTCGCGCGGTTCGGGAACACCTGCGGGCGGAGTTTGGGGTGGCAGGCCATCATCTTGGGCGCGTACGGCGCCTCGGCGCCCAGCGCTTCGGCCGCGTGCCAGGCGAAGCGCGGGTTCCACAGCGCGCCCCGACCGAGCGCGACCAGATCCGCCTCGCCCGACGCCACGATCGCCTCGGCCTGCGCCGGCTCGGTGATCAGACCGACGGTCATCGTCGGGATGCCGGCCTCCTGGCGCACCTTCGCCGAGAACGGAACCTGGTAGCCGGGCGCCAGCGGGATCTTCGCCGACGGATCGAGGCCGCCGCTGGACACG
The DNA here is from genome assembly GCA_046347725.1 of Burkholderiales bacterium. Classification (GTDB taxonomy): domain Bacteria; phylum Pseudomonadota; class Gammaproteobacteria; order Burkholderiales; family Casimicrobiaceae; genus VBCG01. Next base: position 168,506 of record JAXMFN010000005.1, read on the forward strand.
TCGAGGTAGTCGCAGCCCAGCGCCTTCAACTCGCGGGCGAGCACGACCGTCTCCTCGGGCGTCCAGCCGCCGGGCATCCAGTCGGTCGCCGAGACGCGCATCCCCATCGGCTTGTCCGCCGGCCACGCGGCGCGCATCGCCGCGAAGAGCTCGAGCGGCAGGCGCATCCGGTTCTGCAGGCTGCCGCCGTACTCGTCGTCGCGCCGGTTCGACAGCGGCGAGAGGAACTGGTGGACGAGGTAGCCGTGACCGCCGTGGACTTCGACCAGGTCGTAGCCGGCGCGCTCGGCGCGCCGGGTCGCGGCGACGAATTCGCCGATCAGCGCGGCGATCCGCTGGCGGCTCATCGCCTCGGGCACCGGCCAGTCGGGCGCGAACGGGACCGCCGAGGGCGCCTCGGTTCGCCAGCCGCCGTCGACGCCGGGAGCGAGCGGCTTGCCGCCCTGGCCGGGCGGCAGCGTCGAGCCCTTGCGTCCGGCATGCGCGATCTGGATGCCGTGCTTCGCGACGCCGTACTGCCGACAGAAGTCGATCACGCGCCTCGCCGCCGCCTCCTGCGCGTCCGACCACAGGCCGGCGCATCGCGACGTGATCCGTCCGACCGGTGTGACGTCGGTCATTTCGGTCATGACCAGCGCCGCGCCGCCCAGCGACAGCGTGCCGAGGTGCATCAGGTGCCAGTCGGTCGCGCATCCGTCGTTCGAGTTGTACTGACACATCGGCGAGACGGTGATGCGGTTGGCGAGCGTGAGGCCTCGCAGGGCGATCGGGCTGAACAGGGCGCTGGTCATCGGGGGTGCCTTCGGGACTCGGTTCGGGTTGGGCGGAGGTTCGCGGCGCCGGAAGGGATCCGCGGGGATCGGGTTCGGTGACGGCTCGTCGACGGTGGGCCAGGCGCTATTCGAGGCCGCAGGCGCGGGCCTGCTCGCGCGCGATCACCGCCCAGTCGCGATCGCCGTCGCCGTGCGCGATCGCGCAAAGCAGCCGGTCGCGAACGGTATTGGCGCCGGACAGCGGCACGCGCGCCGCCTCGCCGGCCTCGAGGACGAGCTTGAAGTCCTTGAGGCCGAGTCGCGCGGTGAAACCGACATTGTCGTACGAGCGGTCGACGATGATGCGCCCGTAGATCTTGTAGGCGGGCGCGGCGAACAGGCCGTCGGTCATCACCTCGTAGAGCACCTGCGGATCGACGCCGTAGCGCCGCACCAGCGAGAACGCTTCGCCCATCGCCTCGATCGCGCAGCCGAGCACGAAGCCGTTGGCGAGCTTGATCGAAGTCGCGGATTCCGGATTCGCGCCGGCTTCGAACGTGCGCCGGCCGATCGCGCCGAACAGCGGCGCGCAGGTCGCGAGCGCGGCGGCGGGTCCGGCGGCGATGACGCCGAGCTGACCGGCGGCGGCGGCTTCCGGGCGCCCGAGCACCGGTGCGGCGACCAGTGTCTGTCCGGCCGCCGCATGGTCGGCGGCGAGCGCGCGGACGATCTCGACGCCGTGCGTGCCCATCGCCACGTGGATCGACCCGGCCGGCAATCGCGCCACCAGTCCGCCGGGACCGGACGCGACCTCGCGCAGCGCCGGATCGTCGGCCAGCATCGTGACCACCACGTCGCGGGCCTCGCAGGCCGCGGCGACCGTCGCCGCGGCTTTCGCGCCCGCGGCGACGAGCGCGCCGGTCTTGCCCGGCGTGCGGTTGTGCACGACGAGTTCGTGGCCGGCGTCGAGGATCCGCTTGGCGATCGCCTGGCCCATCCGGCCCAGTCCGATGAATCCGACCTTCATCCGTTCCTCCTCCCCGGATCGCGGCGGGTCAGCCGCTCATCGCCACGACCGCGCAGGCGATCGCCCAGAACGCGCAGAACTCCGGACCGCCGAAATTCCAGTACCAGCGTCCGCCCGAGACGCGATAGCAGGCGAACCCGGCGACCACGAGGTACGCCGCGGCGAGGATCGCCGCGGGACGCGTCGCGATCCCCAGGATCAGCGCCAGCGATACCGCGATCTCGTAGGCCAGCGCGGTGACGAGCCACCACGTCGGACGCGGAAAACCGGCCTTGACGAAGAAGCCGAGCGAGAACTCGCGCTCGAACACCTTGACCGCGGCGTGCGGCACGAAGAACGCGCCGCAGGCGATGCGCAGCAGGTTGTAGCCGTCGGACGGGTCGAATCGCGCGGCGTCTAGCATCGGGATCCTCCGGACGGTGCGTGGCGCCGTACGCCGCTAGCCGCGGTGCGCGACCGCGGCGGTCCGGGCGGCGGTCGCGGCGTGCACGACGCCGCGGCGATTGCGCACGACCCAGATCGCGATCGCCGGTTCGTCGCCGATCGCCCACAAACGATGAGGCATCTGCGCGTCGAAGGTGATCGAATCGCCGGCGGCCAGTTCGAACTGCTCGAAGCCGATCCTGACGCCCAGCCGGCCGCTGATGATGTACGCGTACTCCTTGCCACCATGGCGCTGCAACGCGTTCTCGGCGCAGGAGGCGCCGCCGACGTCGTAGACGACGTACAGGAACTCGACGTCGTCGTCGGGCGCCGGCGTCAGGAGCTCCCAGCGCACACCCGCGGCGAGACGGATCGAGCGCCGCTCGCCGCCGCGCTGGACCGGGCCGGTCGGCGCGACGGACGACTTGGCGCCGCGCGAACGCGGCGCCGGCGTCGGATCGCGGAACAGGTCGTCGACCAGCAGGTTCAATTCGTTGGCGATCGCGTAGAGCGTCGCCACCGACGGCATCACCCGGCCGGTCTCGATCTGCGATATGAGGCTCGCCGAGACGCCGACCGTACGCGCCAGGCCGCGCACGGTGATGCCGACACGCTCGCGGGCCTCGCGCAGCCGGGTGCCGAGTCCGTCCGATCGACGGGCGAGTTGCGCGCCGGCGCGCCGGCGCGCCCCGGTCGGGCGCGGTGTCGAGGGTCGCTTGGGGGTCGTCTTCACGGCAGCCATCCGCGGCAGTCTAGCAATGTTTGTTGACACTTAACAATCCTCCGGCTAGTGTTTCGCAAAAGTGAACGCCCGGCGCGTCCCCCCGATCGCGGCGCTCAATCCCGGAGGAGTCGTATGCACCACGTCCTGCGCGCAGCCGACATGCGCCTGCGTCCCGCGTTCCGCGGGCACGCGAAGTCCTACGGCCGGATCGCGCTGGTCGACGCCTCGGTCGGGTCGGTGCATATGGGGCTCCACCTGAACGAGCTGGCGCGCGGCGGCCGGGTCGAGACCCACCTGCACTCGTTCGAGGAGAGTTTCTACGTGCTCGAAGGCGAGCCGGTGCTGGTGGTCGACGGCGAGGCGACCCGGCTCGTCCCTGGCGCCTGCGGGCTCGTCCCGGTCGGCGTGCCGCACGCCTGGATCGGCCCGTCGCGCGGCAAGGCGCGCTGGATCGACATGGCCGCGCCGCAGCCCCGCGCGCCGAGGGAGGGAGTCGACACCTTCTTCCTCGGCGCCCCGGGCGAGCTGCCGGTCCGCGAGCTCGACATCCGCGATCCCCGCTCGCGCCATTACTTCCGGATGACCGACGACGACATCGTCGTCGACAAGCTCAAGATCGGCGCCCGCGCCGACGCGCCCAAGGTCTCGGCCAGCATGAACACCGCGCTGCTCGCCTACAGCGGGATCGCGCTCAAGATGCTCGTCGACAAGCGGCTCGACGCCCAGCTGCACACGATGTTCATGGTCGAGTACCAGCCGGGCGGCGTCGCACATCCGCACGATCACCCGATGGAAGAGTCCTATCTGATCGTCGATGGCGAGGTCGAGGCGGTCGCCGACGGCCAGCGCTACACGCTCAAGGCCGGCGATCTGTTCTGGACCGGCGTGGGCGCCGTGCACGCGTTCTACAACACCAGCGGCGGCACGGTCCGCTGGCTGGAGACCCAGTCGCCGCCGCTGCCGGACCGGCACGGCTACCGCTTCAGCCGCGATTGGGAATATCTCGAACACAAGCTCGCCGCCGCCAAGTCCGGCGGGCGGGCGAAGCGCCGCGGCGCGGTCGCGGGCACCTGACGGAGGAACGGATGGCGAATTCGGGCAGCGCTGTCATCGTCGGCGGGACCTCGGGCATCGGTCGGCGGTTGGCCGAGGTGCTCGCCGCGCGCGGCGAGGAAGTCGTGATCACCGGACGCGACGCGGCGCGCGCGGCGGCGGTCGCGCGCGAGATCGGCGGAAAGACCCGCGGACTCGCCGTCGATCTCGCCGAGCCGGCGACCATCGCCGCGAAGCTCGCCGGCGTCGGCGCGGTGAAGCACCTGGTCATCGCCGCGATCGAGCGTGACGACAACAGCGTTCGCAAGTTCGACGTCGCCCGCGCCCAGCGTCTGGTCACGCTCAAGCTGGTCGGCTACGTCGAAGTCGTCCACACGCTGGTACCGCGTTTCGCCCCCGGCGCGTCGATCGTCCTCTACGGCGGGCTCGCCAAGGAGCGGCCCTACCCCGGTTCGACGACGGTCACGAGCGTCAACGGCGGAGTCAACAACCTGATCAAGTCGCTCGCGGTCGAGCTCGCGCCGATCCGGGTGAACGCGATCCACCCGGGCATCGTCGGCGACAGCCCGGCGTGGAACGGCAAGCCGCCCGAGGTGCTGCAGCGCGTGATCGCGCGCACGCCGATCGGAAGGCTGGTGACGATGGACGAGGTGGTCGGCACCACCACGTTCCTGCTGGACAACGAGGGCATCAACGGCGTCAACCTGTACGTCGACGGCGGCTGGCTGCTCACCTGACCCGACCGCGGGCACGCGGCGCAACGATACCCGAAGGAGGAATGACGATGAAACGCGCAATGAGGCTCGTCGCGCCGCTCGCCGGCGCCCTGCTGGCGCTCGCCCCGGCGCTGCAGACCGCCACCGCGGCCCCGTCCGGGCCGCCGATTCGCATCGGCAGCACGCTCTCGCTCACCGGCCCGCTGTCGGGCACCGCGATCATCCACAAGATCACCGGCGAGATCTACGTCGAGGAACTGAACAAGAAGAACGGGCTCCTCGGCCGCCCGGTCGAGTGGATCGTCAAAGACGACCAGTCGAAGCCGGATCTCGCCCGCACGCTCTACGAACAGCTGATCACCGTCGACAAGGTCGATCTCGTCATCGGACCGTACGCGACGCCGAACATCGTCTCGGCGATGGGCGTGGCCCAGCGCTACGAGAAGATGCTGGTCCACCACACGATGGGCATTCCGAGCCTCGCCAAGTACGACATGCAGTTCCCGGCCTGGTCGGTCGGCCCCAACCCGGAGACCACGGTCCCGAACACGGTGTTCGACGCGTTGGCCGCCTCGTCGAAGCCGCCGAAGACGATCGCGATCGTCACCTCGAAGTTCCCGTCGGTGTACCTGATGTCCAAGGGCGCCCAGGAGGTCGCGAAGAAGCGCGGCCTCACCGAGGTCGTGTTCCTCGAATGGGAGTTCGGCAACCGCGACTACGGCCCGATCGCCAACCGGGTGAAGGACGCGAAGCCGGATTTCGTCTGGGTCGGCGCCATCGGTCTGGAGGGCAACCAGCTCCTCGACGCGATGAAGAAGATCGACTACGTCCCGCCGATCCACTTCTACATGTACCCGGCGCCCGGCCCGCTCGCGAAGCTGCCCGAGGCGAAGAACGCGCTCGCCGCGTCGATCTTCGAGCAGCACCCGCCGTTCACGAACAATCCCGTCGCCGCCAACTTCGTCAAGCTCTACAACGACCGCGCCGCGAAGGCGGGGCTCGCCGACAATTCGGTCGAAACCCAGGCCGCCGCGTCGTTCTCGACCTGGCAGGTGCTCGAAGCCGCGGTGACCGCGACCAAGGGGCTCGACGACAAGGCGCTCGCCGCGTGGCTGAAGAAGAACCAGGTCGATACGATCCAGGGCCGGCTGCGCTTCGACAAGACCAACAACTACGGCGACGACCTGATGCGCGTCAAGCAGGTCCAGAACGGCCAGTGGGTCACCGTCTGGCCCAAGGAGTGGGCGGCGCCCGGCGCGACGCTCCTGACGCCCTGATCGGCGCCGCCGGTGCCCAGCGCGACGCTCCTCGCCCAGTCGGTCCTGTCCGGGATCTTCATCGGCGCCCTCTACGGGCTCCTGGGTCTCGGATTGAGCCTCTCGTGGGGGCTGCTGCGCCAGATCAACCTAGCGCATTTCGCGCTCGCCTTCCTCGGCGCGTACGTCACCTATCATCTGTCCAGCGTCGCGGGCCTCGATCCGCTCGCGACGCTGGCGATCGTCGTGCCGTCGTTCTTCGCCATCGGCGTGGCGCTGCACTGGGTGTTCGCGCGCTTCTCGATATCGCCGTTCAACTCGCTGCTGGTCACCTTCGGCCTGACCGTCATCATCGAGAGCGCGATCCAGGCGCTGTGGACCGCCGATCCGCGGATGCTCGAGTCGGCCTACGGGGCGGTCAAGTTCAAGATCGGCGCGCTCTACGTCCCGCTGCCCGAGCTCATCACGCTGGTCCTCGCCTCGGCGCTGTCGATCGGCGTCTGGGCGGCGATGCGCTACACCGATCTCGGCAAGGCGATGCGCGCCGCGGCCGAGGACGCCCCGATCGCCGCGGCCTTCGGCGTCGACGAGCGGCGCCTGTCGCTGCTGCTGTCGGGGGCGGCGGCGGCGTTCGCCGGGATCGCCGGTCTGTGCCTCGCGCTCTCGTTCACGCTCGCGCCCTCGCAGATCTACTCGTGGATCGGCGTCGTCTTCGCCGCCGTGATGATCGGCGGGCTCGGCAATCCGCTGGGTCCGCTGGTCGCCGGCGCCGTCATCGGGGTCAGCGAGGCGGTGACGATGGCGCTGACCGCGCCGGCCTGGGCTCCGCTGGTGTCGTTCTCGCTGCTGATCGTCGTGCTGCTCGCTCGCGCGAAGAAGTTCTGAGATGCGTCTCTCCGCGCCGGTGGGATTCGTCGTCGCCGGCCTGGCGCTCGCCGCCGTTCCGCTGTTCAAGCCGCCGGCGTTCTACGAATCGTTCCTCTATCTGGTGTTCCACTGGGTCGTGCTGGCGACCTCGTGGAACATCCTGTCCGGCTACTCCGGCTACTTCTCGTTCGGCCACGGCGCCTTCTTCGGCGCCGGCATGTACACGACCGCGACGCTGGCCGGCGCGTTCGGCTGGCCGTTCCTGGCGACGCTGCCCGCCGCGGCGCTCGTCTCGGCGCTGTTCGGCGTCGCGCTGGGCGCGGTCGTCTTCCAGGTCGGACGGTTGCGCGGCGAGCTCTTCGCGCTGCTGACGCTCGCGGTGACGTTCGTGCTGGCGACCGTCGTGCTCAATACGCGCATCGACGGCGGCCAGGGGGTGAACCTGGGCGGCGTCAAGCTCCCGGCGCTGATGGCGTCGCCGTCGTCGACGTTCTACATGCTGGCACTCGCACTGGCGCTGATCACCGTCGGCGCCGCTCGCGCGATCTATCGCGCCAAGCTCGGCACCGGGCTGTTCGCGATCCACGACGACGAGGACGTCGCCGAGGTCCTGGGCGTGCCGACGTTCCGCTACAAGATCCTGGCGCTGGGCGCGTCCTGCGCGCTGGCCGGCGTCGCCGGCGGCGTCCACGCGATGTTCGTCTCCTACGTCACCGTCGGCGAGACCTTCTCGATCACCGTGCCGCTCACCGTCGTGCTGATGAGCGTGCTCGGCGGATCGCGCCACTGGCTCGGACCCGCGGTCGGAGCGACCGTGATCACCGGACTCCTCTACGCGTTCACCGCCGGCGACTACGCGATCGCCGGCCGCGCGGCGGTCGGGTTCATCCTGATCGTCGTCATCCTGTTCCTGCCCGGCGGATTGCTCGGTCGCTACGTTCGCGCCGCACAACGGCGGACCGACGAGGACGGCGCGCCGGTCGCTGTCGCTCGTGCGGCGCCGGCACCCACTCCCGCGAGCGTCGACGCCGCCCGTGACGATCCGCGATCGTCGGCGACGGCGACCCGCGACCGGCCGACGATCCTGGAGGTGCGCGGCTTGTCGAAGGCGTTCAGCGGTCTGCAGGCGCTCGACCGCGTCGACCTCGACGTGCGTCGCGGGGAGATTCTCGGGCTCGTCGGCCCGAACGGTTCGGGCAAGTCGACGCTGATCAACCTGGTCAGTGGCCACTACCGCAGCGACGCCGGCCGCATCGGCTTCCGCGGCCAGGACCTGGCGCGATTCCCGGCGCACCGTGTCGCGCGGTCGGGCGTCGCCCGTACCTACCAGATCCCCCGGCCGTTCGCGCACCTGACGGTGCTCGAGAACGTCGCGCTTCCGGCGATGTTCGGCCGCGACGCGCTCGATCGCGCGACCGCGCACGTCGAGGCGCGGCGCTGGCTCGCGTTCACCGGACTCGACACCAAGGCCGACGACCTGCCGGCCGATCTCAACCTGCACCAGCGCAAGTTCCTCGAGCTCGCCCGCGCGCTCGCCTCCCGTCCCGACCTGCTGCTGCTCGACGAGGTCCTCTCCGGCCTCACGCCGTCCGAGATCGACGACGCGATCCGCACGATCCGCGCGATCCGCGACCGCGGCGCGACGATCGTCTTCGTCGAGCACGTGATGCGCGCGGTGATGGAGCTGACCGACCGGATCGTGGTTCTGAACCACGGCCGAGTGATCGCCGAGGGCCTGCCGGCCGACGTCATGGGCCGGCCCGAGGTCGTCACCGCCTACCTGGGCAAGCCTCGTGCTTGAGGTCGACCGCGTCAACGTCTACCACGGCGCCGCACCGGCGCTGTGGGACGTGTCGCTCTCGATCGGCGACGGCGAGCTCGTCTGCGTCGTCGGTCCCAACGGTGCGGGCAAAACCACGCTGATCGAGGCGATCGCGGGCCTGAACCGGGTCCGCTCGGGCCGGCTCGTCATGGACGGCACCGACCTCGCGACGCTGCCGTCGCACGCGGTCTGCGATCGCGGCGTCGCGATCGTGCCCGAGGGCCGGCGACTGTTCACCGGCATGACGGTTCGCGAGAATCTGGAGCTCGGGAGCTTCCGGCGCGCCGCCCGCGCCGAGCGCGCGGCGTCGCTCGAGCGGGTGCTGGCGATCTTCCCGGTGCTGGCCGAGCGTCTGCGTGCGCCGGCGGGCACGCTGTCGGGGGGGCAGCAGCAGATGGTCGCGATCGCCCGCGCGCTGATGGCGCGTCCGAAGCTCCTGTTGCTCGACGAGCCCTCGCTCGGGCTTGCGCCGGCGATCGTGCTCGAGATGTTCGACACGATCCGCCGGATCAACCGCGACGGCATGGCGGTGCTGCTGGTCGAGCAGAACGTGACGATGGCCCTCGAAGTGGCCGCGCGCGCCTACGTGCTCGAGGAGGGCCGGATCTCGGCCGAGGGTACGCCGACGGAGCTCCTGGCCACGCCGCACATCCGGCGCGCGTACCTGGGCGAGCGCTGACGATAGGGACGTCGGTCTGGAGGCCGACCCACCCGGATCGCGATCGTCGGCCGAACGTCCGGTTCGCGAGTTCAGCCGAGCAGATCGCCGACCGCGCAGGCGACGACGATCGTCGCCCGCCGCAGGTCTTCGAGCAGCAGATTCTCGTCGGCGCGCTTGGCGTTCGCCTCGAGGATCGTGCGCGGCCCGGCGCCGTACATCACGATCGGGACCCCGCGCTCGCCGTAGAGCCGCGCGTCGGCGTACAGCGGCACGCCGACCGCCGGGATCGGCTCGCCGAAGACGCGCCGACCGTGCGCCTGCAGGGCGGCGACCAGCCGCTCGTGTCCCGGCAGCGGCTTCAACGCCCGCGCGAGCAGCAGCCGGCGGATCTCGACACGGATGCCGGGATGCCCCTGGACCGCGTTGTCGATCAGGCGGCGTACGCCCGCTTCGACGACGGCCGGATCCTCCTCCGGGATCATCCGCCGGTCGGCCTTGATCACGATCCGGTCCGGCACGACGTTGGTGTTGATGCCGCCGGCGATCGTGCCGACGATGAAGGTCGGCGAGTCGATGCCGGGCACCGTCGATTTCACCGCCTCGAGCCGGTCGGCTTCGGCGTAGATCGCCGAGAGGACCGCGGTCGCCGCGCGCAGCGCGTCGTGACCGGTCTTGGGGATCGCGCCGTGGGTCGCCTTGCCGTGCACGGTGATCTCGAGCTGCAGGCAGCCGTTGTGCGCGGTGACGATCGCGTAGGAGAACGACGCCGCGATCGCGTAGTCGGGCCGGGTCAGTCCGTGGTCGAGCAGCCAGCCCGGCCCGGCCAACCCGCCGAATTCCTCGTCGTAGGTGAAATGCAGCTCGACCGTCCCGTCGAGCCGCGCGCCGGCGCGTTCCGCCGCCCGGAGCGCCTCGAGCGCGTAGGTGTAGCTCGCGATGTCCGACTTCGACACCGCGACCCCGCGCGCGAACATCCGCCCGTTCTCGACCACGCCTTCGTACGGCGGCTTGGTCCAACCGTCGCCGGGCGGCACGACGTCGCCGTGGGCGTTGAGCGCGATCGTCGGACCGCCGCTGCCGAACCGGTGGCGCACGATCAGGTTGGTGACACTCGTCATGCCGCGCTCGCGGACGAACGCTTCGGGCACCGCGTGCCGCTCGACCGCGTAGCCCAACGATTCGAGGAGCGTCGCGGTCCGCTCCGCGGCAGGCGCGTTGTCGCCGGGCGGCATGTCGGTGGGCAGACGCACGATCCGGCGCAGAAATTCCACCTGCTCGGCGTGCCTCGCGTCCACCTGCTCGGCGATACGCGCGTGATCGTGAGGGGTCATGTGGGTCTCCAGGTCTCGAGGAAATCGAGGAGCACCGCCGTCGCGGTCTCGGCATCCTCGGCGGAGAGCGACTCGTCCGGATGATGGCTGATGCCTCCGGCGCCGCAGCGCACGAACAGCATCGCGATCGGGCAGACCGGCGGGAACGCCATCGCGTCGTGTCCGGCGCCCGACGGCAGATGGCGCACCGGCAGGCCGTGGCGCACCACCGATGCCGCGAGTGCCTGCCGCAAGCGCGGATCGCAGGGAGCCGCCCCGAGTTCGTAGAACACCTCGGCGGCGACCCGCACCCCGCGTCGTCGCGCGATCGCGTCGAACTCCGCGCGGATCGCCTCGATCGCCCGCCGCCGCGCCGCATCGTCTCCGGAGCGCACGTCGACGCCGAACACGACATCCTGCGCGATGACGTTGATCGCGCCGGGTCGCACGCTCATCGTCCCGACGGTTGCGACCAGCGCGTCTTCGCGCGGCGCGGCGCCGGCGATCCGCTCGACGGCCAGCGTCATCTCCGCCGCCGCCGCCAGCGCATCGCGGCGCGAGCCCATCGGCACGGTCCCGGCGTGGCCGGCGAGGCCGCCGACCACGACCCGCATCCGGCTCGCGCCGGCGATCGCGGTCACCACGCCGACCGGCAACCCCTCGTTCAGCAACACCGGCCCCTGCTCGATGTGCGTCTCGATGAACGCGAGCACGTCCTTGCCGCGCCGATCGAGCGAGCGCCACCCGCCCGGATCGCAGCCGAATTCGCGCAACGCCCGCTCGAGCGTGACCCCGTCGGCGTCCTCCGCGGCGAGCCAGGCCGGATCGAAGCTCCCGCCCATCGCCTTGCTGCCGATCAGCGTCACGCCGAAACGAACGCCCTCCTCGTCGCCGAACGCGACCACCTCGAGATCGAACCCCAGGCGCTTCTCGCGCCGGGAGAGATCGCGGACACAGGCGATCGCGCTGAGGACGCCGAACACGCCGTCGTAGCGACCGGCGTCGCGCACGCTGTCCATGTGCGAACCGGTCATCACCACCGGCGCGCCGGCGCGGCACGCCTCGTAGCGCCCCACGACGTTTCCCAACGCGTCGTAGTCCGCTCGCATCCCGGCCTCGCGCATCCGTGCGATCAGGTAGTCCCCCGCGCGGCGATGCTCGCGCGTGAGGTAGGTCCGAGTGACACCGGGCGGGCTCTCGCTGTACGCCGCGAGCGCGTCCGCCTGCGCCAGGATGTCGTCGCCGAAACGCATCGCCACCGGAGACCGACGTTCAGTCGAAGGACGGGTTGAGGAAGCCCCACCAGCGTAGCGTCTGGCGGGCGTGTTCGGCGACCGCCGCGTCCGCCCGCTCGGGGTCGCGGGCCTCGATCGCTTTGAGGATCGCCAGGTGCTCGGTGAGCGAAGGCAGGACGCGGTCGGGCAGCATCGGCCGTGTGCGCTGGAGGATCGTCAACCGCTCGCGGTTCTTCGCGTAGAGCTCGGCGACGAGCTCGTTGTCGATCGCCGCCGCGAGCGTCGCGTGCAGTTCCCAGTCGATCTCGTAGGATTCGGCGATCGACTCCTCGGTGAGGCCGCGCCGGCACTGCGCGAGGATCGCCTCGTGCGCGCGGCGCAACCGCGCCAGCGCCGGACCGGATCCGCGCCGGGCGAGCTTGCGGGCGCCTTCGCGGTCGACCAAGAGCCGCAGCCCGAACGCGTCGAGGATCCGCCGCGCGTCCGGTTCGACGACGCGCACGCCGCGCTGGGGGAGCACCTCGACCAGCCCGTCCGCCGCGGCGCGTTTGACCGCCTCGCGCACCGGCGACATCGGCAGGCCGACCTTCGCGACCAGGTCCGACTGCGACACGAACGCGCCGGCGCGCAGCGTCCCGCCGACGAGCAGCGCCTTGAGCCGCAGGTACGCCTCCTCGGACTTCAATCGCCGGCCCGCCGGAGCGGCAGGCGTCGCGACGGTTCGGGAACGGGCGATGGTCATGGCGGATCGCGGGGCAGCGGGCCGCGGGATCGGACGCCGGGACCGCGGGATCGGGCGGCTCGGGCTCGCGCGTCCTCTACGGCGTGCGCAACTAAAATCTTAGCTTAGCTATTGACTGCGGTTTTTGCAAGGCGTACTTTCTCGCCGCCCGGGACACCCGGACCGGGTGCGGGCGGCCGGAGAGCCGGCCGTCCCATCGAGGGAGGTTTCCATGTCCGCTCCGGCGAGCGCGATCGACACCGTCCATCCCGCTGACGAGATCCTGCCCGCGCCCAGACTCGCGACGCTGGGCCTGCAGCACGTGCTGGTCATGTACGCCGGCGCTGTCGCGGTCCCGCTGATCGTCGGGCGGGCGCTCAAGCTCCCGCCCGACCAGGTCGCGAAACTGATCAGCGCCGACCTCTTCTGTTGCGGGCTGGTCACGCTGATCCAGTCCGCGGGACTGACCCGCTGGTTCGGCATCCGGCTCCCGGTCATGATGGGCGTGACCTTCGCGGCCGTCGGTCCGATGCTGGCGATGGCCGCCAATCCCGATCTCGGCATCACCGGCATCTTCGGCGCCGTGATCGGCGGCGGCGCGGTCGCGATCGTCTTGGCGCCGTTCGTGAGCCGGCTGCTGCCGCTGTTCCCGCCGGTCGTGACCGGGACGATCATCGCCGTCATCGGCATCTCGCTGATGCGTGTCGGCATCCAGTGGGCGGTGGGCGGCGCGGCGATCCCGCCGACGATCGCCGATCCGGCCTCGGCCGCGGCGGTCGCGTCGGGCGCCATTCCCGGCCCGCCCAAGACCGTCGCCAACCCCGCCTACGCCGCGCTCGACAACCTCGGCATCGCCCTGTTCGTCCTGGTCGTGATCCTCGCGATCGTCCGCCACGGCCGCGGCTTCTTCGCCAATGTCGCGGTGCTGTGCGGCATCGTGCTGGGGACCGTCGCGGCGTGGGCGCTGGGAAAGGTGGATTTCGCCGGCGTCGTCAAGGCGCCGGCGTTCGCCCTGGTCACCCCGTTCGCGTTCGGTGTCCCCACCTTCGACGCGATCGCGGTCGCGACGATGGCGCTGGTGATGATCGTCGTCATGATCGAATCCACCGGCATGTTCCTCGCGCTGGGCGAGCTCACCGGCCATCCCGTCTCGCGCGAGGATCTGACCCGCGGGCTGCGGACCGACGGGCTCGGCACGCTGATCGGCGGGATCTTCAACACCTTCCCTTACACGTCGTTCTCGCAGAACGTCGGCCTGGTCGCGGTCACCGGCGTCAAGAGCCGCTACGTCTGCGTCGCCGGCGGCGCCATCCTGGTCGTCATGGGATTGCTGCCGAAGCTCGGCGCGCTCGTCGAGGCGGTCCCGTCGTTCGTGCTCGGCGGCGCCGGCATCGTGATGTTCGGCATGGTCGCCGCCACCGGCGTGCGGATCCTCGCCGACGTCGACTACCGGAGCAACCGCAACAACCTGTTCATCGTCGCGGTGTCGATCGGCGCCGGCATGATCCCCCTGGTCGCGCCGAACTTCTTCCAGCACATGCCCCGGTCGCTTTCGCCGCTGCTCCACAGCGGTATCCTGCTGGCCGCGATCGTCGCCGTCGTGCTCAACCTCTACCTCAACGGCTGGAGCGATCCCGAGCGTGCCGCCCGCGACGCCCGGGCCGCGGCGCGCAACGTCGAGGCCGGCTGAGCAGCGGCCACCGAACGCGACCGGCGCGACGACGATGCGCGCTCTCCGACCCCGGCCCATGCCTACGCTCGACGAACTGAATCGGTACACGCCCGGCGAATTCTCCGCCGCGTTCGGCGCCGTCTACGAGCACTCGCCCTGGATCGCCGAACGCGCGTTCGCCCGGCGTCCTTTCGCGACCCGGCTCGATCTCCAGCTCGCGCTCGTCGGCGTGGTCCAGGGCGCGGCCGAAGCCGAGAAGCTCGCGCTGATCCGCGCCCACCCCGAGCTCGCCGGCAGGGAAGCCGAGGCCGGCGCGCTCACCGAGGCGTCGGCCCGCGAGCAGGCGCAGGCCGGCCTCTCCGCGCTCTCGCGCGAGGAGTTCCTGGAGTTGAAGCGCCTGAACGCCGACTACGCGACGAAATTCGGCTTTCCTTTCATCATCTGCGCGCGGTTGAACCGCAAGGACGCGATCTTCGGCACGTTGCGCGCGCGGCTCGCCAACACCCGTGATCAGGAGATCGCCAACGCGATCGCCCAGATCGGCGAGATCGCACGGCTGCGACTCGCCGACATCGTCCGCTGACCGGCTCCCGACGACCATGGCCAAGCTCTCGACCCACGTGCTGGACACCCACGGCGGCCGCCCGGCCGACGGGGTCGCCATCGAGCTCTACACGCTCGAACCGTCGGGCGCCGCCAGGATCGCCGCGGCGACGACCAACGCCGACGGACGCACCGACCGGCCGCTGCTCGAGGACGACGCGGTCAAACGCGGACGCTACCGGCTCGTGTTCCGCGTCGGCGACTACTACCGGCGGCGCGGCGTCCCGCTCGCCGATCCGCCGTTCGTCGACGTCGTGGTCATCGACTTCGGCATCGCCGAGAACCGGGGCAGCTACCACGTGCCGCTGGTGTGCACGCCGTGGAGCTACTCGACCTACCGCGGCAGCTGACCCGACGACCCGGCCGTCACGCATCATGGACGCCTACGCCTTCGAGTGGCTCGCCTTCCTCGGCCGCTGGTTCCACCTGATCGCCGGGATCGCCTGGATCGGCGCCTCGTTCTACTTCATCTGGCTCGATTCGCACCTGCGGGCGCCGCGCTACGCCGACGAAGCCGATCGCCTCGGCGTGGGCGGCGAGGTCTGGGCGCTGCACGGCGGCGGCTTCTACCGGGCGCAGAAATTCACGGTCGCGCCGCCCGAGCTGCCCGAGCCGCTGCACTGGTTCAAGTGGGAGGCGTATTCGACCTGGCTGTCGGGCGTGTTCCTGCTCGCGATCGTCTACTACGTCGGCGCCGGTGTGACGCTGATCGATCCCGAGGTGGCGGCGCTCTCGCCCGCGGTCGCGATCGTCGCCGGGATCGCTTTTCTCGCCGGCGGCTGGATCGTGTACGACCTCCTGTGCCGCTCGCCGCTGGGCGCGCGCGAGCCGCTCCTCGCCGCGATCATGCTCGGGCTGTGCGCCGGCGCGGCGTTCGCGCTGACCCACCTGTACTCGGGCCGCGGCGCGTTCATCCACTTCGGCGCGATGCTGGGCACGATCATGGCGGCGAACGTCTTCTTCGTCATCATGCCGGGCCAGCGCGAGATGGTGAAGGCGAAGGTCGAAGGCCGGGTTCCCGACCCGTCGTACGCGGCGCGCGGCAAGCAGCGCAGCGTCCATAACACCTACTTCACGCTGCCGGTGCTGTTCACGATGATCAGCAACCACTACGCGGTGTTCACGCAGGCGCGCCACGCGTGGCTGGTGCTGGTCGGGGTCTCGCTCGCCGGCGTCTTCATCCGGCTCTACTTCACGTTCCGCCACCGCGGGATCGCCAAACCCTCGTTCTGGGTCGCCGGTTCGGCGCTGCTCGTCGCCGTCTTCATCGCCCTCGCCCCGCGCGAGGCGACCCGGACCGCGCGGACCGTGTCGTTCGCCGAAGTGCGGGAGATCGTCGAGCGTCGCTGCGTCGCCTGCCACGCCGAGCGACCGACGTGGACCGGATTCGCCTCGGCGCCCAAGGACGTGCGGCTCGACACGCCCGAGCGCCTCGCTCGACAGGCGCCGCTCGTCCACCAGCAGACGGTCGTCCTGAAGGCGATGCCGATCGGCAATCTGACCCGGATGACCGACGACGAACGCGCCGCGATCGACGCCTGGTTCCGCGGCGGCGCCCGAAGCGACTGACCGGCGACCGGATCGGCGCCGGACGGCGTCAGCCGCCGCTCAAGGCCTCGGGAACGTCGGCGACGAACACACCGGCTTCCACCAGCTCCCGGATCGCCGCCAGGTCCGGTGCGAAGGCGCGGTCGCGCTCCCAGCGCGGCACCCGGGCGCGGACCCGCTCGACGACGCGCGCGAGCGCGACCGAGGTCGCGTGAGGCCGCCGGAACTCGACACCCTGCGCCGCGGCGAGCAGTTCGATCGCGACGATCGCCGCGACATGGCCCGCCATCGGTGCGAGCCGCGCGGCGGCGCCGGTCGCCATGCTGACGTGGTCCTCCTGGTTCGCGGAGGTCGGCAGCGAGTCGACGCTGCGCGGATGCGCGAGCGCCTTGTTCTCCGAGGCGAGCGCCGCGGCGGTGACCTGCGCGATCATGAAGCCGCTGTTGACGCCGCCGTCGTCGACCAGGAACGCGGGCAGGCCCGACAGATTCGTGTCCATCATCAGCGCAATCCGCCGTTCGGCGAGCGCGCCGGTCTCGGCGATCGCGAGCGCGAGATTGTCCGCGGCGAAGGCGACCGGCTCGGCGTGGAAGTTGCCGCCCGACAGCACCGCGCCATCGGCGGCGAACACCAGCGGATTGTCGGACACCGCGTTCGCCTCGACGAGAAGCGTCGCCGCCGCCGCACGCGTCTGGTCGAGCACCGCGCCCATGACCTGCGGCTGGCAACGCAGGCTGTACGGGTCCTGGACGCGCGAGCAGTTCGCGTGCGAGGCCCGGATCGCCGAGCCGGCGAGGAGCCGGCGGTAGACCGCCGCGGCGTCGCGCTGCCCCGCGTGCGCACGTATCGCGTGGATGCGCGGATCGAACGGCGTGTCGCTGCCCTGGCAGGCGTCGACCGACAGCGCTCCGGCGGCGAACGCCGCCGCGAGCGTGCGCTCGTGGGCGAACAGTCCGGCCAGCGCGAGCGCCGTCGATACCTGCGTGCCGTTGATCAGCGCGAGACCTTCCTTCGGCGCGAGCGCCACCGGCTCGAGGCCGGCGACCGCGAGCGCCTCGGTCGCCGGCAGCACCCGCCCGCCGACGCGCGCCAGGCCTTCGCCGATCAGCACGCCGGTCAGGTGCGCGAGCGGGGCCAGATCGCCGGAGGCCCCGACCGAACCCTGCGAGGGCACGAGCGGCAGGACGTCGGCGTCGACGAGCGAGACGAGCGCCTGGATGAGCGCCCAGCGCACGCCCGAGTGACCGCGCGCGAGCGACGCCGCCTTGAGCACCAGCGCGAGCCGCACGACACCGTCGTCGAGCGCAGGACCGGTCCCCGCCGCGTGCGAGAGCAACAGCGAACGCTGCAACTCGGTCAGCCGCGCATCGTCGATCCGCGTGTGCGCGAGCAGCCCGAAGCCGGTGTTGACGCCGTAGACGGTCCGGTGCTCGGCGATCGCCCGGCTCACGACCGCGGCCGCCGCGTCGACACCCGGGCGCGCGGCCGGGTCGATCGACACACGGACCGGCCCCGTCGCGATCGGTCGCAACGCCGAGAGCGGGAGCCTGCCGGGTTCGATCCTGAGCATGCGCCGGCGCCGTCGCGGGACGCGCCGGCCGCCGCCGGCGAGTGTACGCGACTTCAGCGCGCGGTGGACGCGGGCGTCGCGCCCGCCGCCGGAAACCGCACGCGGGCGACGAACCCGGTTCCGGCCGCCGGCGACTCGAAGTCCAGGCGCGCGCCGTGCAGCTCGGCGATCCTCCTGACGATCGACAACCCGAGGCCGCTGCCGCCGGCCCCGGCCCCGGGGGGGCGGTGGAACCGCTCGCCCAGCCTCTCGCGGCCCTCGTCGGGGACGCCTGGGCCGCGGTCGATCACCGTGAGTTCGGCGCCCGCGCCGTCGGCGCGCACGAGAACGTCGACGACCACGCCGTCCGGACCGTGGCGGATCGCGTTGTCGACGAGATTGCGGACCAGGACGGCGATGAGCGCGCCTTCTCCGCTCACGCGGGCGGGCGTCGCGTCCAGCGCGAGTTCGATGCCGCGGGCCATCGCGCCGGGGGCGAGCTCGGCAACCGACTCGCGCGCGACCGCGGCCAGGTCGAGCGTCGTCCTCTGCGAAACCGCCGCGAGCGCGTCGAGCCGCGCGAGCGTCAGCATCTGGTCGACGAGGCGGGCCGCCCGGTCGCAGCCGGCGAGGATCGAGCGCAGCGCCCGCTCGCGTTCGGTCGCGGCGTTCGCCGCCAGCGCCACTTCGGCCTGCGCGCGCAGCGCGGCGATCGGCGTGCGCAGCTCGTGCGCCGCGTCCGCGGTGAATCCCCGTTCGCGCTCGATCGACCGCCGCAGCCGCTCGAACAGGCCGTTGAGCGCCTCGACCAGCGGTGCGACTTCCGTGGGCGGATCGGCGACCACCAGCGCGGCGAGATTGCCCGGATCGCGACGCGCGACTTCGCCGCCCAGCGCCGCCAGCGGGCGCAGCCCCGAGCGCAGTGCCAGCGCGACCAGCAGCGCCAGCACCGGCAGTCCGACGAGGAGCGGCCAGGCGAGCGCGCCGACGAGCGCCGTGACGATCCGATCGCGCGCGCGCCGCTCTTCGGCGACCTGCACCAGCACCCGACCCCGGCGGTCGAGGCTCGAGAACACCCGCCAGGAACGCCCGTCGCGCGTCACGTCGTCGAAGCCGGCGATCGATGGCGCGAGCTGCGTATCGGGCGCGTTCGCCGAGTGCAGGCGCAGCACCCCCTTCTCCCAAACCTGGAACGCGAGGCCGCGCGCGTACCGGTGCAGTTCCGGCGCGTGCTCGAGTTCGGCGTCGTCGATGTCGTCGCCCAGGCGCGATTGCAGGATCGCCGCCGCCTGGACCAGGTGCGCGTCGAGGAGCTCGCCGGTCTCGTGACGGACGCGAACGACCGCGAACACCGCCGACGCGACCCAGACGGCGGCGACCGCGGCGAGCGCGAGCGCCGTCAGCCGGCCGACCAGCGAGCGCGCGATCATGCGGCGTCGCGCGGCAGCAGATAGCCGACGCCGCGCACCGTTCGGATGAGCTCCGGCGCGAGCTTGCGCCGCAGACGATGGACGTGGACCTCGAGCGCGTTGCTGTCGACCTCCTCGCCCCAGCGGTACAGCCGCGATTCCAGGTCCTCGCGCGTGAGCACGCGTCCGGCGGCGAGCATGAGCTCGTGGAGCAGCGCGAACTCGCGCGGCTTGAGTTCGACCTCCCGGCCGCGCAGGCGCACGGTGCGCGCCGCCGGATCCAGTTCGAGCGCGCCGACCGCGACCACCGCGCTCGCCTCGCCATGCGCGCGCCGTTCGAGCGCGCGCAGTCGCGCGGCGATTTCGGCGATCGCCGCCGGCTTGACGACGTAGTCGTCGGCCCCGGCGTCCAGGCCCCGCACGCGGTCGTCGAGTGCGTCGCGGGCCGTCAGGACCAGGATCGGCGTCGTCACGCCGCGTTCTCGTGCGCGGCGCACGACGTCGAGACCGGACATCGCCGGCAATCCGAGGTCGAGGACGACGGCGGCGTGCTCGCCGCCGACGAGCGCCTCCAGCGCCGTCCGGCCGTCGCGCACCCAGTCCACCGAGTGGCCGTGCTGCGCGAGCCCTCGCTCGAGCGCGTCGCCCAGCAACGAGTCGTCCTCGACCAGCAGCAGCCGCATCGTCGTTCAGTCGTGGTCCCGGTCGGCCCGATGATCGCCCGCGCGCGGCGAGGCCGCCGTGATCGCGGTCAAGCCGGTGCCCTCGGCGAGCCCCGGCGTCGGCAGCACGCCGGTCCACAGCCCGGCGACGACGGCGACCAGCAGCACCGCGGCGAACCGTCGCGGCCCGCGGATCGCCTCGGCGGGCGGTCCGTTCTTGTTCCCGGTGACCATCGACGCCACCAGGTTCTCCCGGTGGGCGAGGCTCGAGACCACGACGCCGGCGACGTGCAGACCGACGACCACGAGCATCGCCGTCGCGAGCGCCTCGTGCACATCGTCGAGGACGCGCGGCGCCACGTCGGCGTTGACCGCGAGCCCGGTGGCGACGACGCCGACCGCGAGGCCGATCAGCGCGAGGATCGCCCAGCCTCCGGCCGGATTGTGGCCGGCCGAGCGATGCGGCGCGCCGGCGACGAGCGAGCGCAGGTACGCGGCCACTCGACGGGGCCCGGCGACGAACGAGGAGAAGCGCGCGTAGCGGGACCCGGCGAAGCCCCAGACCAGACGCAGCAGCACGAGCACGCCCACCGTGTAGCCCAGCGTCAGGTGCACGTCGCGCCAGCGCTCGGACTCGGCGGTGATCCAGGCGCCGGCGAAGGACACCGCCAGCAACCAGTGGAAGACGCGGGTCGGCAGATCCCAGACCAGGATCCGCCGCCGCTCGGTTCCGCTCGTATCGGCGTCGTGGGAGGTACGATTGTCGGCGTTCATCGGATTCTCCGGGTTCTCAGCGCGGAACACGCAGGTTTCGTTCGGAATAGTCGCCCTGTTCGGCGCGGACGTGGCAGGCGGCGCAATTGGCCAGCCCGCCGACGTCGGAGCGAGCCAGCGTCGACGCCGGGACCTCGCGATGCTCGCGGGCGAACCACGGCGAGGTCGTGATCCGCGGCAATGCCGGGCCGGTGGCGCCGGGTTTCGGCGCCGCCGGAGGCGCCGCGCGCTTGCCGGTGCCGGCATGACGATCGAGGAACGCGCCGATCGCCGCCGCGCTCGGCGCGTCGAGCGTCGCGTCGGTTCCGTAGTGGCGATCGAGCGTTGCCATCACCTGGCGCCAGCCGGCGGCGCTCATCAGTTGCGGCGGGAACGGCAGGTGGCAACTGCCGCACTCGCTGCGCCAGCGCGGATCGTCGGCGGACAGGCGCAGCGAGTCCGCGGTCGCGGGTGCGACGGCGAGCGACGTGGTCGTCAGCACCGCCGCGACGATGCTCGCGCGTCGGAGGCGGGCGGCGGCGGTGGCCGGGAGGAGCTTCGAGCGAACGGAGGACATCGCGGTCTCCTCCTCAGCGCAGCGACGCGAGCCAGGCGAGGACATCGCCCTTCTCGGCAGGCGTGCATTCGCGGCCGAGCACGTCGGCGCAGTTGCGCTTGAACCACTTCTCGACCTGCGCCGGGTCGGTGAACCGCTGCGGATTCGCCGACGGTGCGAGCGGTGCGATCGTCTTGCCGGTCTTGGCGTGCCGCCCGGCGGTCAGCGGCGACTCGCCATGGCAGGACGCGCAGCTCCATTCGCGACCCTGCGGGCTGCGGAACAGGAGCGCGCCGCGTTCGGCCGAGACACCGGCGTAGGCCTGGGACTGGGCGCGCGCACGGGCCTCGTAGTCGCGTAGCAGGTCCTGCGGCAGCGCGGCCGACGCCGTCGTGCACAAGACCAGGGTGGCGCAGAGCGAAGCGCCGGAAACGCGCGCCAGGCGGGCCGCGAGACGGCGGCGGAGGGGATCGGACATGACACCGGCTCCTGTGGGCTGTGGGGACAGCCCGCAAGCTACCGGTGCTTCCTTAACGCCGCCTTACCGGGGAGCGAGCCGGATCAAACGGCGAGGTCGATCTGGCGTAGCGTCCCGGCGGCGCCGTCCTCGCCGACCCAAACGCCGGTCGTGCGGACCGCGCCCAGCGATTCGTTCGCCGTCGAGCGCAGGTCGAAGGGCGTCGCGATCCGACCCAGGTGGATCGCCCCGATGCCCTGCTCGGCCAGTGGAACCAGCGTCCCGCCGCCGTCGGCGTCCGGCGTCCAGACGCGCAACCGTCGATAGGTCGCGTCGCCCTCGTCGATCCAGCCGTTGGCGTCGGTGTCGTGGCGCGAGAGCTCGGCGAAACCATCCCCCTCTCGCGGTCCGAAGAGCTCGGCACCCGACGTGATCCGGCCGTCGCCATCCAGATCGAGCGCGAGGTAGCCGCCGCCCGAGAGGAGCGGTACGTCCTCGGCGCGGCCGTCGCTGTCGAGATCGAATCGGAAGCGCGTCGAGGCGAGCTCGGCGGCCCGGCCGTCGAGGTCGATCACCAGCGGGTCCTTCGGGCGCGCGTTGCCCGCCCGGATCGAGGTGCTCGTCTCCTCGTGTCGGGAACGGGCCATCGCCAGCGACGCGCTGAACGCGATCTCGCGGCCGTCGGCGGTGCGCACGACACCGGACGCCGAGTAGGTCGTGGTTTCCGCCTCGTCGACGACCTCGCGGCGATCGAACTCGACACCCCAGCCCGGATCGGACGGCGTCACGGCGGCGAGCGCCGCAGTGTCCGCCTCGACCGCGCGGATGTCGGCGCCCAGCGCGGTCAGATCGACGGTGTCCACCTCGCGACCGGTGAGGAACTCGACGATCGCACGGATCAGCCGCATCTGCGGCGAGTCGCGCGCGGCTTTCGCCGCGTCCTCGATCGCGGCGGCCTCGGCCGAACCGTGGGCGGGGGCGTCGGCGACGACCGACGCCCGTGCGGCGTCGGACAGCGCGACGACCGCCGATGCCGCGGCCGGGCGAGGAACCGCTCCGGCCGAAGCGGCGTCGGAGGGACGCGGGCCCACCCAGGCGCGCAGCGTCTCCCGGACGGACCGGCGGGAACTCTCCGCATGAGCGGAGGACATCGAGACGGCGGCGGTATCGATCTTCACGGACCTCTCCTGGCGCACCGGCACGCCACGCGCGCCGAGTCGGTCCCCATCCGCCCCTTCCTTCCGGTATCGGCCGCCAATCGCCGATCTTGAGCGGTCCCTATAATCCACCCATGTCCGGACCCGACTCGCCCGCCCGGCGCAAGGCGATCGCGCTGGCCCGGCTCGCGCTGGCCGCCGACGCCCGGGGCGACACCGCCGCGAGCATCGCCGCCTGGTCGGGCGCCGCCGGTTCCGATCCGGGCTGGGCAGCCGCACGAACCGGCCTCGGCCAGGCGCTGCTCAGAGCCGGACGGGCCGGCGATGCCCGCTCCGAGCTCGAACGGGCGGTCGCGCTCGCGCCCGACGACCCGGGTGCGGCGCTCGCCCTCGCGGTCGCCCGCTCGATGCTGGGCGCGCACGACCAGGCGATCGCCGCCGCAAAGCGCGCCACGGCGCTCGCACCGGCGCATGCCGCCGTGCAGATGGGGCTGGGCGACGTCCTGCGAACCGCCGGTCGCGTCGAACCGGCGCGCATCGCCTATCGCCGAGCGGTCGATCTCGCGCCCGACGATCCGGACGCCCTCAACAAGCTCGGCGCCGCCGAACGCAACGCCTGGCGGCTCGACGAGGCGATCGCGCTGCTCGACCGCGCGCTCGCCCGCTCGCCGCGTCACTCGCAGGCGCGGGTCAATCGCGCGACACTCGACGTCCTGCGCGGGCGCGACGACGAGGCGCGCACGGCGCTTGCCGGGGCGCTCGCCGACGCCTCGCTAACGCCCGACGCGCGCGCCGAGGCGTCCGCGATCCTCGGCCGGCTCGACGAGGAATCCGCGCTCGCACCGGCGCTCGCCGCGTCGATCGCGCACGGCGATCCGTCGAGGCTCGAGCGTGCGCTGCGCGCCGGCCCGGTGCCCGCCGCGCGCGACGCGGCGCTGCTCGACGAACTGACCCTCCTGTCGGAGCGCGCCGCCGCCGGACCCGGCGCGCCGGAAGCCTTCGAGCGTTGCGACGCACTCCCTGTCGACTGGCCCGCGATCGAGGCGCATTTCAGCGTCCACGCCGACGTCTCGGCGGCGGCGATCGCCGAGAGCGTCGCGCTGGTCCGCGGCGGCATCCGTGGCTCCGCGCTCGCGCCGGCCGATGAAGACGTCCTCCGCTACGCGCAGGCCGTCGCCGCGCGACGGCGACGGCGTGCCCTCGGCGGCGACGGCATCGCTGGCGAAGCGTGGCTGCGCTGCGCGCACGCGGCGCTCTGCGGGCATCGGAACGCCTTCGGTGCCGGTCGGATCAAGCCGATCGAGAACTTCGTCGACGTCTCGATCCGACCGACACGGACCCTGCCGGCCGCCGCGGCAGCGACGTTGCGAGTCGCGCTGGGCACGCTCGCTCCCCGGGTACCCGCCGGTGGACCGCGCGCGGCTTTCCTGCTCTACACGATCGCCCACGTGCACGCCTTCCAGGATGGCAATGGTCGACTCGCCCGACTGGTCGTGGGCGCCGAGCTGGCTCGGGTCGGCTGCTGGCCGGCCATCCTGCCGCGGCGGCGCCAGAAGGCGAGGAGGCGGGCGTCTTCGACGAGGCGATCCGACAGGCCGACCTGGCTCCATCGTCGACTGGCTGGCCGGGCAGAGCCGCCTCGCCGCGTCGGTCGCACGCGGTGGCAGCGCCGAGGGCTGGTACCGGTGGCGCGCGCCCGGGCCCCCTCGCCTGCCACGGCACCGTCGACGCCGCCGGACGCGCTCGTCGCGCACACGCCGATGATGCAACAGTACCTGCGCGTCAAGGCCGAGCATCCGGACAAGCTCGTGTTCTACCGGATGGGCGACTTCTACGAGCTCTTCTACGACGACGCCGGCAAGGCGGCGCGCCTGCTCGACATCACGCTGACCGCGCGCGGGCAATCCGCCGGCGCGCCGATCCCGATGGCGGGCGTGCCCCACCACGCGGTCGAGCAGCACCTCGCACGGCTCGTGCGGCTGGGCGAATCGGCGGTCATCGTCGAGCAGTTCGGCGATCCGGCGACCTCGAAGGGGCCGGTCGAGCGACGCGTGTCGAGGATCGTGACGCCCGGAACGATCACCGACGCACAGCTGCTCGACGCCCGCGCGCGCTGCCTGCTCGCCGGCTGCGCGATCGCCGGCAAGCGCGCCGGCCTCGCCTGGCTCGACCTCGCCGCCGGCCGGCTGACGCTCGCCGATCTGCCGGCCGCGGAGCTCGCCGCCGCGCTGGAGCGGCTCGATCCGGCCGAGGTCGTCGTCGCCGCCGATGCGCCGGCGATTCCGCTGCGCGACGGTGTCCCGGTCCGCACGGTTCCGGCCTGGCACTTCGACCCGGGCGCCGGCGCGCGCGCGCTCGCCAAACAGCTCGGAACGCAGGACCTGCGCGCGTTCGGCGCCGAGGACGCGCCGATCGCCATCGGCGCCGCCGGCGCGCTGGTCGCCTACGCCTCGGCGACCCAGCAGGCGCCCCTCGCGCACCTGACCGCGATCGCGGTCGAGCGCGCCGGCACGACGATCGCGCTCGACCGCCACCCGCCGCAACCTGGAGATCCTGCGCACGATCGGCGGAGAGCTCGCCGACGCTGGTCTCGACGCTCGACGGATGCGTGAGCGCGGCCGGCAGCCGGCTCTTGCGCGAGTGGCTGACCGAGCCGCCGCGCGATCCGGCGATCGCCTCGGCGCGCCACGACGCGATCGCCGCGCTGGCCGCCGACCGCGCCCTCGCCCGGGGGATGGTCGCCGACCTCCGACGCACGGCCGACGTCGAGCGGATCGCCGCGCGGATCGCGTTGGCGCAGGTACGTCCGCGCGAGCTCTCGGCGCTAGGCGTCACGCTCTCGCTCCTGCCGGCGCTGCGCGCCGCGCTCGCCTCGGCCCCCTCGGGCGCGCTGGCCGACGCGCGCGACGCGCTCGACGTCGACCCGCGATGGGCGGCGGAGCTTGCCGCGGCGATCGCCGCCGAGCCGTCGTCGCAGGTCCGCGACGGCGGCGTGATCGCCGACGGGCACGACGCGCAGCTCGACGAGCTTCGCGCGATCGACCGCGATTGCGGCGCCTTCCTCGCCGACCTCGAACGCCGCGAGCGCGAGCGCGCGTCGATCCCCTCGCTCAAGGTCGAGTACAACAAGGTGCACGGCTTCTACATCGAGGTCACGCACGCGCACGCCGACAAGGTCCCCGCCGACTACCGGCGCCGGCAGACGCTCAAGAACGCCGAGCGCTACATCACGCCGGAGTTGAAGGCGTTCGAGGACAAGGCGCTTTCGGCGCAGGAGCGCGCGCTCGCCCGCGAGAAGGCGCTCTACGACGCGCTGGTCGCGAGGCTCGCCGCGGCGATACCCGCGCTCCAGCGCGCGGCCGGCGCGCTGGCGACGCTCGACGTGCTGGCCGCCTGGGCCGACCGCGCGATCGCGCTCGACTGGGTGCGTCCGACGTTCACCTCCGAGCGCGGCATCGCCATCCGCGCCGGCCGCCACCCGGTCGTCGAGCGCCAGGTCGAGCACTACATTCCCAACGACGTCGTGCTCGCCCCCGAGCGACGGCTGCTCGTCGTCACCGGCCCGAACATGGGCGGCAAGTCGACCTACATGCGGCAGACGGCGGTGATCGCGCTGCTCGCCTACGCCGGCTCGTTCGTGCCGGCGACCGAGGCGAGGATCGGCCCGCTCGACGCGATCCACACCCGGATCGGCGCGTCCGACGACCTGGCCGGCGGACGCTCGACCTTCATGGTCGAGATGACCGAGGCGGCGGCGATCCTGCACCGGGCGACGCCGGAGAGCCTCGTGCTCGTCGACGAGATCGGGCGCGGCACGTCGACCTACGACGGCCTCGCGCTCGCCTGGGCGATCGCCCACCGGCTCGCCGAGACCAACCGGTCGCTGACGCTCTTCGCGACCCACTATTTCGAGCTGACCGCGCTCGCCGCCGAGATCGCCGGTTGCGCCAACGTGCATTTCGACGCGGTGGAAACCGCGCGCGACGGCGTCGTGTTCCTGCACACGGTCGCCGACGGCCCGGCGTCGAAGAGCTACGGACTCGCGGTGGCGAAGCTCGCCGGCGTGCCGGCCGACACCTTGCGCCAGGCGCGCACCTACCTCGCGCGTCTCGACGCCTACGCGCGCGACGGCGACGGGCAGCGCGATCTGTTCGCGGCGAGCGCCGCGCCGGAGGAAGACCCCGGCGCCGCCCGCGCGCTCGCGCTCGCCGAGCGCCTCGCGACGCTGGACCCGGATGCGCTGTCGCCGCGCGAGGCGCTCGCCGCCCTCTACGAGCTCAAGCGGCTCGCGTCCGACGACGGCAATTGAGATCCGCGTCGGCTCGGGAGCCCGCCGGCGTCAGTGGTGGTGGCCGTGGGCCCCGTGCACGTGACCGTGCTGGACTTCCTCGGGTGTCGCCGGACGCACATCGACGACGGTCGCCTCGAAGCGCAGCCGCTGGCCGGCGAGCTCGTGGTTGCCGTCCAGCACCGCCTTGCCCTCGGCGATGTCGGTGACCCGCCAGACCGTCTCCTCGCCGTTCTGTTCGGACACGAGGAAGCCGCCGACGGCGATGTCGGGCGGCAGCGACTCGACCGGCTCCATCCGCACGAGCTCGGGGTCGTAGTCTCCGAACGCGTCGGTCGGCTCGAGCGTGACCGACACCGACTCGCCGACCTTCTTGTGCGCCAGCGCCGCCTCGACGCGCGGGAAGATCCCCGAATAGCCGCCGTGCAGGTAGGCGACCGGTTCGCCCGCCTCCTCGATCAGCTGGTTGCGGTCGTCGTAGAGCTTGAAGACGAGCGAGACGACCGTGTTGGCGAAGATGTTCATCGGAATCCTTCGGGGGCGCCGGAAGCGGCATCGGGCGCCAGGCGGGCGGGAGCCGGCATTCTACGCCCGGGCGCGACGACCGAGGCGCGACGCCTATAATCGGCGCGAACCCGCCCGTTTCCCCGTTCCGTCGATGTCCCAGGCCATGCCGGTCGCCCGATCCCACGCCAGGTCCGGTCCCGCCGTGCGCGCGCCTGCCGACAGCGCCGCGGCGGCACCGCTCGGGGGCCTGACGCCGGCGTCGTTCATGCGCCGATACTGGCAGCGCCGGGCGCGGCTGCTGCGCGCCGCGCTCCCCGGCTTCGCGGGTCTGGGTTCGCGCGCGAAGCTGATCGCGCTCGCCTGCCGCGACGACGTCGAATCGCGGCTGGTCACCCGCGAACGCGGTCGCTGGGCGCTCGCGCACGGTCCGTTCCGCGCCGCCGATTTCCGCGGCCTGCCCGCGCGCGACTGGACGCTGCTGGTCCAGGGCGTGAACCTCGTCGATGCGCGCGCCGACGCGCTGATGCGCCGCTTCGCGTTCGTGCCCTGGTCGCGCCTCGACGACCTGATGGTGAGCGTCGCGGTGCCCGGCGGCGGCGTCGGACCGCACTTCGATTCGTACGACGTGTTCCTGCTGCAAGGCTACGGGCGGCGACGCTGGCGCTGGGGCGTGCAGCGCGACCTCTCGCTCGTGCCCGGCCTGCCGGTGAAGATCCTGGCGAACTTCGTCCCGACGCACGACGCGGTGCTGGGGCCCGGCGACCTCCTCTACCTGCCGCCGCAGGCGGCGCACGACGGCACCGCCGTCGACGAGTGCACGACCTGCTCGGTCGGTTTCCGCGCCCCGCTCGCGCAGGACGTCGCGACCGCGTTCCTCACCCATCTCGCCGACCGGATCGACATCGGCGGCCGATACGCCGACGCCGGTATCCGACCGGCGCGCGACCCGGCGCGGATCGGCGCCGACGCGCAGCGCCGTTACCGGGACCTCCTCGCCAAGATCCGCTGGACGCCGCGCGACGTCGAGGCCTTCGTCGGCGAGTGGCTGACCGAACCCAAGGCGCAGGTCGTCTACGCGTCGCCGCGCCGCCCGCTGGCCCCGGCGGGGTTCGCGCGGTCGGCGACGCGCTCGGGCGTCGTGCTCGACCTCGCGACGCAGGCGCTCTACGACGCGCGCGCGATCTACGTCAACGGCGAGCGCCATCCGTGGCCGGCGCGCGGACGCGCCGCGCTCGCCCGTCTGGCCGACCGCCGGCGCCTCTCGGCGCGGGAAGCCGCTGCGCTTCCGGCCGACGCGCTCGCGCTCATCCACGCCTGGTATCGACATGGCTGGCTCCGCGCCGGATCGGGCTGACGGCGAGACCGCCGCCGAAGGTCCGGCGCCGCGGGAGCGGATGCTCGCGTCGGTGGCCGAGCAGGTCGAGGCGATCGATGCGCTGATCGAGCGGGTCGAGCGCCGACTGCGCGTCTTCGACATCGACCTGTCCTGGGGCGGCTGGTCGCAGGCCACGCGCGCCGAGCGGCTCGGCGCGTTCCTGCGCCGGCGCGACGCGCTCTGCGAGATCGTCGTCCACGACACGCGCTTCCTCGAACGCTCGTGTCCGCGCCTGATCGCGCTCCTGCGCCACCACGGTCACGCGTTCAGCGTGCTGCGCACCGGTCCCGAGGCGCGCCACGCGATGGATCCGCTGGTCATCGCCGACGACCGCCACTTCCTCCACCGGTTCCACATCGACGGCGCGCGCGCCGCCTTCGCGCAGGACGCGCCGCAGGCCGCGCGACCGCTGGTCTCGCGCTTCGAGGAGATCCGCGCGACCGGCGAACCGGGGCTGACCGC
Organism: Burkholderiales bacterium; assembly: GCA_046347725.1. Taxonomy (GTDB): domain Bacteria; phylum Pseudomonadota; class Gammaproteobacteria; order Burkholderiales; family Casimicrobiaceae; genus VBCG01. The sequence goes on from JAXMFN010000005.1 coordinate 198,071, forward strand.
GACCGTGCTCGGTCTGTAATGCCGGCTTGCCGGCGTCAGGCGTTGAGCGCCGCGACCAGCGACTTGACCTCGAAATCCGAGTCGGCCAATGCCGCCTTGAGGTTGGCGTCGTCGAGCGCGGAGGCCGCGGCTGACGGCGGGCGCGGCTTGGCGAACGGCGAGGCGACCGGCGAGAGCCGGTCGGCGAGGCACAGCGCGTCGCCCAGCGAATACGGCGGCGCGTGCGGCTGCCCGCGCCACAGTTCGTCGGCGGCGCTCAGAACCTCGGCGGGTACATCGAGCGCCCGCAGCACGTAGCCGCCGATCAGCGACTCGGCGTCGCCCTCCCAGTTCGCGCGCGCCTCGTCGACCAGCCCGGGCATGTCGGCGGTGCGCGCGATCAGGTAGAAGCCGCCGGCCTCGTGGACGATGCCGGCGAAGAACGCGGCGTCCGGGTCCTTGCGCAGTACACGCTGCGCCAGCGCGCGTCCGAGCGCCGCGACGTGCACCGAGTGCTCCCACAGGCGCCGGGCGAGGTCGCGGTGGGCGGGCAGCGTCGACGCGTCGCGCATCTGGCGGACCAGGACCGCCGCCGCGAGCGTGCGCACGTTGCGGAAGCCGAGCCGCGAGACCGCGTTGCGAACGCCGGCGACGATCGGGCCGCTGCGCCGGTAGGCGACGCTGTTGGCGACCGAGATCACGCGTGCCGAGAGGACCGGCTCGGCCGAGATCAGCTGGCAAAGCTTGTCGATCGGGCAGTCGGGATCGTCGAGCGCGCGCTGGACGCCCAGCAACACCTTGGCGTGGCTGGGAATGACGAGCTTGCCGCGCGAGGCGTCCTCGGCGAGCCGCTCGAGCGCCGCGGTCAGCGCCATCGGGTCAGAAGTCGAGCGCCTCGACCAGCGAGGCCACTTCGGCCGCCGATTCGGCCAGGATGTGCTTCAGCGTGTCTTCGTCGAGCGCGACGTCGATGTCGGCGTGCGTGTCGCCATGGCCGTTGCCGCCGAGCCGCGACAGCGGCGACTCGACCGGCGACAGGTGTTCGGCGAGGAGCAGCGCGTCGCCCAGCGTCGCCGGCGGATAGCGCAGGTACCCTTCCCACAGCTCCTCGGTCGCCTCGAGAACCGGGTCGGGCACTTCCAGTTCCCGCAACACCGCTCCGCCGACCAGCGCCTCGCCGTCGCCGTCCCATTCGGCCAATCCCTTCTCGAGCAGGCCGGGGAAGCTCGCCGCGCGCGAGATCAGGTAGAAGCCGCCGGCCTCGTGGACGATGCCGGCGAAGAACGCGGTCTCCGGGTCCTTGCGCACGATGCGCTGCGCGATGACGCGCGCGAGCGCGGCGACGTGCGCCGAGTGTTCCCACAGCTCGTGGGCGAGCTTGCGGTGCTCGGGCGTCGTCGCCCGGTCGCGCATCTGGCGGATCAGCACCGCCGCCGCCAGCGTGCGCACCGTGCGGAAGCCTAGACGGGACACGGCGCTCTTGACGTCGGAAGTCGCCGGCCCGCTGCGGCGGTAGGCGACGCTGTTGGCGACCGCCACGACCCGCGTGGAGAGCATCGGCTCGGCCGAGATCATCCGGGCGAGCTTGTCGATCGCGCAATTCGGATCGTCGAGGGCCTTCTGCACGCCCAGCACGATCTCGGCGTGCGTCGAGAACACGAGGTCCCCGCGCGCCGCGTCCTCGGCGATCCGCTCCAACGTTCCTGCGACGACCATAGGCGTAACGTCCGTCCCGACACCGTCCTGTGGTGTTCTATCGGCACGCCCGGCGCCCGGGAACAGGGTCGAGCGGCGGGAAGCGCCGACGCGGGGCCGGGCGCGGCCGCGCCGCGGCACGCCGGCGCGCGAACCCCGCCCCTCAGAGGGGTACGCCGATCCGCCGACCGACCTCGCGGTAATGGTCGATGACCCCGCCCAGGTCGCGGCGGAAGCGGTCCTTGTCCATCTTCTCGCCGGTCTTCGAGTCCCACAGCCGGCAGCCGTCGGGCGTGAATTCGTCGCCCAGCGTCAGCGGACCGCCCGGATCGTCGAGGGGATGGCCGAACTCGAGTTTGTAGTCGACAAGATCGATGCCGGCCTGCGCGAACAACGGTTTCAGCACCGCGTTCACCCGGTGGGTGATCGACTTCATCTCGTCGATCTCCTTCGCGCTCGCCCAGCCGAGCACGCGGATGTGGTCGTCGTTGCACAGCGGGTCGTGCAGCGCGTCGCTCTTGTAGAAGAACTCGAAGATCGGTTGGGCGAGCTTCGTGCCCTCGGGCACGCCGTAGCGCTTGGCCATCGAGCCGGCGCAGACGTTGCGCACGACGCACTCGACCGGAATCATCTTCATCGCGCGCACGATCGATTCGCGGTCGTTGGCGAGGCGCACGAAATGGGTCGGCACGCCGGCCGCGGCGAGCTTGCCCATCACGTAGGCGTTGATCCGGTTGTTGGTCTCGCCCTTCTTCTCGAGCTTGGCGAGCTTGGCGCCGTCGAAGGCCGAGACGTCGTCGCGGTAGTGCATGACGAGGTAGCGCGGGTCGTCGGTCGCGTAGACGGTCTTCGCCTTGCCCTGGTAGAGCTCTCTGCCCCGGGTGAGATCGGTCATGGTCGTCCGCCTTCCGTTCGGTTCAGATCTCGCGCCAGCCGAAGCCGGTCGCCTGGTCGGCGACGCCGATCCAGTCGGTCGTGCAGCCGAGCGCGCCGGCGAGCGCCGCGCGCGCGTGCGCCGGCGTGTTGTTCTGCTGCGACAGGTGGGCCGCGACGAGGTGCTTCAGGCGCGAGTTGTCGAGCGCGGCGAGCAGCGCCGCCGACGTCCCGTTGTCGAGATGGCCGTAGCGCCCGGCGATGCGCGCCTTGAGCGGCGCCGGATAGTCGCCCTGGGCGAGCATCGTCGGGTCGTGGTTGCATTCGAGGACGAGCGCGTCGCAGCGGGTCAGGTGCTCCTCGACGCAGGGCGTCGACGTGCCCAGGTCGGTCACCACGCCCAGCCGGACCGCGCCGTCGCAGAAGACGAACTGCACCGGCTCGCGGGCGTCGTGCGGCACCGGGAACGGCACGATCTCGAGCGCACCGACCGAGAAGCGGTCGTGGCTGTCGAAGCCGAACACGCGCTCGTGGTCGGCGAAACGACCGCCGACCGCCGAGAGCGTTCCGAAGGTGAGCCAGACCGCGAGGCCGTGCTTCGCCGCGAACGCCGGCACGCCACCGACGTGGTCGCTGTGCTCGTGGGTGACGACGATCGCGTCCAGGTCGCCCGGCTCGAGGCCCAGGCGGGCGAGCCGCGCCGCGGTGTCGCGCACGCCGAAACCGCAGTCGACCAGGACCCGCGTCGTGCCGACCTCGACGACCAGCCCGTTGCCCTCGCTGCCGCTTCCCAGGGACGCGAAGCGCATCGAGGGCGGCTACTTCAGCTGGTCCTTGAGGAGCGCGAGGATCCGGTCGCTCGCCGGGCTGCGGTCCGGGGCGCCCTTCGGATCCTGGACGGTGACGACGCTGTTGGGCGCGGACTCGACGACGGCGATCCGGTACTGCTCGGGCCGCTCGCCCTCGTCCTTGCGGAAGACCGCGAGCGCACGCGCGAGCCAACCCTGCTCCTCGCGCTTGCGCACGTCGGCCTCCGGGTCGGCGTAGCGGACGAAGTACAGGCCGTTCGAGCGGTCGCGGTCGACGACGGTGAAGCCGCTGCGGTCCAGCGCGAGGCCGACGCGACGCCAGGCGCGGTCGAACGACTCGTCGACGACGAGTCGCGACGCGCCGTCGGGCGTCTTCTCGACGCGCGCCCGCTCGGGCTGCGCCGCCGACTGGGCGACCGCGGCGACGGCCTGCGGCTCGGAGACGCCGAACTTGACCATCAGCCGGGTCAGCATCTCGGCTTCGAGGTTCGGATTGGGCGGCATCAGCGCCCAGGCGAACGCCGCCGGCGACGAGTTGTCGATCTTCGCGGTCGGCACCTGCTCCATGCCGCGATGGGCGATGTAGATCTCCACGGTGCCGGCTTCGGCGCCGCGCTCGACGCGGGCGCGGAACTTGTCGCGCTTGTAGGTCGTGTAGAGGATGTCGGCGAAGCGGCCCAGCGTGCGCCGCAGCGCGTCGGCCGGCAGGTCCGCTCGGTTCTCGGCCCAGTCGGTCTCCATGACGCCCAGCGTCGGCTGCTCGTTGGCCAGCACGAAGCCGTTGTCGATCCAGAACTGGCGCGTGACGCTCCAGGCCTGTTCCGGCGTCGCCTTGACGATCAGCCAGCGCTCGTTGCCGGCGCGCGCGACCCGCGCGTCGGGAACGCTGGCGAGCAGATCCGGATTGCGGGTGCGGGCGGCGCCCTGCTGCGCGGCGACGCCGCTCGCGGTGGTCACCGTGTAGCGGTCGTCGTAGCGGGGCGTCGTCAGGTCCGGCGGCAATTCGAGCGACGGACCCGACGAGGTCGACTTGTAGTCGATCCGCTTGGTCAGTTGCAGCGTGTCGCAGCCGCCCAGGACGAGTGCCACGCCGGCGAGGACGAGGACCGGAAGGCGCGGGAGGCGGGAGTCGGGCATGCGGTGGATTCCGGACGGGGGGGTCGGACGCCGGGCGCGGGCTACAGGCAGCCCGCTTCACGCAGCGCGGCGCGCACCGGCTCGTGGCAATGAGCCGACAGCGGCACCAGCGGGAGGCGGACCACGTTCTGGATGCGGCCCATCTCGGCGAGCGCCCACTTGACCGGCGCCGGGTTGGCCTCGATGAACAGCCGCCGGTGCAGCCCGAGCAGCGTGTCGTTGATCGTGCGCGCGGTCGCGAGGTCGCCGGCGAACGCCGCGCGGCACAGGTTCGCCATCGCCGCCGGCGCGACGTTGGCGGTCACCGAGATGACACCGTGGCCGCCCATCAGCATCAGCGGCAAGGCGGTGATGTCCTCGCCGCTGTAGACGGCGAAATCGCGACGACCGGCGACCTCGAGCGCCTTCAGGAGCTCGCTGCCGCGCCCCAGGTCGGCGGTCGCGTCCTTGATGCCGACGATGCCGGGGACCTGGGCGAGGCGCACCGTGGTCTCGGTCGACATGTCGGCGACCGTGCGGCCGGGCACGTTGTAGAGGAAGATCGGCAGGTCGACCGCCTCGGCGATCGCGCGGAAGTGGCGGTAGAGCCCCTCCTGCGTCGGCTTGTTGTAGTAGGGGACGACCGAGAGCCCGCTGTCGGCGCCGACTTCCTTGGCGTAGCGGGTCAGCGCGATCGCTTCCGAGGTGGCGTTCGCGCCGACGCCGGCCATCACGTGGACGCGCTTGGCGACGTGATCGACCGTCGTCTTGATCAGCCGGCAGTGTTCGTCGACGTCGACGGTCGGCGATTCGCCGGTCGTGCCGACGATGACGATGCCCGCGGTTCCGCTGGCGATCTGCCAGTCGATCAGGCGCTTCAACGCGTCCAGGTCGAGCGCGCCGCCGGTCTGCATGGGCGTGACGATCGCGACGAGGCTGCCGGTCAGCATGGGAGGATCGACGTCGAAAAGAGAGAATTCTACCGCATCCGTCGGCCCGGCCCGGCGGCGTCATCGGCCCGCGGCAGCGGATCGGCCCGACGTCAGACCGGCGGCAGCGGCCACGGACGCGCGCGACGGTCCCCCAGCGCCGCCAGACGCTGCAGCACCGCGTGGCCGCCGGCGCGCTCGACGCGCCCCTCTTCGTAGGCGACCACCGTGAGCCGTCCGCGGACCCGCTCGATCAACTCGCCCGGGTCGAGCAGGAACTCCGGGCGGGTCGGCCGCCCGTAGGCCTCCTGGCCGCGGGCGAAGGTCTCGTAGATCAGCGCGCCATCGCGCTCGAGCACCTCGAGGAGCGCCGGAAAGGTCGGGCGATGCAGGTAGCAGGTGACGACGACCGCGTCGAAGCGCTCGCCGGCGAGCGGCCCGGGACCGGATTCGAGATCGGCGACCCGGGTCTCGACGCCGGGGACGCCGGCGAGCGCCGCCAGCGCGTCGGCGTCCCGGTCGACCGCCACGACCCGATGGCCTCGGCCGGCGAGCCAGCGGGCGTGGCGGCCCCGGCCGGCGGCGAGGTCGAGCACCCGGCCGCCGGGGCGGATCAGCGGCGCGAACCGGCGGACCCAATCCGACGGTTCGCCGGAACCATGGGCGGTTCCGGCGGCGTTCGGCACGGCGGGTCGTTCGTCGGGATTCACCGGCGGCGATTGTCCCATGGCCGCTCCCGCCGGCACCCGGCGGTGGGTCGGCCGTCAGGCCGACAACCTCGACTCGAAATCGATCGCGCCGCCCTCAAGACCGGGGCACCCGCGTCCGAAAACGGTTCGTGGTGCTTTCGATCGACCCGACGAAGACCCCGGCCAAGGAGCAGATCGCCATCGGCCGTCCCCTCCCCTTTCCGGTCTACGACCGCGAAGGGCAGTTGCTGCTGCGCGAAGGCTACGTGATCGAGTCGATGCGCCAGTTCGAGGCGTTGTCCGAGTCGGGGGTGTTCCGCCGCAACGGCTCGGGCGACGCGATGATCCCGCTGGTCGGCGTCCGGCGCACCGAGCGGCACGGCCCGTCGACGAGCGGCGCCGAGCCACCGCCGGCGCCCGATGCCCACGACCTGTCCTTCGAGTCGCTCGCCCTGCCGGTCGGCTCGAAGCTCCAGCTCGAACGGATCGGCCACGACGAGCGCCGCTACACGACGCGGCTCATCGGCTACGTCCACGGCGTCAGCGTTCTGGTCGAGACCCCGCTCGCCGACGGCGGCATCGTCATGTTCCGCGAGGGCGAGAGCTGCATCGCCCGGGCGTTCTCCGGCACCGAAGCGTTCGCGTTCACGACCATCGTCGTCTCGGTCCGCTACGCCCCCGACGCCTACCTCCACCTCTCCTATCCGAAGCGGGTCGCCGGCACCTCGGTGCGCAAGCAGCGGCGCGTCGACGTGAGACTCATCGCCACGGTGACCCACGCCAGCGCGACCGGATCGGTCACGACGCCTTCCCGTGTGGTCGACCTGTCGGCCGGCGGCGCGCAGATCGAATCGAGGATCCCGTTGGGCAAGACCGGCGATATCGTCGAGATCGCCTTCCGGCTTCCGGCACCGAGCGGCGAGGCGACCTTCTCGCTGGACGCCGAGATCCGCTCGATCCACCCCGCCGACGACGCGCACATGCTGCACGGCATCCACTTCCTCGACGTGCAGCCGCTCGAGGCGCTGGCGCTGGTCGGCTACGTCGCGCAGCCGGCGTCGAAGTAGCCGCGGCGCTGGTGTCGGCGGCGGCGTCAGCGCCGCGGCCGGCCGGGCGCGGGCTCGTCGTCGAGCGCCGCGATGTCGTCGAGCACGCGCGCGAACCGCCCGCCGAAGGTCGTCAGCGCGTACTCGACGCGCGGCGGCACTTCGGCGTACGCGGTGCGCGAGAGGATGCCGTAGCGCACGAGCTTGCGCAGCCGTTCGTTCATCACCTTGGTCGACAGTCCCGGCAGGCTCGCCTCGATCGCGCCGGGCCGCAGCACGCCGTGGCGCACGCGATCGAGCACCGCGAGCGACCACTTGCAGCCGACGATGTCCTCGACCATGCGCGCGGCGACCGGCGCCGCCGCCGGACCGCGCGGCACCCGCCGAGCGACCCGCGCGAGCGCGCGCACCGGAGATTTTTTTCGCTGACCGATCGCCAAGATGCACCGTTTGGTGCGTATCGCACCGTTCCGTACCCGCTTTTCAGCGGCGCCGCGCGTCGCCAGCATACGGCCGACGCGACGACACCATTCCCGTCGTCTCGCGTCGATTCTACCCGGAGACCTTCGATGACACCGACGTTCGAACCCGCCGCCACCTCCCCCGTCCGCCGCATGGCGATGCCGCTCGCCGCCCTCGCCGCCGGCCTCTGCGCGATTCCGGCGATCGCCGCCGGCCCGGCGCCGGTCCCCTACCCGACCGGATACCGCAACTGGACGCACGTCAAGTCGCTGCAGATCCTGCCGGGCCACCCGCTCGCCGACGCGTTCGGCGGCATCCACCACCTCTACGCGAACGCGAAGGCGATCGAGGGCTACAAGAAGGGCCGCTTCCCCGACGGCGCGGTCATCGCCTTCGACCTCCTCGAAGCGAAGGAGGCCGACAAGACGGTCGGCACCGGCGCGCGCAAGGTGCTGGGCGTCATGCACAAGGACTCGAAGCGCTGGGCCGCGACCGGCGGCTGGGGGTACGAAGGGTTCAAGGGCGACTCGAAGACCGAGCGCGCGGTCGGCGCCAACGCCGCGAGCGCCTGCCACGCCTGCCACACCGCGCAGAAGGACAAGGACTTCGTGTTCAGCGCCTGGCAGCCTTGACCTTCGCACCGACGCGCGCGTCGCTTCGCTTGTCCACGCGCGCGTCGCTTCGTTCGTCCGCGCGCGCGTCGCTTCGTTCGTCCGCGCGCGCGTCGCACCGTTCGTCGACGCACCCGATGGCGCCCTCGTCCACGCCGGCGAGCGAGGCGCGCGCCTCGCCGGCGATCCACTCGACGAAGGCCGCGACGTCGGCGCGCGAACGCGCGTGCGGCGCGACGAGCGCGTAGTAGGCGCGCGTCGACTCGTAGCGCCGCGTCATCGGTGCGACCAGCCGTCGTTCGGCCAGGTGCCGCTCGATCAGCGGCAGGCGGCCCAGCGCCACGCCCTGCCCGGCGACCGCCGCCTGGATCACCTGGTCGTAGAGGCTGAAGCGCAACGCGCCCGCGGGCTTGACGTCGGCGGCGCCGTTCGCCGCCAGCCATACCCGCCAGTCGAGCCACGGCAGGCGGCCCTCCGGGTCGTCGAAGTGCAGCAGCACGTGCCGCGCGAGGTCGGCGGGCCGCTTGAGCGGCCGCGCCCGGTCGCAGGCGAGCGCCGGGCTCGCCACCGGCAGCATCCGGTCGCCGAACAGGCGCCGTCCGCCGGCGGGCGCCGCGCGATCGTCGCTGTAGCGGATCGCGATGTCGACCTCGCCGCGCGCGAGGTCGACGCTACGGTCGTCGGCCGAGACCAGCACCTCGACGTCGGGGTGCCGCGCGCGGAATCCCGCCAGCCGCGGGATCAGCCAGAGCGAGGCGAACGACACCGTCGTCGTCACCGTGAGCACCGGGTCGCGCGGGCCCGCGCGCGCGCGCTCGGCGGCGCCGGCGATCGCGGACAGCGCCTCGGTGATCTCGCGATGGAGCGCCGCGCCGGCGACGGTCAGCGCCAGCGCCCGGTGCCGCCGCTCGAAGAGCGCGACGCCGAGCGCGTCCTCGAGCGCGCGCACCTGCCTCGACAGCGCCGACTGCGTCAGCGCGAGCTCGCCGGCGGCGCGGGTGAACGACAGCCGCCGCCCGGCCGCCTCGAAGCCGCGCAGGAAGTCGAGCGACGGCAGTCGCCGGAGCGCCTTATGCATGCTCCGCGCTCATGCGAAGCATGAGAATTCGTCGCTGGAGCGCCGCCCGCCCCTCGCCTATCGTCTCTGCCATGCCGCAGCGTACCACGCGGCGGCGCGATCCGGCGGGCGGCAACCAACGCCTGCGCCGGACGCATGCCAGAGGAGCGACCCATGCCCTGCCCCGGCTACCCCGACACCTTCGACCTCGCCGACGGCGAGACCCTGGAGATTCGCGACGGCCAGGGCACGACGCTGCGCGTGACCCGCGGCGCGGTGTGGCTGACGATGGAGCACGACACCCGCGACATCGTGCTTTCCGCCGGCGACAGCTTCGTCGTCGACCGGCCGGGACTCACGCTCGTCGCCGCACAGGCCGCGACGACGCTGTGCGCGATCGCCGTCGGCGACGTGCGCCGGGCCGGGCGCGAATCGGCGGCCGGCGTGCTCGCCGCCGCCTGGCGGCGGCTGGTGGCGATCGCCGAGCGGCGGCGTCGGGGCGCGGTCGCGTACTACTGAAGCGGCGCGATCGCGCCGGCGCGGTGTTCGATCGCCAGCGCGCCGGCGGCGAGCCGCAGCTGCGGGTCGACCCCCGGATGCGCGGCGAGCGCGGTCAGGTGATCGGCGAGCGTCTCCCGGATCGCGCGATCCGGCGCGGCGACGAGCCGCGTGAACAGGTGGAGGAGCGGCCCGACCAGCGTCTCGGGATCGCGCCCGACGAGCGCCGCCTGCAGGCGTTCGAACGCGCTCATTGGAGCGGACGTTCGACGCCGCCGGGCCGGTCGGCCGAGGACGCGGGCGCGCCGGCCGACAGATGCCGCCAGCGCTCGGCGAGCCGCGCGCACACCGACCGCAATTCGGCGCTCAGCATCGGCTGGCCGGACAGCTCGCTCAGGTTGGCGACGACCCGCGACGCGTAGGCCGAGTGGCCGTGCTGCGCGTAGCAACTCATCAGCACCAGCGTGCCGGCGACCAGCGCCGGCGAGGGGTCGACGGGCGCGGCGGCGTCGGTGACGGGGGAGCGCGAGTCGGTACCGGACATCGTGGAGGGCCTCGTCGGGCCGCCAATCGGAGCGCGCGACAGGCGCGTTCCCGGGGCCCTCGGACTAGATGATAATGGTTCGCATTTGCATGTCAAGCCCCGCCGCCGGGCCGGATCGACGCCGGTCGGGCCATGCGACGTCGTCCGAGACCGACCGACAACGGGCCGCCGACGACCGCGGCCAGCCGCGACCCGGCCTGGACACCGCTGGGTGAACGGGAGACGACTAAGCGTCGGCGGGAGACCGCCAAGGGTACGCGCCTAGCCTTGATCCACATCAAGCACTGTTCCGCCACGGCGTACGCGCGCTCTGTAGACTGCAATCCCGATGGCGGTATTAGGGCGCGCTAAGGCGGCAGCGCGCACCACACGGCCGGGACCTCGCCGACGCCCTCGGCGATCCACCCCGACGCCACCATCTGCGCCTGGATCGCCGTCGATGTCGTGTACCGGTGGTTGACGTCGCTGCGATTGTTGTAGACGCGGTAGACCGCAAGCAGGTTGACCGGACACTGTCCGGTCGCAGTATCGATCGGCGCGACACCGAAGACGTTGTCGGACTCGAGCAGCCACGCGGCGGGCCAATGACTCTGGATGAACGAACATTCGTCGCTCGAAGCCGAGTAGAAGTGCGAGTCGAGCCCCGCCTCCGGTCGACCGTAGAACCGGCACACGGGCAGCGTTCCTACCGAGGGACTGCCGGTCGCGAGCACGCGGATCGACTCGCCGGTCCGCGCCCAGCCTGCGAACACGCCCGCATCGAGCGACGCGATCTCATTGGGCAGCGCGGTCACGAAGTAGTGCTGGCGCGCCGCGTTGTAGTACTCGACGGCAACGCGGTCGCTGCCGGGTTCGACGACCAGGAACTGCCACACGCCTTCGGTGAAGGACGCGCCGTAGGTGCCGTTGAGCGTGCGCGTCCGCGCGACGTAGCTCAGCGTGTACAGACCTGCGGGCAGGCTGCTGAGCGCGTAGCTAAGTGTGTACCCCCCCAACACATCGGTATTGCCGTGTCTCACGCTCGCGCGCACTTCGATCTGGGTTCCAACGACCTGAATCGACTTCTCCTCGACCTCTGCGAACACACCGGTCAGATCGCTGATTCGAAGATCGACCGCGGCCGGAGCGAGCGGAACATTCGGCGTCACGAACAGTCGCGGATTCAGGTATGGCGATTACGCCGCCGCCACGCACATCAGCGCCGCGATCAACGAGAACACGTTCCTGATCATGATGGAGTTCCCCCGGTTCTCCGGACAACTCCGATAGGTGCGAACATGGCACAGGAGACGTGTCATCGCGAAGCGGGTTCACACATCGACCCGGTGCAGATCATCTCGCCGTGACTCTGATCGCGCAGCACACCCACACACTCCGGAGAAAATTGATGACGCGCGTACTTCCAACCGTGAATTCCATACAACGCGACGCGCACTTCGCGACGTCTGTGCGCCTTGCGGTCGTCGCCGCCTGTCTTCTGGGCGCGAACATCGCCGCCGCCGCCGAACCGAACGCCTGGTACGTCGGCGGCGCGGTCGGGCAGTCGACGTTCCGCTCGGACTTGAGCGCGCAGATCAACCGCGCCTACGACGGCTCCGGGTTCACCGTCGACAAAGCCGGCGTCACCGACAACTCCGACACCGGCTGGAAGGTCTACGGCGGCTGGCAGTTCCACCGCAACGCCGCGGTCGAATTGGGGTATCTGGACTTCGGCCGCGCGACCACGCACTACGAGGTCGTCGTCCCGGCGCAGGGCACCGCGATCCGCGACGGCAAGTACCGGATGTCCGGTGTCGAGCTCTCGCTCGTCGCGATCGCGCCGATCGGCGAGCGGGCCTCGGTGTTCGCCAAGGCCGGCGCGCTCGCCTCCAAGCTCAAATACTCGGAGAGCGGCGTCGACCAGTTCGGAGCACCGGCCTCGTTCTCGGCCGACGACGACCAGGTCCGCCTCGTCTGGGGCCTCGGCGGATCGGTGAGTCTGACGCCGTCGGTGTCGGCGCGCATCGAGTGGCAGCGCGTCGAGAAGGTCGGCGAGCGCTTCGCGCTCACCACGACCGGCAACGGCCTGTTCGACCACGTCGATCTGGTGAGCGCGAGCCTCGTCTGGCGGTTCCGCTGACCGCGCGCGCGCCCGCACCCGGCGCGCCCGACGCGCGCCGGGAATCGCCTGTTCAGCCCTTCCTGAACGCGATCTCCCCGCCGCTCGCGGTCACCTTGACCGTGTCGCCGTTGGCGTACCTGCCGCCGAGGATCTCCTTGGCGAGCGGGTTCTCGATCTGCTGCTGGATCGCACGCTTGAGCGGCCGCGCGCCGTAGACCGGGTCGAAGCCGGCCGCGGCCACCGCCTTGATCGCCGCGTCGTCGACGACGAGCCGGATCTCGAGCTTGGAAAGCCGCGCTTCCAGCGCCTTCAACTGGATGCGCGCGATGTTGGCGATCTGACCCTCGTCGAGCGGGTGGAAGACGACGATCTCGTCGATCCGGTTGACGAACTCGGGCCGGAAGCTGGACTTCACTTCGGCCAACACCGCGATCTTGACCACGCCCGGGTCGGCGCCCTCGTCGGTCAGTTGCTGGATCTTGTGCGACCCCAGGTTCGAGGTCATCACGACGACGGTGTTCTTGAAGTCGACCGTGCGCCCCTGCCCGTCGGTCAGCCGTCCGTCGTCGAGCACCTGGAGCAGCACGTTGAACACGTCCGGGTGCGCCTTCTCGATCTCGTCGAACAGGATCACGCTGTAGGGCTTGCGCCGCACCGCCTCGGTCAGCGCCCCGCCCTCTTCGTAGCCGACGTATCCCGGCGGCGCGCCGATCATCCGCGCGACCGAGTGCTTCTCCATGAACTCGGACATGTCGATGCGCACCAGCGCGTGGTCGCTGTCGAACAGGAACTCGGCGAGCGCCTTGGTGAGCTCGGTCTTGCCCACGCCGGTCGGCCCGAGGAAGAGGAACGAGCCGTACGGGCGGTTCGGGTCGGATAGGCCCGAGCGCGAGCGACGGATCGCGTCGGAGACGAGCCGCACCGCCTCGTCCTGGCCGACGACCCGCTGGTGGAGGCGCTCCTCCATCCGGATCAGCTTGTCGCGCTCGCCCTGCATCATCTTCGACACCGGGATGCCGGTCGCGCGCGAGACGACCTCGGCGATCTCCTCGGCGCCGACCTGCGTGCGCAGCAGCTTGGGCTTGCCGCCCTCGGCCTTCGCCGCCGCGGTGTCCGCCTTGTTCAACTGCGCCTCGAGCTGCGGCAGCTTGCCGTACTGGAGCTCGGAGACCTTCTGCCAGTCGCCCTTGCGCTTGGCCTCCTCCATCTGCAGCTTGATCTTGTCGATCTCTTCCTTGATGTGCTGGGTGCCGGCGACGTTCGCCTTCTCCGCCTTCCACACCTCCTCCAGGTCGGCGTACTCGCGCTCGAGCTTGCCGATCTCGTCCTCGATCGCCGAGAGCCGCTTCTTGCTCGCCTCGTCGGACTCCTTCTTGACCGCCTCGCGCTCGATCTTCAACTGGATGAGCCGCCGGTCGAGCTTGTCCATCGACTCGGGCTTGGAGTCGATCTCCATCTTGATCCGCGCCGCGGCCTCGTCGATCAGGTCGATCGCCTTGTCCGGCAGGAAGCGGTCGGTGATGTAGCGCGCCGAGAGCTCGGCCGCCGCGACGATCGCCGGGTCGGTGATCTCGACGCCGTGGTGGATCTCGTAGCGCTCCTGCAGGCCGCGCAGGATCGCGATCGTCGACTCGACCGACGGCTCGCCGACCAGCACCTTCTGGAAGCGGCGCTCGAGCGCGGCGTCCTTCTCGACGTACTTGCGGTACTCGTCGAGCGTGGTCGCGCCGACGCAATGGAGCTCGCCGCGCGCGAGCGCCGGCTTCAGCATGTTGCCGGCGTCGATCGCGCCCTCGGCCTTGCCGGCGCCGACCATCGTGTGCAGCTCGTCGATGAAGACGATCGTGCGGCCCTCGTCGGCGGCGATGTCCTTCAACACCGCTTTCAGGCGTTCCTCGAACTCGCCGCGGTACTTGGCGCCGGCGAGCAGCGCCGCCATGTCGAGCGACAGCACGCGCTTGTCCTTGAGCGACTCGGGCACCTCGCCGTTCACGATGCGCTGCGCCAGCCCCTCGACGATCGCGGTCTTGCCCACGCCCGGCTCGCCGATCAGCACCGGGTTGTTCTTGCTGCGCCGCTGGAGGATCTGGATCGTGCGGCGGATCTCGTCGTCGCGGCCGATGACCGGGTCGAGCTTGCCTTCGCGCGCCCGCTCGGTGAGGTCGATCGTGTACTTCTTCAGCGCCTCGCGCTGGCCCTCGGCCTCGGCCGAGCCGACGCCGGCGCCGCCGCGCACCGCCTCGATCGCGGACTCGAGCGATTTCCTGGTCAACCCGGCGTCCTTCAGCATCCGGCCGGTGTCGCCCTTGTCGTCGGCGAGCGCCAGCAGGAAGAGCTCGCTGGCGATGAACGGGTCGCCGCGCTTGGTCGCTTCCTTGTCGGTGAGGTTCAGCAGGTTGTTGAGGTCGCGCGACACGCCGATCTCGCCGCCGGTGCCCTCGACCTTCGGCAGCCGTCCGATCGAGGCCTTGAGCGCCGTCTGCAGCTTGGGTAGCGCGACGCCGGCGCGCGCGAGGATCGAGGCGGTTCCGCCGTCCTGCTGGGCGAGGAGCGCGGCGAGCAGGTGCTGGGGTTCGATGAAGCCGCTGTCGTTGCCGAGCGCGAGGCTCTGGGCGTCGGCGAAGGCCTGCTGGAACTTGGTCGTCAGCTTGTCGAAGCGCATGGGATCTCCGGACGGGCGCGCCGGCGCCCGCGAGTTACCGGAGAGATGGGGAAAGCCCGCGCGGTTTCAAGGGCCAAGCCGTCTTCGCGGCCGGTAGAATCGGCCTTTTCGCAGCGTTTCGCCCCCCGGACCCCGGATCCGGGCGCCTGGCCGGTCCGCGGCCGGCGCGATCCCCGTCCCGCCGATGCCCGCCTCTTCGTCCCCGCCGCCGCCAACGCCGTCCCCGTCCCCCCGGTCGGATCCACCGACGCCGCCGACGCCGTCGCCGGTCGTGGCTCCGGAAGCGCACGATCGCATCGAGCCGCCGCCGGCCTCGCTCGTCCAGGTCGCCGGTGCGGTTTTCTGGAGCTTCTTCGGGGTGCGCAAAGGCAACGCGATGCGCAAGGACGCGGTGACGATCCGCCCGCACCAGGTGATCCTGGTCGGCGTCGCGCTGGCCGCGGTCTTCGTCGCGACGCTGCTTCTCGTCGTCCGCCTGATCCTGAAGAACGCCGGCGTCTGACCCGGCTCAGCGCCTCGCGGCGCGCACGCGGCGACGCGAAGGACGCTCGGCGCCGACCGCCAGCCGGTAGCCGCGCACGAACGCGCAGTCGAGTTCGGCCATCCACCAGGCCTCGAGCCGCGCGATCGAGACCTCCGCCGCACGCTCGGCGCGCAACCGCGCGGCGTTCGCGTCCAGCTCGTCGAGCGAGCGCTCGACCAGGGCGCTCCACGGATGCGGCGCGACGACCCGCGCCTCGTAGGCGCGCGACGCCGCGCCGAGGCGCTCGACCGCGTACGCTCGCTCCTCGATCGTCACCGCGTGGTCGTGCCAGCACCAGGCCCGCGGCAGGTAGTGGGTCCGCCCGCCGCGCTCGCGCCAGCGCCGTCCCCAGTCTTCGTCGTCCAGGAGGTCGTGGACGAAGGTCTCGTCGAAACGGCCGTTGCGCTCGAAAGTCGCCCGTGCCATCGACGCGTTGCCGACGAAGAAGAACCCGGTCGGCCAGGCGGCCGGACAGCGGGGAAACGGCGCGCCGTACAGGCGCCCGCTGTCCTCGAGCCAGCGGCGGAACGGATCGACGCGCAACGCCGCCGGGAAGAAGCTGGCGCCGACGCCGACCGCCGGTTCGACGAGCGCCTCGTGGAACGCGCGATGCGCGGCGATCACGCCGGCGCAAGGCAGGAAATCGTCGGCGATGAAGATCAGGAGCTCGCCGGCCGAGGCCGCGGCGCCGGCGTTGTTCGCCGCCGCGCGGCCGCGGCGCGCGATCGGCAGCAGCCGCACCGGCGTGGCCGGGCGGCGCATCCGATGCGCCGCGTAGACCGCCTCGACGCCGGGACGCACGTCCGCGTGCGTGATCAGCACTTCGTAGCGGCCGGCCCCGGTCTGCGCCGACCAGGCGTCCATCACCGCACCCAGGTCGTGGTCGTGCGGGTTGACCGCGATGACCACGCTGGCGAGCGCGTCGGGGCCGATCATGCTCGTCACGGCGCCCCCGCGGTCATCGCCAGCGCCGCCAGCCGCTCGACCGTGCCCGCCGGCAGCAGCGCCGCGTGACCGGCGCCGATCGCCCGCAACGCGAAGAGCTCGCCCCAGTTCGCCGACGACGGTGCGTACCGGTTCTCCGGCGGCGGCAGGCGCGCGTCCTCGTCGTACCAGCGGCGGAACATCGCGTCGATCTCGGCGCGGGCGCGCTCGTGCGATTCGAGGATCGTGTTGGCGCCGTGCAGCCGGTAGTCGTACGACGGCCGCGCGACGAAGCGCGGCTCGGCGAACCGGGTCGCGCGCAGGCAGAAGTCCCAGTCGTGGTTGTAACGCAGGTCGGCGAAGCCGCCGACCCGCTCCCACAGCGACTTGCGGAAATGAAGCGCGCCGCTGGTGATCGCGCGGTTGCCTTCGAGGAAGGCGAAACCGACGGTGTCGCAGGCGCCTACGCCGTCGGCGAGCCGCCGGTGCTCGTCGGCGAGCGTCGAGACGCCCGCGCCGATCGCCCGTCCGTCGGCGTCGATGAAGTCGACCCGCGAGAAGCCCCAGTCGGCGCCGCTCGCCGCGACCGCCGCATGCATCGTCTCGAGCCGGTGCGGCGGGTAGCGGTCGTCCGAATTGAGGATCGCGATCCACTCGCCCGAGGCCATCGCGATCGCTTCGTTGAGCGTCGCCGCCGCGCCGCGGTTGCCGCGGACGACCAGGCGGACCCGACCGGCGTGCTCGCGGGCGATCGCGTCCAGCCGTCCGGCGGAGTCGTCGGTCGAGCCGTCGTCGACGACGACGATCTCGTCGGGCGGCCGTGTCTGAGCGACGATCGAGGCGATCGCCTCGCCGACGTAGCGGGCGTGGTTGTAGCTCGGGACGACGACGCTCGTGCGCCCGTCCGCCGCGACCGGCGTCGCGCTTCTCTTCGAAGCGGCGAGCGCGTCGAGCCAGCGCCGGTCGGTCGCGACCATCGCCTCGAAGCCGAGCACCGTATGCGCCGCCAGACCGAGCGTGCCTCGCGCCGGCGGCCAGGCCTCGCCCAAGCGCCGCGCCGCGGCCGCCAGTCGGGGCAACGCCGATCCGGTGTCTCCGGCCGCGAGCTCGACCGCGCCGAGCATGTGCATCGCATCGGGCAGACCGGGCGACCGATCGAGCACCCGGCCGTACAGATCGCGCGCCTCGTCGACCGCGCCGCGCAGTTGCGCGTGCAGCGCCGCCCCCATCCAGGAGACGACCACCGGATCGCGGCCGCAGCAGCGCTTGTAGCGCTCCCCGCTGCCGCAGGGGCAGAGGTCGTTTCGTCCGATCGAGGCGGGCGGCGCTTGCATGAGGGGGCGTTCGCGGACACGGCGCGCGACGCGGCGCGACCGTCCGGCGCCGGCGTCGGCGGGACTCCGGGTTCGCGGCCGACCATGATAGCGAACCGGCGACCGGCGAGGGGCCTCCGGTAGACTCGCGGCGATGGAGGGGTTCCGCGCCCATGGCGGGCTGCACCTGGCGGCGATCGCGGTGATCGTCGCCGCGACGCTGGCGGCGATCGCCGTCCGTCGCCGGCGCACGGGCGGCGCGTTCGCAGTCGGCAACGGCGAGCGCGCGGTCGCCCTCGCCTACCTCGCGCTGTGGATCGGCACCTTCGTCTGGCTCAACACCGGGCCGAAGCACGACCCGCCGACGACCTGGCCGCTGCAGCTCTGCCACTGGATCGCGGCGCTCGACGCGATCGTCCTTCTGCGTCCGGCGCGGCCGCTGCGCGCGATCGCGTACTTCTGCGGAATCGCGCTGTGCACGCAGGCGCTCGCGACGCCGAGCCTGGTCGAGGGGCCGCACGAATGGCCGTTCTGGTTCTTCTGGGCGACGCACGCGATGATCGTCGCGGTCCCGGTCTACGACGTCGTCGCGCGCGGCTTCCGGCCGGACTGGCGCGATTTCGGGATCGCCTGCGCCGCGGCGATCGGCTACGTCGCGATCATCCTGCCGGTCGACCTCGCGACCGGCTGGAACTACGGCTTCGTCGGGCCTTCGACGCCGGGCGTGGCGACGATCGTCGACCTCCTCGGACCCTGGCCGCAGCGGCTGGTCGCGATCGTCGCGATCTCGTTCTTCGCGATGGCGCTGTTGATGACCCCCTGGGTCGTCTCGCGGGCGATCGATCGGACCCGCTAGCGCCGCCGGAGCCGACCGGACACCCTTCGCGCCTCTCGCGGGTCGACTCGTCGCAATCCCGCGGCGGACGAACCGGTCGGTTTGCTACCATCGCGGACCATGCGTCGCCGCCCGGCCGGAATCGCCCTCGCGCTCGTCTCGGCCGGCGCCGCGTTGATCGCCGGCTGCGGCGACGGCGCGACCGCGCGACGCACGCTCGCGCTCGAATCCTGCCGGCTCCCGCGGCTCGCGGTCGCAGCGCAGTGCGCGAAGCTGCCGGTCCCGGAGAACCGCGCCCGCCCGGAGGGCCGCCGGATCGACGTCCACGTCGCGGTGCTGCCGGCGAACACGCTGTCGCCGAAGGCCGACCCGCTGCTGGTGCTGGCCGGCGGTCCCGGCCAGTCGGCGAGCTCGCTCGCCTCGTTCGCCGCGCGGCTCACCGAGCTGCGCCGCACCCGCGACATCGTCCTCGTCGACCAGCGCGGGACCGGACGCAGCGCGCCGCTCGCCTGCGCCGCGTACTCCGAGGCCGAACTCGAGACGGCGGCGTTCGAGACCGATCCGGCCCCGCGCGCGCGCCGCTGCGCCGCCGAGCTCGCGGCCGCCGGCGTCGACCCGGCGCAGTACACGACCGCGGCGTTCATCGCCGACCTCGAGGCGGTGCGCGAGGCGCTGGGCGTCGCGCGATGGAACCTCTGGGGCGGCAGCTACGGCACGCGCGTCGCGCTCGACTACGCGCGCCGCCATCCCGACCGGATCCGCACGATGATCCTCGACGGCGTCGCGCCGCCGTCGATGAAGGTGAGCCTCGACGTGTGGATCTCGCGTGAGCGCGCGCTGGCCTCGCTGCTCGACCGTTGCCGCGCCGCACCGGCCTGCGCGAAGGCGCTGCCCGATCCGCCGGCCGCGCTCGACGCCGCGCTCGCCGCGTTCGGCCGCGCCGGCGATCCGCCCGCCTACGTCGACCCGGCGAGCGGCGCGACGCGGCGCGCCGCCGGCGGCCCCGACAGCGTCCTCGCACTGGTCCACCCGCTGCTCTACTCGCCCGAGACGGTGGCGCTGCTGCCCGCGCTCCTCGCCCGCGCGCGCGACGGCGACCTCGCACCGCTGGTCGCCGCGACGACCGCCTTCGCCGGCACGCTCGCCGAGTCGATGAGCATGCCGCTCCACTATTCGGTCACCTGCGCCGAGGACGTGCCGCGGATCGCCGCCGACGAACGCGACCGTGCGCTCGCCGGCCGGCGCTCGGCGAGGCTGGCCGGCGCGGTCCTGTCGGTCTGCGACGGCTGGCCGCGGGGCACGCCGCCGGCCGATCACGCCGCGCCGGTGCAAAGCGCGATTGCGACGCTCCTCCTCTCCGGCGGCCTCGATCCGGTGACGCCGCCGGCGAACGCCGAGACGGTCGCCAGGACGCTCGCGAACCACCGCCACGTCGTCGCGCCCGGGTACGGCCACATCGTCACCTTCCAGTCCTGCGGCCCGCGGCTGGTCGCGGCCTTCGTCGACGCCGGCGGATCCGCCTCGCTGCCCGCCGATTGCGTCAGGCAGCTCGAATCCTCGGTGCCACCGCCGCTGTGGACCGGTCTCCTCGGACCCGACACGCCGTGATCGCGCTCGACGGCCTGGTCAAGACGTTCGGCAAGGACGCCGCGGTGCGCGCGGTCGACGGCGTGAGCTTCGTCGCGCCGCCCGGCGAGATCACCGGGCTCCTCGGCCCCAACGGCGCCGGCAAGACGACGCTGCTGCGGATGCTGGCGACGCTGATCGTTCCCGACCAGGGACGCGCGAGCATCGACGGCCTCGACGTCGTCGCCGAACGCGACGCGGTCCGCCGGCGCCTGGGCGTCCTCTCGGACGCCCGCGGCCTCTACCCGCGGCTCTCCGGTCGCGAGAACATCGCCTACTTCGCCTCGCTCCACGGACTCGCCGGGCGCGAACGCGACGCCCGGGTCGAGGCGCTGGTGCAGCGGATGGGCATCGCCGGCGTCGCCGACCGCCGCGCGCAGGGTTACTCGCAGGGCGAGCGGATGAAGGTGGCGATCGCGCGCGCGCTCGTCCACGACCCGGACGCGATCCTGCTCGACGAGCCGACCAACGGCCTCGACATCATGAGCGTGCGCGCGCTGCGCGCGCTGCTGCTGGAGCTCCGGGACGCCGGCAAGACGCTGCTCTTCTCGTCGCACGTCATGCAGGAGGTCGCCGCGCTGTGCGACCGGATCGTGATCCTGGGCCGCGGCCGGGTCGTCGCGCACGGCAGCGCCGCCGAGCTGATCGCCCGATCGGGCGCGGCGACGCTGGAGGACGCGTTCGTCGCGCTGCTCGGCAGCGGCGAGGGACTCGCCGCATGAGCCGCAGGCGCGAACGATGAGCCGCGTGCCGATCATCGCCGCGAAGGAGCTCCTCGAGACCTTCCGCGACCGGCGCACGATCGCGATGACGCTCGCCACCGCGGCGCTCGCCGGGCCGCTGTTCCTGATGCTGATCTTCAATCTGATGGCCTCGCAGGGCGAGCGCGCGCGGACGCTGGCGCTGCCGGTCGGCGGCGCCGAGCACGCACCGGCGCTCATCGCCTTCCTCGAGCGCGAGGGCACCCGGATCCTGCCGCTGCCCGCCGACCACGAGGAGCGCATCCGCGCCGGCGACCTCGACGTCGCGTTGATCATCGACCCGGCCTGGGCGGCGCAGGTCGGCGACGGCAAACCGGCGAAGGTCCGGCTGGTGTACGACCGCTCGCGCGACCGCGCCCGCGCGTCGATCGACCAGGCGGAGAACCTGCTGCGCGGCTACGCCCGGCAGTGGGGCGCCCAGCGGCTGATGCTGCGCGGCATCGCGCCGACGGTCGCCGCGCCGATCGAGGTCGAGGCGGTCGACCTCGCCACACCGCAGCAGGCCGGCGCGCTCGTGCTCTTCCTGGTCGCCTACTACGGGCTTTTCGCGACGTTGATGGGCGGCATGCCGCTGGCGCTCGACGCGACCGCCGGCGAGCGCGAGCGTCAGTCGCTCGAGCCGCTGCTGGCCACGCCGGCGACCCCGCTCGAGATCGTCGCCGGCAAGTGGCTCGCGGTCGCGGCCTTCGCCGGCGTCGTCGTCACGGTCACGCTCGCCGGGTTCTACCTGACGCTCGCGTTCGCTCCGCTGCCGCCGGTCGGCGTTCCGTTCCTGTTCGGGGCGCGCGAGTTCGGCCGCTTCGTCGTCGTCCTGCTGCCGCTGATCGCGCTGATGCCGGCCGTCCTCCTGTGGCTCGGCAGCCGCGGCCGCACGATCAAGGAGGCGCAAACCAACATCTCGCTGCTGGTCTTCGTCGTGTCGATCATCCCGGTGGCGCAGATGTTCCTGCAGAAGCGCGAGCCCGAGTGGCTCGTCGCCGTGCCGGTGTCAGGGCAGTACCTGCTCCTGTCGCGCGCGCTGCGCGGCGAGGCGATCGCGGCGACCGACTTCGCGCTGTCCTGCGTCGTGCCGGCGATCCTGGTCGCCTTCGCGCTCGCCGCGGTCGCGCGGCGCTTCTCGCGCGAGGCGCTCGCCGCGGGGAAGTAGACGGCGACGATTCGTCGCGTCAGTCCGTTGGCCGCCTCGCGTAGAGATCGGACGCGATCTCCTCGTACGCCTTCGCCAGCACGAGCAGCGCGCGGTCGCCCCGCGGACGTCCGATCAGCTGCAGCCCCATCGGCAGTCCGTCCGGACCGAAGCCCGCCGGCACGCTGATCGCGGGCAGGCCGGCGAGCGTCGCGTAGATCGTCACCTCCATCCAGCGGTGGTAGGTGTCCATCGCGCGGCCGGCGATCTCGCGCGGCCAGCGCAGCGACGCGTCGAACGGCCAGACCTGCGCGCTCGGCAGCGCCAGGACGTCGACGCGGTCGAATGCCGCCACGATCGCCTGGTAGAAGCGCGAACGCTCGGCGCTCGCGCGCAGTGTGTCGGCGCCGGTCAGACCGCGCGCCGAGTCGAACTCCCACAGCGCCTCGGGCTTGACCTTGTCGCGCGCCCCGGGCTTCGCCAGCAGCGCGCCGATCCGCCCGGCGACCAGCCACTGCCGCCAGACGAGCCAGGTCGCCCAGGCGCGCGCCGGGTCGAACGGCGGGGCGAGCGGCTCGACGATCGCGCCGCCGCCGGCCAGGCGCGCGAGCGCCTGCTCGCAGACCGCCAGCACGCCCGGCTCGGTCGCCAGGTACCCGCCGAGATCGGCGAGCCAGCCGATGCGTACGCCGCGCGCGTCGTCCGCCGTCGCCCGCGCGACCGCCTCGCCGAACGCCTCGACCGTGTCGATCGCGAGCGGCGCGCGCGGGTCGGGTCCGGCCTGCAGATCGAGCATCCGCGCGAGGTCGAGGGCGTTGCGCGCCATCGGCCCGCAGGTCGGCAGCTGGGTGACGAAGACGTCGTCGGCCGGTCCGTACGGGACCCGGCCCTGGCTCGGACGCAGCCCCAGCACGTGGTTCCAGCCGGCCGGATTGCGCAGGCTGCCCATGAAATCCGAACCGTCCGCGACCGCGAGCATCCGGGTCGCCAGCGCGACCGCGGCGCCGCCGCTCGATCCGCCGGCGGTCCTGGTCCTGTCCCAGGCGTTGCGTGTCGTGCCGTAGACCTCGTTGAACGTGTGCGAGCCCAGCCCGAACTCCGGCGCGTTGGTCTTGCCGATGAAGACGGCACCGGCGGCGCGCGCGCGGGCGACGATCAGCTCGTCGTGGGCCGGGACGAAGCCGGCGAGCAGCGGCGAACCGAGCGTTGTCACCAGCCCCCGCGTCGCCGTCGTGTCCTTGGTCGCCTGCGGCACGCCGTGCAGCCAGCCGCGGCGCAGGCCGCGCGCCAGCTCGGCGTCGCGCTGGTCGGCCTCGGCGAGGAGCGCGCTCTCGTCGCGCAGCGCGACGATCGCGTTGTGGCGCGGGTTGATCGCCGCGATCCGGTCGAGCGTCGCGCGCAGGAGTTCGCGGCAGGAGAAGCGCCGCGCCGCGAGTCCGCGCGACAGTTCGTCCGCCGTGAGGTCGGTGAGCGTGGTCACGGGGCCGGATCCGGGCGGTTGCGCATCCAGTCGGCGGTGCCGCGCAACGCGTCCATCAGCGGCCCGACGAGATCGCCGGGTGCGGCGACGTCGTCGAGCGCCTGGCGCATGCAGGCCAGCCACTGGTCGCGCTCGGAGGACGCGATCGGGAACGGCAGGTGGCGCGCGCGCAGCCGCGGATGGCCGAAGCGCTCGACGTAACGCTGCGGGCCGCCGAGCCAGCCGGTGAGATACCAGGCGAGCTTGTCGCGGGCGCTCGCGAGCGACGGCGCGTGCAGCGCGCGGATGCCGGCGTAGGCCTCCTCGAGGTCCATCCGGTCGTAGAACGCGTCGACCAGCGCACGCACGCCGGCCTCGCCGCCCAGCCGCTCGTAGGGCGTCGGGCCGGCCGGGGCACGATTGGCGGCGTCGTCGGTCATCGTCCCGGTCAACCGAGCTGGCGGATCACCGCCAGCGGCGGCTGGCTCGCGGTGTTGCGCGTGCCGATCCAGCCGGACAGCGTGACGACGATCGCGCCGCCGGCCACGCCCCACAGCCAGACCAGCGAGGACGGCCGGTAGGGAATCTGGAAGACGCGCTCGGCGAGCACCCAGCCGATCGCGGTCGCCCCGCCGGCCGCGAGCACGCCGGCGAGCGAGCCCAGCACCAGGAACTCGGCGGTCTGCGCCGCCGACAGCTGGGTGCGCGACGCGCCGATCGTGCGCAGGACCGCGGCGTCGAAGCGCCGTTCGTCCTGCGTCGCCGCGATCGCCGCCTGCAGCACGAGCAGGCCGCCCAGCAACGTGAACAGGAAGACGAATTCGACCGCGCGCGACACCTGGTCCATGATCGACTGGACCTGGCGGATGACATCGCCGACGTCGATCGCGAGCACGTTCGGATACTGCTGGAGCAGCGCCGAGACCCAGGCGCCGGACGCCGGCCCTTCCGGCAGGCGCACCGCGCCGAGGTACGAGGTCGGCATGCCGTCCAGCGCGCCGGGCGGGAACAGCGTGAAGAAGTTCGGCCGGAAGCTGTCCCAGTCGACCTTGCGCAGACTCGTGATCGTCGCGCTGACCGGCGTGCCGGCGATGTCGAACGTGAGCGTGTCGCCGAGCTTGAGCCGCAGCGACTCGGCGATGCCGTCCTCCATCGACAGCCCGGCGTCCGCCTTCGCGCCACGGCCCCAGAAGGTCCCGGCGCTGACCCGGTTGGTCGATGGCAGTTCGTCGACCATCGACAGGTTGAACTCGCGCTCGGCGAGCCGGCGCGCGCGCGGGTTGTCGTACTGACGGGTGTCGAGCGCCTGGCCGTTGACCGCGGTCAAGCGCCCGCGGATCATCGGGTACAGGTCGACACCCGGCCCGCCGACGCGGCGCATCGCCTCGCGCACGCCGTCGACCTGGTCGGGCAGCACGTTGACGACGAAGTGGTTCGGCGCGTCCGGCGGCAGACTGGCGCGCCAGTTGCGCATCAGGTCGCCGCGAACGACAGTGAGCAGCAGCAGCGCCATCAGCCCGAGCGCCAGCGCGCCGATCTGCAGACTCGACGCCAGCGGTCGGCGGCGCAGGTTCGCGAGCCCGAAGCGCCAGGTGACGCCGCGCTGCGGCAGGCGCTTGAGCGCGACGATCAGCAGCCACGCGGCGGCCGCCGCGACGACGATCAGCGCGCCGATGCCGCCGATCATGATCGCACCGGTCGTCGCGTCCTGCGCCTGCCAGCCGACCAGCGCGGCGATCGTCGCCACGCCGAGCGCGTAGGCGACGAGCGCCGAGGGCCGGGGGCGCGGCAGGTCGCGGCGCAGCACCCGCAGCGGCGGCACGCTCGCGAGCGCGAACAGCGGCGGCAGCGCGAACCCGGCGAGCAGCAGCGCACCGGTCGCGTACGCGGCGACGCCCGGCATCGCCGACGGGGGCGGCAGGTCGGCCTGGGCGATCGACGCCAGCAGCGCCACGAGCAGCGCCTGGCCGCCCAGCGCCAGGGCGACGCCGGCGGCGCTGGCGAGCGCGCCCAGGAGCGCGAACTGGATGACGAAGATCGTCAGCGTGCGCGCCTGCGACGCGCCGAGGCAACGCAGCATCGCCGCGGTGTCGAGATGGCGACGCAGGTAGCGCGAGGCCGCGAGCGCGACCGCGACCGCGGCGAGAATCACCGCCACCAGCGCCGCCAGCCCGAGGAACTGCTCGGCGCGGTCGAGCGTCTGGCGCACCTCCGGCTGCACGTCGCGGACATTCTCGATCCGCTGGCCGGACTTGAGCTCGGCGCTCGTCTCCTTGACGTAGGCGGCGAGCGTACGCCGCCCCGGAGGCTCGGCGACCAGGAGCCGGAAGCTCGCCCGGTTGCCCGGCTGCAGCAGGTTGGTCGCCGCGAGGTCGTCGGCGTGGATCAAGAGGCGCGGTCCCGACGACAGGAGGCCGGTGGCGACCTCCGGCTCCTGCTGGATCAACGGGCCGACGGTGAACGTCGCCTCGCCGACGCCGATCCGGTCGCCCGGAGCGACCGCGAGCCGCACCGCGAGGCGCTGATCGACCCAGGCCTCGCCGCGCGCGGGCGAGCCCGTCGCCCGCACGCCCTCGGGCTTCGCCGCGTCCGCGAGCACGATGGCGCCGCGCAGCGGATACCCGTCGGGCACCGCCTTGACCGTCGCCAGCACCGGCGCCGCGTCGCCGCCCTCCTTGTGCACCATGCTGTTGAAGCGGACCACACCGATTGCCTCGAGTCCGCGCGAACGTGCGCGCGCGGCGTAGGAGTCTGGCAGCGGACGATCCGACGAGATCATCGCGTCGGCGCCGAGCAGCAGGTTCGCCTGGGTCGTCAGCGCGGCACGGACGCGGTCGGCGAAGAAACCGACGGTGCCGATGCTCGCCACCGCGAGGACCAGCGCGGCGACGAGCACGGTCAGCTCGCCGGCCCGCCAATCGCGCGCGAGCATCCGCGCGGCGAGCGCGAGCGTCTTGGCGGCGGTGACGCGGCTGCGCATCTCAGCCGTTGGCCGCCAGGCGCGGCGGCAGCGGCGCGACGGCCTCGTCGCCGACCAGCCGCCCCGAGGCGAGCGACAGACGGCGCTCGCAGCGCGAGGCGAGCGCGACGTCGTGGGTGACGAGCACGAGCGTGGTGCCGCGCTCGCGGTTCAACCGGAACATCAGATCGGCGACCTCGGCGCCGGTCGCACCGTCGAGATTGCCGGTCGGCTCGTCGGCCATCAGGAGCTTCGGGTCGCCGGCGAACGCACGGGCGATCGCGACCCGCTGCTGCTCGCCGCCGGACAGCTGCTTCGGATAGTGGGTCGTGCGTTTCGACAGGCCGACGCGGGCGAGCCACTCGCGGGCGCGGGCCGCCGCGTCGGCGGCGCCGGCCAGTTCGAGCGGCAACATGACGTTCTCGAGCGCGGTCAACGCCGGCAGCAGCTGGAACGACTGGAACACGAAGCCGACGAGCTTCTGGCGCAACGCGGCACGCGCGTCCTCGTCGAGCTCGGAGAGCGCGCGTCCGTCGATCCAGACCTCGCCGGCGGTGGGGCGATCGAGGCCCGCGAGGAGGCCCAGCAGCGTGGTCTTGCCGGACCCGGACGCGCCGACGATCGCCACCGACGCGCCGGCGGCGATCTCGAAAGTCACGTCGTCGAGGATCGTCAGCGGCGCGTCGCCGCTCTCGACCGTCTTGGTGAGTCGCTCGGCTCGGAGCAGGGGGCGGGGCATCGGTCGGGGACGGGCTTCGGATCCGGCGGCATCGGCGGGGCGGTCGCGGCGATGACGATGGGGACGAAATCCGCCGCCCGCAAGAGCCTCGCGACCGGACAACGCCGGGCACGACCGGACGTCCGATTCTACGCGAGCGCGACAGCTCCGGCCGCGGACGGGCCGCGCGCCCATTCTCGTGCTCGTCGCCGCCCTCCCCGTCCGGACCACGCCGGAGCGCCGGGGCGGGAACCGGCGTTCGCCTACAATGTCCCGATGACGATGGATGCGATGGACGCGATCGATCGCCCGCGGCGACGCCTGCTCGCGGCGATCGTCACCACCCTCGCCGCCGCGACGATCGCGCCCGCCGCGCCGGCCCGTGCCGCCGACGCACCAGTCCTGCTCGTCGTCGGCGATTCGATCTCGGCCGGGCTGGGGGTGCCCGCCGGTGCCGGCTGGACCGACCTCCTCGCCGCTCGGCTCAAGGAGCGCGGGCACCGCGAGCGCGTGGTCAACGCGAGCATCAGCGGCGACACGACCTCGGGTGGGCGCGCGCGGCTGCCGGCGCTGCTGGCGCGGCACAAGCCGTCGATCGTCGTGATCGAACTGGGCGGCAACGACGGATTGCGCGGCGGCGATCTCGCGGCCACGCGCGCCAACCTGGACGCGATGATCGCCGCGGCGCGCGGCGCCGGCGCGAAAGTCCTTGTCGTCGGCATGCGCCTGCCGCCCAACTACGGACCGGCCTACACGCGCCGGTTCGACGCGATGTTCGCGGACGCCGCCCGGGCCGGCGGCGCCGCGCTCGTGCCGTTCTTCTTCGAGGGCTTCGGCGAAGACCGCGACTTCTTCCAGCCCGACGGCATCCATCCGACCGAGGCGGCGCAGCCCAAGCTCCTCGACAACGTCTGGCGCGAGCTCGCGAAGCTCGTCGCGCGCCGATGAACCGACCGATGCGCGCCAGCGGGCTCGTCGATGTCGAGGATCTCGGCGCCTGGCCGGTCCGGCTCGACGCGCGCAGCCCATCGGAATACGCCGACGACCACCTGCCCGGCGCGACGTCGGCGCCGGTGCTCGACGACGACGAGCGTGCGCTCGTGGGCACGCTCCACGCGCGCGAAGGCGCGTTCGAGGCGAAGAAGGTCGGTGCGGCGCTGGTCGCGCGGCGGATCGCCGGTATCGTCGACACGCTCGCGCGAGGGCGGCCGCGCGACTGGGCGCCGCTGGTCTACTGCTGGCGCGGCGGCAAGCGCAGCGGGGCGCTCGCGCACGTGCTGCGCGAGATCGGCTTCCCGGCCGCGCAACTGGCCGGCGGTTACCGCGCCTGGCGGCGATACGTCCTCGCCCGGCTCGCGACATTGCCCTCGGCGCTGGACCTCCGGGTGATCTGCGGCGTCACCGGTTCGGGCAAGAGCCGGCTCCTGGTCGCGCTCGCCGCCGAGGGCGCGCAGGCGCTCGACCTCGAGGCGCTGGCGAAACACCGCGGCTCGCTGCTGGGCGACCGCCCCGGCGACCCGCAACCGTCGCAGCGGGCGTTCGAGACAGCGCTCTACGAGGCGCTCGCGTCGTTCGACCGTTCCCGTCCGGTGTACGTCGAGTCCGAGAGTCGCAGGATCGGCGCGCTGCAGGTCCCCGACGCTCTGATCGAGCGGATGCGCGCCGCGCCGTGCGTGCGCGTCGACCTCGGCTGCGCGCAGCGGATCGCGCTGCTCAAGGAGGAGTACGCGCACTTCCTCGACGATCCGGACGCGCTGGCGGCGCGCCTGGGGCACCTCAAGGCGCTGCACGGTGCGGCCACGATCGAGCGCTGGTCCGCGCTCGCCCGCGAGCGCGCGTTCGACCCGCTGGTCGCGGAGCTCCTCGAGCAGCACTACGACCCGACCTACACTCGGGCGATGACCCGGAACTACGCCGGCTACGCGGCCGCGACCGCGCTCGCGCCGGCGGGAATCGACGAGGACGCGTTCCGCGCCACCGCCCGCGCGCTCGCCGCCGGCGCGGACCGCTGACCGGCCGCGCCCCGCCCGCCTTCCGGAGCCCCCGATGCGCCGCCTCGCCTTCCGCCTGGTCAACGTCTTCGCCGACTCGCCGCTCGCCGGCAACCCGCTCGCGGTCGTCGAAGACGCGCGCGGCCTCGACGCGGCGACGATGCAAGCGATCGCGCTGCAGTTCAACCTGTCGGAGACGACGTTCGTGCTGCCTTCCGAGCGGGCGACACGGCGCGTACGCATCTACACGCCGACCTTCGAGATGGCCTTCGCCGGCCACCCGACGCTGGGCACCGCGCAGGTCGTCCGCGACCTCGCCGGCACCGGCGACGCGCTGACCCTCGAGATGAAGGCGGGCGTCATCCCGGTGTCCGCCGACGGCGACGTCTGGACCTTCGAGGCACCCGCGCCGAAACACCGGGCGCCGGCGGCGTCGCCGACCGACCTCGCGGCGATGCTGGGCCTTCTTCCCGCGGACCTGGGCGATCCGCCGCTGTGGGTCGATACCGGGTCCGAGCAGCTCGTCGTCCCGCTCGCATCGTACGACGCGGTGCGCCGCGCAGCGCCGACCGCGGACGCGCTCGCCCGGCATGGCAGCAACGGCAGCCGCGCGATGGCGTACGTGTTCGCTCGCGAGGGCGACCGCGTGCTCGCGCGCTTTTTCTTCCCCAAGCACGGGTCGGTGATCGAAGACCCCGGCACCGGCTCGGCCTGCGCGAATCTGGGCGGCTGGCTGCTCGCCAACGGCGCGCGGCTCCCGCAGCGGCTTTCGATCGACCAGGGCGAGGCGGTCGGTCGGCGCTGCCGGCTCGGCCTGGACGTGGGTGCGGACCGGCGCATCCGCGTCTCCGGCCGGGTGATCGAGATCGCCCGCGGGACGCTGGCGTTCTGACCGGCCGGCAGCCGGCGGTCACCGCCGGTTACAGTTCGCCACCATCGTCGGCGTCAACATCAGGCAGGATCGAGGCGTTTGTGGAAGCACCGCCGGCCGCTGCCGGCCGACGCCAACCGATGACCCGACGCCCGACGCTCGCCTTCCGCTTCGCCCTCCTCGTCGCGCTGGCTTCCGGCGTCGCCGCCGGCTCGGCCGCAGGCGGCGCGCCGATCGGCGAGGACGGCGCGCGCCACCTTCTCGCGCGGACCGGATTCGGTCCGAACGCCGCCGAGGTCCGCGCCACCGCGACGCTCGACCGCGCGACCGCGGTCGACCGGGTCCTGGCCAGCGCGAGGACCACCGCGCTGACGCCGCCGCCAGCGGCGATGCTGTCGACCGGCCCGATGCGCCCGCCGCGGGCGGAGGCGTCGCCCGAGGAACGACGCGCCTTCCTCCGCCAGCAAGTCCGCGAAGGCGTCGAGCTTCGGGGCTGGTGGTTGGGCGAGATGCTCGCCACCGACTCGCCGATCACCGAACGCATGACGCTCTTCTGGCACAACCACTTCGTGTCGAGCCAGCAGAAGGTCCGGATCGCGCGGTTGATGTACCGGCAGAACCTCACGTTGCGCGCCCACGCGCTCGGCGACTTCGGCGCGCTGTTGCACGCCGCCGCGAAGGACGCGGCGATGCTCATCTACCTCGACGGCGTCCAGAACCGCCGGGGTGCGCCCAACGAGAACTTCGCCCGCGAGGTCATGGAGCTCTTCACGTTGGGCGAAGGCCGGTACACCGAGCGCGACGTCAAGGAGGCGGCCCGCGCCTTCTCCGGCTGGAGCCTGGAGCGCGACACCGGGACCTTCGTCTTCCGCCGCGCGCTGCACGACGCCGGCGAAAAGACGATCTTCGGCCGCACCGGCCGCTACGACGGCGACCAGGTCCTCGACCTCCTGCTCGCGCGGCCCGAGACCGCCGAGTTCGTCGTCGGCAAGCTGTGGCGCGAATTCGTCTCGCCGGAGCCGGACGCCGCCGAGGTCCGGCGAATCGCCGCCGACTTCCGCCGTTCCGGCTACAAGATCCTGGTCGCGCTGCGGGCGCTGCTCGTCGCCGACGCGTTCTGGGATCCGGCCAACCACGGCGTCCTGGTCAGAAGTCCGGTCGAACTCGCGGTCGGGACGCTGCGTTCCCTCGAGATCGAGCCCGCCGACGCGACACCCTTCGCGCTCGCCGCCGCCGGCATGGGCCAGAACCTGTTCGCGCCGCCCAACGTCAAGGGCTGGCGCGGCGGCGAGTCGTGGATCGACAGCAACACGCTCCTCGCCCGCAAGCAGTTCGTCGCGCAGTTCGCCCGCTACGACGAGATGCGGGCGATGAGCTCCGACACCGGCTCGTCCGCCGTCGCCGGCGGCGCGCCGCGGCGCCCGCCGTCGGCGATGGAGGACGTATCCGCCCTCGACATCGAGGACGCGAAAGCGCGCGCGCAGCGCGCCGCCCGGGCGATCGACCGCGCCTTCCGGGAGCTGGGCTTTTCCGCCGCCCGGTGGCTCGCCTCGCTCCCCGGGACGACGCCCGCGGACAAGCGCACCGCGGCGCAGCGTCTGCTGCTGGCGACTCCACCGGCGGGCAGCGGCGTCGGGCAGATCGACGAAGCCGATCCGCTCGCGTTCCTGCGTGCGACCCTCCTCGACCCGGTCTACCAGCTCAAGTGAACCCGACGAACCTGCGCCGCCGCTTTCTCGTCCGGTCCGGAGCGATCGCCGCCGCGCTCGCCTCCGGCGCGTCGGATTCGTTCGGCGCCGCGCCGGCCGTCGACTCGGCGGCGAGCCCCTACGAGCGGCTGCTCGTACTGGTCGAACTCAAAGGCGGCAACGACGGCCTGAACACCGTGATCCCGACCGCCGACCCGGCCTACGCGCGCCTGCGGCCGAAGCTCGCACTCAAACGCGACGACTTGGTCCCGCTCTCCGATCACCTCGCCTTCCATCCGTCGCTCGCACCGCTCCTGCCGCTGTGGAACGCCCGCGAACTCGCGATCCTGCAGGGGGTCGGCTATCCGGAACCCAATCTCTCGCACTTCCGCTCGATCGAAATTTGGGACACCGCCTCGCGGACCGACGAATTCCTCGCCGACGGCTGGCTCGCGCGGACCTTCGCCCGACGCCCACCGCCGGCCGCCTTCGCCGCCGACGGCGTCATCGTCGGCAGCGGCGACCTGGGGCCGCTCGCCGGCGGCTCGACCCGCACGATCGCACTGGCCGACCCCGAGCAATTCCTGCGACGCTCGAAGCTCGCGAGCGCGGCCGGCGACCGGCGCAACCCCGCGCTCGCCCACATCCTCAAGGTCGAGGCCGACGTACTCAATGCCGCGTCGCACCTCGACGGACGCCACGCGTTCGCCACCGCGTTCCCGCCGAACCCGTTCGGCAACGCGGTGCGCACCGCCGCCCGGGTGATCGCCAGCGACGCCGGCGTCGCGGTCGTGCGGCTGTCGCTCGGCGGCTTCGACACCCATTCGAACCAGCTCGCGACGCACGCGCGGCTCCTCTCCGAGCTCGCGCAGGGACTCGTCGCGCTCAAGTCGGCGCTGGTCGAGCTGGGTCGCTGGGATCGCACGCTGGTGGCGACCTACGCCGAGTTCGGCCGCCGACCTCGCGAGAACCAGTCGGGCGGCACCGACCACGGCACCGCGAGCGTGCACTTCGCTCTGGGCGGGCGCGTCGCCGGCGGCCTCCTGGGTTCGACCCCGGAACTCGGCCGCGTCGGCGACGGCAACCTCGCCCACGCGATCGACTTCCGCTCGGTCTACGCGACGATCCTCGAGCGCTGGTGGTCGATCGACTCGCGCGACGCGCTCGGCGCGCGACACGCGCTGCTGCCGATGCTGCGCGCCTGATCGCGATCCGGCCGCTCAGGCGGTCCAGGCGGCGAGGTACTCCTTCCAGTGCGGCGCGCCGGTCGCCGCGATCTTCTCGCGCGCGAGCGAGACCTCGGCCGCGTACTCGCCGGCGTTGAGTTCGCCGCGCATCAGCCGGAACCGCTGGTAGAGGAGGTAGGTGTTGAGGACGTCGGTCTCGCAATACCGGCGGACCTCGTCGATCCGGCCGGCCGCGACCGCCGCGGCGACTTCGCTGCCGTCCATCCCGAGCTTGCCGGGGAAGCCGCAAAGCTTCGCCATCGCGTCGAGCGGCGCGACCGCACGCGCCTGGAACTGCGCCAGCACGTCCATCAGGTCGATGTGGCGGGTGTGGTAGCGGTTCAGGTAGTTGTTGAACCTGAACTCGCGGTCGTCGTCGCCCCAGTCCCAGTAGCGCGGTGCCGGCACGCCGAGGATCATCGCCCGATGGTGCAGCACCGGCAGGTCGAAGCCGCCGCCGTTCCAGCTCACCAGTTGAGGCGTGAACTTCTCGATGCCCTCGAAGAAGCGGCGGATCAGCTCGGCCTCGGCATCGCCGGGCTCTCCGATCGACCAGATCTTGAGATCATCGCCGCGTCGAAGCGCGCAGGCGATGGCGACGACGCGATGCAGATAGTGTGGCGGGAAGTCGCTGCCGGTCTGCGCGCGCCGCTGCTGCGCGTAGCCCTGGGCGACGTCGGCGTCGGCCAGCGACTCGGGCAGGTCCTGGAGCCGGCGGATCCCGGCGACATCGGGGACGGTTTCGCAATCGAAGACGAGGATCGGCGTCATCGCGGGTGGGCTTCCGATCGTCAGGCGAACACGCCGGTGGACAGGTAACGGTCGCCACGGTCGCAGACGATGAAGACGATCGTCGCGTCGCGCAGCTCACGGGAGAGCCTGAGGGCAACCGCGCAGGCGCCGCCGGCCGAGACGCCGCAGAAAATCCCCTCCTCGCGTGCCAAGGCGCGGGTGGTCGCCTCGGCCTCGGCCTGCGTGACCGGCTCGATCCGGTCGACCCGCGAGCGCTCGTAGATCTTGGGCAGATAGGCGTCGGGCCACTTGCGGATGCCGGGTATCGACGAACCCTCGGCCGGCTGCGCGCCGATCACCTGCACCGCCGGATCGCGCTCCTTGAGATAGCGCGAGACGCCCATGATCGTCCCGGTCGTGCCCATCGCCGAGACGAAATGCGTGACCCGCCCGCCGGTGTCCCGCCATATCTCGGGCCCGGTGCCGCGGTAGTGCGACAGCGGATTGTCCGGATTGGCGAACTGGTCGAGGATCGTCCCGCGGCCTTCGGCGCGCATCTTCACCGCGAGGTCGCGCGCGCCTTCCATGCCTTCATCCTTGGTCACCAGCACGAGTTCGGCGCCGTAGGCGGTCATCGCCTGGCGGCGTTCGACCGACAGGTTGTCGGGCATGATCAGGATCATCCGGTAGCCGCGCATCGCGGCGACCATCGCGAGCGCGATGCCGGTGTTGCCCGACGTCGCCTCGATCAGCGTGTCGCCCGGCCGGATCTCGCCTCGCCGTTCCGCCTCGACGATCATCGACAGGGCCGGCCGGTCCTTGACCGATCCGGCCGGATTGTTGCCTTCGAGCTTGCCCAGAATCGTGTTCGTCGTCGGGCCCGGCAGTCGCACGAGACGGACCAGCGGCGTGTTGCCGACCGTGGATTCGAGCGTGGGGCGCATGGCGGAGGACCGGCGGACGTCGGACGACCGGCGCAGTCTAGCATCGCGGTCGGCCTCGCCCGCCCGGTCGCGCACCGTCACTTGCGACGTTCCTCCTGGATGCGGCCGGCGTCGGCCCTGGCGGCCTCGGTCGCCGGCTTCGCGTCCTTGGGTTGGGGCGCCGCCTTGGCGTCCTTGCGCGCGCCGCGGGGCGACGACGAGGCGACGGTGAACTCTGACTTGAGCTTCTCGACCAGCTTCGCCCGGAAGCCCTTGACGCCCTTCAGGTCGTCGACCGACTTGAACGGACCGTGCGCGCTCCGGTGATCGACGATCGCCTGCGCCTTGGTCGGACCGATGCCGGGCACGGCGACCAGCTCCTCCTTGGTGGCGGTGTTCAGGTTGACGGCGGCGATCGCCGTCGCGGGGAGGATGGCGAGCGCGAGCGCGAACGCCGCGAGGATCCTGGTCATGCGACTCTCCTTGCGAGATCGGCCGATCCGGCGGGCGACGGTGCCGCCTGCCCCCGGCCGTTCCCGGAGTGTCGCGATCAGGCGGGTGGCCTCGCCATCAGCCAATCGACGTAGCGGCGCACGCCCTCGTCCAGCGCCAGCGTCGGCGCCGAGTACCCGGCGGCGCGAAGCCGGGTCAGATCGGCGCAGGTGTAGCTCTGGTACTTGCCGGCGAGCGCCGGCGGGAACGGAATGTAGGCGATCGCCCCGGACGCGACCAGCTCGGCGGTCGTCGCCGCCGTCTCGCCGCGGTGCGCGCGGATCGCGTTGATCGTCGCGGTCGCGATCGCGTTGTAGGTCGACGCGCGTCCGCTGCCGACGTTGAACACGCCGGAGCGGTCCGGGTGATCGAGGAAGTCGAGGTTCACCGACACGACGTCCTCGATCGACACGAAGTCGCGACGCTGCTCGCCCGGCCCGTAGCCGCCGCTGCCCTCGAAGAGCCTGACGCGGCCGTCGGCGAGGAACTGACGGTGGAAGTGCCAGACGACCGAGGCCATCCGGCCCTTGTGCCCCTCGCGCGGACCGTAGACGTTGAAGTAGCGGAAACCGGCGACCGGCGCCGTCCGATCGGCGAGCACCCGGCGCACACGCTGGTCGAAGAGGAACTTCGAATAGGCGTAGACGTTGAGCGGCGACTCGTGCTCGCGCGACTCGGCGAACGTGCCGCCACCGCCGTACACCGACGCCGACGACGCGTAGAGGAACGGCACGTCGTCGTCCTGGCAGTGCTCGAGGAGCCGGGCCGAGTAACGGTAGTTGTTGCGCATCATGAAGGCGCCGTCGCGCTCCATCGTGTCGGAGCACGCGCCCTGGTGCAGCACCGCGTCGAGCTCGCCGTCGAAATCGCCGGCCTCGAGGCGGTCGGCGAACTCGTCGGCGTCGAGGTAGTCGGCGATCTCGCAGTCGGCGAGGTTGAGGAACTTGTCGCTGGTGTCGAGGCGGTCGACGGCGAGGATGTCGGTCTCGCCGCGCTCGTTGAGCGCCTTGACGAGGTTGGCGCCGATGAATCCGGCGGCGCCGGTGACGACGATGGCCATGGCGGAAGCGTCCTGCGGTTCAGAGTTCGAGATCGATGCGGCCCACGCCGGTGGTCACCATCCGTACGCGCGGCGCGACCGCGCACAGGAGCTCGTAGCCGACGGTCGAGGCGGCGGCGGCGACGTCGTCGACCGGCAGTCCCTCGCCCCATAGCACGACCGGGCTGCCGACGCCCGCCTCCGGCACCTCGGACAGGTCGACGGTGATCATGTCCATCGACACGCGTCCGGCCATCCGCGCCTTGCGACCGCAGACGAGGACCGGCGTGCCGCTGGGCGCATGGCGCGGGTAGCCGTCGGCGTAGCCGCAGGCGACGACCCCCAGCCGGTGCGGCCGCGTCGCGGTGTAGGTGGCGCCGTAGCCGACGCTGTCGTTCGCCCCGAGCGGCTGGATCGCGATGATCTCGGAGCGCAGCGTCATCACCGGCTCGAGTCCCAGCATCTCGGCGGTGTCGTAGGGGAACGGCGTCGCGCCCCAGAGCATGATGCCCGGCCTGACGAACTCGCCGCCGACCTCGCCGTAGCGGAACACGCCGGCGGAGTTGGCGATCGACCGCGGATACGGCAGGCCGCGACAGGCCTCCTCGAACACGGCGAGCGGCTCGGCGAGCCCGTCCTCTTCGTCGGCGCGCGCGAGGTGCGTCATCAGCCGCAGCGCGGCCACCGAGGAGGCGCGCGACAGGCGCTCGCAGACCCCGGCGACCGCGGAGGGCGCGAGACCCAGCCGGTTCATGCCGGTGTTGACCTTGACGAACACCTCGAGCGGGCGCGGCAGCGCTGCGCGCTCGAGCAAAGAGACCTGTTCTTCGCTGTGCACCACAGTCGCGAGCCGCCGCTGCGACATCTCGAGGAGTTCGCGTTCCTCGAAGAAACCTTCGATCAGCAGGATACGGCGCGTCGGCAGCCGGTCGCGCAACTGACACGCGCCGTCGAGCTCGACGAGCGCCAGACCATCGGCGTCGTCGAGCGCCGGCAACACGCGCAACAGGCCGTGCCCGTACGCGTTGGCCTTGACGACGGCGAGGACCTTCGCGCCCGGCGCGACGACGCGCGCCCGGGCGAGATTGGCACGCAACGCCGAGAGGTTGATCTGCGCGTGGAGCGGTCGGGCCACGGCCAGCGGGTCTCGCCTTCACGCCGGACCGCCCGGTCGGCCGTTTTGTCCACCGCCGTGCGGCGGTGCGTCATTGGGGCGGCCGGGCAATCGTGGTATAAACGCGCCGGTCGTGCGACCTTCCGACGCCCGCGGTCATCATACCAAAGGCCACGGTCCGCGCCCCGAAAGCCCCTTCCCGGGGCGACGATCGCAGGCGTGCGTCGACGCGCGGCGGTCCCGATACCGCCGCGGAGCCGCATTGCGCACGATCCCAGCCGCGCACCACCCGACGTCCCGACGCCATTCGGCGCCCCGGTGCCATCCGGGCGGCGCGGTCGCACGTCCGGCCCGCCGCCGAGCGAGCGCCCGATGAAGCGCGGTTTCTACACGATCATGGCGGCGCAGTTCTTCAGTTCGCTCGCCGACAACGCGCTGCTGGTCGCGGCGATCGCGCTGCTACGCCAGATGAACGAAGCGGCGTGGATGACGCCGGCGCTGAAGCAGAGCTTCGTGGTCTCCTACGTGGTGCTCGCGCCGCTGGTCGGCGCGTTCGCCGACGCGATGCCCAAGGGCCGGGTGATGCTGATCACCAACGGCATCAAGATCTTCGGCTGCGCGCTGATGCTGTTCCACGTCCATCCGCTGGCGGCCTACGCGGTCGTCGGCCTGGGCGCGGCCGCGTACTCGCCGGCGAAGTACGGCATCCTCACCGAGCTGCTCCCGCCCGAGCAGCTCGTCGTCGCCAACGGCTGGATCGAAGGCACGACCGTGGGCTCGATCATCCTCGGCGTGCTGCTCGGCGGCGCGCTGGTGAGCCAGAAGGTCTCGACCGCGCTCCTGGGCTTCGACCTGCCGATGCTCGACACCGGCATCGACACGCCGCCGGAAGCCGCGATCTGCGTGATCATGGTCTGCTACGCGATCGCGGCGGTCTTCAACTGGTACATCCCGGACACCGGCGTCGACCACCGGCCGCCGTCGGCGAACCCGGTGGCGCTGGTGCGCGAGTTCGCCCACTGCGTGACGCTGCTTTGGCGCGACAAGCTGGGTCAGATCTCGCTCGCGACGACCACTCTCTTCTGGGGCGCCGGCGCGACGCTGCAATTCATCGTCATCGACTGGGCGGCCCGCAACCTCGGCTTCAACCTGTCGCAGGCGTCCTACCTCCAGGGCGTAGTCGCCGTCGGCATCGCCGCCGGTGCGATCCTCGCCGCGCGCTGGATCTCGCTGCGCAGTTCGGTGCGCGTGCTGCCGCTCGGCGTCGCGATGGGATTCGTGGTCATGGTCATGGTGGCGGTGACCCATCTGCCGGTGGCGGTCGTCCTGATGATCCTGGTCGGCGGACTGGCCGGTTTCTTCGTCGTGCCGATGAACGCGCTGCTCCAGCACCGCGGTCACGTGCTGATGGGTGCCGGACATTCGATCGCCGTCCAGAACTTCAACGAGAACATCGGCATCCTGATCATGGTCGGGCTCTACGCGCTGATGGTGCGATCCGGCATGTCGGTCAATATCGCGATCGTCATGTTCGGCGCGTTCGTCGCCGGGACGATGGCGCTGGTGATGCTGCGCCACCGGCTCAACCAGTCGAAGGGCGACTCGCTGCACCTGATCGGCATCGACAAGTCGCACGGCGGCCACTGAGCGGGCCGGTGCGCGGCCCGGGCGCGCGTCGCGCCCGACCGGCTAGAGTACCAGCGGCCGGTTCGACAGCTCGTCCGCGTCCTTCGCGCCTCGCGGATGCGCGCTGGCGAGGAGCGCCGACACCGCCTCGACGCCGGCGACGACGCCCTCCTCGTAGCGGGCGTCGCGCAACGACGCCTCCATCCGCTCGCAGATCGACTGCCACGCGACCTCCGGCACGAGCGCTGCGATGCCGCGGTCCGCGACGATCTCGACGTCGCGGTCGGCGAGCAGCAGGTAGATCAGCACGCCGTCGTTGCCCTCGGTGTCCCAGACCCGGGCGAGGCCGAAGACCTCGAGCGCGCGTTCGCGCGGCGACAGCCGCGCGGCGACCCGGGCGAGCGGCAGCGCCGGCTCGACCGCGAAGACGACCTGCCCCGAGTGGGTGCGCTCGCCGGCGGCGATCGCGCGCTCGATCGCGTCCAGCGCCGTCGGCGGGAAGGCCCGCCGAACCGCCGATCGATCGGTGATCGCATGCCGCCACCACCGTCCGGGTCGCTTCCAGGGCATCGTCCGGTCCTCGCGCTACCAGTTCCCGGACGCGCCGCCGCCGCCGAAGCCGCCGCCGCCGCCCGACCATCCGCCGCCGCTGCGGCCACCGCCCCAGCCGCCGCCCGGCAGCACGATGCCTCCGCCGCGCCGCGCCCCGGACACGCCGCCGCCCCCCCCGGTGACGAGGATGACGATCCAGGCGACGATCGCGGCGCCGATCGCCAGCGCGACCGACGCCAGCACGAACCAGGCGACGCCGCCGGCGATCGCCGCGCCGACCGTGGCACCGCCCAGCTTGCCGAAGATCGACTTGAGCACGCCGCCGACCGCCGGAACCACGACCAGCAGCAGGATCGCGGCGAGCTCGATGCCGTCCATGCCGGCGAAGCCGCTCGCACGCGACGCGGGTTTGCGCTCGGGCGGCGGCGGGGCACCGCGCGCGACGATGCCGACGATCCGTTCGACGCCGGCGTCGATGCCGGCGGCGTACCGCCCCTCGCGGAACTTCGGTGCGATGTCCTCCGAAACGATCCGCTTGGCGATCGCGTCGGGGATCGCACCCTCGAGCCCGTAGCCGACCTCGAGGCGCAGCTTCCGGTCGTCCTTGGCGACGACCAGAACCGCGCCGTCGTCCTTGCCCTTGCGCCCGATCTTCCAGGCGTCGGCCACGCGGATCGCGTAGGCCTCGATCGGCTCCGGTTGCGTCGTCGCCACGATCAGCACCGCGACCTGCGCGCCGGTCGAGTTCTCGAGCGCGGCGAGCTTCGACTCGATCGCCTCCCGCTCGCCGGTCGAGAGCGTCGCCGTGAGATCGGTGACCCGCGCGGCGAGCGGCGGCACCGGCTTGAGCGCGTCGGAGCCCCCCTCCCAGGCAAACGCGGCGCCGGACAGCCCGAGCGCGAGCGCGCCGAGCAGCGCCGTAGCGCTCCGGGCGAGCGACGTGCCGAGGCGGTCCACGATCATCGGGGGGCGTACGGCGAGCGCGACCCCGCCCGGCCGGGCGGCGTCGGTCGCGCGACGGACGACGACGTCCATCGCGCGGCGTCGGCTCGCGTCAGTAGCCCTTCTTCAGCAGATCGCCGGCCGGATCGACGGCCGCGGTCTTCGTCTCGCCGTCCGCCTGCGACTTCTTCTCCGGCGCGGGCGCGGCCGGCGCCGCCGGCGTCTTGCCGAAGTCGACCGACGGCGGCTTGGCGATCGCCGCCTCGTTCTCGACGGTGAAGTTGGGCTTCACGTCCATCTTGAACAGCATCGCCGTCAAATTGGTCGGGAACTGGCGCACGGTGACGTTGTAGGCCTGCACGCTGTCGATGTAGCGCTTGCGGGCGACCGTGATCCGGTTCTCGGTCCCTTCGAGCTGCGCCTGCAGGTCGCGGAACAGCGCGTCGGACTTGAGGTTCGGGTAGTTCTCGACGACGAGGAGCAGGCGCGACAGCGCGCCCGACAGTTCGCCCTGCGCCTTCTGGAATTTCTGGAACGCCGCCGCGTCGTTGACGAGCTCAGGGGTCGCCTTGATTCCGGCGACGTTGGCGCGCGCGTTGACGACCGCCTCGAGCACCTCGCGCTCCTGGGCGGCGTAGCCCTTGACCGTGTTGACCAGGTTGGGAACCAGGTCCGCGCGGCGCTGGTACTGGTTGACCACCTCCGACCAGGCGGCCTTGATCTGCTCGTCCTGCGACTGGAGCGTGTTGTAGCCGCAGCCACCCAGCGTCAGCGTGGCCGCGACCGCGGCGAGAGTCACGATCTTCTTCAACATGGTCCCTCCGACCGAATCCGACCCGACGCGCCGTACCACCGCGCGGATCGCACTATGGGGGTGCCCCGGCCCCGGCGCAAGGGGGTCCTCCGACGAACGCCGGTTTGGGCGGGGCGGACGCCGCGACCCGGCGCGCGAACAGCAGGTCCTCCCACGCCTTCGACTTGTCGGGCAGCGTGCGCAGCAGATACGCCGGATGGTAGGTGACCACGAGCGGCGTGCCGCGGTAGCGGTGCTCGCGACCGCGCAGGCTACCGATCGTCGCGTCGGTCGCAAGCAGCAACGACGCCGCGCTCTTGCCCAGCGCGACGATCACCTTGGGCCGGATCAGCGCGATCTGGCGCTCGAGGTAGGGCCGGCAGGCGTCCGCCTCGGCGGGCTCGGGCGTCCGGTTGTTCGGCGGCCGGCACTTCACGACGTTGGCGATGTACACGTTGCGATCGCGACGCATCGAGAGCGCCGCCAGCATGCTGTCCAAGAGCCGGCCCGCCTGCCCGACGAAGGGCTCGCCCTTCTGGTCCTCCTCGGCGCCGGGGCCCTCGCCGACGAACAGCCAGTCGGCGTCGCGGTCGCCGACGCCGGGCACCGGCCGGTTGCGCGCCCGGCAGAGCTTGCAGGCGCGGCAGGCGGCGACGTCGGCGTCGAACCCTTCCCAATCGAGCGCGGCGATCCTCGCCTGGCGCGCGCGCGGATCCTCGGCCTCGCCGGCGATGCCGGGCGCGATCGACACCGGCGACGCGTCGGGTGCTGGCCAGTCCGCTGCCGCCGTGCCTGCCGCCGCGTCGGCCTCCGATGGCGCGCCCCTGAGCCGCCAGCGCGGGGCGAGCTTCAACTCGCGCAGGACCTCGTCGCGCGTCGCCATCAGCGGTCCACAGCGTCACCGGCGAGATCGCCGCGCAGGACCAGGGCGTCCTCCTTGGGCGCGTTGGCGGTCGCCGGATAGTAGCCTTCGCGCCGCGCGACCGGGCGGAAGCCCTCGGATTCGTAGAGCGCGATCGCCGCGCTGTTGGAGACGCGCACCTCGAGGAAGCATTGCTCGGCGCCGCCGGCGCGCGCGACCGCCAGGAGCCGGCGCAGGAGCTCCCGGCCCAACCCCGCTCGCCGCTGATCCGGCACGACCGACACGTTGAGCACCTGCGCCTCGCCCGGCGCGAGCATCAGCACACCGAACGCGACGATGCGACCTTCCCGCTCGCCGACCAGCGCGCAGTTGCCGGCCGCCAGCGCGTCGCGGAAATTGCCGAGCGTCCAGGGCACGGCGTGGATCTGCGCCTCCAGCGCCGCGACGTAGGCGAGATCCTCGGCGAGCAGCGGTCGCCAGGCCACCGCCTGCCGGCGACTCGCGATCGGAGCGAGCGTCGCCATGGCGACCAGTCAGAGCGAGGCGCCGGCCGCGCGCTCGGCCGCGGTCAGCGCGACGCGGTGGCGCACGTAGATCGGGTGCGCGGCGGACG
Organism: Burkholderiales bacterium; assembly: GCA_046347725.1. Classification (GTDB taxonomy): domain Bacteria; phylum Pseudomonadota; class Gammaproteobacteria; order Burkholderiales; family Casimicrobiaceae; genus VBCG01. The sequence goes on from JAXMFN010000005.1 coordinate 240,850, forward strand.
GCGCGAGCAGGCGCCCCGCGTCGACCTGCGGCACGGCGAGCTCGGCGACCGCGCGAGCGGTCGGCCGCAACGACGCGTCGACCCGGCCCGGGCCGAGCGCCGAACCGAGGCCGGGGTAGGCCGCGTAGCCGTCGCCCGCGCCGAACGCGCCGACGGCCGGTGGCGCGAGATCGGCGGGCTTGCGCACGTCCGGCCCGTCGAGCGCCCGCCAGCGCGCCTCGCCCTCGCGCTGCAGGTCCGCGACGTAGACTTCCCGCATCCGGGCGTCGAGGCAGGCGTGGACCCGGACCGCCCCGTGGACGCGCCAGGCCTCCTGCGCGAGCGCGTCGAGTGTTCCGACCGGAACCAGCGGACGATCGGCGCCCAGCGCGAGCCCCTGCGCGACGCCGCAGGCGATCCGCACGCCGGTGAACGCTCCCGGCCCGGCACCGAAGGCGATCGCGTCGAGCATCGCGAGCGTCCATCCGGCGTGCGCGAGCAGCTCGTGGATCCGCGGCAACACCCGCTCGGCGTGCGCCGGACCCGCGCGCTCCTCGCGCACGGCGAACGTCCCGCCGTCGCCGCAGGCCACGGACAGCACGTCGGTCGAACTCTCGATCGCGAGCAGCCTCACGTCGCGCATTCTAGCGCGACCGACCATCCGGCCCCGGTAGAATCGCCGAGTGACCGCCGCTACGCCCACGTCCGTCGTCGCCATCGAGTCGCTCGATTCCGAAGGACGCGGCGTCGCCCGCGTCGACGGCAAGGCGGTGTTCGTCGAGGGCGCGCTGCCCGGCGAGCGCGTCGCGATCGAAACGCTGAAGCGCAAGCCCTCGTGGGAGCTCGCACGGAGCGTGGTGGTCGAGCGGGCGTCCCCGGACCGGACCGTCCCGCGCTGCGCGCACTTCGGAATCTGCGGCGGATGCTCGCTCCAGCACGCGTCGCCCGCACTGCAGCTGGCCGCGAAACAGCGTTCGCTCGAGGACGCGCTGGCGCGTATCGGCCGTGTCTCGCCGTCGATCCTGCTGCCGTCGATCCACGGACCGGCCTGGGGCTACCGCGCCCGGGCGCGACTATCGGTGCGCAACGTGCCCAAGAAAGGCGGCGTGCTGGTCGGCTTCCACGAGCGCAAGTCGAGCTACGTCGCCGACATGCGCGAATGCCACGTGCTGCCGCCGCGGGTCTCGGCGCTGCTCGTGCCGCTGCGCGGTCTGGTCGGTTCGCTGACGATCCGCGATCGGCTGCCGCAGATCGAGGTCGCGGTCGGCGTGCGCGACGATCCGACGCGCACGCCGATCGTCGTCCTGGTGCTGCGGGTGCTGGAGCCGCCGACCGCCGACGACGAGGTCGCGCTGCGCGATTTCGCCGACCGCCACCGCGTCTCGCTGTGGCTGCAGCCCGGCGGGCCGACGACGGCGGCGCCGTTCCATCCGCCGTCCGCTCCGCTCGCCTACCGGCTGGCGGAATTCGACCTGACGATGCCCTATTCGCCGACCGAGTTCACCCAGGTCAATCCGGCGATCAACGACGCGCTGGTATCGCGGGCGATCGCGCTCCTCGACCCCCGTCCCGGCGAGCGGGCCGCCGACTTCTTTTGCGGGCTGGGCAACTTCACGCTGCCGATCGCGCGCCGTGGCGCCGCGGTCACCGGCCTCGAAGGCAGCGACGCGCTGGTCACCCGTGCCCGGGAGAACGCGCGGCGCAACGGCCTGGACGGACGCGCGCAGTACGCGGTCGCGAACCTGTTCGCCGCCACGCCGGCGTCGATCGAGCCGCTGCTCCCGCTCGACAAGGTGCTGATCGACCCTCCGCGCGAGGGCGCGGTCGAGCTCGTCAAGGCGCTGCCGCCGGCGTTCGACGAGCGCGCGCCGGCGCGCATCGTCTATGTGAGCTGCAATCCGGCCACGCTCGCGCGCGACGCGGCGGTCCTGGTCCACGAGCACGGCTACCGGCTCGAGGCGGCCGGCGTGGTCAACATGTTCCCGCACACCGCGCACGTCGAGTCGATCGCGGTGTTCGCCGGCGATCCGGCACCGGCCTGACCGCCGATTCGCCCCCGACTCACGGGCGGCGCTCCGGTCCGCCCTCGAGGCGCCTCGGCCGGCGGGAAAAGAAAACGGGGCGAGTCGCCTCGCCCCGTCCCGGCTTTCGCAGCCGCGCGGATCAGTCGCGCTGCCCGGTGAACGCCATCAGCAGGTTGAGCAGGCTGACGAAGATGTTGTACAGGTTGAGGAACAGGTTCAACGTCGCCATCACGTAGTTCGTTTCACCGCCGTTGACGATATTGGACAGGTCGTAGAGGAGGTACGCCGAGAACAGCAGCACCGCGACCGCGGAGATCGTCAGCGAGAGCGCCGGCACCTGGAAGAACAGGTTCGCGAGCGACGCGATGACGAGCAGCACCAGGCCGATGAACAGGAACTTGCCCAGGAAGCTGAAGTCGCGCTTGGTGATCGTGGCGATCGCCGCCATCGCGAAGAAGATCGCCGCCGTCATGCCGCCGGCGAGCGCCACCAGTTGACCGCCGTTCTTGAGGCCGGCGGCGACCGACAGGATCGGTGTCAGGAAGACGCCCGAAACGAAGGTGAAGCCGAGCAGCGCCGCGACGCCCCAGGCGCTGTCGCGCAGCAGCGTGACGACGAACAGCATGCCGAGCATCGCGCCGAACATCAACAGTGGCGTCATGATCGGCGCCGCCTTGAAAAGCGCGACGAAGTTCAGCTGCATGCCGAGCCACGCGCCGCCGACGACCGGCAGCAGCGACAGGGCGAGCAGCCAGTAGGTGTTGCGCAACACCCGCTGGCGTTCGGGAGCCAGCGAGTCGGTCGTGCCCGGCAGCGGCGTCGGCCGGCCGGTGATCGATACGGGCTGGAGCTTGGGGTCCATTCGTCCTCCACAGCGGCCGGGATCGGCCGGTACAGTTGATTAGACTAGCAGAAAGTCCACCGGTTTCAATCGGTTGTGGCCCCGACGCCGGAGGGGACACCCGTAGGGACATGGCGACGGGTCGCCGCGATTTCAACGGTACGGGCACCGGCCGGGCGCCCGGAAGTCGCCGGCGAGCCGCTGGTGCCAGGGCTCGCGCGCGCCGGTCGGCCCCGTACCTTGCGGCAACCGGTACCATCGCGGCTGCCGGCGCCAGCCGAATCGACGGTCCGCACGACCGGAAGGCCCGCCGGATCGCGGTCCGGCGGCAACGCGGGTCCCGGGGAAGAGTGGCCGAGCGGTTGAAGGCACCGGTCTTGAAAACCGGCAGCGGGGCAACCCGTTCGTGGGTTCGAATCCCACCTCTTCCACCACCTCCGACACCCGACATCACCCCCCGTGCTTTGACGTGGATTGTCTGACAGACCCGGTCGACGTCGCGGTTATCGGCGGCGGCATCATCGGCTCCTGCGTCGCGCTCTTCCTGCGCGAAGCCGAACGCGCCCCGAGCGTCGCGGTCATCGAGCCGGATCCGACCTACGCCTACGCCTCGACGCCGCGCGCCTCGGGCGGTTGCCGGGTCCAGTTCAGCGGCCCGGAGAACATCGAGATGTCGAAGTTCGGCATCGAGTTCATCCGCGACGCCGGCTCGCGTCTGTCGCTGCCGGACGCCCCGGCGCACGCCGACTGGGTCGAGGGCGGCTACCTGTTCATCGTTCCGCCGGATGCGGTGGCGACGCTCGAGCGCAATGTGCGGATCCAGCGCTCGCATGGCTGCGAAGTCGACCTGCTGACGCCCTCGGAGCTCGCCGCGCGCTTCCCGACGATGAACGTGTCCGATCTGGGTGCCGGTGCGCACTCGCCGCGCGACGGCTGGTGCGATCCGCAGAGTCTGCTCGCCAGCGTGCGCCGCAAGGCGATCGCGCTCGGGGCGACGTTCGTCCAGGACCGCGTCGTCGGCGCGCGCTGCGATGGAACCGCCGTCCGGCGCCTGCGGCTCGCGAGCGGCGCGTCGCTGCGCGCGTCATGCGTCGTCAACGCGGCCGGCGCGTGGGCCGGCGACGTCGCCTCGCTCTTCGGCATGCGCCTGCCGATCGCGCCGCTCAAGCGCTACGAGCACTATTTCACCGCCGGCGGACCGGTCGGCCGGCTGCCCTACGTCAAGGACACCGCCCGGCTCGCGTTCCGCTCCGAGGGCATCGGCTATTCCGGCGGCCTGGTCGACGGCTCGGCGACGCGCGGCGTCGACTTCGACATCGACCACGCGTATTTCGACGATGTCGTCTGGCCGGCGCTCGCGCATCGCTTTCCCGGCTTCGAGGCGGCGCGCTGTCACCGGACCTGGTCGGGTCTCTACGAACAGTGCGAGCTCGACGGCAATCCGGTCATCGGATGCTGGAACCGCGGGCTCGCCAACCTCTACACGGTCGCCGGCTTCTCGGGCCACGGCATGATGCACGCGCCGGCCGCCGGGCGTGCGATCGCCGAGCTCGTCGTGCACGGTCGCTTCCGGACGATCGACCTCGCACGGCTGGGATACGAGCGGGTCGAAGCGAACGCGCCCTACGCCGAGACCGGCATCCTCTGAGACGCCGCGCGCCGTCCGGGACGATCAGCCGATGCCGTAGCGTCCCGGGGCGATCACGCCCGCCGGATCGAGCGCGCGTTTGACCGCGGCGCAGGTGTCGCGGTAGGACGCCATCGCCTGGTCCATGTGGAAGCCGTGGTACTGGATCGGCGCGCGGCCGACGTACACGCCGCGGGCCGCCACCGCCTCGGCCATCGCCCGGTAGCAGCGGTCGGCGCGGTCGCGCTCCTCGGCGGATTCGCGGTTGAACGTCATCACGTGCAGGCCGCGCGCGAAACGCGGCCCGCAGACGTTCATCACCATGTAGTCGAGGCCGTGCGCCTCGTAGATCCCGCGGCAGACGCGCTGGAACTCGTTGGCGACCGCGCCGTCCATCGGCGTGCCCGGCAGGAACCAGAGGTTGCCGCCGCCGGGTCGCCACTTGAGGAGCCCCAGCTCGCCCAGGCTGGGGATCCCGGAGAACGCGTTAATCGCGACCGGCAGCGCCGCATGGCGCGACGCGTCGGCGTGGTCGATGTAGGTCGCCTTCCCGCTCTGTCCGAAATGGTCGCGGACCCGCTGGATCATCGGCTCGATCGCGGCCATGCTCGGGCCGTAGAACGCGCCCGACACGGTCCACGCACCCAGGCCGTGCTTCGCCCGCAGCGCGCGCCGCCCCTCGTCGCTGATCGAACGCCGCCCGCCGCTCGTCGCGAACTCCGGGCTCTCGCCTTCCGAGCCGCACAGGTAGAGATCGTTGGCGACGCGGAACAGCGTCGGCACGAAGTTCGACAGCTTGAGCGGCCGGCACAGGTCGACGATCGCACCCAGATCCTCGTCGTCGGGAAAGGTGAAATGGAACGAACGGATCGCCGGCGGCCGCGGCAGCAGCCACACGCCCATCCGCGTGACGATGCCGTAGTTCGACTGAGCGAACAGCCCGTCGAGGATCGGGCCGAAGCTGTACTTCGACGTGTGCCAGTTGGCGAGCGTGCCGGCGTCGAGCGCGCCGTCGCCGGTGCGCAACACCTCGCCGTTGCCCAGCACGATCTCGAGGCCGCAGGACACGCCGAAGTGGTCGAAGTACGGCGTGTAGCCGGCGCCCTTGTCGAGCGCGTTGCCGATCATGCCGCCCTGAGGCGGGCCGGAGGTCACGTCGAGCATCAGCTTGTCGCCGCGGCGAACGAGCTCGTCGTAGAGCGTCTGGTAGCTGACGCCCGGCTCGACGACCGCGTAGGCGAGCTTGTCGTGGATCTCGACGATCCGGTTCATCCGGAAACCCAGGTCGACGACGACCTGGCCGGCGCGCGCCGCGGCCTTCGAGCCCAGGCCGATGTTGTGGCCGGTGCTGACCGGGTAGAGCGCGACATCGTGCTTCGCCGCCGCGCGCACGACCGCCTGGACCTCGGCGGTCGACGCCGGGTAGACGACGCCGGCCGGCAGGACGTCGCCGCAGGCCATCGTGTGCTCGGCGTAGCGACGGATCGTCTCCGCCGACCGGTTGACGCCGGCGGAGCCGAGCGCGCGTCCGACATCGGCGAAGAAGGCGTCCAGAGGGGTCGTGTTCATCGCTACTCCCATGCGAGGGTCGGGAAGGGTTGCGGGCGCCGCGAGCGCGAGCCGGCGGCGGGGTCGATCAGCGTCACCAGACGCCCAGGTCGTTCGCGCCGGGGGGCGCGGTTCCGGTTGAGGTCGAGGTCGCGCTCGTCGCGGCGGCGTCCGCACGCGCGGCCTCGGGCGCCGTACGTTGGCGCAGCATCCGGCCGGCCAACGCGCCCGGCATCGGCCCGCCGGTGGCCCAGTCGACCAGCTCGATCGTGTGCAGCACCGGTGTCGACGCGTATCGGCCGATCTGGACGAGACAACCGAGGTTGCCCGCCGCGATCGCGTCGGCGTCGACGCTGTCCGCGTGGTCGGCCTTGCGTCGGCCTAGCGTCGAGGCGGTATCCGGTTGCAACAGGTGGTAGGTGCCCGCCGAGCCGCAGCAGAAGTGGCGCTCCGGCACTTCGTGGACCTCGAAGCCCGCCGCGGCGAGCAGACGTCGGGGCGGATCGATCACACGCTGCCCGTGCTGGAGCGAACACGCGTCGTGGTAGGCGACGCGCAGGCGCGGCGCGTTCCCGGTCGGGCGGACCCCGAGTTCGTCCAGCACCTCGGTCACGTCGCGCGCGAGCGCGCCGACCGCCTCCGCCACCGGCCCGCCCGGCCAGCGGCGGTAGTCCTTGAGCGTCGTGCCGCAGCCCGACGCGTCGACGACGATCGCGTCGACCGGGTCGCGGGCCTTCGGACCGACGAACCGCGCCCAGGCGGCGAGGTTCGCCTGGGCGAGCCGGCGCGCCTGCGATTCGCGCCCCATGTGCAGCGGCAACGCGCCGCAGCAACCCGCCTCGCTCGCGACGACGACGTCACAGCCGTGCCGCCGCAGCAGGCGCAGCGTCGCCGCGTGGATGTCCGCCCCCAGCACCGACGACACGCAGCCGGCGAGGAGCAGCACCCGGCAACGGCGCTCGCCATCGGCCGGGTAGACGCCCGGTGCCGGTCCGCGCGCCGACGCCCGGGCGCCGCCCGCGAGCGCCGCCAGCCCGGCCAGCCGACCGGGCATCCATCGCGACAGCGGTCCCACGAGCCTCCCGGCCGCCAGCGCCGCGCGCAGGCGGCGCGGATACGGAAGCGTGCGAGCGATCAGCCCCCGCAGCATCCGCTCGGTCCACGCACGCCGGTGGTTGGTTTCGACGTACGCCCGCGCGATGTCGATGAGCCGCGCGTAATCGACCTTCGCCGCGCAGGTCGTCCGGCAGGCGAGGCACGACAGGCACGAGTCGAGGTGGCGGACCGTCGCGTCGTCCGGAGGTCCGCCCCGCTCGAGCATCGCCCGGATCAGGTCGATGCGACCGCGCGGCGATTCGTTCTCGTCGCGCGTCAATACGTAGGTCGGACAGGTGCCGGTGCAAAAGCCGTAGTGGACGCAGGTCCGCAGCACGCGGTCGGCGTCCGCGATCGCCGGGTCGCGCAACTGCAGGGCGGTGAACGATGTCAGCACGATGGTGGAGGGGCGGACGGCACTCGGATCCGAGCGCGCCGTCGGGCGCCATGATAGCGACGTCCGCGGTGGTTGCGGGTCGCGCCGGGGGCCATCGCCCGCGAGCGATCAACCCGGGCCGGCGCGATCCGGGTACTCTCGGGGTCGACCAGAACCACGACGGCGAACGATGTCCGGACTCCCTGGTGCGACGCAGCGCCTGCTCGACGAATTCCAACGTCAGCTCGACCGGATCGAGACCGTCGCGCCGATGCGCGGCTCCTACGAACGGATCGAGCCTCGCGTCGTCGAGCAGCACGCGGGCGGTCTGCGCTACGACCTCGTCGTCTACCACCGCGAGTCCGAAGCCTGGTACAGCGAAGGTCGGGGCGACGCCTCGCTCGACCTCTATCGCGAACAGGCCTGGATCCGCCCGTCCGAGGTCGTGTTCGACATCGGCTGCAACGCCGGGCTGATCACCGTCTGGCTAGGCCTGACCGTCGGACCCGGCGGGAGGGTGCTCGCCTTCGACCCGTATCCGTGGAACGCGCTGGCGACCCATGTCAACTGTCTGCTCAACGGACTCGAGAACGTCACCGTCCTGGCCGTGGGCCTGGGCGACCGCAACTCGCAGATCCGCCTGCCGCTCGACTCGGCGCGCACGCTCGACACCGGCGATCCCTCCACGCCGACGATGAACGCCAAGGTGGTCGACATCGCCGCCTTCGTCGACGAGGATCCGGGCTTCCTCAAGATCGACATCGAAGGCGGCGAGTACGAGCTCGCGCGAGCCGACTGGAGCAGATTCCGGCGGCTCGAGCGGATCTTCCTCGAACTCCACCCGTTCTACATCGAGGACCGCGGCCTCGACACGCGCGACGTGCTGCACCGATTCGCCGACGCGGGGTTCGCGCTGCGCTACGGCCACCCGCTCGCCGCCGAGGCCGACGCCGGCACGGTCGACATCGCGCACGGCGGGTGGTGGCTGTCCCGCCCGCCGCGTCGCGCGGCCGCGCATGACCGGTGACCGACGACGAGCGGACGACGCCGTCAGGACGCCTGGTACCGGCTCCGGGTCTTCGCGTACCCCCAATGGAAGTGGTAGAGCGCGGTCGACCGCCACATCATGTGCATCCGGTCACCGCCCAGGTGGTCGAGCGCCCAGCCCAGAACCGGCCAGTGCGAGTAGATCGCCCGGAGGTAGGCGAGCCGGCGGTGGTTGGCCAGACGCAGTCCGACCGGCCGAGAGTCGAGCGTCGCGAGCACGCGGGCGGGCACTTCGGCGCGCAGGAAATCGCGGAAGTCCCGCTCGCTCTCGTCGGCGAGTTCGCGCGCGAGCATCCCGGCGCCGAACTTGCGCTGCCCGAACGACTCGCGCGGGATGCCCGCCTCCTCGGCGATCCGCCGCGGAATCGGCCGGTCGTAGTACCCGGTGTCCAGCCGCCAAGGTCGCATCTCGTCGGAGCGGGTGATCCGGAAGATCGCCGGTCCGTGCCGCGCGCCGACGTAGGGCAGCGGCAGGTGCGCGAAGCCTACGCGCAGGCGGAACTCGCCCAGCGCCTGTCCCGACAGGTGGCAGTCGTCGCGCTCCCGGAAGTCGACCCGCGCGCAACGCGCCGTCGGTCCCCAGTAGCGCTCGCCGTGCCGGCCCGAGACGAGCACGCCGCCGCGCAGCGTGTCCTCCATCAGGCGCATCGTCGCGTCGGTGATCGCCGCCGGGCTCGACACGAAGAACTCGGCGCGCGGATGGCCGGGCAACGACGCGAGCGCGCGCCGGTCGTAGGTCGTCACGGTCATGCGCAGGCGTCGCAGCGTCGCCTCGCCGCTGTCGTCGCCGAGCGTCTCGGTCACGCCGGCGAGCGGGTGGCCGGAGGGGGTCGCGCTCTCGACGAAGGTCACGCCCTCGCGGCAGCCGGCGCCCGCCGCGATCACCGCCGAGGCGGTCGAATCGTAGCCGCGCGAGCAGGCCGCGACCAGGCGGGCCGGCGCGCGGCGGCGCGGGTCCGCCGCGTTGGTCGCGAGGCGGTGAGTCGTCTCCCGCAGCATTGCGACGTAGGACGCGAAGTCGTCGGGCGGCCCGCCGATCGGCCGATCGAGTCGCGCGAGCGTGGCGTCGGCGGCGAGCGCGAGGTCGACGCCGACGTGGAGTTCGACCTCGCGCCCCCGTGCGGTGCGCAGCGTCGAGGGCGTCGGCGCGACGCCGCGGCGCACGTGACGCACCCAGTCGAAGAAATAGTCCGGATACCCGAGATCGAGACCATCGCCGGTCTCGGTGAGCAGGAAGACGAGCGAGTTGGATACGCGCGTCCCGTCGGCGTCGCGCAGCACGAACAGGCGCTCGAGCGGATGGAACGGCGAGACGAAGAGGAGATTCTCGCCGCGCCGACGCGCCCCGGTGCCGGCCAGCGTCGCGCCGCGGTCGAAATCGTAGGCGTCGAAGTCGCCGTCCCAGACGCCCTCGACGAACCCGTCGTCCCGCGTCTCGACCTGCGGTCCGTGGACGACGCGAACCGGTTCGCCTTCGCGCGCGTGAGCGCACCAGGCGAGCGCGGGCAGCCGCTCGCGCCGTTCGTACCGGAGTTCAAGCCTCGCCACCGTGCCCGGGGTCCCTGATCGCCGGCGCGCGCCGAGGTGGCCGGTCAGCCCAACGGCGCGACCTTCATCACTTCGTCCGCCGTCGTCAGGCCGCCGGCGACCTTGATCGCGCCGGAGACGCGCAACGGTCGCATTCCGTCCTTGTAGGCCTGCTCGCGGATCCGCAGGTCGTCGGCGTGGTCGTCGACCAGCTTGCGCACGCCCGGCGTGCTCAACATGATCTCGTAGAGCCCGATCCGGCCCATGTAGCCGGTCATCCGGCACTCGAGGCAGCCGACCGGGTCCATGAAGCCGGTGGCCGGGCGGTCGGCGCGCCAGGGCGCCGTCATCATCCGCCAGATCTCCTCTTCGGGCGGCTCTCCGGGCTTCTTGCAATGCGGGCACAACGTGCGCACCAGACGCTGGGCCATGACGCCCAGCAGCGTCGAGTTGATCAGGTAGGCCGGCACGCCCAGGTCGAGGAGCCGGGTGACCGCGGTCGGCGCGTCGTTCGTGTGCAGCGTCGAGAACACCAGGTGGCCGGTCAGGGCGGCCTGGACCGCCATGTCGGCGGTGTCGCGGTCGCGGATCTCGCCGACCATGATGATGTCCGGGTCCTGCCGCAGGAGCGTGCGAACGCCGTTGGCGAAGTCCACCCCGATCGACGGCTGCACCTGCATCTGGTTCAACGCCGGCTCGATCATCTCGATCGGGTCCTCGACCGTGCAGACGTTGACCTCCGGCGTGGCGAGCTGGCGCAGCGTCGAATAGAGGGTCGTCGTCTTGCCCGATCCGGTCGGACCGGTGACGAGGATGATGCCGTGAGGCTCGCGGACCATCTGGTCCCAGCGCGCGCGATCGTCGGAGGTGAAGCCCAGATCGACGTAGTCGCGGACCAGCACCTCGGGCGTGAAGATGCGCATCACGATCTTCTCGCCGAAGGCCGTGGGCATCGTCGCGATGCGCAGCTCGACCTCCTTGCCGTCCGGGGCGACCGTCTTGATCCGCCCGTCCTGCGGCTTGCGCTTTTCGACGATCTCCATGCGCGCGAGCAGCTTGATCCGCGAGGTCACCGCGATCAGCACCGGCATCGGGATCGTGTAGACGTGGTGCAGCACGCCGTCGATGCGGAAACGCACCTGGCCGACATCGCGCCGCGGCTCGACGTGGATGTCGGACGCGCGCTGCTCGAACGCGTACTGCCAGAGCCAGTCGGTGATGTGGACGACGTGGCTGTCGTTGGCGTCGAGCGTGCCCCGCTTGCCCAGCTCGACCAGCTGCTCGAAATTGCGCGCGAGCGAGAGCTGCCCGGGCTGCGCCTCCTGCGCCTTCTTCATCGACCGGGCGAGGTTGTAGAACTCGCCCAGGTAGCGCCGGATGTCGAGCGGGTTGGCGAACACCAGCTCGACCTCGAGCTTGAGGATCGCGCCGAGCTCTTTCGCCCAGGAGCTCACGAACGGCTCGCCGGTCGCCACCGTCAGCGTCGTCGAGGTCACCGCGACCGGCAGGATGCGAAAGCGCTCGGCGTAGGCGTTCGACATCGTCTGCGTGACCGCCGCCAGGTCGATCTTCAGCGGATCGATGTGCTGGTAGCGCACGCCGAGCTTGCCGGCGAGCCACTCGACCAGCCAGTCGAGCGTCAGCGGGGCGTGCGGGGCGCGCGCCGCGCGCCACTGCTGGGCCGCGACGAGCTCGAGCGGATGGTCGTACTGGCGCGTGCGGGTCTTGGCCAGCCGTTCGGCGTCGGCGAGCGGCACCAGGCCGTCGGCGACCATCAGCTTCAGGATGTCGTCGAGCCGGAGGCGGCGGTCGGCGCCGGTGGACGGATCGCGGGACGAGGCGGAACGCGCCGGGGTCGCGGGGGAAGCCATCGGCGCACTCTACACGCCGGCGGCCCCTCGTGACACGAGCGCGCTCAGCGGCCGGGCCGTCGGGCGCCGGGCGGCCCGCCGCGCATCGGCCCGGCGTTGGCCGGCGCCTCCGCCTCCGCGTACGCCTTTTCGACGGTTCCCGGGACGACGAGGATCGTGAGGCTGGTCGGCGGTTCGGCCGGCACGAGACCGACCCTCGCGCCGGTGACGTATTGGATGCGCCCGCCGAACGCGATCGACGCGTGCAGGAAATAGGCGCGACCGGCCTCGACCTTGGTCAGGTCGACGTCGAGGGCGAACGGCAGCGGGACCTGCTTGCCCTGGGTCTTCGCCCGGGTCTCGGCGATCGGCGCCTCCTCCCCGATCGCCGCGAGCCAGACCCGGATTTCGGCATCCTCGGGCAGCGCCTTGCGGTCGCGGTGGACAATCGAGCCCTGGATGGTCGAACGGACGGCGGGCGCCTTCGAGGCGGCGTCGCCGGCGGGCGAAGACGCGCAGGCGGACAGGACGACCGCGGCCAGGACGGCGAGCGCGGCCAGGAATCTCGGGGATGCGGAACGGGTCGGTCTCATGGCGGCGGCGCACGATGCCACCAAGCGGCGGCGCGCGCAAGGGGGGTCACGACGCCGGGGGCGCGGCGACCTGGAACACCTCGCGCAGGTAGGCGACGTAAGACGGATCGTAGTCCATCGACTTGGACGGCTCGTCGCTGATCTTGGCGACCGGCTGGCCGTTGCAACGGGTCATCTTGATCACGATCGACAACGCCTCGTGGCCCAGGTCGTTGGTGAGGTTCGTGCCGATGCCGAACGCGGTTTGCGACTGCCCGCGGAACCTCTCGAACAGGCGGATCGCCAGCGGCACGTTGAGCTGATCGGAGAAGACCATCACCTTGCTCCGCGGGTCCACGCGCATCGCCCGGTAGTGGGCGATCAGCTTGTCGCCCCACTCGAACGGGTCGCCGGAGTCGTGGCGCACGCCGTCGAAGAGCTTGCAGAAGAAGAGGTCGAAATCGCGCAGGAACGCGTCCATGCCGCAGACGTCGGACAGCGCGATCCCCAGGTCGCCGCGGTACTCCTTCGCCCAGGTGTCGAAGGCGAACTTCTGCGAGTCGCGCAGGCGCGGGCCGACCGCCTGGCAGGCCTGCAGATACTCGTGAGCCATCGTACCCAGCGGCGTCAGCTCGTGGCGCCGCGCCAGGTCGACGTTCGAGGTGCCGACGAACTTCGCGCCGATGCCCGCCTTGAGCGTCGAGACCACCTCCTCCTGCCAGGCGCGGGAGAAGCGCCGGCGCGTCCCGTAATCGGCGATGCGGAAATCCGGATCCGGCACGCCGTTGATCCGGGCGATCTTGGCGGCGAGACGCGCGCGGCCCTGGGCGAGGTCGGGGGCCGGATGGTGGCGGCGGTTCCACAATTCCGAGACGATCGCGAGCAGCGGCACCTCGAACAGGATCGTATGCAGCCACGGTCCCTTGATCGCGATGTCGATGTCGGTCGGGCTGCCGGGCAGCGGCCGGACATCGACGAAGCGCCGGTCGAGCTGGAAGAGACCCAGCAGGTCGACGAAATCGCTCTTGAAGAACCGCCAGCGGCGCAGGTAGGCCAGCTCCTCGGCGGTGAATCGCAGCGTGCACAGCGACTCGAGCTCCCGCTCGATCTCCCCGATCAGCGGCACCAGGTCGACGCCGGGATTGCGGCACTTGAATCGGTACTCGACGTGCGCACCCGGAAAATGGTGCAGCACGACCTGCATCATCGTGAACTTGTACAGGTCGGTGTCGAGGAGCGAGGTGACGATCATCGGGCGGGCGTCGAAGCGGCCGGTCGGGGATCGGGATGGTACCGCGACCGGGCCACGCTCACTCGGGTGGCGCGGCGGCTCCGGCGGCCGGCGCCCTCGTATCGACGACCCGAACCCGCCAGGCGAGCACGACCGCGACCAGCGTGAAGCCGACCGCGATCCAGCCGACACGGTCGAATCCCTCGAGCGCGCCGCGGTCCCCTCGCGCCACGACGACGCCGGCCACGCTGGCGGCCAGGCCCGATCCCGCCTGCATGACCGCCGCGTTGAAGCTCATGAAGCTGCCCCGGACTCTCGGCTCGGCGCTGCCCGAGACCAGCGCCATCGCCGGCCCGAACCGGCCGGGAACGAGGACGAAGAACGACGTGGAGACGGCGAGCACCCCGGCGAGGGGCAACGCCGGCAGGTGGGTCATCGTGACGATCGGCACGGTCGACGCGAGCGCGACCGCGGTGAAGACCCGCTTCTTGCCGTAGCGGTCGGCGAGCCGACCGATGACCTGCGCGGTGACGAGCGTCGCGATCCCACCGGACATGTAGACGAGCGCGAGGTCGGCCTCGGCCACCGCGACGTTGGCGACCAGGTAGGCGGCGACGAAGGGGATCACGGTGAAGCCGGCGAGCATCAGCGACAGAATGAACGCGAGCGCCCGCCAGTGGTTCGCCACGCCGAGCACCGCGCGCAGCTGCGCGGCCGGCGAGCGAGACCGGCCCGCGGCGACGTGCGCGGCGAGCGGGGGCAGCATTCTGGCCGCCAGCAGCCCGACGACGACTCCGAGCGAGGCGAGCACGAGGAACGGGAGCCGCCAGCCGCCGGCCGCCGCGAGCCACAGTCCCGCGGGGACTCCCAGGACGGCCGACAGCGAGAACGCGCTGGCGACCAGCGCGTTCGCCCTCGCCCGCCGCCCGTAGGGCACGACGTCGGCGACGATCGCGAGCACGATCGCGCCCATGACGCCGCCGAAGGCGCCGGCGAGCGTGCGCGCCGCGAGCAGCGCCTCGTATCCGGGCGCGAGACCGCACAGCGCGGTCGCGAGCACGAAGCCGCCGGTCAGCCCGAGCAGCGCGTGCTTGCGGTCGATGCGGTCGACGACGAACATCGAGGCGATGCCGCTCGCCGACGCGGCGAAAGTGTACGACGAAACGAGGAGGCCGAACGCGTCCGGCCCGATCCCCCACAGGCGCATCAGCTGCGGGCCGAGCGGCATCAGGATCATGAAGTCGACGATGTGCGCGAAGTGGACCGCCGCCAGGACCGCGAGCAGCGTCAATTCGCGCCGGGGTGCGAACGCCGGGGCGCTCAACTCGCCTCCCGGTCGCGCCGCCGGTCGGCGGACCGCCCGCGACGGCCTTCGCCGGCCGGCGGCCGGGATGCCCCGGCGGCGGGGCGGACCGCTGCGGCGACGCCGGACATGGATGGCACGATCACCCCCGGAGCATCGCACGGAAGCGGCGACGGAGGGACGGGAGGCTACGCGACGCGGCCCGGCTTCGCTATGATGCGGCGATGCTCGTCAACTGCGTCGCCTACCAGAACGGCCGCAAGCTCGCCGACATCCCGGTCGAGGACATCTCCGAGTACGTCGTGCGGCCCGACTGCTTCGTCTGGGTCGCGCTCGCCGAACCGACCGACGAGGAGCTCTCGACGATGGCCGAGGAATTCGGCCTGCACCCGCTCGCCGTCGAGGACGCCCGCCGCCCGCACCAGCGCCCCAAGCTCGACGAGTACGGCGACGAGCTTTTCGCGGTGCTGCGCTCGGTCGAGCGCGAAACCGACGACGGCGAGCTGATCGAGGGCCAGGTCGGCATCTTCGTCGGCAAGAACTACGTGCTGTCGGTGCGGCAGAAGACCCGCAAGGGCTTCGCCGACGTGCGCCAGCGGACCGAGCGCGAACCGGAGCTGCTGAGCCACGGCTCCGGCTACGTCTTCTACGCGCTGACCGACGCGGTCGTCGACCGCTACTTCCCGATCCTCGATTCGCTGGAAGAGGAGCTCGAGCGGCTCGAGACGTCGATCTTCCGCAGCACGCCGACCCGCGCCAGCATCGAGGCCTTCTACGACCTCAAGCACGAGGTGATGGTGCTCAAGCACGCGGTCGCGCCGCTGATGGAGGTGATCGGCAAGCTCTACGGCGGGCGCGTCCCGGCGCTGTGCGTCGGGTTGGGCGAGTATTTCCGCGACGTCTACGACCACCTGCAGCGGGTGAACGCGGCGATCGAGAACCTGCGCGAAATGCTGCAGACCGCGATCTCGGTTTGCTTCACGCTGATCAATCTCGCCGAGGCCGAGGTGACCAAGCGCCTCGCCGCCTGGGGCGCGCTGATCACCATTCCCACGTTTATCGCCGGCGTCTACGGCATGAATTTCGAGCACATGCCCGAGCTCAAGCAGGTCTGGGGCTACCCGGCGGCGCTCGGCGCGATGGTCGGCATCGACGCCTACCTGATCTACCGCTTCCGCAAGGCCGGCTGGATGTAGCACTGGCCGGTTCGCGCGAGCCCCGGCCGGCGAGGCTCGGGCGGACCCCCGGTCAGGCCGACGTTCGCCGTCCCGGCCCCGCTGAGATCGGTGTCACCCAGCCGGGCTGCAGCGTCACATGCCGGATCGACCAGCGTTCGGCGAGGAGCCGGCGCGCCGCGCCGAGGACCTCCGGCCAGCGGTCGCCGCCGGTGATGCCCAGGTGCGCCGATACCGCGACCGCTCCGGCCCCCGTCGACCACACGTGCAGATCGTGGACCTCGACCACACCGTCGATCGCGGCGAGCGCGGTCCCGATCTCGGTCAGATCGAGGTCCGGCGGCACGCGTTCCATCAGGACCGCGGTCGTCTGGGCCAGCAGCCGCCAGGTCGCGCGCAGGATCAGGACGGCGACGACCAACGACAGGATCGGATCGATCGGCGACCAGCCGGTCGCCAAGACGACGACGCCGGCGACGATTGCCGCGACCGAGCCGAGCGCGTCTCCCAGGACGTGCAAGAGGGCGGCCCGCGCGTTCAGCGTCGCGTGCGCCACCCAGAGCAGCCGGGCGACGATCAGGTTGACACCGAGCCCGGCCGCGGCGATCGCGACGACGGCGGCCCCGCCGACCGGCGCCGGAGCGATGAACCGCTGGACCGCCTCGACGACGATCGCCGCGACGATCGCGAGCATCAGCAGAGAGTTGACGAACGCCGCGAGGACCTCGGCGCGTCCGTACCCGTAGGAAGCGCGCTCCGTGGGCGCCCGCCGCGCGTAGGCCCGCGCGGCGAACGCCAGTCCCAGCGAGAATCCGTCGGTGAGCATGTGGCCCGCGTCCGACAGCAGGGCGAGCGAACCCGAGACCCACCCTCCCCACGCCTCGACCAGCGCGAACCCGATCGTCAGCACGGTCGCGAACGCGAGGGGTCGGGGCGAACCCGAGGATCGCGCCGCGGGCGGGTGGTGGTGGCCGTGGGCGTGAGCGCCGGCCGGATGCGATGCGTGCGGATTCACATGAACGGGCGCGACCGCGTCGGCGCCCGGGCGCCATTGTCCGCCGGGTCGGCCCCGGCGGCCAGCGTCACCCCCGGTGACATCGCTGCGCGTACGCCCGCGACTCCGCGACCTTTCCCGGCGGTGACTCGACAACCAGGAACAGGCGCGCGGCGAGATCGCGCCCGGACCGCGATCGACCACGATCGTCGGGGCCTCCTACGCCGGCCGACGATCGCGGGAACTTTCCGGCGCGACCGGGCGAATATGCGCCGACCCGACCGATGAACGCGCCCCCGCCCCCGCCGGCCGCCACCCTCAGCGAACGCACCGGCGCGACCGACGCCGCCCTCGCGGCCCGTCTCGCGCTGGGCGACGCCGACGCGCTCGACCCGCTCTACCGGCGCCACAAGGGGCCGGTGTACCGGTTCGCGCTGCTCTGGTCGGGCTCCCAGGCGACCGCGGCCGACGTCACCCAGGACGTGTTCATGCATCTGCTGACGCACGCCGCGGACTACGACCCGAACCGGGGAGCGCTGCCGCCTTGGCTGATCGGCATCGCGCGCAATTTCGTCCGACGGCGTGCCGGTCTGGGCGAGACGCCGTTCGACTTCGACGACGACAGCGCCCCGCCACCGGCCGCGATCGACACGCGTACGCCGGAAGCCGCCCTGGTCGCCCACACCGAGGCCGAAGCGCTGCGCCGGGCGATCGTCGCGCTGCCGCCGCACTACCGCGAGGTGCTGGTGCTCGTCGAACTCGCCGAGCGCTCGTACGCCGAGACCGCGGCGATCTGCGGCGTCGAGCTCAATACCGTGCGCTCGCGACTCCACCGAGCCCGCGCGCTCCTCACCCGATGGCTGGCGATCGATACGCCGGCCACCGCCCCCCGGCCGAACGCCGCCTGAACCGCGAACCACGCCATGACCCCGACCCGCCCTTCCCTCGACGGCCGACTCACCGCGCTGCGAAGCGCGCTGGCCGACGTCCAGCCGCCCCCGTCCACCGACCGCGCGATCGACGCGGCGCTCGCCCGGGCGCGTCGCCGCTCCACGCCCGCACCCGCGAGCCGCCACGAGCGCTGGCTCGCCTGGCCGATCGCGCTCGCCGCGTCGATCGCGCTGCTCGGCGTCCTCCTGCACCGGTCAGCGCCCGACCCGACGGCCTCCGGCGCCCTCGCGAGCGCCCCGGTCCGGCGTTTCCTTCCGGTCGTCCCCGACAGCGAGATCGCCCGATCGACCGACGCCTACGTCGTTGCGGCGAGGATGCCGCGCATGGCGCTCGCCCAGTTCGGCCTGCCGGTGAACCCGGCGCTCGCGAGCGATGCGATCGACACCGAGTTGCTCGTCCGTCCGGATGGCGCGGTGCTCGCGATGCGTTTCGTCCGCTGAGCGTCCCGACCGTCCCCATCCCTGTCGACACCGTCCCCGAGCCAGGAGGTTCCGATGCCCCCGATTCCGCGTCCACACCCGTTCCTGCCCCCCCTGATGGCGATCCTGCTGGCCTCCGGCGTGGCCCACGCGCAACCCGCGCCACCGGCGCCCCGCGCGCCGCGCGGACCCGACGCCCCGGCGCCGATGACGATCGAGACCGAGCGGATCGAACGCGACTTCGCCGGTTCGATGCGCGAGATCGAACGCGAGATCGAACGCGAGATCAGGCACGCGTTCGTCGGGGTCGAGGCGCTCCACTGGAACGCGCTCGCGCAGGCGGGCGGCTTCGACGCCGACCCCGACTCCACGAGTCCGTCGTTCGCGTTCATCGCCCGCGAGTTCGGCGGCGGGCGCGAAATCGTCAAGAACGCACCGTACTCGGCGGAAGCGGTGAACGAAACGGTGCAGACGCTCGCCGACGGCAATCGGATCGTGCATCGCAGTTCGGTGATGGTCGCCCGCGACGGCTACGGCCGTACGCGCCAGGAGAAGAAGGGTGGCGCCGTCTACCTGTTCGATCCGATCGCCGAGCGCAGCTACGCGCTGGACCCGGAACGCCGGACGGTCGCCCGGATTCCCCGCGCGCCGATGCTCGCCGCGCCGCCCGCCCCGCCGGCGCAGCCGGCTCCGCCCGCCGGCACCGCCCCTCCGCCGCCGCCCGGCGCAGTCGGACCGCCACCCGCGGCGGCCGCGGCGCGCGAAACCCAGCGCATCGTCGTCAAGCGCGCGCCGGACGGCAAGGAGGTCGAGGTCGCGCCCAGTCGGGTCGTCGTCCGCAGGAGCGGCGACGCCGACGCCCCTCGGCACGAGGAGGTCCACGTCGAGGTGATCCGGATCGGCCGCGACGGCGCGCCGCCGCGCGACGCGCTCGCCCCGCTGCCGCCGCTGGCGTTGCCGCTGCTGCCGCGCGGCAAGGGCGAGACGAAGAGCCTCGGCATGCGCGAGATCGACGGCGTCAAGGCCGACGGCACGATGACCACTCACACGATCCCCGCCGGCGAGATCGGCAACGAGAAACCGATCGTCGTGATGAGCGAGCGCTGGTTTTCGCCGGAGCTCCACGTCGTCGTCTACGCGAAGCACTCCGACCCGCGCACCGGCGATACGATCTACCGGCTCGCGAATCTCAAGCGCGGCGAGCCGCCCGCCGAGCTCTTCAAGGTCCCGGCGGACTACCGGCCGAAGGGGGATGCGCGCCGTCCGTGACCGCGCGGCGCGGCTCGCCGGCGGATCGCAATCGCACCGGTCCGGCGAGCGCCGGCCGAGCCGCCGTCTTGTCGGCGTAGAAGTCGGCGATCCGCGCCATATCCGCGGCCGCGTCGTCGGTCGCATCGATCCACGCACCGATACCGACCTCGCGGCGCGCGTAATCGATGAAGCCCAGGCCGATCGGCACCCGCGCGGCGCGCGCGAGATGCCAGAAGCCGCTCTTCCAGTGGTCGGTGCGCGAGCGCGTACCCTCAGGCGCGATGACCAGCCGGAAGTCGTCGTGGGCCTCGAGCGCGGCGCGCATCTGACCGACGAAGCCGGTGCTTTCGCGCCGGTTGACCGGGATGCCGCCCCAGCGGCGGAACAGCGGCCCCAGCGGCGAGGCGAACAGCGAGTCCTTGGCGACGAACCGGAAATGGACGCCGACCGACCATTTCGCCGCCAGCCCGACCGGGAAGTCCCAGTTCGACGTGTGCGGATAGAAGACGATCACGCACTTCATCGGCACCGGGCGTGCGAGCACGACGTGCCACCCTGCCAGGTGCAGAGCCCGCCAGGCCAACCGCGCGCGCGCGCCGAGGGCGAGCGGCGCGTCGAGCCGATTGGTGGCTGGGGGGGGCGTCGACATCGGCGGGAGCCCGGGAGCGACGCGCGACCGCGCGGTCGGACCGCGACGTCGGACGGCGCAGAGGCGAAGCCCAGTCTAGCAGAGCGGCGGCGGTAGAATGCGCCGGTGACCGGCCTGCCCACCGTCGAGGCGATCGACCGCGCGCTCCCGCAGACGCAATGCACACGCTGCGGCTACGCGGACTGCGCCGCCTACGCCACCGCGATCGCGAAGGACGCCGCGCCGGTGGACCGCTGCCCACCCGGCGGAGACGCGACGCTCACCGCGCTCGTCCGGATCACCGGCCGAGTCGCCGACCGCGTGGACCCCCGCTGCGGCGCGTTCGACGCGCTCGAGGTCGCGGTCGTCGACGAAACGCGTTGCGTCGGCTGCACGATCTGCATCCAGGCCTGCCCGGTCGACGCGATCGCCGGCGCGCCGCGACGCCTGCACGCGGTGATCGACATCCTGTGTTCGGGCTGCGGACTGTGCGTCGCGCCGTGCCCGGTCGACTGCATCTCGATGACACCCGCCGATCGTCGCTGGACGGCGGACGACGCCGACGAAGCCCGCGAGCGGCACCGGGCCCGTCGCTCGAGGCTCGCCGGCGGCCGCCGAGTCTCGGAGCGGCGCGTCGAGCGCGCTGACGGGACGGCCCCGGCGATCGCCGTCGACCCCGCCGCGCGGCGCCGCGTCGCGGTCGCCGCGGCGATCGAGCGCGCCCGCGCCCGCCGCGCCGCCGCCGCGCTGCGCAGCGAGCCATGAACGACGCGCAACGCCGCGCGATCTTCGAGCGGTTGCGCGAAGCCAATCCGCGGCCGGCCTCGGAGCTCGCCCACCATTCGCCGTTCGAACTCCTGGTCGCGGTCGTGCTGTCGGCGCAATCGACCGACAAGGGCGTCAACAAGTGCACGGCGCGGCTCTTTCCGGTCGCGAACACGCCCGCGGCGATCCTGGCGCTCGGCGTCGACGGACTCGTCCCGTACATCAGTTCGATCGGTCTGTACCGGAACAAGGCGAAGAACGTCGTCGCGCTCTCGCGCATCCTCGTCGACGAACACGGCGGCGACGTGCCGCGAGACCGCGCGTCGCTCGAGCGGCTGCCCGGTGTCGGTCGCAAGACCGCGAGCGTCGTGCTCAACGTCGCCTTCGGCGAGCCGACGATCGCGGTCGACACGCACATCTTCCGCGTCGCCAACCGCACCGGGCTCGCACCGGGCAGGGATCCGCTCGCGGTCGAGCGCGGGCTCGAGCAGTCGACGCCCGACGAGTTCCGCCTGCACGCCCATCACTGGCTGATCCTTCACGGCCGCTACGTCTGCGTCGCGCGCAAGCCGAAGTGCCCGGATTGTCCGATCGCCGACCTGTGCGAATTCGGCGACAAGACCGGCGCCGCCGTCGCCGGCCGGCGGGCCCAGCGTCCGCCCGCCCGGTCCGAGCCGGCCGCGGGCCGCGCGGGGCCGCCCGCCCGTCCGGCCTCGCGTGGCGCTCAGCCGATGGCCAAGACCTCGCGCGCCGGCGCCCGCCGCGGTCGTTCCCGCTGATGTTCTCGCCGACGCGCGACCAGTCGCGCCGAGCCTTCATCGGCGCCTGGCGCAGGTTCCGCGACGGCGCCGCGCTCAGCGACATGGATCGGAGGATCGCGGGGATCGTCGCGATGCACCCCGAGTACCACGCGTTGCTCGACGAAGGCGACCGGAACCTCGACCGCGAGTGGACGCCCGAGGGCGGCGCGATGAACCCGTTCCTGCACCTGTCGCTGCACCTGGCGATCGCCGAGCAGCTCGCGATCGACCAGCCGCCCGGCATCCGCGCGCACTTCGACCGCCTGACCAACGCGCGCGGCGACGAGCACGCCGCGCTGCACGCGGTGCTCGAGTGCCTCGGGGAAACGTTGTGGCAGGCGCAGCGGACCGGATCCGGCCCGGACGCGACGCTCTACCTCGGGTGCCTCGCGCGACAGCGATAGGACCGCGCCCTGCCGGCGACGACCCGCTCAGTAGCGGGTCGCCAGCGACGAGGGCTGCGCGGCGTAGTACGCGGCGAGGTTGTCGATGTCGGTTGGGGTCAGCGGCGCGGCCATGCCGGCCATGATCGGGTTCTTGCGCGCGCCGGACTTGTAGTCGCGCAGCGCCTTGGCGAGGTAATCGCGGTACTGACCGCCGATCCGCGGATACTCGGGCGATGCGGCGCTCTGACCGTCGAGGCCGTGGCAGGCCTGGCAGATCTCCTGCGCCTTCGCCTTGCCGGCGTCCGGACTGGCGGCGTGCGCCGGCAGCGCGGGCGCGGCGACGGCGAGGGCGAGGGCGAAACCGATCGTCGACGTGTTCATCATTTCCCCGCCGTCTTCTGGGCCGGCTGCGCGTAGTAAGCCGCGAGGTCGGCGATGTCCTGGTCGGAAAGCGACGCCGCGATCGCGCGCATCGACGGGTGCGTGCGTTCGCCGTTGCGGTACGCCTTCAGCGCGTTGGCGAGGTAGACCGGCTGCTGCCCGGCGATACGGGGCACGTGGTAGACCTCGGGGAAGGCGGTGCGCCAGCCGTCGATGCCGTGGCATCCCTGGCACATCTGCACCTTTTGCCGGCCCTTCGCGGCGTCGCCGGCGGATGCGCCGGACTGGGCGGCCGCCGAGCCGGCCGCGAGCGCGGCCGCCAGGGCGACGATGAGCGTGTTCGATCGGGTCATGGAATCGTCGTCGGATCGTCGGCCGCAGGCGGTCGCCGGCGGCGAAAGGCGGCCGGATTCTACCAGAACGCGCCGGTCGATTCCATGACCCGGATCAGGCCCGGGCCGCGGAAATCGGACCGAGGAACGCCGGAGCGAAACGCCGCCGACCGGCCCGTGGAGCGTCAGGCGCCGCCGCGATCGAGCAGGCCGAGCTTGTCCTCGACGTCCTTCCACTCGTCGGCGTCGGGCAGCGCGGGCTTGCGCTCGATGATCGGCTTCCAGACCTTGGCCAGCTCGGCGTTCAGCTGCTTGAAATGCGCCTGCGCGGGCGGCACGTCGTCCTCGGCGTAGATCGCCTCGACCGGGCATTCGGCGACGCACAGCGTGCAGTCGATGCACTCGTCGGGATCGATGACCAGGAAGTTCGGCCCCTCGCGGAAACAATCCACCGGGCAGACATCGACACAATCGGTGTACTTGCAGCGGATGCAGGATTCGGTGACGACGTAGGTCATGGCGGCGCGGCCGGTGGGGCCGGGGACGAACGCAGGGGACCGCGGAATGGTAGCAGACCCGTCGGGGGGCCGCCCCGTCGGCGCTTGCGCCGCGCGCGGGTTCTGGGCTACCGTCGGCGCCTTGGTGCGACCCGCCGGCACCCCGCGGCGTCGCGGACCGACCTCCGAGGATCCCGATGAGCGAACTGATCCAGCACGTCTCCGACGCGAACTTCGAGAAGGACGTCCTCTCGTCGAGCCAGCCGGTGCTCGTCGATTTCTGGGCCGAGTGGTGCGGGCCCTGCAAGATGTTCGCCCCGGTCCTGGACGACGTCGCCAGGACCTACGAGGGCCGGCTCAAGGTCGCCAAGCTCGACATCGACGCCAACCCGGCGACGCCGGCGAAGTACGGGATCCGCGGCATTCCGACCGTGATCCTCTACCGCAACGGCCAGCCCCACGCCCAGAAGGTCGGCGCGCTGTCGAAATCCCAGCTGACCGCCTTCCTTGACAGCAACCTGTAACACCGCTAACTTCCCTTCCTTCGAGCGAGACCCGTCGTCCGGACGTCCGGGCGGCGGTCACCGCGAGGCGCCCCGCCTCCGGCCACGGGAAGAAACCCGGGCCGAGACCGCGTAGACCGGCGCCTCCCCGCTATCCCGACTCCGTCGCCTCCCCGGCCGTCCCGCGGCCGTTCCCGCCTCGAAGCGCTCGCGCGCGTCCCCGAGATCCGCCCCCCATGCACCTTTCCGAACTGAAGGCCAAGCACGTCTCCGAGCTGCTCGAGCTCGCCAACGCCATGGAGATCGACGGGGCCAACCGGCTCCGCAAGCACGACTTGATCTTCTCGATGCTGAAGGCGCACGCGAAGAAGGGCGAAAGCATCTTCGGCGGCGGCGTCCTCGAGGTCCTCCCCGACGGCTTCGGCTTCCTGCGCTCGCCCGACACGAGCTACCTCGCCGGCACCGACGACATCTACATCTCGCCGTCGCAGATCCGCCGATTCAACCTGCACACCGGCGACACGATCGAAGGCGAGATCCGCACCCCCAAGGACGGCGAGCGCTACTTCGCGCTGGTCAAGGTCGACCGGGTCAACGGCGAGCCGCCGGAGGCGTCGAAGAACAAGATCCTGTTCGAGAACCTGACGCCGCTGTTCCCCGACGAGATGATGGTCCTCGAGCGCGACATCCGCTCCGAGGAGAACCTGACCGGCCGCGTGATCGACATCATCGCGCCGATCGGCAAGGGCCAGCGCGGGCTCCTCGTCGCCTCGCCCAAGTCCGGCAAGACGGTGATGCTGCAGCACATCGCCCACTCGATCGCCGCGAACTACCCCGAGTGCGTGCTCATCGTGCTGCTGATCGACGAGCGCCCCGAGGAAGTGACCGAGATGCAGCGGACCGTCCGCGGCGAGGTCGTCGCCTCGACGTTCGACGAACCGGCGACCCGCCACGTCCAGGTCGCGGAGATGGTGATCGAGAAGGCGAAGCGCCTGGTCGAGCACAAGAAGGACGTCGTGATCCTGCTCGACTCGATCACGCGCCTCGCGCGCGCCTACAACACCGTCGTGCCCGCCTCGGGCAAGGTGCTGACCGGCGGCGTCGACGCGAACGCGCTGCAGCGCCCGAAGCGCTTCTTCGGCGCCGCGCGCAACATCGAGGAAGGCGGATCGCTGACGATCATCGCCACCGCGCTGATCGACACCGGCTCGCGGATGGACGACGTGATCTCGAGGAGTTCAAGGGCACCGGCAACATGGAGATCCACCCACCGCCGGAGGCCGAGAAGCACCTACCCGGCGATCACGTCAACGCCGGCACGCAAGGAGGAGCTCCTGCTCAAACAGGACTGGGTGCTGCGCAAAGTGCTCACCCGATGGACGATCCGGCGACCGAGTCGCGACAAGGTCGGGCGACCAAGAACAACGCGGAATTCTTCGACTCGATGCGCAGGGTTGACGCCGAACCCGGCGCCCGCCCCGACGCCGAGCTCGAATTCCGCCGATCGCCTCCGGGGTCGCACCCCTCGCCGCGCTCCGGGGCTCGGCCCCTGCTGCGCTCGCTTCTTCGACGTGATCTACGAGGAGTTCAAGGGCACCGGCAACATGGAGATCCACCTCGACCGCCGGATGGCCGAGAAGCGCACCTACCCGGCGATCAACGTCAACCGCTCCGGCACCCGCAAGGAGGAGCTCCTGCTCAAACAGGAGATCCTGCAGAAGGTCTGGGTGCTGCGCAAAGTGCTCTACCCGATGGACGATCTCGAGGCGACCGAGTTCCTCGTCGACAAGGTCCGGGCGACCAAGAACAACGCGGAATTCTTCGACTCGATGCGCAGGGGTTGACGCCGGTGCCTCCGGCGCTCCGCCCCGACGCCGAGCTCGAATTCCGCCGATCGCCTCCGGGGGAGTCTGCGGCCCGCCCGGCGGATCGCCGGGTTTCACGTTGCGCTGCGCGAAACGTGAGCCTGCGACGCGATTCGGCGCGAGCGCCGAATCGAGCGCATCCCCGTTCGCTGCGCTCCGGGGCCCCTGCTTCCCCGCTGCGGCGCTCGCTTCTTCGACTCGCTGCGCAGGGGTTGACGCCGCCACTCGCCGCGCAACGGTCGATGCCGCCGCGCGCGGCGTGGCCGAGGCGCGCCGCGACCGCTCGACGGGTCGATCGTCGATGAGCCGCCCGGCCGTGCTCTTCGTCGTCCTGTGCGTCGTCTGGGGCTCGAACTGGCTCGCGGTCAAGATCGCGGTCGTCGACGCTCCGCCGCTGGCGTTCGCCGCCGTCCGTTCGCTCGGCGCGGGGCTGGTCATGCTCGCGATCGCCGGTCCGCGCCCGGCGCTCGCGCTGTTGCGCGCGCGCCCGGTCGCGGTCGTCGCGACCGCGGTGCTCGCCAACGCGCTCACCTACGCCGGACTCTACTGGGGCGCCGCCCAGGTGCCCTCGGGTCTCGCGGCGATCGTCAACAACGCGCTGATGCCGATCGGCCTCGCCGCCTTCGGTGCTGCGCTCGGCGAGGAGCGGATCCGTTCGCGCACCGCGGCCGGCATCGCGCTGGGCATCGCCGGGCTGGTGCTCCTGTTCGCCCGGCGCAGCGCCGGCGACGTCGGCGCCCTGGGCATCGCCGGGCTCGCGGCCATCGTCGCGGCGACCTTCGCCTATTGCGGCGGTTCCATCGCATCGCGCCCGTTGCTGCGCGAGAGCTCGGCGATGACGCTCGGCGCGCTGCAGATGCTGTTGGGGTCGGCGATGCTCGCGCCGATGGCCCTCGCGCTCGAACCGATCGATCCTCGTCGATGGGCGGGTCTCGCGTCGCCCGCCTCGCTCGCGGGCCTCGCCTGGCTGATCGTCGCCGGCGGCGTCGCCGGCATGACGATCTACCTCAAGCTGCTGCACGCCTGGGGACCGACACGCGTGGGGATGTACGCGTTCGTCGCGCCGATCGTCGCCACGACGCTGGGTGCCGTCGTGCTCGAAGAGCGGCTCGGCGCCGCCGAGATCCTCGGTGGCGCCTTGATGCTGGCGGCGGCCGCGCTGGTGCTGGGCGATCGGCGAACAACGGCACCGTCGGACTGACGCTCGGGGCCGATCGAGTCCGGCGGAACCGGGCGGCCGGCCCCGACGCCGCCGGCGCGATCGGCCGGGAATCCGGGCCGCGGGCCCGCCGATTGCGGAACTGCCTGAATTCTGGCATTATTATCGATTCACCGCGGCAGGGGCGTGGATCCACCGGGGATTCGCGTGGTCGCGGGACCGCGCCGCCGAGCCTGCGGCCGCGACGAAAGGGCGATCATGAAGACCGGCATCCACCCGAAGTACGACAAGATCACCGTGACCTGCAGCTGCGGCAACACGTTCGAGACGCGGTCGTCGGTCGTCAAGCCGCTGCATATCGAAGTGTGCTCGGTCTGCCATCCTTTCTACACCGGCAAGCAGAAGGTCATGGACACCGCCGGCCGTATCGACAAGTTCCGCCAGCGGTACGGCGCGAAGTCCGAGGCCAAACCCGCCGCCCAGTCCGGCGCGAAGCCGGCCGCCGCGCGCTCGTGACCCGCTCGAGCGCGCCCGCGACAAAGGCAGCTTCGGCTGCCTTTTTCGTTCGTGCCGCTGACGCTACGATGCGAGCCATGCGCGCGCCCCGCTCCACCACGCCGGAAAGCGTCGATCCGGAGTCGGTGTCGCCTTCGGGGCCTCAGCGCGCGCTCAAGCAGGCGGGGCTCGTGCTCCTGTGCGCCGCGTGGGTGCTGCTGGGGCTGATCGGCCACGACCCGTGGAAGACCGACGAAGCGACGACCTTCGGGGTCGCCTGGGAGATGAAGCGCACCGGCGATTTCGTCGTCCCGCGGCTCGCCGGTGAACCATCGGTCGCGCGCCCGCCGCTCGTCCCGGCGCTCGCCGCGGTGGCGATGTCGCTCGCCGCACCGCCGCTCTCCCCGCACAACGCCGGTCGCCTCGCCGCCGGAGCGCTCCTCGCGGTGATCCTCCTGTTCACCGCGCTCGCGAGCCGCGAACTGAACGGCCGCGCGTTCCGGTGGCTGCCGGTCCTGGTGCTCGTCGGTTCGATCGGATTCTGGGAGCGCGCGCACGGGTTGTCGCCGGAACTCGGGCTGACCGCGGGCGTCGCGCTCGCGCTCTGGGGATTCGCGCTCGCGCTGAGACGTCCGGCCGCCGGCGGCGTCGGGCTCGGGCTGGGTGCGGCGGTGGCGTTCCTCTCGCACGGCGGCGCGGGTCCGGTCTGGTTCGCCGCGACCGCGGCGGCGCTGCCGGCGCTATCCGCGACCTGGCGTACCCGTGCCCACGCCGTGACGCTCGTCGTCGCCGGCGCCGTCTCGCTGGCGCTCGGGGCGGTCTGGCCGGTCCTGCTCGCGCAGCGCTCGCCCGACCTGTGGTCGTCGTTCCTGGCCGCGTCGGACTGGCGCCAGCATGTCGCCCCGCTCGCCGGCGGCGGCTTCGATCCGCTCTACGCGATCCGCAACCTGCCCTGGTTCGCCTGGCCGGCGGTACCGCTCGTGCTCTGGCTCCTGTGGATCCGCGGCCGCGGATTCAACGGCGGGCTCGCCGCCGACGGCGTCGTGCTGCCCGGCACGTTGGCGCTGGTGATCCTCGCGGCGCTCACGCTGCAGCAGGATCCGAGGCTGATCGGGGCGGTGCCGATCCTCGTGCCGCTCGCGCTCGTCGCCTCGCTCGAGGTGGACTCGCTCAAGCGCGGCTATTCGAGCGCGTTCGACTGGTTCGGCATCCTGACCTTCGGGCTCGCCGCGCTGCTCGTCTGGGGCGTCTGGATCGACTCGTACGTCAACGGCATGTCGCTGGCGACCGCGCGCCTGTTCCGCGACACCGAGATCGGCTTCCAGCCGACCTTCAAGCTGTGGGCGATGCTCGCCGCGCTCGCGCTGACGCTCCTGTGGATCGCGATGGTGCGGCCGGCGCGCCGGTCGAACCGACGGGCGGTGCTCAACTGGGCGATCGGCGTGACGCTGCTCTGGGGACTGGTGTCGACGATCTGGCTGCCGTACGTCGACTCGCGACGCAGCTACCGGGTCGTGGCCGAGTCGCTGCGCTCGCAGCTGCCTGCCGGCGCCTGCGTCGCCAGCCGCGGGCTGGGCGAGCCGCAGCGCGCGCTGTTCGATTACTTCGCCGGACTGCTGACCCAGCGCGAGGAGGCCGGGCGCGGTGGCGACTGCCCGCTGTTGCTGGTCCAGCTGGGACGCGGCGAGCTCGACGCGCCGCCGCCGGCCGGCTGGACGCCGGTCTGGGAAGGTCGACGCCGCGGCGACGATACCGAGCGGTTCGTCCTGCACCGGCGGGGCGCGCCATGAAATTCGTCGACGAAGCGGTGATCGAGGTGCACGCCGGCGCCGGCGGCAACGGCGTTGCCTCGTTCCGTCGAGAGAAGTACGTGCCGCGCGGCGGCCCGGACGGCGGTGACGGCGGGCGCGGCGGGAGCGTGCTCGCGCTCGCCGATCGCAACATCAACACGCTGATCGACTACCGGTACGCGCGCATCCACCGCGCACAGCGCGGCGAGAACGGGCGCGGCGCCGACCAGTACGGCAAGGGCGCCGACGACGTCGTCCTGCGGGTGCCGGTCGGCACCGTCGTCACCGACGCCGAGACCGGCGAGCTCGTCGCCGACCTCGCCACCGACGGCGCGACGACGGTCCTCGCGCGCGGCGGCAAGGGCGGGCTGGGCAACATCCACTTCAAGTCGTCGGTGAACCGGGCGCCCCGCCAGCACACGAAGGGCGAGCCGGGCGAGTCGCGTCGTCTGCGTTTCGAGCTCAAGGTGCTGGCCGACGTCGGATTGCTCGGACTGCCGAACGCCGGCAAGTCGACGCTGATCCGCGCGGTGTCGGCGGCGCGCCCGAAGGTGGCCGACTACCCGTTCACCACGCTCGCGCCATCGCTCGGCGTCGTGCGCACCGACGAGCGCCGCTCGTTCGTGATCGCCGACATCCCGGGCCTGATCGAAGGCGCGGCCGAAGGCGCGGGACTGGGCCACCGGTTCCTGCGCCATCTCGCCCGCACCCGGCTCCTGCTCCACGTCGTCGACATCGTTCCGCCCGATCCCGACGCCGACCCGGTGAGGGACGCGAAGGCGATCGCCAAGGAGCTCGCCAAGTACGATCCGGACCTGGGGAGGAAGCCGCGCTGGCTCGTGGTCAACAAGCTCGACCTCGTGGCCGAGGACGAGCGCGAGGCGACGGTGAAGGCGTTCGCCAAGGCGCTGCGCTTCAAGGGACCGGTCTTCGGGATCGCGGCGATCTCCGGTGCCGGCTGCCGGCCGCTTGTCTACGCGATCCAGGACTGGCTCGACGCGCACCCGGCCGAGCTCGCGCCCGCCGCGCCCGCGCCGTCCGAGCCCGAGGTGCTGAAGCCGGCGCCGGTGCGCGCGCGTCGCGCGCGCCGCGCCGCCGTTCCCACGGAGGACGCATGAGCGCCGGAGCCGCCCGAGGCGCCCCCCTGGGGAAGCGGCACGAAGTGCCGCCTCGGGGATCCTCCAGCGCCGATGAGCCGCCTCGAGGCGCTCGCCCCCCTGGGGGAAGCGGCACGAAGTGCCGCCTCGGGGGATCCCTCCAGCGCCGATGAGCCGCCCGAGGCGCTCGCCCCCTGGGGGAAGGCACGAAGTGCCGCCTCGGGGATCCTCCAGCGCCGATGAGCCGCCTCGAGGCGCTCGCCCTGGGGGAAGGCACGAGTGCCGCCTCGGGGGGATCCTCCAGCGCCGATGAGCCGCCTCGAGGCGCTCGCCCCCCTGGGGGGAAGCGGCACGAAGTGCTGCCGCCTCGGGGGGATCCCTCCAGCGCCGATGAGCCGCCTCGAGGCGCTCGCCCCCCTGGGGGGAAGCGGCACGAAGTGCCGCCTCGGGGGGATCCTCCGATCGCGGCCGTCGCCGGCGCGCGGCGGATCGTCGTCAAGGTCGGTTCGAGCCTCGTCACCAACGACGGCCGAGGGCTCGACCACGCGGCGGTCGCGCGCTGGGCCGCCGAGATCGCCGCGCTGGTCAAGACGGGTCGCGAAGTGGTGCTCGTGTCGTCGGGCGCGATCGCCGAGGGTATGCAGCGGCTGGGCTGGGCGACGAGACCGTCGGCGATCCACGAACTCCAGGCCGCGGCCGCCGTCGGCCAGATGGGACTGGTGCAGGCCTACGAGACCGCGTTCGCGCAGTACGGTCTGCACACGGCGCAGATCCTGCTCACGCACGAGGACCTCGCCGACCGCCGCCGCTACCTCAACGCCCGTTCGACGCTGCGCACGCTGGTCGCGCTGGGCGTGATCCCGATCATCAACGAGAACGACACGGTCACGACCGACGAGATCCGCGTCGGCGACAACGACACGCTGGGCGCGCTGGTCACCAACCTGATCGAGGCGGACGTGCTGGTGCTGCTCACCGACCAGCAGGGTCTCTACACCGCCGACCCGCGCAGGGACCCGACGGCGACGCTGGTGCGCACCGCGCGCGCCGGCGATCCGGCGCTCGAGGCGATGGCCGGCGGCGCGGGTTCGTCGATCGGCAAGGGCGGCATGCTGACCAAGGTCCTGGCGGCGAAGCGAGCGGCGCGGTCCGGTGCGGCGACGATCGTCGCCTGCGGACGCGAGCCGGACGTGCTGACGCGCCTCGCCGCCGGCGAAGCGGTCGGCACGGCGTTCCTCGCCGAGACGCAGACGCTCGCGGCCCGCAAGCAATGGCTCGCCGACCACGTGCAGCTCGCCGGTCGCGTCGTCCTCGACGCCGGGGCGGTCCGGGCGCTCGCGAGCGAAGGCAAGAGCCTGCTGCCGATCGGCGTGGTCGCGGTCGACGGTGACTTCGAACGCGGTGAAGTCGTCGGCTGTTTCACCGCCGATGGTCGCGAAGTCGCGCGGGGACTCGTCAACTACGGCGCCGACGACGCGAGACGCATCCTGCGCAAGCCCAGTTCGCAGATCGAGGCGATCCTGGGCTGGGTCGACGAACCCGAACTCATCCATCGGGACAATTTGGTCCTCCTCGGCTGATCGGCCGAGGGGGACCTGATGGCTGCGCAGGCTCACGCTTGCCGCGCCAGCGGCCAACGTGTAGCGAGCCCCCGGCGGGCGGCCGGAATCCGCCTGACGCCGGCCCGATGGGCGACCCGACCCGGCGTTCCCGTGTCGGATTCGGCCCGAAGGTACCGGCCGTTCGGTCGCCGTCCGGCCTCGGCACGAGGCGGGAACGGAACCTGCTTGGCTCCGGACTCCCGGTATCTCGACACCGACAACGAGAACCGGCCGCCAATCCTGGCCTCGGGGAACCGGTTTGTTCCGCCTCGTACGCTACTTCTCGATCGCGAGCCTCGCCTGTTTCGCCGCGGCGACCGTGGGGCTATGGTCCTGGCACCGGCAGACCGAGATCGACGAGCTCCTCGAAACCGGAACCCGGTACAACTCGACGCTCGCGGCGATCTTCACCAACGAGCTCTGGCCGCGGGTCGGAGACTTCGCCGCGGTCGCCGGCGCTCTGCCGGCGGACGCGCTGCGTAGCGATGCCCGCTGGGTCGACCTCGACGCGTCGGTGCGCGAGCTCCTGCGCGGCACGTCGATCGCCAAGCTGAAGCTCTACGATCCGGGCGGTGTGACCGTCTACTCGACCGAACGCTCGCAGGTCGGCAAGAGCCAGCAGGGCAATCCCGCGTTCGAAACCGCGCGCGACGGGAAGGTGATCACGCTGCTCAACCACCGCGACCGCTTCGAGGGAATCGACGGCCCGATCGAGAAACGCGATCTGATCTCGTCGTACCTGCCGCTGCGGATCCCGGGCGATGCGCGCGTGCTCGCCGTGCTGGAGATCTACGACGACGCGACGCCGTACCTCGAGAAGCTGCGCGAGAGCGAGCGGACGCTCGGCGCCGGTGCGATCGCGATCTTCGGCGTCCTCTACCTGGTGCTGCTGCTGATCCTCCGGCGCGCCGAGCAGCGCCTGCGCAGCGAGCACGACGAGCGCGTGCGGATGGGCGCGAGCCTGCGCGAAGCGCTCGCCGCCGCCGAGGCGGCGAACCGCGCCAAGTCCCAGTTCCTCGCCAACGTGAGCCACGAGATCCGCACACCGATGAACGCGGTGCTCGGCATGAGCGAGGTGCTCATCGATTCGGGACTCGACGGCGCGGCGCTCGATCGCGCCAAGGCGATCCGAACGTCGGCCCGCGCGCTGCTCCAGGTCATCAACGACGTCCTCGACGTCTCGCGGATCGAGGCGGGCAAGTTCGCGCTGGTCGAGTCCGTGTTCGAACCACGCGTGCTCGTCGAGCAGGTCCGGGGCATGCTGCAGCCGCTCGCGGTGCAGAAGGGACTCGCGTTCGAGGCGCGGGTCGACGCGTCGGTTCCGCGCGAACTCGTCGGCGACGAAGGACGGTTGCGCCAGATCGCCGTCAATCTCGTGGGCAACGCGATCAAGTTCACCGAGCGCGGCAAAGTGGACATCGAGCTCCAGATCGAGGCGCGGTCGGCCGATCCCGCGATCGCCCTGGTCCGGCTGCGCGTGGTCGACACCGGCGTGGGAATCCCGACCACCGAGCTCGAGCGCTCTTCCAGCCGTTCGTCCAGGGCGACGAATCGCAGACGCGCCGGCACGGAGGCACCGGACTCGGGCTCTACATCGTCCGCGAACTCGCTCAGCGGATGGGCGGGAACGCGACGGCGAGGAGCATCCCCGGTGACGGGTCGGCGTTCGAGGTCGAGGTGAAGCTCCGGGCTCCGACCCCGGGAGAGTCGGCGTCCCTGCGCTGCGTCCGCGCCCCGGCGATGCCGCCGGCGCATCGGCTGTCGCTGCTGCTGGTCGAGGACAACGAGGTGAACCGGCTGGTCGCGACCTCGATGCTGGAGGCCGCCGGTCACCGGGTCGCGGTCGCCGAGGACGGATCGCGCGCCGTGCAGATGACGGCCGGGCAGGACTTCGACTGCGTGCTGATGGACCTGCAGATGCCGGTGATGGACGGCCTCGAAGCGACGCGGCGGATCCGCGCGCGCGAGGCGCAGGTCGCCGGCCCCGGACGCCGGACGCCGATCGTCGCGCTCACCGCGAACGCGATGCACGGCGAACGCGAGCGCTACCTCGCCGCCGGAATGGACGAGTTCCTCGCCAAGCCCTACGAGAAATCCGCGCTCCTCGAGGTGATCGCGCGCGTGATCGCGGGAAGCGCGCCGGCCGACGCGTCGGCGTCGGATCCGGCCGGGTGGTCCGATCCGGTCTTCGATCCGGCCGCGCTGGGCGACCTCCTCGCGCTGGACACGCGCAATCCGGGCACGTTCGCGAGACTCGCCGGGCGCTTCCTCGACACGACACCGGAGCTCATCGCCCGCATCTGCGGCGACGCGTCGACGACGCCGAACGAGACCGGGATCGCCGCGCATTCGCTCAAGTCCACCAGCGCGCGCTTCGGCGCGCTGCGCGTCTCGGCGCTGGCAGCGGCCGCCGAGCGCGCGGTGCGCGAGGAGCGGCTGGCCGACGCCAACCGGCTGGGGACCCAGATCCGCGACGCCTACGACGCGTTCGTCACCGAGTTCCGCCGACACCCGGCGATCGCCGGGGATCGGCCCGACTGAGGCGGCGACCGCCGACAGCGTTCAGGCAGCGGTCGAGGCGGTCACCGACCGGACCCCGCCCGGCTGCCGCGAACTTCGAATTCGACCCGGTCGAGACGGTTTCCTCCCGCGTCTTCCAGCGTCAGACGATGGCGACCGGCGACCGGCGTCCAGGTCGCCCGCCCCCCACGACCCTCGACCAGCGTGTCGTCGACCCGCCAGCGCGAGTCGGCGCCTGCGGCCGCGGCGAGGAACGGGACGCGTTCCCGACCCGCTGGAACGTCCGGGTCGAGCGCGATGATCGTGCCGTCGACCGGGTAGCGGATGCGCGGCGCCATCGAGGATCCGCCCTCGTCGTCGCGCGCCTCCACGGCCCTGACGACCGGCGACGCGGTACCGGCGACGAAGACCTCGTCGCGCGCCGGCTCGACCGGCGGGTCGAAGGCCACGCGCGCGCGCTCGACGCCGGCGGGAGGGACTGGCGGTGGCGACGCAACGTCCCGGTGCAGGCGATGGACGAGATCGCGCCACAGCGGTGCTGCGCCGCTGACGCCGGAAACGTCGCGCATCGGCGCGCCGGAGAAGTTGCCGACCCACACGCCGATCGTGTAGCGCGACGTGTAGCCGATGCACCAGTTGTCGCGCATGTCCTTGCTGGTCCCGGTCTTGGCGGCGCTCCACACCCGCGTCGCGAGCGCACTCTCTAGGCCGAAGGTCGCGGCCCGGGCTCCACGGTCCGACAAGACGTCGGAGACGATGTAGGCGGCCGGCGCGCCCAATACACGCCGAGCCGGCCCACGGGGCGCGTCGGCGCGCAGGCGCCACGGCGCGGCGACACCGCCGTTGGCGAGCGCGCGGTAGGCGTTGGCGAGGTCGGCGAGTGTGACGTCGGCCGCGCCCAGCGCGAGCGCCGCGCCGTAGTGCTCGTCGGACTGGTCGAGCGTCCCCAGCCCCAGACCCTGCAACAGGTCGAGGAATCGCGCGCCGCCGACCAGATCGAGCGTGCGCACCGCCGGGACGTTGAGCGAACCGGCGAGCGCCGAGCGCACGCTCGCCGCGCCGCGCCAGTCGCCGTCGTAGTTGCGCGGCACGTAGAGACCCCGGCCGGTCGCGATCGCGAGAGGGCTGTCGTCGACCAGCGAGGCGGCGGTCAGGATTTCGGCGTCGATCGCGAGCGCGTAGAGGAAGGGCTTGAGCGTCGAGCCCGCCTGGCGGCGCGCGGCCACGCCGTCGACCTCGCGCGCCGACGACCACGCACCGCCCGACCCGACCCAGGCGAGCACGTCGCCGGTCGCGTTGTCGAGGACGACGAGCGCCCCGTCCTCGACGCCGCGGCCGGCGAGGTCGGCGAGGTGCTCGGCGAGCGATTGCGCGGCGTAGCGCTGCAGCGAGGCGTCGAGCGTCGAAACGACACGCTCGCCGGGCACGGTCAGAAGCCGCGCCGCGACGTGCGGGGCGAGCTCCGCTCGCGCGACCCACCGGTGGCCGCCGGCGAGCGCGATCGAGGTCTTGATCCGAAGCGTCTCGCAGGCGACCTCGCCGATCGCGACACCGGATGCCGCGGACGCGACGCCGCAGGCGCGCCGCGCGACGTCGGCCGGCGCCGCCGACGGCGCCCGCAGCAACGCAACCACGATCGCCGATTCGTCCGCGTCGAGTCCCGAGGGTTCCTTGCCGAACAAGCCGCGCGACGCGGCGCGCAGGCCGACCCACTCGCCGCGGATCGGCACGAGGTTGAGGTAGGCCTCGAGGATGCGCGGCTTGGTCCAGGCGCGTTCGATCGCCAGCGCCGCGCTCGCCTGGTCCCACTTCTGCGCCAGCGTCCGCGGATCGCGCCCGGCGGGCTTGAGCGCAGGGTCGAGCATCGAGGCGAGCTGCATCGTCACCGTCGAGCCGCCGCGCGGGCGCTGGCCGCGCGCGGTGCGCGAGACGTTGTCCCAGGCGGCGACCGCGAGCCCGGCCCAGTCGACGCCGGCGTGTTCGTTGAACCGCCGGTCTTCGCCGGCGACCAGCGCGTCGACCATCGCCGGCGACACCTCGTCGAGCCGAACCCAGTCGCCGCGCCTTTCGCGCCGGTCGATCCGCCGCTCGGCGATCGGTTCGCCGTGACGGTCGACCAGCAGCGCGTCGGACGAACGCCAGGACGCGCGGACCTCGTCGAACGACGGTGGCGCGCCGCGCACCGACGGCGCGATCGCCACGAACGCGAACGTCGCCGCGAGCACTGCGTTCCGCGCGGCCGGCATCCGGGTCACGGTGCGACCTTCCACGCATCGTTCGGCCGCTCGCCGAACATCTCGGGCGCGTACATCGCCTCGACGCGCGTCGGCGGCAGGCCGAAGTCGCCGGGATTGTCGAGCCGCACCGTGTACTCGACGACGAAGCGCCCCTTGGGCACGTAGCGGAAGTAGGCGCGGTACGCGGTCGCCGTCCGCTCCTCGAAGGCCGGCCACACGGTGCCGACGCGCCGCTCGCCCTGCGCGTCGATCGACGACTCGCCGCCCAGGCCGCGGCCGAGCGCGGACGCGCCGGCGGGCAGCGGATCGTCGACGACGACCCAGGCCATGTCGGACTGGGCCTCGACGTCGAGCGTGACCCGGGCGACGTCGCCGCGCCGCCAGACGCCCGGCGTCTGCTGGCGCAGCGGCGTGACGCTGCGCGCGATCCGGTAGCCGGACGAGAACGGCGCGGTGATCGGGATCGCGGCGATGCTCTGCAGCGTGACCCAGGGCGCGCCCTCGCCGTCCTGACGCACCGTCAGGTCCGCCCGGGCGTCGGGCCACGGCAGGCGCCGCGCGTGGACCTTCGCGCCGTCGTCCGGCTTCCAGGCGTGCTCGAACACGCGGCCGGACAACGTCGCCCGCGCCGCCCCGGTCGGTGCGACCGTCTCGAACTTCGCCGCGTACCGATCGAGCGCGAGCGTCCCCCAGGCGTTGGCCACCGTCGTGTTCCAGTGGCCGCGCTGCATCCGGCCGAGCGATCCGCGCACCAGCCGCGGCACGTCGTCCTTCCAGCCGGGCAGGTCGACCACCGCCAGCAGCAGCTTGTTCGCGTTCGCGTCGGCCGACACCATCAGCCACCACAGCGCGTCGCTCTTCTCGGTCGAGAAGCCCATCGTCGTGCCCTGGAAGTTCAGGCGGGCGCGCAGGATCTCCTGTACCGCCTTGAGACGCTCGTCGCGCCGCGGCAGCTTGGGCTGGCGCTCGAGAATGAGCAGCCAGTCGATCACCGCGGAGGTCGGCCACAGGTTCGGCTCGATCGCGAACGTGTCGAGCCAGCGCGGATCGAACGGCTCGGCGCGTCGGGACAGCGCCTCCAGCGCGGCGACCTTGCGGATCGCGAGATCGGCGGTCGGCAACGCCGAGCCGCGGGTGACGCGTCCTTCGACGAACGCCACCAGCGCCTGCTCCATCCGCCGCCGCTCGCGCTCGGGGATCGCGTATCCGGCCTGGTGCGCGACCGACAGCACGTAGCTCGTCAGCACGTCGTCGCCGTCGCGCAAGAGCGTCCAGTACTTGGCGAAGCCATCGCGGTCGAGATGATCGGCGAGACCCGCGACCACGGCGTCCCAGCGGCGCGGGTCGGACAGGCCGATCGCGATCGAGACGCGCTGTTCGAGGCAACTGTACGGGTAGCGTTCC
>JAXMFN010000006.1:0-265897 GCA_046347725.1 Burkholderiales bacterium
CGCCAGGATCGCCTCGAGGGTGTCGCGGTCCAGGTGCCGAACGCCGTCGAGGCGGTGCTCGTCCAGGAATACGGCGAGCGCGTGCTGACCCGCCGCGTCTACCGCGGCTACCGCTACGACGGGGAACGCGGCGCCTGGGTGCGCGGCAGCCCGCTCCAGCGCTTCTTCGAGCGGAGTTTCGGGGCCGAGTGATCCGCGCCGCGGCGACCGCGGTCGGGCTCGAAGCCCGACGCGCCACCGTTCGTATCGGACGCCACCAGGCCGACGGTCGAACCGCGACCGTGCGCCGGTGGGTCGGCCTTCAGGCCGACGTCGGACACGCCCGCCGAGGGCTCACCCGTGCAGCTGCTCGTACTTCGCCATCAGCTCGTCGGGCGACTCGACGAAGTCGGGGTTCTGCACGATGCAGTCGGCCGGGCAGACGAGCTTGCACTGGGGCTCGTCCTCGGCGCCGACGCACTCGGTGCATTTCATCGGATCGATGACGTAGATCGGGTCGCCGACACTGATCGCCTCGTTCGGGCAGACCGGCTTGCAGGCGTCGCAGGACGTGCAGTTGTCGTTGATGAGCAGGGCCATCGTCGTGTCTCCGGGCCTTCCGCGTCAGGCGGCGGCCTTTTCCTTGAGCTCGGCGAGCTTCGCGTGGCGGAACGCGCCCCAGAGGGCGGCGCCGATCGCCCCGGCGTAAATCGAATCCTCGTGCGCGACCGCCTGGACGTTCACCTTCTCGTTGGTCGCTTCCTCCTGGATCGCCGCGAGGAGGCCGGTGTCGAGCGCGAGGCCCCCGGTAAGGAGCGCCGTACCCGACGTGATCCCGGTGACCTTGAGGAGCTTGACGATCCGCGAGGCCATCGACAGGTGGATGCCCTTGAGGATATCAGGGGTCGCGATCCCGCGCGAGACCATGTTGATGACGTCGGTTTCGGCGAGCACCGCGCAGATCGACGAGACCTTCTCGGGGTTCTTGGAGGTTCTCGACAGCGGACCGATCTCCTCGACGGCGACGCCGAGGTAGCGGGCGATATTCTCGAGGAACTGGCCGGACCCGGACGCGCATTGGCTCGTCATCTTGTACGACAGCACCTTGCCGCGCTCGTCGACGTAGATCGCGCGGCCGTTGAGCGCGCCGATGTCGACGACCGCCTTCGCGTCGGGACGGAGGAAGACGCCGCCGCGCGCGTGCGTGGTCATCGAATAGAAATGGCCGGTGGCGAACTTGACGTTCTCCCCCTCGCCGGTGGTGGCGATGTAGTCGACCGCCTCCGGCGACACGCCGGCGTCGGCCAGCACGCCGTCGCGGCCCTCGTCGGCCAGCTGCATCGGGTCGCGGCGGCGGATGCGCTCGCAGCGCTTGGCGAGCCACTCGGGGCCGTTCGGGCCGTGGCGGAACAGCACGCTCTTGACGGCGCCGGAGCCGATGTCGATGCCGATGGTGATGGTCATGGTCGGGGTCTCCCGTGGGCTCTCGTGCGCGTCAGGCCCGCGCTTCGGCGGTCTTGCCTTCCTCGACCACGGCGCGCCAGGCGAAGGTCGCGCCGCCGAGCGCTCCGGTGAAGATCGAGTCGGGGTTGATGTTGAGCGTCATCTCGCCGTAGTTCTCGACGACGAGCTCCTTGAGCGCCTTGACCGCGGCCTCGTTCTTGGCGACGCCGCCGGTGAAGGTGAACTCGTTGCGGATGCCACCCGAGCGCGCCAGGATCGACATCGCGCGCAGGATGATCGCGCGGTGCAGGCCCGCCATGATGTCCTCGCGCTTGTCGCCGAGCGCGAGCCGGTCGCGCAGCTCGGCGCCGGCGAACACCGTGCAGGTCGAGTTGATCCGGATCGTCTTGGTCGCCTTCATCGCCAGCGGCCCCAGCTCGTGCAGGCCCATGTTCATCTCGTCGGCGATGTAGCCGAGGTAGCGGCCGCAGCCGGCGGCACAGCGGTCGTTCATCTGGAAGCTCTCGACGATGCCGTTGGGGTCGACCTGGATCGCCTTCGTGTCCTGGCCGCCGATGTCGAGCACCGTCGCCGTTCGCGGATACATCACGTGCGCGCCGAGGCCGTGGCACAGGATCTCGGAGCGCACGTGCTCCTTCGAGAAGGGCAGCCGCGCGCGGCCGTACCCCGTGCCGACCACGTAGGTCTCCTCCATCTCGGTGTCGAGGATGCCCTTGATCGGCGCCTCGACCTGGCTGCGGCGCGCCTGGGTCTCCGGCAGCGCGTCGAACGTGCGCGCGAGCGCGGCGACGAGGTGCCGCCGGATCGAGTCGCCGTACACGCGGTTCTCGACCTCGATGATCGAGCGGTCGAACACGTTGAGCAGGAAGTCGTAGCGGATGCCCGCGTCCTTGGCGACCGTCTCGCCGGTGGCGAGGTACTGGCTGCCGGCGATGTCGCGGAAGAAATCCGACTTGCGCTTGGCTCCGGGGGCGAACAGCGCCGGCGCCTCGTCGGCGAGCCGGCGGAACACCTCGGTCAGCGCCTTCGACACGTCGGCGGTCGCGTCGCCGAACTTGGCGGTGCCCAGGTTGCGCTGGCAGGTCGTCTCCAGATCGGCGAGCTGCTCGAGGTACTGCTCGAGGCGGAAATCGCGTTCGAGCTGGGCGAGGAAGGCGTCGAGATCGCCGTTGAGCGCCTTGGTGCTGCCGAGCGCCTGGCGGAACAGGTGG
This sequence comes from Burkholderiales bacterium, assembly GCA_046347725.1. Taxonomy (GTDB): domain Bacteria; phylum Pseudomonadota; class Gammaproteobacteria; order Burkholderiales; family Casimicrobiaceae; genus VBCG01. The sequence continues at coordinate 2,655 of JAXMFN010000006.1, forward strand.
AAGCGGCCGTTGACCAGCGCCTCCTGCTTGGCGATCGACGCGGCGGTGTCGTAGTTCGACCGTGAATTGGTGATGCCGCGGCCCAGGATGTTGCGGTTCTCGTCGATGACGACCGCCTTGGTCGTCGTCGAGCCCAGATCGATGCCGATGAAGCAGCGCATGTTCGCCTCCGGGGTCAGTGGGCCGAGATCGGGATGATCTTGGGCGCCGAGGCGCCGACCCCCGACGTGCGCTTCTGCTTGACCATCTGGAAGTAGCTCTCCAGCCGGTTCTTGACGTTCGCCGCCGAGAAGTAGCGCGGGTCGACCAGATCGGTCTCGATGAACGCCGCCGGCTTGCCGGTGCGCTTCTCGACCTCGCGCAGGATCAGGAGCTGTCCGGCCGAGAAGCTGTTGCAGCTCTTGATCGAGTTGATCAGCAGCCCGTCGGCCTGGTACTCGTCGATGTAGCGGCAGATCATGTCGATCCGCGACGGCAGGTTGAGGTTCGTGTAGCAGCCGAGGCAGTACTCGGCGAGCGACTCGAGCGGTCGCTCGGCGTCGTGGCGGAAACCAAAGTCGTAGAGACCGCCGACCTTGGCGTAGGTCGACGACACGACCACCGCGCCCTCGTCGTAGAACATCTTCCAGAAGTCGCGGAAACTGGTCCAGTTGGGCGGCCCTCGACGACCAGGCGGTACTTCTCCTCGCCCATCTCGCCTTCGGGAGTCACCGGGCCCTTGCCCAGACGGACGCGCTCGTCGATCTCGCCGCGCAGCACGCGGTAGTACTCGAGGCCTCCGGCGTGCCGCGGAAGGCGGTGAAGATCGGGCCGATGTAGTAGACGGCGCCGAAGTAGCCGTCGATCGGCGACGGGCGGTTCTTCGCCGACTGGAGCACGCGGACCAGGTCCTCCTCGGCCTTCTGCGACTCGCGCATGTACTGGCGCAGGCGGTCGATGTCGAATTTGACGCCGGAGACGCGCTCGAGCGTCGGGATCACCGTCTCCTTGAGCTGCTTGACCACGTAGTCGCGCATGTTCGGGTCGATCTTGCCGTCGCCCTGGTAGGGGACGTGTAGCATGACCGTCTCGCAGCCGTATTTGTGGCGGATCAGCTCGAACCACTTCATGAAGGTGAAGCAGCCGGTGTAGGAGAGCAGCAGCACGTCGGGACGCGGCAGCGGATCGCCGGTCGGCCCGATCTCGCCGCCCATCATCATGCCGAGGTCGGCCTTGACGTAGGTGCAGACGTCCTCGGACTGGCCGTCGCGCTCGGCGTCCATGATGAACTTGCCGGATTTCTTGCGCATGCCGTTCTGCAGCGCGTTGGTCTCCGGGAGGCTCCGGGCGAAGTCGAAGCACATCAGGAGCTCGTTGAGGTTGCCCGGCACGAACGTCGCCGACACCTTGCGGTTGTTGGCGCGCGCGGTGGCGAGCTCCATGTAGTTCTTGTTGATCAGCTCCTTCTGCAGCCACATCGCGTCCTCCTTCTGGACGTTCTGCGGCTTCTTGACGCTGGCGGGCATCGGGATCGTCGCGGCCATGGGTTTGCCTCGGGCGGGAAGGTCGTCGGGAGGCCGGGCTTACGCGGCCGACCAGAGCTTGATGGAATCGGCGAAGGTGCCGGCCTGCTCGCGGATCGGCGCCATCTGGCCGGTGTTCTCCGCGTACTTGAACGCCGTGTAGGGTACGCCGTGCTTGGCGAGCACGTCCTGCAGCATCGGCCGCTCGAGCAGCGCCGGATCGCAGAACGACGGCGCCGAGAAGACGACACCCTCGGCGGCGCGGGTCTTCACCTGGTGCAGGAGGAAGCGGCCCTTGTCCTCGCGCTTCTCGTCGTACTTCGCCGCCGTCGAGGCCGAGCGGTGCAGGAACGCCTTCGACAGCTCCTCGAGCGGCTTGCCGCCGGTCGGCACGGCGTCCAGCAGCCACCGGGTCACGAGCATGAAGTCGTCGTCGACGATGTAGCAGCCGGACATCTCGATCGACTTGATCAGCCCGAGCGGCGGCTGCTCGCAGAACGCGCCGTTGATGACCACGCGCGCGTTGTCGCGTGCCGGACGCGCCAGCTGGTCGACGCTCGCCAGGTACTCGCGGACCATCGCCGTGTGTTCCTCGACCGGCAGGACCATGCCGGCGCGCAGCAGCAGGTAGACCTCGGAGGTCGGCGCCTGCCACGGCTTCGCGGCCCGGTAGGCGTAGAGGTCGGCGAGCGCCTGGCGGTTGTCGTTGTAGACGGCGATCGAGGCGTTGATCTCGGCGTCGGTGATCGGCTTGCCGCGCAGCTTCGCCAGGCCGTCGCGCAGCGCCTCGAGCTCGTGGACGTAGTAGCTGCCGCCGATCGCGTCCTGGTAGTTCTGCGGAACGTCGAAGTAGCGGACGTACTTGTCCTTGAAGAGGATCTGCCACATCCCCGACAGGTTGCGGATCACGTCGCAGATCGACGGGAACAGCATGCCGTCGAGGCAGTCGAGCCGGCCGGTCAGCCCGAGCTCGATCGTCGAGCGCGGAATCCGGCAGATGTAGCTCTGGTAGTAGGCGTCGCCCTGGATCACCTCGAGCGCGTCCCCGCCGCCGAGGATGCCGACCGGCAGCATGCCGGCGGCGTGGACGAGCTCGCGCGGCACGTAGACCGGCATGTAGCCGATCGCCTTGCGGCCGGGCGCCGCGGCCTTCCACTGCTTGACGGCGTTGAAGTCCAGGTCGTCGAACAACGCCTGGCAGCGGTCGATGATCTCGGACGCGCGGGACGGGTGGGCGGCCATCAGTGGTGCTCCCAGACGGGCGGGCGTCGCGCGAGGAAGGCGGCGAGCCCCTCGTTCGCGTCCCGCGTGTTCATCAGACCTTCGAGGTAGAGCGATTCGACGCGCGCGAGGCCCCGGCGGACCTCGTCGACACGGGCGAGCCGCGCCGCCGCGGTCGCGTAGCGCAGGCTGGCGGCGCTCTTGCCGGCGAGGTGCGCGTCGAACCAGGCGAGCGCGGCCGCGGCCGGGTCGTCGGCGATCGTGTGCACGAGCCCGATCGCGCGCGCTTCGTCGGCGCCGACCGACCGGCCGGACAGCAGCAGATCCTCGGCGACCGCGGCGTTGACTCGGTAGGGCAGCAGCACCGAGGCGGCCGGCGCGAACACGCCGAGCTTCATCTCCGGCTGGCCGAGCTGCGCGTCGGGCGAGGCGAAGATCATCCCGCCGGCCATCGCGACCTCGAGCCCGCCGCCCAGGCACTGGCCGCGGACGGCGACCAGGATCGGCGCCGGGAATTCGAGCATCTTGACGATCAGCGCGTGGAGCGAGGCGAGCATCCCCGCGCAACGCTCCTTCAGGTGCTCCTCGACGCTGGCGCCGAAACTGAAATGCGGGCCCTCGGCGTCGAGGATCGCCGCGCGCAGCGGCGCGTCGGCGGCGTGCGCGTCGAGCGCCGCGGCCAGCGCGCCGATCATCGCCGCGTCGACGATATTGGCCTTCGGCCGCGCGAGCGTCAGGCGCAGCAGCGCGCCGTCGCGCTCGACGGCGGCCTTGAGCGGAGAGGGCGCGCTCATCGCGTCAACCGCGGCGCGCCGGCATCAGGCTGTCGGTGAACGACTCGTTCCAGGGCTGGCCCTTGGCGAGCGCCTGGCGCAAGGCGATGAAATCGACCTCGCGCGACTCCTTCGTTCCCTCGTTGAAGGCGCGGAAGCCGGCGCGCGCCTCGGTCATCATGTTGAGCGCGAGCCAGGCGCGGGAGTTCTCCTTGTTCTTGTTCCAGGCGTCGAGCTTGGGCTTGCGCAGTTCCTCGATCGTCTTGGTCGTGCAATCGGGGAACGTCAGCAGCATCTTGGCGCACAGCTCCTCGACCTTCGCGTCGAGCAGCGAGAGGTCGACCTGGCCGCGCGCGAGCGTCGCCTTGCCGGCCTTCGCCGCGTCGCCGGTCCGCGGCTCGCCGAAGACGAAGCGGCCGAACTCGTCGGTCATCCGGTCGGTGACGACCATCGGGTTGGCGACGAACTTCCCGTCGATCTTGAGCGCCGGCACGACGTCGGTGAGCATGCCCATCTGATAGGCCTTGTGCGCGGAGAACGGCTCGCACAGCACGCAGGCCGCCATCGCGCGCTCGGCGCCGACGATCAGCGGCAGGAAGTCGGTGGCGCCGCCGATCGGCGCCGAGCCGTGCTTCGGCCCTGCCTGGCCGAAGCGCGCCAGATCCTGGGCGACCGAGAAGTCGCAGGCCATGCCGATCTCCTGGCCGCCGCCGATGCGCATGCCGTTGACGCGGCAGATCACCGGCTTGTCGCAGGCGAGGATCGCGCTGACCATGTCGTTGAACAGCCGCATGTACTGGCGGTACTCCTGCGGCTGCCCGGCGTAGTACTCGGCGTACTCCTTGGTGTTGCCGCCGGTGCAGAACGCCTTGTCGCCGGCGCCGGTGAACACGACCGCGTTGACGTCGCGCATGTTCGACGCGGCGCGGAAGGCGAGGATCACGCCCTTGACCATCTCGGTCGTGTAGGAGTTGTACTGCGACGGGTTGTCGAGCGTTATCCAGGCGTTGTAGAGGCCTTCGGCGACCGTGCCGTCGGGCGTGCGCGCCGGCCGGCGCTCGAAGCGTACGCCGGGCTGCGACGGGTCGGCCAGGAGGTCGTGGTTCTTGAAGGCGTGGGCGTTCATGCGCGGAAGGCTCCTGTCGGATCCGTTCGGGTTCAGGCGGGCACGAGGACCGCGCGCCGGCGGATCGTGCGGTGGTGGACCGCGTCGAACACGCGGTTGATCTCGGCGAGCGGATGGGTCTCGACGAACGGCGCCAGCGCGACCTTGCCGTCGAGCACGAGGTCGAGCGCGGCCGGGTAGGACTCGGGCGGACAGCCCCAGTTGCCGATCGCCCGGGCGTCGAACGCCATCAGGTTGGACAGGCGGATGTCGACCTTGTCCATCGTGAAGCCGACGACCGACAAGGTCGCGCCGTGGACGAGCAGCCCCCAGGCGGTCGTCTGGCCGGCGGCGGTGCCCGAGCACTCGAAGACGAACCACTCGGTCGACCGCAGGCCCTTGGACTTGGCGAACGCGGAGATCGCGGCCTTCAGCGACTTCGGATCGTGTTCCTTGACGTTGAGCGTCAGCGAGGCGCCGTGGGCGGCGATCGCCTCGAGCTTCGCCGCGTCGACGTCGATCGCGACGACCGTCGCGCCGAAGGCGCGGGCGACCTGGACGCAATAGCCGCCGACCCCGCCGGCGCCGACGACGATCGCGAGACTGCCCGGCGCGACGCCGGCGCGGCGCACCGCCTGGTAGGGCGTGGTCAGCGCGTCGGCGACCACCGAGACCTGGGGAAGCGTGAGCCCGGCGGCGGCGAGCCGCTTCTCGTCGACCGGGCACAGACCGCGCGCCGGCACGACGATGTGCGAGGCGAAGCCGCCCTGGATGTCGTTGCCCGGCATCTTCTGGCTGCGGCAGATCGGGGCGAGCCCGCGGCGGCACAGGTCGCACTCACCGCAAGGCAGGACCGCCGGGACGATGACCGCCCGACCGATCCACGACTCGGCGCCGGCGCCGGCGGCGGCGACCCGGCCGGAGACCTCGTGACCGAGCGCCAGCGGGAGCGCGTGGTTGGTGCGCACCCCGTCGTAGTAGTAACCGAGGTCGGTGTGGCAGACTCCGCAACCGGCCACCGCGACCGCGACTTCGCCCGGACCGGGTGACGCGTCGAAGTCGGCGCGGACGATCGGGGCGCCGGGCGCGGTCATCAGCCAGCGGTGCGCGGGGAGCGGCATCGGGAAATCCTCCGGGACGGTCTGGCCGGCCGGGTTGACGCGGGTTCCGGAGCGGCCTATTCTGGTATTGCGGTACTGCAATACCGATTTATGCCGATTACTTTGCCCGCACCGGCGTCGCGGCTCCTTGATCCACGTCAATCCGCATTCCCGGGCGAGCGGCGAAAGTGCGCGACACCATGAAACCCACGACCCCTGGCACGGCCCCGCACGCGGGATTGTCGATCGCGCTCGCGGGCAGCGGCGGCTCCGGCGTCATGACCGCCGGCACGCTCCTCCTCTCGGCGGCGGCGAAGGCCGGCGCGTACGGGCTGATGGTGCGCACGAGCGGGCCGCAGATCCGCGGCGGCGAGGCCGCCGCGCTGATCCGCCTGTCGCGCACCAGCGTCGCCTCGCTCGACGACCGCTTCGACCTCCTGCTCGCGATCGACTGGCAGAACGTCCACCGGTTCGCCGACGAGATCCCGCTCGCCGCGACCTCGGTGGTGATCGGCGAAGAAGCCGAGGGCGAGATTCCGGCGGCGTTCGCCGGCACCGGTGCCCGCTGCCTGTCGCTGCCGCTCAAGAAGACCGCCAAGGGCATCCCCGGCAGCTGGACCAACATGGTCGCGCTGGGGCTGGCCGGCACGCTCGCGGGCATCCCCCGCGAGGCGCTCGCCGAAGCGCTCAAGGACTCGTGGAAGCGCGAACCGGCCGCCCTGGCGGCCAACCTCGCCGCGATCGAGGCCGGCGCGCAGGCCGCCGCCGGCATCGACGGCGTCCCGGCGCTGCCGGCGCTCGCCGCTCGCGGCGGTCGTTGGCTCATCTCCGGCAACGAGGCCGCCGGGTTCGGCGCGATCCGCGGCGGCATCCGCTTCGTCGCCGCCTACCCGATCACGCCGGCGACCGAATTGCTCGAGTGGATGGCGCCGGCGCTGACCAAGGTCGGCGGGTCGCTGCTGCAGGCCGAGGACGAGCTCGCCTCGATCAACATGATCGTCGGCTCGTCGTTCGCCGGCATCCCGTCGCTGACCGCGACCGCGGGGCCCGGGCTAGCGCTGATGACCGAGGGCATCGGCCTCGCGGTGAGCGCCGAGGTCCCGGTGGTCGTCGTCGACGTGATGCGCGGCGGACCTTCGACCGGGATCCCGGCGAAGAGCGAGCAGAGCGATCTGTCCTACGCGGTGTCCGGACTGCATGGCGACGCGCCGCGCATCGTCGTCGCGCCGACCTCGATCGCCGACTGCCTGCACACGACGCAATGGGCGGTGCACCTGGCCGAGGCGCTGCAGTCGCCGGCGATCGTGCTGTCCGACCAGTTCATGGGCCAGTCGCGCGCGATCATCGACCGTCCGGCCGATCTGGGCTTCATCGGCAAACGCCTGGTCGTCGAGCCGAACGCACCCGACTTCAAGCGCTACAAGGACACGCCGTCGGGCGTGTCGCCGATGTCGATACCCGGCAATCCGGGCACGACCTACACCGCCGACGGTCTCGAGAAGAACGAGGCCGGCATCCCTTCGTCGAACGCGAAGGACCACCGCGTCCAGCTCGACAAGCGCGAGCGCAAGCTCAGGAACCACGACTACGGCGGCTTCTGGGCCGACGTCGAGGGCGAGGGCGAGCTCGCGGTGATCACCTTCGGGTCGGCCACCGGTCCGGTGCGCGAGGCGATCGCGCGCGCCGCCTCGGCGGGCGTGAAGGCGAAGCTCGTCGCGATGCGCCTGATCGCGCCGGCGCTGCCCGAGAAGCTCGACGCCGCGTTGGCGGGCGTCAGGCACGTCCTGGTCGTCGAGCAGAACCACGGCGCCCAGTTCTTCCGGTACCTGCGCGCCTGGTTCGACCTTCCGGGACGGCCCGAGAGCTTCCACCGTCCAGGACCCCTGCCGCTCAAGCCGGCCGAGCTCGCCCAGGCGATCGTCGACGCCGGGCGCCGCGAATCCCCCCGTGCCGAGCGATCGGCGACGACACGAGCCTGAACCCGCCATGAACTCCACGTCCGCCACCGCGACGGCCGAGAAGCCCGCCGCCGCCCTGACGCCCGCGACCTACAAGTCCGGCGCGAAGCCCATCTGGTGTCCCGGCTGCGGCGACTACTCGGTGCTCTCGTCGATCACCAAGGCGCTGGCGATGCTGCAGTTCAAGCCCGAGGAGGTCGTCGTCGTCTCGGGGATCGGCTGCAGTTCGCGCATCCCGGCGTATACGAGCTGCTACGGCTTCCACGGCGTGCACGGGCGGGCGCTCGCGGCCGCCACAGGGGTCAAGCTCGCGCGACCCGAGTTGACCGTGCTGGTCGCCGGCGGCGACGGCGACGGCTACTCGATCGGCGGCAATCATTTCCTGCACGCCTGCCGGCGCAACGTCGACATGACCTACGTCGTGATGGACAACCACGTCTACGGCATGACCAAGGGCCAGCCGTCGCCGACGACCGAACCCGACTGGGATTCGAAGCTCGCGCCCGGCGGCACCGGGATCCGCGCGTTCAACCCGCTGGTCGTCGCGCTCGCCTCCGGCGCGAATTTCATCGCCCGGGCGTTCTCCGGCGACCCGAACGGGACTGCCGACATCCTCGCCCGCGCGATCCGCCACCCCGGCTTCTCGTTCGTCGAGATCCTGTCGCCGTGCATCACCTTCCGCCCGGAGCAGCGCGAATGGAAGGAGCACGTGCATCCGGCGTCGGTCGCCGCGACCGACGACGCCGCGCGCGCCGCGCGCCGGCTGATGACCGACGACGGTCTCAATGTCGGCGTGCTCTACGCCGGCAACCGCGTTCCCTACCCGCTGGGGCCGAAAGGCAAGACGGTCCCGTTGACCGACCTCGAAGCGGAGTTCGCACCATGAGCGTTGCCCGACGCGCCGCGAAGGCGAAGACCGCGGCCCGATCCCGGACCGCGCCCAAGGCGAAGGCGGTCCCGAAGGCGAAACCGAGCGCCGGAAGACCGGCGGCGAAGTCGAAGCCGGCCGGGAGGAAACCGGCCGCGAGATCGCCGAAGGCGACGCCGGCACCCAAGACGAAGGCGGCGCCGAAGGCCAAGGCCGCACCGAAGGCCAAGGCCGCACCGAAGGCGAAGGCCAGACCGGTATCGAAGGCGAGGCCCGCGGCGAAATCCGCGGCCGCGAAGGCTTCCGTCGGAGCGCCGAGGTCGATCCGCGAGCTGATGGTCTACGCGCTGTGGATCGAGCTCGACGCGACCGAACGCTACCGCGAGCTCGCCGACGCGATGGAGATGCACAACAACCGCGACGTCGAGGAGCTGTTCCGCAAGATGTCGGTGATCGAAGGCAAGCACGCCGACAAGATCCTCAAGCAGATGGGGTGGGGGAGCCCGCCGCCGCTGCCGTCCGGCCCCGCGCCCTGGCCCGGGTACGAGTGCCCGGAATCGGCCGCGCAGGAGGACGTCCACTACCTGATGCAGCCCTACCACGCGCTCGAAGTGGCGCTGGCGTGCGAGCAGCGCGCGCTGCGCTTCTTCGAGAACCTGGTCCGCGTCGCGAGCGTTCCCGAAGTCCGCGCCGCCGCCACCGAGATGCGCGACGAGGAACGCGAGCACGTCGAGCTCGTCCGCGCCTGGATGGCCAAGGTCGCGCGGCCCGAAGAAGGCTGGGCGGACGATCCGGATCCGCCGCGCTACCACGACTGACGCCGGATCACCGCCGGACCACCACCAGGAGCCCACGATGGAAGTGTTGCTGCCGCCCGGATGGGCGCCGCCGATCGGCTACTCGAACGGTATCGTGGCCGGGCCGGGCCGCATCGTCTTCATCGCCGGTCAGGTCGGCTGGGACGCGCAACAGCGCTTCCATTCCGACGACATCGTGCCGCAGTTCGAGCAGGCGCTGAGGAACGTGCTCGACGTGCTGGCCCAGGCCGGGGGCAAGCCCGAGCACGTCTGCCGGATCACCGCGTTCTGCTGCGACAAGCCGGCCTACCTCGCCGCGAGGCCCGAGCTGGGCCGGATCTGGAAGCGGCTCATGGGCAAGCACTTTCCGGTGATGAGCATGATCTTCGTGTCGGATCTCCTCGACAATCCTGGCAAGATCGAACTCGAGGCGACCGCGGTCGTTCCGTGATCGGTCGGCGGTCGTCGGCCTGAAGGCCGACCCACCTGCCGAGGCGTCGGGCTTCGGACCGACCGCCGACCTCGACTACTCGGCGGCGGCCGCGAGCGCGGCGCGATCGACCAGCGTGATCCGCTCGCGGCCCAGGTCGACCCAGCCGCGGTCCTCGAAGTTGCGCAGCAGCCGCGAGACGATCTCGCGCACGCTGCCGAGCTCGTCGGCGAGCGCCTGGTGGGTGGCACGGATCGTCCCGTCGGCACCGGCGCGCTTGACCAGCAGCGCGGCGAGGCGCTGGTCGAGCTTCTGGTAGCTGATCGCCTCGACCAGCGAGAGGAGCGACGCCATCCGCTCGCCGAACAGCGAAAAGACGTACTCGCGGAACGCCGGCTCTTCGACGACCAGCGCGCGGAAATCCTCCGGCGGGATCACCGCGAGCTCGACGTCGGTTTCGGCGGTGCCGCTCGCCGGGTACTGGACGCGTCCGAGCAGGCACGACGAGGAGAGCACGCAGGATTCGCCGGGCCGCACCCGGTAGAGCTGCATCTCGCGACCGTTCGGGTAATGCTGGGCGACGCGGATGCTGCCCGCGAGGACCAGCGGAAATCCGGTGCAGGGCTGGCGCTCGCCGAACATCGTCGTCCCGGCGGGTACCTTGCGCAGCTGCACGCGGGCGGCGATCCGCTCCAGCGTGCGCGCTCCGGCAAGCGCGAGCGTCGGGAACGCCGCGCCGATGCGTTCGGCGAGCGGGCTCGCGGCCGGCGGCCGGGGCGGCGTCGGGGCGGTGGCGGGGGTGTCCAGAGGGGGCGGAAGCGGGAGGCTGTCCGCGATTCTACAATCGCGAACGGAGATTCCGATGGACCTCGCACGTGTCGGCTGGCCTCCGGCCCTGGCCCTGACCGGCTGGGCGCTCGCGTTGCCGCTTTTCGCGATCGCGCTCGCCCGGGCCGACTGGCGGCGGATGTCGAAGGGCGCGCTCGCCCGGGTCTGGCCGGCGGCGATCGTCGTGCTGGCGGTGCTGTGGAGCATCCGGGCGCAGACCGGCACCGGCGTCGCCTTCCACCTGTCCGGGATGGCGGCGCTGGCGCTGGCCACCGGGCCCTGGCTCGCGCTCGCGGGTGGCGCCGTCGTCTCGACGGTGTCGGCGCTGCTTTTCGACGCCAGCGGGTCCGGCGTCGCGCTCGCGTGGCTCGCCGGTGTCGCGCTGCCGGTCGGCGTGTCGACCGCGGTCCGCGCGTTCGCCGGCGCCCGGCTGCCGCCCCATTTCTTCGTCTACGTGTTCGTCGTCGCGTTCTTCGGGTCGGCCGCCGCGTTCGTCGCCACCGGCTTCGCCGGCGCGCTGCTTCTCGTCGCTGCACGCGATGTCGCGCCCTCGGTCGCCTGGGGCGAGTACGTGGTCGCGGTCGCGGCGCTGGCCTTCGGCGAGGCGCTCCTCACCGGGATGTCGATCACGCTGGGCGCGGTGTACCGACCCGACTGGGTGGCGACCTTCGACCCGGATCGTTATTTCGCCGGATAGCGGTGCGGCCGCGCGGGATCCGTCAAAGTGACGCAGGTCACCGACCCGCCGCGGCGTCGCCCCTAGATTCCGATCGTCGCAGCGGGTGCCGGTCGCCGCCGCGCCGCATCTCAACCCCGGGAATCAGGAGGTCGTCATGCAAGCCAATGTCGGAGGGATCGATCGCGGGATCCGCATCGTCGCGGGTCTCGTGCTCTTGTCGCTGGTGTTCGTGCTCGAAGGCGGCGCACGCTGGTGGGGACTGATCGGCGTCGTGCCGCTCGCCACCGGTCTGCTGCGCTGGTGTCCGGCCTACCTGCCATTCGGCATCCGCACCTGCGCGAAGGACTGACGCGCGTGTTCCCGGGCCGTCCTGTCCTGCGTTCGTTGCTACTCGTCGTCGCGGCGCTGGCCGCGACGAAGGGCGCCGGCGCGGCCGCGCCCGGGGTCGAAACGATCGCGGTCGAGGTCCGGTCGCACCCGCGTACCGTCGTCGTCGAGGCGTCGATCGAGGCGGTCCGCCAGGCGACGCCGGGCGCGCAGGTGTCCGGGCGGATCGTCGAGTTCTCGGTCAGGGCCGGCGACGCGGTGCGCGCCGGGCAGGTCCTCGCGCGCATCGACCCGCGGGCCGCCGACGCGGCGGTCGCGGCCGGCCGTTCGCAGATCGCCGAAGCCGAGGCGAATCTCGCCAACGCGAAGCGGGTGCACGAGCGCAACGTCGAACTGGCGGCGCGCAAGTTCGTCAGCCCGGCGGCGGTCGATCAGTCGGAGGCGGCCTACAAGGCCGCGGTCGCACAGGCCGACGCGGTGCGCGCGAACGCGAACTCGGCCGCGGTCCAGCGCGACTGGACGACGGTCGTCGCACCCTACGCGGGCGTGATCGGCGAGACGCTGGCCGAACTCGGCGACATGGCGGTGCCGGGCCGGGCGCTCTTGACGCTCTTCGACCCGCGCGAGCTGCGCGCGGTCGCGACGGTGCCGCAATCGACGCTCGCCCGCGCGAAGCTCGACGGCGCGCGGGTCGAGTTGCCGGCGCGCGGCGAAACGGTCGTGCCGCTGCGGGCGACCGTCGTGCCGATGGCCGACGCGCGCAGTCACACGACGCGCGTGCGTTTCGACCTGCCGCCGCAGGCCGGCCTGCTGCCCGGCCAGTACGCCCGGGTGCGCCTCCCGGTGGGCACGATCGAGGCGATCGCGGTGCCGGAGTCGGCGCTGGTGCGCCGCGGCGAGGTGACCGCCGTCTACGTCGTCGACGCCTCGGGACGACCGCGGATGCGTCAGGTCCGCAGCGGCGAGCGGCTGGGCGACGGCGCGATCGAGATCCTCGCCGGCGTCTCCGGCGGCGAGTCGATCGCCGCCGATCCGGTCCGCGCCGGCATGCTGACCGCGGCGAAGTAGCCGATGACGACCGCAACGCCGCTCGGCGTCTCCGGACGCGTCGCCCGCCATTTCCTGTCGTCGCGACTGACGCCGCTCCTGGCGCTGATCGCGATGCTCGCCGGACTCTTCGCGGTCGTCGTCACGCCGCGCGAGGAGGAGCCGCAGATCGACGTGACGATGGCCAACGTGTTCGTGCCCTTCCCGGGCGCGTCGGCCGACGACGTCGAGCGGCTGGTCGCGATTCCCGCCGAGCAGGTCCTCTCGCAGATCCAGGGGCTCGAGCACGTCTGGTCGGTGTCGAGGCCCGGCCAGGCGATGATCACCGTCCAATTCAAGGTCGGGGTCTCGCGCAACGACGCGGTCGTGCGCCTGCACGACACGATCCTGTCGCACCGCGACTGGCTGCCGCCGGAGCTTCGCGTCGGCGAGCCGCTGGTCAAGCCCAAGGGCATCGACGACGTCCCGATCGTGGCGATCGCGCTCCACGCGAAGGACGCCGGGCGGGCGGCGGACCTCGAGCACGTCGCGCACGCGGTCGAGGCGGAATTGAAGCGCGTGCCGGGCACGCGCGAGGCGACGACGATCGGCGGACCGGGTCGCGAGGTCCGTGTCGAGCTCGATCCGGCGAAGATGGCGGCGCACGGGGTCGACCTGGCGACGCTGCGCGCCGCGCTCCAGTCGGCGCAGGCGTCGGCCCCCGCCGGCGATCTGGTCCGGGGCAACGCGTCGGTGCGCGTCGACGCCGGCGGCTTCCTCGCGTCCGCCCAGGACGTGCGCGACCTGGTCGTCGGCGTCCACGATCGCCGGCCGGTCGTCCTCGCCGACGTCGCGACCGTCGTCGACGGGCCGCCGCCGCCGGCGCGTACCGCCTGGTACGTCCCCGGGAAAGCCGGCGCGGCCGCGGGTGCCGAGGTCGGCGTCGCCTGGCCGGCGGTGACGATCCAGGTGACCAAGAAGGCCGGCGAGAACGCGGTCGTCGTCGCCTCCCGGGTCGAGCGGCGGATGGCCGAGCTCGCCGGCACCGTGATCCCGGAGGGCGTCGAGGCGGTCGTCACCCGCGACTACGGCCGGACCGCCGACGACAAGGCGAAGCTCCTCATCACCAAGCTCCTGTTCGCGACGCTGTCGGTCGTCGCGCTGGTGTTCGTCGCGCTAGGGCGACGCGAGGCGGCGATCGTCGGCGTCGCCGTCGTGCTCACGCTGGCGGCGACGCTGTTCGCGTCCTGGGCCTGGGGCTTCACGCTCAACCGCGTGAGCCTCTTCGCGCTGATCTTCTCGATCGGCATTCTCGTCGACGACGCGATCGTTGTCGTCGAGAACATCCACCGCCACCGGGCGCTCGATCCGGCGGCCCCGCTCGCCGAGCTCGTCCCCGCGGCGGTCGACGAGGTCGGCGGTCCGACGATCCTCGCCACGTTCACCGTGATCGCCGCGTTGCTGCCGATGGCGTTCGTCACCGGGCTGATGGGCCCGTACATGAGCCCGATCCCGATCAACGCGAGCCTGGGGATGCTGATCTCGCTGTGCATCGCGTTCGTGGTGACGCCCTGGCTCGCCGAGCGTCTCGCGCCGGCGGCGGCGCCGGCGGCGCACGGTCCCGGCCGGCTCGACGCGGCCCTGGCCGCGGGCTTCGCGCGGCTGATCGACCCGTTCGTCGACGAGCGGCGCGGCGGGCGGCGGCGGGCGCTGCTGGGCGTCGCCGTCGTCGCCGCGATCGCGCTGTCGGTGGCGCTCGCTGCCGTGCAGTGGGTCGTGCTCAAGATGCTGCCGTTCGACAACAAGAGCGAGTTCCAGGTGGTCGTCGACCTGCCGGCTGGTGCCCCGGTCGAGCAGACCGCCGCGGTGCTGATCGAGTTGGCCGCGCACGTGGCGACGCTCGACGAGGTGGTCGACGTCCAGGCGTACGCCGGGACCGCTTCGCCGATCAATTTCAACGGCCTGGTGCGTCAATACGAGTTGCGCACCGCCGCCGAGCAGGGCGACCTGCAGGTCAACCTCGTCGATCGGCGCCGCCGCGACCGCCGCAGCCACGAGATCGCCCTCGCGGTCCGCCCGGCGCTCGAAGCGATCGGCGCGCGCCACCGTGCGAAGGTCAAGGTGGTCGAGGTCCCGCCCGGTCCACCGGTGCTCTCGCCGATCGTGGCCGAGATCTACGGTCCGGACGAGGCCGGCCGCCATGCGCTCGCGAAGTCGGTCCGCGCGGTGTTCGCCGCGACACCGCACGTCGTCGCGATCGACGATTCGATCGAGGATCCGTCGGCGCGACTGGTGGTCCGGATCGACCAGCGCAAGGCGGCGTTGGCCGGCGTCGCACCGTCGGACGCGGTGGCGACGCTGCGGGCGGCGCTCGCCGGCGAGAACATGGCGGCGCTCTTCGACGGCCAGGCGAAGTACGGCGTGCCGGTCCGGGTGACGCTCGCGCCCGAGCGTCAGTCGCGCCTGGAGACGCTGCTGGGGATGACGGTGCAGGGCGCGTCGGGGGCCGGCGTGCCGCTGGCCGAGATCGTCCGTGTCGAACCGACGACGCGCGAGACGACGCGCTTGCGCAAGGACCTGCTGCCGGTGACGACCGTCGTCGGCGACGTCGCCGGCGGCGCCGACAGCCCGTTGTACGGGATGTTCGGCATGCGCGCGGCGATCGCCGGGGTTCCGGTGCCGCGCGGCGCCTCGCTCGACGAGCGGTTCGTCTCGCCGCCCTCCGATCCGTACCGCGCCTACGCGCTCAAGTGGGACGGCGAGTGGCAGATCACCTACGAGACGTTCCGCGACATGGGACTCGCCTACGCGGTCGGACTCGCGCTGATCTACCTGCTGGTGGTCGCCCAGTTCGGGTCGTACCTGACGCCGCTGGTGATCATGGCGCCGATCCCGCTGACGATCATCGGCGTCATGCCCGGACACGCGCTGCTGCGCGAGCCGTTCACCGCGACGTCGATGATCGGGATGATCGCGCTCGCCGGGATCATCGTGCGCAACTCGATCCTGCTGGTCGACTTCGTCAACCTCCAGACCGCGCGCGGCGTGCCGCTGGGGCGGGCGGTCGTCGACGCGGCGGCCGCGCGCGCGAAGCCGATCGCGCTGACCGCGCTCGCGGCGATGGCCGGCGCGCTGTTCATCCTCGACGATCCGATCTTCTCGGGGCTCGCGATTTCGCTGCTGTTCGGGATCCTGGTGTCGACGCTGCTGACGCTCGTCGTCATCCCGGTGCTCTATTTCGCCGTCAACCGTCGTGGCGCCGCCGCGCGTGTCGCCGCCCCTCCCACTCCGGAGCCCTCCACATGACCACCGAACGCTACATCCGCGTCTTCGCCGGCGCCTTCGTGCTCGTCTCGCTCGCGCTGGGCGCGAACGCGAGTCCGTTCTTCGTCAACGCGAACTGGCTGTGGTTCACCGCCTTCGTCGGGGCGAACCTGCTGCAGAGCGGCTTCACGACCTTCTGCCCGCTCGACCTCGTCCTGCGCAAGCTGGGCGTGCGCCCGGGTCCGGTGAAGGCCTGACCGGGCGGCGGCGTCACCGCGCCCGGTCGTCGCGCGCCTGCTCCTCGCGCGCCTCCATCGCCGCGGCGAGGCGCACCAGCGCGCCCCGCAGCTCGCGCATCTCCTCGCGCATCTCGGCGCGCAGCTCGGTCTCCTCGCGACCGACGAACATCGCCACGATGTTCGCGGTGAACAGCGACAGGAGCGCCCACCCGGCCAGCACGACGAACACGGCGACCACGCGCGTGGCTCCGGTCGTCGGGACCAGGTCGCCGTAGCCGACCGTCGCGCCGGTGACGAACGCGAGCCACATGCCGTCCCAGACCGAGTGGATCGTCGGGTCGAGCGCGTAGAACAGCGTTCCGCCGGTGAGGATCGACAGGAACGCCGCGCCGAAGAGCAGCGGCGCCCCGCGGCGGGTGAACAGCACGCGCAACTCGGCGACCGCACGCAACAGGATGAACCCCGCGGTCGCGATCCGCGCGACGCGGATCAGCGCCACCGCCTCGGACGCGGCGCCGAAGAGCGCCGCCCCGGTTCCGAGGAGCACGACCAGATTGAGCCAGTTGCCGACGAGATAGCGGAACGGCTGGCGCGTCACGCTCAGCATCCACGCGAGCTCGAGCGCGAAGGCGAGGAACACCGCGGCGTCGATCACCGTGGCGATTCGATGCCAGCCGGCGGACAGGTCGGAGGTGTCGAGGATGTAGGCCGGCAGCGACAGCAGCGCGATGCCGACCATCGGCCAGTGGAGTCGCTGCTGCCACAGGCGCGCGGTCGCCGAGTCTTCGGGACCGACGCCGGCCAGGCCGATCCAGGCCAACGGTTCGCGCGCGGAATGCGCCGGTCGGGCGTTCATCGTGGTCATGCTAGCCCGCCGGGGAGGCGCGGCGGATTGACGTCCGTCAAGACGTCGAACGACCCTCCGCCGGCGGCTCGCCGCCGCCCAGCCAGACCGCGGCGCGGACCAGCGAGCTGCGTTCCAGCGTGCGCAGCCGCGCCGCCAGCTCTTCGATCTTGCGCCGCGCCATCGCGAGTTCGGCGGTGCGCTGATCGAGGTCCTCTTCGAGGCCGGCGACCCGGACCGCCGCCTGCGCGATCGCGTCGGCTTCCCGGTCGGCCTCGGCCGACAACTCGGCGATCCGTCGATCGCGCTCGCCCAGCGCCGCCGCGTGCGCCGCCTGCGAACGCTCGATCGCGGCGTCCCGCTCGCCTCGCAGCCGATCGCGCTCCGCTCGCAGACGGGCGTTCGCCGCGACCGCCTCGTCGAGCTCGCGCGCCATCGCGTCGCGCGCCTGCTCGAGCCCGGCGGCGCGCCGATGGAGCGCGTCGACATCGGCGGTGAGCCGCGCGGCGATCGCGTCGCGGGCCGACAGCGCCGCGCGGCTCTCCTCGACGTCGGCGGCGTAGTGTTCGAGGTGGGCGCGGGCCGCCTCGAAGCGTCGCGACGCGTCGTCGGCCTCGTGGCGGAGCGCTTCGAGCGCCTCGGACAGGCGCGCGATCGTCAGGCGCTCGTCGGCGAGCTCCCGCTGCGAGTGGGCGAGGTCGGCGCGCAGTCCGGCTTCGGCGGCGGGCGACGACTCCAGCAGCGCGCGGGCCTTGCCGAGCTCGTTGCGCGCGTCGGCGAGGTCCTCCGCGAGCGCGGCGATCTCGCCGTGGCGCCGCGCGTCGAGCGTCGCCAGCGCCTGGCGGGCCTGCGCGAGGTCTCGTTCGCCGGCGGCCCGCGCGAGTTCCGCTTCGACGGCACCGGCGTTGCGCGCCTCGGTCAGCGCCTCCGCGTGCGCGGCGTCGAGGGCCGCGCGCTCGGCGCGCAGCCGATCGACTTCGGCGGCGAGCGCGCGGGCGTCGCGCGGCGCCTGGGCGAGCTCGCGCGTGACCCGGTCGGCGCGCGCGGCCTGCGCGGCGGCGGTGTCGGCGAGCGCCGTCAGTCGCAGGCGGTCGGCCTCGATCTCCTGCGCGAGCCAGGGGGCGACCGCGCTCTGCAGCGCCTCGCGCGCCGCGGCGGCGAGCGCTTCGGCGGTTCGCTTGAGCTCGCCCGAGACCGTCGAGGCGAGCTTGCGGTAGCCGGCGTCCAGCGCGGCGTCGAGGCCGGACCCCAGGCCGATCGGCGGCGGAACGCCGGGCGCGCGCGCGGGCGGCGTCGACTTGGCGGCGGAAGCCGCCGGCGGGAACCGGGTCGCCTGGGCGATCCGCTTCATGCCGGCGCCAGGTTCGGCGAGAAAGGCGTCTTCGGCGACCACGGTGCGGGCGAG
The DNA here is from genome assembly GCA_046347725.1 of Burkholderiales bacterium. Lineage (GTDB taxonomy): Bacteria > Pseudomonadota > Gammaproteobacteria > Burkholderiales > Casimicrobiaceae > VBCG01. The sequence continues at coordinate 21,021 of JAXMFN010000006.1, forward strand.
TCCGCGCGTCGCCCGCTCGAACTCGACGACATGTTCGAGCCAGAGCGCGAGAGACTTCTCCGGCGCGAACTGGCGACGCCGCGCGAGGGCCGCCGCCAGCGTGCCCGGATGCGTGAGCCACAACACGGCCGCGAGCGGTCTGCCCGCGGCCTCGATGCGCTCCCGCCACAGGCCGGCGATGCGGGTCGCCGCGGGTTCGGCGATCAGCAGCGGCGCGTCGGCCGCCGCGCGCTCGAGGAAGGCGTCGATCGCCGCGCGCGCCGCGTCCAGCCCGGGCGCGACCGGAAACCGGGTCGGCACGGTCGCCATCGAATCCCAGCGCATGCCGCAGGCGGCCAGCGCCATCTGCGAGAGCGCCGCGGTGTCGCCGGCGCCTCCCGGCGCGACCGCGCCGGCGCGCGTGAGCGCCTCGGCGAGCGCCGACGTGCCGCTCTCGGGCAGTCCGAGCAGCAGGAGGACCGGGGAAGTCATGGCGGAACCGACTGCCGCAAGGGCCGTGCCAACGTTCGCAGGGCCGGATCCACGATCAGGGTTCGCGCGCAACCGCGGCGGCGGCCGCGCCTCGGCGGGTCGCCGCCTGCGTCTCCCGCCAGGCGATCTCCAGTCCGACCAGCCGGGCGATCAGCACGGCGAGGTAGAGCTGCCCGCAAAGCGCCTCGAACGCCGCGAGCGAGCGCGTCGTCGGATGCGCCGGCGTGATGTCGCCGTAGCCGGTCGAGGTCAGCGTGATGAAGCTGAAGTACACGTAGCGGTTGCCGAGCGCCTCGGGCGAGGCCGGTGCGCCGCCGGCGGAGAACGCGGTCGGCAGGTACAGCGCGATCAGCCGGTAGGCCTCGGCGAAGATCAGGCCGACCAGCAGGAACGTTCCGCAGGCGCCGAGGATCCGGTGGACGTTGACGCGTCCGTCGCGCAGCACGCGGGCGATGAGGAGCGCGGCGAAGCTCGCCGCGGTCGCCATGATCAGCGCCGCTTCCAGCGTCTCGACGCCTCGCGACGGCATGGCGTGCGACACGATCCGCGCCGCCAGCGTGACGACGACCAGCGCGACGAACGCGCGCACGATCGGGCGCGGTTCGAAGATGAACAGGCCGCCGGCGGCGAGCACGGCGGCGAAGGCGGCGTCGAGCCAGTAGGGCGCGACCGCGCCGACCTCGATCATCGGATAGAGCGCGAACAGGAACATGACGAGCAGCGCGACCGACAGCGTCAGGCTGCCGTCGCCGCGCACGAATCGCCAGACCCGGGCGACGAACGAGATCTCCACGGTCGGGAAGGAAGGAGTTGGAAGTGGGCCCGGCTGGGATCGAACCAGCGACCAAACGATTATGAGTCGTCTGCTCTAACCGACTGAGCTACAGGCCCGGCGCGGCGGCGCAGCGGACACGCGGGCGGCACGCGGGCCAGTATAGCGGAGGGCGCGCGACGGCCCGGCCACGGGCCATCGGGTAGACTCGGCGAGCATGTACCACTATCTGCGGCCGTTGCTCAAGCCGGCGTCGTTCGCGCTGGTCGGCGCCTCGGAGCGTCCCGGCTCGCTGGGGCGCGTCGTCCTGGAAAACGTGCTGGCCGCCGGTTACAGCGGCGAATTCCACGCGGTCAATCCGGCGCATCGCAAGGTGCTCGGCAACAAGTCCTGGTCGACGCTGCGCGCGATCGGCAAGCCGGTCGAGCTCGTGGTGATCGCCGTGCCGAGCGACGCGGTACCCGAGGTGCTGGAGGACGCCGCCCGCGTGCGCGCCAAGGCGGCGATCGTGCTCTCGGCCGCGCCGGCGGCCGACGAGCCGGACGCGGTCGAGTGGGCGCGACGGGTTTCCGCGATCGCCAGGCGCGCCGGCATCCGGCTGGTCGGTCCCGGCGCGTTCGGCGTGATTCGCACCGACCTCGGTCTCAACGCGACGTTCTCCGACGTCCAGGTGCTGCCCGGGCGGCTCGCGCTGGTCGCGCAATCGGGGGCGGTCTGCACGGCGATGCTCGACTTCGCGCGGCCGGGCGGGATCGGCTTCTCGAGCGTCCTCTCGGTCGGCGGCGTGCTCGATGTCGATTTCGGCGAGCTGCTGGACGCGCTGCTCGTCGACGAGCGTACCGACGGCATCCTCGTCTACGTCGAGCAGGTGCACGACGCGCGGCGATTCCTCTCCGCGCTGAGGGCGGCCGCGCGGACCAAGCCGGTCGTGCTGCTGAAAGCGGGTCGCTCGCTCGAAGCGCCGCCGGCCGCCGGTCCGACGCCCGACGCGGTGTTCGACGCGGCGATGCGCCGTTCGGGGACCGTGCGGGTTCGAACGTACACGCAGCTCTTCGCTGCCGCGCGGTTGCTGGCGGCGGGGCGCATTCCGAGGGGCGAGCGGGTCGCGGTCGTCGCCAACGGGCGCGGTCCGGCGCTGCTCGCCGCCGACGCGGCGCGCGACGCGGGCCTTTCGCTCTCGGCGCTGGAGCCGGGCACCGTGGCCCGCCTCGACGCGCTCCTGCCCGAGGAGTCGCAGCGCGCCAATCCGGTCGATGTCCGTGGCGAGGCGCCTCCGGAGCGGTTCGCGGCGGCGGTCGAGGCGGTCCTCGCCGATGGCAACGTCGACGCCGTCGTCGCGCTGCACGTCCCGCGCCCGGTCGATCCTCCGACCGACGCTGCGCGGGCGATCGCGACGGTCGCCCGCGGCAGCGGCAAGCCGGTGCTCGGCGCCTGGCTCGGCGCGATCAACCGGCGCGAGGCGCACCAGGCGCTCGAGGCCGGCGGCATCGCCAACTTCTATACGCCCGAGAACGCGGTCGAAGCGCTCGCCTTCCTCGCCGCGTACCGGCGTCACCAGGAGTTGCTGCTCGAGGTGCCGCCGCCCTCGCCGGAGCCCGAACCGCCGGACCTGGCCGCCGTCGAGCGAATCCGCGCCGGCATCGGCGACCGGCGGACGCTGCCGGCCACCGAGCTCGCCCACCTGCTCGCGGCCTTCGGGCTGCCGGTGCCGCAGCTCGAGCGTGCGGATACGCTCGCCGAGGCGCGCGTGGTGGCGCGGAGAATGGGCTATCCGGTCCACCTCGCGGTCGACGCCCCGCTGCCGCTGCCGCTGCCGTCGCGCGGGCCGATCGCCGACGGTCGCGCGCTGTCGAGGGCGTACGCGGGGCTGGTCGAGGAAGCGCGGACCGTCCTCACCGGACCCGGATGGGGGGGACACGTCTTCGTGCGCAAGTCGCCGAGGATCGAGCGCGCGCGCGAACTCGCGATCGGCGTCGTCCACGACCCGGTCTTCGGGCCGGTCATCACCTACGGCACCAGCGTGAGGCCGCCGCTGCCGCCGGCCGAGCGCTTCCTCGCGCTGCCGCCGCTCAACCGTCGCTTGGCGCTCGACCTCGTGAGCGGACCGCGACGCGGTCGATCGGCGTTGACCGGCCTGACCGCCGATACCGAGATCGAGCCGCTGGTCCGCCTGCTGCTCCAGCTCTCGGCGCTGGTCTGCGCCTGCCCCTGGGTGCGCGAACTCGACCTCGACCCGGTGCTGGTCTCGCCGGGCAGCGCGATCATCGGCGCGGCCCGCGTCGCCCTCGATCCGCGCCGCAAGGCCCGACGCGGCTACGGCCACATGGCGATCCACCCGTATCCGGTCGAGCTCGGCGGGACGCTCGAACTCGCCGACGGCACGCGGCTCGCGGTCCGCGCGATCCGCCCCGAGGACGCGGAGATGGAGAAGCGCTTCGTCAACGGACTGTCGGAGGAGACGCGCTTCTTCCGCTTCTTCTACCGGCTGCACGAGCTGACGCCGCACATGCTCGCCCGGTTCACGCAGGTGGACTACGACCGCGAGATGGCGCTCGTGGTCATCGCCCGGGACGCCGGCGCGCCCGGAGGGCAGCGCATCATCGCGGTCGCCCGCTACATCGGCAATCCCGACGGCGAGAGCGCCGAGTTCGCGATCGTCGTCGACGACGCCTGGCAGGGCCGCGGTGTCGCCCGGCAGCTGATGGGGCGGCTCATCGCCTGCGCTCGGCAACGCGGGTTCAAGCGGCTGCAGGGTGCCGTTCTGCGCGCGAACCACAACATGATCAAGTTCACCGAAGGCCTGGGCTTCACGACCGCCGACGACCCGGACGACCCCGATCAGGTCGTCGCGACGCTGTCCCTCGTCGCGGCTTGAGCCGACGCAAGGCCGGCGATCGAGCGTCCGCTACACTAATGTTTTCCCCTCGCCGGAGCCTGCCGCGATGAAGGTCCTGATCGCCACCGACGGATCGAACCCCGCGCTCGCCGCACTGGACGCCTTCGTCGCGCGACTGGGCTGGTTCCGCGACAGGCCCGCGGTCGAACTCGTCCACGTCCATGCGCCGATTCCCTATCCGCGCGCCGCCGCCTGGGCGGGCAAGGAGGCGGTCGAGAAGTACTACGCCGAGGAAAGCGAGGCGGCGCTCGCGCCGGCCGCGGCGAGGCTGGAGGCGCAAGGTATCGTCCCGACGACGGTTAAACTCGTCGGCGACGCCGGCCGCGAGATCGTCCATCACGCCGCCGCGTCCGGCTGCGACCTCATCGTCATGGGCACGCACGGTCATACGGCGATGGGCAACCTGGTGATGGGGTCGGTCGCGACCAAGGTGCTGGCCGCCGCGACGGTCCCGGTGCTGCTGCTCAGATAGCGACGGTACCGCCGCTGACCCGTCGCCTCCATCGACGACACCGCGATCGTGCGGCCGGATCCCGCAAGACGACCGGGCCGGCGCCGGGATGCTCGGGCGCGGGTATTGTTGTCGTCGACAGCGCGATCGACGGAATTTCTCGTCTCCGGGCGGGCCCCGACCCTGTGCCGGCGCCGGGTCGGCGCCGATATCCGCAAGGGTAGCCCTGTCGGCCGCGCGCCCGGTCGTCCTCGTCAACCCGCCGTCATGTCGACTCCCACTCCACGCCCGACCGGCCGTTCACGCGGCCCCCGATCCGGGGGGCGCCGATGAGCCCGTCCCCGCGCCCGGCTGCCGAGGTGCTGGCCGCCGCCGGGCTCGACGCCGCGACCCCGCCGGACGCCGAGGGCTGGGCCGCCTTCCTCGGGCGGGTCGACGAGGCGCTCGGAGCCAGGGACCAGCGGGGCGAGCGGTTGGCCGCCGAGCTTGCCCGTACCACCGACGAGCTCGGCGCCCGCGAGGCCAAGTTCGCGACGCTGACCGCGCTGTCGAGCGACCGGTACTGGGAGCAGGACGCCGAGCTGCGGTTCGTTCGGGTGAAACCGGCCGGACGGGCGCACGATTGGGTCGACGCGCAGCACGAGGGCCGTCGCCGCTGGGAGCTGCCGGGCGTCGACGCGTCCGACCCGATCTGGACCGCCCACCGCGCGATGCTCGAGCGTCGCGAGCCGTTCCGCGATTTCGTCTACGCCCGGACCGTGGACGGCGCGCAACGCTGGACGACGGTGAGCGGGGACCCGGTATTCGCCGCCGACGGGACCTTCCGGGGCTACCGCGGCATCGCCCGCGATCTCACGCCCGACAAGCGCGCCGAGCAGCGTGTCCACGAGCTCGCCCACTACGACGGACTCACCGGGCTGCTCAACCGCACGATCTTCCGCGACGAGCTCGCCGCGTCGATCTCGCATGCGCGGCGCAACGACCGGCGCGTGGCGATCCTGTTCGTCGATCTCGACGGCTTCAAGCAGGTCAATGACATGCACGGCCACGCGGTCGGCGACCGGGTGCTGCAGGAGACGGCGAAGCGCCTGCGGTCGGCCGTCCGGGCGACCGAGCGGATCGCCCGATTGGGCGGCGACGAGTTCGTCGTGCTGGTCGAGGAGGACGCGCCCGGGGCCGGGCTCGCCGCCGCGCGCCGGCTGGTCCGCGCGCTGGCGCTGCCGCAGGAGATCAACAACCACGAGATCCACCTGTCCGCGTCGATCGGCGTCGCGTTGTATCCGGACGATTCGCGCGACCTGGACGAGCTCCTCCAGCAGGCCGACCTCGCGATGTACCGCGTCAAGGCCGCCGGCGGCAACGCGGTCGGGTCGTTCTCGCGCGAGCTGCAGATCCGGGCGCGCGAGCGCGTCTCGATCGCCAACGACCTGCGGCACGCGCTAGAGTCCGGGCAGTTCCGCGTCTTCTGGCAGCCGGTCGTCGCCGCGAACGACGGTCGCGTGCTCGCCGCCGAAGCGCTGCTGCGCTGGGAGCATCCGCTGCGCGGCCTCGTCATGCCCGGGACCTTCATCCCGATCGCCGAGGAGACCGGGCTGATCGTGCCGATCGGCCGCTGGGCGATGAACGTGGCCTTCGCGCAGGCGCGCGCGTGGGCCGCCGCCGGCCATCCGATCCGCGTCGCCGTCAACCTCTCGCCGCGGCAGTTCCGCGACAACGCGCTCGCGGCCGACGTCGAGTCGGCGATCTCGCTTTCCGGCGTCGACCCCCGCCAGATCGAGCTCGAACTCACCGAGACGCTGGTCATGCACGACGAGCCGCGCGTCGCCTCGCTGTTGAGCGAACTCAAGACGCTGGGTGTGCGGCTCGCGCTCGACGACTTCGGCACCGGCTATTCGTCGCTCGCGTGGCTGCGACGCTTCCCGATCGACACGATCAAGATCGACCGGGAGTTCGTCGTCGACCTCCCGGCGGATACCGAGGACGTCGAGATCACCCGCTCGGTGATCGCGCTCGCGCACAGCCTCGGTCGGATCGTTGTCGCCGAGGGCGTCGAACGCGAGGCGCAGGCGGAGCTGCTGCGGGCGATGGGCTGCGACGCGCTCCAGGGCTACCTCGTCTCCCGGCCGGTGCCCGCGGTCGAGCTCGACACCGTCCTGGCGGAGCGCTCGCCGGCGGCGATCGCGCGGCGCGCGAGCGCGCGTGTCGTCGATCTCGCCGAACGCCGCGCGGGCTAGCGCCCGCGCGCACAGCGTCTTCCTAGGTCGACCGCGGCGGCCAGACCGGTTCGCAGACGACTTCCGAGCGCACCGAGTTGGCGATGAAGCACTCGTCGTGGGCGCGCTCGTGCATGTCCTGGATCTCGGCCCGGGTGGGGGCGCGCGGTCCGGAGAAGCGCGCGTCCGGCGCCAGCACGACGCGCACGATCGCGAGCCGGCCGCGCGCGTCGCGCGCCATCGTCCCGGTCGCCCGGTCCTCGTAGCGATCAACGCGGAAACCGCGCGACGCGGCGATCGACAGGAACCACAGCAGGTGGCAGCTCGAGATCGACGCGACGAACGCCTCCTCCGGATCCACCGCCGATGGATCGGACATCGGTACCGGCACGACCTGCGGCGACGACGACGCGACGATCTCGACGCCGCCGTCGAAACGGATCGCGTGCCGCCGGTGGTAGCGGCGGTCGAGGAAGTCGTCGTCGCCGCGGTCCCAGCGGGTGGTGGCGGTGTAGGTGGACATCGCGGGCTCCTCGCGCGTCAGCTCGCGGGCGGCGCCGAAGCGACGGCGGTCCGGAAGACGAGAGTGAGGTTGTTCGCCGGCATCGCCCGCTCGCCGACGAGCGCGAGGCCGGCCGCGCGGGCGAGCGCGGCCACCTGCGCGACGTCGCGCAGACCCCGCAGCGGATCGACCGCCCTGAGCGACGCGTCGAAGGCGGCGTTGCTCTCGGTCGTGTACCGTCCGTCGCGATTGAACGGGCCGTAGATCGCGACGACGGCGTCCGGCGCGAGGACCGACGCGAGCCGCTCGAACAGCCGGACGACCTGGTCCCAATGGAGGATGTGCAGCGTGTTCGAGGTGAACACCGCGTCGTAGCGGCCGGCGGGCCAGGCGCCGTCCACGTCGAGCTCGATCGGCGGGGGCAGGTTCGGCAGCGAGGTCTCGTCGGTCCACAGCCGCAGCCCCGGCAGGCACTCGGCGCGCTCCGAGGTCTGCCAGCGCAGTTGCGGCAACGCCGCGGCGAAATGGACCGCATGCTCGCCGGTGCCGCTGCCGATCTCCAGCACCGAGCGACGCCCGGCGAACACCTCGCGCAGCACCGCCAGGATCGGGTCGCGGTTGCGGGCGGTCGACGGGGCGTGCGGCTTGTCCATCGTCTGTTCCGGTCGGGTCGCGGGCGCCGGGCGACGCCGCTCGGCGGGCGTCGATCATCGCACGGAGCCCCCCCGCGGTCACCCGGGTGTGGTTGAATGCGCGCGCGGCGGGACCGACGCGACCGGCCGCGCGACCGGTACGGCCCTTGTCCATCGACATCCGCGAGCTCGACGCCCGGGCGGCCGCGACCGACCCGCGGGTCGATCGCTGGCTCGCCTCGCTCGCCCTCGACGGCGTCGACGCGCTGGTCGAGAACGCCCACGTCGATTTCCGGCTGCTCGATGTCGGCGGCGAGATCGTGCCGATCGCGATCGCGACGAGCGGGCCGGTGCGCACCTACGTCTGCTCGCCGCTGTCGCAGTACGCGCGCTACCCGGCGCGGGAGGCGCGACGGCTGAAGCCGCTGTGGCTGCGGTGGCTGGCGACGCCGGCGTTCGTCGCCGCCGGTTTGGTGCTGCGCCTGCTCGCGATCGACCGTGTCGTCTACGTCGACAACTGGCTCCTCGCGACCAATCCGGTCCGCTCGCTGGGGGCGGAGCGCTGCCGCGCGCTGGTCGCCTGGCTCGTCGCCCGCTATCCCCGGCACGCGATCGTCCACCGGTCGGTCAATCCGGCCCTCGACGATGCGCACGCACGCGCGCTCGGGGCGGCGGGATTCCGACCGGTGCGCGCGCGCGTCGTGTACGTCGTCGATCCCGCGTCGACGCGGTTCGCGCACAACGCGAACGCCTGGCGCGACCGGCGCCTGCTGGGTCGGCCGGGATGGGCGTTCGGCGTGACCCGGGATCCGGACGACGCCGTCACCCTCGCCACGCAGTACCGGGCGCTCTACATCGATCGCTACACGCGGCTCAATCCGGCGTACACGACGCTGGCGTTCTCGCGCATGCTCGAGTCCGCCACCTTCGCCACCAGCGTCATTCGCGAGGGGAGCAGGGTCCTCGCCCACGTGACGACGTTCACCCGCAACGGCGTGCTGACCGGCGGGACGGTCGGCTACGACACCGGCAGGCCGCCGGAGGACGGGCTCTACCGGGCGATCGTCGCGCTGATCCTCCAGCACGGGCGGCATCGGGGCGCGCGGATCAACCTGTCGGGAGGCGTCGGCGGCTTCAAGCTCGCCCGCGCGGCGGTGCCGATGTCGGAGTTCGACGCCGTCTACGATCACCACCTGCCCGGATGGCGGCGCCTGGGCTGGCGGATCGTCGCCGCGCTCGGACGGTTGTGGCGCGTTCCCAGCGCGCCCTCCGGTCCGCCCCCGGCGCTCAGACGAGCCAGGCCACCGCCGCCGAGAAGCTGAGGAACGCCGCCGCGGTCGACAGCAGGATCACCCGCGCGATCCGTCCGCTGTCGGCGCCGAATCGTTCGGCGAGGACCGCCACGTTGCTCGCCGACGGCAGCGCGGCGACGAGCACGACAACGGTGAGCGAGGCGCGGCCGAGCGGGAGCCCGAGGTCGATCGCGGCCAGTCCGATCGCCAGCACCAGCAGCGGATGGACGACGAGCTTGACCAGCGCCAGCGGTACGACGTCGGCCGCCGGCGTCCGGGTCGGGCTCGTCATCTGCGAGCGCGCGAGCATCGCGCCGATCGTGAAGAGGGCGGCGGGCGACGCGGCGTCGGCGAGCAGGGCGATCGTCCTGGCCAGCGGTCCGGGCAACGGGACCGCGGAGGCGTGGACCGCGATCCCGGCGACGATCGACCAGGGCAGCGGGTTCTTCACCACGCCGACGAGCGCGTCGCGCGCGGCGACGCCGGCACCGTGCGTGCCGGCGGACCCGAGGCGCGACAGCGCGACGCATAGCGAACTCGTGAACACGAGGTCGAGCAGGATCGTCGCGATCGCCGGTGCGGCCGCCGCCTCGCCCAGCAGCGCCGCCAGCAGCGGCACGCCCATGTACCCGGTGTTCGGGAACGTCGCGACCAGCGCGCCGAACGCGGCGTCGTTCCAGCCGATGCGCGCCGATCGGGTCACCGCGATCGAGAACGCCACGAGGACGAGCATGCAGAACAGCCAGACGGCGGTGAGGCCGCCGCCGAGCGCCGCCATCACCGGGGTCGTCGCGCCGAAGCGGAAGAGCATCGCCGGCAGAGCGAAGTACAGGACGAACGAGTTCAATCCGGCGATCGCCGGCTGCGGCAGCATTCCCCGCCGGGTGGCGACGTGGCCGGCGAGCACCAGCGCGAAAAAGGGAAAGGTGGCGGCGAGTACGTCCAGCACGCGGCTATTGTCTCAGGGCCACGATCCGGAATCCGGACCCCGGCGCGGCAGGCCGGATCCCGGGGCCCGGGCGGACGGGAACCCGGCCCCCCGGACTCCCTGCGCGCTAAGCTACGCGTCTGGCGGGTGCGGCGCCGTGAGGCGCGCGACCCGCCCCGACCGGAGGTTACCGATGCCCGACCCCATCCGCTCGTTCGCCGCCGTCGTTCTCGCCGGACCGCTCGCCGCGTTCGCGTTCGCCGCCGACCTGCCGGTGTTCGACGCGCACGTCCATTACAGCCATGACGCGGTCGAGGTCCTGCCGCCGGCCGACGCGGTCGTGCTGCTCCGCAAGGCCGGCCTCAAGCGCGCGCTGGTGTCGAGCTCCGGCGACGAGGGCACGCACAAGCTCGCGGCGCTCGCGCCGGACCTGATCCTGCCGTCGTTGCGGCCGTACCGCACGCGGGCCGACGTCTCGACCTGGGTCCGCGACGAGACGCTGGTGCCCTGGCTCGAGGAACGGCTGGCGAAGGCGCGCTACGTCGCGATCGGCGAGTTCCACCTGTACGGCGCCGACGCCGACCTGCCCAACCCGAGGAAGGTCGTCGAGCTCGCGAAGCGTCACAAGCTCGTGCTGCACGCGCATTCGGACGTCGACGCGGTCGAGCGGCTTTTCCGGCAGGATCCGCAGGCGCGCGTGCTGTGGGCGCACTCGGGGTTCGAGCGGCCCGACGAGGTGCGCGCGATGCTGCGCAAGCACCGCAACCTGTGGTGCGATCTCGCCTTCCGCAGCGAGCACGGCAGCGGCGGAAAGGTCGACCCGGACTGGCGCGCCGTGTTCGTCGAGTTCCCGGACCGCTTCATGGTCGGGACCGACACGTACACACCGGAACGCTGGCACTACGTCGTCCTGCACGCGGGCTGGTCGCGCGCCTGGCTCGCCGACCTGCCGAAGGATCTCGCCGAGCGGATCGCGTGGCGCAACGGCGAGGCCTTGTTCGGATCGGCGGCGCCGCGCTAGCGACGGCCGGAGGCATGGGATCCCGGGCGTCGGTGAGGGTGTGGTTGGTCGTGGTGGCGGCCTCCGCCTCGGTCGCGGCGACCGGCACCGCGACCGCGCAAACCCCGGCCGGCTGCGGGGGCGATCTGCTGGCGGATGGACGCGTGGCGGAGAGCGAGCGCTACGTCGTCGTCTACCGCACGTCGCCTTCGCCGGTACGGGTCGGCGAGCATTTCGTCGTCGACCTGGCGGTCTGCACGAAGCCCGGGGCGCAGCCGCCGATCGCGGTCCGGATCGACGCGACGATGCCCGAGCACCGGCACGGGATGAACTACCGGCCGACGGTCCGCCAATCCTCGCCGGGGCGTTGGCGCGCCGAAGGGCTCCTCTTCCACATGCCTGGGCGCTGGGAGTTCGCGTTCCAGGTGCACGACGGCAGGCGCGACGATCGGGTCGCTGCGCGGGAGGACGTGCGTTGAATCGAGGCGGGGCGCGCCGGTCGCTCGCCGCGATCGCGCTCGCCGCGACGAGTCTCGCCGGACCGGTGCAGGCCGACGACGCGCTCAACGCCGGCTTCACGCCCGAGGAGATCGCCAGGATCCTCTCGCATGGTCCCTGGCCGCCGTCGCCCGGGCGCGATCCGTCGAACCGGGTGTCGGGCGACGCCGAGGCGATCGCGTTCGGCGAGCGACTCTTCTTCGACACCCGGCTGTCGGCCAACGGTCTGGTGTCCTGCGCGCGTTGCCACCAGCCGGGTCGGCACTGGACCGACGGGCAGGCTCGCTCGATCGGACTCGCACCGGTCGATCGCAACGCACCCACGGTCGTCGACGCGCGGATGAACCGCTGGTTCGGCTGGGACGGCGCGAACGACAACCTGTGGGCGCAGAGCCTGCGCCCGCTGCTCGATCCGCGCGAGATGGGAATGACCGAAGCGGGCGTCGCCAGGACGATCCGCGAGGTGCCGGACTTCGCCTGCCGCTACCGGCGCAGCTTCGGCCGGGCACCCGGCGGCGACGACCGTCGCGTCCTGGTCGACATCGGCAAGGCGCTGGCGGCGTTCCAGGAGACGCTCGCGTCGGGCCGAACGCCGTTCGACGATTTCCGCGACGCGCTCGCGCGCGGCGACCGGACCGGCATCGCGCGTTACCCGGACGCGGCGAGGCGCGGACTGAAGCTCTTCGTCGGCCGCGGATCCTGCGATGTCTGCCATGCCGGACCGCGATTCACCAACGGCGAGTTCCACGACATCGGCCTGCCGCACTTCGCCGCGCCGGGTCGCGTCGATCCGGGACGCCACGGCGGGATCGCCAAGCTCAAGGCGAACCCGTACAACCTGCTCGGCCGTTACAGCGACGACACCGCGCGGACGACCGCGACCTCGACGCGCCATGTCGCGCAGGAGCATCGCAATTTCGGCGAGTTCAGGGTCCCCGGTCTGCGCAACGTCGCGGCGAGCGCGCCGTACATGCACGACGGGAGCCTGAAGACGCTGGCCGATGTCGTCCGCCACTACTCCGAATTGAACGAGGAGCGATTGCACGTGCACGGCGAGCGGATCCTGAAGCCGCTCCGGCTCTCGCCCGAGGAGAGCGCGGACCTGGTCGCCTTCCTCGAGAGCCTGGGCGACGGCGCACCGGTGTTCCGTCACACCGAGCGGGTGCGGCTGTCGTGCGACTGAGGGCGCGCGGCGGCGTGCGGAACCGCCGCCGGCGTTCAACGATGCGCCGGCGGTTCGCGACCGACGCGCGGCGCGGTTCGCGACTCCAGCTCCGCGTCCATGCGCCCGGTCCAGTGTTCCGGCGCGAGTCGCCCCCAGACGCGGTCGCGATCGGTCAGCGGGGCGAGCTCTTCCTGCCAGCGTCGTAGATTCGCGAGGTCAGCGACCTCGCGCCAGTCGTCGACGATCGCCACCGGCAGACCTTCGTAGAGCGGCGCGAGACTCGAGCGCGTGGTCACGACGATCGAGCCCAGGCAGAGCGCTTCCCAGGTGCGATGGGCGTCCAGACCGTTGCCCCGGGAGCTCAGGACGAACGGGCTCGCCGCGTACCGGCGCCAGATCGCCGCCTGGGACAGCCGCGTGTCGACGTTGTCGGCCCAGGGCAGACGCGAGACGGCGACGACCGCTCTCGCCCGGTCGACCGACGCGAGGCTCAAACCCAGGTCGCAGACGACGCGCAGCGGCTGGCGCGCCGCGTCGACGCGCTCGGCGCGCAGCGTCGCGAGCCGCTCGACCAGCCCGCGCGGACTGGTCCAGGGTCTGGGCGTATGGAGGTCGAGGCCGATCGGGATGGGCCGGATCCGTTCGGGCCGACCGCCGTCGTGGTTCTGCGTGTACCACGCGACCATCGCCGGCGAGGCGAGGAGCGCGTCGACGGTTTCGACCCGGACCTCGGACGGAACGCCGATATCGCCGTCGGTCGTCACCAGCACGAAGGGTCGGTGGAGCGCCGGAACGACGCGTCGCGCGAAGGTGTCGAGGTCGGTGGCCAGGCCGGCGCGCGCACGCGTCGACAGTCGCACCCAGACCCGTCCGGCGGCGTGGCGGTAGGCGGAGACGAACCGCTCCTCCGGTTCCACGTTCTCCGTCGGGCGATGCCAGTAGTCGTCGTCTCCGCGGGCGTCGCAGGCCAGCGCGATTCCCTTCGACCAGAGCAGCGGCACCGGGTCTGGACGGTCGAGCCGGTCGAAGGTCGCGGCCGCGATCCTGCGCGACAGACGGCGCCGGAAATGTCGCGTGAAGAGGACGGCCCGGGCGGTCATCGTCGCCGCGCCTTCGCGGGCATGCGGAGTGTGGCTCGGCCGCGTCGACTCAGTGCAGCGTCTGGCCGCGCGGGTCGTCGACGTCGGCCGGCCGGTAGCGCTGGCCGTCCCAGATCCAGGCCGGCGCGAGCGACGCGCGCGGACGCTCCGGGCCCGCCCCGTCGGGGTCCGGTCCGGCGTCGGCGCCGGTGTCTTCGACCGGCGTTCGATCCGGTGGTCGCTCGCGGTCGACCGCGAGGTCGACGACCGACTCGGCCTCCCAGTCGTAGCGGACGATCGGCACACGGTCGGCCCGGCGCCCGACCAGCGCCGCCACGATGCCGATGAGCGCGCCGGCGAGGTGCGTCTCCCAGGACACCCGCGGTTGGATCGGCAGCACGCCCCAGATCGCGGTGCCGTAGAGGAACGCGACGATCATCGACGCCGAGATCGCCCGGCGGTCCCGCTTGACCAGCCCGGCGACGAAGACGAACGCGATCAGCCCGTAGACGATCCCGCTGGCGCCGACGTGCAGTCCGTTGCGCCCGAGGAGCCAGACGGCGACGCCCGGGCCGAGGTAGAGGAACGGCAGCGCGCGCAATGCCGAACGCGGATACAGGTGCAGCGCGGCGATGCCCAGCAGTACGAGCGGCAGTGTGTTGGCGAGCAGGTGGCCGAAGTCCGCGTGCAGCAGCGGCGCGAAGGCGATGCCGGCCAGGCCGGCCGCGTTCCTCGGCTTGAGCGCGAACGGCCCGGGATCGGGCCCGAGGCCCCAGTTCAAGAGCTGGACGAGCCACAGGAGCCCGACGAACACCAGCACGAGGCGCACCGCGATGCGGAAGTTCGCCCGCGAACGAGGCGAGCCGGTGTAGGCCGGGTCGGGGGTGTCGAATCGCATCGGTGACCGGCGGGCGCGCGGGCGCACCGGTGCCGACATGGTCGGGGCGATCGCCGCCCAGTTCAACCCTGCCGGGATTGTTGCGGTGCGCCAGCGCGCTGCGCGCCGACCGGGCCTGTCGCGACGGAATGGCCTCCTGCGACCGCTGTTCACCCGGGTAGTCGCCGGCCCTGCCGCCGACGGCGCACCGCCGTGGGGTCGCGATCGCTACAATGGTCCCGCCACCTCCGCCCGACTCGCGAGGAGATCCGATGCCCCAGCTCGATGTCAATGGCCGCGCGCTCACGCACGACGCCGAACCCGATACTCCCCTGCTGTGGGTGCTGCGCGAACAGCTGGGCCTCACCGGCACCAAGTACGGTTGCGGCGTCGCCCAGTGCGGCTCGTGCACGGTGCACATCGACGGCGAACCGGTCCGCAGTTGCGTGCTGCCGGTCTCCGCGGTGAAGCCCGGCGCGAAGATCGTCACCATCGAGGGTCTTTCGCCGGACGGCTCGCATCCGCTGCAGAAGGCGTGGCTCGCGCTCGACGTTCCTCAGTGCGGCTACTGCCAGTCGGGGATGATCATGGCCGCCGCCGCGCTCTTGCGCGACAAGCCGAACCCTTCCGACGCCGACATCGACGCGTCGATCACCAACGTTTGCCGTTGCGGGACCTACAACCGGGTTCGCGCGGCGATCAAGGTCGCGGCGCAAGGCGGCGACGCGCGGCGCGCCGGGATCGAGATCGTCCACGTGGTGTCGGCCTCGGCCGACGAGGAGAGCCGGACATGAGCGCGCGACCACACCCGATCGACGACGGTTCCGGGCACCGACCCGGTGTGCGACCCGCGGGGCGCGCCGGCGAGCCGGCCGCGCCGGCGCTTCCTCGGCGCCTCGGCGGCGACCGCCGGCAGCCTGGTCGTCGGCTTCCACGTGCCGTTCCTGTCCCCCGCCTCCGCGCAGGCGCCCGACGCGCCGGAGATCAACGCCTGGGTCGTCGTCCGGCCCGACGAGACGGTGATCGTGCGCATCGCCCGCTCGGAAATGGGGCAGGGCACGCTGACCGGGCTCGCCCAGCTCGTCGCCGAGGAGCTCGAGTGCGACTGGGCGAGGGTGCGCACCGAGTATCCGACGCCCGGACAGAACCTGGCGCGCAACCGCGTCTGGGGCAATTTCTCGACCGGCGGCAGCCGCGGCATCCGCGAATCCCACGACTATGTGCGCAAGGGCGGCGCGGCGGCGCGGATGATGCTCGTGCAGGCCGCCGCGGACGGCTGGGGCGTGCCGGTGACCGAGTGCGCCGCCTCGATGGGCCAGGTCGTCCACGTCCCGACCGGACGCGCCCAGACCTACGGTCGGCTCGCGCCGATGGCGGCGAAGCTCAAGGCGCCGACCGACGTCCCGCTCAAGGACCCGAAGGACTGGAAGATCGCCGGCCAGCGCGTCGCGCGGCTCGACACCGTCGAGAAGACCACCGGCGCGCTCGTCTACGGCGCGGACCTCAAGCTCCCCGGCCTCCTCAACGCGGCGATCCGCGACTGCCCGGTCTTCGGCGGCAAGGTCCGCGGCGTCGACGAGGCGGTGGCGATGCGCCGTCCGGGCGTGAAGAAAGTGGTGCGCGTCGGCGATTCCGCGGTGGCGGTGATCGCCGATACCTGGTGGCACGCGAAGAGCGCGCTCGACGCGTTGCCGATCGACTGGGACTACGGTCCGAACGCCGGCGAATCGAGCGCCAAGTTCGCGCAGGTGCTGAAGGCCGGTCTGGACGCGCGGGAAGCGGCGGTCGGCAACCAGGTCGGCGACGCGCACGCCGCGATCGCCGCCGCGGCGCGCCGGATCGAGGCGGTCTATTCGTATCCGCACCAGAACCACGCGACGATGGAGCCGATGAACGCGACGGCGCGCGTCACCGCCGAGCGCTGCGAAGTGTGGACACCGACGCAGAACGGCGAGGCGGCGCTGGCGGCCGCGGCGGAGGCGTCCGGGCTGCCGCTCGCCAAGTGCGAGGTCTACAAGCTGCCGCTGGGCGGCGGATTCGGCCGGCGCGGCGCGGTGCACGACTGGGTGCGCCAGGCGGTGCTGATCGCGAAGGAGACGCCCGGCACGCCGGTCAAGCTCCTGTGGACCCGCGAGGAGGACATGCAGCACGGCCGCTACCACCCGGTGACGCAGTGCAAGATGGTCGCCGGCCTGAACGCGCAGGGCGACGTCACCGGCCTGCACATGCGCATTTCCGGCCAATCGATCCTCGCCGGCGTGTTCCCGCAGAACGTGCGCGACGGCAAGGACCCGGTCGCCTTCCAGGGACTCAATCCCGACGGCGCCGAGGGCCGGTTCGGCTACGCGATTCCGGCGATCCTGATCGACCACGCGATGCGCAACCCGCACGTCCCGCCCGGCTTCTGGCGCGGGGTGAACCTGAATCACAACGCGATCTACGTCGAGTGCTTCATCGACGAGATCGCGCACGCGACGAGGCAGGATCCGCTGGCGCTGCGGCGCCGGCTGCTCGCCGGATCGCCGAAGCACCTCGCGGTCCTGAACGCGGTCGCAGAGCGCGTCGGCTGGGACACGCCGCCGCCGCGCGGCGTCCACCGCGGGCTCGCCCAGGTCATGGGCTTCGGCAGCTACGTCGCCGCCTGCGCCGAAGTCTCGGTCAGCGACACGGGCGTGCTGAAGATCCACCGGATCGTCGCAGCGACCGATCCGGGACACGTCGTCAATCCGCAGCAGGTCGAGGCGCAGGTCGAGGGGTCGTTCGTCTACGGACTCTCCGCCGCCCTCTACGGCGAATGCACGGTCAAGGACGGGCGCATCGAGCAGACGAACTTCGACACCTACCGGCCGCTCCGGATCGACGAGATGCCGAAGGTCGAGACGGTGCTCGTGCCGTCGGGCGGGTTCTGGGGAGGCGTCGGCGAGCCGACGATCGCGGTGGCGGCGCCCGCGGTGCTCAACGCGATCTTCGCCGCGACCGGCAAGCGCATCCGCGACCTGCCGGTCAAGAACCACGATCTGCGGCGGGCGTGATCCGCGAGCGGATCGGCACGCTGGCGAGGTTCGCGCGCCGTGGCGCTTGCGCGCTGGCGATCGGCGTGGCGTTCGACGCCGGCTCGGTCGCCTCGGCGCCGTCGCCGGTCGCCGCCTTCGTCGTCACCGGCGACGCGGTCGGCGACCCGCTCGCCGGCCGCATCGGCGACCCGGCGCGCGGACGCGCGATCGTCGTCGATCGCCAGGTCGGCATGTGTCTGCTCTGCCACGCCGGGCCGTTCCCCGAAGAGCGCTTCCAGGGCGACATCGGTCCCGACCTCGCCGGTGTCGGCGGCCGGCTCTCCGCCGGCCAGATCCGGCTGCGGATCGTCGACAGCCGCCGGGTCAATCCCGCGACGACGATGCCGGCCTACCACCGGATCGACGGCCGCGCGCAGGAGGCGGGCGCCTGGAGCGGCCGGCCGCTCTTCACCGCGCAACAGGTCGAGGACGTCGTCGCGTTGCTCGTCTCGCTGCGCGACCGGCCCGCCGGCGCCGGCAGGCCCTAGTCGATGAAGTCCTCCTGCGGATCGGGTGTCGCGGTCGGCGCCGCCACCGCGCGGTCGGCGTCGCGCCGCCAAGTCGTCGCCGCGGCGCTCGCCGCCGGCGCGCTCGTCGTGGTCCGCCCGGCGCGGGCGGCGGCGGAAGATCTCGCCGCCGCGATCCGTGCCTGGACCGGCGGCGCGCCGGTCGTCCCCGGGCGGGTGACGCTCGACGTCGCCCGGCTGGTCGACAACGGCAACGTCGTTCCGCTGGCGGTGTCGGTCGCCAGCCCGATGAGCGCGGCCGATCACGTCGTCTCGATCGCGATCTTCAACGAGAAGAACCCGGAGCGCGACGTCGCCCGCTTCCACCTGGGCCCGCGGTCCGGGCGCGCGGCGGTCGCCACGCGCATCCGGCTCGCGACCTCGCAGAACCTGGTCGCGATCGCGAAGACGAGCGACGGGTCGTATTGGTCGGCGAGCGTCGACGTGCTGGTGACGCTGGCCGCCTGCGTCGAGGGTGATTCCTGATGGCCCGCGCTCTGCTCACGGTGCCGCCGTCGGTGCGCCGCGGCGAGGTGTTCGAGGTCCGCGCGATCATCGCGCACCCGATGGAGACCGGCTACCGGGCCGGCGCCGACGGTGCGCGCGTCCCGCGCGACGTGCTGCGCCGGTTCACCTGCCGCTACGACGGGGAGGTCGTCTTCGCCGCCGACCTCTATCCGGCGGTCGCCGCCAATCCGTACCTCTCGTTCCACGCGCTCGCGACCTCGAGCGGACCGATGACGTTCACCTGGGAAGGCGACAACGGATTCGCGCAGACCGAGATCGCGGCGATCGTCGTGACATGACGATCGGCGGTCGACGCCCCGCCGCGTACGCCCGATGGCTCGCGCTCGCGGTGCCGCTGATCGCGGCGCCGATTCCCGCCGCGTCCGCCGACGCGCCGGCCGGAGCGCGTCGCTCCGGCTTCGAGTACATGGGCGCGGCCACGCAGGCGATGCAGCGCGACGACGCGCAGAACCCGGCGATGCTGTGGGTCGCCGAGGGCGAAGCGGCCTGGCGGCGTACCGACGGTGGCGTCGAGCGCCCCTGCGCCGACTGCCATGGCGAGGCGCGAACCTCGATGCGCGGGGTGGCGGCGCGGTACCCGTCGATCGACGCGGCCTCCGGGCGGCCGGTGACGCTCGCCCAGCGGATCGCGTCGTGCCGCGTCGAGCGTCAACGCGGGGATGCCTGGGCGCCCGAGAGCGAGCCGCTGGTCTCGCTGGAAGCCTACGTCGCGCTGCAATCGCGGGGTCTGCCGATCGCGCCGCCGGCCGATGCGCGGCTCGCGGCCGCGCGCGCGCGAGGCGAGGCGTTGTTCCACCGACGCGTCGGCGCGCTCGATCTCGCCTGCGCGCAGTGCCACGAAGATCTCGCCGGCCGCAAGCTCGGCGGCAGCACGATCCCGCAGGCCCATCCGACCGGCTACCCGGTCTACCGGCTCGAATGGCAATCGGTGGGCACGCTCGAGCGGCGCATCCGCGGGTGCTACGCCGGCGTGCGCGCGCGGCCGCCGGCCTTCGGCGCGCCGGACCTTGTCGACCTGCAGGTCTATCTGGCGGCGCGCGCTGCCGGCATGCCGCTCGAGTCGCCCGGCGTGCGGCCCTAGGGAAGCTCAGCACAAGTGTGCGCGGACGCGACGCGAAGGCCGGGGATGCTCGTGCGGCGCCGACCGCAGGGTGTGGCGGGCCCCACACCCAAGGTCGGCAACAAAGCGAGCGCCCCGGCCTTCGCGTCCCTCCGGGTGGGTCCGATATCGGGCGTCGGCAGCGCCCGGGTTCTCGGCCGCCTTCCCGAGTCGGCCGTCGCCCCCGGTCTCGCCGCCACCCCGATCTCGGACCAACGCGTCTCGTGCACTTCTGCAGAGCTTCCCTAGCCGCGGCTAACGCGGTTCGTCCAGCGCGCCGGGGTAGAGCGTGTCGAGGAGCTCGATCGTCGCGCCGGAGAGGACCTCGCGCAGTGCCGCCGCCGTCGCGGTCTCGTCGCCACGCGCGTCGCGGTCGCCCCAGAGCGCGGCCAGCGCGTCCGCGCGACCGGTCACCGCCGCCTCGACGCGTTCGCGCCAGAACGCCGGGGACTCGGATTCGGCCCAGTCGCCGCGGCCGCGACCGAAGTGCGCGACCGCCAGGTAGCGCAGCAGCGCGGCGGCGCACAGCCCGTCGAGGAAGCGTGCGTCCCAGCGGATGAACGCACCGTCGCGTCCGCGGGCGAGGTTGACGCCGCGGGCGAGGCCGGCGCCGCCGAGAGCGCCCAGCAGCGCGCCGGTGACGAGGCCGGCGCCGAACGTGAGCCCGCCGGCCGCCAGGTCGGCGGCGAGGCCGGTCACTGCGCCGGAGACCGCGCCGCCGACCAGCGCCGCGCGGCCTTCGCTCACCGGTGCGATCGTCGTCGTCGCGCCGGCCAGCCGCTCGGAAAGCACCTCGCGTGCCCGACCCTCGAGGCCGTGGATCGCGATCACCCGATCGGCGGCGGCGGCGAGGTCGGTTTCCAGCCGCACCCGCAGCGCGCCGGACGCGGTCGCGCGCGGATCGTCGGCGCCCGGCGCGACGCCGATCGCGCGGCCGAGATCCCGCAGCGCGCCGCGCATCCTCGACTCGGCGACCGGCTCGGCGTCGACCGCCGCGCGCGCGATCGGCGCGGCCAGCGCCTCGATCGCCTTCTCGAACGTGTCGATCCGCCGTTCCCGCCAGGCACGGGCTAGCCGGTCGAACGCCGCGCGCTTGTGTTCCGGCACGCAGGGCCGCAAGGTCCGCGCGAGGACGAGCTCCTGGACCCAGCAGCGCGCGAACGCGTCGAGCGACAACACGTCGCGAACCATCGGCCGCCTCTCGAGCGCGGCGCGCCAGCGGTCGAGGTCGTCCGCCTCCTCGGCGGGCGGGCGCGGCGGTCCGGTCTGATTCAGCAGCACGACGACCGGTTTCGCGATCCAGGCGAGCACGTCCATTTCCGGCGCGAGCCAGCCGGCGTCGGCGGGCGCCTCGGACGCGTTGACGAGATAGAGAACGACATCGGCGCGCTCGCGGAGGTTGCGCACCGCCTGCTGCGAGTGCCAGAACGCGCGGTCGCGGTAGCGGTCCCAGACCTGCGACAGGAACCAGCCGATCGGGTTGCCCTGCTGCGCGAGCCGCCGGGCGAGCCGGGCGCTGTCGCCGAAACCGGGCGTGTCCCACAGCACCAGCGAGTCGCCGTCGTCGGTGGCGAACAACGGGTGCGCGCTCGCCTCTTTCGTCACGTGCGGAGCGTCGCGGACCTCGCCGATGTCGCGGCCCACGAGCGTGCGGGCCAGCGTCGTCTTGCCGGCGTTGGTGTGCGAGACCAGCGACAGCGAGACGGTCGCGCGCGTCGCTGCGTCGTCGGCCCGCGGCGCGGCGCCGATCATCGATCCGCCCCGCCGAGCGCCGCGTCGACGCCCTCTTCGATGTCGGCGAGGTCCGGCTCGCGCAGGTTCGCGGCGACCAGCGCGACGCCGGCCTCGCGCGCCACCGCGCGCCAGGCCTCGACGCGCGATTCGACCGCCGCCGCGTCGCCGCCACGCACGCGTGCGAGCGCATCGACGTCGACGAGCGCGACCGTCGATCGCGTGCGCGCCGCGAGCGCCGCGAGGAAGGCGCCGTGGACCTCGGCCTCCGGCGTCGCGGTCGCGTTGAACAGCGCGAGCGCGGTGTCGGTCGTGCCGACGGCGTCGGGGATCGGCGCGTCGCTGCCGTAGTCGACCGGTGCCACCACCAGCAGCGCGGCGCCGCCGCCGAACACCCGGGCCACGATCCGCTCGAGTCCTGACAGCGCCGGCGGTCCGGGCGTCGTGCTGTAGGGGATCACGCGCACGCGCATCGGTCCGCCGCGGAACGCGCGCAGCAGTCGCTGGAAGTACGGCGCGTCGAGCGCGAGCGCGATCGCGCCGGCGCGGCGCGACTCGACGAACCCCGCGACGATCGCGAGCACGATCCGCGGTACGACGACGACGACGATCAGCGTCGCCGCGATCAGGTGGAGCCAGCGCGCGGCGTTCTCGCCCGCCGGCGCGCGGATCGCCGCGATCGCCTCGATCCCGGGCACCGCGAGTCCGGTCGCCGCGGCGCCCGGAGCGTAGAGCGCGGCGGCGATCGCGCGGACCGCCGGGGCCTCGAGGAAGGTGCTCTCCCAGCCGGCTCGATACTCGAGCGCGAGCCCCCGGACGTACAGACCGGCGACGACACCGAGCGCGAGCGCGGCCGCGGCGAGGTGGAGGAGGCGGGAGGCGCGCGCGACGTAGAGCGGCGAGGCGGCCGACGCCCACTCGCGCGCGAGCGACGCGACCGCTCCGGCGTCGCGCCCGGCGGCACGTCCCGCGCTCCCGCCGGCGACGCGGGCCACCAGGCGCCGCAGCCCGCCGGCGGCGGTCGGCTCGCCGTAGTGGACGACCAGCCGTCCGACGAGGATCGCGTAGACGGCGAGATTCCACAGGAGCAGCGCGAGGACCGGTGGCGCGAGGATGTTCACCCGCTGCGCGTCGCCGATCCGGTCGACCGCGACACCCAGCACCGCTGCGACGACGACCAGGCCGACCCGACCCACGGACGCCAGGTCAGCGACGCGACCGCGCCGGGAATCGACGAGCCGCGCTCGCTCAATCGTTCGAGGACGAGCGCGGCCCGCCGGGAAGAAGGCCTCGCGCCCGCCGACTCGCCGACGAGTCCGGCGGCCGCGCGGCTCGCCCAGGCGCGGGCCTCGTCGGACCAGACCTCCCGCGGCGATCCGGCCGACTCGGCGGCGCGCGCGGCGATGACGTCCAAGGCGGAGCGTTCGTCCATGCCGGGTCGATTCTAGGCCAGGCGAGCCGTGTCCGTCGGTGCGCCGATTGACCCGAAGGGGGGGGGTGCCCTATCCTGCGTCGGATCGTCGCGGCGCCAATCTCCGCGAGCGGAGGAAGTCGTCGCCCTCGTCTCGTTCACGATCGCGCGAGCGCATCCTATGTCCCGATCGACGTCCATCCCGGCGGTCCGGCTAACCCCATGGCTGGCCGCCGCCTGCCTGTCGGCGTCGGCGACACTCGCGCCGGCGGCGACGCTGACGGTGAACGGCAGCGGCGACATGGTCGGCGTCGACGGCCTCTGCACGCTGCGCGAAGCGATCCTGAGCATGAACGGCGTCGCGAGCGTCAACGCCGATTGCGTCGCCTCGGGCGCGTACGGGACCAACGACACGATCCAGTTCGCCATTCCCGGCATCGGCGTGCGGACGATCTCGCCGGCGAGCGCGCTGCCGGCGGTGACCGCGACGGTCCTCATCGACGGCTACTCGCAGACGGGCGCGGCGGCCAATTCGGCGGCGAACGGCTGGAACGGATCGATCGCGATCGAACTGGATGGCACGTCGGCCGGTGCCTCGGCTGACGGTCTGCAGCTGCTCGGCAGCGCATCGACGGTCCGGGGGCTCGCGATCGTCAATTTCAACGGCAACGGGATCCGGTTCGGTGCGGGGGTGTCCGGGAACTCGACCGGCCACACGGTCGCCGGCTGTTTCCTGGGCTTGCGCCCGGACGGGACCGCGGCCGGCAACAACCTCTACGGCGTCGCGTTCAACGCGCTGGGCGATTCGGACAACAACACCATGGGGGGGCCGAACCCGGCCGATCGCAACGTCGCGTCGGCGAATTCGCAGGGCGGCATCCTGCTCAACAACCCGGCGACCGGCAACACGATCCGCAACAATTACATCGGCGTCGATCCGACCGGGACGGCCGATCGCGGCAATGCGTTCAACGCCATCTGGATCAACCAGGCGTCCAACACGACGGTTCGTGACAATCTGATGTCGGGCAACGGCAACGTCGCCGTCCTGATTCAGGGGAACATCGCGACCGGCAATGTCGTCGCCGGCAATCGGATCGGCACCGACGTTGCCGGGACCTCGGCGTTGCCCAACGGCGCCGGAGCCCTCGTCGCGTCCCCGAACAACACGATCGGCGGAACCGGTGCGCAGGACGGCAACGTCATCGCGTTCAACGCCGGATTCGGGGTCCGCGTGACCGGTGGGGCGACCGTCGGAGGCGTGTCGATTCTGCGCAACGCGATCCATTCGAACGGAACGACGCTCGGTATCGACCTGGGCGGAGACGCCGCGATCCAGCCGAACGACGCCGGGGACGGCGACGCCGGCGAGAACGGCCTGCAGAACTACCCGGTTCTGGTATCGGCGAGCGCCGCGGGCGCGATCGCAGGGACGCTCGATAGCACGCCGTCGCGGTCGTTCCGCGTCGAGCTCTTCTCGTCCGCGTCGTGTCCCGGTCCGGACTTCCGCGAGGGCGCGGTATTCGTCGGTTTCGTCGACATCTCCACCGACGGCGCCGGCATCGCGCCGGTCGCGGCGAACGTCGGCGCGCTCACCCCGGGCGCGGGAATCACCGCCACCGCCACCGACAACTTGACCGGAGACACCAGCGAGATCTCGGCCTGTGTCGTGGTCGCCGCAGCGCCGGTTCCGGCGGCACCCGTGGTCCCGGTGCCGGCGCTACCGGCGGGTGGCTGGGCGCTCCTCGCGGCGCTTCTCGCGGCCGCCGGGAGGGCGACGATCCGTCGTCGCCGCTGAATCGGCGGTCGCGGGGGCGCTTCCACGACCGGCCGGACGGGACTGGCCGACGGATTCGCGGCCCCGGGGCGGTGGCACAATGGCGGCCCCGCGGACCGACCGGGTCCGCCATGACGAGCGCGCCACCCGCGCGACGACCGATGCTCGCCCCCGCCGCCAACCCTCTCTTGGAGCCGTGGACCGCGCCGTACGGTCTGCCGCCGTTCGATCGGATCCGGCCCGACCATTTCGCGCCGGCGTTCGAGCGCTCGATGCGCGAGCACCGCGCCGAGATCGACGCGATCGCGACCGATCCGGCGACCCCGACCTTCGAGAACACCGCGGCGGCGCTCGACCGCGCCGGGCGTCTGCACACGCGGCTCGAGCATGTGTTCCACGCGCTCGCCTCGTCGGCCACCTCTCCCGAGCTCGAGGCGGTCGAGCGCGAGATCGCGCCGAAGCTCGCCGCGCACCGTCAGGCGATCCAGGCCGACTCGAGGATCGTCGCCCGGCTCGACGCCGTGCGCGGGCGCGCCGCCGCGCTCGGACTCGACGCCGAGGCGACCATGCTCGTCCTGCGCCTGTACCGCGACTTCGTCCACGCCGGCGCGAAGCTCGAGGCGGACGCGCGGCGCCGGGTCGCGCAGATCGTCGAGCGGCTGGCGGCGCTCAATACCGCGTTCCGCCAGAACGTATTGCACGACGAGGAGTCGCTGGGCCTCCTGCTGCGCGACGCCGCCGATCTCGCCGGTCTGCCTGACGAGGTCCGGGCGACGGCGCGCGAGGCGGCGGTGGCGCGCGGTGAACCGGACGCGTGGTTCGTGACGATGTCCCGCTCCGCCGTCGTGCCGTTCCTCGTTCACGCGGAGCGGCGCGACCTGCGGGAGCGGGCGTTCCGGTTGTGGACCTCGCGCGGCGAGCACGACGGCGACCACGACAACCGGCCGATCGCGACGGAGATCCTCGCGCTGCGTCAGGAGCTCGCCCGGTTGCACGGGTACCGGACCTACGGCGACTACGCGCTCGCCGATCGGATGGCGCGAACGCCCGCCGCGGTCGCCGGACTTCTCGAGCGCGTGTGGGAGCCGGCGAGGCGCAAGGCGCTGGCCGAGCGCGACGCGCTCGCCGCCTGTGCGGCCGCGCGGGGCCGGGTGCACGCGATCGAGCCCTGGGACTGGCGCTACTACGCCGAACAGGTGCGCCGCGAGCGATACGCGATCGACGAGGACGAGGCAAAGCCCTACTTCTCGCTCGACCGGATGACCGAGGCGATGTTCGACTGCGCCGGGCGGCTGTTCGGGCTCGAGTTCGTCGCCCGCGAGGGCCTGCCGGTCTGGCACCCGGACGTGCGCGCCTGGGAGGTCCGCCGCGACGGGCGCGCCGTGGGCCTGTTCATGGCCGACAATTTCCTTCGTCCCGGCAAGCGCAGCGGCGCCTGGATGTCGCACCTGCGCGAGCAGTCCCGGCGCGATGGCGAGGTGCTGCCGATCGTTCTCAACAACAACAATTTCGTCAAGGCGCCGCACGGCGAGCCGACGCTGCTCTCGGCGGACGACGTGCGCACGTTGTTCCACGAGTTCGGCCACGGCCTGCACGGACTGCTCTCGCGGGCGACCTGGGAGCGGCTCTCGGGGACGAACGTGCTGCAGGACTTCGTCGAGCTGCCTTCGCAGCTTTTCGAGCGCTGGGCGTTCGAGCCGGAGGTGCTCGGGCGCCACGCGCGCCACCAGGTCACCGGCGAGCCGATTCCCGCCGGTCTGATCGAGCGGATGCGCGCGGCGCGACGGTTCAACCAGGGATTCGAAACGGTCGAGTACGTGGCGAGCGCGCTGGTCGACATGGCACTGCATTCCGCCGAAGGCGGCGAGCGCGTCGACATCGGCCTGTTCGAGGAGAACGAACTCGCGCGCATCGGCATGCCGCGCGAGATCGTCATGCGTCACCGGCTGCCGCATTTCGAGCACGTGTTCGCCGGATCGTGGTACGCCGCCGGCTACTACGTCTACCTGTGGGCCCAGGTGCTCGAGGCCGACGGTTGGGCGGCCTTCGTCGAGACCGGCGACGTCTTCGACCGGACGACCGCCGAACGGCTCGAGCGGGACGTCTATTCGGCCGGCGGCACGCGCGACCCCGAAGAGGCCTACCGCGCGTTCCGCGGCCGCGAGCCGCGCGTCGAGCCGATGCTCGCCGATCGCGGACTCGTCGACCCGGCGCGGTCGTGACCGGCGTTCGGGTGGTGGTCGCGACGGTCGGGCCGACGGGCTCGATGCGCGGCGTCCGCCCGCCTGAGGGCCGACCCGGCGGATGGGGCGCGCGATGGCCGGCACCGGGCTGATCGCGCTCCTCGACGACGTCGCCAGCATCCTGGACGACGTCGCGTTGCTGACCAAGGTCGCCGGCAGCAAGACCGCCGGCGTCCTGGGCGACGACCTGGCGCTCAACGCGCAGCAGGTCGCCGGGGTGCGCGCCGAGCGGGAACTGCCGGTCGTCTGGGCGGTCGCCAAGGGCTCGACGATCAACAAGGCGATTCTCGTGCCGGCGGCGCTCGCGATCAGCGCGCTCGCGCCCTGGGCGATCGCGCCGCTCTTGATGGCGGGCGGTGCGTTCCTCTGCTACGAGGGCGTCGAGAAGCTCGCGCATCGCTACCTTCACGCCGGCGAAGAGGAGGCGCACGAGAAGGCGCTGCTGCGGGCGCTCGCCGATCCGGACGTGGACCTCGCGGCGATCGAGCGCGAAAAGATCAAGGGCGCGGTCCGCACCGACTTCATCCTGTCCGCCGAGATCATCGTCATCGCTCTGGGAACGGTGGCCGCGCAGCCGTTCCCGACCCGGCTCCTCGTGCTGGCGGCGGTCGCGGTGTTGATGACCGCCGGCGTCTACGGACTGGTCGCCGCGATCGTCAAGCTCGACGACATCGGTCTGGCGCTGTCGCGTCGCGATGGCGCGGACGGCGCCGCCCGTCTGCTGCGCGCGGCGGGCCGCGGCGTCCTGCGCGGCGCGCCGTGGCTGATGAAGGGGCTCTCGGTCGCGGGCACCGCGGCGATGTTCCTCGTCGGCGGCGGCATCCTCGTCCACGGGGTGCCGTTCCTGCATCACGCGGGCGAGTCGGTCGCCGCGGCGCTGGCCGGCGTGCCGGGCGCCGGGAACGTGCTCGCGTTCATGGGCTCCCTCGCCTACGACGCGATCGCCGGTGCCGCCGCGGGAACGATCGTCCTCGCCGGGGTCTCGCTACTGCGGCGCCTGCCCGGCGTCCGGGGTAAACCGGACTGATCGCGGATCTCCCGAAGCCGGCGGCGCATGGCAGAATCCGAGTGCGCCGGCCGCTGCGACGGGCCGCCCTCCCGACCCGACCCGACCGATGCCGCACGACGTCTCGATCATCGCGACCTTCGCGGTCGGCTTCGTCCTCGCCTTCGTCTTCGCCTGGATCGCGACGCGGCTGCGCCTGCCGCCGCTGGTCGGCTACCTGGTCGCCGGCGTGGTGATCGGGCGCTTCGCCGCCGACATGGTGGCGACGGCGCAGATCGCCGGGCAGCTCGCCGACATCGGGGTGATCCTGCTGATGTTCGGCGTCGGTCTCCATTTCTCGATCGCCGACCTGATGGCGGTCCGCCGGATCGTCGTCGTCGGCGCCGTGGTCCAGATCGCGATCGCCACCGCGCTGGGCATCGGTCTCGCGAAGGTCTGGGGCTGGAGCGTCGGCGCGGGTCTGATCCTCGGTCTGTGCCTGTCGGTGGCGAGCACGGTCGTGGTTCTCAAGGGCGTGGAGGAGCGCAACGAGATGGCCACGGCCAACGGCCGGGTGTCGATCGGCTGGCTCGTCGTCGAGGACCTGACGATGGTGATGGTCCTCGTGCTGCTGCCCGCGCTCGCGGAGGCGCTCGGCGGCAAGGTCCCCGGCGGATCGGGCGAGCACGGGCTGCTGGTTTCGCTGGGGCTCACGCTGGTCAAGGTCGCGGCGTTCGGCGCGATCGTGCTGGTGCTCGGTCCGCGCGTGCTTCCCTGGATCCTGAGACAGGTGGCGCGTACCGGCTCGCGGGAGCTCTTCACCCTCGCGGTGCTGGCGTTGTCGCTCGGCATCGCCTTCGGATCGGCCGAGCTTTTCGGCGTGTCGTTCGCCCTCGGCGCCTTCTTCGCCGGCGTCGTGCTGAACGAATCGGACCTGTCGCACAAGGCGGCGGCCAACTCGCTGCCGCTGCAGGACGCGTTCGCGGTGCTCTTCTTCGTCTCGGTCGGGATGCTCTTCGACCCGTCGATCCTGTGGCGCGAGCCGCTGATGGTCGCGGCGGTGCTGGGCTTCATCCTGGTGGCCAAGGCGCTCAACGCCACCGCGATCGTCATGGCGATGGGCTTTCCGCTCAGCACCGCGACCTACGTCGCCGCGTCGATCGCGCAGATCGGCGAGTTCTCGTTCATTCTCGCCGGCCTGGGCATCGGCTACGCGCTGTTGCCGCCCGAGGGACTGTCATTGCTGCTCGCCGGCTCGATCATCTCGATCACGGTGAACCAGCTCGCGTTCGCCGCGCGCGGCGCGCTCACCGGCGGCGCGCTCGCGCGTCCGGGGCTCAAGGCGGCCCTCGAGGACTC
Source organism: Burkholderiales bacterium (assembly GCA_046347725.1). Lineage (GTDB taxonomy): Bacteria > Pseudomonadota > Gammaproteobacteria > Burkholderiales > Casimicrobiaceae > VBCG01. Next base: position 50,489 of record JAXMFN010000006.1, read on the forward strand.
GCGCGCGCCCGCGTTCGCGCTGCTCGAGCAGGACCTCGAGAACGCGCGGATCGCGGCCGAGGCGAAGGCCGCGGCGCACCGGACCTTGTCGCCGGAGGAGCTGGTCGAGCACTTCCCGATGTTCGCCGGCCTGACGCCCGAACAGCGCGAGGTCGTGCTGCTGCACCTGCTGCCGCATACCGCGCAGCCGGGCGAGCGGATCATCCGGCGCGGCGACGAGGCGGACGCCGCCTACTTCATCTCGTCGGGCGAGGTCGAAGTGTCGGTCGCCGGCAAACGCATCCACCTGGGCGCCGGGAGCTTCTTCGGCGAGATGGCGCTGATCAGCGGCGGGACCCGGTCCGCCGACGTCACCGCGCTCGACTACTGCAAATTCCTCAAGCTCACCACCGACGACTTCGCCGAGATCCTGCGCCGCTATCCGGGTCTGCGCGAGGAGATCGTGCGTCAGGCCGACGAGCGCGCGCGGATGAACCGCGAGCAGGAAGCGGCGAAGCCGCCGCCGGCTCGATGAGCCGCGACGCTCTCGGGACCGCCCGGACCGCCTCGAGCCCGGACTCCGGCAACGGCTGACGCCCATGGCCCGATCGACCGGCTACCTGTTCCTGCTGTCGCACATGCGCAGCTACTCGTCGCTGCTCGGGCACATCCTGGGCAGCCATGCGGAGATCGACGGCTACGTGGAGCAGTTGCGGCCGTACGTGTCCCGCTACGACTTGTCGGCGATGGGGCCGCGGATCGAGGAGGCGACCGGGCAACGGCGGCGCGGCCGGTACCTGTTCGACAAGATCCTGCACAACGAGGGCACGCTCACCGACGAGGTGCTGCATCGACCGGAGACCCGCGTGTTGTTTCTGGTGCGCGAACCGGCGGCGACGATCCCCAGCATCGTGCGCGTGGCGCGCAAGTACGCCGACGAGCCGGCCAACCAGGGCACGCGCCCCGGCGGCGCGGTCGACTATTACGTCGGGCGCCTGGCGGAGCTGGTCGCGACCAGCGACCGGCTCGACGCGAACGGCCGTGCGCTCTTCGTCGTCGCCGAGGACCTGATCGACGACACCGCGGGCGCGCTGGGCCGGATCTCCGCGTGGCTCGGGCTGGCCTCGCCGCTCGAGGCGCGCTACCAGACCTTTCCGCTGACCGGCGTGCTCGGTCTGGGCGATCCGTCGCCGAACATCAAGGCGGGGCGCGTGCTCCGGCCCGAGGAGCGCGAGCCGATCTCCGACGAGCGCATCGACATCGGGCCGGAGGTCCTCGCTCCGGCGGTCGAGGCGCATCGGCGGACGGTGGCGATCCTGCGGGCGCGCCACGCCGGAGGACCGGCGCCGCGCGCGCCGGCGCCCGGCGTCTGACCCTCGTCAATTCCGGCGCGCCGCGAGCCGCGGGCGGTTGACTTCCGTCAAGGGAATCGGCGCGCCATCCTCCACGATAACGGATCGCGGCGACACGGCGACGACGCCGGCCCGCGCGAGGAGGAGCATCGAGCATGATCCAGGTCCGCATGCACGGACGGGGCGGTCAGGGCGTGGTCACCGGCGCGGAGATGCTGTCGATCGCCGCGTTCCACGAGGGCCGCCACGCGCAGGCGTTCCCCAGCTTCGGATCCGAGCGGATGGGGGCGCCGGTGATGGCGTTCTGCCGGATCGACGAGCGGCCGATCCGGGTGCGCGAGCCGGTGATGGCGCCCGACGTGCTCGTGATCCAGGATTCGACGCTGCTCCACCAGGTGGACCTGTTCAACGGGCTTTCGGCCGACGGCTACGTGCTGCTCAATTCGCGGCGCGGATACGAGCAGCTGGGCATCGCCGAATTCGCGCGCAGGATCCGCCCCGGACGGATCGTCACGCTGGCCGCCACCAACATCGCGGTCGAGCACGTCGGCCGCCCGGTTCCGAACGTGCCGCTGCTGGGCGCGTTCGCCGCGCTGACCGGCATCGTCCATCTCGCCTCGGTCGAGGCCGCGATCCGCGCGAAATTCGACGGGCGCGTGCGCGACGCGAACATCGCCGCGGCGCGCGCGGCCCACGAGGCGACGCTCGCGCTCCTGGAGAGACCGAATGCTGAAACAGACTGAAGGTTCGCAGGCGATCGCCGAGGCGGTCGCGCTCTGCCGCCCGAAGGTGATCTGCGCCTATCCGATCACGCCGCAGACGCATATCGTCGAGGGGCTGGGCGAGCGGGTGAAATCGGGCGAGCTCGGCGACTGCGAGTTCATCAACGTCGAGAGCGAGTTCGCCGCGCTGTCGGTGGCGATCGGCTCGTCGGCGGCCGGCGTTCGTACCTACACGGCGACCTCGTCGCAAGGGCTGCTGTTCATGGCCGAGGCGGTCTACAACGCCTCGGGGCTGGGCCTGCCGATCGTGATGACGATCGGCAACCGCGCGATCGGCGCGCCGATCAACATCTGGAACGACCACTCGGACTCGATGTCGATGCGCGACGCCGGCTGGATCCAGCTCTACGCCGAGACGAACCAGGAGGCGGTCGACCTGCACATCCAGGCGTTCCGGCTCGCCGAGGAGCTGTCCTGCCCGGTGATGGTCTGCATGGACGGCTTCATCCTGACCCACGCGGTCGAGCGGGTCGACGTACCGGACCAGCACCAGGTCGACGCCTACCTGCCGCCGTTCGAGCCGCGCCAGGTGCTCGATCCGGCCGATCCGGTGACGATCGGCGCGATGGTCGGCCCGGAGGCGTTCACCGAAGTCCGCTACCTCGCGCACCACAAGCAGATGCGGGCGCTCGAACGGATCCCGCAGCTCGCCGCGGAGTTCGCCGGGCGCTTCGGACGCGATTCGGGTGGTCTCGTCCGTCCGTACCGGACCGACGGCGCCGAGACGATCGTCGTGGCGCTGGGATCGATCAACGGCACGATCCAGGAGGTCGTCGACGAGATGCGCGCCGAGGGCGTGGCGATCGGCTCGGTCGGCATCGGCTCGTTCCGCCCTTTCCCGCTCGCGGCGCTGCGCGCGACGCTCGGCGGCGCGAAGCGCGTCGTCGTCCTGGAGAAGTGCCTCGCCGTCGGCCTGGGCGGCATCGTCTCCGACGGCGTGCGCAAGGCGCTCTCCGGCATCCAGCTCAACGGCTACACGGTCGTCGCCGGGCTCGGCGGACGGGCGATCACGCGCGCGTCGCTGCGGCGGCTTTTCGACGACGCCGGCCGCGACGCGCTCGAGGCGGTCACGTTCCTCGACCTCAACACCGAGCTCGTCGCCCACGAGCTCGAGCGCGAGCAGGCGTCGCGCCGCAGCGGACCGACCGCCGAGGCGCTGCTCAAGCGCCTGGGCACCGTCTCGGCGCGGATCGGCTAGGGGCCCGTCATGGAGATGCAGACCGTCAGGTTCTACCAAACCGGCACGTTCACCGTCGGCAACCGGCTGCTCGCGCCACACGAGCGCTCGGTCCAGGCGGAGGCGCAGCGGACCAACGCGCTGACGTCGGGACATCGCGCCTGCCAGGGCTGCGGCGAGGCGTTGGGCGCGCGCTACGCGATCGATGCGGCGATGCGCGCGACCGGAGGCAGGATCATCGCGGTCAACGCGACCGGCTGCCTCGAGGTGTTCTCGACGCCCTACCCGGAGACCTCCTGGCAGATTCCCTGGATCCACTCGCTCTTCGGCAACGCCGCGGCGGTGGCCTCGGGCGTCGCGGCGGCGATGCGTCGCAAGGGAACCGACGAGGTGCGCGTCGTCGCGCAGGGCGGCGACGGCGGCACGACCGACATCGGTTTCGGCTGCCTGTCGGGGATGTTCGAGCGCAACGACGACGTGCTCTACCTCTGCTACGACAACGAGGCGTACATGAACACCGGCGTGCAGCGCTCGAGCGCGACGCCGCCGGCGGCGCGCACCGCGACCACGCCGGCGCTCGGTGCCGAGCCGGGCAACGTGTTCGGCACCGGCAAGAACGTGCCGCTGATCGCGGTCGCGCACCAGATCCCGTACGTCGCGACCGCGAGCGTGGCCAACCTGCGCGACCTCGAGTACAAGGTGACCCGGGCGATGGAGTTCCGCGGCGCGCGCTACGTCCACATCCATGTGCCGTGCCCGCTCGGCTGGGGCAGCGCGCCGGCCGACACGATCAAGGTCGCGCGCGCGGCGGTCGAGTCCGGGCTGTTTCCGCTGTTCGAGGCGGTCAACGGCGAGATCGTCTCGTCGACCAAGATCCGGCGGCGCGTCCCGGTCGGCGAGTACCTGGGGCTCCAGAAGCGATTCGCCCACCTGTTCCAGCCGGGCGGCGAGGCGCGGCTCGCCCACATCCAGGCGATCGCCGATCGCAACGTCGTCAAGTTCGACCTCGAGCCGGAGCGCGCGTGATGGACAAGCCCTTCGCGATCACGCTCGACGTCGGAACCTCGCTCGCCAACAAGACCGGAAGCTGGCGGACGATGCGCCCGGTCTACGTCGACCGGCTGCCGCCGTGCAACCACGCCTGCCCGGCCGGCGAGAACATCCAGGGTTGGCTCTACCATGCCGAGGCCGGCGACTACGAGGCGGCCTGGCGCCTGCTCGTGCGGGACAACCCGCTGCCGGCGGTGATGGGCCGGGTGTGCTACCACCCGTGCGAGGGCGCCTGCAACCGGGGCACGATCGACGAGGCGGTCGGCATCAACTCGGTCGAGCGCTTCCTCGGCGATCTGGCGATCCGCCGCGGCTGGCGCTTCGACCCGCCGGCGGCGGCCAGCGGCAAGCGGGTGCTGATCGTCGGTGCCGGACCGTCGGGGCTGTCGGCCGCCTACCACCTGCGGCGCGCCGGACACGCGGTGAAGATCGTCGAGGCCGGGCCGACCGCCGGCGGCATGATGCGTTTCGGCATCCCGAAGTACCGGCTGCCGCGCGAGGTGCTCGACGCCGAAGTGCGGCGCATCCTCGACTTGGGTGTCGATCTCGAGGTCGGTCGCAAGGTCACCGACATCCTCACCGAGCGCGACGCCGGCCGGTTCGACGCCGCGTTCCTCGCGGTCGGCGCGCACATCGGCAAGCGCGCCTACATTCCGGCCGGCGCCGCGGCGCGGATCGTCGACGCGGTCTCGGTGCTGCGCGGGATGGAGGGCGAGGACAAGCCGATGCTCGGCCGCCGCGTCGTCGTCTACGGCGGCGGCAACACGGCGATCGACGTCGCGCGCACCGCCAAGCGGCTGGGCGCCGCGGAGGCGATCATCGTCTACCGGCGCACCCGCGAGAAGATGCCGGCGCACGACTTCGAGGTCGAGGAGGCGCTGCAGGAAGGCGTGCTGATCAAGTGGCTGTCGACGATCAAGAACGTCGCCGGCGAGGCGACGCTGACCGTCGAGAAGATGGCGCTCGACGACAAGGGATTTCCGCAACCGACCGGGGAGTTCGAGACGCTCGAGGCCGATTCGCTGGTGCTGGCGCTCGGCCAGGACGTCGACCTCTCGCTCCTGGACGGCGTGCCGGGCCTGGCGATCCGCGACGGCGTCGTCGAGGTCGGACCGAACATGATGACCGGCCACGCCGGGATCTTCGCCGGCGGCGACATGGTGCCCTCCGAGCGCACGGTCACCGTCGCGGTCGGCCACGGCAAGAAGGCGGCGCGCCATATCGACGCCTGGCTGCGCGGTGTTCCGTGGCGCCCGCCCGAGAAGCCCGAGCTGGCGAAGCGGGACTACCTCAATCCCTGGTACTACGCCGACGCGCCCAAGACCGTCCAGCCGATGCTCGACGCGGTGCGCCGGACCTCGACCTTCGACGAGGTCCAGGGCGGCCTGGACGAGGGCAACGCGCTGTTCGAGGCGCGCCGCTGCCTGTCCTGCGGCAACTGCTTCGAATGCGACAACTGCTACGGCGTGTGTCCGGACAACGCGGTGATCAAGCTGGGCGAGGGGCGCCGCTACCGGTTCAACGTCGACTACTGCAAGGGCTGCGGCATCTGCGCCACCGAGTGTCCGTGCGGCGCGATCCGGATGGAGCCCGAGCGCAACTGACCCGCGTTCGGGCGGCGGGCCGCCCCGACCTCAGCGCGGGCGCTCGGCGAAGGCGATCCGGGCGAGCAGCGCGAGCAGGCGCCGCCGCTCGGACGCCGAGAGCGGCGCGAGCAGACGGCGCTGCGCCCGCCGGACGCCGGCGGTCGCGCTCGCCGCGAGCCGGCGCCCCGCCGCGGTCGGCCGCACGTTGGTGCGCCGCCGGTCGCTCGCCGACGCTCGTCGCATCACCAGCCCGCGCCGCTCCAGACCCCGGAGCACCTGGCCGGCGGTCGCCGCGTCGAGTCCGAGCGCGCGGGCGAGTCCCGCCTGGTCGATTTCGCCCAGCGCGTCGAGCGCCGCCAGGACGCCGTACTGCGCCGGCGTCAGCCCCAGCGAGCCGCATTCGTCGGCGAACACCGCGACCGAGGCCTGGTGCGCGCGTCGCAGCAGGTGACCCGGCCGCCGGTAGAGGTCGTGGAGCCGGGGGTCGGCGGCCGCCGGTTCGGCCCCCCGGCCGTTGACCCCGCCGGCCGTTCGTGGTCTAGTCCGCGCCATAACGATATGTATACATATGATCGGCCGCCGCGGCGGGACGCCCCGCCCGCCGCGGCGGTCCGGAGGAAACGATGAAGATCGACATTTTCAACCATTTCTTCCCGCGCAAGGCCTGGGAGCGCATGCTGAAGCTCGCGCCGAACGGCAAGGACATGCACAAGCGCGTTCGGGAGATCCCCTGCATCGTCGACCTGGACGAGCGCTTCCGGATCATGGACCGGTTCGGCGAGGACTACCGGCAGGTGATCTGCGCCGGCTCGCCGCCGATCGAGGTGTTCGGGCCGCCGAGCGCGACCCGCGATCTCGCGGCGATCATGAACGACGGTTTCGCCGAGTTGTGCGCGAAGCATCCGAAGCGCTTCCCGGCGTTCGTCGCGTCGCTGCCGATGAACGATCCGAAAGGCCTGTTGCGCGAGGCGCGGCGCGCGATCGAGGAGCTGGGCGCGGTCGGCGTGCAGGTGTTCACCAACGTGCTCGGCAGCCCGCTGACCGCGCCGGCGACGCGGCCGCTGTTCGACCTGATGGCGGAGCTCGACCGGCCGATCTGGATGCACCCGGCGCGCGGGGCGGACTTCGCCGACTATCGCAACGAGAAGAAGAGCCACTACGAGATCTGGTGGACCTTCGGCTGGCCCTACGAGACCTCGGCGGCGATGGCGCACATCGTCTTCGAGGGGTTGTTCGACCGCCATCCCGACCTCAAGATCATCACCCACCACATGGGCGGTATGATTCCGTACTTCGAGGGGCGCGTCGGACCGGGCTGGGACCAGCTCGGCAAGCGGACCTCCGACGTCGACTACGGCCAGCTCCTCGACAAGCTGGAGAAGCGCCCGCTCGACTATTTCCGGATGTTCTACGCCGACACCGCGCTGTTCGGCGCCTGGGAGGCCACCAAGTGCGGCCTGCGCTTCTTCGGGCCCGACCGCGTCCTGTTCGCCTCCGACGCGCCGTTCGACCCCGAGAAGGGCTCGATGTACACGCGCACGACGATCGAGATCGTCGACCGGCTCGATCTCGCGCCGCACGAGCGGCACGCGATCTACGCCGGCAACGCCTGCCGTCTGATGAAGAGGGAGGTCTCGTGAACCCGATCCGCCGCTTCCTGTCGGTCGTCGCCCGCGCCGCCGCGCTCGGCGCGCTCGCCGCGCTCGCGCCCGCGGCCCCGGTCCAGGCCCAGTCCTGGCCGTCGGGTCCGGTGACGATCGTCGTGCCGTTCACGCCGGGCACCGGCATCGACATCATCGCCCGCGCGCTCGGCGCGCGGCTCGCCGAGAAATGGGGTCAGCCGGTCGTCATCGACAACAAGGCGGGCGCCTCCGGCAACATCGGCACCGAGATCGTCGCGCGCGCCAATCCGGACGGCCAGACGCTGCTCATGCAGGTCAACACGCTGGTGATGAATGTGAGCCTGATGAAGTCGGTGCCCTACGATCCGGTACGCGATTTCGAGCCGGTATCGTTGACCGCCTGGGGCGCGCTGATGCTGGTGGCGCACCCGTCCCTCAACGTGTCGACGGTCGGCGAGCTGGTCCGCGCCGCGAAGGCCGCGCCCGGCCGCATCGGCTACGCCTCGCCGGGCGTCGGAACGCCGCACCACATGGCGATGGAGCTCTTGCGCAGCGTCACCGGCGTCGAGCTCCTGCACGTTCCGTACAAGGGGACGGCCGGCGCGGTCAACGACCTCCTGGGCGGTCAGGTCCAGGCGATGTTCCTGCCGGTCCACGTCGGTCTGCAGCACGTCAAGACCGGGAAGCTCCGGGCGCTGGCCATCGGCAGCCCGCAGCGATCGACGCTCGCGCCGGAGGTGCCGACGCTCAAGGAGGCCGGTGTCGACGGCGTCGAGGTCGACATGTGGTACGGGCTGTTCGCGCCGCGCGGAACGTCGAAGGATCTGGTCGGCCGGCTCAACGGCGAACTGGCGGTGTTGATCGGCTCACCGCAGCTCGCCGGCTTCTTCGCCGCACAGGGCCTGGTGCCGGCGACATCGTCGCCCGACGAGCTGCGCTCGCTCGTGGAACGGGACCTCGCCAAGTGGGCGACGGTCGTGCGCCAGGCGAAGATCGCCGCGGAATAGCCCGGCGGGCGTCGCGCGTTCGACGGGACGGCGGTCAGCTCCGCCGTCCCAGGCGCCACAGAACGAACAGTCCCAGCACCACCAGCGCGGCCACCGCGATCACCGGCTTGCGGTAGCGGACGAGCCATGGTCCGCTGGTCTCCCGGCTCCACTGCTCCAGCTCGCGGGGGATCGGCCCCTGGCCGATGTGCACGCGCAGGTACAGCGGCTTCAGGCCGCTGACGCGCGACACCGAGAACGAGGCGAAGGTGTCGTCGCCCGGCGGCACGGTGACGTGATTGCCGACCACGACGTGGCGCAGCCGGCTCCGGGCCTCGGGATCGGTCGCGTATCGCTGCGCGGCTTGCGCGCCCAGCGCCCGTTCCAGCGCCTCGGGCACCGAGGGCATCCCGGCCCAGGCCGCCAGCGGCACCGGCGTGCCCTGCGCGCCGGGGGCCATGTCCTCCGCGCCCACCGGGCGCATGTAGCGCGCCCGGAACAGCGCGAAGGTGTCGGTCGGGCTCATCTTCACGCCTTCGAAGAACATCTCGAAGGCGGCTTCGGCGGCCTGTTCGTCGCCCTGGACCTCGCCGATGAAGTAGTAGACGAGCCAGACCGGGCCGTCGCGGCTGTCGGCGCGGAATTCCTTGCTGCGCTTGCCGAACGGGTCGCCCATGACCTTGGCGCCGGCCAGTTCGACGGTGTCGATGTGTCGTGTCGGGCCCTGCGTCGACTGCCCGGTCGCCGTCGGCACGGCGCACGCGAGACCGGCCAGCAGCAGCGCGACGAACCGGCGGCGGGCGCAACGGCGAGCGAACGGGGTGTCGGAGGGTTCGCGGGTCATGGTCATCGGGATGGAGCGTTGTCGATGACGCGGCGCGCCTCGTCGTGCGCGTGGCGCCAGTATCGGATCCGGTCGGCGCATTCGTTGCCGCGGAAGCACGCCTGTTCGGCGTCTTCCATGCACCCGGCCTCGTCGAGTCGCTTGCGATCGACGCGGCGACGCTCGCGCTCTTCTTCGATCCGGTCGGACTGCTTGAGAACACCGGACGCCTCGATGCAGGCCAGCACGACCTGCTCGTCCAGCGGCAACGGGTCGGGCAGAGGATCGAGCGGCACGCGGATGCGCCGCACGCGGTCGGGGCCGGGAATGCCCGAGTTGCCGATCGGATCTCCCGGGTGCCACCAGGCCAGCACGACCGCCCTGCCGCGCACCGACGGCGGGACACGGATGCGCGCGTGGCGCTTGTGCTCGATCCGATTGCCGGGCAGGCTGGTCGGAATCCACGCCATCAGCGGCGGATCGGGCAGGATCTGCACGTGCACGTCCTTGCCGGTGAGGTTCTCGATGCGCAGGTAGGCGCCGTCGACCCGCACGGCCGGTGCTTCGGCCGGCCGGCCGCAGCCCCCCAGGGCGGCGAGCGTCGCGGTCAGGACGGCGATGGCGAGCCGGCGCGCGCCGGTCCTCCTCCGGCATCGGTCGTCGTCGATCATGCGGTCGAGGATAGCCGATGCGACGCGGAAGCGTAAGGCGCACGCCGGCGCCGCCCAGGGGCGTCTGTGGCGAACGCCGCTGCGTACCGGCTCGCCGCGACGCTCGCCGCCGGCGCGCTCCGGTGCGAGAATGAGGCCGCCCGGAATAGCGCAGGCGGGAAATCCGCGCTGCCGGCGTCATGGGGAGGAGACGATGCAGCGCAACCGGCCCTGGAGGCCGCACCAGCACATTCCGTCGTGGTTCCCGCGGGGCGTCGCGCTGCTGCGCGAGCCCTCGCTCAACAAGGGCACCGCGTTCACCGCCGAGGAGCGCGACGCGCTGGGTCTGCGCGGCCTGCTGCCGCCGCACGTGTCGACGCAGGACGAGCAGGTCGCGCGCGTCCTCGAGAACTTCCGCCGGCTCGCCTCGCCGCTCGAGCGCTACCTGATGCTCGAGGCGCTGATGGACCGCAACGAAGCGCTCTACTACCGGGTCGTCTGCAGCCACCCCGACGAGATGCTGCCGGTCATCTACACGCCGACCGTCGGGCTCGCCTGCCAGCAGTTCGGCCACATCTACCGGCGCCCCCGCGGCGTCTTCGTCAGCCGGCACGACCGCGGCCGGGTCGCCGAGGTGCTGCGCAACTGGCCGCAGCGCGAGGTGTCGATGATCGTCGTCACCGACGGCGAGCGCATCCTCGGGCTGGGCGACCTGGGCGCCAACGGCATGGGCATCCCGATCGGCAAGCTCGCGCTCTACACCGCCTGCGCCGGCGTCGACCCGTCGCGCTGCCTGCCGGTGATGCTCGACGTCGGCACGAACAACGAGGTTCTGCGCCACGACCCGCTCTACCTCGGCACCCGGCTGCCGCGGCTCACCGGCGACGAGTACGACGCGCTGGTCGAAGAGTTCATCGACGCGACCCAGGAGGTCTTCCCCGGCGTCGTCGTCCAGTTCGAGGACTTCGCCAACCACAACGCTTTCCGGTTGCTCGAGAAGTACCGCGACCGGATCTGCACGTTCAACGACGACATCCAGGGCACGGCGGCGGTGACCGTCGCCGGGATCTACTCGGCGCTGCGGGTCACCGGCAAGACGATGCGGGAGCAGACCTTCCTGTGCCTGGGCGCGGGCGAAGCCGCGACCGGGATCTCGGATCTCCTCACCCGGGCGATGGTCGATGACGGACTCTCCGAGCAGGAGGCGCGCCGCCGCTGCTGGCTCGTCGATTCGAAGGGGCTGGTGGTCGCCGGACGCGGCGAGCTCGCCGCATACCAGATCCCGTACGCGCACGCGCATGCGCCGGTCGCGGATTTCGTCGCGGCGATCGAGGCGTTGAAGCCGACGGCGATCATCGGCGTCGCCGCGACCCCGTCGACGTTCACCCAGGGCGTGATCGAGGCGATGGGCCGGCACAACAAGCGGCCGATCGTGTTCGCGCTGTCGAACCCGACGTCGAAGTCCGAGTGCACGGCCGAGGAAGCCTACCGGTGGAGCGGCGGCCGGGCGCTGTTCGCCTCCGGCAGCCCGTTCGAACCGGTGACGCTCCACGGTCACCGCTTCGTGCCGAGGCAGGGCAACAACTGCTACATCTTCCCCGGTGTCGGCATGGGCGCGATCGCCTGTCACGCGCTGCACGTGACCGACTCGATGTTCATGGCCGCGGCGCGTGCGCTCGCCGCCTCGGTCACCGAGGACGACCTCGCGCAGGGCAGCCTCTACCCGGCGCTCTCCGAGGTGCGCGAGGTGTCGTCGAAGATCGCCGCCGCGGTCGCCGAGGTCGCGTGGAAAGAGGGGCTCGCGACCCTCGAGCACCCGCTGCACGTGCACGCGTTCGTCAAGTCGCAGATGTACGAACCGCGTTATCCGACCTACGTCTGACCGGCGCCGGCGGTGGACGGCGTTGCGCCGGTTTCCCGGGCGAGCGCTGCGCGCAGCGCCGCCGCCGACTCGCGCCGCAGCCGCCCGTAGCCGCGCATCGACGCCGGCAGGTTCGCGATCCGCAGCGCACGGGCGACTCCGGCCGCGTCGGGCGCCCCGGCACCGGCGAGCACCGCCCGCGCGTAGTCATCGGCGAGCGAGCGCTCGGCGCGCCGCTCGGCGGGCCCTGCGAACGGATCGAGCGGGGTCCCGCGCAGGACCTTCGCGGCGGCAAGGACCCGCAGCAGCGGCCGCGCCCAGCCGCCGAGCGCGATCTTGCGCGCCGGCCGCCCGTCGGCACCCCGCCGCACGAAACGCTCCGGCGCGAAATGGTAACGGATCGCGATCCGACCCTCGTAGTCGTCGGCCAGCGCGCGCTCGAGGCTGCCGTCGGTGTAGAGCCGCGCGACCTCGTATTCGTCCTTGACCGCGACGAGCCGCGCGTACTGGGTCGCGAACGCGCGCGTCAGCTCGAGCGTGGCATCGGGGCCGAGTCGCGCGCGTTCGGCGGAACGGACACGCTCGACCTGTTCGACGTAGTCGCGCGCGCAGGTCTCGTCCTGCCAGGCCGCGAGCCGGGCGCGGCCGGCGGCGATCCGCTGATCGACGTCGTCACCGCCGCGGCCGGCGGCGCGCACGCCGTCGAGCGCGTCGAGCGCGGACGGATCGGCGATCGCGAGTCGTCCGATCGCGAACGCCAGGCGGTTTTCGGCGACGTCGACGCCGTTCAGCTCGAGCACGCGTCCGATCGCCGCGAGGCCGACCGGCACGAGGCCGGCCTGCCAGGCCGCGCCCAGCAGCAGCACGTTGGCGGTGATCGTCCCGCCGAGGAAGCGCGCGGCGAGCGCGTGGGCGTCGCAGGAGTGGACCGCGTCCGATCCGATCGCGTGCCGGATCTTGGCGAGCAGCGCGCCGGCGTGCACGTCCGCGTCCGGGTCGGACACGAACGCGCTGGTCGCGACTTCGTGCAGATTGGCCACGACACGCGTGCGACCCCGGGTCATCGTCTCGAGCGCCGGCGGCGAGGCGCCGACGACCAGGTCGCAGGCGAGCATCGCGTCGGCCTGCTGCGTGTCGATGCGCGTCTGGTGGAGGAGCGCCGGATCGGCGGCCAGCCGGACGTAGGCGATCACCGAGCCGCCCTTCTGCGCCATGCCGGTGAAATCGAGCACCGATGCGGCCAGTCCCTCGAGGTGCGCGGCGGTGACGACTAGCGCGCCCAGCGTGACGATGCCGGTGCCGCCGACGCCGGCGACGAGCAGATCGTAGGGCCCGGTCCATCGCCAGGCGGGCGGCGCGGACAGCGATGCGACGGCACGCTCGATGCTCGCCGCGTGCGAGGGGTCGACCGCCCAGCGGCGCGGCGTCGCGCCCTCGATCGTGACGATCGCCGGGCAGTCGGCCGGAAGGCAGGCCAGGTCGTCGTTGCAGGCCGACGGATCGATGCGCCGCTTGCGGCCGAGCGGCGTGTCGATCGGATGGATGGCGACGCAATTGGACCGCGCCGTGCAATCGCCGCAGTTCTCGCAGACGTCCGGATGGATGAACGCGCGCGTCTCGTGCGGCCGGACGAGGCCGCGTCGGATCCGGCGGCGCTCCTCGGTCGCGCAGACCTGGTCGTAGAGTAGCGCGCTGACGCCCGGCGTGTCGCGCAGCGCCCGCTGGACGTCGTCGAGTTCTTCGCGCGAGGCGATCCGCGTTCCGGGCGGGAACTCGCCCGCCCGCGCGCGCCAGCGGGACGGATCGGGGGCGAGCACCGCGATGCGTTGCACGCCCGCCGCTTCGAGCTGGCGGGCGATCTGCGGCACCGACAGCCGTCCTTCGACCGGCTGGCCGCCGGTCATCGCCACCGCGTCGTTGTAGAGGATCTTGTAGGTGAGGTTCGCGCCGGAGGCGACCGCCTGGCGGATCGCCAGATACCCCGAATGCGAATAGGTGCCGTCGCCCATGTTCTGGAAACGGTGCGTCGCACGCGTGTGGAACGACTGGCCGACCCAGTCGATGCCTTCGTTGCCCATCGGTACCTGGGAGAACGAGTTCTCGCGCTTCATCCAGCCGGACATGCCGTGGCAACCGATGCCGCCGCTCGCCTGGGAGCCGTCGGGCACCCTCGTCGACAGGTTGTGCGGACAGCCGGCGCAGAACCATGGCGTGCGTCGGACGCCGTCCGCCTCGTTGACCAGCGCCGGCGTGGGCGCGAACACCGGCACGCGCGCGCGCCGGTCGAGCGCGCCCGCGTGACGCGCGAGCCAGTCCGCGAGCACCGGCATCACCCGCGACGGTCTCGTCTCGCCGGTCGCCGCCAGCAGCGGCCCGCCGCGTCCGTCGGTCTTGCCGAGCACGCGCGGGCGCGCGTCGGCGTCGTAGAGGAGCGAGCGGATCTGCTCTTCGACGATCGGCGCCTTCTCCTCGACGACGAGGATCTCCGACAGGCCGGTCGCGAACGAGCGCAGGCCGATCGGGTCCAGCGGGAACACCTGGCCGATCTTGAGCAGGCGCACGCCGGCGGCGGCGAGCGATTCGGGTGCGATCTCGAGCCGGCGCAACGCCTCCATGACGTCGAGGTGGGCCTTGCCGCAAGTGACGATGCCGATGCGCGCGTCGGGGGGGGCGACGACGAGCTTGTCGATCGGATTGGCGTGCGCGAACGCGCGCGCAGCGTCGAGCTTGGCGGCGAGACGCTCCTCGATGCCCGGGCTCGGCAGGTCCTGGAGCCGGAAATGCAGCCCGCCCGGCGGTGGAAATGGACCCGCCGGCGCCACGAAGACGGTGCGGATCGCGTCGAGGTCGACGGTGGCGGTGCTCTCGACAGTCTCCGAGATCGCCTTCAGTCCGACCCAGGCGCCGCTGGCGCGCGACAGCGCCCAGCCGTAGAGCCCGAACTCGATCATCTCGCCGAGCGTCGCCGGGTGCAGCACCGGCATGCTCCAGGCGATGAACGCGCGATCGCTCTGGAACGGCATCCCCGACGAGACGCAGCCGTGGTCGTCGCCGACGACGGCGAGCACGCCCCCGGTCGCCGAGGCGCCGTAGGCGTTGCCGTGGCGCATCGTGTCGCCGGCGCGATCGAGCCCCGGGCCCTTGCCGTACCACAGCGCGAACACCCCGTCGCGGGTGCGCCCGGGGTCGGTGGCGACGCGCTGGCTTCCCAGCGCCGCCGCCGCCGCGAGCTCCTCGTTGATCGCCGGCAGGAAGCGCACGCCGCCGGCGTCGAGGAGCGACCGTGCCCTCCACAGCGCGAGGTCGAGGCCCGCGAGCGGCGATCCCCGATAGCCGGTCACGAACCCGGCGGTCGAGAGGCCTCGTTCCCGGTCGAGACGCGCCTGGGTCAGCGCGAGGCGGACCAGCGCCTGCGTTCCGGAGATCAGGACCCGCCCGTTGCGGGCGGTGAGCGCGTCGTCGAGGCTGAAGGCGCGCAGCGCCGAGCCTGGCGATCCGGGGTCCGGGGTCGTCGCGTTCTGGTCGGCGGCCATCCGGTCGAGTTTCGTCGCTCGGTGGGGAAAATGGTTGCGAATCGACCTTGAGAATCGGCGCTGGTAGGTAGAATTCACCTACGGAGGACGAAAATGGAAAATAACCTTCTCGATGCCGCGTCCCGTCGAATCCTGCGCGAGCTCCAGCACGACTCGCGACAGACGGTCCAGGAGCTGTCGACCAAGGTCGGCCTGTCGGCGTCGCCGTGCTGGCGGCGGGTCAAGGAACTCGAGACGGCCGGCATCGTGCGTCGGTACACGGCGCTGGTCGCCCGCGAGAAAGTCGGACTGGCGACCTGCATCCTGGCGCAGGTGTCGCTCGCCCGGCAGACCGAGAACGCGGCGGCCGAGTTCGAGGCGGCGATGCACGCCTGCCCCGAAGTGATCGAGTGCCACAGCCTGACCGGCGACGCCGACTACGTCGTCAAGGTCGTGGTTCCGGACATCAAGGCCTACGACGCGTTCCTGCGCCGCGTGATGTACAAGATCCAGGCGATCGGAACGATCCGCTCGAACGTCGTGCTGCGCGAGGTCAAGTACGAGACTGCGCTGCCGGTCTAGCACCCGTCTCGCCACCCGGCACGCGCGCGACGGGAGACCATGGCGGTCAATCGCCGGTATCCCCGCGGATCGGACGCGCCGGCACCGGCGGCGAGCGGTCGACCGCCGGCACCGGTCGCGCCTGCGCGAGCAGATCCAGCGCCGCGCCGACCGTCGCGTTTCGCGCCTCGCGCTGCCGCTCAGGCGACGCGCGCCCGCACAGGTTCGTGCAGACCCGGTTGGTCGGGCTCTCGAAATCGCAA
The DNA here is from genome assembly GCA_046347725.1 of Burkholderiales bacterium. Taxonomy (GTDB): domain Bacteria; phylum Pseudomonadota; class Gammaproteobacteria; order Burkholderiales; family Casimicrobiaceae; genus VBCG01. Next base: position 66,693 of record JAXMFN010000006.1, read on the forward strand.
TGCGACGCCCCGTCGATGCGCCGCATCCACACGAGCCGGGGCAGCGCGCGCCCGATCAGGCGCCCGCTGCCGAAGAGGTTGCAGGTCGAATCGTCGGCGAGCAGAACGACCGCCGGCGCGGCGAGCCGCTCGGCGGCGGCGCGGCCCATGCCGGTGCTGTCGACCGGGTCGAGCCCGATCCAGCCGGCGATGCCGGGCCGGCGCTCGGCGGCGAGCAGCGACGCGAGGCCGCCGGCCGACGTGCCGATCAGCACGATCCGCGACCGGTCGACCGGCGCGAACTCGAAGGCGCCGCGTTCGAGCGCGTCGACCAGATCGGCGATCGCGGTGCCGTTGCCGTCGTGGTCGACGAGGTTCGGAAGGTCGGGCACGACCGCGACGACGCCGGCGGCGGCCAGCTCGCGGGCGAGGTCGCGATGGCGTTCGCGCGAGCGGGTGAAGCCGTGCGCGACGATCGCGACGCCGTCCGGCGAGGTGGTCGGCGCCGTCCGATGCGGCTCGTAGACATCCACCGGCACGCGCTGACCGTCGATCCGCGCGTCGATCGTGCGTTCGCCGGGCGCAGTGGCGGCGCGCGCGCCATCGTCCGCGACGAGGACGCCAGCGATGACGATCAAGACGAGCGCGTACAGCGTAGCGGGCATCGCGCGGAGGGCGGATGATCGACGCGCAGGCTACGTTGGCGCCGGCCGGGCCGTCAACGTCTCGCCGGCTCCGGCGCCGGCCGGCCGGAACGCGGCGAGAAGGCGATCCGCAAGCGGCGACTCGGTCGCCAGTGATGCCAATGTCGGTTCCCGCGCTCGACCGGTCCGTCGCAGGTCGCCCGCGCGTCGACACCGGCGGCCCACTCGACCAGCGTCGTCTGCGCGATCGCGGTGACGACCACCGACGCGAGGCACGCGTGCCGGCCGCGGCTGAACGGGGCGTACTCGTCCCGGCCGGGTCGACGATCCGCGAAGCGCGACGGATCGAACGTGGCGGCGCGCTCGAACACGTCCTCCCGCCGGTGCGCTTCGCGCAGGCAGACGCGCACCAGCCAGCCGCGCGGAACGCGGAATCCGGCGATCGCCACCTCGGCCAGCGTCACGCGATAGACGTATTCGCTCTGCCACAACCGCAGCGCCTCGCTGACGAAGCCGGTCGCGAGTCGATACGCGCACGGACGCTCGGCGCGTCCGCTCGCGTCGTCGCCGTCGGCGGCCGCGCGTATCTCGGCGATCGCCTCCGGGTGATCGCAGGCGAGCTTCGCGAGCCAGACGAGGAACCCGGTCAGGTTGTCGCGTCCGATGGCGATCATCAGCGCCAGGTTCCCGACCAGCGTCGCGTCTCCGGAGGCGGAGGGATCCCGCGCGAGGATCGCGTGCGCGACCGATTCGACGCTCCCGGCGCCGCCAGGAGCTCCGGCCGGGATCGCCGCGACGATCGTGCGCACCCGTTCGGCGAGCGATTCGAACGCCGCGCACGCGGACGCCGGGACGCGTTCGCCGAAGCCCGCGCGGAAATCCAGCGCCTCGCAGGCTCGTTCGAGCTCCCGGAACCGGGGATCGGTCCGATCGAGTCCGAACACGAGCCGCGCGAGGCAGGCGAACGCGAGCGGTGCGAACGCCCGGGGCGGCGGGACCGACCCGGGAGCGTGCGCGAGCGCGCGCAGATCGGCCCGGACGAGGGCGGCGATCGCCGGACGCCACGGCGGCACCGCGTCGGTGAACGCGGCTCGCAACGTCTCGCGATAGCGCCGATGGAGGTCGCCGTCCATGAACTCGAGGTAGCCGCCGGGAATCAGCCGTGCGATCGGCAGTTCCGCCTGGGCGAGCGCCTCGGCGTGGCGCTCGAGGCAGCCGAGTCCGATCGCCAGATCGGTGATGCAGACGACCGGGCGGTGGAATTGCGCGACCTTGAAGACCGGTCCGTGCTCCCGGGCGCGGCGGGCGTAGTCGTCGGGATCGGCGAGCGCATCGAGCGAGGCGGCCAATCCGAGCGTTCCGGGCGGCCAGCCTCGGAGCGCGCCGTACGTCGGCCGCGCACGGTACCAGGCCGCGACCGCCAGGAGCGCGGCGAGCGCGGCGACGGCGGCGAACGCCTCGGGGAGTGGACGTGCAGCCAGCCGACGCCGCCGAACGCCGCGATCGCGACGGCGGCGGCCGCGACCGCGACGCCCGGATGCTCGCGCAGTTCGCGACGCGCAGCCGGTTTCATGGCGACGCGCGCGACCGGAACGAGCGCGACGACGAGCACCGCGAGCCACACCCAGCGATCCAAGCTCCCCCCCGACGCGCTCGATGCCCGCCGAACGCCATGGTACGCGCGTCGCCCCTGCCGTATTGCACAATGGCGGCGACATGGACCGCCTGGTGATCTTCGCCGGCGACACGATCGGCGTGCCCGACCGGCTCGTCAGAGCCACGCTCGCCGCGGTCGACGCGCGGGCGGATGTGACGATCGTCGGGATCTGCCTGCCCGCGCCGACCAGCCGGTGGCGACGCTGGCGCAAGCGCGCCTTCCTGAACCTCGTCGCACGGGTGAAGGCGTGCTGCGATCCGGCGCAGCGGCGCGAACCGTACCCGCCGGTGGTCGACCTGGATTGCGAGGCGGCGGTGCGTGGCTTCCCGATCCTCGTCCCTCCCGGCGGCGACGCGAACGATCCGGCGTTCGTGGCGCGGGTGCGCGACGAGCTCCGCCCCACGCTCGCGCTCTCGGTCTTCTGGTCGAGACGACTGGGCGACGAATTCCTCGGGCTCTTCGAGGTCGCCGCCAACTACCACAACGGCCGGCTGCCCGGGTATCGCGGCCTGTGGGCGAGCGCGTGGTCGGTGGTCGACGGCGAGGCGACGTCGGGCTACGCGTTCCACCGGATGACGGGCGGGCTCGACGAGGGACCGCTGCTCGTCACCGGCGAGGTTCCGGTCGACGCCGGGGGACACGTCGCCGATCTCGACGCCGCGAAGGCGGCGGCCGCGGCGCGCGTGCTGCCGGACGTGCTCGCGGCGATGGTCGCCCGTGCGCCGGGCGTCGCCCAGACCGGGATCGCGCGCTACCGTTCGCGTGCCGACGCCGAGGCGATGACGACCGTCGAGTCTCCGTCATCGCTGACCTTCGACGAGATTCGATGCCGCCTGCGGGCGTTTTCCTGCCTGCGGATGCGGGTCGGCGGCGAGTTGCTGCCGGTGACGAAGCTTCGCGTGCAGACCGGGGTGCGTGGTCGCCGCGCGTTCAGAACGGCGGACGGCGTCGATGTCGAGGTCGCGCGCGTCCGCTATCTGCCCCCGGCGGCGTTCCGCCTGTTTCGGTACTGGCTGCGTCGGTGATCCGGATGCGACCGACGCCGGTCTGCGCGCACCGCCGCGGATCCTACGCGAGCCAGCGATCAGGCCGCAGGTGCAACACGATCAGGAACGCGCCCCACGCGACCATCGCGATCGCGTAGGTCGCCTTCGACGACGGCGGAACGCCGATCGACGCGCGGCAGACGGTGCAACGCAGCACGATGATCGGTACCGACGCGCCGCAGGCCGGGCAGTCGACCCGAGTGCGCAGCGCGATATCGCCGCGGCCGCTCGCCTGGAGGATCAGTGCCGGCACGAGCGCGACGACCAGGAACGCGATCCAGGCGAGCGCGAGCGCGACGACCGGACCGGTCCATCCGAGCGGGCCGCGCCCGCCGACCTGACCGAAGCCCGTCATCACTGTTCCCACCGCGAGCGGCATCCACGACAGGAAGAGCGCCGCGCGGAGCTGATCGCGCATCTCGGGTCGCGCCGCTGCCGGCGCCGGTCTCAGGACCGTTCGAAGGCGCGGTCGATTTCGCGACGCAGCGACGGGTAATCGCGCGTCACCGGGAATTGCGGGAACTCGCGCACGACGTTCTCCGGCGGGTGGAACAGGATGCCGCCGTGCGCCTCGGCGAGCATCGCGGTGTCGTTGTAGCTGTCGCCGGCGGCGACGACGCGGAAGTTGAGCTCCTTCAATCGCTTCACCGCCTCGCGCTTCTGGTCGGGCATCCGCAGCTTGTAGTCGGCGATCATGCCGCCGCCGTCGACGACGAGCGAATGGCAGAAGAGCGTCGGCAGGCCGAGCTGGCGCATCAGCGGACGGGCGAACTCGTAGAACGTGTCGGAGAGGATGATCACCTGGTAGTCGGCGCGCAACGCATCGAGGAAGGCCTTCGCGCCGTCCATCGGCCCCATCGCGGCGATGACGTCCTGGATCGCCGCGAGGCCCAGCCGGCGCTCGCGCAGGATCGCCAACCGGCCGCGCATCAGCTTGTCGTAGTCGGGCTCGTCGCGGGTCGTCCGCTTCAGCTCGTCGATGCCGGTCCGGCGGGAGAACTCGATCCAGATCTCGGGGACCAGGACGCCTTCGAGGTCGAGGCAGACGATGCGCATGGGAGGTCGGCAGGGTGCGGGTGTGGGGCGGCGCGTGGACGCCGGGCGCGTGACGCGCCGCGGCGGGGTCGGCGGAAGTGCCGGCATTCTAGACAATCCGGCCGCAATTCCGTCCCGAGACTCGGTGGGTGATACGGCCCAGATCGGGTCCGGGCCCGGGTGCAGACACCCGCACGCGGTGCCTGCGTCGTCGCGCGCCGCGTCGGTCTCGGCCGGCCGCGCCACGAAATCTCCACGAACATCAGCGGGTTACGCCGGCGGCCGCGCGCGAGCGGGATTATCGCTGCGCCCGGCACGGAAGCTGCGAAACGCCATCGCCCTTTCGGTTCGTTCGCGCACGGATTCGAGCGGGTCGGACGGGACCGGGTGCAGACCCGGTCCCGCCCGCCTCCCCAACGGCATCTGTGATCCGGACGAGAACCGACATGAAGAACGCGAACCACCAACCAACCCGAGAGTCCACCTCCGACCGCACCGTGCGCAGGCTAGGTCTGGCGCTGCTCGCCGCGGCCGCGCTAGCCGCTCCCGCGATCGCGACCGCCGAGGACCTGCGTACCGTCGCCTGTTCGGTGCAGGTCGACTACCTGCTCAACAACGTGCTGCGCTCGACCTATCAGCGCGACTTCACCGTCAGCCCCGGCGTGCCGTACAGCGAGGACTTCTCGACGGCGACCCGGTTCCGCTTCTTCGACGCCTCGACGACGCTGGAGGCGGACAAGTCCTACCGGGTGACGATCAGCTACTACAACGACGTCGGCGTCTTCGATTTCGTCGACTTCGGCACCGAGCTCACGCTGCGCGAAGACCGGCTCGCCGAGACCAATCGCGCATCGCACTCGTACTTCACGTCGATCGGATCGCCGGGCGAGCGCACCACCAACTGGACGCTCACCTGCACGCGCGTCAAGCCGTGATCGAATGACCGACGACCCGCCCGAGGCTGGCGTCCCGGGCGGGTGTTTCTTCCGACCGTCTCAGTTCTTGCCGGGCGTTCCGGGCGGGTCCGGCTGCGGGTTGAACCCGCGGATGACGCCCGGATGCAGGAACTGCGTCGCGCCGGTCGCGTCGTCGAAAACCTGCAGCGTCGGGATCAGGTTGTTCGAGCAGGCGCGCCGCTCGCGCGGATTGGCGAACTTCGCCACGACGTTGGCGTGGATCTCGAATCGCGCGTTCGGCGGCGCGCCGCCGACCCGCGGGTAGGGCAGGTCCAGGAACGCCGCTTCGCGCGCGCCGAGCACCTTGGTGTCCGGGCCGCCGAGCATCCCGCCGCGTCCGTCGAAGAACCGCAGCTCGACGGTGCACGGGCGGCTGTCGGGATCGCCAGTTGCGTTGAGCACCGAGAGACGCGCGGTCTGGCCGGCGACGATCGCGACCATCCCGAAGTCGTTGACGAACTCGTTCTCTTCGCTGATCGCGGCGGCCGGCGGTGGAAGAGCGGCGGCCAGCGTGCCGGCGACGAGCAGGGCGGCGGCGCAGGGGCGGGGTGCGGCGGTCGTTCGCGTCATGGCGGATTCCTCGAGTCGGTTCCGGATGGCGGAGCGCCGGGCGCCCCGATTCCCCCCGGATCGACGCTATCCGAATCGACGCGCGGCCGGCGCCCCCTCGCCGGGGGGTGCCGGCGATCCGCGCCGTGCCGGATGATCGGACGACGACTGGCTTGGTCGCGTCCGGACGCCACGGTTGGCAGGTGCCGGCGCGCGGCGTAGGCTGGACGTCGCGGCGCCCGGCGGGAGCCGGCGCATGCGGAGGGAGCGATGCCGACCAAGAACGCCGCCGCGACCGCGTACATCCGCGAGCTCTGCGCGCTGGGGCTTTCGAGCGAACTCTTCATTCCGGCACTGCTCGAGGCGATGCACCGCGTGATCCCGTCGGCGCGCAACCTGTTCGACTGGGTCGACGCCGAAGGCAGCATCCGGCGCTACTACTTCGAAGGGCCGATCGACCACGCGATCGCCCGGCTCTACTTCGACGAGTTCTACAACCGCCGCGAGGCGGAGGCGATGCCGAAGTACGCCGACGTCATCCGTGGCGGCACGTCGATCCGCAGCGCCGACGAATTGAACCACCCGCAGTTCTTCGAGTCGGCGCTCTACCACGAGATCTGGCGGCCGCAGCGCTTGCACTTCCGGCTGGAGGCGGTCGTGCGAGGCGCCGACGGCAAGCCGCTGGGCTCGCTCGTGCTCTACCGCGAAAAGGGCGACCGGATTTTCGAGCGCGCCGACGAGCAGAAGCTCGCCACGTTGCTGCCGTACATCGCCCGCGCGCTCGCCTCGGGCCGCGGCGGGGCTGTCGACTACGCGCAGCACGACCGGCGAGCCGCCCAGGTCAACCTCGACAGCGGCGGGCGCATCGTCCACCTCTCCCGGAACGCCCACAAGGTGCTGCTGCTCGCGCACGGCGACATCGCTCCCGGCGTCTCCGCCAGCGCGCCGGAATCGGGCGATTTCCCGACGCTGGGGATCCTCCATCGACAAGTGCTGCGCATGGTCGAGCCGGGCGCCTCGCCGTGCGCGCTGTCGCTCACCAACGCCTGGGGCCGCTTCGACTTCCGCGCCGAGCGGCTGGACGCGGTCGACGCGTCCCAGGGCTCGCTCGTCGGCGTGACGATCCACCATCTCGTGCCGCGCGAAGTGCGCGATCTCAACGCGATCGAGTCGCTGCCGTTGTCGATCGCGCAGAAGAAGGTGTGCTCGCTGCTGGTCAAGGGCTGGTCGCAGCCGCAAATCGCCAAGCGTCTCGGCGTCTCGCCGTCGACGGTGACCGACCACGTGCGCAAGATCTACGGCAAGCTCGACGTTCACTGCGCCGACGACCTGCGCGCACGGTTCGCCCTGTCGACCGACGAGCGCGCCTGAGCGCGGCGGCGGCAGACCGCGAATCCGCGTGGCGGCGGCCGGTCAGCCGACCCGCGAAACGACCCGCACGCCGATCGTCCCGCGCAGGCGGAATCCCAGGCGCTCGTAGAGCGAACGCGCACCGGGATTGTCGGCCATCACGTGCAGGAACGGCCGCTCGCCGCGCGCGAGCATCCGACGCAGCACGTGGACGACCAGCCGCCGGGCGAGGCCGCGTCCCTGGAAACCGGGGTGCGTGCACACACCGCTCAGCTCGCGCATCGACGCCGCGGCCATGCGTTCGCCGGCCATCGCCACCAGCCGGTCGCCGTCGAAGACGCCCCAGTACTCCCCCAGTTCGATCGTGCGTTCGGCGAACGGCCCCGGTCGCGTGATCGCGACCAGCTCGAGCATCGCCGGGACGTCCGGCGTCCGCAGCCGGCGGCCCGGCGCGCCGTCGTCCGCCGGCGGGGACCCGCGTTCCCAGGTCATCTGGTGGGCGGCGGAGTCCTGCTCGATCCGCCAGTCCGCCGGGGCGACGCCGTCCCAGCCGGCGAAATAGACGGGCTCGTCGACGCCGCAATACGGCGCCAGCGAGGCGAAATCCGGGCGTCGCGGGTCGGCGAACGCGGCGATCGGCGAGAAGCCGCGTAGGTAGCGCCTCGCGCCGCCGGCGCCGGCGGCGAACCGCGCCTGGGGTCCGACGAGGGAATGCCAGACGATGTTGGGCAGCAACCTGACGCTGGTGGACACCGGAAGCCCTTCGGGACCGACCCGTGCGCCCGCGGCGGGGCGCGCCGCTCGACGACGGGGCCGTGCAAACGCCGGCCGATCGAGCCTTGATCCCTGAACACTCGCACGCGCCTTGACCTCCATCAAGAGTTTCGGACGCAACGCCCTTTCGGGCAGGAATATTGCGGCGCACCATCGTGGGGCGATTCGGCGGCATCGCGCCGCCTCCGACCTTCCGGGGAGTGACGATGACTACCGATCTGTTCCAATGGTCCGATGCGTACGGCATCGGACTCCAGGAGGTCGACGAGCAGCACAAGGTGCTGGTCGGACTCCTGAACGAGCTTCACGACGCCGTTCGGCACCACCACGGCTCGGCGAAATGCCGGGAGGTGCTGAACCGGCTGGCCGAGTACACGCGCGTGCACTTCACCGTCGAGGAGAGCCTGATGCGTCTCCTCAACTACCCCGAGTTCCCCGACCACAAGCACCGGCACGAAGACCTGATCGCCCAGGTCGTCGACCTGCAGCAGAAACTCGACACCGGACAGGCGTCGATCTCGTTCGAGCTCCTGCACTTCCTCAAGGTCTGGCTGACCAAGCACATCAGCGAGAGCGACCGTCGGTTCGGCCAGTTCGCGCTGGCTCGCGGTCTCGCGTCCCAATGGGAAGCGCACGTCCTGCAGACGATGCAGAAGCCGAAGTCGCGCTGGAAGTTCTGGTAGACGCGCGCGGTCGCCGCTCGCGCGGCGGCTACGGTGGCGGCGTGCGCGCGACCGCCGTGTAGAGTTCGGCGACGGGCACGACGCGCCCGTGCAGCGGCAGGATCCGGTCGACCTTGAGTCCGAGCGACTCGAGGTTGTCGACCAGATTCGTGTGGTTCGGATTGGGCGTCGACGGCGGTGGCGTGTTCGGCGCGCCGGGCGTGAAGGAATCCGCCTCGATCAGCAGACGTTCCTTCGGCAGGTAGACCATCAGGAACGAGTCGCTGTGGTGGCTGTCGGCGACGCGGTGGATCTCGACCGTCCGCGATCCATCGAAGATCACGCGTTTGGCGTCGACCGCCTCGAAGCGCGCCTTGCGGCCGGACTTCGCCAGCGCGTCGGGGCTGATCGTGTTCGCGACCGCGAAGGCGCGTTCCAGCCACGCCTTGTTCTGCGCCTGAGTGACGATCGTCGCGCCCTCGGACGCCGCCGCCCGGAGGCCGCCGGCGTGGTCGAAATGCGCGTGCGAGTTGATGACGGTGCGGATCGGTTTGCCCGGAACGAGCTCCTTGACCCGCGCGAGCACCGGCAGGCTGCGCGCGTCGTTGAGCGGCGTCTCGACCACGATCATGTGGTCGCGCATCTCGATCGCGACACTGTTGTGCGATCCGCCGCTGACGAACCAGACGCCGTCGGCGATCTTGTCGGCGGTCACCCGCTCGGTCGCGTTCTTCACCAGGTCCGGGACCGCGATCTCGACCGGCGCACCGGCCTCGACATCGCGGACGGCGAGGTCGAGCACCGGGTGCCCGCCCTGGGATTGGCTGATCCGCGTCGGAAACCGAACACCGCCGAACGAGCGGTAGTCCGCGTAGGTCGTGACCACCGGCGTGTCCCCCATGACCGGGTCGGGGATCACCGATTCGACGCGCTCGACCCGACCCTGGTCGTCCAGGTAGGCGGCCGCCTTGAACCGCCCGGGCTCGGTGAAGGTCGCGACCGCGTAGGTCTTCCCATCGCGGGTCACCGGCCGCACCGTCGCGTTGTTGCGGATCGCCGCCATGATCACGCCGTGGGGCGTGACCCAGAGCTGGTGGACGCGGGCGACGACGAAGCGCGAGCCGGGCAGCGGCGCGGTGACGATCTGGTTCCAGGCGTGGGCGCCGCTGACGAGCTCGACATTGCGTTGAGGCGCGGCGTGCGGATAGCCGCCCCCGCCCAGCGCCTCGCCGCGGATGAACTCGATCTCGTCGCGCATCGACGCCGTCTCGTAGTTGATCGAGCGGACGAACGAGCGGATCCGGATCTTCGGCCACGCCGTTCCCGGCCGGTACGCCTGCCCGAACGTGTAGCCGGTGCCCTCCCCGGCATAGCGCAGCGTCTTGAGGCTCGAGGCGCCGATCGCGGCCGCGGCGCGTTCGAGCGCGGCGTCGGCGGCGAAAGCCGGCGGGGACGAGACCAGGGCGCAGAGCAACGCGATCGTCGCGGTTCGAATGCGGGGCGAGGCAGGGCTGAGCATGGGCACTCCCGGGAGGGACTCCGGTCGTCGGGACCGATCGTCGTTGCCCGGACAACACCGGCGGCGCTCGACTATTCCCGGGGTTGTGCGAAATCCGCCGGTCCCCCCCCGGGCTGCGGTCGGCGCCGGGGCCGGCGATCGGCGGGGGAGGCGACAGAATGACCTCGATCAAGGTCCGGCGGCGAGACACTGGCCAGCATCGACCTTTGCGCTCGTCGGAGGCGGGCGGGGAGACTTCCATGGGTCGAAAAGCCGGTGCGGTCGGGCATCGCGTCGCGGGGGGGCGGCGCGTCGGCGAGGTCGGTCGCCGGGGCGCGTCGCGTTCCGCCGGCGAGGTGCGGACCGCGGCGAAGCGCCCGGTCCGCGGGACGAACCGCGGGGGCGGAGCGTCCGGCGCCCGCCACCGCCGTCTGATGCCGGCGGCCGCACGCGACCTCGTCGCCTCGCGCCTCGAAGCGGCGCTCGCCGCGATCCGCTACGTGCGCGAGCACAGCCGCGACGGCGCGAGCGTCGTCGCCGGGACGCTGCGCGAGCGCCTCGACGAGGTCTCCCCCGAGGACGCCCGGATCATCCGCAAGGCACTCAAGCGTCTGGCGCGTGCTCGCCGGGACGGCGCGGCGTCGCACCGCCTCGATCCCGACCACGAACTCGTGCCAGGCCGCCGGGCCGGCGAATACCCGTACCGGCACCGCCTGTCGACGCGCAGCTACGAGACCCAGAAGTACGCGCTGCAGGTCGAACTCTTGAAGATGGCGCGCTGGGTCAAGGCGACCGGGCAGCGGATCGTCGTCCTGTTCGAGGGCCGCGACGCCGCGGGCAAGGGTGGAACGATCAAACGGCTGATGGAGCACCTGAACCCTCGGGGCGCGCGCGTCGTGGCGTTGGAGAAGCCGAGCGACGTCGAGCGCGGTCAGTGGTATTTCCAGCGCTACGTCCGCCACCTGCCCACGGCCGGGGAGATCGTCCTGTTCGACCGGTCCTGGTACAACCGCGCCGGTGTCGAGAGGGTCATGGGCTTCTGCACCGACAAGGAGGTCGACGACTTCCTCGCCGAGGTCCCGGTCTTCGAGCGCAACCTGGTCGACAGCGGCATCCGTATCGTCAAGTTCTGGTTCTCGGTGAGCCGCGACGAACAGCGCCGGCGTTTCGAGCGGCGCGAGCGCGACCCGCTCAAACAGTGGAAGCTCTCGCCGGTCGACGTCGCCTCGGTCGACAAGTGGGACGCGTATACGAAGGCCAAGCTGGCGATGTTCCGGGCCACCGACACCAACGACGCTCCGTGGACGATCGTCAGCTCCGACTGCAAGAAGCGCGCGCGGCTCGCCGTGATGCGCTGCCTGCTCGGCCAGCTCGACTACGATCACAAGGACGCGGAGGCGGTCGGGATACCCGACCCGCTGATCGTCTCCGGCGTGCGCGACGCCTACCGGCTGCCCGGTACCGGGATGCCGCCACCGAAGTCCCGGCGCCGCCGCCCGGCGAAGCGCGCCAAGGCCAAGGGCTCGCGGCGCCGTCGCCGCGCCTGACGACGGCCCGGCCGCGCGCCGCCGCTACTGGTTCTCCAGCACGATCTCCTCGATCGTGTGCGCCGCCCGCTTGCAGTTGTAGAGGACGTCTTCCTGGGCCGTGTAGAAGCGGCGCATCTTCATCGCGTGCCAGGCCGCCGACTCGTCGCCCTCGACGGCGAACAGCTTGGTGATCGCCTCGCGCATGATCGCCGCGGCGCGGTCCTCCATCGCCTCGATCTCCTGGCAGACGACGGTGACCTCGTCCTGGCGCCGGCGGTCGGCGAGCGCGGTGACCGCCCGATTGAGGCGCAGGCAGGCGTCGGCGCCCAGCGACGCCATCAGCCGCGCCTCGGTCGTCGAACTCTCGATGTGGTACATCCGCACCGCGTTGGCGACGCTCTGCAGCGTGTCCACGACCCGGTCCAGGTCCTTCATCAGGACGTGCATCTGCTGGCGGTTGAGTGGCGTCGTGAACGATTCGTAGAGCAGCCGGATGTACTGGGTCTTGATGTCGTCGGCGCTGTTTTCGTTGACGTTGACTTCCTCGATCAGCGCGGCACGGTCGTGCTCGCCGGGCGCGCCGAGCGTCGTCAGCAGCCTCAACGTCGCGTTGGCGCTGCCGACCAGCCGGTCGGTGTGCGACGCGAGGAGCTGGAAGAACGTCCCCCGCTGCGGCATGACGTTGTTGAGCATCGCGCGGCCTCTCCGCCGGGGCGGGGTGTCAGAGGAAGCTCCGGCCCACGGTCCAGAACAGCGCGGCGATCAGCCCCGCCGCCGGGATCGTCAGCACCCAGGCGATCACGAGATTGAAAGTGATCGCCCAGCGAACCGCACGCACGTCCTGCGCGGTGCCGACGCCGACGATCGAGCCGGTGATCGTATGCGTGGTCGACACCGGGATCCCGCCGATCGTGGCGAGACCGAGGCTGATCGCGCCGCCCATCGACGCGCAGGAGCCGGACACCGACGTGAGCCGGGTGATCTTCGAGCCCATCGTCTTGACGATCCGCCAGCCGCCGAGGTAGGTGCCCCAGGCGATCGCGCCGTAGCAGGCGTACACGACCCACATCGGCAGCGACGCGACGTCCGTCGTCGCGGCGCCGGCGGTGATCAGCAGCAGCCAGATGATGCCGATCGTCTTCTGCGCGTCGTTGCCGCCGTGGCCGAGGCTGTAGGCGGCGGCCGCCACCAGCTGGCCGACGCGGAAGTAGTCGCTCGCCTGGTGCGGCGTCCGGTTGCGGAACAGCCAGGCCACCGCGACCATCAGCAGTCCGCCTATGAGGAATCCGACCAGCGGCGAGATGACGATGAAAGCCAGGATCTTGCCGAAGCCGCTCCACACGATCGGCGCGAAACCGCCGGACTTCGCCACCGTCGCGCCGACCAGGCCGCCGATCAGCGCGTGCGACGACGACGAAGGGATGCCGAAGTACCAGGTGATGATGTTCCACGCCAGCGCGCCCATCAGAGCGCCGAAGATCACCACGTGATCGACGAACTGCGGGTCGACCGTTCCCTTGCCGATCGTCGCGGCGACCTTGAGCTGGAACACCCACAGCGCGACGAAATTGAACGCGGCGGCGAAGAACACCGCCTGCTTCGGCGTGAGGGCGCCGGTCGCGACGATCGTGCTGATCGAGTTGGCTCCGTCGTGGAACCCGTTCATGAAGTCGAACGCGAGCGCGACGACCACGAGGAGCGCGAGCGCCCAGAGGCTGATGGTCAGCTGTTCCACGATGCCGGGCCGGTGTCGGGGACGGGCCGCGCGGGCGAGGGGCGCGTATCGCCGGATGTCTTCCCCCCAGGCGGTACTGCGTGCCGCTCCCCCCCATGGGGGCGAGCTCCTCGAGGCGGCTCTTCGGCGCTCATGTGTTCTCGATCAGGATCTCTTCGATCGTCTTGGCGGCGTCCTCGCAGCGGTCGAGGACCTCCTCCTGCAGCGCGTAGAACTCGCGCATCTTGAGCGCGGTCCAGACGTTCGCCTCGCCGCCGAACAGCCCGGTGATCGCCTTGCGCTGGACGCGGTCGGCCTGCGATTCGATCGAGTCGATCTCCTTGCACAGGTCGACGGTCTCCTTCTGGTGCATCTTGTCGGGCAGCGCGATGACGGCGCGGTTGAGCCGCATGCAGGCGTCGGAGGCGAGGGCGGCCATCTCGCGCGCCTCGACGGTCGACTCGCGGATGTTGTACATGCCCACGGCGTTGGCCACGTCCTGGATCGCGTTGAGCACCAGGTCGAGCTCGATGGTCAGCGTGTGGATCTGGTCGCGGTTGATCGGCGTGGTGAACGAACGGTGCAGCAACTGGATCAGCTCGAACTTGATCTTGTCGCCGGCCTGCTCGTTGAGGTTGACTTCGGCGACCAGCACCGGAATGTCCTCGGTCCCCTGGCCCAGACCGTTGAGCAGGCGGAGCACCGCGTTCGCACCGGCGACGACGCGGTCCGAATGCGCCGCCAGGAGCTCGTAGAACTCCTTGCGCTGGGGCATCAGGCTGCTGAACACGGGAATGTCTCCTGGGGACCGGGGCCGGTCGGCGGGCGGCGGCGCGCACGCCGCGCCAGGCCGTATTCTGCCAGACCGGTGGGCGGACGCCGCTACACCATCTTGACGACGATGTCGTGCAGCGTGCTCGCGCAATGCGCCATGCGCTCTCCGGCGTTGGTCAGGTGTCGGTAGATCTCGCGGGTCTTGAACATGCGGATGTAGTCGTCGCCCTGGAACAGGTCGGCGAGCGCGGCGCGGTAGAGCTTCTCGACGCGGCGGGACGCCTTGCGGGCTCCTTCGGCGTCCTGCGCGGCGTCGCCGGTCAGGTGCCCCAGCTTGGCGAAGCCGTTGCGCAACGCGGTGGAGCCGGTCAGCAGCAGCTGCGCCATTTCGAGCGTGTAGCGGTCCGGCGCGACGCCGAGCGCGTCCATCTCGCCGACCGTGTCCTTGCAGAAGTTGACGATGTCGTCGAGATTGACGATCGCGCGGTAGATGTCCTCGCGGTCGATCGGCGTCGAGAACGCCTCGTTCAGCGACTTGATGCTGGCGATCTTGACGTCGTCCGCGGCGTGTTCGTCGGCCTCGATCTGCTGGCCGACCGCGGAACCGCCGCCCTCCATGAACTGGACCAGACGCTCGACGGTCTGCTCGACCGAGCGGCTCTGGGCCGCCAGCATGCCGAAGAAGTCGGGCGCCGTGGGCAGCACGCGCTCGAAGACTCGGGCGAGGAGCGAGCGGCTCGGATCGGTGGCCATCGCGGGTCCTTCAGGCGAGCGCCGCCGGTGCGGCACGGGCCGCCTGCAGCAGCAGGGTGACGACCATGGCGGTGATCGCGGCGGCCGGGATCGTGACCACCCAGGTCGCGGCGATCTCGCCGGCCTTCGACCAGCGCACCGCCTTCGGCCGCTCGGCGTAGCCCACCCCCATGATCGAGGTGGCGACCACGTGGGTCGTCGAGACCGGCGCGCCGCCGACCGACGCGCCGAAGATCACCGCCGCCGACGTGAGCTGCGAGTCGAGCGCGTGCAGCGGCCGCACCTTGTAGATCGCGAAGCCCAGTGTGCGCACGATCCGCCATCCGCCCGACAGGATGCCCAGCGTCATCGCCGCGGCGCAGGCGAACATCGCCCAGGTCGGCACCTCGAAACGGGGGATGAAACCGCCGAGCAGCAGCACGAGCGTCAGGATGCCCATGCTCTTCTGGGCATCGTTGGCGCCGTGCGAGAAGGCGAGCCCGGCGGCGGTGACGAACTGGGCCCGGCGCAGATCGCGCGCGATCGCCGGCCGCGCGCCGGCGAGCAGCCGGCCCATCAGTCGGTGGATCGCGAACGCGACCCAGAAGCCCAGCAGAGGAGAGAGGACGAGCGCGAGCAGGACCTTGGTCACGCCGGTGAAGCGGCCATGCGCGACGAGCTCGGTCAGGCCCCAGACGACCCGGTCGGCACCGGCCGCGAGGACGACCGCGCCGATCAGTCCGCCGACCAGCGCGTGCGACGAAGACGACGGGATTCCCTTCCACCAGGTGACGAGGTTCCAGCCGATCGCGCCCAGAAGGCCGCTCAGCAGCACGGTCAGCGCGAGCGTCGGCGCCACGCCGTCGAGCTGGACCACGGTTCCGATCGTGTTGGCGACCGCCGTCCCGCCGAGCAGAGGCCCCAGGAACTCGAACACCGCGACCACGCCGACCGCCTGCGCCGGCGCCATCGCCCGCGAGGCGATCATCGTCGCGACGATGTTCGCGGCGTCGTGGAAGCCGTTGGTGAAATCGAAGACCAGAACGACCGCGGTGGCGACCACCGCGAGCCACACGACACCGTCCAACGCGGTTCTCCCCGATCCGCCGCCGCGCCGACGATGGCCCGCGCGGACAAATATCCTAGTCTCGGCCGCTGCCCGCCCGCCCGACTTGATCTGCGGCAAGGCGCGCCGATCGGAGCCGACGGGCGCGGCTGACCCATGTCAAGACGCCGCGCTACCGGGGTCGTCACCATGGACACGGCCGGCCGCGCCGCCGGCCCCACTGGTCCCGTCCACACTGTTCCGATTACCCGCCGCCATGCCCGAACGCCGCCGACGCGATTCCCGTTCCCGCTCCACGCCGCGCAAGTGGGTCTATCGATTCGACGAGGGTCGAGCGTCGATGCGCGATCTCCTCGGGGGCAAGGGCGCCAACCTCTGCGAGATGACGCGGTTGGGATTGCCGGTGCCGCCGGGGCTCATCGTCACCACCGAGGCGTGCAACGCCACGCTGGCGGCCGGCCGCTTTCCCGACGGCATGTGGCGCCAGGTCCTCGCGGCGCTGCGCGGGGTCGAGCGTGCGCTCGGACGACGGTTCGGCGACCCGGACGCGCCGCTGCTGCTGTCGTGCCGGTCGGGGGCGAAGTTTTCGATGCCGGGGATGATGGACACGGTGCTGAACCTCGGCATGAACGACGCGGTCGCCGCCGGCCTCGAACGGACGACCGGCGACGCCCGGTTCGTCAACGACGCCTACCGCCGGCTGGTGCAGATGTTCGCCACCGTCGTGCTGGGCCTGCCCGACGAGCCGTTCGAGGAAGCGCTCGCGCACGCGCGAGCGCGACGCGGCGTCGTCAACGACGCCGACCTGCGGGCGGACGATCTGCGGGAGATCGTCACCGCGTTCAAGCGGATCGTGCGCGAGCGTTCCGGGCGCGATTTTCCCGACGATCCGGAAGAGCAGCTCCGCCTCGCGATAGAGGCGGTCTTCGCGTCGTGGAACGGCAAGCGGGCGGTCGACTACCGCAACGCCGCCGGCATCGCGCACGACCTCGGCACGGCGGTCAACATCCAGACGATGGTGTTCGGCAATCTCGGCGCGGACTCCGGTACCGGCGTGGTCACGACGCGTAACGTCACCACCGGCGAGAAGGAGATCGAGGGCGACTGGCTCTCCAACGCGCAAGGCGAGGACGTGGTCTCGGGCGCGCGGGCGACGCGGCGGATCGCGGAACTGAAGGACGCGATGCCGGCGATCTACCGGCGTTTCGCGCGGATCTGCGCGCAACTCGAGCGGCATTACCGCGATGTGCAGGACGTCGAGTTCACGATCGAGCGCGGCCGGCTGTGGATGCTCCAGACACGGGACGCGAAGCGGAGCGCCGCCGCCGCGGTCCGCATCGCCGTCGACTTGGCGCGCGAGCGGCTGATCACGCGCGAGGAGGCGGTCCGGCGGGTGAAACCGGAACACGTCGACTTCTTCCTCCATCCGCAATTCGATCCGAAGGAACGGTCCGCCGCGGTGGCGCGCGGCGATCGTATCGCCACCGGGCTCAACGTGTCGCCCGGCGCGGCGAGCGGGGCGCTGGCGTTCGACGCCGACACGGCGGAACGCTGGGGCTCGAAGGAGAAGAAGGCGGTCGTCATGGTCCGGCCGGAGACCAAGCCGGACGACGTCCACGGCATGCTCGCCTCGCGCGGCATCCTCACCAGCCGCGGCGGCCGCACCAGCCACGCGGCGCTGGTCGCGCGCCAGTTCGGCAAGCCGGCGGTCGTCGGCGTGCTGGCGATGGAAGTCGACGTCGCCCGGCGCGAGCTCCGCGTCGGCGGGCGGACGCTCCGGGAGGGCGACGCGGTCTCGGTCGACGGCACGACCGGCGAGGTGTTCGCCGGCGAGCTGCGGACCGTCGTTCCCGACTTCGACGACGCGCACCTGATCGCGCTGCTCGCCTGGGCGGACCGGATCCGCCGTCTCGAAGTCTGGGCCAACGCCGACTATCCCCGCGACGCGACGCGCGCGCGCGGCTACGGCGCCCAGGGCATCGGCCTCACCCGCACCGAGCACATGTTCTTCGAGACCGACCGCCTGCCGCACGTGCAGCGGATGATCCTCGCCCGCGACGAGGCGACGCGTGCCGAGGCGCTCGCCGCGCTGCTGCCGATCCAGCGCGCCGACTTCGACGGCCTGTTCCGGGCGATGGACGGTCTGCCGGTGACGATCCGCCTGATCGATCCGCCGCTGCACGAGTTCCTGCCCGACCACGACGAGCTGCAGAAGGCGGTCGTCGAGCTGCAGACGCGGCTGCGTCTGGGCGACGACGGCGGCGGCACGCGGGCGGCGGCGATGCACGCCGAGCTCGAGACGAAGCGGGAGATGCTCGTCGCGGTCGAGGCGATGCGCGAGCAGAACCCGATGCTCGGCCTGCGCGGCGTGCGGCTCGGCATCCACATGCCGGCGCTGGTCCGGATGCAGGTACGCGCGGTCTTCGAGGCGGCCTGCGACTGCGTGAAGGCGGGCATCGAGGTCCGTCCGAAGATCATGATTCCGCTGACGGCGATCTCCACCGAGCTCAAGGTCGAACGCGCGCTCCTCGAGGACGAGGCCCGCGCGGTGTTGAAGGAGCGGCGGATGCGCGTGCCGTACCAGTTCGGCACGATGATCGAGGTCCCGCGCGCCGCGGTCGCAGCGGGGAGGATCGCCGAGTACGCCGAGTTCTTCTCGTTCGGCACCAACGACCTGACGCAGACGACCTTCGGCATCTCGCGCGACGACGCCGAGACCGGCTTCCTGACCGAATACCTGTCGAAGGGGATCCTGCTCGACAACCCGTTCGCGACGCTCGACCAGGGCGGCGTGGGCGCGTTGATGGCTCTCGCGGTCCGACTCGGCCGCCGACGTCGCCCCGATCTGGAGGTCGGCATCTGCGGCGAGCACGGCGGGGACCCGGCGTCGATCGACTTCTGCCACCGGATCGGCCTCGATTACGTGAGCTGCTCGCCCTACCGCGTGCCGGTCGCCCGGCTCGCGGCCGCGCACGCGGTGCTCGAAAACCGCCGCTAGCGACGCCTCGCCCCCCGGACGACCCGCCGTGCCGCGACCGGGGCGGGCGGGGCCGGCTCGTTCCGGGTATTATCGTTGTCATGACATCGAATCGGCGGTGGTGAGATGGAGCCGGCCAACCTGCTGTTCCTGTTCTCCGACGAGCACGACCCGCGCTACCTCGGATGCTCGGGGCATCCGTTCGTGCGCACTCCCAACCTCGACCGGCTGGCGGCCGGCGGGACCCGTTTCGCCAACGCCTGGACGCCGAGCCCGATCTGCGTCCCGGCGCGCGCCGCGCTCGCCACCGGCCGCTACGTCCACGACATCGGCTACTGGGACAACGCGATCGCCTACGACGGGCGGGTGCGCGGATGGGGACACCGGTTGCAGGCGGAGGGCATGCGGGTCGAGTCGATCGGCAAGCTCCATTACCGCAACGGCTCCGACCCGACCGGGTTCGACCGCCAGCAGGAGCCGATGCACATCATGGGTGGCGTCGGGCTGATCTGGGCCGCGGTCCGCGACCCGATGCCCGACCATGCCGACCGCTCGCCGCTGTTCGACGAGCTGGGCGAGGGAACGTCGAGCTACAACCGCTACGACCTGCGGATCACCGAGCTCGCGATCGAGTGGCTCGAGGCCCGGGCCGCGCGTCCCGACGGGCGGCCGTGGATGCTGTTCGTTGGACTGGTCGCGCCGCACATGCCGTTCATGGTCCCGCGCCGCTACCTCGATCTGTACCCGCCGGATCGCCTGCCGCTGCCCAAGCTCCTGCCGCGCGACGGCTACCGGCGGCATCCGTGGATCGAGCGCTACGCGAAACACTGGGACCACGACGCGTCGCTCGGCACCGACGAGCGGCGCCGGCTCGCGATCGCGAGCTACCTGGGACTGATCACCTTTCTCGACGAGAACATCGGCCGCGTGCTGGCGGCGCTCGAGCGCACCGGACTCGCCCGGTCGACCCGGGTGGTCTACGCGTCCGACCACGGCGACAACCTGGGAACCCGCGGGCTGTGGAACAAGTGCGTGCCCTACCGTGAATCCACCGGGATTCCGATGATCGTCGCCGGACCCGGCGTCCCGGCAGGGCGCGTCTGCCGGACCAACGCGAGCCTCGTCGACGTCTACCCGACGGTGCTCGACAACATGGGACTCGCGGCCGAGGGCGACGAGCGCACGCTGCCGGGCCGGTCGCTGCTCGACCTCGCGCGGTCCGCCGACGACGCCGGCCGCGCCGGGTTCTCCGAGTACCACGCGGTCGGCGCCCAGAGCGGCGGATTCATGCTGACGCGAGGTCGATACAAGTACCACCACTACGTCGGTTTCGCGCCCGAGCTCTTCGACCTCGAGACCGACCCCGAGGAGACGAGCGACCTGGCGGCCGATCCGGCGCACGCGCCGATCCTCCGCGAGTTCGAGACGCGGCTGCGCTCGATGCTCGATCCGGAGGCCGTCGACCGGCAGGCGAAGGACGCCCAGAACGCGCTGGTCGCGCGCCACGGCGGCCCCGACGCGGTCCGCCACATGGGCAACCCCGGTTCGACGCCGACGCCGGACAAGTTCCGCTGACGAGGACACTCATGAGGTTCATCCTGCGCACGTTGATCGCCGCGCTCTCCTTCTCGGTCGTCCTGCCCGCCCTCGGACAGGACTACCCGAATCGTCCGGTCAAGGTGATCGTTCCCTATCCGGCGGGCGGCGGCCTCGACATGATGTGCCGGACGATCCTCGAGAAGGTCGGCGGCGCGCTGGGCCAGCCCTTCGTCGTCGAGAACCGCGGTGGCGGCAGCGGCACGATCGGCGCGACCGCGGTCGCGCAGTCGGCGCCTGACGGCTACACGATCATGTGCGGCAACAACTCCGAGCTCACGCTCTCGCCGCTGGTGATCAAGGGGCTTCCGTACGACCCGGAGCGCGACTTCGCGCCACTGACGATGGCGGTCCGCCAGACGGTCGTCCTGGTCGGGCATCCGACGCTGCCGGCCGCCGACGCGCGGGCGCTGATCGAGCTCACGCGCAAGTCTCCGCTCACCTACGGACACACCGGCGTCGGCGGAACGATCCACATCGCGATGGAGCAGTTCTCGGCCGATGCGAAGGCGTCGTTCGTCCACGTCCCGTACAAGGGGGCGGCGGCGCTGGTCACCGACGTGCTGGGCGGGCACGTCTCGCTGACCCCGCTCAATCTCGCGCCGCTGATCCAGCACATCCGCGAGAAGAAGCTGAAGCCGTTCGCCGTGTTCCAGCCGGAACGCCATCCGACGCTGCCGGACGTCCCGACGGCGAAGGAGGTGATCGGCGTCGACGTCGTGTCGCATTCCTGGTTCGGGTTCACGGCGCCGGCGAAGGTCCCGGCGGAGATCCGTGCGCGGCTCGATCGCGAGATCCGCCGCGCGCTCGCCGATCCGGCGGTGCGGGCGAAGCTCACCGCCGTGCACATGGAGGTCGTCGGCATGCCGGCCGACGAGTTCGCCGAGTACCAGCGCAAGGAGCGGGCGTACTTCGCGACGCTGGTCCGGCGGTTCGACTACAAGGCCGAGTAGCGTGGCCCGGGCCCGTCGTGTCGCCGCCGCGCCGGTCGACGTCACCCGCTTCCTGAGCTACCGGATCCTGGCGCTGTCGAACACGCTCGGACGCTGGGCCGCGCGCGAATATCCGGCCCGATTCGGACTGACGCTGCCGCAGTGGCGGATCCTCTCGGTGATCGCGACCCGGGGTGCGCCGACCGCCCAGGAGATCGGCGAGACGCTGTCGATCGACAAGGCCTGGGTCAGCCGGACGCTCGCGGCCCTCGCGCGCCGCGGCATCGTGCGCACCCGGTCCGATCCGCGCGACCGGCGACGCATGTTCGTCGGCCTCACCGCGCGCGGCCGCGCGTTGGCGAACCGGGTCTCGCGCGCATCGCTCGAACGTCAACGCGAGCTGGTCGCCGGTCTGCCGGCTGGCGCTCTCGCGCGATTCGAATCGACGCTGCGCGACCTGCAATCCCGCGCCGACGCGATGCTCGACCGCCAGAGCGGGGCGGCGGCGGGAAACGCACCCGCCGTCGCAACGCGCGCGCCGCGATCGAAGCCTACTTCTTGAGCCCGCTGCAGGGATCGCGGGGCGGCTGCGCCGGAAGCGTGACGCCCTTTTCCTTCGCCCGCGCGGCCATCAGCTCGTGGTGCTTGATCTGATAGGCCTTGCACTCGTCGACGCTGGTCATCGCTTGCATCTTGACGCGGTGCTCGTCGCGCTCCTGCGTCGTCATCAGCGCCCATCCCGGCGTCACGCCGTCGCCCCAGCGTTGCGCGCCGGGACCCATGCCCTTGCCGGCTCCCGGCCCGGGCTGAGCCAAGGCGCTGGCCGCGATCAGCGCCGCGATCGCGGCGGTCAGCATCATCCTCTTGTTCATAATCGACCTCGTCTGGGTTCTCCACCCGTTCATTAGGATGCACCGACCGGCATCACCGGTCGTTGAGCGCGGGCAACTCCCGGCGTGGAACTCGGGCGGCGCGACGCGGTCGGCGCGACGCGGTCGGCGGGACGGGCGTCGCGGGTTGCGCATTCCTGTCGGCGGGGCCGCCGGCCGGGTTGCGCGATAATCGCAGCCGACCCGTCGCCGGATTCCGAACCTCGCGAGCGCCGACATGCCAGCGCCACCCGCCGCGCCCCCGCCCACCGAGTCGCGCCCTCTCGACGGCGTCCGCATCCTCGATTTCACCCGGGTGCTCGCCGGACCCCTGTCGACCGCGCTGCTCGCCGATCTGGGCGCCGAGGTCGTCAAGGTCGAACCGCCGGCCGGCGACGACTATCGCGCGATCGGGCCGATGCGTAACGGCGAGAGCGCGCTCTTCACCGCGATGAACCGGAACAAGAAGAGCGTCGTGCTCGATCTGAAGCGTCCCGACGCGGTAGGCGTCGTTCGCGAGCTGGCGACAGCCGTCGACGTGGTCGTCGAGAACTTCCGGCCCGGCGTGGCGCGCAAGCTCGGCATCGACGCGACGGCGCTGATGGCGATCAATCCGCGTCTGGTCTACGTCAGCGTCTCGGGGTTCGGCCAGACCGGTCCCTGCGCGAATCGCCCCGCCTACGACATCGTCGTCCAGGCGATGAGCGGGCTGATGGAAGTCACCGGCGATCCGGACGGTCCGCCGACGCTGGTCGGCGAGGCGGTGTCCGACGTCGTCAGCGGCCTGTTCGCGTCCTGGGCGACGCTGGCGGCGCTCCTGCAGGCGCGCAGCACCGGCGTCGGCCGGCACGTCGACGTCGCGATGTTCGACAGCACGCTCGCCTTCCTCGTCACTTCTGTCGCCCGCTACGTCTTCACCGGCGCGGCGCCGCGACGCGTCGGCAACCGCCACCCGTTGTCTGCGCCGTTCGGCGTCTACCGCGCCCGCGACGGGCACTTCGCGCTGGCCGTTCTCAATTCCAAGCTGTTCGCCGCCTTCGCCGGACTGATCGGCCGTCCGGAGTTCGCGACCGATCCTCGCTACACCACCGACGAGCTGCGCAGCGCGAACGAGCCCGAGCTGCGCGCCACGATCGAGACCTGGGCGTCCGAGCGGCGGGTCGACGAGGTCGTCGCGCTGTTCGACCGGGAGGGCGTGCCGGTCGCGCCGCTGTGGAACATCGGACAGGCGCTGAACTCGGAGCAGGCGCGGGCCCGCGGCGTGCTTACGCCGGTCGACGACCCGCGGCTGCCCGGTCTCGCGCTGCCGCTTCAGCCGGCGCGTTTCGTCGGCTCGGCGCCCAACCGGGCGACGCGCGCACCGATGCTGGGCGAGCATACCGACGCGATTCTCGCGGCCTGGGCGGGCGTCGCGGCCGAGCGGCTCGCGCAACTGCGTGCTGCCGGAGCGCTCGGATGAGCGCGCCGATCGTGGAGCGACCGGGCGTGGGTCAGGACGATCGCGCGCTCGCCGACGCGGTCGCCCGATTCGCCGCCGAGGTGCTCGGCCCGAAGGCGGCCGAGCTCGACGAGACGGCGGCGTCGTGCACCTGCCATCTGCCGCGGCTCGCCCAACTCGGCCTGATGGGCATGAACCTCCCCGAACGCTGGGGCGGGCCGGGTGTCTCGCCGGTGGCGATGTTCCTGGCGCTGGTCGAGGTATCGAAGGCTTGCGCCGCGACCTCGTCGATGATCGGCGCGCACTACCTCGGGACCGAGGCGGTGCGGATCGGCGGCGACGACGCGCAGCGCCAACGGTGGCTTCCGCGCGCCGCGTCGGGCGAGTGGCTCGCCGGTTTCGCGCTGACCGAACCGCGCGGCGGCAGCCACCCGGCCGACCTCGCAACCCGCGCCGTACGGCACGCCGACCTCTACACGCTGGACGGCGGCAAGCAGTTCATCTCCAACGCCGGCGAAGCGCGCTTCCTCGTCGTGTTCGCCAAGACCGACCCGTCGGCGGGCGCCCGCGGCGTCTCGGCGTTCATCGTCGATCGGGCACTGCCCGGCGTGAGCGTCTCGCGGCCGGAGAAGCTGATGGGCATCCGCTCGGCGCACGCGTTCGCCGTGACTTTCGACGGCGTGCGCGTCCCGGTCGCCGATCGCCTGGGCGAGGAGGGCGCCGGATTCAAGATCGCGATGCAGGTGCTCGACCACAGCCGTCTCGACGTCGCCGCGACCGCGATCGGCATCGCCGAGGCGGCGCTGGCAGCGGCGGTCGACTGGACGCGCGGGCGCGAGGTCGCCGGCGAGCCGCTCGCCGAACGGCAGGGCGTGCAGTGGATGCTCGCCGACATGAAGACCCGACTCGAGGCGTCGTGGGCGCTCGCGCTGCAGGCGCTGGCGCTGCGCGGTCGTGGTGCCGCCTTCACGCAGGCCTCGGCGATGGCCAAGCTCCACGCGTCGGAGATGGTCGCGTTCGTCGCCGACGCGGCGTTGCAGCTGCACGGCGGCTACGGCTACACGCGCGACCTGCCGCTCGAGCGTTACGTTCGGGACGCGCGTATCCTCCGGATCTACGAGGGCGCCTCCGAGGTTCAGCGCTCGCTGATCGCGCGCGGAGTCCTCGGCGCCCGGTAGGTCCGTGGGTCGGCGGTCAGGCGGACGATGCGCGGGGCAGGGGCACGAACGGCCGCGCCCGCTCGAGCGCGCGGCAGGCGCGCAGCACACCCACCTCGTCGTGCCGCGCGCCGACGACCTGGAGCGCGACCGGCAGGCCGTCGTCACCGAAGCCGCAGGGGACGCTCGCCGCCGGCTGCTGCGTCCAGTTGAACGGGTAGCTGTACGGACTCCAGTCGAGCCACGAGTCCATGTCTCGACCGGCCGGAACGTCGGCGCCGGCCTCGAACGCGGTCGTCGGCATCTGCGGCGTGACGAGCAGCGCGTGGCGCTGGTGGAACCGACTCATCGTCGTCCCGTCGGCGAGCCGCGCGGCGATGGCGTCCAGCAGGTCGTTCGCCGACAGCGCGAGTCCGCCGCGTGCGACCGCCGCGAAACCCGGATCGCAGAGCGATCGGCGGTCCTCGGGGATCTTGCGCCAGACCTGCGCCATGCTCGCCGACCACAGGCGGTCGAACAGCGGCCGCGGGTCGGCGATCGGCGATCCGGTCTCCTCGACGATGGCGCCCATCGACTCCAGTGCGCGGACCGCCGCCGTGGCGACGCGCAGCACGTCGTCGTCGGGACGCGCGCCGGCGAGCGTCGGACACCAGGCGATGCGCAGTCCGGCGACACCCTCGTCGAGCCCTTCCCGGTAGTCGACCCGCGCGTCCGGCAGCGCGAGCGCGTCGCGGGCGTCGGGCCGCGTCATCGCGTTCAACGCGAGCGCGGCGTCGGTGACCGAACGGGTCAGCGGTCCGGTGTGGCCGAGCGCGAGGCGACCGGGCGGGTACGCGGGCACGCGGCCGAAGGTCGCCTTGAATCCGAACACACCGCAGAACGCGGCCGGAATGCGGACCGAGCCCGCGCCATCGGAACCGACGTGGATCGCACCCATCCCGGTCGCGGCGGCGATCGCGGCGCCGCCGCTGCTGCCGCCGCAGGTGCGCGCCGGGTTCCACGGGTTGCGGCTGACACCGGCGAGCGGGCTGTCGGTGACGCCCTTCCAGCCGAACTCGCACATCGCCGTCTTGCCCAGCAGGATCGCGCCCGCCTCCTTCAGCCGAGCGACCGGCGGCGCGTCGTCGGTGCCGACGTCGGCGGAGGTCGTCAGCGAGCCGCTGCGGGCGGGCAGTCCCCGGGTGGCGTACTGGTCCTTGGCCGTGAACGGAACGCCGTCGAGCGCGCCGATCGGCCTGCCGGCGTGCCATCGACGTTCGCTGGCGCGCGCCTCGGCCAGCGCGGACTCGGCGGCGACCGCGACCAGCGCGTTGAGCTCGGCGTTGCGCGCCTCGACGACCGCCAGGCAGGCGGCGACGACGTCGACCGGCGAGAAGCGCCGCGCGCGGTAGCCGTCGGCGAGCGCGACCGCGGTCAGGCGCGCGAGCGCGGGATCGGGCCGCATCGGCCGGTGTGTCGGGTCGAGCGGGCGAACGGGGCGGTCGCGCGGTCGCGCGACGCCGCCTAGTTCATCTCGACGTTGGCTTCCTTGATGATCTTGCCCAACCGCGGCACTTCGTTGCGATGGTAGGTCGCCATCTCGGCGGCCGACTTGAACCAGACGTCGAAGCCGGCCGATTCCAACGCCTTCGCGACGTCGGGCATCGCCGCCATCTTCGCGACCGCGTCGCTCCACTGCTCGACGATCGCGCGCGGCAGGTTCGCCGGACCGTAGAGCCCGATCGTCGTGTCGAGCCCGAGCGACGGGAGGGTCGCCTCCTTGAACGTCGGGACGTTCGGGATGCGCGGATCGCGTTCCTCGTCGGAGACCGCGAGGATGCGTACGCGTCCCTCCTTCGCCAGGTTGGCGACCGTGCCGTAGGTCGCCGCCATGAAGTCGACCTGGCCGCCGATCAGGTCGTTGATCGCCGGCCCGCCGCCCTTGTAGGGCACGTGGATCGCGTTGAGCGAGAACTTGCGCGAGATGAACTCGCCGATGATGTGCGACGAGGCGCCGTTGCCGACCGACGCGTACGACAGCGGCTTCGCCTTGCCGGCGGCGAGCAGGTCGTCGACCGTCTGGTAAGGCGACTTGGCCGGCACCGCCAGCACGTTCTTGGTGCGCGCGAGCATCGCGATCGGCGTCACGTCGCGGACCAGGTCGTAGGCGAGCTTGGGGAACAGCGTCGCGTTGGTGCCGTGCGTCTGGCTGTTGCCGACGGTCAGCGTGTAGCCGTCAGGCGCCGCCGCGACGCCTTCGCCGGTGCCGATCGTCCCCGACGCGCCGGCCTTGTTCTCGACGACGATCGCCTTGCCGCCCCAGAGCACGCTCGCCTTCTGCGCGATCAGCCGGCCGACGACGTCGGTCGTGCCGCCCGGCGGGAACGGCACGATCAGGCGGACCGGCTTGTCCGGGTACGCCGGCTGCGCGACGGCGGCGGGCGGCGCGAAGACCGCGAGCGTCGCGCCGGTGACGGCGAGGGCGGCGAGGCGACGGGTGCGGGTTGCGTGTGGTGGCGGTTGGACGGCGGAGGGCATGACGGAATTTCCTCTTGGATCGAATCCGCCGCACGCTGGAGCGAGACGGAAATGCACCAGCGGCGAGTATCCCCAACCGGACGAGTCCGCGTCAACGGCGATCGCGCAGGAGACGTTCCGAGCCGGCGGACGCCGTCCCCGGCCCCGCTCGTATGCGCGCCTGCGGACCGCTCTACGGCCGGAGCACCCGGAGCTGGAGGGCACGCGCCAGGAACTCGGACGTGTCGATCCTGCTTCCGACCACTTCGCCGCATACGCGCTTTCCGGACCAGTCTTCGACGACAGTGCTCTCGGCGATGGTACGACCCGTCGCAGTCTCGTAGACATGGACCTTGTTCGCGTAGAAACCGAAGGCGCCGGCTTCGGGGAGGTGCTGGAGCGCGACGACGTGCGACGCCGACGACCGATCCAATGGCGTCTTCGACCCGGTGGAAACGTCGACGATCTTCAAAGGCGCGTCGCGTTCGTACGGATGTTCGGTTTCGTATTCGAGCAGTCGGCCCGAGCGACCCAGCGCGTCCCCGGGGTTCTCGACTGTTCTGGATTCGAATTGGTCGCCGCGCACACCGTCGTACACGCCGAGGAGGCCGATTCCCCGGAACAGCACTCGGTTCACCGGCGTCATCGGGGCATCGAGTCGGACCTTCGCCAGCGCGCACCAGTCGGACCAGGCGGACTCGCGCTCCGACTTCTTCCGGATCTCGGAGTAGAACGGCAACGACATCAGGAGCAAGGTGCCGACGACGCCGATCGAGGCCGCCTTCCACCCGAAGAGGTTCGTCAGGGCAGCGAGGATCGCGATCGCCCCCGCCGCCAGAATCGCCACCTGGACGGTGGCAGCGGTCTCGAGAGCGGCGGCTCGAAGCCATAACGAAGGAAGCCAGAACGAGAGCAGTAGGACGACCGACACTCGGAGCGTCCACCGAATCCTCGGATCGAGTTCGACAGGCCCGCGCGCGCGCTTGAGCGCCAGCGCACCGAAAAACACGAGCGATGGAATCGCGTATTCCATCAGACTAACGGTGCCGAACGCGATCGCAACGTACTTCTCCCCGGGCGATCGTACGGCTCCGATCGCGAACATGAACTCGCGCTTGAGCGGATTCAGTCCGTTGAACAGGATCAGCAAGAAAGTCAGAGACAGCGCGATCATCGCCGGCCCCCCAAACCCGCTTCGCCACGACGGTACGTTGGAGTGCGATCCGCCGTGCGAGGACGTCGGACGGAATGGCAACATGATGCTGCCGCGACGGCTGTTCGGCAAGACGTCGTTCCGCGACTCGGCTGCGTTCCGCGTGTCGGGCCCAAGCCCGACCCACGACCGCACGTGGCGCCGAAATCCAAGAGCGTGGACGGGTCGGGCCGAAGCCCGACCCGCGAGGACGCCGCTACTCGCCCTCGAGGAAGCTCCTGAGCTTCTCGCTGCGCGACGGATGGCGCAGCTTGCGCAGCGCCTTCGCCTCGATCTGGCGGATGCGCTCGCGCGTGACGTCGAACTGCTTGCCGACTTCCTCGAGCGTGTGGTCGGTGTTCATCTCGATGCCGAAGCGCATCCGCAGGACCTTCGCCTCGCGCGGGGTCAGCGTGTCGAGGATGTCCTTGCAGACGTCGCGCAGGCTGGCGTTGACCGCCGCGTCCGACGGCGCGACCGTCGACTGGTCCTCGATGAAGTCGCCCAGGTGCGAATCCTCGTCGTCGCCGATCGGCGTCTCCATCGAGATCGGTTCCTTGGCGATCTTGAGGATCTTGCGGATCTTGTCCTCGGGCATCTCCATCTTGATCGCCAGCGTCGCCGGGTCGGGTTCCTGGCCGGTCTCCTGCAGGATCTGACGGCTGATCCGGTTCATCTTGTTGATCGTCTCGATCATGTGCACCGGGATGCGGATCGTGCGCGCCTGGTCGGCGATCGAGCGGGTGATCGCCTGGCGGATCCACCAGGTCGCGTAGGTCGAGAACTTGTAGCCGCGGCGGTACTCGAACTTGTCGACCGCCTTCATCAGGCCGATGTTGCCTTCCTGGATCAGGTCGAGGAACTGCAGACCGCGGTTCGTGTATTTCTTGGCGATCGAGATCACCAGCCGCAGGTTCGCCTCGGTCATCTCGCGCTTGGCCTTGCGCGCCTTCGCCTCGCCGGTGGACATCTGCTTGTTGATGTCCTTCAGCTCCTTCAGCGGGATCATCACCCGCGTCTGCAGGTCGACGAGCTTCTGCTGCTGCTCGACGATCGCCTGGCGGTAGCGCGAGCTGCTCGCTGTAGCCGTGGCCGGCGGCGATGTCGCGGTCGATCCAGCGGATCGAGGTCTCGTGGCCGGGGAAGTTCTTGATGAACTCCGGCCGCGGCATGCCGCCCTTGTTGACGACCAGGTCCTGGATCTTGCGCTCGTGCTGGCGGATGTTGTCGACTTCGGAGCGGACGCTGTCGCACAGCTTCTCGACCATGCGCGCCGAGAAGCGGATCTGCATCAGCTCGGCCGAGATCTTCTTCTGGTAGTCGAGCGACTTCGGCGCCTTGTGGCCCTCCTTCTGGATGACCGAGAGGAGCTTCGTGTAGTGGCGGCGGATGGTGGCGAAGCGATCGAGCGAGGCGACCTTGAGGCGCTCGAGGTTCTGCGCCTGGATCGCGCCGGCGTCGCCCTCGTCCTCGTCCTCGTCCTCCTCGGCGTCGTCGGAGGCCTCGACCGCCTTGGGGTCGATCTCCTCCTGGAAGTCCATCAGGCCGTCGACGACGTCGTCGATCTTGAGCTCGTCCTTGCCGATCTTGTCGGCGAGATCGAGGATCTGGCCGACCGTCATCGGGCAGGCCGAGATCGCCATGATCATGTGCTTGAGACCGTCCTCGATGCGCTTGGCGATCTCGATCTCGCCCTCGCGCGTCAGCAGCTCGACCGAGCCCATCTCGCGCATGTACATGCGCACCGGGTCGGTCGTGCGGCCGAACTCGCTGTCGAGCGTGCTGGCGGCGGCTTCCGCCTCCTCCTCGACGTCCTCGGTCGGCGCCGCGGGGGCCGCCTCGGCCATCAGCAGCGTGTCCGCGTCCGGGGCGTGATCGAAGACCTGGATGCCCATGTCGCCGATCATCGAGATCACGCCTTCGATCTGCTCGGCGTCGACCAGCTCGTCGGGCAGGTGGTCGTTGATCTCGGCGTAGGTGAGGTAGCCGCGCTCCTTGCCGAGCACGATCAGGCTCTTCAGCCGCCGCTTGCGCGCCTCGATGTCGGCCGGCGTGAGCTCGCGCGGAGCGACATCGGACGACTTGCCGTTCTTGCCCTTCTTGCCGCCGGTCTCGGAGCGGGCGGCCGCGAGCTTCGCGGCGATCTCGCCGGCGGCCTTGGCCGCCGCCTTCTGGTCGACCTTCGCCGGAGTGCCCGGCTTGCCGGGCACGGCTGCCGGTCCGGCGGCCGTCGGACCGCCGCCCGGCTTGCCCGCGGTGGGGGTCGGCGCGGACTTGGGGACGAGGGCGAGCTTCGCCGCGCCCTTGGCGGGGGCCGCCGGTGGCGCGCCCTTGCCGGTGGCGGGGTGCTGGACCTTGCCGCCCGCCGGAACGGCGAGCTTGGCGCCGTGTTTGACCGGATGCGCGGCAGCGGCCTTGACCGGGGCCGCGGCGGGCTTCTTCGCCGCGGGCTTGGGTGCCGGTTTGGCGGGAGCCTTCTTTTTCGGGGCGGCCTTGGGCGCCGGCTTCTTCGCCACCGGCTTGGCCGGCCGCTTCGCCGCCGGCTTCCGGGGGGCCGGCTTCTTCGCGGCGGGCTTCGATTTCGGCTTCGCGGGCGACTTGCGGACGGGCTTCTTGGCCATGGGCATCCTTGGCGGCGTCATCGACCCGGGGGCGGTCCGGGGCGTCGAAACGTCGGCCCCCGAAGGTGGGGGCGGCGCGGGAAAACCTCAAATTCTAGCATCGGAACGGGTGTCTCTCCGATTCGGGGTCAGGACCCCGACCCCGGGCCGCGGGCCGAGGTCGGCGGCTCCGAGACCGGATCCCGGATCGGCCGACCCGTCCCCAGTCGGGTCGCGATCAGGTCGCGCTGCTCGGCGGTGAGCGACTCGAGCGGCTGGGCGAGCAGCGCGGCGAGCCGCCGCTGCTCGTCCTGCTGGCGGAACCGGGCGACCCCTTCGCGAAGCTGCGATTCCGCGAGCTCCGGCGTGACCGCATGCTCCTCGGCGGAGGCTGCGGCGGCCGCGAGGGTACCTTCGTGCTCGCTGCCAGCGAACGCCTGGATCAACGCGGCGGTGGTCGGCGGCGTCGGAGCGCGGGCGCAATGGTCGACCACCGCCGCCAGCGCGACGGCGTCCGGCGTGTTCTCGCCGGTGGCCGGGATGTCGATCTCGCGCACCAGTGACGGTTTGAGCACGATCGCCTGCAGGAGTTGCCGCGCGAGGGACGGGGCCCGACGAACGGGAATCCGGCCGGCGCCGCGGGGACGGAACGCCGGATCCGCCCGCGGGGACTCGTCGTCGCGCGGGTCGTGCGCCTCCCAGCCGTGCGGACCTCCTCCGGCGTGCCGGGGATCGGCGGACGGCGGGCGTCGGGGCTCGCGTGTCCCTTCGCGACCGCGCGCCGGCATCGGCGCACGGACGATCGGCGCGATCTGCGACTCGGGAAGGCCGGCGATCTCGGCGATCCGGCGCGTGATCAGCGCCGCGAGGACCGGCGCGCCGATCTGCGAGACCAGCGGGCGCGCCGCGGCGACCAGCGCCGCCCGCCCTTCGTCGCTGTCCGGCGGGTGGCGCGCCGAGAGCTCGGCGACCAGGAAGTCCGACAGCGGTGTCGCCTGCGCGAGCGATTCCTCGAACGCGGTCCTGCCACGGCGGCGGACGAAATCGTCCGGGTCCTCGCCGTCGGGCAGGAACAGGAAGCGCGCGTTCTTCCCGTCGATCAGCACCGGCAGCGTGTTCTCGAGCGCGCGCCAGGCGGCCTTGCGGCCGGCGGCGTCGCCGTCGAAGCAGAAGACGACGCTGTCGACCAGCCGGAAGAGCTTCTGCGCGTGCACCGGCGTCGTCGCCGTCCCGAGCGTCGCCACCGCGTATTCGATGCCGTGCTGCGCCAGCGCGACGACGTCCATGTAGCCTTCGACGACGACGACGCGGTCGGCCTCGCGAACCGCGTCGCGCGCGAGCCACAGCCCGTAGAGCTCGCGGCCCTTGGAGAAGAGCGCCGTCTCCGGCGAGTTCAGGTACTTGGGCTCGCCGCGGTCGAGCACGCGTCCGCCGAAGCCGACGATGCGCCCGCGGGCGTCGTGGATCGGGAACATGATCCGGTCGCGGAACCGGTCGTAGCGCTTGCCGCCGTCGCCTTTGACGACCAGGCCCGCCGATTCGAGCGCCGCGTCCTGGTAGTCGGGAAAGGCGCGCTCGAGCGCGGTCCACTCGTCGGGCGCGTAGCCGATCGAGAAGCGGGCGGCGATCGTGCCGGTGAGGCCGCGCCCCTTCAGGTACTCGATCGCGCGCGGCGAGTTCTTGAGCTCGGCGCGGTAGAACTTCGCCGCGACCGCGAGTCGCTCGGACAGGTCGTCGCGGACCTCCCGCTCCTCGCGCTCGCCGGGTCGTTCGACGCGCGGCACCGCGAGCCCGGCGTCGCGGGCGAGCTCCTCGACCGCGTCGGGGAACGACTTGCCGGCGTGTTCCATCAGGAAGCCGATCGCGGTCCCGTGCGCGCCGCAGCCGAAGCAGTGGTAGAACTGCTTGGTCGGCGAGACGGTGAACGACGGCGTCTTCTCGCTGTGGAACGGGCAGCAGGCGACCCAGTTCGCGCCGGCCTTCTTCAGCGGCACGTGGCGATCGACGACCTCGACGATGTCGACGCGGTCGAGCAGCGTCTGGATGAAGTCGTTCGGGATCACGTCAGCCGGCGTCGGGACCGTCCGGGGCCCCGGCTCGCGCGCCAAGACGCCCGGCGCGGCCGGCGCAGGGGCCGGCCGCGCGGACGAATCACACGGCAGGGAACAGTTCCATTATAGGAAGCCGGCGGCGTTTCGTCGCCGCCTCCGCGTTCCCGGTATCAGCCGAGCCTGGCCTTGACCCGGGCGGAGACGGCCGCCATGTCGGCCTTGCCGGCGAGCCTGGGCTTGAGCACCGCCATCACCTTGCCGATCCCGGCCGGACCCGACGCGCCGGTCGCCGCGATCGTCTCGGCGACGAGCGCGTCGATCTCGGCGTCGGTCGCCTGCGCCGGCAGGTAGGTCTGCAGCACCGCGATCTCGGCGCGCTCGGCGGCCGCGAGGTCCTCGCGGCGGCCGGCCTCGAACTGCTGGACCGAGTCCTTGCGCTGCTTGATCATCTTGTCGACGATCGACAGCACGTCGGCGTCGGACGTTTCCTTGCGCTCGTCGACCTCGCGCTGCTTGATCGCGGCGAGGAGGAGGCGGATCGTCGACAGGCGCGCGGCGTCCTTGGCGCGCATCGCCGCCTTCATGTCTTCCTGGATCGTCGTCTTGAGCGTCATCGCGGTCATCCCATGGTTCGGCCGTCGGGCCGCCAGCGATTCCCGCCCTCGGAAAAGCAGAAGGGGCGAATCGCTTCGCCCCCTCGCGTTCCAGCCGGCCCCGGTACGACGGCCGGCGGCGGGTATGCGGATCAGTACAGCTTCGGAGGCAACTGCTGGCTGCGGATGCGCTTGTAGTGGCGCTTCACCGCGGCGGCCTTCTTGCGCTTGCGCTCGGAGGTCGGCTTCTCGTAGAACTCGCGCGCGCGGAGCTCCGTGAGGAGGCCGGTCTTCTCGATCGTGCGCTTGAAGCGGCGCAGGGCGGCCTCGAACGGCTCGTTTTCACGGACGCGGACGCTGGGCATGAGGCGATCGACCTTTCGAATCAGGGGCTTGATGCGGGGAGCCCCGGATCATCGGCCGGCGGCCGACACCCAAGGCAGCCTGTAAGTATAGCCTCGGCGGGTCGGGGCAGCAAGCCCTGCTAGACTCGGGGCCGCCGGGGCGTCCGATCCCGGATCGTCGGTGTCCCCGGGGGCTTCGCCCCTCCGTTCGAATCGGTGCCCGTCATCCCCATGCGCGTCCTCGGCATCGAAACCTCCTGCGACGAGACCGGTGTCGCCGTCTACGACACCGCGGCCGGGTTGCTCGCGCATCGGCTGCATTCGCAGGTGGACCTGCACGCGCGCTACGGCGGCGTCGTGCCCGAGCTCGCCTCGCGCGACCACGTCCGGCGGCTCCCGCCGCTGATCGACGAGGTGCTCGCCGCGGCCGCGACGCCCAAGGAGGCGCTGGACGGCATCGCGGTCACCGAGGGACCGGGTCTGGCCGGCGCGCTGCTGGTCGGCGCCAGCGTCGCGCACGCGCTGGGCTACGCGCTGGGCGTCCCGGTCGTCGGCGTCCACCACCTCGAGGGGCACCTGCTGTCGCCGCTGCTCGCCGCACCGCGGCCGGCGTTCCCGTTCGTCGCGCTGCTGGTGTCGGGCGGGCACAGCCAGCTCTACGACGTCGAGGGCGTCGGGCGCTACCGGCTGATCGGCGACACGCTCGACGACGCCGCCGGCGAGGCCTTCGACAAGACGGCGACGCTGCTCGGCCTGCCCTATCCGGGCGGCCCGGCGCTCGCCGCGCTCGCCCGGTCCGGTCGCGAGGGATACGCGAACCTGCCTCGGCCGATGATCGACTCCGGCGACCTGGCGATGAGCTTCTCGGGGCTCAAGACCGCGGTCGCGACGTTGGTGCGCAAGCGCGAGGCGCACGGCCACCTCGACCGGCAGGCCCGGGCCGACATCGCGCGCGAGTTCGAGCGGGCGGTCGTCGACGTGCTCGCCGCCAAGTCGCTGGCCGCGCTGGTGGCGACCGGACGCGAGCGGCTGGTCGTCGCGGGAGGCGTCGGCGCGAACCGCGAGCTGCGCGAACGGCTCGCTCGCGAGACGGCGGAGCGCGGCGGGCGCGTGTACTACCCGGAGCTGGCGCTGTGCACCGACAACGGCGCGATGATCGCGCTGGCCGGCGCGTTGCGACTCGGCCACGCGTCGCGCGGCGACGGCTCGTTCACGGTCCGGCCGCGCTGGGATCTCGCCTCGGTGAGCGTGTCGGCCTGAACCGACCGGCTCGGGCGGGTCGTTGGGCGGGCTAGAGCCCGACGGCCGGCCGCCCGAAGTCGTGGGTCGGGCCTGGGCCCGGCGCCTCACCGCCCGATCGAGCGCTCGCTGCCGGCGAGGAGTTGGCGGATGTTGGCTTGGTGACGCCAGACGAGGATCAGCGCGATCGGCACCATCGCCCAGGCCACCGGTGTGTTGCCGGCGACGTAGAACATGCCGAGCGGCATCAGCGCCGCCGCGGTCAGCGCCGCGAGCGAGCTGATCTTGAAGCCGAACGCCATCACCAGCCACACGGTCGTCAGCGCGAGCCCGAGCGGCCAGTGGAGCGCGAACACGATGCCGGCGCCGGTCGCCACGCCCTTGCCGCCGCGGAAGCCGTGGAAGAGCGGCCAGCAATGCCCGGCGAACACCGCGATCGCGGCCGCCGGAACCGCCCAGTCGGCGGCGCCCAGGAGCGGCGCGAGGCGGGCGACCGCGAAAACCGCGACGAAGCCCTTGAGGCCGTCCCCCACGAGCGTGAGCAGCGCAGCCTTCTTGTTCCCGGTCCGCAGCACGTTGGTCGCGCCGGGATTGCCCGAGCCGTAGTCGTGCGGATCGGGTAGACCGTAGGCTTTGCTCACGACGACCGCGAACGAGACCGATCCGATCAGGTAGGCGGCGACAACGAGGACGAGCGCGGCGAGCATGGCGGTCGGACGGGATCGGCTTCGGCCTGCGCGGTACGGCGGGTTGCTAAGATTGTATCCGTTCCCGATCGACGCCGACGAAAGCGCCCTGTGACCGACGCCGCGAACAAGATCTTCATCCACGACCTGCGCGTGACCACGCGCATCGGGATCTACTCGTGGGAGGCGCACATGTCGCAGACGATCCGCCTCGACCTCGAGATCGGCGCACCGTCGGCCAAACCGTTCCAGTCCGGGCGGTTCGACGACGCGCTCGACTACGCCGCGGTCGTCGCGCGCCTCAAGACCTACGCCGGCCGGCACGAGCATCCGCTGCTCGAACGCTTCGCCGAAGGGGTCGCCGAGATCGTGCGCGGCGAGTTCCACGCGCCCTGGGTCCGGGTGCGGGTCGCCAAACTGGGTGCGCTGCCGGGGGTGAAGGAGATCGGGGTCGAGATCGTCAGATGATCCCCCCGAAGCGGCCTGCGGCCGCCGCCCCCCAGGGGGCGGGGTGGCGACCTCGGGACGGCCCATCGGTCGCCACGATCCCCCCGAAGCGGCCTGCGGCCGCCGCCCCCAGGGGGTTGCAGGCGGGGTGGCGACCTCGGCGGCGCCACGGCCCCGTCCATCGGTCGCCACGATCCCCCGAAGCGGCCTGCCGGTGGCCGCCGCCCGGAGGGGCGGCACCAGTCGGCCGCGTGCCGACGCGGTGGTCGTCCGCGGCGGTCAGCGGTCCTGGGCGAACAGCGCGGCGTTGCCGCCGGCCGCGGCGGTGTTGACCGTGAGCGTTCGCTCGACGGCGTAGCGCGCGAGCGTGTGCGGACCTCCGGCCTTGGGGCCGGTCCCGGACAGTCCCTCGCCGCCGAACGGCTGGACGCCGACGACCGCGCCGATCATGTTCCGGTTGACGTAGAGGTTGCCGACCCGGGCGCGCCTGGCGATCTGCGCGATCGTCGCGTCGATGCGGCTATGGACGCCGAGCGTCAGCCCGTAACCGCGCGCGTTGATCGCGTCGACGAGCGCGTCGAGGTCCCGGGCTTCCCATTCGACGACGTGCAGCACCGGTCCGAAGACTTCGCGATCGAGCCGGTCGAGACGGTCGAGGGTGACGAGCGTCGGCGCCACGAAGCTGCCGTTGGCGCCGGCGGCCGGTAGCGGCGCCCGACGGCGAAGGAACCCGGCCTTGCGCATCGCCTCGACATGGCGCTCCAGCGCCTCGCGGGCGTCGGCGTCGATCACCGGACCGACATCGGTGGAGAGGAGCGCCGGGTCGCCGACGACGAGCTCGTCCATCGCCCCCTCGAGGAGCCCGATCACGCGCGCGGCGATGTCCTTCTGCACGCACAGCACGCGCAACGCCGAGCAGCGCTGGCCGGCGCTGTCGAACGCGGAGACGATCGCGTCGGCGACGACCTGCTCGGGCAGCGCCGAGCTGTCGGCGATCATCGCGTTCACGCCGCCGGTCTCGGCGATCAGCGGCACCAATGGCAGCCGCGACGCGAGCACGCGGGCGATGATCGCCGCGACCTCGGTCGAACCGGTGAAGGCGACGCCGGCGACCCGCGGGTCGGCGACGATCGCGGCGCCGACGACCCCGCCCGGGCCGGGAACGAGCGCGATGACCTCGGCGGGCAGCCCGGCGGCGAGCATCGTCTCGACCGCCAGCGAGGCGCACAGCGGCGTCTGTTCGGCGGGCTTGGCGATCACCGTGTTGCCGGCGGCGAGCGCCGCCGCGACCTGGCCGGTGAAGATCGCCAGCGGAAAATTCCACGGCGAGACGCAGGCGAATACACCACGGCCGTGCAGCGACAACGCGTTCGTCTCGCCGGCGGGCGAGGGGAGGGCGAGCGGCTCGGCGAACTGCGCGCGCGCGCCGGCCGCGTAGTAGCGCAGGAAATCGACCGCTTCGCGCACCTCGGCGATCGACGCCCCCCGCGTCTTGCCCGCCTCGCGGGTCAGGCGGGCGACGAAGCCGTCGCGGTTCGCTTCGAACGCGTCGGCGACCCGTTCGAGGATCGCCGCGCGCTCGCGACCGCCGCGGGCGTCCCAGGCCGGCTGCGCGGCGTCGAGCCCGGCGATCGCGCGGGCGGCGAGCCTAGCGTCGCCGTCGGCGACCTCGCCGATCGTCCGCGAGCGGTCCGACGGATCGGTCGCGGTTCTCGCGGTCCCGCCCAGGCGCTCGCCGCCGACGATCGGACCGGCCCGCCAGCGCGGCATGTCGGCGGCCGCGATCACCGCGTCGAGCGCCGCCATCTCGACCTGGTCGGCGAGCGCGACGCCCGCCGAGTTGCGCCGGTCGGCGAACATCGCGACCGGCAGCGGTGTCAGCGGATTGGCGGCGAAGCCGCCCGCGCGCGCGACATCGAGCGGATCGGCGACGATATCGTCGATCGCCACCGCGGGATCGGCGATCCGGTGGACGAACGACGTGTTGGCGCCGTTCTCGAGCAACCGTCGCACGAGGTAGGGCAGCAGGTCCTCGTGGCTGCCGACCGGCGCGTAGACGCGGCAGGCGTGGTCGTGCGGCGGCGCGCAGACCTGCGTGTAGAGGGACTCGCCCATGCCATGCAGGCGCTGGAACTCGAAGTCCCTGGTCCCGCGCGCGGCCGCCCGCGCGGCGATCCAGGCCACTGTGTGCGCGTTGTGCGAGGCGAACATCGGATAGACCGCGTCCGGCGCGTCGAGGAGCGCGGTCGCGCAGGCGAGGTAAGAGACGTCGGTGTGCGCCTTGCGCGTGAACACCGGGTAGCCGGCGAGGCCCTGGACCTGCGCGCGCTTGATCTCGGTGTCCCAGTAGGCGCCCTTGACCAGCCGGACCGCGATGCGCTCGCGCACCGATCGGGCCAGCGCAACGATCCAGTCGACCACCGCCATCGCCCGCTTCTGGTAGGCCTGCACGGCGAGTCCCAGACCGGACCATCCCTCGAGCGAGGGGTCGCGGCGCAACGCGGCGAAGACGGCGAGCGACAGTTCGAGCCGGTCGGCCTCCTCGGCGTCGACGGTGAATCCGACGCCGGCGCTTCGTGCGAGCGCCGCGAGACGCGCGGCGACCGGCGCCAGCTCCACGAGGACGCGCGCGCTCTGCGCGATCTCGTAGCGCGGGTGCAGCGCCGAGAGCTTGACCGAGATCGACGCGCGCGCGTGGCCGGGGCCCGGCGCGCCGTGCGCCGCCGCACCGATCGCGCCGATCGCTTCCGCGTACGCGTCCGCGTAGCGGCGGGCGTCCGACGCCGTGTACGCGGCCTCGCCCAGCATGTCGAACGAGTGGCGCGCGTTCGCGTGTGGCGCGTCGCGAGCTCGGCCGAGCGCCTCGGCGATCGTGCGCCCCATGACGAACTGGTCGGCCATCAGCTTCATCGCGCGACGCAGCGCGGCACGCACGACCGGCTCGCCCAGCCTCGCGACGATCCGTTCGTACCCCGAGGCCGGGTCCCGCTCGTCCTCGCGCCCCATGCGCACGAGGCGCCCGGTCAGCATCAGCGCCCAGGTCGACGCGTTGACCAGGAGCGAGGTGGCGCCGAGGTGGCGGCTCCAGTCGCCGCGCGAGAGCTTGTCGCGGACCAGCCGGTCGGCGGTCGCGGCATCGGGGATGCGCAGCAACGCTTCCGCGACGCACATCAGCAGCACGCCCTCGTTCGTGCCCAGGCCGTACTCGGCGAGGAAGGTCTCGATGCCGGTCGACGACGCCTGTCGCGTCCGGACGCCCTCGATCCAGACGCTCGCCTGCGCCGCGATAGAGCGTTCCTCGGACGGCTCGGTCGACGCGAGCGGCGCCAGCGCCTCGAGCGTCGTCGCCTCGTCGGCGAGGAAGGCGGCGCGGATCGCGCCGCCGTCGGGGACCTCCGGTATCACGGGCACTTGGAACGACGACCCTCCGCCGATCGATGGCGCCGGTCAGACGCCCCGGTCGTTGGGGTTCGCGATCGCCTCCTTGAGCGGCGGCGTCATCGGGAAGTTGAGGTTGACGTTCTTCGGCGGGATCGGCGACAGGAACCACCGGTCGTAGAGACGCTGGAACTCGCCGTTCCTCATCATCGTGACGAGGGTGCGGTCGACCAGTTCCTTGAACGGCGCGTCGTCCTTGCGCAGGATGAGTCCGTACGGCTCGACGCGCAGCGCATCGTCGATCAGGCGGAACGCTCCGGGGGTGGCGCTGTTCGCGACCAGGCTCGCCAACAGGATATCGTCCATGACGAACGCCTCGGCGCGGCCGGTCGAGAACGACAGGAACGAGGCGGCGTGGTCGGGATTCTGCAGCTTCACCGTCGCGAACTTCCGGTCCTGTTCGCGCGCGGTCAGCAGGCCGATCGACGTCGAACCGGCGGTCAGGGAAACGGTCTTGCCGCCCAGATCCTCGAACGACCTGACCGGGCTGTCCTTGCGGACGACGGCGCGGATGCTGGAGACGAAGATCGTGTTGCTGAAGGCGACGACCTTCTGGCGTTCCAGCGTGTTGGTCGCGGGTCCGCAGACCAAGTCGATCGTGCCGTTCTGGATAAGCGGAATCTGGTTGCTGAGCTGGATCGGCTGCAGCGTCACCCGCACCGAGGCGAGCTTGAGCTCGGTCTTGACCGCGTCGACGATCCGGTCGCACAGGTCCATCGCGAAGCCGACCGGCACCTGCCGGTCGTCGAGGTAGGAGAACGGGATCGACACGTCGCGGTGGCCCAGCCGGATCTCGCCGGTATCGCGGATTTTCCCGAGCGTTCCGGCCGGTGACTGCGCCTGCGCGGCGTTCGCCGCTCCCAGGAGGATCGACATCAGGACGGCGACGAACGACTTCGGCTGCATGGGCATCTCCTTGTCGGGGTGGGGCGTCATCGGCGCGACGCGCGGGACGTCGCCGGCGACGGTGTCGCGACACGCCGTCGCTGCAAGGCGAGGCGGGTGTGTTCGATATGCGTTTCCAGCAGGCGCAACGCCCGCCGCGAATCGCGTGCGGCGCACGCAGCGAGGATCTCGTGGTGCTCGGCTTGGGCGCCCTCGCGTCCCACCGTGATCGAGACGTAGGTGCGCAGGAAATGCGAGTTCGCGAGCTGCACGTCCTCGATCATCTTGACCAGGCGCGGCCGGTTGCAGGGCTCGTACAAGGCGAGATGGAACGCGAGGTTCAGGTCCCGCCATTGGCGGGGATCGTCGCAGCGGTCGTAGGTTTCCAGGATACCGCCGGCCTTGCCCAGCGACTCGCGTGTCAGGTTCGGGATGGCCAGTTTGAGCGCCCGGAGCTCGAGGGCGATGCGGATGTCGAGCATCTCCTCGACTTCGTCGAGGCTGCGCGTCGAAACGAACGCGCCCTTGTGCAGTTCAGTGGTGACCAGACCTTCGGCTTCCAGCTGCCGCAGCGCCTCGCGCACCGGAACGCGGCTCACGCCGAACTGCTCGGCCACCACCTCCTGGCGGATCTGCAGTCCCGGTGCGAGCACGCCGTTGAGGATGTCGTCGCGCAGCGACCGGACGATCTGGAAGGCGACGGGTTCGGCGTCGCTCATCGGGAACTCGGACGCGGCGTGCCGCTCACAGGCTGCCCTTGCCGGTTCCGGCGAGGTCGGCCATCAACGCGGAGTCGGAGTACCGCTCGCTGGACAGGGACCGGGCGTACCGGGGTCGCGGCGCGTCCATCACCCAGGCGGCGCACAGCGCTCCGGTCCCGCAGGCCGCCATCGATCCGAAACCCGAGAGCGCCGCGGCCATGAACGCGCCGGGGGTCCGCATCTTCCCGATCAGCGGCCAGTTCTCCTCGGTCATCGTGTAGTACCCGCCGTAGTGACGCGCGCCGCGCGGCAGCCGGCCGATGTAGGCGGCCAACGCCGGGTGCAGCCGGCTGGCGGCGCGCAGGACGATGTCGGGGAAATGCGGATCGATCGGTTCCGCGGCGTGCGGATCGGTCGCGCGCGCGTTGAACGCCCACCCCAGCTTGATCCAGGTCCCGTCGACCGCTCCGTCGGGACGGCAGTGGATGCCGCCGGGCATCGGTTCGACCAGGTGCCGGGTGGCGGCGTCGGACGCCAGCAGCTCGCGCTCCTCACCGCTCCAGGCGAGGGTCTGCGGGTCGAGGTCGATCGTGAACGGCAGGTCGCGCGGAACCGCGCCCTCCCGGTCCTGGAACGAGACTTTCTGCTGGTACACGCATCGGATCGGCAGTCGCTCATCGAGCATCGCCGCGATGTCGGCGGCGAACGGACCGGCGGCGTTGACGATGCGCTCCGCCATCAGCGTCTCCCGACCCCGCTCGGAGTCGAGCTCGATCCGGAACGGCGAGCCCGCCTCGATACCCCGCACGTCCGCGCGGCGCAGCCGAACACCGGCTTCGCGCAAGGTCTCGAGCATCGTCTGCCCCAGTTGCTGGGCGCTGATGGAACCGGCGCGGCGGATGTGGATCGCCGTGGCGACGTCGCCCGCGAGCGAAGGGAAGGTCCTGCGAATCAGCGCCCTATCGGTCAGGACGTCCACTCCGTCCGGGGCGCCGGCCCAGGGGCCGCGACGGGGCGGCTGGTAGTCCGCGCCGATCGACTCGCGCAGGCGGATACGCTCGGGCGCATCGCCGTAGCCGCGGTACAGGCTGTCGATCAAGTCCGCCGGACGGT
Source organism: Burkholderiales bacterium (assembly GCA_046347725.1). Classification (GTDB taxonomy): domain Bacteria; phylum Pseudomonadota; class Gammaproteobacteria; order Burkholderiales; family Casimicrobiaceae; genus VBCG01. The sequence goes on from JAXMFN010000006.1 coordinate 109,412, forward strand.
GGCGCCGCGTGGCGAGGACGTAGCCGGCGCGTGTCATGTTGATGCGCCCCCCGGATCGACGGTCGATCTCCTCCATCAGCGAGATCGAGTCGTCGGTGAACGCGGTCATCGTCGGATGAGGCCACCAGTTCCGGTAGTTCTCCCCCGATTGCGCCGAGGTGAGGCTCATCGGATCGCGGCAGTCGATGATCGTCAGGTCGCGCTGGCCGTGGCGCGTCGCCAGGTAGTAGGCGACCGCGATGCCGACGCTGCCGGCGCCGATGACGGCGACGTCGACCGACGTTGGGTGATTCATGGGCGCGGCTCGGGTAGGCGACTTCGATTGGCGCCAATATTGGATCCAATAATGGATGCTGTCAAGCGGAGGCGGTGATCAGGGCGACGCGCCCCGACCCTATCCGGCCGCCGGGGGCGTGGCGATATCGACCAGCGTCGGCTTCAGCACCCGGATCAGGTCCGCCGGTGCGAGGCCCACCAGGTAGCCGCGCCGCCCGCCGTTGACGTAGACGCGCGGGAGCCCGGCGATCGTCGACTGCAGAATCACCGGCATCGGCCGGCGGGTGCCGAAAGGACTCGTGCCGCCGACCTGGTAGCCCGAGTGGCGGTCGGCGACCGCCGGCGCGCACGGCGAGACCGCCTTGACGCCCAGGTGGCGCGCGAGGTTCTTGGTCGACACCTCGCGGTCGCCGTGCATCAGCACGATCATCGGCGCACGCCGATCGTCTTCCATGATCAACGTCTTGACCACTTCGTGCTCGGAAACGCCCAGCTCGCGCGCCGACACCGCGGTGCCGCCGCGTTCCTCGTACTCGTACGGATGGTCGGTCCACGAAACGCCGTGCTCGCGAAGCACGCGGATCGCGTTGGTGACCGGCAGGCGGTCTTTGGACATCGGGTGCGGGCGGGCGGAGGACGTCGGCGGCGATCGGGACCGGCTATCCGCGCGGGTGGTGCTGGCGGTGGAGCGCCTTCAGGCGCTCGCGCGCGACGTGCGTGTAGATCGTCGTCGTCGTGATGTCGGCGTGTCCGAGGAGGAGCTGGACCACGCGCAGGTCGGCGCCGTGGTTGAGGAGGTGGGTGGCGAACGCGTGGCGCAGCACGTGCGGCGAGATCGTGTCGGCGGCGATGCCGGCGATCGCCCCGTATCGCTTGATCGCGTGCCAGAACGCCTGACGCGTCGGCGCGGCGCGGCGCGCGGTGACGAAGACGTGGTCGGTCTTCGCCCCGCCCGCGAGCGACGGCCTCGCCTGCGCCAGGTAGCGGCGCAGCCAGGCGACCGCCTCCTCGCCCAGCGGGACCAGCCGTTCCTTGCTGCCCTTGCCGAGCACCCGTACGACGCCGGCGTCGAGCGACACCTGGCCGAGCTTGAGCCCGACGAGCTCGGAGACGCGCAGACCGGTCGCGTAGAGCGTCTCCAGCATCGCCCGGTCGCGCAGTCCGAGCGGCGTGTCGACGGCGGGTGCGCCGATCAGCGCCTCGACCTGCTTCTCCGAGAGGTTCTTCGGCAGTCGACGCGGCTTCTTCGGCGCGCGCACCCTCGCGGTCGGATCTTCGCCGACCGTTCCTCGCTCGACCTCGAGACGGTAGTAGCGACGCAGCGCCGAGAGCCGCCGCGAGATCGAGCTCGCCCGCGCCCGGTCGCCGAACTGCCACGCGAGCCAGGCTTCGATATCGGCGCGCGTCGCCCGGTCGAGCGTCGTCCCCCGGGCGAGGAGCCAGGCGGCGAAACCGGCGAGGTCGCGCCGGTACGCGTCGAGCGACGCCTTCGCCAGGCCGTCGCGCAGCCAGAGCTGGTCGCAGAACGCGTCGATCCGCTCGGCGAGCTCGGCCGGGAGTGTCGACGGGCCGCTCACGTCACGCACCGATCCTCGCCCGCTCGTGCGCGAGGAGCCACCGCTTGATCGAGGCGGGATCGACGAGGGTCGCCGGACCGGTTGGCGCCGGCTTCGCGGTGGGGGCCGGCAGCAGCTCCGGCTGCGATCGTGACAAGCCGAGGTCGAGGGCGAAACCGGCTCCGGAACCCATGAAGCCGCCGAGCGCGCCGCCGCCGCCGATGACCCGATGGCAGGGGATGAGCAGCGAGATCGGGTTGGCGCCGCAGGCCTGCCCGACCGCGCGCGCGGCGGTGGCGAGCCGGCGGGCGAGCTCGCCGTAGGTGCGGGACTCCCCCGGCACGATCGCTCCGATCGCATCCCAGACCCGCTGCTGGAACGCCGTCCCCCGGGGCGCGAGCGGCACGGTGAACCGGAACCCCGGATCCGCGAGGTAGCGCTCGATGTCGCGGACCGCGCGCGCGGCGATCGGATCGCCGGGCGCGATCGCGGGCGTCGCGGGCGGCAGATAGGCGACCTCGGTCACCGCGATTGCGCTGGTGCGCACGCCGAGCGCGCAGACCGGCGTGAGCACGACGGCGTCCCAGGTCGGGGAGGCGTCGGCGGAACGAGGCGTCGGGCCGCTCACCGCGCCATTGTCGCCGCGGGCGGCCCCACCCGTCGAGCGGTGTTCCGGCGCGCGGTCAGCCGAGCTGCATCTGCGCCGGCAACCAGGTGACCAGCGCCGGCACGTACCAGATGGCGAGCACCGCGACGCACATGAGCACGAACATCGGCAGCGTCTGGCGTGCGATCCAGGTGATCTCGCGGCCGGTCATGCCCTGCAGGACGAACAGGTTGAAGCCGACCGGCGGCGTGATCTGGGCCATCTCGACGACCAGCACGATGAAGATGCCGAACCAGAGTAGATCGATGCCGGCGGCCTCGACGGTCGGCAGGATGACGCCCATCGTCAGGACCACCATCGAGATGCCGTCGAGGAAGCAACCGAGCACGATGTAGAAGAGCGCGAGCGCGACGATCAGCGCGAACGGGGTGAGGCCGAGCGACGCGATCCACTCGGCGAGGTGACGGGGCAGGCCGATGTAGCCCATCGCCAGCGTGAGGAACGCGGCGCCGGCGAGGATCAGCGCGATCATGCAGTAGAGCCGCGTCGCGCCGGCGAGGCTGTCGACGAACGTGCGCCGGGTCATCGATCCCTGCAGCGCCGACACCGTCAGCGCGCCGACGACGCCGAAGGCCGCGGCCTCGGTCGCCGTGGCGACGCCGGCGTAGATCGAGCCCAGCACCAGGACGATCAGCGTGACGACCGGGATCAGGTGGCGGGAGGCGGCGAGCTTCTGCGCCAACGTCGTCCGCTCGGGCGTGGCCGGCACCTGGTCGGGGTTGACGAGCGCCCAGGCGACGAGGTAGCCGGAGAAGAGCGCCGCGAGCAGGACGCCGGGCAGCACGCCGGCGATGAAGAGCTGCGCGATCGAGACGTTCGCGGTGACGCCGTAGACGATCATGATGATCGACGGCGGGATCAGCAGTCCGAGGGTTCCGGCGCCGGCGAGGCTGCCGATCGTGATGCCGTCGGGGTAGCCGCGCGCCTTGAGTTCGGGCAACGTCATCTTGCCGATGGTCGCGCAGGTCGCCGCGGAGCTGCCCGACACCGCCGCGAAGATCGTGCAGCCGATGATGTTGGTGTGCAGCAGCCGGCCGGGCAGGCGCTCGAGCCATGGCGCGAGCCCGCGGAACATGTCCTCGGAGAGCCGCGTTCGGAACAGGATCTCGCCCATCCAGACGAACAGCGGCAGCGCGGTGAGCGTCCACGAAGACGAGGCGCCCCAGATCGTGACCGCCATCGCGTCGCCGGCCGGCCGCGAACTGAAGAGCTCCATGCCGATCCAGGCGACGCCGGCGAGCGCGAGGCCGATCCACACGCCGCTCCCCAAGAGCGCGAACAGCGCGACGACGAGGAGCAGGGTGATCAGCGGGTCACTCATTGCGCAACGCCTCGGCCGGCACTCCCTTGCGCCGCCGTCCCCGCCACTCGCAGACGAGCTCGTCGGCGAGCGCGATCGCCAACACGATCGTTCCGATCGCCATCGACAGCTGCGGAATCCACAGCGGCGTCGCGTCGTTGGCGGTCGAGACGTCGTGGAAGTCCCACGATTGCCACGCCAGCCGCGACGAATAGAACGCGAAGAGCACGGCGAGGACGAGCGACGCGGCGAGCGCCCACAGCTCGAGCGCGCGTCGCGACCGGCCCGCCAGCCGCTCGACGATCAGCGTGACGCGGATGTGCTCGCCGCGCTTGAGCGTCCCCGCCAGCGCGAGGAAGCCGGCCGCCGCCATGCAATACCCGGCGTAGGCGTCGGTGCCCGGGACGTGGAAGTGCAGGAGCCGCCCGGCGATCGCCGTCAGCACCATTCCCAGCGTGCCGACCATGAACGCCGCCGCGAGCCACGCCGCCGCGGCGTAGAGCCGGTCGAGCGCGCCGCGGATCATCGGCGCCGCCGCCCGGTCACTGGTTGCGGTAGTTCTCGATGACCTTGCGGCCCTCGTCGCCCGCCTTGCGCTGCCACTCGGCCAGCATGTAGTTCCCGACCTTGCGCAGGTCCGCGGTCAGCTGCTCGGAAGGGGGCAGGATGCTCATGCCCTTCTGCTTGAGCTGGTCGACGTACCAGCCGTTCTTGTCCTGCGAGGCCTTCCAGCCGCGCGTCTCGGCTTCGACGGCCGCCTTGAGCACCGCGGCCTGCGTCGGCTTGTCGAGCGCGTCGAAGGCCTTCCGGTTGGCGATCACCGCGTTCTTCGGCAACCAGGCCTGCGTGTCGTACCAGTTCTTGACGTGCTCGTATGTCTTGCTGTCGTAGCCGGTCGCCCCGGACGACATGTAGGAGTCGATGACGCCGGTGGCGAGCGCCTGGGAGACTTCGGCCGCCTGGACGGTCATCGGCTGCGCACCGACGAGCTCGGCGATCTTGGCGGTGGCCGGGCTGTAGGCGCGCCACTTGAGGCCCTTCATGTCCGCGACCGAGTTGAGCGTGCGCTTCGTGTAGATACCCTGCGGCGGCCAGGGCACCGTGTAGAGCAGCATCATCCCCTGTTTCGCGAGCTTGTCCTCGAGCGTCTTCTTCGACGCCTTGTAGAGCTTGAACGAATCGGCGTACGAGGTCGCGAGGAACGGGATGCCGTCGAGGCCGTAGAGCGGATCCTCGTTCTCGTAGTTGACGAGCAGGATCTCGCCCAACTGCGCCTGGTTGCCCTGCACGGCGCGCTTGATCTCCGGTGCCTTGAACAGCGACGCGTTCGGGTGCAGCTGGATCTTGAGCTTGCCGCCGGACGCTTTCTCGACGTCGTTCGCGAACTGCTGGAGGTTCTCGGTGTGGAAGTTGTTCGCCGGGTAGGCGGAAGGCAGGTCCCACTTGGTCTGCGCGGCGGCGGGGTCGGCGAGGCTCGCGGCGAGCGCGAGGCCGGCCGCGGCGACGAGGGCGGCGGAGCGTTTCATCGAGGTCTCCTGGCGGGTAGGACGCGGCTCGCGATCGGCCCGGTCGGGCGGCGAGCCGCGGATATTTACCACAAATTCCGGGACGGGTGCGGGCGGCGCGATCCCGCGAGCCCGGCGTAGAACCAGGCGACGAGCTGCGCGGCGTCGAAGACCGGCAGCCCGGTGGCCGCCTCGACCGCAGCGCGGTACGGCGGCATGTTCGCGCATTCGAGGACGATCGCACCGACATCGCGGTGCGCGTCGACCAGCCGGCGCGCGGCCGCGGCGACGTCCGCGGCCATCGCCGGTTCGTCGAGGCCGGGCGATCCGTGGCGGATCGTGCGGGCGAAGACGCCGCCCGGATCGACGCCCTCGATCGGCGAGTCCGCCGGCACGCCGGCGGCCTCGAGGATCTCCACCGTCAGGTCCGCCGCCGAGTAGGTCACGACGCCGACGCGCCGGCCGGGTGGAAGCGTGCGGGCGACGAGGCCGACCTGCAGCAGCGACGACGTCAGCACGGGCACCGGCGTCGCGGCGGCGAGCCGGTCCTGCCAGCGTGCGAGGAATCCGCAGGTCGTCGTGACGCCGATCGCGCCGGCGTCGGCCAGCGAGCGCGCGGCGCCGATGAACGCCGGCAGCATCGAGTCGTCGCCGCCGTGGACGATGCGCTCGACGACGGCACCGGTCGGCGTCGCGTAGCGGACCGGGAAGGCGAAGGTCTCGGGACAGCCGAGGTCGCCGCGGATCCGCGGGAAGGCGGTGTCGAGCGTCAGGATGCCGAGCATCGGAGATCTGCCGGTGGACCTGCCGTTGTGCGTCTCGATCCTATAATGCCGCAACCTCCGGCCTCCGTTCCGATTCCCGATGTCCGACGCCTGGCAGTTCTGGATCGACCGCGGCGGCACCTTCACCGACATCGTCGCGCGGCGACCCGACGGCCGGCTGGTCACGCACAAGCTGCTGAGCGACAACCCGGAACGCTACCGCGACGCCGCGGTCGAAGGCGTGCGCGAGCTCCTGGGCCTCGCACCGGGCGAGCCGATCCCGGACGGCGCGATCGGCGCGGTCAAGATGGGAACGACGGTCGCGACCAACGCGCTCCTCGAGCGCAAGGGCGAACGCACGGCGCTGGTGATCACGCGCGGATTCGCCGACGCGCTTAGGATCGCCTACCAGAACCGCCCGAAGCTCTTCGTCCGGCGCATCGACCTGCCGAGCCTACTCTACGAGCGGGTGATCGAGGCGGACGAGCGGATCGGCGCGCGCGGCGAAGCGGTCCGCCCGCTCGACGAGGCGGGGGTGGAGCGGGACCTCCGCCGCGCCTACGACGACGGCGTCCGCGCGATCGCGATCGTGCTGATGCACGGCTACCGCTACCCGGCGCACGAGCGCGCGATCGCGGCGATCGCGAGGCGCCTGGGTTTCAGGCAGGTGTCGGTGTCGCATGAAGTGTCGCCGCTGATGAAGCTGGTCTCGCGGGGCGACACGACGGTGGTCGACGCCTACCTCTCGCCGATCCTGCGTCGATACGTCGACGAGGTCGCCGGAGACCTGCGCGGCGTCGAGCGCGCGGTGCCGCTGCAGTTCATGCAGTCGTCCGGCGGGCTCACGGACGCGCGGCTCTTCCAGGGCAAGGACGCGATCCTGTCCGGCCCGGCCGGCGGTATCGTCGGTGCGGTCGAGGTTTCGCGGCTCGCCGGGTTCGACCGGATCATAGGCTTCGACATGGGCGGCACCTCGACCGACGTCACCCACTACGCCGGCGAATACGAGCGCGCCTTCGTCACCGAGGTCGCCGGGGTCCGGCTGCGCGCGCCGATGATGCGCATCCACACGGTCGCGGCGGGCGGCGGCTCGATCTGCGCGTTCGACGGTTCGCGCTTGCGCGTCGGGCCGGAGTCGGCCGGTGCCAACCCGGGGCCGGCGTCCTACCGCCGCGGCGGGCCGCTGACGGTGACCGACTGCAACGTGATGGTCGGCAAGCTCTCGCCGGAGCTCTTCCCGCGGGTCTTCGGCCCCGGCGGCGACCAGCCTCTCGATGCGGACGTGGTCCGGACGCGGTTCGAGGCGCTCGCCGACCAGGTCGCGCGCGCGACCGGTTCCCGACGTCCGCCCGAGGAGATCGCCGACGGGTTCCTGCGGATCGCCGTCGAGAACATGGCGAACGCGATCAAGCACATCTCGGTCGAGCGCGGCCACGACGTCACCGGGTACACGCTGTGCTGCTTCGGCGGCGCCGGAGGACAGCACGCCTGCCGGGTCGCCGACGCGCTCGGCATGACCCGCGTGTTCGTCCACCCGCTCGCCGGCGTCCTGTCGGCGTACGGCATGGGACTCGCCGATGTGCGCGCGCTGCGACAGGCGGCGGTCGAATCGCGTCTCGACAACGCCTCGCTGGCGAAGGCGGGTGAGGCGCTCGACGCGCTCGAGCGGACGGCGGCCGGCGATGTCGCCGGTCAGGGCGTCGCGCGATCGAAGATCGCCTGCCGGCGTTCGCTCCATCTCAAGGTCGAGGGCACCGATACGACGATCGAAGTGCCCTGGGCGGGTTCGGAAGCGGTCCACGCCGAGTTCGAGCGGCGCTACCGCCAGCAGTACGGATTCCTGATGCCGGGCAAGTCGCTGGTGATCGAGGCGATCGCGGTCGAGGCGGTCGGACGCGACGAGTCGCCGGTCGGCCGCGTCCCGGATTTCTCGCGGCGCGACGGACCGCTGCGCCGGATCGCGACCCACCGGATCTACACCGGCGGCGCGTTCCACGACGCCGCGGTATTCGCGCGCGAAGACCTGCGCCCGGGCGACGGGGTCGACGGCGCGGCGGTGATCCGCGAACCCAACGCGACCACGATCGTCGAGCCGGGCTGGCGCGCGACGCTGACCCCGCGCGGCGATCTCGTGCTCGAACGCGTCGAGCCGCTTCGCCGCGCCCACGCGATCGGCACGACCGCCGACCCGGTGCTCCTCGAGGTGTTCAACAACCTGTTCATGGCGATCGCCGAGCAGATGGGCGTGACGCTGGCCAATACGGCGTCGTCGGTCAACATCAAAGAGCGGCTCGATTTCTCCTGCGCGATCTTCGATGCCGGCGGCAACCTGATCGCCAACGCGCCGCACATGCCGGTGCACCTCGGTTCGATGGGAGAAAGCGTGCGGACGGTCATCGCCGGGCGCGCCGGCACGATGAAGCCCGGTGACGCCATCGTCCTCAACGCGCCGTACAACGGCGGAACGCACCTGCCGGACGTGACGATCGTCTCGCCGGTCTTTCTTCCCGCGTCCGATGGACCGACGGCGCGACCCGAGTTCTACGTCGCTTCGCGTGGCCACCATGCCGACATCGGCGGCATCACCCCCGGCTCGATGCCGCCCGACTCGACGCGCGTCGAAGAGGAGGGCGTGCTGCTCGACGACGTGCGGCTGGTCGCCGAGGGCCGATTCCTCGAGGCCGAGATCCGTGCGATCCTGGGATCGGGCCGCTACCCGGCGCGCAATCCCGACCAGAACGTCGCCGACCTGCGGGCGCAGGTGGCCGCTTGCGCGAAGGGCGCCTCCGAGCTGGGCAGGATGGTCGAACACTTTTCGCTGCCGGTGGTCCGGGCGTACATGAAACACGTGCGCGACAACGCCGAGGAGTCGGTCCGCCGCGTGCTGGGGGCGCTGAAGGACGGCGAGTTCGCCTACGAGATGGACGACGGCTCGGTGATCCGGGTCGCGATCCGCGTCGACCGGGAGCGACGCGAGGCGGTGATCGATTTCACCGGCACTTCGGCGCAGCGGCCGACCAACTTCAACGCGCCGTCGGCGGTGTGCAAGGCGGCGGTGCTCTACGTCTTCCGTACGCTCGTCGACGACGAGATCCCGATGAACGCCGGGTGCCTCGAGCCGCTGACGATCGTGATCCCGGAGGGATCGATGCTCGCGCCCCGATACCCGGCCGCGGTGGTCGCCGGTAACGTCGAGACCTCGCAGGCGATCACCGATTGCCTGTACGGCGCGCTCGGCGTGCTGGCGGCGTCGCAGGGCACGATGAACAACTTCACCTTCGGCGACGACCGGCACCAGTACTACGAGACGATTTCCGGCGGTTCCGGTGCCGGTCCGGACTTCGACGGGACGAGCGTCGTGCAGACGCACATGACCAACTCGCGGTTGACCGATCCCGAAGTGCTCGAATGGCGCTTCCCGGTGCGGCTCGACGCGTACTCGATCCGCCGCGGCAGCGGCGGCGCCGGACGCCACCGCGGCGGCGACGGCGGCGAGCGGCGCATCCGCTTCCTCGCGCCGATGACCGCCGTCATGCTCGCCAACCACCGGCGGATCGCGCCGTTCGGCGTCGACGGCGGCGAACCGGGCCGGGTCGGCCGCAACTGGGTCGAGCGGGCCGACGGACGCGTCGAGGAGTTCGGCGCGACCTGCCGCGTCGAGATGGACGTCGGCGACGTCTTCGTCATCCAGACGCCCGGCGGCGGCGGATACGGCCGGCGCCCCGACCCCGATCGGGGGCCCGGTCATGGAGGGAGCGAGACATGAGCGATTGCGTGTTCTGCCGGCTCCTGTCCGGCGAATGGCCGGCGGCGTTCGTGCACCGCGACGCGCGCGTCGCCGCGTTCATGGATGCCGGCCAGGTCAACGACGGGCACGTGATCGTGACCACGACCCGACATGTCGAGACGATCTACGATCTCGACGACGACGAGGCGGCCGCGGTGTTCCGGACCGCCGCGCGGATCGCGAGGGCGGTGAAGCGCGAGTTCGCGGCGGCGGGCGTCACGCTGCTGCAGGCGAACGAGCGCGCCGGCTTCCAGACGGTCCCGCATTTCCATCTGCACGTGCTCGCGCGCCAACCGGACGACGGCGTCGGATTGACCTGGCCGGCCAGGCGTCCGCCGTTCGAGCGCCTCTCCGAGCTCGGGGAACGCGTGCGCGCCGCACTCGTGGCGCAGACGCCTCGAGTCTCCTGAGCGCGCCTACGGCCGACCGCCGGGCGGGTCGGTGCCCGGCGAGGGAATCGGCACGGGTCCGGGGCTGTTCGCCGGGACATCGCGCGGGTCGCGCCCGGAACTCGCATCCGGACGCACGTCCGCGCCGTATCGGTCGGTTGCCCGCCCGTCACCAGGAGATCGTCGATGAAACGCCCGTTGCTGTGTCTCGCGCTGCTGCTGGCCGTCCCGCCCGCCCTGGCCGCCGACCCTGACGCCGGCAGGGCGAAGGCCGCCGAGGTCTGCAGCGCCTGCCACGGCCAGAACGGCGTCAGCGTCAGCGACACGATACCGAACCTGGCCGGTCAGCGCGCCGCCTACCTCGAGTCGCAGTTGCGGGCGCTCAAGGATGCCGTACGCAAGAACCCGACGATGAACGCGATCGCGGCGCAGCTTAGCGAGGCGGAGATCGGCAATGTCGCCGCGTACTACGCGTCGCTGCCCGGCGCGACAGCGGCGGCGAAGTCGGCGTTCCTGCCCGCGCTCGCGCGCAGCGGCGTGCGCTTCCCGGACGGCTATCAGAACACCTACGTCCGCTACCACACGATCGACTTCCCGGCCACCAAGCAGGTGCGCTACTACTACGCGAACCCGACCGCCGCGAAGGCGGCGAAGGACGGCCAGGCGCTCCCCGACGGGTCGGTCCTGTTCGCCGAGGTCTGGTCGGCGAAGCTCGACGCGGCCGGCAAGCCGGTCGCGGGCGCCGACGGCCGCTACACGCCCGACAAGCTGCTGTTCTACACGGCGATGGCGCGCGAGGCCGGCTGGGGACGCGACATCCCGCCGATGTTGCGCAACGACGACTGGAACTACGCGGTGTTCACGACCGCGAAGGAAGCGCGCGCGAGCGCGAACCAGGCCGAGTGCCTCGCCTGCCACAAGCCGCTGGACAAGGCGAGCTACACGTTCACGCTGAAGGAACTCGCCGACGCGGCGAAGCGGATGTAGGGCGACCGGTACGAAGTCGCGCCCGTTGTTCAACGGTCGGGCAACGGGATGGCGTCGGTCTCGCCGGGGACCGGCGGGAAGCGTCCTTCGCGCCAGTCGGCCTTCGCGCGCTCGATCCGCTCGCGCGAGCTCGACACGAAGTTCCACCAGAGGTGGCGTTCGGCGTCTAGCGGGTCCCCGCCGATCAGCATCGCGCGGGTGGGGCCGCCGGCGCGCAGCGTCACCGGATGCCGCGGTGGGAGCACGGCCAGGTGGTGACGGGGCACCGTCGTGCGGTCGATGATGAGTTCGGCGTCGACCGCGAGCACCGATCGCTCGGCGTGCCCGGCCGGTAGCGTCAGCGATCCCGCGCCGGCGAAGTCGACGGCCACGTAGAGCGTCCCGCCGGCCGCCGGGATCGGCGCCCGCCGGCCGAACGCCTCTCCGGCGACGACGGTGACCGTCGCATCGCCCTCGGCGAAACGGGGCAACGCGCCGGCGGCGACGTGCACGAACGCGGGGTCGGTCTCCTCGTGCCCGAGCGGCAGCGCGACCCAGGTCTGCAGGCCGTGCAGGCGGACGCCGCGCGCGCGCTCCTCGGGGTCGCTGCGTTCGGAGTGCACGATGCCGCGGCCGGCGCTCATCCAGTTGACCTCGCCCGGAGCGATCCGCCGGACGTTGCCCAGGCTGTCGCGATGGGTCAACGACCCTTCCCAGAGCCAGGTGATCGTCGCGAGTCCGATGTGCGGATGCGGGCGTACGTCGACTCCGGATCCGGGCGGGAGCGCGAGCGGGCCCAGGTGGTCGACGAAGACGAATGGGCCGACCGACCGTGTCCCGGCGGCCGGCAGCAGACGGCGCACGGTGAACGAGCCCAGGTCCCGTTCGCGGGGGGCGACCAGGCGGGCGATCGCGGACACGGCTCGGCGCCCGCCGGTCAGGCGATAATCGCGGCGGCCGTCGCCGGTCGCCGGGAAGCGTCCCGGCGATCGCGCAGGCACCGACGAGGGAGGCCGAACATGAGCGCACTCTACGACATCCAGGTCGAGGATATCCACGGCAGGCCGGTGAAGCTCTCGCGCTACAAGGGCAAGGTGCTCTTGATCGTCAACACCGCGAGCAAGTGCGGATTCACGCCGCAGTACCAGGGGCTGGAGGCGTTGCACCGGAACCTCAACGCCAAGGGACTCGAGGTGCTGGGCTTTCCCTGCAACCAGTTCGGCGCGCAGGAGCCGGGGAGCGAGGCCGACATCGCCCAGTTCTGCGAGATGAACTACGGCGTGAGCTTCCCGATGTTCGCGAAGGTCGACGTCAACGGCGCCAAGGCCTCGCCGCTCTTCAAGCACCTCAAGTCGGCCCGGCCCGGCGTGCTCGGGTCGGAGGCGATCAAATGGAATTTCACCAAGTTCCTGGTGAACCGGGACGGGCAGGTCGTCGAGCGCTATTCGCCGCAGACCGAGCCCAAGGAGCTCGAGGCGGACATCCGCAAGCTGCTGTGATGCGCGCCCGAACCGTCTTCGCGATGCGGGCGGCCGCGCTCGTCGCGATCGTCGCGCTCGCCGCCGCGCCGGCGCGCGCGCAGCCCGATCCGGCGAAGGTGATCCGCGCGGTCTTCCCGACCGCCGAAACCGGCTTCGACCCGCAGGCGGCCGGCGATATCTACTCGAACTCGGTCAACCGCGTCCTGTTCGACACGCTCTATCGCTACGACTATCTGGCGCGCCCGCACCGCCTGGTGCCCAACGTCGCCGAGGCGCTGCCGGTGGTCTCGGCCGACGGCAGGACCTGGACGATGAAGGTCCGGCCGGGCATCCACTTCGCGGACGATCCGGTGTTCAAGGGACACAAGCGCGAGCTGACGGCGGCGGACTTCGTCTACGGCTGGAAGCGGGTGCTCGACCCGCGGATGCGTTCGAACTCGCTGCAGATGTTCGACGGGCGGTTCGTCGGCGCCGACGCTGTCGTGAAGAAGGCGCGCGAGACCGGCACGTTCGACTACGACGCGCCAATCGAGGGCCTCGAGGCGATCGACCGGTACACGATCCGTCTCAAGCTCGAGTTCCCCGACACCGAACTGCTCGCGAACCTGACGATGAGCGCGGCGTCCGCGGTCGCGCGCGAGGCCGTCGAGGCCTACGCCGACGCGTCGGGCTGGGTGATGGCCAATCCGGTCGGGACCGGGCCGTACCGCTTGAAGGAATGGCGACGCGGCCAGCGGATCGTGCTGGAGGCCAATCCGTCGTTCCGCGACGAGCGCTGGCCGGACAGCGCCGATCCGGCCGACCGGGCGCTGGTCTCGAAGTACCGAGGCAAGCGCCTGCCGCTCGCCGGTCGCGTCGAGATCTCGATCATCGAGGAGAACAACCCGAGACTGCTCGCGTTCGAGCAGGGCGAGGTCGACTACGCGGCCGCTCCGCCCGACCTGGTCTGGAACGTCCTCGACCCGCCGGGCAAGCTCAAGGAGCGCCTCGCCAGACGCGGCGTGTCCCACTTCCGCGGTACGCAGCCGGCGATCTCGTACGTCTATTTCAACATGGACGATCCGGTCGTCGGCGGCTACACGCCGGACAAGGTGGCGCTGCGCCGCGCGATCGGCCTGGGCTACAACGTTCGCGAGGAGATCAACGTCATCCGCCAGGGACAGGCGGTCCCGGCGACGCAGGTGATCCCGCCGACCGTGTCGGGACACGACCCGAAGCTCGACCGGCGCACGACCTTCGACCCGGCGGCGGCGCGCGCGCTGCTCGACCGTTTCGGCTACAAGGACCGCAACGGCGACGGTTGGCGCGACCAGCCCGACGGCAAACCGCTGACGCTCGTGCTGTCGTCGGCGCCGTCGGCCTCCGAGCGCCAGTTCGACGAGCTGTGGCTGCGCAGCATGAAGGCGATCGGCATCCGCGTCGACTTCAACAAGCAGAAATGGCCGGACCTGCTCAAGGCCGCGCGACTCGGTCAGTTGCAGGCGTTCCAGCTCGGCAATATCAACACGACGCCCGAGGGCTTCGGTTTCCTCGGGCTCCTCTACGGCGGCAACGCCGGTTTCTCGAACCTCGCGCGGTTCAAGCTTCCCGAGTACGACCGCCTCTACGAGCAGGCGCGCGCGATGCCGCACGGTGCGGAGCGCGAGAAGGCGATGCAGAGGCTGAATGAACTCGTGTCCGTCTACGCGCCCTGGAACGTGACCGTGTTCCGCACCGAGAACGTGCTCGTGCAACCGTGGATCGGCGGCTACAAGTACGACGGCTTCCGCCAGCATCCGTGGCAGTACCTCGATGTCGACGTCGCGATGCGCGCCGCCGCCGGCAAATGACCCGGTGACGAGGCCCGTCCCAGTGAACCCGGTCCGGTCACGCGCCTGGGCGATCGCGCTCGCCGGCGTCGCCGCGGTGCTGGCCGCATCGGCTCCGGCGCAGTCCCCTGTGCGCGCCGACCCGGCCAAGGTGCTGCGGGTGATGATCCCGATCGCCGAGACCGGGTTCGACCCGCAGGCGACCTCCGACCTCTATTCGAGCCACGTGAACCGGGCGGTCTTCGAGACGCTGGTCAGCTACGACTACCTGGCGCGCCCGTACCGGCTGGTGCCGACGACCGCGGCGTCGATGCCCGAGATCTCGGCGGACGGCCGCGTCTGGACGATCCGGGTGAAGCGCGGCATCCGGTTCGCCGACGATCCGGCGTTCCAGGGCCGGCCGCGCGAGCTGACCGCGCACGACTACGTGTATTCGTGGAAACGCCTGCTCGATCCGCGGGTGCGTTCGCAGTACCGCTGGTACCTCGACGGCAAGCTCGTCGGCGCCGAGCCGGTGCTGGAGAAGGCGAGGCTCGCCGGGCGCCTCGACTACGACGCCGAGATCCCCGGCCTGCGCGCGGTCGATCGCTACACGCTGCGGATGGAGCTGAAGGAGCCCGACTACGTGATGCTGGGCTACCTGGCGCACAACGCGATGGCCGCGGTCGCCCGCGAGGTCGTCGAGGCTTACGGTGACGCGTCCGGCTGGGTGATGGCCAACCCGGTCGGCACCGGACCGTTCCGACTCAAGGACTGGCGACGCGGTCAGAAGATCGTCCTGGAGGCCAATCCCCTCTACCGCGACGAGGTGTTTCCCGAGGCGCCGGCGAACGCGGACGTGCGCACGAAGGAGATCGCGGCGGCGATGAAGGGCCGGCGGCTGCCGCAGATCGGGCGCGTCGAGATCTCGGTGATCGAGGAGTCGAGTCCGCAGCTCCTCGCGTTCTCGGCCGGCGACCTCGACCTGATGAACGTGCCGGCCGACCTGATCGCCAACGTGCTCGATCCGGGAAGCCGGCTCAAGGCGGATCTGGTGTCGAAGGGCGTCACGCTCCATCGGGCGGTGCAGCCGGCGCTCGCCTACACCTACTTCAACATGGACGATCCGGTCGTCGGCGGGTTCGCGCCGGAGAAGGTCGCGCTGCGTCGCGCGATTTCGATGGGGTTCAACACGCCCGACCTGATCCGCGTCTGGTGGCAGGACCAGGCGCTGCCGGCGACCCAGCCGATCCCGCCGGGAGCGGCCGGACACGACCCGGCGCTCGACGTCTCGACGCCCTACGACCCGGCGACCGCCCGCGCGCTCCTCGACCGGTTCGGGTACAGGGACCGCGACGGCGACGGTTGGCGCGAGCTGCCGGACGGGACGCCGTTCACGCTGTCGATGGGGTCGACGCCGACCAACCGCGACCGCGAGCGAGACGAGCTGTGGAAGCGCAGCCTGAAGGACATCGGCATCCGCGTCGATTTCGTCAAGCAGAAGTTCCCTGAGCTCCTGAAGATGGGACGGGCGGGAAAGCTGCAGATGTGGCCGGTCGGCTGGATCACGTCCTACGCCGAGGGCGACTCGTTCATGCAGCTCCTCTACGGCCCGAACACCGGGCAGGCGAACTATTCGCGGTTCAGGAACGACGAGTACGACGAGCTCTATCGTCGCTCGAAACGGCTGCCCGACGGACCGGAGCGCAACGCGCTGTACGCGCGGATGGCCAGGCTCGTCGCCGCCTATGCCCCCTGGGATCTGGGCGTCTACCGGATCGAAAACACGCTGGTGCGCGCGTCGGTCCGTGGTTACGTCAAGAACATCTACTGGGAGCACCCGTGGAAGTACTACGACGTCGACCCCGCGGCGCAGCGCGCGCCGCGCTGACCGGGACGCCGCCACGTACCGTTGCGCCGGCGCGACAGCCGAGCGCGGACGCGAGGCGCACGCGCTGTCCGCGTTTGCCGGCGCGGACGCGTTCGTCGTAAACTCGACGCACTTGCAGTCCTCGCCCGGAGACCCGCCCGTGAACCGCCGCCGCCACCCCGAATCGATCGCGACCCGCGTCGCGTCGATCGTGCGCTGGCGCGCCGTGGATGGCGTGGTCGCCGGACGGTCGATCCGCCACCGCGGACTCGATCCGATCTAGCCGGACCCGTCGGAGATCCCGCCGGGCGTTCGGCGGGGCTTCCGGGCCGGTTCTCGTTTCCGTCTCGACTCCCCGCCGCCGTGATGCACGGCCGACCGCCACCCGCGGTCGGCGCCGGACCCGCGATCCGCGGCGTCCCCATGACGAGCGAGCAGACGACCATGTTCGACCGATGGCAGAGATACCTGAGACGGACCTTCCGGGGGCTGTGGCTGTCGGCCGACTTCCGGCGGGTCTGGATCTCGCTGACGATCACCGCTTTCGGCGCGCAGGTGACCAACCTCGCGCTGCCGCTGACGGCGGCGATCCTGCTCGACGCGACCCCGCTGCAGATGGGCGTCCTCGTCGCGCTCGAGTCGCTGCCGTTCGCGCTCGTCTCGCTGCACGCCGGCGTCTTGATCGATCGCGTACGCCGGTTGCCGATCGTGATCGCCGCCGATGTCGGCCGCGGGCTCGCGCTGCTGGCGGTGCCGGCCGCGGCTTTCACCGATCTGCTCGCGATCGAAGTGCTCTACGTCGTCGGCTTCCTCTGCGGTCTCGCGAACGTCGTCGGCGGCGCGGCCTACCAGGTATTGATCGCGCAGATGGCCGGCCGCCGGCGCCTGGTCGAGGCGAACGCCAAGATCTCGCTGGGCGAGACCGGCTCGGCGCTGGTCGGCCCGGGGCTCGCGGGCATCCTGATCCAGGCGCTGACCGCGCCGTTCGCGATCATCGTCGACGCCGCAGCGTTCATCGGCTGCGCCTGGATCCTGCGCGGCCTGCGCGTGCCCAACGACGTGCCGCATCCGGGGCCGCGGCGCGGCGTGCGCGACGAGATCGTCGAGGGTCTCGCGCTCGTGCGCGGCCACCCGACGCTGCGCTCGCTCGCGTGGATCGCCGGCCTGTGGCAGTTCCTGCACCACGCGCAGCTCGCGGTCCTGATCCTGTTCGCGACGCGCGAGCTCGGCCTGTCGGCCGGGGCGATCGGGCTCGTCTACGTCTGCGGCGGACTGGGCTGCGTGCTCGCCGCGGCGTCGGCCGAGCGCCTGGGGCGGCGCTACGGCGTCGGGCCGATGATCGTCTACGCGCTCTCGGCGACCGCGGTCGCCTGGCAATGCTACGGATTCGCCGGGGGCGGTCCGCCGGTGGCGATGGCGACGCTGGGACTGGCGATGATGCTGTGCGACTTCGGCGCGGTGACCTGGGGTATCCAGTACCTGTCGCTGCGCCAGGCGATCACGCCCGACCGTCTGCTCGGGCGGATGACCGCGACGATGCGCTTCCTCACGGTCGCCGCGGCGCCGCTGGGGTCGCTCGGCGGCGGCGCCCTCGCCTCGGCGATCGGCCTGCGCCCGACGCTGATCGTCATCGGCGCGCTCGGGCTCGCGCTGGCGATCGGCGCGAGACTGCGCTCGCCGGTGCGCCGCTACGTGCGCCTGCCGGCGTCCGCCGAAGCGTGACCGCGCGCCGGTCCGGCCGTTCGCCACGCGCCCGCGTGGCGCGCCCTTCCTCGCGCGCGACGCGGCGCCGCGCGTAGAATCCTCTCCGACGCGCCCGGACCAGAGGCGCGAGCGTCCCCGGAGGAGATTCGTCATGGGCAAGACCAGGCTCGAGCTCACGCCGGCCGAGCAGGCGCTGCGCGAGGCCGCGCTCGAGTACCACCGCAGCCCGACGCGCGGGAAGATCTCGGTCGCGCCGACCAAGCCGCTCGCGAACCAGCGCGACCTCTCGCTCGCCTATTCGCCGGGCGTCGCCTACGCGTGCCTCGACATCGAGCGCGACCCCTCGCTCGCCGCCGAGTACACGTCGCGGGGCAATCTGGTCGGAGTCGTCACCAACGGCACCGCGGTGCTCGGACTGGGCGACATCGGCCCGCTCGCCGGCAAGCCGGTGATGGAGGGCAAGGGATGCCTGTTCAAGAAGTTCGCCGGCATCGACGTGTTCGACATCGAGCTCGCCGAGAAGGATCCGGACCGGCTGGTCGAGGTGATCGCCGCCCTCGAGCCGACGCTGGGTGGCATCAACCTCGAGGACATCAAGGCGCCGGAGTGCTTCATCGTCGAGCGCAAGCTCCGCGAGCGGCTGAAGATCCCGGTCTTCCACGACGACCAGCACGGCACCGCGATCATCTCGGCGGCGGCGATCCTGAACAGCCTCGAGCTGACCGGACGGCGGATCGGGGAGGTGACGATCGCCTGCTCGGGCGCCGGCGCCGCGGCGATCGCCTGCCTCGACCTCATCGTCGCGCTCGGCGCCGACGCCCGCCGGATCGTCGCCGTCGATTCGAAGGGCGTCGTCCATGCCGGGCGGACCGGTCTGGACGCCTCGAAACGCCGCTACGCGCAGGAGACCGACGCCCGCACGCTCGCCGACGCGGTGCGCGGCGCCGACGTGTTCCTCGGTTGCTCGGCGGCTGGCGTGCTGACGCCGGCGATGGTCGCGACGATGGCCGAGCGGCCGATCATCCTCGCGCTCGCCAATCCGGAGCCGGAGATCCGCCCGGAACTCGCGAAGGCGGTGCGACCCGACTGCATCGTCGCGACCGGACGTTCGGACTACCCGAACCAGGTCAACAACGTCCTGTGCTTCCCCTACATCTTCCGCGGTGCGCTCGACGCGGGTGCGACCTCGATCACCGAGGCGATGAAGCTCGCCTGCGTGCGCGAGATCGCGGCGCTCGCCAAGGCCGAAGTCAGCGACGAGGTGGCGGTCGCCTACGCCGGCCAGGAGCTCGCGTTCGGTCCCGACTACATCATCCCCAAGCCGTTCGATTCGCGCCTGATCCTCAGGATCGCGCCGGCGGTGGCGCAGGCCGCCGAGGAATCCGGCGTGGCGACCCGACCGATCTCGGATATCGCCCGCTACCGCCAGTCGCTCGCCCGCTTCGTCCAGCACACGGCGATGTTCATGCGGCCGGTGTTCGAGGGCGCCCGCGCGCGTCCGCGCCGCGTCGCCTACGCCGAGGGCGAGGACGAGCGCGTGCTGCGCGCCGCGCAGGTGCTGCTCGACGAGCGTCTGGCCCAGCCGATCCTCATCGGTCGACCGGCGGTGATCGCCGCCCGGGCGAAGCGCGCCGGATTGCGCTTTTCGCCCGGCACCGACGTCGAGGTCGTCGACCCGGAGAACGACGCGCGCTACCGCGACTACTGGAGCGACTACCACCGGCTGATGGGCCGTCGCGGCGTGACGCCGGACATGGCCAAGGCCGCGCTGCGCCGCTCGACGACGACGATCGGGGCGATGATGGTCCGCCGCGGCGACGCCGACGCGCTGATCTGCGGCCTGGTCGGCCGGTTCCAGGTCCATCTCGACCATGTGCGGGACCTGATCGGCCTGCGCCGCGGCGCGTCGACGTTCGCGACGCTGAACGCGCTGATGCTGCCGCAGCACACGATCTTCATCGCCGACACCTTCGTCAACGACGACCCGACGGCGGACCAGCTCGCCGAGATCGCGCAGTTGGCCGCCGAGGAGGTGCGCCGGTTCGGCCTGCCGCCGAAGGTCGCGTTCCTCTCGCACTCGATGTTCGGGTCGAGCGACCGGCCGTCGGCGCGCAAGATGCGCGCCGCGCACCGGCTCTTCGCCGCGGCGGCGCCCGACGTGGAGTGCGAAGGCGAGCTGCACGGCGATGCCGCGCTGCTCGAGGACACGCGTCGCATCTACCTGCCGGAGACCACGCTCACCGGTGCGGCGAACCTGCTGATCATGCCCAATCTCGACGCGGCGAACATCCTCTACAACGTCCTCAAGGTCACCGGCGGCCGAGGCATCACCGTCGGCCCGATCCTGCTGGGCGCCGCCGCACCGGTCCACGTGCTGACGCCGGGCTCGACGGTGCGCCGCATCGTCAACATGACCGCACTCGCCGGGCTCGCGGCGGCGCAGGATCGCGGGGGTTCCGATTGACGGGCGGCGTCCCGGCCGCAACAATCGCCGCGGAGGCGCGGCCGCGGCCGATTCGCCCGGCCGAACACGACAGGAGGAGGATCGGATGGACATCAGGATGCGCAAGGCATGGCCGGCGGTCGCGGCGCTCTCGCTCCTCGCCGGCTGCGCGAGCACCGGATCGGGTCCGGCGGGGCCGGCGGGGATGACGTTCTTCGTCACCAGCACCGGACCCGGCAAGGGCGCCGACCTGGGCGGGCTCGCCGGCGCCGACCTGCACTGCGCGACGCTGGCGCGCAACGCCGGCGCGGGCGACCGCAGCTGGCGCGCGTACCTGTCGACGCAGGCGGCGGCGTTGAACGACCCGAACTTCGTCAACGCCCGCGACCGGATCGGCGCCGGTCCCTGGCAGAACGTCAAGGGTGTCGTGATCGCCCGCAATGTCGACGAGCTGCATTCGCCGGCGAGCCGGCTCAACAAGGAGACCGCGGTCGACGAACGCGGCCAGTTGGTCAACGGCCGCGCCGACCGCCCGAACAAGCACGACATCCTGACCGGTTCGCGGCCGGACGGCACCGCGTTTCCCGGCGCTCCGTTCGCCGACATGACCTGCGGCAACTGGACCAAGAGCGGCACCGAAGGGTCGGCGATGCTCGGCCACCACGACCTCGTCGGTCCGATCGACAACGCCTGGGCGAAGTCGTGGAACTCGGCGCACCCGTCGCGTGGCTGCCATCCGGATGGTCTGAAGAGCACCGGCGGGGACGGACTGCTCTACTGCTTCGCGACCAACTAGGCGCGGATCGGTCCGAAAACGCGAAGGGCGGCCGTGACGGCCGCCCTTCTTCCTGTCCGGGATGCGCGGAGCCGGGCCGGTCGTGGATGCCGGACCCTGTGCGCGAGTCTAGGGGCCGCTCGGCGGTCGCGTCAAACGAGAGGCGGGAGCGAACCGGCCGGCGAGCGAGGCGCGCGGCGCGGCGCGAGAGTCCTCGCTCACCTCAGCGCTGGAAGTCGTAGATCGACGGCAGTCGCAACAGGCCGGTGAGCTCGTCGAGCGCGCGGCGCGACTCGTCTAGAAGGTCCGGATCGGCGAGATCCGCCGGCACGAGCCGCTCGCGGTAGTGTCGGCGGATCCAGCGATCGAGCGCTCCTGCGAGCGCGTCGTCGACGAAGACGCGTGCCGCCAGCGCTGCGCGCTCGTCGGCTGTGAGCGGCACGCGCAGCCTTAGGCAGGCCGGGCCGCCGCCGTTCCTCATGCTCTGCCGCAGGTCGAGCACCAGCGCGTCGGCGATCGGACCGCCGGGCGCGAGCCAGCCGTCCAGCACCGCCGAGGCGCGCGGATGCTCGCGGACTTCGGCGGGGGCGACGCAGAGGAGCGATCCGTCGGGCCGTTCGACCAGCTGGCTGTTGAAGAGGTAGGTCGCGACCGCTTCGTCGAGCGTCAGGTCGGCCTCGCGGACGACCACCGCGCGGAACGCGGGACCGACCGACGCCGCGAGCGCTTCGAGGGTCGACGGCGTGTCGACGTACGCCCGTTCGTGGACCAGGAGCGTCGTCCGCTGCCCGACCGCGATCACGTCGTTGTGGAAGACGCCGGCGTCGATCGCGTCCGGATGCTGTTGCGCGTGCACGGTGCGTCCCGGATCGAGGCCGTGGCGCCGCGCGATCGCCTGCGACGCTTCGAGCGTCTGGCGCGCGGGGTAGCGTCGCGGCGCCGGTGCGGCGGTGTCCCAGGCGCGGCGGCCGTGGACGAACAGCTCGACCCCGGGCTCCCCGCCGGCGGCGAATCGCGTGTGATTGGCCGCGCCCTCGTCACCGGTCTGCGGTGTCGAAGGCAGCGGATCGTGGACGACGAACCAACGCGTGTCGGCGAACACCGCGCGCAGGATCGCGGTCGTCGTGTGCGCCTCGATCGAGCGATGCAGGAGCGACACCAGGTTCGCTGGCGTGAAATGGACACGGCCGTCGGCGGTGTCGGCCGACGGACTCACCGTCGCCGCGTTCGCCGTCCACATCGCCGAGGCCGACGACGAGGCTGCGAGCAGCGACGGCGCCTCCTTCGCCGCGCGCGCGAGGATCCGGGCGTCGGTGCCGGCGTAACCCAGCGCCCGAAGCGTCGGCAGGTGCGGGCGCTCGTGCGGGGGCAGCACCGCCTGCGGCACGCCGCGCGCCGCGAGCGCGCGCATCTTCGCCAGCCCCTGCAGCGCCGCCTCGCGCGGATTGGAGACGAGCCCGGCGTGGCGCGAGGACGCGAGGTTGCCGTGCGACATCCCGGCGTAGCCGTGCGTTGGTCCCGGCAGCCCGTCGAACTGGCAGTCGGCCGTCATGTCGGCGCCCCCGGGTCCGATCGGCGATCGGCGATCAGCGGTCGGCGGGCGAGAGGGCGACCGCGCGCACGCTGTCGCCTTCGCCAACGCGAAGCGCCCGCGCGGCGTGCGGTCGCAGCGGGAAGCGGTCGACTCGCCGGGGTGCCGGTGCGACGATCGCCCGCCAGCCGGTGAAGCGGCGGTTGGTCACCAGCCAGGGGACCTCGACCAACCGATCGTCGGGGACCGGATCGTCTTCCTCGAGGGTGGCCGAGAACACCTGAGAGCGGCGGATCGCGTCGATGTTGTCGACGAACGCCTCGACCGTCGGCCCCGCGTCGAAGATGTCGACGTAGCCCTCGTATCGGAAGCCTTCCTGTTCGAGCATCCGGCGCGCCGGTTCGGTGTCGGTGTGCACCGCCCCGATCGCCGCCCGCGCCTCGGGCGGCAGCAGGTTCACGTACACCGGATGGCGCGGCATCAGCTCGGCGATGAACGACTTGCGGCCGATCCCGGTCAGGTAGTCGGCGGTCGAATACTCCATCGCGAAGAAGTGGCGCCCGAGCCCCTCCCAGAACGGCGAGCGGCCCCGTTCGTCGAGACGCCCGCGCAGCTCGGCGATCACCTTGCCGCCGAACCGGTCGGCGAACTCGGCGATGAACAGCAGCCGGCTCTTGGATATCAGCGGCCCATTGCGCCCGCGACGATGGCCCTGGTCGACGAACAGCGTGCACAGCTCCGCGTGCCCGGTATGGTCGTTCGACAGGAACAGCGTGGGCACCGACGTGTAGACGCCGAGCTCGCGCGACGCGTGGACCTGCGTCCCGACGCGGTAGTTGTACCAGGGCTCGGTCAGGCCGACCGCCGCCTCGATCGCGCCGATGCCGACGACGCGGCCCGCTTCCGTCTCGCCGCGGGCGCCGGCGTCGACGAGCACGAACACGTGGCAGGCCTCGGCCTCGGGCGCGGTGCCGGCGAACGACGCGATCGACCGCTCGATGCGTCCGGCGAGCCGTTCGCGCGACGCCGGGAGCGTCGTCAGCCCGGTCCCGGTCCGCTCGGAGAGCGCGAGGACCGCCGGGAGATCGTCGCGCGCGATCGGGCGGACGACGAACACGGGGTCAGAGACGAAACTCGTGCACGGGAGTCGAGAGGGAGTCGCGGGCGAACCGCGAGTTCTGTCTCTGACCCCTAGGCGAGCGCCCGATCGAGCGCCGTCTCGAGGCGCGAGAGCCCCTCGAGGATCTCGTCGAGCGAGATCACGAGCGACGGCGCGAGTCGCACGACGTCCGGTCCGGCGACGAGCACGAGCAGGCCGGCGTCCCCGGCCGCCTTCAGCACGTCCATCGCCCGGCCGCGCCAGCGCGCGTCGAGTTCGCAGCCGAGCCAGACGCCCTCGCCGCGCAGGTCGGCGAACACGCGGCGGCGCGCGTTGATCGCCTTGAGGCCCTCCATGAAGAGCGCATGTCGCGCCTTCACGCCGTCCAGGACCTCGGTCGTGTTGATGACGTCGAACACCGCGCCGGCGACCGCGCAGGCCAGCGGATTGCCGCCGTAGGTGGTGCCGTGCACGCCGACCGAGAACGCGCTCGCGACCTCGGCCGTGGTCAGGAGCGCGCCGATCGGGAAACCGCCGCCCAGGCCCTTGGCGCTGGTCAGGATGTCCGGGATCACGCCCTTCTGCAGGTAGGAGAAGAGCGCGCCGGTGCGTCCCATGCCGCTCTGGATCTCGTCGAGGATCAGCAGCGCGCCGTGTTCCTTGGTCAGCCGGCGCGCGGCGCCGAGGAACGCCGGCGTGCCCGGCGTCATCCCGCCTTCGCCCTGCATCGGCTCGAGGATCACCGCGCAGATCTCGGCGCCGTGTTTCGCGAACTCAGCCTCCAGCGCCGCGACGTCGTTGTAGGGGACGTGGGTGAATCCGGCCGGGTTCGGGCCGAAGCCGGACGAGTATTTCGCCTGTCCGCCCGCGGTCACCGTGAAGAGCGTGCGGCCGTGGAACGCGTTCAGCGTCGAGACCACGCGCATCTTCTGCGGCCCGTGGCGGTCGTGCGCGTAGCGGCGCGCGAGCTTGAGCGCGGCCTCGTTGGCCTCGGCGCCGGAATTGCAGAAGAAGACCCGGTCGGCGAAGGTCGCGTCGACGAGCCGCTGCGCCAGCCGCAGAGCCGGCTCGTTGGTGAACCAGTTCGACACGTGCCAGAGGCGGCGGGCCTGCTCCTCGAGCGCGCGCACGATCGCCGGATGGCAATGGCCCAGCGCGGTCACCGCGACGCCGCTCGCGAAGTCGATGTACATCCGGCCCTGCTGGTCCCAGACGCGAGAACCTTCGCCGCGCACCGGGATGAAGTCGGCCGGCGCGAAACAGGGGACCATCAACTGGTCGAACAGCGCGCGCGTGACCGGCATCGAGGACGCGCCCGAGACCGCCGGCGCGTCGCGTCGCGCCGACGCGGCGATCACGGCTTTCGCGGCGGCGGTGGATTCGGCGGGCGGGTTCATCGGCGTTCCTCGCGACGTACGAACGGGGATTCTGGCATGCGATGCGCGGGGCGGCCAGCGCCGGCGCGCGTCCTCCCTACAGGGCGGCGACGACCTGGATCTCGATCCGGTAGTCGGGGCTCGCGAGCTTCGCCTGAACGGTCGCGCGGGCCGGTGTGTCGCCGGCCGGGACCCAGGCTTCCCAGATCGTGTTCATCGCCGCGAAGTCGGCCATGTCCGGCAGGAAGATCGTCGCCGACAGGATCTTCGATTTGTCGCTGCCGGCCTCGGCGAGCAGCCGGTCGATCGAGGCCAGCACCTGTCGGGTCTGGGCGGCGAAGTCGGCCTTCGGGTCGTCGGCGACCTGGCCGGCGAGGTAGACGGTGCCGCCGCCGCCCCGGTGGACGACCATGTCCGAGAGCCGCTTGCCGACGTGGTGCCGCTGGATGCTCATGCGCGTCCTTTCGTGTAGGGTCCGCATCGATGGACGCGGGAATCGCGATTCTAGTCGATGAGGCGCGGGGAGACCTGGCGTGAATGCTCGCGCCTGCCTCGTCGCCGGCGCGTTGCTCGCGCTGCTCGCGGTCGCCGCGGGGGCCTTCGGCGCCCACGCGCTGCGAGGCCGACTCGCACCGGACGCGCTCGCGGTGTGGCAGACGGCGGTCCAGTACCACGGCTTCCACGCGCTCGCGGTCTTGGGCGTCGGCCTCTATCTCGGACCGCGGCCGGCTGCGCGGGCGGCGCGATCGGCGGCGGCGCTCTTCGTCGCCGGCATCGTCCTGTTCGCCGGCAGCCTCTACGCCCTCTCGCTGAGCGGGGCGCGCGCGCTCTCGGCGCTCACCCCGATCGGCGGCTTGGCGTTCCTCGCCGGATGGGCGGCGTTCGCCTGGGCGGCCTGGCGCGAGCCGGCGGATCCGCGTTCTTGACCGCCCTCGCGCGCCGACTCCGACTCGTGGCGACCGTCGGGAGCCGGGGGGACGGCGCGCGACTCAGTCGACCTTCGCGCCGGACTCGCGGACGACCTTCTGCCACTTCGCCGACTCGGCGGCGATGTGCGCGACGAAGTCCTCGGGCGTACCGCCGGCGGCGATCGCACCCTGCGAGGCGAGCTTCTCCTTCGCCTCCGGCGTCGCGAGCCAGCGCGCGATCTCGGAATTGACCTTCTGCACGACTTCGCGCGGCGTACCGGCCGGGGAGAGCAGCCCGAACCACGACGACGCCTCGAAGCCCGGCAGTCCGGATTCGGCGACCGTCGGCACCTCGGGCAACGCGCTCGCCCGCTGGGCGCTGGTCACCGCCAGCGCCCGCAGCCGTCCGGCCCGGATTTGCGGCAGGGCCGAGGGGAGGTTGTCGAACATCACCTGGACCTGCCCGCCGACCAGATCGGCGATCGCCGGCGCGCTGCCCTTGTAGGGTACGTGCGTCATCGCGAGGCCGGTCTGCGTCTTGAAGAGTTCGCCGGCCAGGTGGATCGACGTGCCGCTCCCCGACGACGCGAAATTGACCTTGCCGGGATTGGCCTTCGCCCAGGCGATGAACTCCGTCACCGTGCTGGCCGGTACCGACGGATGCACGACCATCACGTTGGGCACCGCGGCGACCAGGATCACCGGTGCGAAATCCCGGATCGGGTCGAAGGGCATCTTCGCGTACAGGCTCGCATTGATCGCGTGCGTGCCGACGGTGCCCATCAGCAGCGTGTAGCCGTCGGCCGGCGCCCTGGCGACCAGCTCGGCGCCGATGTTGCCGCCGGCGCCCGGCCGGTTGTCGACGACCGCCTGTTCCTTCCACGCCTCGGTCATCTTCAGCGCGGCGGCGCGCGCGAGGATGTCGGTCGTGCCGCCCGGCGGGAACGGCACGACGATGCGGACCGGCTTCGCCGGCCAGGGGGCTTGCGCGAGCGACGCCGGTGCGGCGGCGACGACGAGGAGCGCCGACGCGGCGGCGACGAAGGTGCGACGGTCCATGCGCGACTCCTCTCCGGCCGGTCAGTCGACCTTGGCGCCCGACAGCTTGACGATGCGCGCGTACTTGTCGCGCTCGCGGGCGATGAACGCGGCGAACTCGGCGGGCGTCGTCGGCGCGGGTTCGGCGCCCTGGGCGATCATCTTCTCGCGGACGTCGGCGGCGCTGAGCGCGGCGACGACGCCGGCGTTCCACCTCGCGACTACGTCCGCCGGCGTGCCGGCCGGCGCGAGGAGCCCGAACCAGGTCGAGATGTCGAAGCCGGGCATCCCCGACTCCGCCATCGTCGGTAGCTCGGGGGCGAGCTTGCTCCGCTGGGCGGTCGTGACCGCGATCGCGCGCACCCGTCCGCCCTTCACTTGCGCCATCGCGTTGGCGAGGTTGTCGAACATGAACTGGGTGTCGCCGGCGAGCAGCGCCTGCAACGCCGGCGCACCGCCCTTGTAGGGAATGTGCGCGACGTCGGTCGCGGTGTCGACCTTGAAGAGCTCGCCGGCGAGATGACCGGCGCTGCCGTTGCTCCCCGAGCCGAAATTCACCTTGCCCGGATGGGCCTTCGCGTAGGCGACCAGGTCGCGTACCGAGGCGATCGGCGAGGCTGCGTTGACGATCAGCACGTTGGGCGTGATCGCGACCAGCGACAGCGGCGCGAAGTCGCGCACCGCGTCGTAGGGCATCGACGGATAGAGGCTGGGATTGACCGCATGGGTCGACAGCGCGCCCATGACGACCGTGTAGCCGTCCGGCACCGACTTCGCGACCGCGTCCGCACCGACGTTGCCGCCGGCACCCGGCCGGTTCTCGACGACGACCTGCTGACCCCAGGACTCGGAGAGCTTCTGGGCGATCAGCCGTCCGACGTTGTCGAGCGAGCCCCCGGGCGGGAAGGGGATCACGAGCTTCACCGGCCGGCTCGGGAACGGCGCCTGGGCCCCGACCAGTGTCGCGGTCGCCGCGCCGACGATCGCGAGGACGGCCAGCAGGGCGAGGCGGGCGCGGAGAATCGGGGCGGAAGGTCGGAGGCTCATGGCGGGACCGGGGGCGGGCGGGCGCCGATTCTAGCAAGCTCGCCCCGGGCGCCGGTCGAGTTTGCGGCGACCCCGTACGAGGTCCATAATGAACTTTTTGCCCTCGGCGATCCGCCACCCTATCCACCGATGAACCGCGCCGCGACCGCCACGCTTGTCGTCGTCGCCGCCCTCGCTGCGGCGGCCGGCGGTTTTTGGGTCGGGCAGCAGAAGCCCGCGCTGCCGGTCGCGTCCGGCCCGGGCCCCGGCGGGGGGGCCGCGGCACCGGCGAAGGGAGGTCCGGGCGGTCCGCCGGGTGGCGGCGCGGTGACCGTGGAGGCCGGAAAGGTCGTCCGCGCCGCGCTGCCGCAATCGATCACCGCGGTCGGGAGCCTGCGTTCGGACGAGTCGATCACCGTACGCCCCGAGGTCGCCGGCCGGATCTCGACGATCGGGTTCAACGAGGGCCAGCGCGTCGAGAGGGGTGCGGTGCTGGTGCGACTCGACCCGTCGGTCAACGACGCCGAGGTCCGTCAGGCGCGCGCCAACATGACGCTCGCCAAGTCCAAGTACGACCGCGCCGTCGACTTGTCGAAAAGCAATTTCATCTCGGGCCAGGCGAAGGACGAGGCGGAGAACAACCTCAAGGTCGCCGAAGCCGCCCTCGCGCTGGCCGAGGCGAAGCTCGCGAAGACCGAGATCCGCGCCCCGTTCTCCGGCGTCATCGGGCTGAGGCAGGTGTCGGTCGGCGACTACGTCAAGGAGGGCGCCGACCTCGTCAACCTGGAGGCGATCGATCCGCTCAAGGTCGATTTCCGGGTGCCCGAGGTCTACTTGAAGCAGGTGCGGGTCGGTCAGCCGCTCGAGGTGGCGCTCGACGCGGTGCCCGGGCGGACGTACAACGGGCGCGTCTACGCGATCAATCCGCTGGTGGACGCGGCGGGCCGCTCGATCGTCATCCGGGCGCAGGTCGCCAACACCGATACGCGGCTGCGCCCGGGCATGTTCGCCCGTGTGCGGCTCATCACCGAGGAGCGCGCCGACGCGCTGGTCGTGCCGGAGCAGGCGCTCGTCCCGCAGGGCGCCGACCAGTTCGTCTTCCGCGTCGTCGACGGCAAGGCGCAGCGCGCGCGGGTCGAGATCGGCCAGCGTGGCGACGGCAAGGTGGAGATCCGCCAGGGACTCGCGGTGGACGACGTCGTCGTCGT
The DNA here is from genome assembly GCA_046347725.1 of Burkholderiales bacterium. GTDB lineage: Bacteria > Pseudomonadota > Gammaproteobacteria > Burkholderiales > Casimicrobiaceae > VBCG01. The sequence continues at coordinate 138,868 of JAXMFN010000006.1, forward strand.
CGCCGGTCAGCTGAAACTGCGCGACGGCGTCCCGGTGACGATCGCCGCCAAGCCGGCGGCGGTCGCCGGGGACGGACCCAACGACGGGATCGCCGTCACCGGCAAGAACGGCGCCGGCGCGCCGGCGAAGGGACCCGGCGGCGGTTCCAAGGGCTAGCCGGAAGGTCGCATGCAACTGCCCGAGATCTGCATCCGCCGCCCGGTCTTCGCGACCGTGCTGTCGCTCATCATCCTGCTGGTCGGGATGATCTCGTACACGCGGTTGTCGGTGCGCGAGTATCCGCGCATCGACGAGCCGGTGGTCTCGGTCAACACGACCTACCGGGGCGCGTCGGCCGAGGTCGTCGAGTCGCAGGTGACCAAGATCCTCGAGGACTCGCTCGCCGGCATCGAGGGCGTCGAGCTGATGACCTCGCAGAGCCGCTCCGAGCGCAGCCAGATCAATGTGCGCTTCACGCTCAAGCGCGACCCCGACAGCGCCGCCGCCGACGTGCGCGACAAGGTGTCCCGGGTGCGCGCGAAGCTCCCCGACACCGTCGACGAGCCGGTGATCGCGAAGGTCGAGTCGGACTCGCAGCCGATCATCTACCTCGCGGTCGAGGCGGGGGGACTCACGCCGCTCGAGGCCTCCGACTACGTCAAGCGCTACGTGCAGCCGAGGCTCTCGGTGCTGCCCGGCGCCTCGGACGTCCGGATCTTCGGCGAGCGGCAGGTGTCGATGCGGATCAACCTCGACCGCACGAGGCTCGCGGGCTACCGGCTCACCGTCCAGGACGTCGAGGACGCGCTGCGCCGCCAGAACGCCGAGATCCCGGCCGGCCGGATCGAGTCGTCGGCGCGCGAGTTCACCGTCGTCGCCGAGACCGACCTGCAGACGCCGGAACAGTTCAACAACGTGATCGTCGCCAACGTCGGCGGCTACCCGGTCCGGGTCCGCGATCTCGGCAACGCCGTGATCGGCGCGATCGACGAGCGGACCATCTCGCGCTTCAACGGCAAGCCGTCGCTCAACATCGGCGTGATCAAGCAGGCGGTCGCCAACCCGCTCGAGCTGTCGAAGGCGGTGCGCGAGGAGGTCGAGCGGATCAACCCCGGCATGCCGTCGGGCATGCGGCTGATCGTCGCCTACGACACGTCGGTGTTCATCGACCGTTCGATCAAGTCGGTGTTCTCGGCGATCGGCGAGGCGATCTCGCTGGTCGTGCTCGTCATCTTCGTGTTCCTGAGGACGCTGCGCGCGACGCTCATCCCGATCGTGACGATTCCGGTGTCGCTGATCGGCGCCTTCGCCCTGATGTACCTGTTCGGTTTCACCATCAACACGCTGACGCTGCTGGCGATGGTGCTGGCGATCGGTCTGGTCGTCGACGACGCGATCGTCATGCTCGAGAACATCTTCCGCCACGTCGAGGAAGGCCTGCCCCGCAAGCAGGCGGCGATCCAGGGCGCCCGCGAGATCGCTTTCGCGGTGCTGGCGATGACGTTGACATTGGCGAGCGTGTTCGCGCCGCTCGCATTCGCGACCGGCCGGACCGGGCGCCTGTTCATCGAGTTCGCGCTGACGCTCGCCGGCGCGGTGCTGGTGTCGGGTTTCGTCGCGCTGACGCTGACGCCGATGATGTGCTCGCTGCTGCTCAAGCACGAGCCGAAGCACTCGTGGATCTACAACCTGGTCGAGTCGGGGCTGGTCGCGCTGACCAACGGCTACCGCCGTCTGCTCTCCTGGACGCTGCGCCACCGCTGGCTGGTCGTGCTCGCGTGGCTGGGCGTCGGCGCCCAGGGCGTGTGGTTCTTCACCTCGCTCAAGGCGGAGCTCTCGCCGACCGAGGACCGCGGCGTCGTGTTCGGACTGGTCACCGCGCCGCAGGGATCGACGCCCCAGTACACCGGCGACGTCGTCAAGCCGATCGAGGATTTCTACGCCAAGGTCCCGGAGGCCGCCGCCTACACGGCGTTCTCGGGATTCCCGACGGTCGTCGACGGCAACGCGATCCTGCGGCTCAAGTCGTGGGAGGAGCGGACCAAGAAGCAGCAGCAGATCGCCGACGAACTGCGGCCCAAGCTCGCGAGCATTCCCGGCGCGATCGCCTTCCCGTTGAATCCGCCGTCGCTCGGCCAGTCGTTCCGCTCGCAGCCGGTCGAGTTCGTCATCATGGCCCAGGTGCCCTACGCCGAGCTGCAGCGCCTCGTCGACCGGGTGATCGACGAGGCTCGCAAGTCGCCGGCGCTGCAGAACCTGCAGACCGATCTGCGCCTCAACACGCCGGAGGTGCGCGTCTCGATCAACCGCGACAAGCTCTCGGACGTCGCGGTCAATGTCGACACGGTCGGCCGGACGCTGGAGACGATGCTGGGCGGCCGGCAGGTCACCCGGTTCAAGCGCGACGGCGAGCAATACGACGTGATCGTCCAGCTCGCGCCGATCGACCGGACGCGGCCGGCGGACATTTCCGAAACCTGGGTGCGTGGCCGCAACAACGAGATGGTCCAGCTCGCGAACCTCGTCGACGTGAGGGAAGGGGTCGCCCCGCAGTCCCTGAACCACTTCAACAGGCTGCGGTCGGTGAAGGTGACCGCGACGCTGGCGCCGGGCTTCACGATCGAGGACGGCCTCAAGGCGATGAACGCGGCGGCGAAGGCCGTGCTGCCGGCGATCGCGCAGACCGACGTCGACGGCCAGTCGCGCGAGTTCCGCAAGTCCGGCGGCGAGATCTACTTCACGTTCGTGCTGGCGCTCTTCTTCATCTACCTCGTGCTCGCGGCGCAGTTCGAGAGCTTCGTCCACCCGTTCGTGATCATGCTGTCGGTGCCGCTGTCGATGACCGGCGCGCTGTTCACGCTGTGGCTCGCCGGCGGGACGCTCAACATCTACAGCCAGGTCGGCCTGGTGACGCTGGTCGGCTTGATCACCAAGCACGGCATCCTGATCGTCGAGTTCTCCAACCAGCTCCGCGAGAAGGGCGAGGCGCTTTTCGACGCGGTCGTCGACGCGGCGACGCTGCGGCTGCGCCCGATCCTGATGACGACCGGCGCGATGGTGCTGGGCGCGGTGCCCCTCGCGCTCGCCCACGGGGCCGGCGCCGAATCGCGCACGCAGATCGGCTGGGTGATCGTCGGCGGCATGTCGTTCGGGACGCTGCTCACGCTGTTCGTCGTGCCGACGGCGTACACTCTGCTCGCCGGGCGCGAACGCGCGTCCCACGCGGCGGAGCCGGTGGCCCCGGCCAGCACCGCTCACGCGGGCGCCGCGGACTGACGGCGCGTCCGGGCCGGACCGCTGTCCGCCCCGCGAAGGTTGCAATAGAATCGCTCCCGCCCCGAGGCAACGTGCCCGGCCCGCCCTATCCGGAGGAAGAATCATGACGCATCGCAGCAATCGGCTCGTACGCACGCTGGTCGCGGCCGCGATCCTGTCGACCGCGACGGTCGCGCAGGCCCAGATCGAGATCCAGTGGTGGCATTCGATGACCGGCGCGCTGGGCGACCGCGTCAACGACTTCGCCAAGGGCTTCAACGAGAGCCAGAAGGACTACAAGGTCGTCCCGGTCTACAAGGGGGCCTACCCGGAGTCGATGGCGGCCGCGATCGCCGCGTTCCGCGCCGGAAGCGCTCCGCACATCCTCCAGGTGTTCGAGGTGGGCACGGCGACGATGATGGGCGCGAAGGGCGCGATCAAGCCGGTCCAGCAGGTGATGATCGAGGGCGGCGAGAAGTTCGACCCGAAGGCCTACATCCCGACGGTCGCCGGCTACTACACGACGCGCAAGGGCGAGATGCTGTCCTTCCCGTTCAACAGCTCGACGACGGTCTTCTACTACAACAAGGACGTGTTCGCGAAGGCGGGGCTCGACCCCGAGCGCGCGCCCGCCACGTGGCCCGAGGTGATGGCCGCGGCGGCGAAGATCAAGGTGGCCGGCGCGTCGACCTGCGCCTACACGACCGGCTGGCCGTCGTGGGTCCATGTCGAGAACTTCTCCGCCTGGCACAACGTGCCGATCGGCACGAAGGAGAACGGCATGGGCGGGCTCGACACCGAGTTCAAGATCAACTCGCCGCTGCACGTGCGCCACTGGAGCAACCTGCAGGAGTGGTCGAAGAAGGGATACTTCACCTACGGCGGCCGGACCAACGAGGCCGAAGCCAAGTTCTACAGCGGCGAGTGCGCGATGCTGACGTCGTCGTCGGCGGCGCAGGCGAACATCAACCGCAACGCCAAGTTCAAGTACGGCGTGGCCTTCATTCCGTACTACGCCGACGTCGAGGGCGCGCCGCAGAACACGATCATCGGCGGCGCGTCGCTGTGGGTGATGTCCGGCAAGAAGAAGGAGGAGTACCGCGGCGTCGCCAAGTTCTTCACCTTCCTCTCCGAGGCGAACCGCCAGGCCGAGTGGCACCAGAAGACCGGCTACCTGCCGATCACGCCGGCCGCCTACGAGATCACGAAGAAGTCCGGCTTCTACGAGAAGAACCCCGGCACCGACGTGTCGGTGCGGCAGATGCTCAACAAGGCGCCGACCGCGAATTCGAAGGGCCTGCGGTTCGGCAGCTTCGTCCAGATCCGAGACGCGTTCCAGGAGGAGTTCGAGTCGATGCTGGCCGGCAAGAAGGACGCGAAGGCGGCGCTCGACGCGGCGGTGGCGCGCGGCAACGACCTGCTGCGCAAGTTCGAGAAGACCGCGAAGGAATAGGCCGCCCCGGGCCGGACGGCGGCGATCCGCCGCCGTCCTTCCCCCGCCGGCACCGACCGCCGCTGGCGCGCCGCAGCGCCCGGCCCGCGTAACGCTCCCGTCCGGATCCGCGAATGGAGAAGCGCGTCGTCTTCCGCTCGTGGTGGCTGCCGTACCTGCTGGTGGCGCCCCAGCTCGCGATCACGATCGTCTTCTTCTTCTGGCCGGCCGGCCAGGCGGTCTGGCAATCGCTGCTGGCGCAGGACCCGTTCGGCATCCAGGTCGAGTTCGTCGGCCTGGAGAACTTCTCGGCGCTGATCGCCAACGAGAACTACCTCGCCTCGTTCAAGGTCACCGCGCTGTTCTCGGTGCTGGTCGCCGGCGTCGGGCTCGCGTTCTCGCTCGCGCTCGCGGTCTTCGCCGACCGGGTGATCCGGGGCGCCGGCGTCTACAAGACGCTGCTGATCTGGCCGTACGCGGTCGCGCCGGTGGTCGCCGCGATCCTCTGGCTGTTCCTGTTCAACCCGACGCTCGGGGTGGTCTCGCACTGGATGCGCGCGGCCGGGATGCGCTGGGATCCGCTGCTCGACAGCGGCGACGCGCTGGCGCTGATCGTGATGGCGTCGGTGTGGAAGCAGACGAGCTACAACTTCCTGTTCTTCCTCGCGGGGCTCCAGTCGATCCCCAAGTCGCTGATCGAGGCGGCCGCGATCGACGGCGCCGGCCCCGGCCGTCGCTTCTGGACGATCGTTTTCCCGCTGCTTTCGCCGACGACCTTCTTCCTGCTCGTCGTCAACGTCGTCTTCGCCTTCTTCGACACGTTCGCGATCGTCGACGCGGCGACCGGCGGAGGACCGGGACAGGCGACCGAGATCCTCGTCTACAAGGTGTACAAGGACGGTTTCAAGGCGCTCGATCTCGGAGGGTCGGCCGCGCAGTCGGTGATTCTGATGGCGATCGTGATCGCGCTCACCGTGGTCCAGTTCCGCTACGTCGAGCGCAGGGTCCAGTACTGACGATCGGTCGCCGCGATGATCGAAAACCGTCCGGGCCTCACCTTCCTGACCCACGCGGTCCTCTGCCTGGGGGTCGCGATCGTCGCCTTTCCGGTCTGGGTGACCTTCGTCGCCTCGACGCTGACCGCCGAGCAGGTGCTGGCGGCGCCGATGCCGCTGCTGCCGGGCGGACGGCTGTTCGAGAACTACACCGAGGTGCTGCTGCACGGCGCCGGCAACTCGCAGGCGCCGGTCTGGCAGATGATGGTCAACAGCTTCGTGACCGCCATCGTCATCGCGCTGGGCAAGATCGCGATCTCGCTCCTCTCGGCGTTCGCCATCGTGTATTTCCGTTTCCCGCTGCGGATGTTCTTCTTCTGGATGATCTTCGTGACCTTGATGCTGCCGGTCGAGGTCCGCATCCTGCCCACGTACAAGGTCGTCTCGGACCTGCACATGCTCGACAGCTACCCGGGACTCACGCTGCCGCTGATCGCCTCGGCGACCGCGACATTCCTGTTCCGCCAGTTCTTCCTGACGATACCCGACGAGCTCGCCGAGGCGGCGCGCGTCGACGGCGCCGGGCCGATGCGTTTCTTCCGGGACGTCGTCGTGCCGATGTCGCGGACCAGCATGGCGGCGCTGTTCGTCATCCAGTTCATCTACGGCTGGAACCAGTACCTGTGGCCGCTGCTGGTGACGACGCAGGAGAGCTACTACACGGTCGCGATCGGCATCAAGCGGATGATCGCCGGCGGCGGCGACGCCGCCACCGAATGGCATCTGGTGATGGCCACCGCGATGTTGGCGATGATCCCGCCGGCGCTGGTCGTGATTCTGATGCAGAAGTGGTTCGTCAAGGGCCTCGTCGACACCGAGAAGTGACGGGGCAACGGGGACAAGCGCGATGGCGAAGGTCGAGTTCCGGAACGTCCGCAAGAGCTACGGCGCGCTGCAGGTGATCCACGGCGTCGACGCCAGGGTCGCCGACGGCGAGTTCATCGTCATCGTCGGTCCGTCGGGCTGCGGAAAGTCGACGCTGCTGCGGATGGTCGCCGGCCTGGAGGCGATCACCGACGGCGAGATCGTCATCGGCGACCGGGTCGTCAACACGCTGGAACCGAAGGACCGCGACATCGCGATGGTGTTCCAGAACTACGCGCTCTACCCGCACATGAGCGTGTACGACAACATGGCCTACGGTCTCAGGATCCGGGGCATGTCGAAGCCGGACATCGACGAGCGCGTCAAGCGGGCCGCCGGCATCCTCGAGCTCGGACCGCTGCTCGACCGCAAGCCGCGCCAGCTCTCCGGCGGCCAGCGGCAGCGCGTGGCGATGGGGCGGGCGATCGTGCGCGAGCCCAAGGTGTTCCTGTTCGACGAACCGCTGTCGAACCTCGATGCGAAGCTACGCGTCCAGATGCGCTTCGAGATCCAGAAGCTGCACAAGCAGCTCGGGACCACGGCGTTGTACGTGACCCACGACCAGGTCGAGGCGATGACGCTCGCCCACCGGATGATCGTGATGAACGCCGGACGCGCCGAGCAGGTCGGCACGCCGATGGAGGTCTACGAGAATCCGGCGACGCGCTTCGTCGCCGGGTTCATCGGCTCGCCGTCGATGAACTTCCTCGCCGGCAAGGGGGCCGGTGCCGGGAGGGTCGCGCTGGCGCACGGCGGCATCGTCCGGCACGCCAACGGGCAGATCGACACCGGCCGGGACATCGTCGTCGGCATCCGTCCCGAGCACCTGGTCGAATGCGGACCCTCCGAGGCGATGTTCTCCGGTTCGGTCGAGCTGGTCGAGCAGCTCGGTGCCGACACGCTCGTCCACCTTCGCCACGGCGAGGACTCGGCGATCGTCCGCCGGCCGCACGACGGCCAATCGGGTCCGGGCGCCGCGATGCACGTCACCGCCGATCCGGCGCGCGTCTACCTGTTCGACGCGACATCGGGAGCGAGGGTGCGGTGAGCCGCGCCAGGCCGTTGCCGCCGTGGCCGTATCCGGCGCGGGTCGCCCACCGCGGCGCCGGCAAGCTCGCGCCGGAGAACACGCTCGCCGCGCTGCGCCTGGGCCACGCACACGGCTACCGGATGGCCGAGGTCGACGTCAAGCTCTCCGCCGACGGCGTCGCGTTCCTGCTGCACGACGCGACGCTCGACCGAACGACCGACGCGAAGGGGCGCGCCGACGCGCTCGCCTGGCGCGAGCTCGCGCGGTTGGACGCCGGAAGCTGGCACTCGGCGCCCTACGCCGGCGAGCCGCTGCCGACGCTCGCGGCGATCGCGCGCTTCGCACGCGCCAACGGCGTGGCGGTGAACCTCGAGATCAAGCCCACGCCCGGGCGCGAGCGCGAGACCGGCGCGGCGGTCGCGATCGACGCGGCGACCCTGTGGAAGGGCAGCGACGTGCCGCCGCTCCTGTCGTCGTTCTCGGCGGTCGCCCTCGAGGCGGCGCTGGAGACGGTCGCCGCGCTGCCCCGCGCCTGGTTGACCGAGACGCTGCCGGTCGACTGGCGCGAGCGCTGCCGGGCGCTCGGTTGCGTCGCGATCGACGCCAAGCACTCGCTCCTGACCGCCGAGGTTGTCGGGCAGGCGCATGCCGCCGGCCTGCGCGTGGCCGCCTGGACGGTGAACGAGCCGGCGCGCGTCGCCGAGCTCGCGTCCTGGGGCGTCGACTCGATCATCACCGACGCGGTCGACACGATCCCGGCGACACCGCCGCGCCTATCCTGACGCGCGTCTTCAGGCCGCCGCGGGTGCGGCCCGGCGGATCGCGCGCTCGTCGATCGGCAGGTTCAAGAGCCCGGCGACGACGCCCAGCGCGATCGAGACCCACCAGACGACGTCGTAGCTGCCGGTGCGGTCGTACAGGTAGCCGCCGAGCCACGCACCGAGGAAGCTGCCGATCTGGTGGCTGAAGAACGCGAACCCGGCGAGCATCGCCAGGTACCGGGTTCCGAAGACGCCGGCGACGATCGCGTTGGTCGGCGGAACGGTCGACAGCCACAGGAGGCCGAGCGACACCGCGAACGCGTAGACGCTGGCCTCGGTCATCGGCAGCCAGAGGAACAGGACGATGACCACCGACCGGCCGAGGTAGATCGCCGAGAGGATCCAGCGCTTGGGCATGCGACCGCCGAGCCAGCCGGTGAGATAGGTGCCGACGATATTGAACAGGCCCACGAGCATCAGCGAGGTCACGGCGACGTGCGGCTGGAATCCGCGGTCGGCCAGGAACGCCGGCAGGTGCACGCCGACGAAGACGACCTGGAAGCCGCAGACGAAGAACCCGAGCGTCAGCAGCACGTAGCCGCGATGGCCGAGCGCCTCGACCATCGCCTCCTTCGCCGATTGCTGGAACAGGTGCGCCGGCGCGTGCTCGCGGTTCTCGACCATCCCGATCGCCAGTGGAGCGAGCAGGACGCCGATCGCGCCGAGCGCGAGCAGCGCGCCGTGCCACCCCAGGTTCGTGAGCAGCCACTGGGTCGCCGGCAGCATCGCGAACTGACCGAACGATCCGATCGCCGCGGAAATTCCGAGGGCCATGCTGCGCTTCTCGGGCGGATAGCGGCGGCCGATCGCACCCTGGACGACCGAGAAGGTGACGCCCGAAAGCCCCATGCCGATCAGCACGCCGGCGGAGAGCACGAACGACCACGGCGCAATTGGATAGGCCATCAGCACCAGGCCGGCGACGTAGAGGACGGCCCCGCCGGCGAGGACGCGCCCGGCGCCGTGTTTGTCGGCGAGCATGCCGGCGAACGGCTGCGAAGCGCCCCAGACCAGGTTCTGCACGGCGAGCGCCAGCGCGAAAGTCTCGCGGCCCCAGTGCAGGTCGGAGGTCATCGGCTGGAGGAACAGGCCGAAGCCGTGCCGCAATCCCATCGAGATCATGAGGATCACGCCGCCGCACAGCAGGACGACGGTCGGGGTGCGCCAGTCGGCGCGGGCGGTGGGAGTCACGTGGTTTCTTCCGTAGCGGGTGTCGGCGAGACCGGATCGAAGGTCTCGAGTCGCGCGAGGAGCGCGATCAGCGTGTCGAAGCGTTCGCGGCCGAGCCGCGCGGCGACCTCGGCTTGCGCGCGTCGCCAGGGTCCGGCGGCGGCGGCGAGCGCCGCACGGCCGCCAGCGGTGATTTCGATCTCCCGGGTGCGTGCGTCGCGTCCGCGGGCGATACGGACGTAGCCGGCGTCGACCAGGGGATCGAGCGTGCGGGCGAGCGCCGTGCGGTCGATGAGATGCGCGGTCGCGAGCGTGGACATCCGGACCGTGCCGGCGCGATCGAGCGTGCGCAGCAGCGAGTATTGGGTGACCCGCAACCCGGACGCCGCCATCGCGTCGTCGTAGTAGCGGGTCAGCGCCCGCGAGGCGCGGCGCAAGCGGCCGCAGGCGCAGGCGGCCGGGATCGGGGCGTCGGCGTCGTGTCTCGATCGCATGGACGGCGGCCGCCGGCGACCCTCGAATCCGCCGCTCGGCCGAACCGGAGAATAGCGTGCATATGCACTGATTACAACCACCGCGTCGGGCCGCCTGCCCGCACGACGACTCAGTCCGGCTGCGCCCAGGCCTTGCTGCGGGCGACCGCCTTCGCCCAGCCCTCGCGAATCCGCTCGACGTCGGCGCGAGTCATCGCCGGTTCGAAGCGGCGGTCGATCCGCCAATTCGCGGCGACCTCGCGCGCGTCCTTCCAGACCCCGACCGCGAGTCCGGCGAGATAGGCGGCGCCCAGCGCCGTCGTCTCGAGCACTTTCGGTCGCACGACCGGCACGCCGAGGACGTCGGCCTGGAACTGCATCAGCAGGTTGTTCGCGGCGGCGCCGCCGTCGACCCGCAGGCCGGTGAGGGAGACACCGGCGTCGCGCTGCATCGCTTCGAGCACGTCCATGCTCTGCAGCGCGATCGACTCGATCGCGGCGCGGGCGAGGTGCGCGCCGGTCGACCCGCGGGTGAGGCCGAACACCGCGCCGCGCGCGTACGGGTCCCAATGAGGCGCGCCCAGTCCGGCGAACGCGGGCACCAGATGGACGCCGCCGGTGTCGGGCACGCTCGCCGCCAGCGCCTCGACCTCCGACGCCGTACGGATGAGTCCGAGTCCGTCGCGCAGCCACTGGACGACGGCGCCGCCGATGAAGACCGAACCCTCGAGCGCGTACTCGGTGCGCCCGCCGATCGACCAGGCGACCGTGGTCAGCAGGCGGTTGGCCGAGGCGACCGCACGCGTGCCGGTGTTGAGGAGGACGAAGCAGCCGGTCCCGTAGGTGTTCTTCGCGAGCCCGCTCTCGTGGCAGGCCTGGCCGAAGAGCGCCGCCTGCTGGTCGCCGGCCAGCCCGGCGATCGGGACCGCGGTTCCGTCGATCATCGCGGTCCCGCAGACGCCCGACGAGGGCACGACGCGCGGCAATACCTCGCGCGGGACGTCGAGCAGGCGCAGGAGCTCCTCGTCCCAGTCGCCGCGATGGATGTCGAAAAGCAATGTGCGGCTGGCGTTGGACGGATCGGTCACGTGCGACGCGCCGCCGGTCAGCTGCCAGACGAGCCAGGTGTCGATCGTCCCGAAGGCGAGTTCCCCGCGGCGGGCCCGCTCCCGGGCGCCTGGGACCTGGTCGAGGATCCAGCGGAGCTTGGTCCCGGAGAAATAGGCGTCGAGCACGAGGCCGGTCTTGCGTGCGAAGGTCGCCGCGTGGCCGTCGGCCGCGAGGGACTCGCACATCGGGGCGGTCCGTCGGTCCTGCCACACGATCGCCGGGGCGATCGGACGGCCGGTCGCGCGGTCCCAGACGACGGTGGTCTCGCGCTGGTTGGTGATGCCGATCGCCGCGATGTCGCGGGCGCCGACCCCGGCCTCGGCCAGGGCGCCGGTGAGCACCGCCGACTGGGTCGCCCAGATCTCCTCCGGGTCGTGCTCGACCCAGCCCGGCCGGGGGAAATGCTGCCCGAACTCGCGCTGCGCGGTGGCCCGGATCGCGCCGGACCGGTCGAAGACGATCGCGCGGGAACTGGTCGTGCCCTGGTCGAGGGCGATGACGTACGGCATCCGGACCTCCGGTTGCGGCGGTGGGGCGCCGCATCGTAAAATATTGGTTTTTCGGCCTATTGTAGCCAGTCGGCCCGGGTTGGCGCGCGCGGCGCCGGTCGCGGGGTTACGCCACCGGACACCGCCCGCCGATCGCCCCCCGATGCCCCTCCCGCCGGCCGCCACCCGAGAGCGCCTCCACACGCGAACCCTGTCCTGCGAGGGGTTTCGGCGTTCCGACGGCCTGTTCGACCTCGAGGCCCGGCTGACCGACCACAAGGACCGGCGCTACACGCTGTCGACCGGGACCTGGGAGCCGGGAGAGCCGGTCCACGATCTGTGGATCCGCGTGACCATCGACCGCCACTACGAGATCCGGGCGGTGAGCGCCTGCCTGGACGCCTACCCGTATCCCGACGGCTGCGACCGGATCGCGCCCGACTACGCCAGGCTCGTCGGTGCGAACCTGGTCGACGGGTTCCGCAGGACCGTGCAGGAGCGGCTGGGCGGGGTGCGCGGCTGTTCGCACCTCACCGAACTGGTCCTGTTCCTGCCGACCGCCGCGATCCAGACGTTCGCCACGTTCCTCCCGGAAATGTCCGGCGAGGACAAGCCCTTCCAGCTCGATCGCTGCCACGCGCTCGAGACCAAGACGCCCACCGTGAGGCGCTACTACCCGCGCTGGTACCGGGGTGCGGCGTGATGCCCGCCCGCGCCGGCGTCGCGCGCCGGAATCGGCGTTTCGGCGAGCGGCTGGCGCCGTCCCGCGAACCGCGACGCCGGGCCGGCCGGACCTTACGACGATCAACGAGGATGCCGACGTGAAAATCCACGAATACCAGGGCAAGGAGATCTTCCGCCGCTACGGGCTCGCCGTGCCGCGCGGCGTACCCGCGTTCAGCGTCGACGAGGCGGTGCGCGCGGCCAAGTCGCTCCCGGGCCCGGTCTACGTCGTCAAGGCGCAGATCCACGCCGGTGGCCGTGGCAAGGGCGGCGGCGTCAAGCTCGCCCGGTCGATCGACGAGGTGCGCACGCTCGCCTCGCAGATCCTCGGCATGCAGCTCGTGACCCACCAGACCGGACCGGCCGGCCAGAAGGTGCGCCGGCTGCTCGTCGAGGAGGGCGCCGACATCAAGAAGGAGCTCTACGTCGGCATGGTCGTCGACCGCGCGACCCAGCGCGTCGTGCTGATGGCGAGCTCGGAGGGCGGCATGGACATCGAGGAGGTCGCCGCCAAGACGCCGGAGAAGATCCACAAGGTCTTCGTCGACCCCAGGACCGGTCTCACCGACGCCGAGGCCGACGACGTGGCGCGCAAGATCGGCGTTCCGGCGGCGAGCGTGCCGGCCGCGCGCGCGATGCTGAAGGGACTCTACCGGGTGTTCGACGAAACCGACGCGTCGCTCGCCGAGATCAATCCGCTGATCCTGACCGGCGACGGCCGCGTGATCGCGCTCGACGCCAAGCTCAACTTCGACAGCAACGCGCTCTTCCGCCACGAGGACATCGTGCAGATGCGCGATCTGGACGAGGAGGACCCCGCCGAGATCGAGGCGTCGAAGTACGACCTCTCCTACATCTCGCTCGACGGCGACATCGGCTGCCTGGTCAACGGCGCCGGACTGGCGATGGCGACGATGGACACGATCAAGCTCTACGGCGGCGAGCCGGCGAACTTCCTCGACGTCGGCGGCGGCGCGACCGCGGAGAAGGTCACCGAGGCCTTCAAGATCATGCTGCGCAACCCGAACCTGAAGGCGATCCTGGTCAACATCTTCGGCGGCATCATGAAGTGCGACACGATCGCCGAGGGCGTGGTCGCCGCGTCGCGCGCGGTCGGATTGAAGGTGCCGCTGGTCGTGCGGATGAAGGGCACGAACGAGGACCTGGGCAAGAGGATCCTCGCCGAGTCCGGGTTGCCGATCATCACGGCGAACAACATGGCCGAGGCGGCCGAGCGCGTGGTCGCGGCCGCGCGCGCGAAGTGAGGAGCGGGCGATGTCGATCCTGATCAACAAGGACACCAAGGTCATCACCCAGGGGATCACCGGCAAGACCGGCCAGTTCCACACCCGCATGTGCCGCGACTACGCGAACGGTCGCGCCTGCTACGTCGCCGGTGTCAACCCGAAGAAGGCCGGCGAGGACTTCGAGGGCATCCCGATCTACGCGACGGTCAGGGACGCGAAGGCCGCGACCGGCGCGACGGTGTCGGTCGTCTACGTGCCGCCGCCTTTCGCCGCGGCGGCGATCGACGAGGCGGTCGACGCGGGCCTCGACCTCGTCGTCTGCATCACCGAGGGGATACCGGTGCGCGACATGATCCGCACCCGCGACCGGATGAAGGGGAAGAAAACCCTGCTGCTCGGGCCGAACTGCCCGGGCGTGATCACACCCGACGAAATCAAGATCGGCATCATGCCCGGCCACATCCACCGCAAGGGCCGTATCGGCGTGGTGTCGCGTTCGGGTACGCTCACCTACGAGGCGGTCGGCCAGCTCACCGAGCTCGGACTGGGGCAGTCGAGCGCGGTCGGCATCGGCGGCGACCCGGTGAACGGGCTCAAACACATCGACGTGCTTCGGATGTTCAACGACGACCCGGGCACCGACGCGGTGGTGATGATCGGCGAGATCGGCGGCAACGACGAGGAGACCGCCGCGCAGTGGGCCAAGTCGCACATGAAAAAGCCGGTCGTCGGCTTCATCGCAGGGGTTACCGCGCCGCCGGGCAAGCGGATGGGGCATGCGGGCGCGATCATCTCCGGCGGCAAGGGAACGGCGCAGGAGAAGCTCGCGGTGATGGAGGCCTGCGGCATCAAGGTCACGCGCAACCCCGCGGAGATGGGGAAGCTCCTCAAGTCGGTGCTGTAGCGCCGGCCGGACGCACGCGCCGCGCCGGCGGCCAAGGGGGATTCGAACGTGGAATTCGGCAGCCCGCAGTTCTGGCTCGCGGGACTCGAGATCATCGTCATCAACATCCTGTTGTCCGGCGACAACGCGGTGGTGATCGCGCTCGCCTGTCGCAACCTGCCCGACGGACAGCGACGCTGGGGCGTCATCTGGGGCGCGACCGGCGCGATCGTCCTGCGGATCGTCCTGACCTTCTTCGCGATCCAGCTCCTCGACCTGCCGTGGCTCAAGATCGTCGGCGGCCTGCTGCTGCTGTGGATCGGCGTCAAGCTGATCGCCGGCGACGGCGACGAGTCGCACGACGTGAAGGCGTCCAACCGCCTGATGTCGGCGGTCTGGACGATCGTCGTCGCCGACCTGGTCATGAGCATCGACAACGTGATCGGCGTGGCCGCCGCGGCCAAGGGCAGCCTCCTGCTGCTGGTCTTCGGGCTGGTCGTGTCGATCCCGCTGGTGATCGCTGGCAGTCAGCTGATCATGAAGGCGATCGAGCGCTTCCCGTTCCTCGTCATCGCCGGCGGCGGGCTCCTGGGCTACGTGGCCGGCGAGATGGCGGTCACCGACAACGCGATCTCCGCCTGGGTCGAGGCGCACGCCCACTGGCTCCATTGGGTCGTGCCGGTCGCCGGCGTGGCGATCGTCGTCGGGGTCGCCCGGATCCTGCAGCGTCGAGGCGGGGGGACGCCGGCCGCCTGAGGCGCGCACGGTCGCCGCCGGCGCCGCCCGGTCGACTCGCGCGCCGGCCCGCCGTCTCGTACACTCCCGGTCCAGTCCGAAGAAGAACCCCGGCCCGCCCTCCATGAACGACCGCGTCGCCCTCGACGTCGCCTGCCTGTCGCACCCGGGCATGGTCCGTTCGCACAACGAGGACTCGATCTTCGCCGACGCCGCCGTCGGGATGGCGGTGCTCGCCGACGGCATGGGCGGCTACAACGCCGGCGAGGTCGCGAGCGGCATCGCGGTGGCCGTGGTCTCCAACGGCATGCTCCCCGAGCTGCAGTCCGGCCGCGAGCTGTCCAAGGTCGACGTCCAGAGCGGACTGTCGCACGCGGCGCTCCTGTTGCAGCAGTACATCGCCGCGGCCAACAAGGGCATCTACGACGCCGCCCAGGCTCGCCCGGAATGCGCGGGCATGGGCACGACGATCGTCGCGGCGGTGTTCTTCGCCAACCGCGTGTCGATCGGCCATATCGGCGACTCGCGCTGCTACCGGCTGCGGGGCGAGAAATTCGAGCAGCTGACCCACGATCACTCGCTGCTGCAGGAGCAGATCGACAGCGGGCAGATCTCGGCCGAGCAGGCCAAGTACTCGCTCAACAAGAACCTGGTCACCCGCGCGCTGGGCATCGAAGCGATCGTGCCGGCGGACATCGCCGAATACCGGCTCGAACCGAACGACATCTACCTGTTGTGCTCGGACGGGCTCACCGACATGGTCGATCCCGAGGTCGTGCAGACCGTCGTCGACGAGCACCGGGGCGATCTCGCCCGGGCGGCGAACAACCTGGTCGAACTCGCCAACCAGAACGGCGGACGCGACAACGTCTCGGTGATCCTCGTGCGCGTCCCGCCGGAGTTCCTGCCGGCCTCGGGCTGGGCGCAGCGTTTTCTCGCGCGCCGCAAGGGGTAGGCCGGTGGACGCCTTCGCCCGCGCGATCGTCGCCGGTTCCTCGGCCGTCCGGACGAGGGCGGGCGGGAGCGCGATCGGGCGATAGTCGGGGCTCGCCATGGGCAAGCTCGTTCTCTTCCTCAAGGACGCGACGCCGGTCGAGATCCCCCTCGACAAGGAACGCGTGACCATCGGTCGTCGCCCCGACAACGACGTCTGCCTGCCGCACCCGGCGGTCTCCGGCGAGCACGCGGCGGTCGTGACGATCCTCACCGACTCGTTCCTCGAGGACCTCGGCAGTACGAACGGTACGCAGGTGAACGGCCGTTCGATCGTCAAGCACTTCCTGAGGGACCGCGACCAGATCGATATCGGCCGCCAGCTCCTCGTGTATCTCGCCGATTCCAAAGCCCGTGCCGAACCGCCGCCCGGGTTCCTTCGCGAAGAGCGCCGGGAACTCGCCCAGCGGGTCGAGCCGGCGAGGCGCGAAGCGCGCCCGGCGTCCGCGCCACCGGCGCGCGCGGAGCCCAAGATCGCCACGCCGATCGGAGCCGCCCTCGCGAGTCCGGTCGCCGAACTCGACGCCGAATTCCCTCGCATCGAGCCCAGGATCGGGTCGCCGATCGCGCCGGCGCGCGCAGTGCCGCCGGCCGGAGATGCAGCGCCGGCGCCGGTTCCGGTGAGCAAGGCGGTGCCATCAGCGCCCCCACCCGTTCCCGTGGCGGCGCAAGACCCGTCCCAAGGCCGGCCCCGCGGTGCCGATCGCGCGGCCGTGGAAAACCCCGATGCGGAGTTCGTGGCGATGCGCCGCGCTCATGTCGATACCCTGTCGAGTCCGCCCGACCACGACGAGGCTCGCACCGGCGTGGCGCCGGGGGCGGTCCGCGCGCGCGTGCGGGTGTTGACCGGCCCGCAGGCCGGACGGGTGGTCCCGATCGCCGGCGACGAGTTCGTGCTCGGCCGCGTCGGCGTCCAGGTCGCGGCGATCGTGGCGCAGGGACCGGGCTTCGCACTGGTGTCGCGCGAAGGCCCGCCGCCGACCGATGCGGCGGGCGAACCGGTGCCCCCGAACGGGTGTTCGATCCTCCCCGGCGAGGCGTTCGAGGTCGCCGGGACCCGACTCGAACTCCTGCCGGCCGACTGACGCTGAACGTCACACCGCCCGGCGCGGGGCGTCGACAGCCTGATCCGGTAATCGAAACACGCGGCAGGAACGAGCGCTGTTCCGCCGATCGTCGGTGCCATTCGTCGGGCAGGATCACCGATTTTTCAGGGACTTGCGTCTAGTTGCGCCACCTTTGACCGGCCCCTGTGACATTGGCATATCGGTTGCTTCGAACCGGACGGCATCGCTGGATGCGCAGTCTCGCAGGCTCGCAAGGTCGTCCCACACATCAGGAGACTTTCCATGAAGAAGATTCAGCAGGGTTTCACGCTCATCGAGCTGATGATCGTGGTGGCGATTATCGGCATCCTCGCCGCCATCGCGATCCCGCAGTACCAGAACTACACCGGCCGCGCGCAGCTGTCGGACGCGATCGTGATCGGCGGTGGCTTGAAGGCCGCGGTCGGCGAGTACTACCAGGTCAACGGCTCGTATACGGGCGCTGACAGCGGCGCCGCGGGAATTCCGGCGGCGATTGCCTCCAACGCCGGCAAGTACGCCAACGCGGTAACGGTTGCGAGCGGGGTCATCACCGTTTCGATGCTGTCGTCGGGTGTCGCCACTTGCGTGAGCGGCAGGGCGATCACGCTGACCCCGGATCCGAACCCGCCGCAGGACAACCCGATTTCGTGGACCTGCTCGTCCAGCGCCGATCCGGGCTGCAAGCCGTCGACCTGCTCGTAAGACCGCTGCACGTCGACCGGTCGCGCGATCGACCGACAAGGGGCCCCTGCGGGCCCCTTGTCTTTTTCGCGGGGTCGGAGAGCGCAGGGATTTCGCGCCGCAGGAATCCCGGAACCCGTCGACGGTTGTCGTCCGGCCCGACGAATGCTCCTTTCGCGCCGGCGAACATCGGCGGCCGCGCCGTGGTTCCCGGGAAATCGCGGAGCGGGGGCGGGCGATGCGAGATCGGATGGAGTTCGACACCGGAGGCGGCTCCCGCCGGTGATTGCCCGGCGCCGGCGTTCCCGTACACTGACCGACGTTCGCGGTCGTTGCGCGATTTCCCGGCCATGCGTCCGTCGCGCGTCGTTGGCGACCGGTCGACCGTCCCTGGAATCCTGAGCATATGTCTCGAGGCGCATCCGACTGGAGAGACGCGCTCGCTTCCGGACGGTTGCCGGACGCGCTGGATGCTGTCGACGCGTTCTGCGCGTCGTCAGGCGACGGAGGCGAGGCGCGACTCGGACGTTGCCGGGTGTTCCACGCCTGGGGCCGCAACGCCGAAGCCGCGAGAGCGCTCGGCGTCGATCTCCTGTCTCGCTGCACGACTTCCGCCGACGCCCGGGATCTCGCTGCGATCGCGGCGAGCGCCCGCCGCTACGACGACGCGCTGGCGTTCTGGCGCCGCGCGATCGAGCTCGATCCGGTCGACCGGTCGCTGCGGGTCGGCGAATGCACGATGCTCATCGCCAGCGGAGCGATGGTCGACGGCCACCGCTTGCTCGGCGAACTGGCAGGGGCGGCCGACCTGGATCGATCGGCGTGTCGAAGCGTCGCCGCACTGCTGTTGTCGACCGGGCGCGATGCGGACGCCGATCGGTTCCTCGAAAGCGCGCGTCGGAGGTTTCCGGGGGACGCCGGGCTCGCCGAATGCAGCGCCGTCGTGTGCGAGCGCCTGGACCGCTTCGACGAAGCGCTCGCGCACTACGATACCGCGATTCGAGAGCTGCCCGAGGACGGACGGGGGGACGCGGCCGTCGGTCGCGCAATGGTGCTGACGCATTCGGGCCGCACGAACGAGGGCGTGCAGGCCCTTGTCCAGGAGCTGCCGGATTGTCCTGCGTGGTCCGGTCATGCGGAAGTCGGGCCCGCGTTGCTCTCGCTGGGCGAATTCCGGCACGGTTGGCTCCAGGCCGAGCACCGCTGGTGGCTGCCGCCCTTGTCCGCGTTGCGCGCCGAGTTCCATCTTCCGCATTGGATGGGACAGTCGTTGGAGGGTCGTACGATTCTGGTTCGAGCCGAACAGGGTATTGGCGACCTCCTCCAGTTCGGCCGCTACCTGCACGAGCTGAAGTCGCGGGGCGCTCGGGTGTTGTTCCTTCCCGCCCGCGGTCTCGCGGCCATCGCGGGCCGCATCCCCGGCGTCGATCACGTGGTCGAAGAGTACGAGGAACTCGAGTCGGTCGATTTCTACGCGAATCTGATGAGCCTCCCGTTGGCGTTCGGCACGACGATGGAGACCATTCCCGCGCGGATTCCCTACCTCTCGGCCGACCCGGAGCGGGTCGAACGGTGGCGATCCAGACTGGCGACGACCAAACGTGTCCGGGTCGGAATCACCTGGGCTGGCGCGCCAGCGCACCGCCGCGACCGTCAGCGGTCGTTGGATCTCGAGCAGCTCGCCCCTTTGCTGGAGATTCCGGACGTCGCGTTCTTCTCGCTGCAGAAGGGGACGGCGCTCACGCAGGCGGAGCGGGTGCCCGATCGCGTCGATTGGTCGAGTCTCGGTCCGGAATCCGACGATCTCGACGACGCGGCCGCGATTCTCTCCCAATTGGATCTGCTCGTCGGTGTCGACACGGCGCTCATCCACCTCGCCGGCGCCATGGGACGGCCCGCGTGGGCGCTGATCTACGAACCGGCGGACTACCGCTGGCTCACGAATCGTCGTGATTCCCCGTGGTATCCGTCGCTGCGTCTGTTTCGCCAGCCGAACCCGGGGGAGTGGGGACCGGTGATCCGGGAGGTCGCGGAGGCCTTGCGGGACTGGGTCGGCGGGAACGCGGGACTGTTCCGGAACGACGAGCCGCGAACGCCGACACCGCGACTCCCGGAAGCTTGTCGACATCGGCTGACCGAACTCTCCCGCGCGTGCGAATCGCGCTCCGGCTTCCTGCAGTACTTCGCGTCGGATCCGTGGCTCGGCCGCTCGATCGAGTACTACGGCGAATGGATCCAGCCCGTTCTCGACCGGGAGCTGCGGTCGCTGGCGAACGGAGCGACGGTGCTCGAAGTCGGGTCCGGATTCGGCTGTCATACGCTCCAGCTGGCTCGCGCGATCGGCCCCGAAGGCATCGTGATCGCGCACGAACCGCATCCGGCGTGGCGGCGCGTGCTGGGACAAAACGTGGCGGCGCATGGATGCGTGAACGTGACGGTGCTCGACCCGCGCATCGGAGCGCCCCCGCAGGACCGGGCGAACCGGTTTGCGATCGGTGTCGACGCGCTGAGATTCGCGAAGCTGGCGTTGCTCAAGGTCAACGCCGGGATCGACGCCGGGGAGATCCTGGATTCGGCCCAGGCGACGCTTTGGCGGTGTCGGCCGGTCGTCTCCGTTTCCACGGTGTCGGGTCCCGACCGCCTGGTGGAGTACGCCGCGAGACTCGGGTCGTACGGCTATCGCGTCTGGCGTACGAAATGTCCGCTCTACCGGCGGGAGAATTTCAATCGTCGTGACGACGACGTATTCGACGGGCGGGCGGCCGAGGCGATGTTCGCGATACCGGAGGAGGTCGATCCCGTGGGCCTGACGACGGACATGGCGGAGATCCGGTGAGCGTGTCTCTCCCGCGCGCTTTCCACGCCCCGGCGTGCTCGTGAGCGTCGGCGATCGTCTCGCTCGAATGCTCAGGAACGTCGCCGGTCGATCGGCGCCGCCCGGTCCGCGCGCCGGAAACGACTCGCCCAAGGCGCGTTCGGAGGTCGACCCGTCCGGTCGACCGGCCCGCGAGCGGGAGGCGGGCGCGGAGCTCCCGGCCAGGCTCGAACGGGCGGTTCGCGATCTCGCCGGACCGGCGCCCGCAGCCGCCGCGTGGTCCGACATCGGACAGATCCTGCACGAGTGGGGCCGCCACCACGAAGCGATCGCCGCGTTCGAGCGCGTCGGCCCGGTCGCGGAGCCATCCGAACGCGCGTCGCTCGCCTGGGCCAACGCCTGCGAGTCGACCGGGCGCACGCACGAACGTGTGGCCGTCCTTCGGGCGGCGTCGCAACGTCTGCCTTCTTCGAGCGCGATCGGATTGGCGCTGGCCGAGGCGCAGATCGCGATCGGCGAGGTCGATCATGCGAAACGGATCGTCGCGGGCGACACGCCGTTGGATGTCCCGCCGCGGACGATCCTGCAGCTCGAGGCCAGGCTCGAACGACGAGCGGGACGGCTGACCGATGCGGAATCCAGCGCCCGGCGGAGTGCGCAGATCGATGACCGGGACCCGCGCAAGTGGCTGCTGTTGGCGGGAATACAACTCGACCTCGGCCGAATCGACGACGCGAGGTCCAGCCTCGAACGGGCCGGCCGTCTGGCGCCGGACGGCGATATCGCTCTGGAAACGAGTCGGCTGCTCGCCGAGACGCTTCGCCGATCGAGTCGATTCGATGAGATGATCGATTCGCTGGCGATGGCGCTTAGGCGATGGCCGGACCCGATGCTGCACTTCATGCTCTCGGAGGCGCTGCTGGTGTCCCGGATCCTCGACCAAGGATGGCGCGAGTTCGAGTTCCGGTTGGTCGCGTCGGCGGACGGCGGGGAACGGCGACGCTACAACGCACCGCTGTGGTCCGGTCAGCCGATCGCCGGCAAGACCGTGCTCGTCGAGGCTGAGCAAGGGGTGGGCGATGTGGTGCTGTTCGCGCGTTTTCTCCCCGAGCTCGATCGGCTCGGCGCGAACGTGGTCGTCGTGCCCCGCGAAGACATGGTCGACATGACGGCGCGATTCGCCGGAGCCCATCGGGTGCTCCGGGACGGTGAAACGATCCCGCCGCTGGATTTCTGGGTACCGCTGGCGAGTCTGGCGCTCAATCTGAGCGCGACCGTCGATCCGCGCTCCTTCGACAGGCCGTACCTGCGCCCGGACCCGGTGCGAAGCGCGCGATGGGCCCGGAGTATTCCCGATCACGGCCGCCTGCGCGTCGGTATCGTCTGGGCCGGGAATCCGAGCCAACCTCGGGACCGGTTCCGGTCGACCTCGCTCGAAGCCTGGACGCCCGTGCTTCGAGTTCGCAACGTCGATTTCTACTCGCTCCAGAAGGGCGCCGCCGAGGACCAGCTCGAACAACTGTCGGCGGATGCCGGTGTCACGCCGCTCTCGCGCGAATTCGGGGATCTCGAGGATCTCGTCGCGGCGATCGACAACCTGGACCTGGTGGTGTCCGTGTGCACGGGACCCGCTCACATCGCCGGCGCCATGGGAAAACGGGTCTGGACGATCATCAGCGAACCACCGGACCTGCGGTGGGGTGTCGCGCGGACCGTGAGCGACTGGTACCCGCGCATGCGGTTGTTTCGCCAGGCCTCGGCCGGAGACTGGGCCAGCGCGTTCGGCTCGGCCGCCGCCGAATTGCAGCGGCTGGCGGAGAACCCGGGTATCGACGGGGATGCGGTCGCGTCCGGCGATCGTCGGTCCGTGATGCGCACGGGCGCCTCGCGGTCGCCGGACTGGCCGGACGATCGGGTCGTCGAGACCCGCGACGCGCGCCTCGTCGTCTGCCCGACGACGACGGATTGGTCCGCCTTGGTTCACTACGCGGAGTGGCAAACCGCGCGCCTCGAATACGCACGGAAGTGGACGGCGCGGCGAAGCACGGTCATCGAGGCGGGGGCCGGCGCGGGCGCGCATGTCGTCGCCATCGCTCGACAGATCGGCGACGACGGCAGGCTGTTCGCGTACGAGAGCGATGCCAGATCTCGTTGTGCGCTGGCGGCCAACGTCCGCCGGAACGGGGCGTCCTGCGTTTGCGTCATGCCTCGGAATCTGGTCGGCCCCGGGGCGTTCACGGCGGAACAGGAGGCCGTCGACCACCTGATGCTCGACCGTCTCGACGGACTCAAGGTCAACGATGGCGTCGACGCGGCCGCGATCGTCGAGGGATCGGTCGATACGCTTTGGCGCTGCCGGCCATGGCTGATTCTCGCGCAGGACGACGATGCGGCGCTGGCGGTGCTCGCGCGGCGTGTTCGCGAGTTCGGCTACCGGACCTGGCGGATGGAGACGCGGCTCTGGTCGCCCGACAATTTCAACCGGCGGGCCGACGACATCTTCGACGGCGCGATGGCGTTGACGCTGGTGGCGCTACCCGAGGAGAGCCGGCTGCCCGAGCCGGGAACGGGCTGTGTAGAATTGCGCTAGAGCCGGGTGCGGGCGTCGCCTCGAGGTGGAGGCCGACGCCGAACCGGCGCCGCGTCGGAGGGTGAGCATGGCGTTCCTGGGACTGGTCGACACGAAAGAGGTCGAGGCGTTCGCCACGACGCTCGCCGAAGACCTCGGGCGCAGATTTCCGCCCGCGTCGGAGAAGCGGACCGATGCCGGCGCCACGAACCAGCTCGCGGTGATTCTCGACGGACTGGGCGCGCGCGCGGTGCGCTTCCGCGACGAGAAGCGGTTGGGGCTCTACAAGAAGGCGAAGCTGGGCAACGTGTTCCGCTGGAAGTTGAAGGACCTCGGATACAGCGAGCCGTTCGTCGACCGGGCGACGACGGCGATCATCACCCGGGTGGCGGTCAAGTAGCGGCGCCCGGAGACCCGGGCACGCGATCGAACGCCGACGGCGGACGCGGCGGCGCCGACGCGCACCACTCGCGCCACATGCCGCGGAACGCCGCCTCGATGTTCCGGGCGAGCCCGGCGTAGTCCATCGCGACCGACGAGCCGACGTTGACGCGCAAGGCGGCACGCACCGGCGCGAGCGGCGCGGGACGGCGGGCGAGTTCGACCGCGATCCGGTGGTACTCGTCTGGCGAGGTGGCGACGAACTGCGGCAGACCGACACCCGCCAGCGTCGCCGGCGTCGCCCGCGCGAGTTCGGAGTCGCCGGCGAGCGCGACGACCGGCACGCCCATCCACAGCGTGTGCAGCGTCGTCGTGCCGCCGCCGTAGGGGAACGGATCGAGCGCGACGTCGATATCGCGGAAGAACGCGAGGAACGACGCCAGCGGCAGGAACGGCAGCACGTCGAGACGTCCGGGGGCGACGCCGCGACGCGCGAACTCGTCGACAATGCCCGAGCGCACGTTCGCCTGGTCGCCGCCGCGCGCGATGATCCTGAGCCGGGCGGTCGGCGCGTCGCGAAGGATCGCCGCCCACGCGTCCTTGGCACCCTCGGAGACCTTCGCCCAGTTGTTGGCGCTGGCGAAGGTGACGAAGCCGTTGCGCTCGAACGGCGGCGGTCCGGGCGCCGGGCTCGCCGGATCGGGCGTGAAGCAGGCGAGGAACGGCACACGCCACAGCTTCTCGGTGAAATAGGCCTCGGAGCCCGGCGGATCGTGCTGCGCGTCGGTGATCCGCCAGTCGATCGTCGTCAGCCCCGAGGTGTTCATGTAGCCGAACCAGCTCGCCTGCACCGGCGCCGGTTTGCGCGCGAACACCGCCAGCCGGTGATGTCCGGTGTGGCCGGCGAGGTCGACCAGCACGTCGATGCGCTGACCGCGCACCAAGCCGGCGAGCTCGTCGTCGTCCATCGACGCGCATTTGTACCAATGGTCGAACCGTCCGCGCAGGCGCCTCGATACGTCGTCCTCGGCGTAGGGCGACACGTCGAACGCGTGCGCCGGGTAGTGTTCCCGGTCGTGCGCCGACAGGTAGCCTTCGAGCCAATAGGCGATCGCGTGGTTGCGCAGGTCCGGGGACACGAACCCGATGCGCAGGCGCCGGTCCGCCGAGCGATCGTTGAAGTGGGGGCGGCGTTTCGCGGCGACGGACCGCTCCAACCGCTCGCCCCAGGCGCGGTGCTCGGCGAAGATCCTGAGGCGGTCGCCGAGCCCGAAATGGTTGAGGAGGAACAGCCTGCTGCTCCCGAGCGCGTGGTTGTCCGGCTGGCGCGCGATCTCGCGTTCGTAGGCGGCGATCGACTCGGCGCCCCGGCCCAGGAAGGCCAGTTGTTCGCCGATGCGCGCGTCGATTCCGGGCAGGTCCGGCCTGGCCGCGCGCGCCTGTTCGAAACGCACGAGCGCGGCGGTCGGGTCCTGGCGGGCGGCGGCGATCGCGCCGGCCAGAAGCAGCAGCTCCGGCTGCGCCGCGATCCGCGCCAGCGCCTCGTCCGCGGCGGCGGCCGCTTCCTCGAGGCGGCCGGCGGCGAACCGCGCGTTCGCGCGCTGGTAGTTCGCGACGAGGTTCGTCGGTTCGATCGCCGCCGCCCGGTCGAACGCCTCGATCGCGGTGTCGTGGCGCTTGGCGTTGAACGCCGTTTGCCCGCGCGCGACCAGCGCTTCCGCGCGCACACGCGCCTCGACGGCGAGAACGGGCGCGCTCGTCGGTCCGGACGCCGCAGGCGATACGTCGATCGCCGTCGCCGGTGTCGCGTCCTTGCGCCGGAACGGCCAGCGGATCATCGCGCGATTCGCCGGGGTGTCGTGGCCTCGGCGCGACGCGTCAGCGCCCGGTGGAACCGAAGCCGCCTTCGGCGCGCGCGGTCGCCTCGAACGACTCGACGATGCGGAAGCGCGCCTGCGCGACCGGTACGATCACCAGTTGCGCCAGGCGGTCGAGCGGCTGGATCGTGAACGGCTCGCGGCCGCGGTTCCAGGCGCTGACCATCAACGGACCCTGATAGTCGGAATCGATCAACCCGACGAGGTTGCCGAGCACGATCCCGTTCTTGTGCCCGAGCCCGGAGCGGGGGAGGATCATCGCCGCGTAGCCGGGATCGCCGATGTGGATCGCGATGCCCGTCGGCACGAGCTGCGCGTCACCCGGCGCGAGCGTGACCGGCCCGGCGACGCAGGCGCGCAGGTCCATGCCGGCCGCGCCGGGCGTCGCGTAGGCCGGCAGGCCGTCGCGCACGCGCTCGTCGAGGATGCGGACGTCGATCGTCGGGTGCGCGGCGCTCATGCGGACGGCGGGCCGCGGCGAGCGCGTCGGGCCGGCAACCGTGCGGCGATCTCGACGACCAACCGTCGAGCCAGCGCGAGCTTGTCCATCCGCGGCAGGCGTGTCGCGCCGCGGGCGTCGAGGAGCGTCACCTCGTTGTCGTCGGCGCCCAGCGCGTCCTGCGCCCGGTTGGCGACGAGGAGCCCGAGCTTCTTGCGCCGCCGCTTCTCCTCGCCGTGCTTCTCGACGTCGTGGCTCTCGGCGGCGAAGCCGACGCAATACGGCGCGTCGCGTCGCGCCGCCACGGTCGCGAGGATGTCGACGGTCGGCTCGAGCACGATCGAGAGCGTCTCGGCCTTCTTCTTCATCTTGCGCTCGTGCGCCTGCGCCGGCCGGTAGTCGGCGACGGCGGCGACCGCGACGAAGACATCGGCGTCCCCGACGCGGGCGAACACCGCCTCGGCCATGTCGGCGGCGCTGACGACGTCGATCCTCGCGACGCCGGCGGGCGTCGCGAGCGACGTCGGGCCGGCCACCATCGTGACCGTGGCGCCGGCCTCGGCGGCCGCGCGTGCGACCGCGAAGCCCATCTTGCCCGACGACAGGTTGGTGATGCCGCGCACCGGATCGATCGCCTCGAACGTCGGTCCGGCGGTCACGAGCACGCGCGTCCCGGCGAGCGACCGGGGCACGCGCAGCGCGACCACCGCGTCGAAGATCTCCCGCGCCTCGAGCATCCGGCCGTCGCCGACTTCGCCGCAGGCCTGATCGCCGGACGCCGGCCCGAGGATCGCGACGCCGTCGGCGACCAGGCGCGCGACGTTGCGCGCGGTCGCCGGATTCGACCACATCTGCCGGTTCATCGCCGGCGCGACCGCGAGCGGGCACTCGCGGGCGAGGCACAGCGTCGCGAGCAGGTCGTCGGCGCGGCCCTGGGCGAGCCGGGCGAGGAAGTCGGCCGTCGCCGGGGCCACGACGATCGCGTCGGCGCCGCGCGAGATCGCGATATGGTCCATCGCATCGGCGGAGCCCGGCGCCCACGGATCGGTCGCGACCGGCCGGCCGGTCAGCGCCTGGAAGGTCGTCGCCGAGACGAACCGTTGCGCGTTCGCGGTCATCACGACGTCGACGACGACGCCTTCCTTGACCAACAGCCGCGCGAGCTCGGCGGCCTTGTACGCGGCGATCCCGCCGGTCACGCCGAGGACGACGCGGGCGAGTCGGGCGCCACCCTTCGGGGCGGCAGCGGGTGTCGGCGCAGCGGGATCGGCCATCGGTCGTAGAACGCGGTATCGGCGCCGCAGTTTACCCTCAATGCATGGAACCCCGCCCTTCGGCCCGCACGCTGGTCGCCCGGTACGCCCCCTGGCATCCGTCGCCGCCGCGACGTCCGGCGCCCGACGCCGCCGAACGCCCGCGCGAGCGGCTCGCGCGCCACGGAGCCGGGTGCCTGAGCGACGCCGAACTGGTCGCGGCGATCCTCGGCACCGGCGCGCGCGGCCGTTCGGCGCTCGACGTCGCGCGCGCGTTGCTGGCTCGGTTCGAAGGACTCTCCGGGCTCGCGCGCGCCCGGGCGGTCGAGATCGCCGCGGAGACCGGCGTGGGGACCGGGAAGGCCGCCCGGATCGCCGCCGGCGTCGAGATCGTCCGGCGCGTCCTGCTGGCCGAGGTCGCCCGTGGCGATCCGATGACCTCGCCCGATGCGGTGCGCGCCTGGCTGCGGGCGACGATCGCGATCGAACCGGTCGAGGTGTTCGTCGGGCTGTTCCTCGACAGCCAGCATCGGCTGATCGCGGCACGGGAACTCGCACGCGGCACGCTCGCGCAGACGAGCGTCCACCCGCGAGAGGTGGTCAAGGCCGCGCTGGCCCAGAACGCGGCGGCGGTCGTCTTCGCCCACAACCATCCGTCTGGTGTCGCGGAGCCCTCGCGGGCCGACGAGCTCCTGACGCAGGCGCTGCGCAACGCCCTCGCCCTGGTCGACGTGCGCACGCTCGACCACTTTGTCGTGGCCGGGGCGACGGTCACCTCGTTCGCCGAGCGGGGGCTCCTCTGATCGCGGCGCTCGACCGCCCCTTGATCGGCGATGTTCAGCAACCCATTGATGTGGAACGGAGTTTTGGCCTGCCTTGACGCCGCGCCGGTGGGCGGGCGCCCGGCTTGGCTCGATCCAAGGGGTTGATCCAACGACGAAAAAAGGCGACAATCGCGCTCTTTGCCGTCCCCGGCACCGAACACCGAAACACGAAGGAGCGAGCGATGGCTCGAGTCTGTCAAGTCACCGGCAAGGCCCCGATGGTCGGCCACCATGTGTCGCATGCGAACAACAAGACCAAGCGGCGTTTCCTCCCCAACCTGCAGCGTCGTCGTTTCTGGGTCGAAAGCGAAAACCGCTGGGTCAGCCTGCGGCTGACCAACGCCGCGCTGCGGACGATCGACAAGAACGGCATCGACGTGGTGCTCGCGGACCTTCGCGCCCGCGGCGAACGCGTCTAAGCCCCCGGAGCAGCGGACATGCGCGAGAAGATCAAGCTCGAGTCGTCGGCCGGGACCGGCCATTTCTACACGACGACCAAGAACAAGAAGACGATGCCCGAGAAGATGGTGATCAAGAAATACGACCCGGTCGCCCGCAAGCACGTCGATTACAAGGAAGGCAAGATCAAGTAGCCGCTCGGACGGCACCGGCTCCCGCGGAGGGCTCTCTCCGGGGGGGGCGGGATCGCCGACAGCGCCGGAACCCCGGGGGCCGCACGCGCGGCCCTCGTCGTTTCCGGTCGCCGGTGGCCCGCTATCGGAACGCGATGTCCCGCAGGAACCGGTAGTGCGTGGTCGACCGGAACTCCGGGGTGACGCGTTTGGCGTTCGCTCCAATCACGCGTTGCGCCGGGCCGATCCGGCCGGCGCCCAGGTTTCCCGCGAGCGCGGCGAGCACCGCGTATTCCCGCTGCAGGATGGTCAGGTCGTCGCGTTCGAGCAGCTTTCCCGCGGCCTCGGCGATCGTCGCCGCGTCGCGCCGTCCAATCGCCCGCAGCAGCGCCGTCCATTGCGGGGTCGCCGCCGGCAAGCGGGGACGACAGGGCGAATCCTCGATGCGCCAGACGAACCGCTCCATCTCGGACGGTGGGAGGATCGCGGCGAATTCGGAAGCCAGCGCGATGATCGAATCGAACGCGTAGCGACTGCTCTCCGGCGACACGCAATCGACCAGCAGCACGCGCGCCTGGGCGAGCGTGCGCGCCTGCGGAAGTCCGGTCGGCAGCGCCTCGCTGCCGCCGAACCCCGGGCCGACAACGAACTCGTGGGCGCGTCTGGCGCGCGCCCAGATTTCCGCGATGCCGGGGACCAACGGCGGCCCCAGCGGCGGCATCGTGGCCGGGGGCTTTCGCTTCTCGAGCAGATCGACCACCGGCACCGGCGCGGTGACGAGCATCGCCAGCGAGGAGACGCTCGCGCGTTTGAACCGCGCGACCGGCGCACCGATGTCGACGATCGGGAAATAGTCGGAGTTCGCGAGCGTTCCCGGCAGCGACAGGAGCGTCGACAGCGACGCGTGTCCGGCGACGCGACGGCGCTCGAGGTCCGCCGGGCCGACCACGCCGATCGACGCGAGGCGCGCAGCGAGCGCCGGTGCCTCGAAGACCGCCGTCGACAGCGGCAGCGCGCGGTGCGACGCGACGAGGACGAGGTCGCCTCCGTGCGTGTTGTAGAGCGCCGTATCGGCGAACACCTCGGCGCAGGCTCGCACGATCGAGGCCAGGAGCTCCGGTTCGAATTCGTAGGCCTGAATCCACTGCGCGAGCACACCGTCCGCGGTGAGGTGCGCGTCGACCTGCCGGTAGAATTCCTCGGTGAACAGCGAGGACACGCCCGCCACCCAGGGATTGGACGGCTCCGACACGACGATGTCGTAGCGCCGGCCCGACTTGGCGAAATAGGACTTGGCGTCGTCGAAGACGATGCGGCTGCGAGGGTCGTCGAACGCCCGGTCGACGTGGGGCCGGAAATGGCTCGCCCCCTCGACCATCTTCGGTTCGATCTCGATCGTGTCGACCGTCACGATCGTCGGCATGTCGAGCAGCGTCGCGGTCGTGAATCCCGATCCGAAGCCGATGACCGCGGCGTGCCGCGCCTCGGGGTTGTGTGCGAGAGGGATCGCCGCCGACAGCACCATCGTCTGCTCGTCCTGCGTCACCCGCTTCTCGCGGTCGCGAGTCAACGCGGAGGCGTCGGGCTTCCCATTGGTCCGAAGGATGACCAGACCGTCCTGGCCGCGTTCGACGCTCACCGTCGCGGTCTTGCCGTCGACGCGGAAGACGATCTCGAACGACGGATCGAGGGCGAATTGGCCGGTGCGGTAGACGCCCGAGAGCGCGCGTCTGGGATCGATGTCGAGGGTCGCGGGGGCCGCGACCGCGGCGAGCGCGCCGACAGCGACGACGCCGGTCGCCATCGACCAGCGCCGCGCGCGGATCCGCCGCGCGAGCAGCCAGGCGCCGAGCGCGATGTCGATCGCGGCGCCGGCGATCAGCGTGTCCTTGACGCCGATGACCGGCAACGCGACATGGACCGCGAGGAGCACCCCGATGATCGAACCCGCGGTGTTCCAGGCGTAGACGTAGCCCAGCGCCCGCTCTCCGATCCGGCCGGCGAGCAGGATCGCCGTGATCAGCGGCAACGTCATCCCGGCGCAGAACGTGGCCGGCAACATCATCGCCATCGCGATCGCCGCGCTGCCGGCGTTGAACACCGCGTATCCGGCATCGGTCGGCGATAGCGCGCGGATCAGCCACGCCATCGCTTCGCTCGCCAGACCGTAGGCGACGACGCTGCCCATCGCCGCGAGTCCCATCAGCACCTGGACGACGCCCAGGAACGAGCGGGCGTCGCGCAGCCGGTCGATGCGGCCGCGAACCCACGAGCCGCCCAGCGCGAGCCCGAGTATGAAGCTCGCGAGCATCAGTTCGAACGCGTGCGTCGACGAGCCGAGCACGAGCGAGAGCAGGCGGATCCACGCGATTTCGTAGAGGAACGAGGACAGACCGGTCAGCGCCGCGACCAGGAGGAGCGCGCGAGGGGAGGTCGCCGTCTCCGGCGCACGATCGGACGCGGATCGGTGGGCCGGCGTCGGTCGACTCTTCACTCCGCCGGCGACCGCGTAGACCGTGAGCGCGAGCAGGATGTTGACCGTTCCCGCGGTCAGCGACGCTCCGGGCAGTCCGATCGCGGGGATCAGGACGAACGCGCTCGCCAGCACGCCCCCCACCGCACCCAAGCTGTTGAGGAAATAGAGACCGGCGACGAGTCGCCCCGGTTGCGAGGGGGCGAGGCGGATCGCGCCGGAGGTCATCAAGGGAAACGTCGAGCCCAGCAGGACCGACTGCGGCAGGATCAGGAGCGCCGCGAGCGCCCAGGACGACACGCACCAGCCGTCCGCCGAGCAGGTGGTCGGGAGCAGCGACGCGTACGCCCAGCCGGTCGCGGCTTCGAACACCGGGTGGAACGCGACACCGGCCCAGCCGACCAGGAACTCGGCGATCGCGTAGGCGATCAGCGGACGGCGGATACGCTCGGCGAACCGTCCCGCGAGCCAGGCGCCGGCGGCCATGCCGCCGATGAACACGACCAGGACGACCGACTGCGCGTAGGCCGCGTGCCCGAGGAACAGCTTGAGGTAGTGCGACCAGATCGACTCGTAGATCAGACCGCAGAAGCCCGAGACGAGGAACAGTCCCTGGATCAGCGCGAGTCGCGCCGATGCGCTCAGGATCACGCGATTCCTCGCTGATCGGGCCGACGGGGACGCGCGCTGTCGGCGTCGCGCCGGTGCGCCCGGCGGTCACGCCGCGCCGCGCGTCCGGACTGGCCGTCGTCGGCGCGGGGTTCCGGGGCGTGGCGGGACACGCTACGCGTAGCGCTTGAGCTGCAGCGAGAACTGCTCGAGCGGGGCGATGCCCGAGGTCTCGGCGCGACGGCACCAATCCTGGAGGCGATGCAGCAGCTGCTCGGAACTCTCGGTCGAGCGCGACCACAGGTGCGCGAGCTCCTCGCGCATCGCGACGATCTTGGCGATCGTCCTGCTCTGGCGGGCGAGTTCGGCCAGCCGCGCGCGCTCGACGAGGGGCAGCGAGTCGGGATCGAGGGCGAGCCAGCGCTTCAGCCGCCGGGGGCTCGGCAACTCGACGCCGCGGGCGCGGACCTTCATCGAGTCGAGCTCGGTGCGGCAGGCGGCCTTGAGCGAGCGCGCGTAGGCGGTGGCGACATGGAAGCGATGGGTGATGACCGCCTGGAGCGTGGCGAGATCCGGCGTCGTTTTCGAGCGCTCGAACTTGAGCGTCGGGGCGACGCGGCGCACCTTCGCGAGTCCGAGCGCGGCCAGCAGCCGGATGTACTGCCAGCCCAGGTCGAACTCGAACCAGCGCGCCGAGAACTTCGCCGACGTGCCGTAGGCGTGGTGGTTGTTGTGGAGCTCCTCGCCGCCGATCAGCAGACCGATCGGCACGATGTTGGTCGACGTGTCGTTCGACGCGTAGTTCCGGTAGCCCCAGTAATGGCCGATGCCGTTGACCACGCCGGCGGCGAAGAACGGGATCCACATCATCTGCACGGCCCAGACCGCGGCGCCGGCCGCGCCGAAGAGGAAGAGGTCGACCGCCAGCATCAGGCCGACGCCCTGCCACAGGAAGCGTGAGTAGACGTTGCGCTCGACCCAATCGTCGGGCGTTCCGTGGCCGTATTTCTCGATCGTCTCGGCGTTGCGCGATTCGGCGCGGTAGAGCTCGGCGCCCGACCACAGGACGGTGTTGATCCCGCGGGTCATCGGGCTGTGCGGATCCTCTTCGGTCTCGACCTTCGCGTGGTGCTTGCGGTGGATCGCCGCCCACTCCTTGGTCACCATGCCGGTGGTGAGCCACAGCCAGAAGCGGAAGAAATGCGCGACCGCCGGATGGAGGTCGAGCGCCCGGTGGGCCTGGGAGCGGTGCAGGAAGATCGTCACCGCCGCGATCGTCACGTGGGTCAGCGCCAGCGTGACGACGACGTAGCCCCACCAGGGCAGCGGGACGAGGCCGCGGGCGACGAAATCGAGAACGGCGGTGAGTTCGGGCATTCGGTCGGCGGGGGTCGCGACGCGCGGCGCCCACCCTCGGAAGTCGGGACCGCGCATTGTACCCGTCGGACGGGGGCGGCCGCGGCGGCCGGCCCGCCGGGCGACCGACGGACGGGCCGTCGGGCGAGAGTTGTCCTAAGTGTTTGAAAAGGCGGATGTGTACGGATTCAAGTCCGCCGATCGGGCGGCCCGATCAGCCGCACGTCCCGCTGCGGGTACGGGATCGCGATCCCGGCGGCGGCGAAGTTCGCGAGGATCCGGCGGTTGATGCCGCTCTTCAGGTTGAGCTGCCCGTTCTCCGGGTCGGCGATCCACACGCCCAGCTCCAGGTTGATGCCCGAGTCGCCGAAGCCGGCGACGAACGCGGCCGGCGCCCGATCCGGGTCGGCGAGCACGCGGGGCTCCTCGCGCGCCGCCGACTCCAGCGCGGCGAGCGCGCGGTCGACGTCGCAGCCGTAGGCCACCTGCACCGGGATCGCCAGCCGGACCTGCGGGCTGCTGTGCGAGTGGTTGAGCACGGTCGTGGTCACCAGCGTCTCGTTGGGCACGATCGCCTCGACACCGTCCAGGCCGCGGACGACGACGTAGCGCGACGTCACCTCGGCGACGACGCCGGTCTTGCCGTCGACGGTGACCAGGTCGCCGAGCTTGATCGACTTGTCGATCAGGATCGTGAAGCCGGCGATGTAGTTCGCGGCGAGCTTCTGCAGGCCCAGGCCGACGCCGACGCCCAGCGCGCCGCCGAAGACCGACAGCAGCGTGAGGTCGATGCCGATCGCCTGCAGCGCGATCAGCACGCCGACGACGACGAGCAGCGCGCGCAGGAGCTTGGTCGCCAGCGCGCGGACGTTGGCGTTGAGCTCGGTGCGCATCAGGCGACGCTCGACGAAACCGGCGATCCACAGCGTCGTCGCCATCGTCACCACGACGACCAGCGCGCCCGACAGGACGGTGAGCAGCGTGACGTGGGTGCGGCCGATCGGGATGCGCACCGCGTCGAGCCCGGACAGGATCTCGGCGCCGATGCCGAGGTAGTGGAGCACCAGCGCGCCCCAGATCGTCAGCCCGATGGTCCGCTCGGAGGTCCTGAGCCAGCCGGCGCCGGGAAAGACCTTGCGCACCGTGTAGACCAGCACGCGGATGCCGGCGAGCGCCATCGCGAGCGGGATCGCGATGTCGAGGAACAGGGGATCGCTGCGCCGGGCCCAGGCGGCACGCGCGAGCACGAGCAGCACCAGCGCCGTGATCGGGAAGACGCCGCGCACGACGCCGCCGGGGAGCCTGGCGTCCTCGCCGCGCGCGTCGCGCCGCCGTTCGACCCAGCGGTCGGCGAGCCAGCCGATCGCGAAGGCGGCCAGCGCGATGACGAGCTGGACCTGGCCGTCGCGGGTCGCGAGGAGGCGGTCGAAACGCTCGGTCGGGACGGCCGGGAACATCGGTCAGGCCCGGCGCTCGAGGATCGCGGCGTAGAACGCGTCGCAGCCGTGGTCGGCGGTGACCAGCCGCAGCTCGGCGCCGGTGTCGAGCGCGATCCCGGCGCGCGCGAGCTCGGCGCGCGCGTCGCCGGCGACGAACCCCGGGTGGGCGGCGAGGAAGGCCGAGACGATCCGCTCGTTCTCTTCCGGCAGCACGCTGCAGGTCGCGTAGACGACCCGGCCGCCCGGTTTGACCAGTCCCGCCGCCGCGGCGAGGATCGCCGCCTGCTTCGCCGCGAGCTCGGCGACGTCGACCGGCTGGTGCCGCCACTTGAGGTCCGGATTGCGTCGCAGCGTCCCGGTGCCGGTGCAGGGCGCGTCGACGAGCACGCGGTCGACCTTGCCGGCGAGGCGCTTCACCCGCGC
This sequence comes from Burkholderiales bacterium, assembly GCA_046347725.1. Taxonomy (GTDB): domain Bacteria; phylum Pseudomonadota; class Gammaproteobacteria; order Burkholderiales; family Casimicrobiaceae; genus VBCG01. The sequence continues at coordinate 173,926 of JAXMFN010000006.1, forward strand.
ATCGCGCTCGTGGTCGATGCGTTGCGGATGGACGTTGGACAGACCCGAGCGCGCGAGCCGGGGCTTCATCTGCGCCAGGCGGCGCTCGACGGTGTCGAACGCGTAGAGACGGCCCTGCGATCGCATCAGCGCGCCCAGCGCCAGCGTCTTGCCGCCGGCGCCGGCGCAGAAGTCGACGACCATCTCGCCGCGGCGCGGCGCGACCAGGAAGGCGACGAGCTGGCTGCCCTCGTCCTGGACCTCGATGCGGCCGTCGAGGAACCAAGGGTGCTTGGCGAGCATCGGCCGGCCTCGCACCCGCAATCCCCAGGGCGAGTACGGTGTCGGCGTGACGTCGAGGCCGTCGGCCGTGAGCGCGGCGGCCGCGTCCTCGCGCGACGCCTTGAGGATGTTGACGCGCAGGTCGAGCGGCGCCGGCTGGGCGGCGGTGCGGGCGTACGCCGCGCGGGCGGCCTCGCCCAGCGTCTCGCCGAGCTTCTCCCAGAGCCAGTCGGGGAGGTCGGCCGCGATCGCGGGCGGCAGCGGTTCGCGCATCCGGCCCTTGAAAGCGGCGAGCCACTCGCGCTCGTCGGCCGAGAGCGCGGCCTCGAGCTCGCGGACCGATGCGCCGATCTCGCGCACGAGCGTGGCGAACGCGAGGCGTCGCGGGTCGGTCGTCGCTGCGAGCGTCTCGACCGACCGCCGACGGCGCAACCAGGCGAAGACGCCTTCGGCGACGAAGGCGCGGTCCTGCTGACCCATCGCGGGACGGGCGCGGAAGAACTGCCGCAGCCGCGCGTCGGCCGGGGCGGCGGGCGCCTGCGCCACCGAGGCGATCGCGTCGGCGAGCGCGAGGACGCGCGCGCGCGGCAGCCCGATCCCGGCGCGCGCTCCGGCGCTACTCAACGCGGTCCCCGTCGTCGACGCGGATCGCCGCCAGCACGACCTCGAGCGTGCCGCGGAAGGTGTTGGAGACTCGCATCTTGATCGGTAGCCAGTTCAAGCTCGGCGCCAGCCAGACGAACGCGTCGGTGCGGCCGTCGTCGCTGCGCCGGTGCCAGCGCTCGGCTTCGACTTCGCCGTGCGGCCAGGCGACGGTGTCGGTTCCTTCGCGGCGCACGGTGACGCGTGCGACACGGCGCGTGGTGACGATGTGGAACTGCTGCTCGTCGGTCGCCGGCGGCGCGAAGTAGAACTGCCACATCAGCGACAACGGGTCGAAGGTCGGCAGTTCGAGCGCGGCGGTCTTGTCCTCGTGCAGCGTGGCGATGCCGGTCTCCCAGTCGAACGAGGCGGTTTCCCGTCTCTCGCGGCTGCCGCGTTCGACGACGAGCTCCCACGGCTGGAGGCCGTCGGGCGTGATGAGGCCCCGGGTCTCGACCTTCCCCTGACCGCGCAAGACCAGCGCCGCGAGCCCGCGCGCCTCGCCCAGCGTCGCGATCTTGTAGCGGTTGCCCTGGTGTTCGAAGCGGTAGGTCGCGTCGCCGATGTGCAGGCCCAAGCCGTAGTAGACGCGGTAGGTGAGGTCGACGCGCGGCGGCAGGACCTTCGGCGCCGCGGCGGTCCGCGGCGCGCGCACGACTTCCTGGGCCAGCGCCGGCGCGGGCAGCGGCGCCGGCAGCGGTGGGGGTTCGGTCAACGGCGCGTCGCCGGCAGGGGCGGCGTCGGGCGATCCGGCGAGGCCTGCGCTTGCCGGTTCCGGTTCGGGCTCCGGTGCGACATCCGCGGCCGGTTCCGGGGCGGGCGGCACCAGCGGCGACACCGGCCGCGGCCTGGGCCGCGGCCGCACGGGCGTCGCCGTCGGGGCCGCGGCGGGCGGCGGGGGCACCTCGACGATCGTCGCGCGCAGCGGGGGGTCCTCGGGCGCCGGCTCGATCGGGGACGGCCAGAGGGTGACGATCAGGTGGACGACCGCGGAGATCACGAAGGCGACGGCCAACCCCCGGACGCCGGCGTGCACCGGCGGCGCGACCGCCGGGCGGTTGGCTCGCGGGAAGTCGAAGGTCGTATCCATCGTCGTCGGATCCGGCGCGGCGCGCGGTTCCGGGCGCTTTCAGCGGCGCACCGGCGGCGAGACGATGTCGCCGGCGTCGCCGGCTTCGACAACGCGCACCCGCCCGTTCTCGATGACCAGTCGTCCGTCGCAGAACCAGCCGACGCAGGCCGGCAGCAGCCGGTGCTCGAGCGCCAGCACCCGACCGGCGAGCGAATCCTCGTCGTCGTCGTCGCGCACGCCCAGCGCCGCCTGCGCGATGATCGGGCCGACGTCGACGTCGGCGGTGACGAAATGCACGGTGCAGCCGTGCAGCTTGACGCCGTCGGCGAGCGCCCGGCGATGGGTGTGCAGACCGGGGTAGGACGGGAGCAGCGACGGGTGGATGTTGATCAGCCGTCCGGCGTAGCGGTCGACGAAACGCCGGCCGAGCACACGCATGAAGCCCGCCAGCACGACCAGGTCGGGTTCGCCGGCGTCGATGGCGGCGGCGAGCGCGTCGTCGAACCGGTCGCGATCGGCGTAGGCGGTGTGGTCGACCACGGTGGTCGCGACGCCGTGGTCGCGCGCGATCGCGAGCCCCCCGGCCTTCGGGCGGTTCGACACGACCTGGGTCACGCTGCCGGCGAACGATCCGGCGCGCTCGGCGGCGAGGAGCGCGCCGAGATTCGAACCCCGGCCCGAGACGAGAACGGTGATGCGCGCGAGCGCCACGCGGGCCCGCCGGATCAGACGACGACGGCGGCCGGGGCGCCGGCCGCGCGTGCGACGATGACGCCCACGCGCGTCGCGCGCTCGCCGGCGGCGTTCAGGATCCTGAGGGCCCGCTCTTCGTGCTCCGGGGCGACGACGACCGCCATCCCGAGCCCGCAGTTGAACACCCGGTGCATCTCGGCGTCGTCGACGCGCCCGTGTTCCTGCAGCCAGTCGAAGATCGGCGGGCGGCCGAACCGCGAGCGCTCGATGCGCGCCTGGGCGCCCTCGGGAAGCATCCGCGGCACGTTGTCGACGATCCCGCCGCCGGTGATGTGCGCCATGCCCTTGACCGGCGTGTCGCGCATCAGCGCCAGCAGCGGTTTCACGTAGATGCGCGTCGGCGCGAGGAGCGCGTCGCCAAGCGTTCCCTGGCCGAACGGCGCGGCGAGGTCGGCGCCGGCCTCGGCGACGATCCGGCGGACGAGCGAATACCCGTTGGAATGCGGTCCGCTCGATCCGAGCCCCAGCACGGCGTCGCCGGGGACGATCGTGCGGCCGTCGATGATCCCGCTCTTCTCGACGACGCCGACGGCGAAGCCGGCGAGGTCGTACTCGCCGTGCGCGTACATGCCGGGCATCTCGGCGGTCTCGCCGCCGATCAGCGCGCAGCCGGCGAGCTCGCAGCCCTGGGCGATGCCCTTGACGACCTCGGCCGCGACATCGACGTCGAGCTTGCCGCAGGCGTAGTAGTCGAGGAAGAACAGCGGCTCCGCCCCCTGGACCAGGATGTCGTTGACGCTCATCGCGACCAGGTCGATGCCGATCGTGCCGTGGCGGCCGAGTGCGAAGGCGAGCTTGAGCTTCGTGCCGACGCCGTCGGTCCCGGCGACCAGGACCGGCTCGCGGTAGCGCTTGCCGATTTCGACCAGCGCGCCGAAGCCGCCGATGCCGGCCAGCACCTCCGGGCGCATCGTGCGCCGGGCGTAGGGTTTGATCCGCTCGACGAGCGCGTCGCCGGCGTCGATGTCCACGCCCGCGTCCCGGTAGGACAGGCCGGCAGCCGAGGTCGACGCGTCGGCGGGGGCTGGGACGGGGGAATCGGCGGCGGGCATTGGGGTCCCGGGGGGTCGAGGGCGCCCGGAAGATTGGCCCCCGCCCGCCGGACGCGGTAAAGTGCGGCGCGAGCGCGCCGCCGCACCGGGCTTGAAGCGCGCGAATTCTACCGGAAATGGACCCCGCCCGTCCCGACGAACCCACGGCCGCCGCGCCGCCCGCGGCGGTGGCGGCGCCCGCGCCGGCGCGCCGCATCGTCCTGCCGGTCCACTACCTGTGGATCGTCGGCGCGGCGATCGTCGTCGTCCTGGCGCTCGAGTTCCTGGGACCGGTCCTCACGCCGTTCCTGATCGGCGCGATCTTCGCCTACCTCGGCACGCCGATCGTCGACGCGCTCGAGCGTCGCAAGATGTCGCGGACGCTGGGAACGATCATCACCGTCCTGTTGTTCGCGATCGCGATCCTGGCGCTGCTGGTCGTCCTGGTGCCTCTCGTGCGGGCCGAGTTCGGGCTCGCCGCCAAGAAGCTCCCCGAGCTCTTCTCGCGCGGCGTCGCGTCCCTCTCGCCCTGGTTCGAGCAGAACCTCGGCGTGTCGCTCGCGATCGATCTCGCCACGCTGAAGGAATTCGCGGCCGATCACGCGGACAGTCTGCAGGGGCTGTCCGCCCGCGTGCTCGCCGGCGTCAAGACCGGCGGCCTGCTCTTGATCTCGATCATCGTCAACGCGGCGCTGATCCCGGTGGTGATGTTCTACCTGCTGCGCGACTGGCACATGATCTGGAGCCGGGTCTTCGGTCTGGTGCCGCACGCCTGGCGCGACAAGACGCGCCAGATCGTCGGCGAGATCGACGTCGTCCTGGCCGAGTTCCTGCGCGGCCAGGGCATGGTGATGGTCTCGCTGGCGCTCTACTACGTGATCGGACTGACGATCGCCGGACTGCAGTTCTCGGTGCCGATCGGCATCCTCACCGGGCTCCTGGTGTTCATCCCCTACGTCGGATTCGGGCTGGGCTTCGTGCTCGGCACGCTGGCGGCGCTGCTGCAGTGGAACGGGTTGCCCGGCTTCCTCGGCATCCTCGCGGTGTACGGCGTCGGACAGATCCTCGAGAACTACGTGCTGCTGCCCTGGCTCATCGGCGATCGCATCGGCCTGCATCCGCTCGCGGTGATCTTCGCGCTGCTCGCGTTCGGCGCGCTGTTCGGCTTCGCCGGCGTTCTGATGGCGCTGCCGGTGTCGGCCGCGCTGCTCGTCGGCCTGCGGCATGTGCGAACCGCCTACCGGGCGAGTCCGCTGTTCGACGACGCGCCCGAACCGCCGGCCGACGACGAGCCGTAGCCTGGGCGCCCGCGGGCGATGGAGCAGCTGGTCTTCGACCTGGTCCGTCCGCGGCCGGCCGACTTCGAAAACTTCGTGCCCGGTCGCAACGCCGAGGCGGTGGCCGCCCTGGAACGCGCGGCCGGCGGCGCCGCCGCCGAGTCCGGCGTGTTCCTCTGGGGGCCACCCGGCTGCGGCCGCACGCACCTGCTGCGGGCCGCGGCAGCGCGCGCGCGCCGCACCGGCAGGCCGGTGATCGAATGCGAATCCCCGTCGGCGCTTGCGGAGACGGCGCCGGAGCCGGGCACGCTCGCGACCGTCGACGATGTCGGCTTCGCCGATGCGAACCAGCAGGCGCGGCTGTTCACGTTGTACAACACGTTGCGCGAGCGCGCCGGGACGCTCGTGCTGGCCGCCGACGCGCCGCCGGCGCGGCTCGCGCTGCGCGAGGACGTACGGACACGACTGGCATGGGGGCTGGTCTACGAGATCGTGCCGCTCACCGACGACGAGAAGCCGGCGGCGCTCGCGAACTGGGCGCGCTCGCGCGGCTACGCGCTCGACGCCGAGGTCGTCGCCTATCTGCTTTCCCGGGGTCGCCGGGACATGCGCACGCTCGTCGGCACGCTCGAGGAACTCGACCGCCGTTCGCTCGCGCTCAAGCGACCGATCACGGTGCCGCTGTTGCGCGAGTGGCTGCAGAGGGCGGTCGACGGGTCGCGGACGCGCTGACCGCGCCCGGTCGGCGCGCGCGGTGCGGGTGCGTCGCCCTGGCGGACATCACCGGCGAAACTGTTGCCATCCGGCGACATCGGCCGGCGACGCCGGGACTGTGTCAACCCGTAACAACGAGGCCGCGTTATGGGCGGCGACGCGGGCTTTTGGCGTCCTTTCCCAACGAAACGAAGGAACCTTCCAGGATGAACAAGCTTCTCACGGCCGTGCTCGCGTCGGCATTCGCAGTGACCGCCTACGCGCAGCAGGCCCCGTCGCCGACCTCGGCGCCGGCTGCCGCAACCGCCCCGGCGAGCGCGTCGGCGGCGGCCCCGACCGCCAAGTCCACGGCGAGCGCTCCGGCTGCGGCCGGCGCGTCGACGCCGTCGGCCGACGCATCGAAGGTGGCCAAGTCGCAGAAGGCCGCCAAGACCAACAAGAAGGCGAAGAAGCCCAAGGCGGCGGCGACGACGCCGGCGAGCGGTTCGACGACCACCGCGGCCCCCACCGTGGCGCCGGTCGCCGAGAAGCCCGCGAAGTGACCCGAGAACCCGGGCCCGCGAGGCGTCCGGGCTTGCAGACAGAAAAGAAACCCGTTATACTTTCAAGGCTTTATCCATATCCGGCGATAGAAAAAGGTCCCTCGGGGCCTCCGGATCCACACATCAGCCAAAACGCAAACACTGAGGGACACCACATGAACAAGCTTCTCGTTGCGCTCATCGCGGCCTCGTTCGCGACCGTCGCCGGCGCGCAGACCGGCGCCACCGCCAAGGAAAAGGCCAAGACCGTCGAGTCGGTCACCAAGTCGCAGGCCGCCGAGACCACCGGCGCCGCGACCGCGCCGGGCGCGGCCGCCGCGAAGGCGACGAAGGCCGATCCGAAGGCGCTGCCGGACAAGGCCGCGAAGCAGGCCGCCGTCGCGTCGACGACGCAGGCGCAGGCGAAGGAGACCACCGGCGCCGCCGCCGCGCAGGGTTCCGCCGCCGCGAAGGCCGCGAAGAGCGACCCGAAGGCCGAAAAGCCGAACCTGAAGGACCCGGCGGTCCAGAAGGATCTGCAGAAGAAGGCGACGCAGTAACCGGCCACTCGCCGATCCGCACCACCGGACAGGGGCGCGCTACGCGCCCCTGTTCGTTTTCGGGTGCCGACCGCGCGACGGCGCCGGCCCGCCGCTCGATCCCATGATGGCCAACGCTTCCGCCGTACCGATCCGCCCCGCGGTCACCGTCGCCGCGATCGTCGAGCGCGACGGTCGCTTCCTCGTCGTGCGCGAGCGGACCCGCTCGGGGCTGCGCCTCAACCAACCGGCCGGACACCTCGAGCCTGGCGAGACGTTGATGGACGCGGTCGCGCGCGAGACGCTCGAGGAAGCGGCCTGGCGCGTGGCGGCGACCGACCTCGTCGGCATCTACCGGTGGGAGGCGCCGGACAACGGCGCGACGTTCCTTCGCTTCGCCTACGCGGCGCGCGCAATCGCGCCGGAGCCGGGGCGCGCGCTCGACGAAGGCATCGTCGACGCGCTGTGGCTCGCGTGGGACGAGATCGTCGCACGGCGCGACGAGCACCGCAGTCCGTTGGTGCTGCGCTGCCTCGAGGACTACCGCGCCGGCCGGCGCTGGCCATCCGACGTCGTGCAGGAGGTCGTCGGTCGGGGCGCGGGCCTGGTCGAGCCGTGACGCCGCGGCGCGTGGTCGTCGGGTTGTCCGGCGGCGTCGACTCGTCGGTGGCCGCGTTGCTGCTCAAGCGCGCCGGCCACGAGGTCGTCGGCGTGTTCATGAAGAACTGGGAGGACGACGACGACCAGCACTGCACGGCGCGCGAAGACCTGGTCGACGCCGCCGCGGTCGCCGACGTCATCGGCATCGAGCTCGAGGCGGTCAATTTCGCCGCCGAGTACCGCGAGCGCGTCTTCGACGGCTTCCTCGCCGACTACCGGGCCGGACGCACGCCCAACCCGGACGTGCTGTGCAACAGCGAGATCAAGTTCCGCTCGTTCCTCGATCACGCGCTCGCCCGCGGTGCCGAACGGATCGCGACCGGACACTACGCCCGCACGCGCAGGGTCGACGGCCGCGTCCTGCTCCTGAAGGGCGCCGACGCGGCCAAGGACCAGAGCTATTTCCTGCACCGGCTCACGCAGGCGCAGCTCCTGCCGGTCGATTTCCCGATCGGCGATCTGACCAAGGATCGTGTGCGGGCGATCGCCCGGGAGGCCGGACTGCCGACGCACGCCAAGCGCGATTCCACCGGCATCTGCTTCATCGGCGAGCGGCGGTTCCGCGAGTTCCTGGCGCGCTGGCTGCCGCGCACGCCGGGTGACATCGTGACGCCGGAAGGCCGGATCGTCGGCCGGCATGACGGACTCGCGTACTACACGCTGGGGCAGCGCCAGGGCCTGGGCATCGGCGGTGTCCGTGACAGCGCGCACGAGCCGTGGTTCGTCGCCGGCAAGGATCTCGCGGGCAACCGGTTGCTGGCCGTGCAGGGTCACGACCATCCGTTGCTCTACGCGTCGATCGTCGAGGCGAACGACGCGCACTGGATCGCCGGGGCGGCGCCGGCGCTGCCGGCGCGGCTCGCGGCGAAGACGCGCTACCGGATGGCCGACGCCGCCTGCGACGCGGTGGCGGTACCCGGAGGCGGGATTTCGGCGCGCTTCGATCGGCCGCAGTGGGCGCCCACGCCCGGTCAGTACCTCGTGCTCTACGACGGCGACGTCTGCCTGGGCGGTGCCCGGATCGCGTCGGCGGCGAGTCCCGTTCCCGGCGGCGACGCCGTCGAAACCGGGACCGCCGGCTGAGACGCTCGCTCTACGCGGTCGAGCCGGCGAGCGTCACGACAACCTTCACCGGCTTGCCCTCGCGCAGCAGCGTGAGCGTCACCCGGTCGCCGACCCGGCGCGACGACAGCGCCCGGTCGAGCGTCGAGGAACCGTCGATCGGTTCGTCGTCGATCGCGGTCAGCACGTCGCCGGGGACGATCGACCCGTCGCGCAGCGTCCGCGCGGCGCGCAGGCCGGCCTGCTGGGCCGGCGATCCGGCCAGCAGGCGCAGGATCACCGCCCCGGATCGGCCGCTGTGCGCGGCCCAGGCGGCGTTGACCGCGTCGAGCGTGGCGATCCCGAGCGTCGGCGCGCGGTAGCGGCCGTAGGCGATGATCTCGGGCACGACCCGGTTCACGGTGTCGACCGGAATGGCGAAACCGATTCCGGTCGAGGTGCCGGTCGGGCTGTAGATCGCGGTGTTCACGCCGATCAGCCTCCCGGCACTATCCAGCAACGGACCGCCCGAGTTACCGGGGTTGATCGTCGCGTCGGTCTGGATCAAGCCGTGGATCGGCCGGTCGTCGCCGTCGAGCGTGCGATCGAGCGCCGAGATCAGCCCGGAGGTCAGCGTGTGGTCGAAGCCGTACGGATTGCCGATCGCGAACACGTGCTGGCCGACCGCGAGGTCGCGGCTGGTGCCGACGGCGATCGGCGGCGGATGCCGGTCGGCGAGTTCGATCCTGAGCACGGCGAGGTCGTGGTCGCGGCTGCGTCCGACGACGCGGGCGGTCACCGATCGCTGATCGGCGAGGCGGACCTGGACGCTGCGCGCACCGGCGACGACGTGCCAGTTGGTGACGAGATGGCCGCGTTCGTCCCAGACGATGCCCGATCCGGTGCCGCGCGGCACGTCGCGCGCGTTGAACGTGAACAGGTCGACGACGCGCTCGGTGGTCGTGATGTAGACGACCGAAGGACGCGCACGCCGGAACAGCTCGATCGTCGCGGTCTCCGCGGCGGTGAGCGCTCCGCGCGGTGCGACGGCCCTAGGCTCGGGTGGCGCCTCCCGCGCGGTCGCCGGCGCCGCGGTCAGCGAGGCGGCGAGCGCGACCACCCCCGCGACCGCGAGCGGGAACGCGCGGCGCACCGGCGGAGGCATCGAGCGATGAACGGAAGCCGGTCTGCGCCGATCAAAACGGGATGTCGTCGTCGAAATCGTCGGACTTGCGCCCGCCGCCGGAAGCGCCGCCGCCCTTGGCCGGCGCCCCGCCACCGCGCGACGACCGTCCGCCGCCGCCACCGCCGCCACCGCCACCGCCACCGCCAGCACCACCACCACCGCCGGAGAATTCGTCGTCACCGCCGCCGCCCCCGCCGGAGCCGCCGCCATCGCGAGGCCCGCCCAAGAGCTGCATCCGGTCGCCGACGATCTCGGTCGAGTATTTCTCGACGCCTTCCTTGTCGGTGTATTTGCGCGTCTGCAACCGACCTTCGATGTAGACCGAGCGGCCCTTCTTCAAGTACTCGCCGGCGATCTCGGCCTGGCGACCGAACAGGACGACCGTGTGCCACTCGGTCTTCTCCTGCTTCTCGCCGCTCTTGTCCTTCCAGGTCTCGGTCGTGGCGATGCGCAGGTTGGTCACCGCGTCCCCGCCGGTCGTGTAGCGCGTCTCCGGATCGCGTCCCAGGTTGCCCAGGAGGATCACCTTGTTCACCGATGCCATAGGGTCAGGTCCTTCCCATCGAGAGTGAGGATTGCGTCGCGGGCGGCTCGGCCATCGTCGCGCCGGCCACCAGCCAGACGGCGGCGCAGCCGATGCCGAAGCCGTAGACGGCCGCGGGGCCGTGGTACTTGAGCAGGAACCCGCCGGCGGCCGCACCGGCGAACGTCCCGAGGAACTGGGCGGTCGAGAAGACGCCGAGGGCGGTGCCGCGCGCTGCCGGGGGGGCGAAGCGCGAGACCAACGCCGGCAGGCTCGCCTCGAGGAGGTTGAACGCCGCGAAGAACACGAGCAGTCCGGCGGCGATGCCGGACACCGAGTGGCCGGCGGTGAGCAGGATCGCGAGCGACGCGGCGAGCGCGACGATCGAGGCGCTCAACACGATCCTCCCCCGTCCGCGCCGGTCGGCGTTGCGCAACAGCGGCAGGACGACGACGACCGACGCGAGGAGCACCGGCAGGTAGACGATCCAGTGGCGGGCCGGCTCGAGTCCGCCGTCGCGCAGCGCGAACGGCACCTGGACGAACATCGCCATCAGGATCGCGTGCAGCGCGAAGATCCCCACGTTGAGCCGGAAGAGCTGCGGGTCGAAAAGGACGTGGCCGCGCGGCTCGCCGTCGACCGGGTGCGCAGCGTGGATGCTCGGCTCGGGCACGGCGCGGCGGACGACGACGACCGCGCCGATCGCGAGCGCACCGGTCAGGACGAAGAGGCCGGGCACACCGATCACGCCGGCGAGCACCGGCCCGGCGACCAGCGAGATCGCGAAGGCCGCGCCGATCGTCATGCCGATCGCCGCCATCGCCTTCGTGCGCACCGATTCTCGCGTCAGGTCGGCGGCGAGCGCGACGACCGCCGCCGAGACCGCGCCGGCGCCCTGCAGCGTGCGCCCGGCGATCAGCCAGCCGATGTCCGGCGCCCAGGCGGCGACGAAGCTGCCGGCGGCGAAGATCGCGAGCCCGGCGACGATCGGCGGCTTGCGCCCGTAACGGTCGGACGCCCAGCCGAACGGGAGCTGCAGGATCGCCTGCGACAGCGCGTAGGCGCCCAGAGCGATGCCGGCGAGCGCCGGGTCCTTCCCGCCGGGCAGTTCCTCGGCGTAGAGGGCGAGCACCGGCAGCACGATGAACAGCCCCAGCATCCGCAGCGCGAAGACGCCGGCGAGGCTCGCGGTCGCGCGGCGCTCGAACGGCGTCATACGCAGCGGGTCGGCGGTCGCCGGATCGGGCATCGGTGACGTTCGCGTCGGTTTCGCGGGGCGGGCGTCGGGCGCGGGCAGTCGTAGGTCCGGCGCCTCGCCCCGGCTTCGCGCGGGCTCCGCGGCGAGGCGAGCGCCGACGGTGAATCGACCGCAGCGAAGCGAATATACTAACAGGTTCGCCCTTCGCGCCTTCGACCGAACGACCTAGCGGCCGCCTGCACCCGGTCGGCGGGTTCCAGGGAACGGCGCCGGGCTTCGACCGGTACGCATGGACACGATCCGCATCCGCGGCGCCCGCACGCACAACCTCAAGAACCTGTCGCTCGACCTGCCGCGCCACCGGCTGATCGTCCTGACCGGCCTGTCGGGATCGGGCAAGAGCTCGCTCGCCTTCGATACGCTCTACGCCGAGGGCCAGCGCCGCTACGTCGAGTCGCTGTCGGCGTACGCGCGGCAGTTCCTCCAGCTGATGGAGAAGCCCGACGTCGACCTGATCGAGGGGCTGTCGCCGGCGATCTCGATCGAGCAGAAGGCGACCTCGCACAACCCGCGCTCGACCGTCGGGACGGTGACCGAGATCCACGACTACCTGAGGCTGCTCTACGCGCGCGTCGGCGATCCGTACTGCCCGGACCACCCGGAGCAGAAGCTCGCGTCGATGACGATCTCGCAGATGGTCGACGCGACGCTCGCGCTGCCGGCCGACACCAAGCTCATGATCCTCGCGCCGCTCGTGGTCAACCGCAAGGGCGAGCACGCCGAGCTCCTGGTCGAGATGAGGGCGCAGGGGTTCGTGCGGGTTCGCGTCGACGGCACCGTCCACGAGATCGACTCGGTGCCGAAGATCGCCAAGACGACCAAGCACACGATCGAGGTGGTCGTCGACCGCCTCAGAGTCGCTCCGGAGTTCAAGCAGCGGCTCGCCGAGTCCTACGAGACCGCGCTGCGCCACGGCGACGGCCGCGCGATCGCCGTCGAGATGGACGGCGGCCGCGAGCACCTGTACTCGTCGAAGTTCGCCTGCCCGGTCTGCAACTACGCGCTGGCCGAGCTCGAGCCGCGGCTGTTCTCGTTCAACAACCCCGCCGGCGCCTGTCCGCGCTGCGACGGTCTGGGCGCGATCAGCTTCTTCGATCCCAAGCGCGTGGTCGCCTTCCCGCAGCTCTCGCTCGCGTCGGGCGCGATCAAGGGCTGGGACCGGCGCAACCAGTTCTACTTCCAGATGCTGGCCTCGCTCTCGAAGCACGCCGGCTTCGACCTCGAGCGACCGTACGCGAAGCTCCCCGAGCGCGTGCGCGAGCTCGTCCTGTACGGCTCCGGCGACGAGAAGATCCCGTTCACCTACCTGTCCGAGCGCGGACGGCCGCTCACCCGCGAGCACGCCTTCGAGGGGATCATCCCCAACCTCGAGCGGCGCTACCGCGAGACCGACAGCATGATGGTGCGCGAGGAGCTGGCCAAGTACCTGAACAGCAAGCCGTGCCCCGAATGCCACGGCACGCGCCTCAAGCGCGAGGCGCGCCACGTCAAGATCGGTCCCGACCAGGGTCAGCGGGCGATCTACGAGGTGTCGGCCTGGCCGCTCAAGGAGGCCTCGCGCTTCTTCGGCGATCTGCGCCTCGACGGACACAAGGCGCAGATCGCCGAGAAGATCGTCAAGGAGATCGTTTCGCGGCTCGCGTTCTTGAACAACGTCGGCCTCGATTACCTGTCGCTCGACCGGTCGGCGGAGACGCTGTCCGGCGGCGAGGCGCAGCGCATCCGCCTCGCTTCGCAGATCGGCTCGGGGCTCACCGGCGTCATGTACGTGCTCGACGAGCCGTCGATCGGTCTCCACCAGCGCGACAACGACCGGCTGCTCGCGACCTTGAAGCACCTGCGCGACCTGGGCAACAGCGTCATCGTCGTCGAGCACGATCAGGAGGCGATCCTCGCGGCCGACCACGTCGTCGACATGGGACCGGGCGCCGGCGAGCACGGCGGGCGGGTCGTCGCGCAGGGCACGCCGGACGACATCCTGCGATCGTCGGAGTCGTTGACCGGGCAGTATCTGTCCGGGGTCCGGCAGATTCCGGTGCCGGAGCGACGGCGGCGGCGCGACGCGGCGCGCGAGCTGGTCGTGCGCGGCGCCCGCGGCAACAACCTGGCCGGTGTCGACCTCTCGTTGCCGGTCGGGTTGCTGGTCTGCGTCACCGGCGTGTCCGGCTCCGGCAAGTCGACGCTGATCAACGACACGCTCTACCACGCGGTCGCGCGACATCTGTACGACAGCGCCGACGAGCCGGCGGCGCACGACTCGATCGAGGGCCTCGACCACTTCGACAAGGTGATCAGCGTCGACCAGAGCCCGATCGGCCGCACGCCGAGGTCGAACCCGGCGACCTACACCGGACTGTTCACGCCGATCCGCGAGCTCTTCGCGCAGGTGAAGGAGGCGCGCGAGCGCGGCTACGGTCCCGGGCGGTTCTCGTTCAACGTCAAGGGCGGGCGTTGCGAGGCCTGCCAGGGCGACGGACTGATCAAGGTCGAGATGCATTTCCTGCCCGACGTCTACGTGCCCTGCGACGTCTGCCACGGCCAGCGCTACAACCGCGAGACGCTCGACGTCCGCTACAAGGGTCGCAACGTGCACGAGGTGCTGGCGATGACCGTCGAGCAGGCGCACGCGTTCTTCGAGGCCGTGCCCTCGGTCGCGCGCAAGCTCGCCACGCTCCTCGACGTCGGCCTGGGCTACATCACGCTCGGCCAGTCGGCGACGACGCTCTCCGGCGGCGAGGCGCAACGCGTGAAGCTGGCGCTGGAACTGTCCAAGCGCGACACCGGGCGCACGCTCTACATCCTCGACGAGCCGACGACCGGACTCCATTTCCACGACATCGAGCTGTTGCTCACGGTGCTGCACCGGCTGCGCGACCACGGCAATACGGTCGTCGTCATCGAGCACAACCTCGACGTGATCAAGACCGCCGACTGGATCGTCGACCTGGGGCCCGAGGGCGGTGGCGGCGGCGGCCGGATCGTCGCGCAGGGGACGCCCGAGGACGTCGTCAAGGTCGCGGCGAGCTACACCGGCCGGTACCTGAAGCCGGTGCTCGAGGCGCACGCGAAGCGCGGGCCGAAGGCGGCGCCGGCGGCACGCAACGGCAAGGCGCGCGCCGCGCGGAGCGACCTGCTCGGGTGACGCGGCGGACGGTCGCGGCGGCGCTCAGCGACCGGGATCGAGACCCAGGACGTCGCGCGCGACCAGGTCGAGCGCGTCCGCGACGCCGTCGACGTGCACGACGCCCTCGACGCGCGCGGCGCCGAGCAGCCCGATCACACGTTTGCCGAACTGGCGGCCGAGCGCGACCTCGGAGAGCGTGCCGAACGAGTCGCCGATCGCGACCAGCGAGTGCGCCGACCGGGCGATCAGCGCGTTGCGCGCCTCGCCGATGCCGGTGGCGACGACCAGCGTCGCGTAGCGGTTGGCGAGATCGGGGTCGGCTTCGGGCAGCAGGCCGATCGACACCCCGCCGGCCCGCTGGACGCCCTCGCAGACCGCCTGCATCACGCCGCCGCGACCGCCGCAGATGACCGGCAGCCCGATGTCGGCGAGACCGGCGCCGACCGCCTCGGCGGCGGCGAGCTGCGCGGTCGAGGCTTCACGCGGCCCGATCACGCCGACCGGCACCCGCATCGGCACGCGCCGCTCGCGCACGAGCCAGCGCAGCGCGTCGACCGGGGTGATCGCCTCGAGGGCCTCCCGGCGGGTCGGTCGCGCGGCCGGGACCGACCACGACCGCGTCCCGGGGTCGTAGTCGGTGCCGTCGTCTCGTACGAGCACGCCGGCCGCGCGGTCAAGTCGCAAGGTGTCGTTCATGGCGGCTGCCGAACCACTCGCCGGCGGTCATCATCGCCGAGCAGGCGGCCGTGATCAGCAGCGCGAGCGCCGCCGCGGCCGGGAAGTCGGACCCCGTCTCGGAGACGAGGCTGTAGAGCTGCAGCGGCAGGATGCGCAGCTGCGTGCCGACCAGCGCCAGCGCGGTGCCGTAGGCGCCGAACACGACGGCGGCGACCAGGCAGGCGGCACCGGCGACCGGTGCCGCGATCTGCGGCAGCAGCACCTGCCGGAACGCCTGCGCGCGCGTCGCGCCGAGCGATTCGGCGGCGGCGAGCTGCGTCCGGTCGAAATTCACCAGTACCGGCAAGAGCGCCATGACCACGCGCGGGATCAGGTAGTACGACGAGGCGAAGGCGAGGCCGGTCGGCGTGAACAGCGCCTTGCCGACGATCGCGGCGTCGGCGCCCAGCCAGGCGAGGATCTGGGTGAAGAAGCCGGCCCGCCCCCAGCCGAGGATGAACCCGTAGGCGACGATCAGCCCGGAAAAGGTCAGCGGCAAGGCGATGACGAACGACAGCAGCGTGCGCCGCCGCTCCGGCATCGACGCGAGGTGGAGCGCGACCGCCAGCCCGACCGAGGTCGAGAGCGCGACCGCGACCAGCGTCAGCACCAGGCTGCCGCCGAGCGACGGCCAGAACGTCGGCAACGCGAACACCCGGGCGAACGCGGTCCCGCCGTCGTCGAGAGACTCGACGACCAGCACGCCCAGCGGCAGCGCGAAGAACAGCGCGAACAGCGCCGCCGCCGGTGCGGCGAGAAGCGCGAACGCGGATCGGTTCACGGCGATCCCGTCCGCGTCGCGTGTCGGTCGGGCGCTCGTGTCACTTCGCGCCGGTCGCCTTGACCCAGCCGGCGTCGATCTCGGCCTTCTTCGCCGCGGCGGCCTGGACGTCGAGCGGGCGCACCTGCGGCGCCGACGGCAGCTTGTCGGCGACGTTGTCGGGCAGCTTCACGCCCGGCACACTCGGCCGAACGAATCCCTGGGCGAAGATCCCCTGGCCGAAGTCGGTCATGATGAAATTGAGCCAGAGCTTGCCGGCGTTGGGATTGGGCGCCTTCTCGACCAGGCTGATTCCGTAGGGCGCGGCGGCCGACGCCTCCTTCGGGATGACGACCGCGACCGCGTCGCCCAGCCCGTCGGTCCACTTGGCCTTGAGGCCGTCGTTCTCGTAGCTGATCCAGATCGGGATCTCGCCCTTGACGAACTGCGCGTACGGCGTGGTGCCCAGCACCCGCAGCACGTTGCCCGACTGGTGCAGCCGGCCCAGGTAGTCGAGGCCGGGCTGGACGTTGTTCATGTCGCCGCCGTTGCCGAAGTTCGCCGCGAACGCGAGCACCTGGCCCACACCGGTCGAGCGCGGGTCGAGGTAGACGATCGAGTTCCGGTACTCGGGCTTGAGCAGGTCCGCCCACGACTGCGGCACGTTCTTGACGAGCTTGGTGTTGACGACGAAGGCGACGGTCAGCGAGTGGATCGTGAACCACCGTCCGTCGGGTTCGCGGAACACCGGGGGCAGCCTCTCGAAGTTCACCGGCTTGAACGGCGCGACCAGACCCTTCTTCGCCGCGTCGACCGCCGAGGCGGCGAAGTAGTACGCGGTGTCCGCCTGCGGCCGGTTGCGCGCCTTGTCGAGCGCCACGACGGTGGCCGCGGATCCGAGGTCGTTGTAGACGATCTCGACCTCCGGGTAGCGGCGCTTGAAGGCCGAGAACTGCGCCGCCCAGTTGGCCCAGGTCGGGCCGGTGTCGAAGGAGACGACCATGCCCTCCTTCTTCGCGGCCTCGTAGGCGGCGCGTTCGCCCGGATAGAGCTCGGGCGTGTCGTTGACGGTCTGCGCGATCGGGGTGGTCGAGCAGAGCGCCGCCAGCGCGGCGGCGGCGATGCGGTATGGGAGCTTCATGACGCCTCCTTGGTCGAAGCGGGGTCGAGGAACTGGATCGCGTCGCGGGGAACGCGAACGCGGTGCACCGGGGCGCGCGACGAGGTTTCGACCGCGAGGCGGCCCGCGCCGGCGCGGACCTCCAGCGCGCGGGTCGCGCCGAAGAAGCGGTCGCGCTCGATCGCGACCGGGATCGGATTGTCGCCGGTTTCGTTCGCGGCGAGAGGCTCGACGCGCTCCGGGCGGATCAGCACGGCCACGCGCGAGCCGGTCGGACGGCCGTGCGCGCGCGTGGCGAGGCGACCGACCGGCGTGTCGATCGCGTCCGGCGCGACGATCGTGGCGTCGAGCACGTTCGCGCGCCCGACGAACGAAGCGACGAAGCCCGACGCCGGCGCGTCGTAGATCGCCTGCGGCGTGTCGACCTGGATCAGGCGGCCGTCGCGCATCACCGCGATCCGGTCGGCGAGCGACAGCGCTTCGTCCTGGTCGTGGGTGATGAGCAGCGTCGCGATGGCGCGCTCGCGCTGGATCCGGCGGATCTCGTCGCGCATCGCCACCCGGGTCGCGGCGTCGAGCGCGGACAGCGGCTCGTCGAGGAGCAGCGCCCGCGGCTCGAAGACGAGCGCCCGGGCGAGGGCGACGCGCTGCTGCTGGCCGCCGGAGAGCGCCCCCGGCAGGCGGTCGCCGTAGGCGGAGAGGCCGACGAGCTCGAGCATCCGGTCGGCGCGCGCGGCGCGCTCGGCGGCGGCGACGCCGCGCACGCGCAGCGCGTAGGCCGACGTTGTCGCGCACGCTCATGTGGGGAACAGCGCGTGACTGGAAGACGATGCCGCACTCGCGCGAGCGGACGTCCGCAGCGGTGACGTCGCGACCCGCGAGCCGCACGGCGCCCGACTGCGCGCGCACGAATCCGGCGATCAGGCGCAGCAGCGTCGTCTTGCCGCAGCCGGACGGGCCGATGCAGACGAGCATCTCGCCGGGGGCGATCGTCAGGTCGACGTCGCGCACGCCGCCCGAGGTGCCCGGGTAGACGTAGGTCGCGCCCTCGAGCACGACCGCCGGAACGGCGCCCGCCGGTGCGTTCATCCGTGGGCTCCGGCCGGCCGGATCGCGCCGCGCGTCGACAGCGCGCCGGCGATCGACGCGGCGAGCGCCAGCGCAAGCAGCACGACGGTCGCCGCGCAGGCGAATCCGGTCGCGCCGTAGAACGCCTGCAGCAGCACGACCGGGTAGGTGCGGTTGAGGAAACCGGCGACCAGGTTGCTGAACTGGAACTCGCCGATCGACAGCGCGGCGACGACGATCAGGCCGGCGAGGATCGAGTGGCGCAGCGACGGCAGCACGATCTGGAAGAAGCGCTGCACCGCCGTCGCGCCCAGCGACTCGGCGGCCGCCTCCAGCGTGTGGAGATTGAGCCGCTGCATGTCGGCGACCACCGCCTGCAGGAAGTACGGCAGGCCCAGCACCAGATGACCGGCGACGACGAGCCCGATCGAGCCGAGCCAGGGCAGCGCGTCCGACGAGAACGCGCGGATGAAACCGAAGGCGAGCACCAGCGCCGGCAGCGCGACCGGCAGCTGGTAGACGACCCGCGCGGCGGCGCGCACCGCCGGTCGCCGGGCGCGGAAGACGGCGTAGGCGAGCGGCAACCCGATCGCCAGACAGAGCGCGACGACGAGGCCGGCGACGGTCAGGCTCGAGACGAACGCCCGCCGGAAGCTCGGATCGGCGGCGACGTCGACGTACCAGCGGCCGGTGAAGCCGGTCGGCAGCAGCGTATTGAGCCACAGGCGGCCGAACGACCCGACGAACAGCAGCACGATCGGCGCGGCGAGGTAGGCGAGGTAGACCGCGGTGACCGCGCGGACGAAGCGGGGGGACGAGGCGGTGGCGGCGGTCATGGAACAGCGGCGCCCGGAGGCGATAGCATCCCGGCTGGGGTCGATGGGCGGATCGGGCCGACGGTCAGACTAGTCCGGCCGCGCCGGCCTGGCAAACGATGGTTTGGACTGGGGCGATGCGCGGGGCGCATGGCGAGGAGGGCGAGATGGGCCGACGGATGCCGACGATGAGCGAATTGAGGGCCTTCGAGGCGGTGGCGCGCCACGCGAGCTTCACCCGGGCGGGCGGGGATCTCCACCTGACGCAGAGTGCGGTGAGCCGCCAGGTCGCCTCGCTGGAGGAGGCGCTGGGCGCGCGATTGCTGCACCGGCCCGCCGGACGAATCGAGCTGACCGGGGCGGGCGCGGACTACCTGGCCGCGGTCCGCGTCGCGCTCGCCGGGCTCGACGAGGCCGCGACCCGGGTCCGCGACCGTGGTGGCGCGCTCTCGCGGGTCCACGTCGCCAGCGCGCCGACCTTCGCGACCCAATGGCTGCTGCCACGGCTGAAGCGCTTCCACGCGGCGCACCCGTCGATCGAGGTCCATTTCGTCCCCTACACGCCGTCGATCGATTTCGCCGCCCCGGGCGATCTCGACTGCGCGATCCTGTTCGGCGAAGGCCGCGTTCCCCACGCCGACGCGCGCTACCTCAACGGGCGCGACGTGGTTCCGGTCGCCCGTCCGGAACGGGTCGCGGCGCTCGGCGACGCCTCGGCGAGCGATCTCGCCCGCCTGACGCTGCTGCAGCACGTCGAGGTGCCGCGCGCCTGGGCGGACTGGTACGAGCAGCAGGGCCTCGTCGCGCCGGCGCGCGTCGGCGCCGGACCCCGGTTCGCGCAGTACTCGATGATCATCCGCGCCGCCGCCGACGGGCTCGGCGTCGGCCTCGTGCCCCGCTGCCTGATCGAGGAGCCGCTCGCGCGCGGCGAGATCGCGACGCTGCTCGACGTGCGGGCGACCGCGCGGCACGGGCACTGGCTATGCGTGCCGCGCGACCGCGATCCGTCGCCGGCGCTCGGTTCGTTCAGCGCCTGGCTCGCCGACGAGGCGCGCTCGGACGCCTGACGGCGCCGGGACGCTCAGCGCGCGGCGGCCGCGGCCGACACGGCCGCGAGGATTCCGCGCAGCAGCGCGACCGGGGTCGGCGGGCAGCCGGGAACGGTGACGTCGACCGGGATGACGTTGGCGACGCGGCCCAGGCTCGCGTAGCTCTCGCCGAAGACGCCGCCGGTGCAGCCGCAGTCGCCGACGGCGACGACGAGCTTGGGATCGGGCGTGGCGTCGTAGGTGCGCTTGAGCGCGGTCGCCATGTGCTTCGACACCGGCCCGGTGACGAGAAGGAGGTCGGCGTGGCGCGGACTCGCGACGAACTTGATGCCGAGTCCTTCGATGTTGTAGACGGGATTGCCAAGCGCGTGGATCTCGAGCTCGCAGCCGTTGCAGGAGCCGGCATCCACCTGGCGGATCGCCAGCGCGCGACCCAGCGTCCGCAGGATGCGCTCCTGCAGTCGTTGCGCGACGACACCCTCGTCGGCGGGCGGCGGCGCCGGCTCGGTGGCGATGCCAATCTGGGCGATCTTGCGCAGGATCGGAATCATGGCCCGGGTTCGCGCGCGGTCACAGGTCGTGTCCGCTGTAGGAGAGGTTGAACGACTTGTTGATCAACGGGAAGTCCGGAACGATGTTGCCGATCACCGCGTGCTCGAGCACCGGCCAGTTCTGCCACGACGGGTCGTGCGGATGGCAGCGGCGGATCACCCCGCCGGGGCCGGCGTCGAGCGCCACCAGCACCGGTCCGCGCCAGCCCTCGACGGCACCCAGGCCGCTGCGGTGACCGGTGATCGCCGGCAGCGGCGAGCGGAACTCGCCGTCCGGCAGCGCGCCGGCGATCCCGCGGACCAGGCGCAGCGACTCGGCGATCTCGTCGAAGCGCACGGCGACGCGCGCGGCGACGTCGCCGTCGACGCGCGCCGCGACCGTCACGCCGAGCGCGTCGTACGGCGCGACCGGCAGGTCGCGCCTCAGGTCGTGGTCCTGCCCGCTGGCGCGTCCCGCGAGCCCGGCGAGGCCGAGCGTGGCGGCGAGCGCCGGCGAGACGCGACCACAGGCGCGGAAGCGGTCCTGCAGCCCGTCGTGCTCGTCGTAGATGCCGCGCAGCGCGGCGACCTCGTCGGCGAGCGCGCGGCATTCGGCGTCCATCGCGCGCAACGTCACCGATTCGACGTCGCGCGCGACACCGCCGGGCACGACGTAGTCCATCATCAGCCGGTGGCCGAAGGCGGCGAGATTGGCCCGCAGGAAGGCCTCCTTGAGCCGCGAGAACTGCGACAGGCCGAACGCGAAGCCGCCGTCGTTGCCGAGGTAGCCCAGGTCACCCAGGTGGTTGGCGACGCGCTCGCGTTCGAGCGCCAGCGCCCGCAGCCACGCGGCGCGCGGCGGCGCGCTCGCGCCGGCGATCGCCTCGGCGGCCTGCGCGTAGGCCCAGGCGTAGGCGACCGTGCTGTCGCCGGACACGCGGCCGGCGAGCCGGGCGCCTTCGGCGACGCTCGCCGACTCGAAGCGCTTCTCGATGCCCTTGTGGACCCACGAGAGCCGCTCCTCGAGCCGCAGCACCTTCTCGCCGACGATCTGGAAGCGGAAATGGCCGGGCTCGATGATGCCGGCGTGCACCGGTCCGACCGGGATCTCGTGGACGCCGTCGCCGTCGACGCGGACGAATTCGTATTCCTCCTGCCCCGGCTCCCATTTCGGCGACGCCTCGAAGTCGCGTCGCAGCGGAAAGCGATCGATCGGCCAGGCGGCCATCCAGGTCCACGGGCGCGCGTCGTCCGCCTCGAACGCGGTGCCGGTGAGGTCGAAGGCCGCTCGCTGCATGCGCCCGGCGGCTGGATAGACGGCGGAGATGTCGCCGTAGCACGCGTCGGGCAGGTCGGGCAGGCTCTGCTCGAGCACCGTCAAGGCGTCGCGGTCGACGAGCGCCACGCGCAGCACGAAGCCCAGGCCGCGATCGCGTTCGTCGGTCGTCCACAGCGCCGCGAGGCGGGCGCCCTGTTCGCGAGCGAGCCGGCAGGCCGGCACGAGCGCGCCGGATCCGACCGGCGCGCGGAACGCGCGCACCGCCGAGGGCAGTGTCGCGAGCGCGATGCCGAGTCCGGAGAGGTCCATCAGCCGGTCATCCGATCAGGCGGGCGGCCTGGCGGAACCACTCGGCCAGGAACGGCGGGATCCACAGTCCCAGCATCAGGACGATGCCGAGGTGCGCGAACACCGGCGCCATCGCCGGGCGCTCAGGCAGGCGCCTGGCGTTCGGCTCGCCGAACACCATCGGCTGCACCTTGGCGAACACCGAGGCGAACGCCACGCCCAGCGCGACCAGCAGGAACGGCGTCGCCCACGGCTGGGCGACCATCGCCGTCGTCAGGATCAGGAATTCGCTGGCGAAGACGCCGAACGGCGGCAGGCCGAGGATCGCGAGCGTGCCCAGGACCAGGCCCCAGCCGATCGCCGGCGAGAGCGTGAGCAGTCCGCGGATGTCGTCCATGATCTGCGTTCCGGCCTTCTGCGCCGCGTGCCCGACGGCGAAGAAGATCGCCGACTTGGTCAGCGAATGGACGGTCATGTGCAGCAGCGCGGCGAAGTTCGCGACCGGGCCGCCCATGCCGAAGGCGAAGGTGATGATGCCCATGTGCTCGATCGACGAGTAGGCGAAGAGCCGCTTGATGTCCTTCTGGCGGGCGAGCAGGAAGGCGGCGACGACGACCGAGAGCAGTCCGAAACCCATCAACAGGTCGCGCGCGAACCCCGGATCGACCGCGCCGTCGACCAGCACCTTGCAGCGGACCACCGCGTAGAGGGCGACATTGAGCAGGAGGCCGGACAGCACCGCGGAGACCGGCGTCGGACCTTCGGCGTGGGCGTCGGGGAGCCAGTTGTGCAGCGGCACCAGGCCGACCTTGGTGCCGTAGCCGACCAGCAGGAAGACGAACGCGATCGCGAGCACGGTCGGCTCGAGCTGCCCCTTGACGCCGTCGAGCGCGGTCCACAAGAGCGCGCCGCCGCCGGCGCCCAGCACCTTCTCCGCGGCGAAGTAGAGCAGGATCGTGCCGAACAGCGCCTGGGCGATGCCGACGCCGCACAGGATGAAGTACTTCCACGCCGCCTCGAGGCTCGCCGGCGTCCGGTAGAGCGACACCAGCAGCACGGTGGCGAGCGTCGCCGCCTCCATCGCCACCCAGAGGATGCCGAGGTTGTTGGTGAGGAGCGCCAGCAGCATGGTGAAATTGAAGAGCTGGTACATGCTGTGGTAGAGCCGCAGGCGCAACACGTTGACCCGGCCGTGCCGCTCCTCGATCCGCATGTACGGCCGCGAGAACAGCGAGGTCGTGAAGCCGACGAACGCGGTCAGCGCGACCAGGAACACGTTGAACGGGTCGACGAAGAACTGCCGGTCGAGCGCCAGGAGAGGCCCGTCGGCGAGCACGCGCGCGGCCAGCGCGGTCGCGGCGGCGAACGTGGCCAGGCTCGCGGCGATGTTCACCGCCGCCGCCTCGCGCCGGGCGCCGACGACGACGAGCAGCGCGGCGCCGGCGAGCGGGAAGCCGAGGACCGCGAGGATCTCGGTCACTCGCCCTCCTTGAGCTTCTCGAGGTGCTTGAGGTCGAGGCTGTCGAACTGCTCGCGGATCTGGAAGAAGAACACGCCGAGGATCAGGACGCCGACCAGCACGTCGAGCGCGATGCCCAGCTCGACGACCATCGGCATCCCGTAGGTGGCGCTGGTCGCGGCGAAGAAGAGCCCGTTCTCCATCGACAGGAAGCCGATCACCTGGGGAATCGCCTTGCGGCGGGTGATCATCATCAGGAACGACAGCATGACGCTCGCCATCGCGATGCCCAGCGTCGAACGCGTGATCGTGCCGGAAAGCTGCGAGATCGGGACGGCGAGGTTGAACGAGAAGACCACCAGGACGATGCCGATCAGCATCGTCGTCGGCACGTTGACCAGGCCTTCGACGTCCCACTTGACGTCGAGCCGCCGGATCAACCGGTAGAGGATCCACGGCAGCAGCACGACCTTGAGCGCGAGCGTGATGCCGGCCGACCACCACAGGTGCGTCTGACCGGTGACCGAGGCGACGATGCCGGTGGACACCGCGAGCGCGAGGCCCTGCGCGGCGAACAGATCGATCAGCGACAGTACCCGCCGCTGCGCCAGCATCGCGAAGGCGAGCAGCAGCAGGATCGCCGCGAGCAGGTTGATGACCTGCGCGTGGAGCGGCAGGACGTTCATCGCCGGCGCTCCGGGCGCGGCGGCGGCTGCCGGCGGCGGATCGCTTCCATCAGGATCCCAGCAGCAGGTGGACGAGCATCGCGAGCACCGCGAGCAGGAAGGCGGTGCCGAGGAACTCGGGCGCGCGGAAGATCCGCATCTTCGCCGAGAGCGTCTCGATCAGCGCCAGGGCGAACCCGCCGGCGGCGAGCTTGGCGACGAGGATCGGGACCGCCAGCGCGAAGGCCGGCCAGTCGCCGTCGCCGGCGGCGATGCCGAAGGGGAAGAACAGCGCGAGGCCGATGCACGAGTAGTTGAAGAGCTTGAGGGCCGCCGCCCATTCGATCAGCGCCAGGTGCCGCGCCGAGTACTCGAGCAGCATCGCCTCGTGGATCATCGTGAGCTCGAGGTGGGTCGTCGGATTGTCGACCGGGATGCGCGCGTTCTCGGCGAGCGACACCATCGTGAACGCGACGCCGGCGAACGCGAGGCTCGGGTAGATGGCGAGCTCGCGATGCGCCAGCGTGTCGACGATCGAAGGCAGCGAGGTCGACCCGGAGATCAGCGAGGCGGTGAACAACACCATCAGCAGCGCCGGTTCGGCCAGGAAGCCGACGAACATCTCGCGCCGGGCGCCCAGCGAGCCGAAGGCGGTGCCGATGTCCATCGCCGCCAGCGAGATGAAGACGCGGGCGAGCGCGAACAGGCCGACCAGCGCGATCGCGTCGGCGGCGAGCGCGAAGGGCACGTCGGTGGCGAGCGAGGGGACGATCGCCGCGGCGCAGACCATCGCGCCGAAGACGGCGTAGGGCGTGAGCCGGAAAATCGGCGACGCGTTGGCGGCGACGACCGCGTCCTTGGCGAAGAGCTTGCGGATCGTCCGGTACGGCAGCGCCAGCGGCGGCGCGCGGCGGTTCGCGAGCCAGGCGCGGCAGATCGCGACCCAGCCGGACAGCAGCGGCGCGAGCGCAAGCGCGAGCGCGACCTGCAGGACCTGGGTGAGGACGGCGGCGCCGGTCATCGGACGAAGACGAGCAGCGCGAGCAGCGTGACGAAGCTGAAGGTCAGATAGACCGAGATGCGGCCCTGCTGGATGCGACCGACCAGCCGCCCGGTCCAGTCGACGGCGCGTGCGATCGGCACGTAGATCCAGTGCCACCAGGGGTCGTCGGCGCGGACCCGGTAGCGCGGCTTGGCGTCGAACGGCGTCGGCAGCTCGCGCTCGATCCGGAAGAAGGGCTCGAAGACCTGTCGGATCGGCTGGCCGAAGCCCTCGGCGGTGTCCTGCATCCTGGGCGTCTGCAGCGGAAAGCCGCAGTCCCACGGATCGGACCGGCGCACGCGGCCGTGCCAGAGCCGGTGCACGACCTGGATCGTCAGGAAGACGACCGCCAGCACGACCGCCAGCACGACCAGCGGGCTGTAGCTCGAACGCTCCTCGCCGAACGGCGCCAGCATCAGCCAGTGGCCGGCCGACGCGCCGGGCGCAGCGCCGACCAGGATCGCGTTGACCGGTTCGATGAGCGCGATCAGCGCCGCCGGCGCGAGTCCGAGCGCGACGCATCCGATGGCGAGCGCGGCGAGCGCGGCGCGCTCCCAGGGGCCGGCGTCGCGCGCGTAGGCGAGGTTCGCCTCGCGCGGGCGGCCCAGGAAGACGACGCCGTAGAACTTGACCATCACGTAGGCGGCCAGCGCGGCGGTCAGGACCAGCGCCGCCGCCGCCAGCGGCACGAGCATGTTGACGAACGACTGCGGCAGCGTCGGCGTGAACAGGAACGCCTGGATCAGCAGCCACTCGGAGACGAATCCGTTGAGCGGCGGCAGCCCGGCGATCGCCAGGACGCCGACGAGCGCGAGCGAGGCGACCCAGGGCATCCGGCGCGCGAGCCCGCCCAGGCGGCCGAGGCTGCGCTCGTGGGTGGCGTGCAGCACCGAGCCGGTGGCGAGGAAGAGCAGGCTCTTCATCAGCGCGTGGTTGAGCGCGTGGTAGAGCACCGCGGTCATCGCGATCGCCGCGAGCGCCGGCTTGCCGTAGGCCTTGAACAGGACGGCGAGCCCGATCCCGGCGACCAGGATGCCGATGTTCTCGATCGACGACCAGGCGAGCAGCCGTTTCATGTCGGTCTGCACGGCGGCGAAGATCACGCCGAACAACGCGGTCGCCAGGCCGAGCGCGAGGGCGACGACGCCCCACCACCACAGCTGCAGCGACAGCAGGTCGAAGGTCACCCGCAACAGGCCGTAGATCGCGGTCTTGAGCATGACGCCGCTCATCAGCGCCGAGACCGGCGAAGGCGCCGCCGGGTGCGCTTCGGGCAGCCAGACGTGCAGCGGCATCACGCCGGCCTTGGCGCCGAAGCCGGTCAGCGCGAGGAAGAACGCGACCGACGCCCAGCCGGCGTCGAGTCCGGCGGTGCGCATCGACGCGAACGTGTAGTCGCCACCGCCTTTCAGCGTGCCGAACGCGAGCAGGATCGCGATCGCGCCGATGTGCGCGATCAGCAGGTACAGGTAGCCCGCGCGCCGGATCTCGGCGATCTTGTGGTCGGTGGTCACCAGGAAGAACGACGCCAGCGCCATCGCCTCCCAGGCGACCATGAACGCGTAGGCGTCGTCGGCGACGAGCACGAGCGCCATCGCCGCGAGGAACGCGTGGTACTGGAAGCAGAGGAGCCCGGGCGATGCGCCCTCGCCGGCGCGGAAGTAGCCCGCGGAGTAGACCGACACCGCGGCGGCCGTGGCCCCCAGCAGCAGCAGGAAGAACGCCGACAGCGCGTCGACGCGCAGGTGGAACGGCAGGTCGGGCAGGCCGAACGGCAGGATCCGCGTCTGCGCGGGCGCCGCGATCGCGGTGAACGCGACCAGCGCGATCAGCACGCCGACCAGGGCGCCGGCGGGAAACAGCACCCGGCTGATCAGCCGGACCCGGTTCGCGATCGCGAGGCCGGCTGCTCCGATCG
Source organism: Burkholderiales bacterium (assembly GCA_046347725.1). Taxonomy (GTDB): domain Bacteria; phylum Pseudomonadota; class Gammaproteobacteria; order Burkholderiales; family Casimicrobiaceae; genus VBCG01. The sequence goes on from JAXMFN010000006.1 coordinate 201,238, forward strand.
CCAGCCAGGCGGCGATGGCGGCGCAGAGCAGATCGAGCGCGGTGATGGGCATCGTGCCCCGCGGTTCAGTCGTGCGCCGCGGGGCTCGCCGTCCTGCGTCCGACGGTCCGTTCGACGGTCATTTGACCCGCATGCCGGGGGCGGCTCCGTCGTCGGGGGCGAGCAGGTAGATGCCCGGCCCCTCGCCGGAGGCCGCCAGGACCATGCCCTCGGAGACTCCGAATTTCATCTTGCGCGGCGCGAGGTTCGCGACCATCGGCGTCAGCCTCCCGACCAGCGTGGCCGGGTCGTAGGCGGACTTGATGCCGGCGAACACCGTCCTGGGCCGACCTTCGCCCAGGTCCAGCGTGAGCTTGAGGAGCTTGTCGGCGCCGGCGACCTGCTCGGCGCCGACGATCCGGGCGATCCGCAGGTCGAGCTTGGCGAACTCCTCGATCGAGATCGTCGCGGTCCCGGCCGCCTCCCCGGGCGCCATCGCCGGCGTGGTCGCCGGCGCGACCGGGGCCGGGCCCGCGGCCACGGCCGGCGCGACCGCCCTCGGCCCCTCGATCAAGGCATCGACCTGCTTGGGGTCGATGCGGGTCAGCAGATGGCGGTACGGCTCGATCCGCTCGGGAGGCACCGCCGCGTCCGACCAGGCGAAATCGCGGTCGAGGCCGAAAAGCTCGCGGGCGACACGAGACGCAGTCCTGGGCAGGATCGGCGCGAGCAGCACGCTGATCAGCTTGAACCCGGCGAGCGCGCGCGAGCACACGGCCTGGAGGTCGGCGTGGCGCGCCGGGTCCTTCGCGAGCAGCCACGGCCGGGCCTCGTCGAACGCCTCGTTGACGCGGTCGGCGATCGCCATCGCTTCGCGCACGACCTGGCCGTACTGGCGGGCTTCGTAGCGTTCGGCCGCCAGTGTCGCGCTGCCCAGCGCGCTGTCGACGAGATGACGTCGGTCGTCGTCGCGGTAGGCGAGTGCGCCGCTGAAATGGCGGGTGACGAAGGTCGCCGCGCGGCTGGCGATGTTGACGTACTTGCCGACCAGGTCGCTGTTGACGCGGGCGACGAAGTCGTCCGGATTGAAATCGAGGTCCTCGACCCGGTCGTTGAGCTTCGCCGCCAGGTAGTAGCGCAGCCATTCGGGGTCGAGGCCGAGGTCGAGGTAGACGTCGGGCGAGACGCCGGTGCCGCGCGACTTCGACATCTTCTCGCCGGAGAAGGTGATGAAGCCGTGGACGAAGACGTTGTCCGGCACGCGGTACGGCTTCCCGGCGAAGCGGAGCACCGCTGGCCAGAACAGCGTGTGGAAGTAGATGATGTCCTTGCCGATGAAGTGGTACTGCTCGACGTCGTCGCGGGCGAGGAAAGCGCCGAGCTCGACGCCGTGGCCGCGCAGGTGGGCGGTGAGGCTCGCGAGGTAGCCGATCGGCGCGTCGAGCCAGACGTAGAAGTACTTCCCCGGATGTCCGGGGATCGGGATGCCGAAATAGGGCGCGTCGCGCGAGATGTCCCAGTCGGCGAGCCGCCCATCGGTGCCGCCGCCGCCCAGCCATTCGCGGATCTTGTTCAGCACCTCCGGCTGCAGCGCCTGGCCGGGCGAAGGCTCGACGGTCCAGCGACCGAGGAAGTCGACGACCTCCGGCGCCGAGATGCGGAAGAACAGATGCTCGGAGCTGCGCAGCTCCGGCTTGGCGCCGGTCAGCGTCGAGTAGGGATCGACGAGCTCGGTCGGCGAATAGGTCGAGCTGCAGTTCTCGCAGGCGTCGCCGTACTGGTCCTTCGCAGCGCACTTCGGGCAGGTGCCCTTGATGTACCGGTCGGGCAGGAACATGCCTTTGACCGGATCGTAGAACTGCTCGATCGTCCTGCCGTAGACGAGCCCGGCGGCGTCGAGCCGCCGGAAGATGTCCTGCACCAGCTCGACGTTCTCCGGTGAGTCGGTCGAATGCCAGTGGTCGAACGAGATGTGGAAGCCCTCGAGGTGCTTGGGCCGGGTCGCGGCGACCCGGGCGACCAGCGCCTGCGGCGTGATCCCGAGTCCCTCGGCCTTGAGCATGATCGGCGCGCCGTGCGCGTCGTCGGCGCACACGAAGCGCACGTCGTGGCCGTGCAGCCGCTGGAAGCGCACCCAGATGTCGGCCTGGATGTACTCCATGACGTGGCCGATGTGGAACGGGCCGTTCGCGTACGGCAGCGCCGTGGTCACGAACAGGGTCCGGCGGGCGGCGGGCATCGAAGACCTTGAGACGGCGAGGGGCAAGCCTGCCATTCTAGCAAAGGGTCGATTCGCCGCCGGAGGCGCGGCCGGCGCCGGCGCGCGGGCGCGCGGGCGACGCGGGGTCGCCGGCCGGATCGGCTAGAATCGACATCCCGCCCCGTTGCGCACGCGAAAGCCGAAGCCGATGGCCATCACCCAAGCCGACGTCCAGGCCCGACTGAAGGAGCTCGTCGATCCGAACACCGGCCGCGACTTCGTGTCCGGCAAGTCGATCCGCAAGGTCGCGGTCGCCGGCGCCGACATCAGCGTCGACGTCGTCCTCGGCTATCCGTCGAAGAGCCAGCACGACGCGATCCGCCGTCTGATCGCCGGCGCGCTCGCGGCGATGCCGGGTGCGGGCCGGGTGAGCGTCACCGTCGACCAGAAGATCACCTCGCACGCGGTGCAGCGCGGCGTGAAGCTCGTCCCCGGCGTCAAGAACATCGTCGCCGTCGCGTCGGGCAAGGGGGGCGTCGGCAAGTCGACGACCGCGGTGAATCTCGCGCTCGCGCTGGCCTCCGAGGGCGCGACCGTCGGCGTGCTCGACGCCGACATCTACGGTCCGTCGCAGCCGACGATGCTCGGCATCACCGGTCGCCCGGAATCGACCGACGGCAAGACGCTCGAGCCGCTCGAGGCCTACGGCGTCCAGGCGATGTCGATCGGGTTCCTGATCGACTCCGACACGCCGATGGTCTGGCGCGGCCCGATGGTCACGCAGGCGCTCGAGCAGCTCTTGAAGGACACCAACTGGCGCGAGGTCGACTACCTGGTCGTCGACATGCCGCCGGGCACCGGCGACATCCAGCTCACGCTCTCGCAGAAGGTCCCGGTCAACGGCGCGGTGATCGTGACCACGCCGCAGGACATCGCGCTGCTCGACGCGCGCAAGGGACTCAAGATGTTCGAGAAGGTCGGCGTCCCGATCGTCGGCATCGTCGAGAACATGGCGATCCACGTTTGTTCGAAATGCGGTCACGCCGAACACATCTTCGGCGAAGGCGGCGGCGAGCGCATGTGCCGCGACTACGGCGTGCCGTTCCTCGGGAGCCTGCCGCTCGACATCCGCATCCGCGAGCAGGCGGATTCCGGTCGGCCGACGGTGATCGCCGACCCCGACGGGCCGGTCGCGCAGGTCTACAAGTCGATCGCGCGCAAGGTCGCGGTGGCGGTGGCGCAGAAGGCGCAGGACTTCTCGGCGAAGTTTCCGACGATTTCGGTCCAGAACACGTAGCGGAGGTATCCGCGCCGGCCCCATCGCGTTGGAGGGGCGCTGCCGCGCCCCTCAACGCGTCGAGGCCGGCGCGCGGAAATCGAAGGACCGGGCGCATTGCGGGGCGCCGCGACACGGTCTGCGAGGGTGTGGTGCGCGGGCAAGGGCCGGCGCGCGGAGATCGGAGGACCGGGCGCATTGCGGGGCGCCGCGACATGGTCTGCGAGGGTGCGGTGCGCGGGCTAGGGCCGGCGCGCGGAAATCGCAGGACCGGGCGCAGGGCGGAGCGTGGTGGGCCGGTCGGTGGTCGTGCGGTGTCCGAGGAACGGCCGGCGCGCAACGACCGGGCGTCTCGCGGCCGAGGGCGGGCCGGAGGCGGGCGATTTGACGCAGGGAGAGTCGACGTGATCAAGTCCGACCGTTGGATCCGCCGGATGGCGGCCGAGCACCGGATGATCGAGCCGTTCGAACCGGGACAGGTCCGCGCGGTCGACGGGCGACGCATCGTCTCCTACGGCACGTCGAGCTACGGCTACGACATCCGCTGCTCGGCGGAATTCAAGATCTTCACCAACATCAACTCCACGATCGTCGACCCGAAGGCCTTCGACGAGAAGTCGTTCGTCGATTTCTCCGGCGAAGTCTGCATCATCCCGCCCAATTCGTTCGCGCTCGCGCGCACCGTCGAGTACTTCCGCATCCCGCGCAACGTGCTGACGATCTGCCTGGGCAAGTCGACCTACGCGCGCTGCGGCATCATCGTCAACGTGACGCCGTTCGAGCCGGAGTGGGAGGGTTACGTGACGCTGGAGTTCAGCAACACGACGCCGCTGCCGGCGAAGATCTACGCCAACGAGGGCGTCGCGCAGGTGATCTTCTTCGAGTCGGACGAGGTCTGCGAGACCTCCTACAAGGACCGCGGCGGCAAGTACCAGGGTCAGAAGGGCGTGACGCTGCCGCGGATGTAGACCTCGGGCGCCCGCCGGCGGTCCGGACGCACATGCGGGGCAAGACGGCCTCGATCGCGATCATCGCCGCCTGCGAGCTCGCGGCGATGTCGGTGTGGTTCTCGGCGTCGGCGGTCGTTCCGCAGCTCGTCGCTCAGCACCGGCTCTCCGGCCTCCTGCAGGCAGCGCTGACGAGCGGCGTGCAGCTCGGCTTCGTCGCCGGCTGCGTCGCTAGCGCGGTGCTCTCGCTCGCCGACCGGCTGGAGCCGCGGCGGTTCTTCCGCGCGGCCGCGCTCGCCGGGGCGCTCGCCAACGGCCTGGTCCTGCTCGTCGAGCCCGACTCGCTGGCGATGCCGGCGCTGCGATTGGCGACCGGGATGGCGATGGCCGGCGTCTATCCGGTCGGCATGCGGCTGGCGGCGACCTGGGCCGACGGCGACATGGGGCTGCTCGTGGGCGTCCTCGTCGGCGCGCTGACGCTGGGGTCGGCGACGCCGCATCTCGCCAGCGCGCTCGCCGGCGCCGACTGGCGCACGCCGGTCGCGATCGCCTCGGCATGCGCGGTCGGCGCGGCGCTGCTGATCGGCGCCGCGGGCGTCGGACCGAACCGGGCGCCGCCGCCGCGGTTCGATCCGCGCGCGGTGCTGGACGCCTGGCGGGACCGGCCGCTGCGCCTCGCCAACCTGGGGTACCTCGGCCACATGTGGGAGCTCTACGCGATGTGGGCGTGGATCGGCGTGTTCCTGGCGGCGAGCTTCGCCGAGGTGCTGCCGGCGGACGAGGCGGCGCCCGCGGCCCGGCTGGCGGCGTTCGCGACGATCGGCTCCGGCGCCATCGGCTGCGTCGCGGCCGGCTACCTCGCCGACCGGCTCGGACGCACGACGCTGGCGATCGTGGCGATGGCGGTGTCGGGGAGCTGCGCGGCGCTGGTCGGGACGCTCTACGGCGGCCCGCCGGCCGCGCTGGTCGTCCTCTGCGTCGTCTGGGGCGTGGCGATCGTCGCCGACTCGGCGCAGTTCTCGGCGTCGATCGCCGAACTCGCCGACCCGGCCCGCGTCGGGACGATGCTGACGACACAGACAGCGCTTGGCTTCACGCTCACGCTCGCGACGATCCATCTGATGCCGCCGCTCGTCGAGGCGCTGGGCTGGCGGTACGCGTTCGTGCCGCTGGCGATCGGGCCGGCGGCGGGCGTCTGGGCGATGGCCCGGCTGCGCGCGCATCCGCGCTCGGCGGCGCTCGCCGGCGGGCGCGGCTAGCGGCGCGGCGCGCGGGCCGGCGGCCTGTTGCGTCCTGCGGACACCGGTCGAACCCGGCGGCGTCCGCAGGGCCGAAGCCGTCGCCATCGGCCCGCGACCGGCGCACAATGCGGACCGCGACCCCGGCGCCCACGACCGGGGCGCCGCCGTCCCGGGGTCGCACCCGGCGGGACCGGCGGGCGCCGCCGCACCCCGACAGGAGCGAAGATGAAGTTCCGTTTCCCCGTCGTCATCATCGACGAAGACTACCGCTCGGAGAACGCGAGCGGGTTGGGCATCCGCGCGCTCGCCCGGGCGATCGAGGCCGAGGGCACCGAGGTGCTCGGTGTCACCAGCTACGGCGACCTCGCGAGTTTCGCCCAGCAGCAGAGCCGCGCCTCGGCGTTCATCCTGTCGATCGACGACGAGGAGCTCGCCCACGTTCTGCCCGAGGAGAGCCCGGCGCTAAAGAGCCTGCGCGCCTTCGTCGAGGAGATCCGCTTCCGCAACGCCGAGATCCCGGTGTTCCTGCACGGGAGACCCGCACGTCGCGCCACATCCCCAACGACATCCTCCGGCAGCTGAACGGCTTCATCCACATGAACGAGGACACGCCGGAGTTCGTCGCGCGCTACATCCTGCGCGAGGCCCGGACCTACCTCGACAGCCTCGCGCCGCCGTTCTTCCGCGCGCTCGTCCACTACGCCAACGACGGCTCGTACTCGTGGCACTGTCCGGGGCACTCGGGCGGCGTCGCCTTCCTCAAGAGCCCGGTCGGCCAGATGTTCCACCAGTTCTTCGGCGAGAACATGCTGCGCGCCGACGTCTGCAACTCGGTCGACGAGCTGGGCCAGCTGCTCGACCATTCGGGGCCGGTGGCGGCCTCCGAGCGGAACGCCGCGCGCATCTTCTCCGCCGACGAGCTCTTCTTCGTCACCAACGGCACGTCGTCGTCGAACAAGATGGTCTGGCACGCGACGGTCGCCCCCGGAGACGTCGTCATCGTCGACCGCAACTGCCACAAATCGATCCTGCACGCGATCACGATGACCGGGGCGATCCCGGTGTTCCTGACGCCGACGCGCAACCATCACGGCATCATCGGCCCGATCCCGCAGAGCGAGTTCCGCTGGGAGTCGATCGAGCGCAAGATCCGCGCCCACCCGTTCGCCCGCGCGGTCAAGGCGAAGCCGCGGATCCTGACGATCACGCAGAGCACCTACGACGGCGTGCTCTACAACGTCGATACGATCAAGGAGCTGCTGGGGACGAAGATCGACACGCTGCACTTCGACGAGGCCTGGCTGCCGCACGCGACCTTCCACGAGTTCTACAACGGCATGCACGCGATCGGCAGAGACCGGCCGCGCAGCCGCGACGCGCTGGTCTTCTCGACGCAGTCGACTCACAAGCTGCTCGCCGGTCTGTCGCAGGCCTCGCAGATCCTGGTGCAGAACAGCGAAACCCGCCAGTTGGACCGGCCCCGGTTCAACGAGGCGTACCTGATGCACACGTCGACCTCGCCGCAGTACTCGATCATCGCGTCGTCGACGTGGCGGCGGCGATGATGGAGCCCCCCGGCGGGACGGCGCTGGTCGAGGAGTCGATCCTCGAGGCGCTCGACTTCCGTCGCGCGATGCGCAAGGTCGACGAGGAGTTCGGCGATTCGTGGTGGTTCAAGGTCTGGGGCCCGGACCACCTCGCGGCCGAGGGAATCGGCAGCCGCGACGACTGGATCATCCGGGCGGGCGACCGCTGGCACGGCTTCGGCGACCTGGCACCGGGCTTCAACATGCTCGATCCGATCAAGGCGACGGTGCTGACGCCGACCGGCCTCGACGTCGACGGCGACTTCGCCGAGCGCGGCATTCCGGCCTCGATCGTGACCAAGTACCTGGCCGAGCACGGCGTCATCGTCGAGAAGACCGGCCTGTACTCGTTCTTCATCATGTTCACGATCGGCATCACCAAGGGCCGCTGGAACACGCTCGTGACCGCGCTCCAGCAGTTCAAGGCCGACCACGACCAGAACCAGCCGCTGTGGCGGGTGCTGCCGAGTTCGTGCAGGCGCATCCGCGCTACGAGCGCATCGGCCTGCGCGACCTGTGCGAGGCGATCCACGGCATCTACAAGGCCAACGACATCGGCCGGCTGACCACCGAGATGTACGTGTCCAATCTCGAGCCGGCGATGAAGCCGGCCGACGCGTTCGCCCGGATGGCGCACCGCGAGATCGAGCGGGTCGAGATCGACGACCTCGAGGGCCGCGTGACCAGCGCGCTGCTGACGCCCTATCCGCCGGGCATCCCGCTGCTCATTCCCGGCGAGCGGTTCAACCGCCAGATCGTCAAGTACCTGCAGTTCGCGCGCGATTTCAACGAGCGCTTTCCGGGCTTCGACACCGACATCCACGGTCTGGTCGAGGAGGAGATCAACGGGCGGGTCCGGTATTTCGTCGATTGCGTGGCCGGCGCCAAGGTGATCGCGGCGATGCCCAGCCTGCGCGTGCGCAAGTCCTGACCGGCGGCGCGCGATGGACACCGGGAAGCTGTTGCGCCGGGTCGCGATCGGCGGCGGGATCGTCGTCGTCCTGGTCGCGGCGGTCGTGGCCGTCGTCGTGGCGACCGTCGACGCCGGCGCGCTGGTGCGGTATGCCACGGCCGAGGCGTCGAAGGCGACCGGACGGCGCATCGAGGTGGCCGGGCCGGTGGAACTCTCGTGGTGGCCGCGGCTCGCGCTGGTCGCGAGCGGCGTGTCGATCGGCAATCCGCCGGGCGCCTCGCGCGAACATCTCGCGAAGGCGGCGCGCCTGCGCGGTTCGGTCGCCACTTGGCCGCTGATCACCCGGCGCGCGGTCGAACTCGACCGGCTCGAGATCGACGGGTTGGATCTCAGGCTCGAGACGCTCGCCGACGGCAGCGGCAACTGGCAATTCGCGGGCGCGGGCCCGGGCGCGGGTACGGCCGCGGCACCGCCGTCGCGGGGTGACGGCGGCGGCACGAGCGTGCGACTCGCCGGGCCGGTGGTCCTGGGCGGCGCCGACATCGTCTGGGCGCCGCGCGGCGAGTCGAATCCGGAGTCGATCCGCATCGAGCGGTTCGAGATCGCGCCGCGCGACGGCGCCCGACTCGGATGGGCGGGACGCCTCGAACATCAGAAGACGTCGTGGTCGCTGGAGGCGGCCAGCGGCGATCCGTTCGCCTCGATCCGCGAGCGCGTCCCGTTCGACTTCGACGCGCGACTCGACGGCGGCGGCGTCGCGGTCAAGGCCAAGGGTCGCGTCGAGCGGCGCGACAGCGGGCCGGGCGCGGTCGCCGACGTTACCGTCGAGTGGGCCGCCGGCAGCGAGCGCATCACGAGCCTCGCGCCGGCGCTCGCGCGCGAGGCCGGCAAGGTGGGTGGACGTCTCGAGATCGCCGGTCGGAGGATCACGATCGCGGGACTGGCGGGCGCGATCGCCGGCGCCCGGTTCGACGGCAACCTGTTGCTCGACGCCTCCGCGCCGGTCGAGCGGATTCGCGGGCGACTGCACGTCGAGCGCGTCGATCTGGCCAAGCTCCGTGCAGCCGGTGGCGCGCCGAAACCGACGCCGGCCACCGCGTCGGCGCGGGCCGCGACGCCGGCGACGCACGCGCTGAAGCGGGTCGACGCGGACGTCGATTTCGTCGTCGACCGGATCGCCACCGGTGGCGTCGAGATCGCCAATACGCGCGGACGCGTCGTCGTCGCCGACGGCAAGCTCGCGGCCGATCCGGTCGTCGCGGAGCTGGGCGGCGGCACGCTGACGCTGCGCGTGCAGGCGGACGCGGCGACCGATCGCGCGCGCGTCGTGCTCGACGGCCGCAACATCGAGGTCGGACGCGTCGCCGGCGCGCTGCCGGCCGGCCGCAGCGCGAGCGGCGGACGCGCGACGCTCGCGGTCGACCTCCAGGGCCCGGCCTCCGACGCGTTCGTCGCGCGGTCGAGCGGCTCGATCCGCGCCGATATCGGACCGATGCGCATCGAAGGTCCGCCGTCGGCCACCGGCGCCGAATCGCTGTCGCGGCTCGCCGACGCGATCAATCCGCTGCGGCGCACCGAGAAATCGACCGAGCTGCAATGCGTGGTCGCGCGATTGACGGTGCGCGACGGCGTCGCCCACGCCGAAAGGACGCTGGCGGCGGAGACGTCGGTGCTCGCGGTGTCGGCGTCGGGGACGATCGACCTGGGCCACCAGACGCTCGATCTGCTGATCCGGCCGCGCGCGCGCAAAGGGCTGTCGATCGGTGCGGTCGAGCTGGCGGAGCTCGTACGTGTCACCGGCCCGATCGCGAACCCGTCGATCGGGCTCGACAAGGTCGGCGCCGCGAAGGCGGCGATCGCGGTCGGCGGTGCGGTGGCGTCCGGCGGGTGGTCGCTGCTGGCTTCGCCGTTGCTCAACGCCGGCGAGGACCCGAGCCCCTGCGCGACCGCGCGTGCCGGAGGGAAGGCGACCGGCGAACCGGCCGCGGGTACGGCGCCGCGCCCGGCGGAAGATCTCGCCGGCGCGCTGCGCGGTCTGTTCAAGCGCTGACCGCGCCGCGCGCGGAGCCCCGACCGCTTCAGGCCGCGCGGGCGGCCTCGACCTCCGGGGTGTCCCGGGCGCGGGGTTGTGCGGCGACGAGCGCCGCGAGCACGCAGGAGGCGACCCGGCTCTCGATCGAGTCGCCGGGGCCCGCGACGACGATCGGAACCCGTGCGCCGAGGACGACCCCGGCGGCGAACGCCGCGTTGGCGCCGACCAGCGTGCGCACGATCATCGACGCGGATTCCATCGACGGCGCGAGGATCACGTCGGCGGCGCCGGCGACCGTCGATCCGGGGCGCAGTGCCCGCGCCGCGTCGGCCGAGAGCGCGACGTCGACGGTCATCGGTCCGTCGACCGTGGCCGCCGGTCCCAGCGTCTGGGCGGCGATCATCCGCAGCGAGACCGCGTCGACCGTCGACGCGAGCGCCTGCGACGGCGTGTCCCGGGCGGCGACGATCGCCACCGCGGGGACGGCAATGCCCAGGGCCTGCGCGAGCTCGACGGTGCTGAGCAGGATGTCGCGCTTGGCAGCGAGCGAGGGCGCGACCGCGAGCCGGTCGTCGGCGACGATCAACGGCCGGTCGCGCGTGGCCCACTCGACCCACGTCGCGTGCGACAGCCGCCGATCGGTACGCAGGCCGTCGGTCGACTGCGCGACCGGCGTCAGGAGCGCTCCGTCGGACATCGCCCCTTTCACCAGGGCGGCGACACGACCCTCGCGCGCGAGCGCCACCGCTCGCGTCGCGGCGGCTGTGGGGTCGTCCGGCGTGTCGACGATCGGCAGACGCGAGACGTCGAGGCCGGATCGCAGGGCCGCTTCGCGGATCCGTGGACCGGGCCCGACGAGGATCGGGGAGAGGTAGCCGGCGAATTCCCCGGCCAGCGCGAGCTCCAGCGCCGGCTCGTCGCACGGGTAGACGAGCGCGGCGGCGAGCGGCGGCAGCCGGCGCGCCCGCTCGACGAGCTTCTGCAGGTGGATCCGGAGACTCATCGGACCGCTAGCCTCGCAACGCCCCGGCGTGTTGTCAACGAGCGCCGACGGATGGCGCCTGGCGGCGGCCCTGCGGCGGCTCCGACGCGCGGGGCGCGGCGTCGGGGCCGCGGCCGCGCCGGCGGGGCTACAGCTTCAGCGCCACCAGGGCGACCGAGGGGACGAAGACGATCAGCAGGACCCGCAGCAGGTCGGAGACGAGGAACGGCGCCACGCCCTTGAACGTCTCGATCATCGGCAGGTCGCGCGCCATGCTGTTGATGATGAACACGTTCATACCGACCGGTGGAGTGATCAGTCCGATCTCGACGACCATCAACGCGAGAATGCCGAACCAGATCGCTTTCGACTCCTCGCCCAGCCCCCAGAAGTCGGTGCCCATGACGATCGGGAAGAAGATCGGGATCGTCAGCAGCAACATCGACAGGCTGTCCATGATGCAACCGAGGAACAGGTAGATGCCGATGATCGTGAACATGATCCCGAGCGGCGGCACGCCGAGCCCGGTGACCCAGGTCGCGAGCTCCTTGGGAAGCATCGTCAGCACGAGGAAGACGTTGAGGAGGTCGGCCCCGAGCATGATCAGGAAGATCATCCCGGTCGCGGCCGCCGTCCCGTAGACGCAGTCGAGGAACCCGCGTCCCTTGAGCCCGCCGGATCGCCAGGCGACGTACGCGGTCGCGAGCGTGCCGATCGCCGCCGCCTCGGTCGGGGTGAAGATCCCACCGTAGATGCCGCCGATGACGACGAGGAAGATCAGCAACACCGGCCAGACGTCGACGAGCGCGCGGATCCTGGCGCCGAACCGAAGCTTCTCGCCGGCGGGCGCGTCCTCCGGATGCAGCCGGGCGATGACGCCGATCACGATCATGTAGCCGAGCGCCGCCAGGATGCCGGGCAGGAAGGCGGCCATGAAGAGCTTGGCGATGTTCTGCTCGGTGAGGATCGCGTAGATGACCAGCGGCACCGACGGCGGGATCAGGATGCCGAGCGTGCCGCCCACGGCGAGCGTCGCGGTCGCGAGCTTCGGCGAGTAGCGCTGCTCGCGCATCTCCGGCAGCGCGACGTGGCCCATCGTCGCGGCGGTCGCGAGCGACGAACCGCAGATCGCGCCGAATCCGGCGCAGGCGCAGACGACCGCCATCGCCATGCCGCCGCGCCAGTGACCGATCACCGCGTTGCCGGCGCGGAAGAGCGCCCGGGAGAGCCCCCCGTGGGTCGCGAACTGCCCCATCATCAGGAACAGCGGCACGACCGACAGATCGTAGACCGAATAGCGCGCGTAGACCGCGTTCTGGAGGTAGTTGACGAGCGGCGCGAAGCCGGACACCCAGACGTAGCCGATCGCGCCGGCCGCGAACATCGCCATGCCGATGTGCACGCGCAGCGCGAGCATCACGAGCATCAGCGCGACGACGAGCAGTCCCTGTTCGACGCCGGTCATGGCGAGGTCCGCGGGCGCAGATCCTGCCAGGCGGTGAACAGCGCCGCGATGCCCAGCAGCAGGAACGAGAGCGACATCGGCACGTAGACGGTCCAGGTCGGGAATCCGATCAGCATCGTCGCGTCGGCGCTCCGCCACAGGTCGAGGACGCCGCGGCCCACCCTCCAGGCGACCAGGAAGGCGACCAGCGCGAGCAGGAGGTTGGCGGCGATGTCGAGCGCCCGGTTGACCGCGGCGGGCGCGCGGGCGGTGAAGAAGTCGACGATGACGTGCCCGCGGACCAGCTGGCAGTACGGCAGCGCCATCGCGACCGCGGCCGCCGACATGACCTGGACGAGCTCGTAGTCGCCCAGGATCGGCTTGCCGATCAGCGCCCGCCCCGCGATGCTGGCGAGCGACATGCCGGCCATCAGCAGCAGCAGGAGCGCCGAGCCGATCGCGAACGCCTTGCACAGCGCGATCAGCAGCCGGCCGGCCGGACCCTGGTGGCGCGAACGGATCTCGCTGACGACGACTTCGGTCATCTCGATCGTGTCACGGGGGGCGACGCGGGGGATCTGCCCCGCGCCGCCGCGTCGTCGTCACTTCGTGTTCTTGCGGACGAGGTCGCGCGCGACCTTGAGCAGCGCCTTGCCGTCCTGGCCCTTGGCGGACACCGCCGAGATCCACTGGTCGTCCAGCGACTCGGTCGCCTTGCGCCAGCGGCCGAGCTCGTCGGCCGGGATGGTGTTGACCTTGACGCCGCCTTCGACGACCTTCTTGCGCGCCGGCACGTCGGCGTCGCCCTGGATACGGCCGAACAGACCGGACGTCTCCAGACCGGAGTTGCGGTCGATGACCGCGCGCAGGTCGGCCGGCATCGCCTGGTACTTGGCGAGGTTCATCGCGGTCGCGAATACGGTCGCGCACATCGCCGGCTGGCTACGGTCGGTCTCGGCGACGAACTTGGTGAGCTCGTCCAGCTTGATCGACGGCGCGATCTCGTAGGGCACGATCGCCCCGTCGATCACGCCCTTCGACAGTCCCTCGGGAATGCCGGGCAGCGGCATGCCCACCGGCGTCGCACCGAGCATCGACAGCATGCTGCTGGTCTGGCGGTTGGGCGCCCGCACCTTGAGGCCCTTGAAGTCGGCCTGCGTGCGGATCGGCTGCTTGGTCGTGTAGACGTTGCACGGACCGTTGACGTTGAGCGCGATGAGCTTGGTCTCCTTGAACTCGTCCTTCGCATAGGCGGCCGCGTATTCCCAGGCGGCGCGGCTGGTCGCCTCTGGCGTCGAGGCCATGAACGGGAGCTCGAAGACCTCGATCAGCGGGAAACGCCCGGCCGTGTAGCCGGGAATCGTGAAGATCACGTCGACGACGCCGTCGCGAGCCTGGTCGTAGAGCTGCGGCGGCGCACCGCCGAGCTGCATCGCCGGAAAGACGTCGCACTTGATCCGGTTGCCGGAGTCCTTGGCGACCTTCTCGCACCACGGCACGAGCATCGAGACGTGCTGCGGCGATTTCGGGCTGCCCCAGTGGTGGACCTTGAGCGTGACTTCCTGCGCGGTGGCGGCGACGCTCGCCGAGGCCCCGACGATCGCCGCGGCCAGCATCGATACGCTTCGTTTCATGGTTTCCTCCTGGCGTGTTCCGTGTCGTTTCGGTCCCGCGGGTGCCGCACCCACCGGCGACCCCGGTCGTCCGCCCCCGCTGTTCCGGCCGCCTCCGGGAGGGCGCTGGAGCGCGAGCGATCCGCCGGCGTCGCACCGCACCGCGCCGCGCTCGCGCTGGCAATGATATGCACAGGGTCTTGCGCCGCCGATTCCCAATTGATTGAAACCGATCGCTCCGGGCGAACACCGGCCGATGGGCCGCCCGACCCGACCGTGAGGGCGTATCCACCGACCTTGTGCGCCGCACCAACCGGTCGCACCGGACGGGCGGGGTTCGCCCCGACAGATTCCGCAAGTCGATTGCCCTGGCAGGTTTTCGAATCACGGTCCGGAAGGGCCGCCGCCTACTATCGCCCCGGACCGATCCTCACCCCCCATCGTTCGCCGCGACGGTGCGCGTCCCCGGGCGCGGCGCCGGCGCGACAAGGAGTGCTCGTGCGACTCGGCGAGATGAAGTTCTCGATCCTGCTCTACGGACTCGTGCAGACGCTGCGCGTCATGGCGCGCCGGCATCCGGCGTACGCGCGCCGACTGGCCGAGCGGGATTTCACCGCCCAGATCCGAACCGTCGATGGCGCGGTCGCCCGCCACTACACGTTCAAGGCCGGGCGGATCGCCTCCGACCGCGGGCTGCATCGGTCGCCGGACATCACCGTGTCGCTCGAGAGCGCCGAGGTCGGCGTCAAGCTCTTCACGCCGCCGGTCGACCATCTCCAGCGCATCGAGGCGATCAAGAACTTCCAGCTCAAGGCCGACGGTCCCGACGACCTCGTCGTCTGGTTCATGCAGACGCTCGGCATGATCTTCACGCTCGGCTGGGAGTACGGCACCGATCTGGGCGGCGGCGTCACGCGCTACGTCACCAACACCAACGGCGGGCCGCTGTTCGTCCACGTGAAGGACGGCAAGATCCTGCGGATCACGCCGATCGAGCTCGACGACACCGACGCGCCTTCGTGGACGATCAAGGCGCGCGGACGCGAGTTCAAGCCGCCGCGGCAGACGACGGTCGCGCCGCATTCGATGTGCTCGAAGTCGACCGTGTACTCGCCCAGCCGGCTGCTCTACCCGATGAAGCGGGTCGACTTCGATCCCAACGGCGAGCGCAACTGCGCCAACCGGGGCGTCTCCGGCTACGTCCGGATCAGCTGGGACGAGGCGCTCGACATCGTCGCCAACGAGATCCGCCGGGTGAAGCGCGACTTCGGCCCGGGCGCGATCATGGCCAACCACGGGTCCCACCACACGTGGGGGAACGTCGGCTACTACATCAGCGCGGCGTACAAGTTCTTCAACGCGATCGGCACGACCAAGGTCGCGCACAACCCCGACAGCTGGGAAGGCTGGTACTGGGGCGCGATGCACCACTTCGGCCACAGCATGCGCCTGGGCCAGACCGAGACCTACGGTCTGGTCGAGGACCTGCTCAAGGAAGCCGAGATGGTCGTCTTCTGGTCGGCCGATCCGGAGACCACGAGCGGATCGTACTCGGCGTTCGAGGGTACGTCGCGTCGCCAGTGGCTGAACGAGCTCGGCATCGAGCTCGTCCACATCGACCCGTACTACAACCACACGGCGGCGCTGCACGGCGGCAAGTGGTTCGCGCCCAGACCCGGCACCGACGCGGCGATGGCGATGGCGATCGCGCAGGTCTGGATCGCCGAAGGGACGTACGACAAGGCGTTCGTCGCCGAGCGCTCGATCGGCTTCGACGCCTGGAAGGCGTACCTGATGGGCGACGAGGACGGCGTGCCCAAGACGCCGGAATGGCAGGAGGCCGAGACCGGCGTTCCGGCCAAGGACGTGCGCGCGCTCGCCCGGCGCTGGGCGTCGAAGAAGACCTACCTGGGCGCCGGCAGCTGGGGCAACGGCCACGGCGGCGCCTGCCGTTCGGCGACCGGCATCCAGTGGGCGCGCGCGCTCGCGTGCCTGCTGGCGATGCAGGGGATGGGCCGGCCCGGGGTCAACTACGGCCTGCTCCAGTGGGGAACGCCGATCGACATCAAGTTTTCGTTCCCCGGCTACGCCGACGGCGGGATGTCCGGCGACATCGAGAGCACCGGTCTCGGCATCAGCTACTACCAGCGGATGCCGCAGCTCCCGTCGTTCAACACGCCGACGCAGAAGGTGCCGCGGCTGCAGATCCCCGAGGCGATCCTCGAAGGGAAGGCCGAGGGCTACCCCTGGGACGGCAAGACGATCGAGGGGCAGTTCCAGAAGTTCGTCTACCCGAAGGCCGGACATTCGACGATCCAGATGCTCTACAAGTACGGCGGCGCCTCGATCGGCACGATGAACGACAGCAACCGCTACGTGAAGTCGTACCGCACCGACAAGTTGCCGTTCGTCGTCAACCAGTCGATCTGGTTCGAAGGCGAGGCCAAGTTCGCCGACGTGCTCCTGCCCGCCTGCACGAGCTTCGAGCGCTGGGACATCAGCGAATTCGGCGGTACCGGCGGATACGCGCTGCACGGCCAGACGCAGATGAACCACCGCGTCGTCCTGATGCAGCACAAGTGCATCGAGCCGCTGGGCGAATCGAAGGCGGATTACCAGATCTTCACCGAGCTGGCCTCGCGTCTGGGGCTGGGCACCTACTTCTCCGAGGGGATGACCGACCTGGACTGGGTGAAGCGGATGTTCGACGCGTCCGACCTGCCTGGGCGGATCTCGTGGAAGGAGTTCCTGCGCAAGGGCTACTACGTCGTGCCGGCGCCCGCGGAGGAACTGCGCGATCCGCCGTCGCTGCGCTGGTTCTACGAGGGCCGCAAGAAGGACGCGCCCGAGCCCCATCCGCTGCCCGGCGACTACTCGCAGGGTTACCTCAAGGGCCTGCAGACGCAGTCGGGCAAATTCGAGTTCGAGTGCTCGAGCCTGAAGCGCTTCGACCCCGACGATCCGGAGCGCCCGCCGATCGTCCGCTACCTGCCGTCATGGGAGGGCCCGCGGTCCGAGGGCTACGCCCGCTATCCGCTGCAGCTCATCTCGCCGCACTCGCGTTTCAGCTACCACACGATGTGCGACGGCAAGGACAGCTCGGTCAACGACATCGAAGAGCACCGCGTGCTCGTCGACGGCTACTACTACTGGGTCGTCCGCCTCAACGCCGAGGACGCGGCCTCGCGCGGCATCGGGCTCAACGACCTGGTGCGGGTCTACAACGACCGCGGGGCGGTGGTCTGCGCGGCGCGGCCGACCCAGCGACTGCCGCGCGGCGTGGTCCACGCCTACGAATCGTCGGCGGTGTACGACCCGGTCGGCGAGCCTGGGCACTCGGTCGACCGCGGCGGCTGCATCAACCAGCTGACACCGAAGCGGTCGATCGCCAAGAAGGTGACCGGGACCGCCGCCAACTCGTGCCTGGTCGAAATCGAGCGATGGGACGGGTCGGGCGAGCTCAAGCCGGCGCCGCGCGCGCGGGCGGAGGCGGCGTCATGAAAAAGTGGAACCTGCTGATCGACGTCGCGAAGTGCTTCAACTGCAATTGCTGCACGCTCGCCTGCCACGACGAGTACCACGACAACGAGCATCCGGGCGTCGCCGCCGGGATGCCCAAGCACGGGCAGAACTGGTTCCGCATCGAGCAGCGCGAGACCGGCGTGGTGCCGATGGTCGAGGTCTCCTACCTGCCGACGACCTGCAACCACTGCGACGCCCCCCCGTGCCTGGCGGCGGCGCGCGACGGCGCGGTGGTCAAGCGTGACGACGGCATCGTCATCATTGTTCCGGAAAAGGCGCGCGGCCAGCGGCAGATCGTCGACGCCTGCCCCTACGGCGCCGTCTACTGGAACGAGGAGAAGCAGCTGCCGCAGGCCTGGCCGTTCGATGCGCACCTGCTCGACCAGGGCTGGAAGCGCACCCGCGGCGCGCAGGCCTGCCCGACGCGGGCGATGCAGGTGCTCCAGGTCGAGGACGCTGAGATGAAGCGCCTCGCCGCCGCCGAGGGACTCGAGGTGCTGCATCCCGAGTACGGCACCTCGCCGCGCGTCTGGTACAAGAACCTGGCGCGCTTCCGCACGCTGTTCATCGGCGGATCGGTCGCCGGCGAGATCGCCGGCGTCGTCGAATGCGTCGAAGGGGCGCGGGCGACGCTGGAGCAGCGCGGCAAGGCCGTCGCCACCGCGCTGACCGATCCCTACGGCGATTTCAAGTTCGGCGGACTGGCGATCGACAGCGGCCCCTACCGTCTTTCGATCGCCGATCCGCGATTCGGCCCGTGGTCGACCGACCTCGAGCTTGGCGCGCAGAGCGTCTATCTGCGCGACATCGCGCTTCCACCGCGTCTCGTCGCGTCGAGCGCGGCGGGCGGCGCCATCCCGGTTCCATGAACATTCAGGAGATTCCGTGGCCTACCTATTCAACCAGGACGAACTGCCAAAGCTCGTGTCGAAGGTCCCCGGACGCGAGCGCGTGTTCTTCGTCAGCAAGGAACTGACCAAGGTCGACGACATGCTCGCCGGGATCATGCGCTACGCGCAGGGCGCCTCTTCGCCGTACCACTACCACAAGAACTGCGAGCACTTCTATTTCATCATGGAGGGCCAGGCGACCGTGGAGACGCCGGAGGGCGTGACTCCGGTCGGGCCCGGCGACATGATCTTCATTCCCGCCGAGGAGAAGCACCGGCTGCGCTCGATCACGCCGCTCTTCTACTTCGAGTTCCAGGCGCCCAACCGCTTCCAGACGACGATCCTCGACGGGACGCCCGCCGACCTCCTCTGGGAGAAGGTCGACGGCAAGGTCTGGGTTCAGAGCTAGAGCCCGCCACCGACGACGAGCCGAAGGAGGAAAGCGATGGCGACCACATTCATCAAGACCGGAAACCTGCCGCGCACCCGGACCGCGGGCGCCGGGGAGGCCACTGACGTACTGAACGAGGCGATCTGCGGCGCGAAGAACGTTCGGGCGACGTTGCGCTGGCTGGCCGCCGGCGACCGGCTCGACACCGGCGCGAAGGCGAAGACCCACCAGCTCGTCTACCTGATGGACGGACGGGGGGTCATCTCGCTGGACGGCAAGGACTATCCGGCGGCCAGAGGCGCCGGCGTGTACCTGGGCCCGGGCGAGTCCGCCGCGATCCGGCCCGACGGCGCCGCCGGCGTCAAGTTGTTTCACCTCGTCGTGCCGGAAGTTCCCGATCGGTTGTAGCAAGCCGCGAATACGCCGCCCCGGTCCCGGGTTCGACGCTCGGGGCGGTTTCCGCCCGACAGCGGGCGGCCGTCGTGCCGTCGATCGACGGCGCCAGGAGCGCAGGATGAGCGATCCGAATCACGCACAGGCGACGGACTCCGCGGCGTCGCGGACCACGATCAAGAGCGTCTGCCGCAGCTGCCACGGCGGTTGCGGCGTAAACCTCCACGTCGAGGAGGGACGGCTGGTGAAGGTCGAAGGCGACCGGGCTTCGCCGCTCAACCGCGGTCGGCTGTGCCCGATCGGCACGTCGACGCTGGACCTCGTCTACCACCCGGACCGCCTTCACCATCCGATGCGCCGGACCGGTGCGCGCGGCGAGGGCCGCTGGGAACGGATCAGCTGGGACGAGGCTCTCGACGAGATCGCCCGCCGGCTCCAGGCGATCAAGGATGAGCACGGCGCGCAGGCGATCGCACTGGGCACCGGCACCGGCCGGCACCACATCCGCTGGGTCTCGCGCTTCGGCCACGCGCTGGGAACGCCCAACTGGTGCGAACCGGGCTTCGCGCAGTGTTTTCATCCGCGGATCAACACGACGATCCTCACGTTCGGCGACCTGCCGGTCAACGATTTCACCAGCGGTGCCAAGCCCGAGCTGATCGTCTACTGGGGTCACAACCCGTTGAATTCGGGGCCCGACGGCGAGACGCGCTTCGTCGTCCGCGACTCGCTCGCCGGCCGGCCGAAGACGATCGTCGTCGACCCGCGGCGCACCGAACTCGCGAAGAACGCCGATCTGTGGCTGCAGCTGCGTCCCGGAACCGACGACGCGCTCGCGCTGGCGATGCTGCACACGATCATCGAGGAGAGGCTCCACGACGCCGCCTTCGTCGCCGAGTGGACGCACGGGTTCGACGCGCTCGCCGAACGAGTGAAGCGCTACAGCCCCGAATGGGCGGAGGCGATCACCTGGGTGCCGGCGCGGAAGATCCGGGCGGCAGCCCGGCTCTACGCGGCGACGAAGCCCTCGATGATGGAGTGGGGCTGCGCGATCGAGCACACGCCCAACTGCATCCAGACCGTGCGCGCGGTGTCGCTGCTGCCGGCGCTGACCGGCAACATCGACGTGCCGGGCGGCTGGGTGTTCGGCATGAAGGGGCTGGGACGGTTCCCGAGCCTGATCGAGAACCTCTCGCCGGAGATGAACGCGAAACGGCTCGGCGCCGACCGCTTCAAGTTGCTCGGCGGCGAAGGGGCGGACCTGCCGGCGGCGCACATTCCCACGCTGCTGTCGGCGATGCGCGACGGCGTTCCCTACCCGGTCAAGGCGTTCCTGGTCTTCGGCAACAACACGCTGACGACCTTCGGCAACGCGAAGGAGGCCTACGAGGCGCTGATGAAGCTCGATCTCCTCGTGGTCGCCGACCTCTTCATGACGCCGACCTGCGAGCTCGCCGACATCGTGCTGCCGGCGGCGTCCTGGCCGGAGCTCGACCAGCTCGCCGCGCTCCCGACGATCGCCGGCAACGTCGTGCTGGCCCAGCGGCGCAGCGTGCGCGTCGGCGAGTGCAAGTCCGACGAGGAGATGTTCGTCGAGCTCGCCCGCCGGATGAACCTGCCGGTGGGCACCGAGGACGTCGACCAGGTGCTCGAGGACCTGCTCGCGCGCGGCTGCGGCGTGCCGCTGGCCGAGTTGCGCGAGCGCGGCTTCCACGACCTGCCGATGCGCTTCCACAAGTACCGCGACCAGGGCTTCAAGACGCCGACCCGCAAGCTCGAGCTCTATTCGACGCGCCTCGAGGCGATGGGCTACGACCCGCTGCCCTACTACGAGGAGCCGCCGGAGAGCCCGATCGCGACGCCAGAGGTGGCGAAGGAGTTCCCGCTGGTGCTGACGTCGGGGGCCCGGATTCCGTTCTTCTTCAACTCCGAGCACCGCCAGATCCGGGCGTTGCGGCGCGCCTATCCGAATCCGATCATGGAAGTGCATCCGCTGACCGCCGCGTCGCTCGGCATCGCGCACGGCGACTGGGCGTGGATCGAGACGCCGCGGGGCCGGATCCGGCAGAAGGCCAAGGTCACCGACGGCATCGATCCGCGCGTGGTCCACGTCGAGCACGGCTGGTGGTTCCCCGAGGAACCCGGGCCGGACCACGGCGTGTGGCGTTCCAACGCCAACGTGCTGACGCGCAACGGCCCGCCCTACGACCCGGCGATGGGTACCTACCATCTGCGCGGATTGCTCTGCCGCGTCTACCCGGTGGAGCCGGGCGGGTCTTGAGCCCGGCGAGGAGGGCGGCGATGCCCGCGCCGACGTCCCGACCCGGCCCGCACCGTCGGCGCGCGCCGCGCGCCGGTTCCGCACCCGCCGTCGCTGCCGGTATGCTTCGGCCTGCGCCGGCGCCGCCAGCCGCCGCGCCCGCCGACATGCCATCCCCCCTGAAACTCAGCCAGCTGCGCCATCTGGTCGCGGTCGTCGAAGCCGGAACGGTGCGCCAGGCGGCCAAGTCGTTATTCCTGTCGCAATCGTCGGTGACCAAGAGCATCCAGCAGCTCGAGGAGGCGGTCGGCACCGCGCTCCTCCACCGGACGGCGCACGGCGTCACGCCGACCGCTGCCGGCCGCGCGGTCATCGGTCGGGCGAAGGCGATCGAGGCGGAGCTGCGCGAGGCGCGCAACGACATCGACAACATCCTCGGCGCCGGCAGCGGCGAAGTCCGGATCGCCGCCTCGCCCACCGTCGCGATGTCGCTCCTGCCGCGCGCGGTGCTCGAGTTCAAACGCGAGCGCCCGAGGGTTTCGCTGCAGCTGCAGGAGGGCGTGTACCCGGACGTCCTCAAGGCGGTGCGCAGCGGCGACCTCGACTTCGCGATCTGCCTGGTGCCGGAATGGGTCGAGGACGAGACCGTCTCGTTCGAGATCCTGCTCGCCGACCGTGTCGCCCCGGCCGTGCGCGTCGGCCATCCGTTCGAGCGGCAGCGGATGAAGCTCGCGGACCTGCGCGAGGCCGACTGGGTGATCTACCGCCGCGGGCAGAGCGGGCGCGACATCTTCGAGCACACGTTCGCCGCCGAGGGGCTGGAACCGCCGCAGGGAACGATCGAGAGTTCGTCGTTCGCCTGCGTGCTGGCGCTGGTCGAGCAGGGCGACTACGTCACGCTACTGCCGATGCAGCTGCTCGCCGACCGCACGGTGCGCCGCGGCGTCTCGCTGATCACGATGCAGACGCCGATGCCCTCGTGGAACGTGGCGGTCATCTACCGAGCCCAGCACGAGCTGTCGGGCGTCTGCCGGGCCTTCCTCGAGGATCTGCGCTCGGTCGCCCGGGACATCGTCGCCGAAGGCGGCGGGCGGCGCTGAGCGCCGCGCCCGTCGGGTCTCAGCCCTTGCCCTTCCAGGGCACGACCATCCGCTCGATCTTGCGCATCAGCAGGTCGAACAGGTAGGCGACCACGCCGATGACGATGATGCCCATGACGACGATGTCCGTGCGCAGGAAGTTCGACGCGTTGAGCACCATCTGTCCGAGTCCGACGTGCGCCGCCACCATTTCCGCGGCGACCAGTGTCGTCCAGCCGAAGCCGATCGCGATGCGCATACCGACGAGGATCTCCGGCATCGACGAGGGCAGGATCACGTATCGGATCACCTGCCAGTACGTCGCGCCCATCGAGTAGGCGGCGTGGATCTGCTCCTGCGAGGCGCTCTTCATCCCCGAGCGCGCCGCCAGCGCCAGCGGGGCGAAGCAGGCGAGGTAGATGAGCAGCACCTTGGGCATCTCGTCGATGCCGAACCAGATGATGATCAGCGGCAGGTACGACAGCGGCGGCAGCGGCCGGTAGAACTCGATCGGCGGATCGAAGATCCCGCGCGCGACCCGCGACATGCCCATCGCGATGCCGACCGGAATCGCGGTCAGGCAGGCGAGCACGAACGCCGAGAAGACGCGGAACATGCTGGCGACGAAATGGTCCCAGAGCGGCTTGTCGTTCGCGGCGCCGGTCAGGTACTCGACGAACTGCTCGAACACCGTGGCCGGCTTGGGCAGGAACAGCGGCTTGATCCAGCCGAAATGGGTGACGACGAACCAGATGACGAAGAGCACGGCGATCGTGATCGCGCTGATCGTCACCGTCGAGCCCTCGCCGGGCGTCTTGTACGCCGACGTCCCCGGGGCGATGGCCGGCGGCGCCGGTTCGGGCGGCGGGGCGACGGCGGGCGGCGGGGCGTCAGTCATCGGGCGTCTCGCGCTGGTGGATGATCGACAGGACCTCCTCGCGCAGCGCGATGAACGACGGGTCGCTCTTGATCGCGCGCGAATTGCGGCTCTCGACGAAGCGTCGCGAGAACGGCAGGTCGTCGTAGCGGTGCGTGATCCGGCCGGGCGACGGGCTCATGACGATGAGGCGCGTCGCGATGAACAGCGCCTCCTCGACCGAATGGGTGATGAAGAACACCATCTTGCGCGACTTCGCCCAGACGTCGATCAGGATCTCCTGGACCTGCTCGCGGGTGAAGGCGTCGAGCGCGCCCATCGGTTCGTCCATCAGCAGCACTTCGGGGTCGTTCGCGAGCGCGCGGGCGATGCCGACCCGCTGTTGCATGCCGCCGGACAGCTCGTAGATCGCCCGGTCGCCGAACTTCTCCAGCCCGACGAGCGCGAGCTTCTCGTCGGCGACGCGTCGCCGTTGCGCCGGCGGGACGCCCCGCATGCGCAGGCCGAGCGCCACGTTTTCGCGCACGGTGAGCCACGGCATCAGCGCGTGCTTCTGGAACACGACGCCGCGCTCGGCGCCGGGGCCGGACACCGCCTTGCCGTCGAGGAGGATCGTGCCCGAAGACGGGGCGAGGAAGCCGGCGATGACGTTGAGCAGCGTCGTCTTGCCGCAGCCGGAGGCCCCGAGCGCGACGACGAAGTCGCCGTCCCGCACCTCGAGGTCGACGTGCGACAGCGCGGTCAGCACGCCGCCCTTGACCGCGTAGTTGACAGAGACGTCCCGGATGGCGAGATCGGCCATACTGGTCGTCCGTGGGCACGAAAAAGGGGCGGTCCCGACGGGGCCGCCCCTCCGTCGCGCGTCGCGGCTACTTGCCGGTCGCCTTCTGGATGAACTCGGTGGTGATGAACGCGCTGTAGTCGGGCTTCACCTCCTGGATGCGGCCCTGTTCCTTCAGGAACACCGACGTGTCCTTGAGCGCCTTCGCCGCCGCGCCGCTGGCGCCGCCGCCTAGCCACTTCGCCGACATCTGCTCCTGGGCGGTCGGGAACGTGTAGAGCGCCATCGTCGCGGGCACGTCCTTGACCTCGGCCTTGGTCCATTTGGCGACCGCCTTCGCCTGCGCCGAGTCGACGCCCCACTTCGCCTTGTTGGCCCGGTAGTCGGCGTCGGCCTTCGCCAGCGCCTTGACCAGCGCCACCATGAAGTCCTTGTTCTCGGCCGCCCACTTCTTCTGGACGACGACGCCGTCGAAGGTCGGGTAGCCGAGCTTGCCGATCGCGGTCGAGTCGGCGATGACCTTGCCGTTGCCCTTGATCTTGGTGAGCACCGGATCCCAGATGAAGGCCGCGTCGAGGTCGCCGCGCTCCCAGGCCGCGCCGATTTCCGGCGGGCGCAGGTTCAGGACGTTGACGTCCTGGGCGTTGAGCCCGGCGTGCTTGATCGCGGCGAGGAGCTGGTAGTGGGCGGTCGACACGAACGGGACGCCGACCTTCTTGCCCTTGAGCGACTTGACGTCGGTGACGCCGCTGCCGTTGCGCGCGATCAGCGCCTCGGCGCCGGCGATGTCCTCGAGGATCCAGAACAGCTGGATGTCCTGGCCCTGGCTCGCCGCCGCCGCGATCGGCGAGCTGCCGGCCTCGCCGATCTGCACGTCGCCCGAGGCCATCGCCTTGATCACGTCGCCGCCGCCCCCGAACATCCGCCAGTTGATCTTGTAGCCGGTCGCCTTCTCGAGCTCGCCCGATTCCATGACCGTGCGCAGCGGCACGAGCATGTCCTGATGGGCGAAGGTCACGGTCTTCTGCGCGAAGGCGGGCGTCGCGGCGAGGACCGCGACGGCGAGGGTGGCGGCGAGTCGTTTCATCGTGAGTCTCCCGGTGGGCGAAAGGCGGCGGATGCGGTGGCGATCAGAGCGAGGCGATCGTGCGGCGCAGGATGTCGGCGATCATGTCGATGTGCGATTTCTCGCAGACCAGCGGCGGCGCGATGATCGCTGCGTCGCCGGTCGTCTTCAGGTGCAGGCCGTTGTCGAAGAGCTTCTTCTGCAACAGGTGGCCGCGCTTGCCCGGAGCGCCGTCGGCCGCGACGTCGATCGCCGCCATCATGCCGTAGCCGCGGATGTCGGTGACGAGCGGCAGGTCCTTGAGCGAGAAGATCGCGTCGAGGAAGTACGGTGAGAGCTCGCGGGCCCGGTCGAACAGCTTCTCCTGGCGGAACACCTCGAGCGTCGCGAGGCCGGCCGCGCAGGCGGCCGGGTGGCCGGAGTAGGTGTAGCCGTGGAAGAACTCGATCGCGCCTTCGGGCGCGGCGGCCATCACGGTGTCGTGGATGCGCTCCGAGACGGCGACCACGCCCATCGGCTGCGCGCCGTTGGTGACCGCCTTGGCCATCGTCATCAGGTCCGGCGTCACGCCGAACGCCTGCGAGGCGAACGCGTGGCCGGTGCGGCCCCAGCCGGTGATGACCTCGTCGAAGACGAGCAGGATGCCGTGCTGGTCGCAGATCTCGCGCAGGCGCTTCAGGTACCCCTTCGGCGGCACGAGGCAGCCGGTCGAACCGGCGATCGGCTCGACGAAGCAGGCGGCGATGTTCTCCGGGCCCACCATCGCTGCGATCCGCTGGAGGTCCTCGGCCAGGTCGGCGCCGTGGTCGCCCTCGCCGCGCTTGAAGTAGTTCTCCTTGATGTGCGTGTGGCGCATGTGGAAGAAGCCCGGCATGCCGTTGCCGAACTTGCGCCGGTTGTTGACCAGGCCGGACAGCGACACGCCGCCGAAGTTGACGCCGTGGTAGGCGCGGTCGCGCGAGACGAAGATATTGCGTCCGCCCTGGCCGCGTGCCTGGTGGTAGGCGAGCGCGATCTTCATCGCGCTCTCGACCGCCTCGGAGCCGGAGTTGCCGTAGAAGATCCGGTTCAGGTCGCCGGGCGTGAACTCGGCGATCCTGGTGGCGAGCTCGAACTGCTTCGGGTGGCCGCGCAGGAACGGCGCGGTGAAGTCCAGCTCGGCGAGCTGGCGGCCGACCGCCTCGGCGATCTCGCGCCGGCCGTGACCCAGCGCGCAGCAGAACAGGCCGGACGACGCGTCGATGATCCGGTCGCCCTTCTCGTTCCAGAACCACACGCCTTCGCCGCGGACGATCATCTTCGGATCGGCCTTGAAGTCGCGGTTGGGAGTGAACGGCATCCAGTACTCGTCGAGCGAGATGCGCTGCGACGCAACGCTGTCCTTCAGCGTGAATTCGGCGTGGCCCATGGCGGGTCTCCTCGGGGGTCGGGGCGTCGCGTCCGGGTCCGGGCGCGGCGGCGAAGGGGACAATGGTACGCTCTTGCAGCGATCCGACCCACGCCGCCGTGGGGCCAGTTGCGCCCCGGATGATGGGCCAGCCAGAGGACCGGGCGAACCGCCACGAGTCCCGCCGGCAACGACGCCATGACCAGCCGCCCCGACGCCTCGATGTGGTCCCGCCTGATCCCTTTGTCGTTCGAGGGGCGGATCGGCCTGCAGGCGCAGATCCGGGAGATGCTGGTCGCCGCGATCCTCGACGGCCGCATCCCGATCGGCATCGCGCTGCCCTCGACCCGGGAGCTTTCGACGCGACTGGGGGTGGCGCGCAACACCGTCGCGCTCGCCTATGAGCTCCTCGTCGACGAGGGCTGGCTCGTCACCCGCAACCGCAGTGGCCACTATGTCAATCCGGACATGGCGGTGCGCCGGCCGGTCGCCCCGCAGGGCGGCGTCGAGCCGGGGGTGCCGACGGTGGAATGGTCAACGCGGATCGCCAATCCGGTCGCGCGGCAGCGCAACATCGTCAAGCCGCGCGACTGGCAGAAATACCCGTACCCGTTCGTCTACGGCCAGATCGACCCGACGCTGCTGCCGATTCCCGGGTGGCGGGAATGCAGCATCCAGGCGCTGACCGGCGCCGAGGCGCGCGGGTGGGCCGGCGACCTCGTCGACGGCGACGACGCGCTGCTCGTCGAGCAGATCCAGGCGCGGCTCCTGCCTCGTCGCGGCGTCTGGGCGAGCACCGACGAGATCCTGGTGACCGTCGGCGCCCAGCACGCGCTGTTCCTGCTCGCCACGCTGCTCGTGGGGCCGGCGACCACGGTCGGCATCGAGGACCCCGGTTATCCTGACGCCCGCAATATCCTGGCCGCGCGCACGCCGTCGGTCGTCGCGCTCCCGGTCGACGAGCGCGGCCTCGCGCTGTCGCCCGGGCTCGACGGCTGCGAATACGTCGTGCTGACGCCGCCGCACCAGTGCCCGACCAACGTCACGATGCCGCTGGAGCGTCGGGAAGCGTTGCTCGCCTGGGCGCGTTCGAAGGACCGCGTGTTGATCGAGGACGACTACGAAATGGAGCTCGACGGCGACGGCGGCGCGCAGCCCGCGCTCAAGAGCCTCGACCGGACCGGTCGCGTCGTCTACGTCGGCAGCCTGTCGAAGACGCTCGCGCCGGGCATCCGGCTGGGCTACATCGTCGCCGATCGCGCGCTGATCCGCGAGGCGCGGGCGCTGCGGCGCCTGATGCTGCGCCATCCGGCGGCCAACAACGCGCGGTCGGCCGGACTGTTCCTGGCGATGGGTTATCACGATTCGCACCTGCGGCGGCTGCGCCGGGCCCATGCCGAACGCGGGGCAGCGCTCGCCGCGGCGCTCGCGCGGCATCTGCCGGAGGTCGTCGCCTCGACCTCGCCGGGGGCGTCCTCGACCTGGCTGCGCTTCCCGGAAGGCGCCGACACCCGCGTGCTGGCGGCGGCGGCCGAGGCGCGTGGCGTGTTGATCGAGCCGGGCGACGTGTTCTTCGCCGGCGATCGTCCGCCTCGCCAGTACGCCCGGCTCGGCTTCTCTTCGATCGCGACCGATCGCATCGAGCCGGGAATCGCGGCGCTGGCCGCGGCCCGGCGCGATCTCGCGTCCGCGGGCACCGGCGCCTCGACCATGCACGCGACGCCCGGGGCGGTGCTTCGCGAAGGACGGATCTCGTGACGACGGCCAACATGCTCCGATTCCTCCTCGCCGGGTTCACGGTCTGGGCGCTCGCCGGCGAGGGGCGCGCCGAGGTGAAGATCGCCGCGCCGGACGCCTTTCAAATCGTCCTCGTCGATCGCGTCGGGGCGCCACCCGCCGCCGTCTACGCGGCGATCGGCAGGGTCGAGCGTTGGTGGGCCCCCGAACATACGTATTCGGGCGACGCGGCGAACCTCTCGCTGACGATGGAACCCGGCGGCTGTTTCTGCGAGCGCTGGAAGGACGGCG
Organism: Burkholderiales bacterium; assembly: GCA_046347725.1. Taxonomy (GTDB): domain Bacteria; phylum Pseudomonadota; class Gammaproteobacteria; order Burkholderiales; family Casimicrobiaceae; genus VBCG01. Next base: position 230,125 of record JAXMFN010000006.1, read on the forward strand.
CCGTCGAGCACGGCCGGGCGGTCATGCTGATGCGCGATCAGGTCGTCCGGTTGTCGGCCGCACTGGGACCTTTGCAGAGCAAGGCGGTGTCGGGCGTGCTGACCTTCCTCCTCAAGACCGACGACGGCGGCACCGCGCTTACCGTCGGCTACCGCGTCAACGGGTCGAGCGCGAGCGCCCTCGACAAGGACGCGCCGGCGGTCGACGGCGTGCTCGCGGCCCAGGTGCAGCGTCTCAAGCGCTACGTCGAGACCGGCAGGGCCGCACCCTAGTTCGCAGGACGCCGCCGCACCGCCGTCGCGGGCTGACCCCAGCGATCGGCCGCGCTTGGCACTAGCGGCGCGGGTCGGCGTGCGGTAGGGTGCGCGCCATCGCGACGGCGGCGTACCCGCCACGGAGATCCGCATGCTGATCGGCGTCCCCAAGGAGATCAAGGTCCTCGAGAACCGCGTGGGCATGACGCCCGCCTCGGTGCGCGAGCTCGTCCACCACGGCCACCAGGCGATCGTCGAGCGCAACGCCGGCCAGGGCATCGGCGCCTCCGACGACGAGTACGCGCGCGCCGGCGCGACGATCGCCGCGACCGCGGCCGAGGTGTTCGCGAAGGCCGAGATGATCGTCAAGGTCAAGGAGCCGCAGGCGGGCGAGCGCAAGATGCTGCGGCCCGGCCAGATCCTGTTCACCTACCTGCATCTCGCGCCCGATCCGGAGCAGACGCGCGACCTGATCGCCGGCGGCGCCGTCTGCATCGCCTACGAAACCGTGACCTCGCCCAGCGGCGGCCTGCCGCTGCTCGCGCCGATGTCGGAGGTCGCCGGCCGAATGGCGGTGCAGGCCGGCGCGTACTACCTCGAGAAGGCGCACGGCGGCAAGGGCATCCTGCTGGGCGGCGTCCCCGGCGTCGAGCCGGCCAAGGTCGTCGTGCTGGGCGGCGGCGTCGTCGGCACCCACGCGATCACCGTCGCGCTGGGCATGGAGGCGGACGTCTGGGTGATCGACCGCAACGTCGAGGCGCTGCGGCGCTTGTGGGCGCAGTTCGGCCCGGCGCTCAACACGGTGTTCTCGACGCGCGACGCGATCGAGCGGCACGTCGAGATGGCCGACCTCGTCATCGGCGGCGTCCTGATCCCCGGCGCGTCGGCGCCCAAGCTCGTCACCCGCGAGATGATCCGGCGGATGGGCGCGGGCTCGGTGGTCGTCGACGTCGCGATCGACCAGGGCGGCTGCTTCGAGACGTCGAAGCCGACGACCCACGCCGAGCCGGTCTACGTCGTCGACGGCGTCACCCACTACTGCGTCGCCAACATGCCCGGCGGCGTGCCGCGCACGTCGACGTACGCGCTCAACAACGCGACGCTGCCGTTCGTGCTCGCGCTCGCCGACAAGGGTTGGAAGAAGGCGCTCGCCGACGACGCCCACCTGCGCAACGGGCTCAACGTCGCGCTGGGCAAGGTGACCTGCAAGCCGGTCGCCGACGTGCAGGGCCACGCGTACGTCGACGCCGGAGCGTTGCTGCGCTGACCGGGCGCGGACGGGCGAACCCCGATGTCCGCGCGCTGGCCGATCGCGGCTCCGATCGCCGCCGTCGGCGTGCTGGGAGCCGCCCTGGCGGGAGCGAGCGGCGCCCCGACGGTCGTGATCGCCGCGGTCGCGCTGGTCGCGGCCACGGTCGCGGCGGTCCACCACGCCGAGGTCATCGCGCTCGCCACCGGCGAGCCGTTCGGAACGCTCGTCCTCGCGCTGGCCGTCACGGCGATCGAGGCCTCGCTGATCGTCTCGCTGATGCTGGCCGGCGGCGCCGGCGCGGTCGCGCTCGCGCGCGACACGATCTACGCGACCGTGATGATCGTCGGCAGCGGCGTCATGGGGACGTGCATCCTGCTCGGCGCGCTCCGGCACCGAGAGCAGTCCTTCCGCATCGAAGGCGCCGGCCCGGCGATGGCCGCGCTCGCGACGCTCGCGATCCTGGTCCTCGTCCTGCCCAGCCATACGACCAGCGTTCCGGGGCCGCGCTACAACGTGGCGCAGCTCGTGTTCGTCGCCTCTTCGTCGTTCGCGCTGTGGTGCGTCTTCGTTTTCTTCCAGACCGTACGCCACCGCGACTACTTCCTGCCGGTCGGCGGGGCGGGCGACGAGGGCCGGCACGCGCCGCGACCCCGACCGGCGGTGGCGTGGCGGAGCTTCGGTCTGCTCCTCTTGGCGCTCGTCGCGGTCGTCGGACTCGCCAAGACCCTGTCGCCGGCGATCGAGGCGGTGGTCCGATGGATCGGGGCGCCGCCGTCGGCGATCGGTATCGCCATCGCGCTCCTCGTGCTCATGCCCGAAACGGTCGCCGCGGTCCGGGCGGCGCTCGCCGACCGCCTGCAGACCAGCATCAACCTGGCGATCGGGTCCGGACTGGCGACCATCGGGCTCACCGTGCCGGTGGTGGTCGCCGTCTGCGTCGCGTTCGACATCGACATCGTCCTCGGCCTGCCGGCGAAGGAGACGACGATGCTGGCGCTGGCGATCGTCGTCAACGCGTTCTCGATCGGCTCGAGCCGCACCAACCTCATGCAGGGCGCAGTCCAGCTGGTCGTCTTCGCCGCGTTCCTGTTCCTGTCGTTCGTCCCCTGATCCGGCGGGTCGCCGGACCACCCTCGAAAGGACCGCCCCGATGGCACCCGTCTCCGGCAGCGAAGCGATGGTCGAGGCGCTGCGGCGCGAGGGGGTGCGCGAGATCAGCGGCATCGTCGGCTCGGCGTTCATGGATCCGCTCGACCTCTTCGAGGCGGCCGGCATCCGGTTCATCCAGGTGCGCCACGAGCAGAGCGCGGCGCTGATGGCCGAAGGCTACGCGCGCGCCACCGGACGACCGGGCGTGTGCATCGGCCAGAACGGGCCGGGCATCACCAACCTCGTCACCGGGATCGCCAGCGCGCAGCTCAACCACACGCCGGTCGTCGCGCTGACTCCCGCCGTGCTGTCGACCGGCATGGCGACGCGGGCGTTCCAGGAGATCGACCAGATGCGGCTGCTCGATCCGCTGGTGGTCTGGCAGATGCAGGTGAACCGGCCGGAGCGGATGGGCGAGGCGATCCGCGGCGCTTTCCGGGCCGCGCTCGCGCTCCGGGGACCGGCGCAGGTCGACATTCCGCGCGACAGCTATTACGGCGTGTTCGACGAGACGCCGCTCGATCCGGCGTCGTACCGGACCAGCGGCCGGCTCGGCGGCGCCGATGCCGAAGACGTCGAGCGCGCGGCCGAAGCGATCGCGGCCGCGCGTTCACCGTGCATCCTGGCCGGGCTGGGGGCGGTCGAGAGCGATGCGCAGGAGGATATCGACGCGCTCGCCGAGCGCCTGTCGGCGCCGGTTGCCTGCGTCTGGCAGCACAACGACGCGGCGCTGGGATCGCGCCCGCTCAGCGTCGGTCCGATCGGCTACCAGGGTTCCGAGGCGGCGATGCGACTGCTCGCCGAGGCGGATGTCGTCATCGCGCTGGGGACACGCCTGAACGCGTTCGGCACGACGCCGCAGTACGGCATCGATTATTTCCCGCGCGCGGCGAAACTCGTGCACAACTCGATGAACCCGCTCGACATCGGCGCGCTCAAGCCGGTGCACGCGGGACTGGTCGGCGATTGCCGCGCGGTCGTGCGCCAGCTCGCGCAGGCGCTGCAGGGACGCCGGCTCGCGGCCGACGGCGCGGTGCGACGCGCCCGGATCGCCGCCCAGAAGGACGCCTGGGCGCGCAAACTCGCCGCGATGTCGGCGATCGATACGCCGAAGATCCATCCGCGCCGGGCGATGGCCGAGGTGTCCCGCGCGGTCCGCGGCGACGTCGCGATCGTCTCCGACGTCGGCAACGTGTCCGGCAGCGCGAGCGCCCATTTCGACCGGTTCGATCGCGGACGACGCTGGTTCGGCGCCGGCAGCCTCGGCGGAATCGGCGTGTCCTACCCGACGGCGTTGGGCGTCAAGCTGGGGCGCCCGGAGCTGCCGGTGGTCGCGCTGGTCGGCGACGGCGCCTGGAGCATGACGATGCAGGAGGTGATGACCGCGGTGCGCGAAAAGCTGCCGGCCTGCGCGGTGCTCTTCAACAACTCGGTCTACGGCGCCGAACGCCGTAACCAGTTCGACTTCTTCGGCGAGCGCTACTACTACACCGATCTGCAGAACCCGTCGTTCGCCGCGATCGCGTCGGCGATGGGAGCGCACGCGCTCACCGTCGAGCGCGCTGCCGACATCGCGCCGGCGGTCGAGGCGGCGCTGCGGCAGGACCGGCCTTCGGTCGTCGAGATCATGACCGATCCGGCGGTGCTGCATGAGCCCTACCGTCGCGACGCGCTCAAGCCGCCGGTGCGGGTGACCGACCGGTACCGCCGGCCCGGTGACGCGCCGGCCTGAGCGTCGACACGCGTATCGTCGGCATCGGATCGGTTGCGTGCGGCCGCGTCTCGGCGGGACGCTGATCGTCCGGCCTGGACCCGGCTCGCGAAAGACGAGTCGGATCGCTATCACGATCCGGCGCGACATCGCCCGGGCGGTGGTCGCCGTGGCGTGGCGCGCCGCAGCGCACCGTCGCCCGGACAGCGAGTCCTAGGCACGAGGACCCCGGCAGGAGTAGGATTGTGGTCGACAACAGGCGTTGCTCGATCGCCCGTGGCGGCCCCTTCCGGGACGGCGCCGCCCGCGGATTCGCATCGCTTGGATCCGAAGGGGGAACCATGCAGGGTCGCAATTGGTTCGTGGTGGGCGCGCTCGCGCTCGCCGTCAGCGGGGCCGCCGCTCAACCGGTGGGACCGGCGGGCGCGCTGCCCTGGCCCCACGAGCGACCCGCGACGCTTCCCGCCGACGCGGTCGACTACGGGGTGCCGAAGTCGAACTACGTTGTCGACCTGCACGGCAGCACGCACAACCCTGATCTTGTACTGTTCATGGCGGGCAACCAGTACCGGGTCATGCCGGACCTGATCCGGGCCTACCAGGGCTGGATCGCCGCGCAGCCGGAATGGCGCGATGTCCGTGCCGAACGCGTGTTCTACGCGACGACGCCGCCAGGACGCCTGATCGATGCGATGGTCTCGGGCAAGCTGGAGGTCGGCAACCTGTGGCTCGATGTCGCCCCGGGTGCGCTCTGGCCCGACGTGTTCATGACCGGGCCGCGCCAGCATCAGCGGCTCAGGCAACTCGGGCACGTCGAGGCGTACTTCCCGTACGCGCGCAACCGGGGGGTCGGACTGCTGGTCAAGGCCGGCAATCCCAAACAGATCCGGACGGCGGGCGATCTGGCGCGACCCGATGTGCGCGTCGCGATCTCGTCCCCCCGCCGCGAACCGGCTTCCTACGAGAGCTACGCGGCGGTGATCAAGGCGCAAGCGGCGGCGGACCTGGCCGACCGTGTCCTCGCGAAGCCGTCGACGATCACGCCCAAGGTCGTCCACCATCGGGAGAACCCGCAGTTCATCGCCGACGGCCATGCGGACGTCGCGCCGATGTACTGGCACTTCGGCGACTATCTGAAGCGGCACTTCCCCACGGAGTTCGAGTTCGTCGACCTGCCCGCCGACGGCAACGAGTACGCGCTGCTGGGCGTGGCGTCGATCCAGTCGTCGCCCCGACCCAGGGCGGCGCGGGCGTGGATCGAGTTCCTGCTTTCCGACACCGCGGCGGCGATCTACGAACGTCACGGTTTCACCGCGGTGCCTCGCGAGTCGCGGATGCAGGCGATCCGATTGCCATGAACAGGATCGCGCGTGGTCTGTTCCCGGTCTTCGCGGCGGCCGCGTTGGTCGTCTCCGCGGGTGTCGGCGCAGAACCGGGCGTCGCCGCGGGCACGATTCTCATCGGCCACTCGGCGGGCCTGACCGGCAACCTCGCCGAGCGCGTCAATCCCGCGGTCGGCGCCGCGAACCTCTATTTCGACGAGGTCAACCGCAAGGGCGGCGTCAACGGACGGCGGATCCGCTTCCTGAGCCTCGACGACAAGGGCGAAACCCCGAACACGATCGCGAACACCAAGCGGCTGATCGAGCAGGAGGAGGTGTTCGCGATCCTGCTCGCCACCGGTGCCGGTCCGGCGACCGCGGCGATGAAGCTCGCGGTCGAGGCGCGCGTCCCGTTCATCGCTCCGCTGACCGGCGCGGTATCGCTGCGTGCACCCAACCGGTACGTGTTCCACGTCAAGGCGAGCTTCGCCGACGAGTGGAGCAAGCTGGCCGAGCACATCAAGTCGTTCAATCTCGACAACGTCGCGATCGTGTACTTCGACAACGAAGCCGGTCGCGAAGGGCGGCAACTCGCCGAGGCGGCCCTCGGCGCCAACAAGGCGCCGCCGAAGGCGGTGATCGGATTCGGCGGCAAGGCCGGCACGATCAAGGACGCGCTCGGCGCGTTGGCGAAACTCGATCCGCAGGCGATCATGCTGGCGTCGGTCCAGCAGCCGGCGGCCGAGTTCCTGACGCAGATGTACGCGTCGGGCCTGCGCCCGTGGACGTACACGAACTCGATCTCGACCGGCGAGGCGATCTTCAAGGCGACCGGCGCGAAGGCCCACGGTCTGATCATCTCGCAGACGGTGCCGTACCCGAACGAGATCACGATGCCGTTGATCAAGGAGTACCAGGCGCTCGCGCGGCGCGCCAATCAACCCGCCGGCGGCTATCCGGCGATCGAGGGCTTCATCTCCGCCAAGGTCATGGTCGAGGGGTTGCGGCGCGCCGGCGCGAACCCGACGCGCGAAGGACTCGTCGACGCGATGCAGAACCTCAACATCGATCTGGGCGGCTACCAGGTGCGCTTCTCGCCCGGCGACCATGTGGGTTCGAGAATGGTGGAGTTGACGATGGTCTCGCGCGAAGGGCGGTTCGTGCGCTGAGCGGCTCGACGTCCGGGCCCGCGCGATCGCGCGCGGCGCGGATCAGGGTAGGATTCGACGATGGTTGTCGACACGATCATCGTCGGCGCCGGCTCGGCCGGCTCGGTGCTCGCCGGCCGTCTGTCCGAGGATCCCGGACGCTCGGTCCTGCTGCTGGAGGCGGGCCGGCACGACGGCGGTTTCTGGAGCCGACTGCCGCTCGGCGTCGGCAAGATCCTGAACGACCCCGAGCGCACGTGGAACGTGCGGACCGAGCCGTCGCCGGACACCGCCGACGTGCCGCGCGACTGGGTGAGCGGCCGCTGCCTCGGCGGATCGAGCGCGGTCAACGGACTGGTCTTCGTGCGCGGGCATCCGGAGCGCTACGACGAATGGGCGCGGCGTACGGCGATGCCCTGGTCCTGGTCGGAGTGCCTGCCGAATTTCCGCGCGATCGAGGACTGGCGCGGCGCGGCGACGCCGAACCGGGGACGGGGCGGACCGGTCGCGGTGTCGCCCGCCGACGCCGAGCCGATCTCCGACGCGTTCCTCGCCGCCTGCGAGGCGCTCGGCTACCCCCGCTTCGCCGACTACAACGACGCGCCCGGCGTCGGCGCCGGCTACCTGCAGCTCTCGACCGGCGGCGGCTGGCGTTGCGACGCCGCGCGCGCCTACCTGCGACCGGCGAAACGGCGGAAGAACCTGCGCATCATCCGCGGCGCGACGGTCGAGCGCGTCGTCGTCGATGGCGGCCGCGCCCGGGGCGTCGTCGCGCGAATCGACGGGCGCGAGCAGGCGTTCGACGCGCGGGGCGAGGTCGTCCTCGCGGCCGGCGCCGTACGAAGCCCGCAGTTGCTCGAACTCTCCGGCATCGGCCGACCCGACGCGCTCGAGCGGGCCGGCATCGCGCTCGCGGTCCGCAACGACCACGTCGGGGAGCACCTGCAGGACCACATCATGGTCCGGTTGTGCTTCCGCACGCCGTGGCCCGACACGGTCAACGCGATGCTCGCCAGTCCATGGCGGCTCGCCCGCGAGGCGGCGCGCTTCGCGCTCTTCCGCCGCGGCCAGTTCTCGAGCGCGTCGCTCAAGTCGACGCTGTACGCCGCGAGCGATCCGTCGGCGTCGTCGCCCGACCTGCGCATCCAGATCGCGCTGGTAAGCGCGGTCAACCGGATCCCGAAGTCGATCCGCGAAGGCCTCGACCCCGGATCCGCGTTCCAGATCGGCGTCTACGGCCTGTATCCGGAATCGAGCGGTGCGGTGCACGTGGTTTCCGCGTCGCCCGCGGACGCGCCGAGGGTGCAGCCGAATTACCTCATGCAGGCCGCGGACCGCCGGGTCCTCCTCGCCGGACTGCGGATCGCGCGACGCCTCGCGGCCACCGCGCCTCTGGCCGGCGCGATCGACGGCGAGATCCGTCCGGGCCGGGAATGCGAATCGGACGAGGCGCTGCTCGACTACGCGCGGCGCACCGGCCAGACCTGCTGGCACCCGATCGGCACCTGCCGGATGGGCGCGCCCGGCGAGGGCGTCGTCGACGCCGAGGGGCGGGTCCACGGCGTCGCCGGCCTGCGGGTCGTCGACGCGTCGATCACCCCGCTGATGACCTCGAGCAACACCAACGCGCCGACGCTGATGTTGGCCGAGAAGATCGCCCGGGCGATGCGTGCCGGCGCGGCGTGACCGCGGCTCAGTCCCTGAGCACCGCCGGCAGCCACAACGCGAGCTGCGGGAAGACGAGCACGAGCAGCAGCCCGACCACCTGCAGGACCATGAACTGCATCATGCCCTTGTAGATGTCCGCGAGATCCCATTCGGGCACGACGCCCTTGAGGAAATAGGCGGACAGCGCGACCGGCGGCGACAGCCAGGCCGTCTGGAGGCAGACGGCGACGAGCGTGCAGAACCAGACGATGTCGATGCCGAGCTTCTGCACGAGCGGCAGCAGGATCGGCACGACGATCAGCACGATCGGCACCCATTCGAGCGGCCAGCCGAGCACGAAGATGATGCCGAGGATCAGGAGCAGCATGATCGTCGGCGGCAGCTCGAGCTTGAGCAGCGATTCGGCGATCAGCGAAGCGCTGCCCAGCCGCGAGAACACCGCGCCGAAGTAGTTCGAGGCGGCGACCAGCAGCAGGATCATGCAGGACGTGAGCAGCGTCGAATAGACGGCCGAGCGGAAGCCGCTCCAGGTCATCTTCCGGTAGGCGAGCGTCAGGACCAGCGTCGCGAAGGCGCCGACCGCGCCGGCGTCGGTCGGCGTCGCGATGCCGGCGAGGATCACGCCCAGCGTCGCGAAGATGACGACGACGACCGGCACGATGCCGACGACGAGCTCGCGCACGACCTCGCCCGCCGAGCCGGCGCGCTCCTCCGGAGGCAGCGGCGGTCCGAGCGAGGGATCGAGGTAGCTGCGGATCAACGTGTAGGCGATGTAGAGGCCCGAGAGCAGCAGCCCGGGGATCACGGCGGCCGCGAACAGGTCGGTCGCCGGGACGCCGACGACCGGCCCCATGACGATCAACATCACCGACGGGGGAATCAGGATGCCGAGCGTGCCGCCGGCGGTGATCGCCCCCGCCGACATCCGGATGTCGTAGCCGGAGCGCTTCATCGCCGGCGCGGCCATCACGCCGAGCAGCGTCACCGACGAGCCGACGATGCCGGTCGCCGCCGCGAAGATCGTCGCGGTCAACAGCACGGCGAGGTAGAGCGAACCGCGCACCGAGGCGAGCGCGAGCTGGACGCCGCGGAACAGCCGCTCCATCAGCCCCGACTGTTCGAGGAGGTAGCCCATGAACAGGAAGAAGGGCACCGACGCGAGCGTCGGGTCGCGCATCACCGAGAAGAACTGCAGCGTCATCAGGTGCAGCGCCAGCGGCCCCAGCGCGAGCCAGCCGCCGATCGCGCCGACGGCGATCAGCGTGAAGGCGATCGGGAAGCCGATGAAGATCGCCGCGAAGAGCACGGCGAGGAGGAGGAGCCCGACCCACTCGGTGCTCACGGGGACCTCCGCTGGCGGCGTCCGTCCCGGCGCCGATGCCCGGCGGCGCCGGTCATGTCGAGACCTCGCCCTCGTCGCCGGTGGTCGACGCCGCCTGCGTGCCGCCCTCGCCGAACGCGCGCGGCCAGGCGCGCAGGCACTCGGCCAGGCCCTGCAAGGTCAGCAGCGCCGCGGTGGCCGGGATGACGAACTTGAACGGCCACACGATCGGCAGCCACGGGCTGGTGACGATCCGTTCGTTCTGCCCGAACGACTTCCAGAAGTACTCTGCGCCGAGCCAGGCGAAGACGATCATCGCCGGGAAGAAGAACACCGCGTAGCAGGCGAGGTCGACGCGCGCCTTGGTGCGGTCGCTCCAGCGACTGTAATAGTTGTCGGTGCGGATGTGGCCGCCGCGCTGCAGCGTCCAGGCCGAGCCCAGCATGAAGAACGTGCCGTACAGCATGAACGTCATGTCGTACGCCCAGATCGTCGGTGCGTTGAAGAAGTAGCGCGCGACGACCTCCCACACGAGCGAGGCGACCATCGGCAGGATGAGCCAGGCGATGCCCTTGCCGACCGCGCGGGTCAACGCGTCGATCAGGCCGGCCATGCGCAGGGCGGGTCCGCGGGCGGACATCGGCGTCTCCGGATCGGGACGAGGCGGGATCGGTGCCGCGGTCCGCGCGGGCCGGCGGCGGGTCGGGTTCGCGCACCGGCGGGAGCGGAGGCGCTCCCGCCGGTCCGGCGGTCACTTGGGCGGCGAGGCGAGCGCCGCGTTGCCGAGGTTCGAGTACAGGTCGAGGATCTTCGTCCAGTAGGGGACGACGGTCTTGGCGAAATTGCGCTGCGAGTCGAGCACCTGCTTGAAATAGGCGTCCTTCGCCGCGTAGCGGTCCAGAACGACGTTGGTCGCGCGCACGAACTCGGGGAAGAAGTCCTTCGGCGTGTCGTGGATCTGCACCTTGAAGTCGTTGCGCAGCTTGACGATCGCCTGGGCGTTGCGCGCGACGTTATAGGTGTAGGTCTCGGTCATCGACGCCATCGCCGCGGTGCGGATGATCTCCTGAAGGTCGGGCGAGAGCTTGTTCCAGACCGCCTTGTTGATCAGCACCTCGCCGATGTCGGTCGACTGGTGCAGGCCCTGCAGGTAGTAGTGCTTCCACACCGTCTGCAGTCCGAGGTTCATGTCGTCGGCCGGGCCGATCCACTCGGCCGCGTCGATGACGCCGCGCTGCTGCCGACGGCACGATCTCCCCGCCGGGCATCGCGGCCGCGGCCGCCGCATCTTTGAAGATCTCGCCGGTGATGCCGGGGTGACGATACTTCATCTTCTTGAAGTCGGCGGTCGAGTTGATCGGCGTCTTGAACCAGCCGAGCGGGTCCGGCCCCATCGGCTGCACGAACAGGGGCTCGACGTTGACCTTCAGCACGTCCAGTACAGCTTGCGGTACAGGTCGTAGCCGCCGCCCTCGTAGATCCAGGCGACGTGCGACAACTGGTCGAGCCCGACGCCGGCACCGGCCATCGGATTGCTGAACAGCCCCGCCGCCGGGTTCTTGCCCGACCAGTAGTGGGTCCAGGCGTAGCCGCCCTCGACGATGCCCTTGTCGACCGCATCGAGAATCTCGAAGGCCGGCACGATCGCGCCGTCGGGCAGCATTTCCATCTTGACCCGGCCGCCGGACATCCGGTCGATCCGGTCGCCCATCTTCTTCAGGAGTTCGAAGTAGATGGACGCCGAGGGCACGGCCGTCTGGATGCGCATGCGCACCGGCTGCTGGGCGGTCTGAGCGCCGAGCGTGCCGCTCGCGCAGGCGAGGACGACCGCGGCCGCGGCGAGCGTCGCGCGCGCCAATCCCGTTCGAATCATGGCTCCTCCTTCGTGGGGACGCCCTTCGGCGTCTTCTCGTTCGCGCCCCGCCCCGACGGGTGTGGGCCGCGTCGGCGCAATGTAGACATTCCGAGCGGCGACCACAATACCAAGTCGTCGAAAACGGTATGTCGCGTTTCGTATTCCGATAAGAGCGCGCGTTGCGCCGTCACGCGATTCCCTACTCGTCGCGTGATTCGCTGCCGATGATCCCGAACGTTCCGGCGAGCGCTTCGGCCGCGTGCTGCAGCGCCGGCAGATGGACGAGCGCCCGGTCGAGCGGCATGCGCGCGACCGGCGCGTGGACGGCGACGCACGCGACCGCCCGGCCGTCGCCGGCGAGCACCGGCACCGCGACGCACACCAGTCCCTGCAGGTACTCCTCGTTGTCGGTCGAGCGCCCTTCGCGACGGATGCGGGCGAGTTCGCGTTCGAGCGATTGCGGATCGGTGATCGTGTTGCCGGTATAGCGGGTGAGCGGCAGATCGGCGATGATCCGGCGGCGCCGCGCCGCGGGCAGCAGCGCGAGCAGCAGCTTGCCGCTCGCCGTGCAATGCAACGGCACATGGGAACCGGGCTGCAGCGTCATGCGCAACGGCCACGCGGTCTCGACGCGATCGAGGTAGACGACCTCGCTGCCGTCGAGCATCGTCAGGTTCACGGTTTCGCCGAGCTGGTCGGCGAGCCGGCGCAGGATCGCGTGGCGCGGCGCGCGCACCGATGCGCAAAGCTGCGCGTCCAGCGCGAATCGCATCAGCCGCGGTCCGACCGTGACCCGACGCCCGTCCGGCTCGCGCGATACCAGTCCCGAGCCCTCGAGCATCGCCAGCATCCGGTAGACGGTCGGCTTGGGCAGTCCCGCCTCCTGGGTCAGCGACTGGAGGGCGACCGGACCGTCCGAGCGCACGATGTGCTCGAGCAGTCCGAAGGCGCGAAGCAGCGGGGGCAGGCGATCACGTTTGGTCGGCATTCGACGACTATCTATCGGAATATGGAACCAATGCTACCATAATTCGATCGGTTACCTTGCCAGGTATGTGCCGGCTGTGGAACACTGACCGCTCGCCGCGATGACGAGCGGCCATGCAACCGGTATCCGGCAACCGCCCGGTCCGCCGCGCCCGTTTCCGCCAGGAGTCGATCGATGAACAAGCCCGCCGAAATTCCCCAAGCCGTCGTCGGTCGACAGAAGATGACGCCCTCCGAGGCGTTCGTCGAAACGCTGGTCGCGCAGGGCGTGAAGAACGTGTTCGGCATCGTCGGGTCCGCGTACATGGATGCGCTCGACCTCTTCCCGATCGCCGGCATCCGCTTCATCTCGGTGGCCCACGAACAGGGCGGCGGCCATATGGCCGACGGCTACGCGCGCGTGTCCGGCCGCCACGGCGTGTGCATCGCCCAGAACGGGCCGGGGATCACCAACTTCGTCACCTCGACCGCCGCCGCCTTCTGGGCGCACTCGCCGGTGGTCGTCGTCACACCGGAGACCGGCTCGGGGACGCTGGGCCTGGGCGGTTTCCAGGAGACCGAGCAGTTGCCGATCTTCTCCAAGATCACCAAATACCAGGCGCACGTGAACAACCGGGGGCGGATGGCCGAGCTCACCGGCCGGGCGTTCGACCGGGCGATGCTGGAGCTCGGCCCGACGCAGCTCAACATTCCGCGCGACTTCTTCTACGGCGACATCGAGTGCGAGATTCCGCGGCCGATCGCGATCGAGCGCGGCGCCGGCGGCGAAAAGAGCCTGGACGAGGCGGCGGCGCTGCTCGCCTCGGCCAGGTTCCCGGTGATCCTCACCGGTGGTGGCGTGATCATGGCCAACGGCCAGCCCGAGGCGATCGCGCTCGCCGAACTCCTGCAGGCGCCGGTCGCGGTTTCGTACCTGCACAACGACGCGTTCCCGGCCAGGCACCCGCTGTGGTGCGGACCGCTCGGCTACCAGGGCAGCAAGGCGGCGATGAAGCTGATCAGCCAGGCCGACGTCGTGCTCGCGCTGGGCACGCGGCTCGGACCGTTCGGCACGCTGCCCCAGCACGGCCTCGACTACTGGCCGAAACAGGCGAAGATCGTCCAGGTCGACGCCGACGCGAAGATGCTGGGCCTGGTCAAGCCGATCTCGGTCGGTGTCTGCGGCGACGCCAAGGCCACGGCCGTCGCGCTGATCGCGCGCCTCAAGGGACGCTCGCTCGCCTGCCAGGCGAACCAGGCCGAACGGCTCGCGAAGGTCAAGGCCGAGAAGACCGCATGGGAAGCCGAGCTCGACGGCTGGACGCACGAGAAGGACCCGTGGTCGATCGAGGTCGCGAAGTCGTCGTCGGCGATGCACCCGCGCCAGATGCTGCGCGAGCTCGAGCGCGCGATGCCCGAAGGCGCGATGGTGTCGACCGACATCGGCAACATCTGCTCGGTGTCGAACAGCTACCTGCGCTTCGACCGGCCGCGCTCGATGTTCGCGGCGATGAGCTTCGGCAACTGCGGCTACGCGTTCCCGACGATCATCGGCGCGAAGGTCGCCGCGCCCGACCGGCCGGCGGTCGCCTACGTCGGCGACGGCGCCTGGGGCATGAGCTTCGGCGAGATCCAGACCTGCGTGCGCGAGGCGATCCCGGTGACCGCGGTCGTGTTCAACAACGGCCAGTGGGGCGCCGAGAAGAAGAACCACGTCGATTTCTACGAGAACCGCTTCCTCGGCGTGAATCTCGACCACCAGCCGTCGTGGGCGGCGGTCGCGAAGGCGATGGGCGCCGAGGGCGTGCGCGTCGAGAGGCTCGCCGACGTCGGCCCGGCGCTGCGCGCGGCCGCCGCCGCGCAGAAGGACGGCAAGACCACCGTGCTCGAGATGATGGTGACCCGCGAGCTGGGCGACCCGTTCCGCCGCGACGCGCTCGCGCTACCGACCCGCCACCTCGCCAAGTACAAGCCCACCGAGGCGAAGCGACGCTGACCGGTCGCGGATCGGGCATACTGGCCCGCCGGCCGCCCGGGTGCGGGCGCGAGACGTCGCACGACGCCGCCGGGCGGGTCCAGGTCAGGAGGAGGATCGATGATCGTGTCTGCTCGCATCGCGCTCGCCGTGTTCGCGTTCGCCCTGGCGGCGGGACCGGCCCCGGCGCAGGACTGGCCGTCGAAGCCGATCCGGATGGTGGTGCCGTACCCGCCGGGTGGCGGCACCGACGTCGTCGCCCGGATCGTCAACGAGAAGCTCTCGCCGGAGCTCGGTCAGCCGATCGTCGTCGACAACAAGGGCGGCGCCGGCGGCAGCGTCGGCACCGAGATCGCCGCGAAGGCGCCCGCCGACGGCTACACGGTGCTGATGACGCTCTCGTCGCACACGATCAACCCGAAGCTCTACCCGAAGCTCGGCTACGACGTCGAGCGCGACTTCGTTCCGGTGAGTCTCGCGGCGATGATCCCGCAGATCCTGGTCGCCCACCCGTCGGTGCCGGCGGCCAACGTCCAGGAGCTGATCGCGCTGCTCAAGGCCAATCCGGGCAAGTTCAACTACGCCTCGGTCGGCATCGGATCGCCCGGACACATCGCCGGCGAGCTCTTCAAGCTCAAGACCGGCGTGCAGATGACGCATGTTCCGTACAAGGGCGGCGGCCCGGCGGTCGCCGACACGATCGGCGGCCAGGTGCAGCTGCTGTTCGTGTCGATCCCGGCGGTCTGGCAGCACGTCAAGGGCGGTCGCGTGAAGGCGCTCGGCGTGACCAGCGGCAAGCGCAGCGTCGGCGCCACCGACGTGCCGACGATCCTCGAGCAGGGCGTGCCCGACTTCGTCGTCGACTCGTGGTACGGCCTGCTCGTTCCGGCCAGGACGCCGGCGCCGATCGTCGCGAAGCTCAACGCGGCGATGGTCAAGGTGCTCGGGATGAGCGATGTGCGCGACAAGCTGCTCGCCCAGGGCGCCGAGGCCATGTCGTCGACGCCGGCCGATTTCGACGCGCTGATCCGCGACGAGCTCAGGAAATGGGAATACGTGATCCGCGAGGCGAAGATCACGCCGGAATGACCGGCCCCTCGCCGGTCCGAGGCGGTCCCGGATGAGCGCCGCCAGCGACGTCGCCGAGCTCGTCGCCCGCGCCCGCGCCGCGCAGGCGACGGTCGACCGCTGCGACCAGGCGCGCGCCGACGAGCTCGCGCTCGCCGCCGCCTGGGCGATCGTCGAGCCGTCCCGCAATCGTGCGCTCGCCGAGATCGCGGTCCGGGACACCGGACTCGGCCGCGTCGAGGACAAGATCGCCAAGAACCACCGCAAGACGCTGGGTCTCGTGCGCGACCTGGCCGGCGCGCGGACCGCGGGGATCGTCTCGGAGGATCGCGAGCGCGGGCTGATCGAGATCGCGCGGCCGGTCGGCGTCGTCGCGGCGATCACGCCGTCGACCAATCCGGGCGCGACGCCCGCCAACAACATCGTCAACGCGCTCAAGGCGCGCAACGCGATCGTGCTGGCGCCGTCGCCCAAGGGCGCCTCGACGCTGGCGCTGCTGCTCTCCTACGTCCATGCCGAGCTCGACCGTATCCGCGCGCCGCGCGACCTGGTGCAGATGCTCCCCGCGCCGGTGTCGCGCGAGCACACCCGCGAGCTCATGCGCCAGGCCGATCTCGTCGTCGCGACCGGCTCGCGCAACAACGTCCGCGCCGCCTACGAGAGCGGCACGCCGGCGCTGGGCGTGGGCGCGGGCAACGTGTCGGTGATCGTCGACGAGACCGCCGACCTCGCCGACGCGGCAGGGAAGATCGCCCGGTCGAAGACGTTCGATCACGCGACCTCGTGCTCGTCGGAGAACGCGGTGATCGCCGTCGAGGCGATCGCCGACGCGCTGTCGGTCGAGCTCGCGAAGGCGGGCGGCGCGCGGCTGACGGCGGACGAGGCGGCACGGTTGGGCCGCGCGATGTTCGACCACGGCGCGCCGGCGCCGGGGTTCGTCGCGCAGCCGGCGCCGGCGATCGCGGCACGCGCCGGGCTCGACCGGGAGGCGTGCCGCCGCGCGCGCTTCCTGATCGTCGACGAGGCCGGCGTCGGGCCCGACCACCCGTACTCGGGCGAGAAACTCGCGCCGGTCCTCGCGTTCTACCGGGCGCCGGATTTCCCGGCTGCCGCCGCGCTCGCCGGCCGCATCCTGGATTACCAGGGTCGCGGGCATTCGATCGGCCTGCACACCCGCCGGCCCGAGCGGGCGACCGAGCTCGGACTCGCGCTACCGGTGTGCCGGGTCATCGTCAACCAGGCGCATTGCTTCGCGACCGGCGGGTCGTTCGACAACGCGTTGCCGTTCTCGTTGTCGATGGGCTGCGGCACCTGGGGCGGCAACAGCTTCTCCGACAACCTGAACGTCCGCCACTTCCTCAACCTGACGCGAGTCGTGCATCCGCTCCCTCCCGAACACGTGCGCGAGCCGACCGTCGACGAGCTCTTCGGCGATTACCTGCGCCGGCACCCGCGCTGACGATGCGGTTCGCGGACGACTTCCGCACGCTGGTCGAGGCGCGGGGGAGGGCGGCGCCGGCGGCGCCGTTCCTCTGCGCGCCGGAGAGCGGGCGCGTGCTCGCCTACGGGGATCTGGCGAGGGCCGCCCGGGCGCTCGCCGCCGACCTCGACCGGCGCGGGATCGGCGAGGCCGAGCGCGTCGCGTTCATGTTGCCCAACGGGATCGCCGCGGCGACGCTGTTCGTCGGCACGATGGCGGCGGGACGCGTCGTCGTTCCGGTGAACCTGGTCGCGCAGGACGCGCACCTCGACCACACGCTCGCGCATTCGGAGCCTCGGATCGTCTACGCGAGCCCCGAGCACGCCGATCGTGTCCGCGACGCCCTGGCGCGGATCGGGCGGACAATTCCGCTCGAAATCGTCGATCCCGACGGTCTCGACCTTCCGCCATCCTCCACGCCAAGTTCCGCCGATCGCGATCCGGGACGCCCGGCGATGCTGATGTACACGTCCGGGACGACCGGCCTGCCCAAGGGCGTGCTGCTGTCGCATGCGAACATGCTCCACGCCGGATCGACGGTCGCGGCGCACCACCGGCTTCGCGCCGCCGACCGCGTGCTCTCGTCGCTGCCGCTCTACCACATCAACGGCCAGTGCATCACCACCGTCGGGTCGCTCGCCGCCGGCGGCAGCATCGTCATGCCGCGCCGCTTCAGCGTGTCGCGCTGGTGGGCCGACGTCGAACGCTGGCGGCCGACCTGGCTCAACCTGGTGCCGACGATCGTCGCCTACCTGCTCAACGCGCCGGACCCGACGCCCGGCGAGCGCGAGGCGATCGCCGCGATCCGGTTCGCTCGCTCCGCCTCGGCGCCGCTGCCGCCGGACCAGCAGCGGGCGTTCGAATCGCGCTTCGGCGTCCCGATCGTCGAGGCGATGGGACTCACCGAGTGCGCGTCGGTCGCGTTCTGCAACCCGATGGAGGCCGGGCGGCGCCGGATCGGCAGTCCGGGGCTGCCGCTGGGCATCGAAGCGCGGGTCGTCGACGCCCGGCGTCGCGCGCTGGGCGCCGGCGAGCGCGGCGAAATCGAGCTGCGCGGACCGGGCGTGATGATCGGCTACTACCGCTCGCCCGAGCAGACGGCGGCGGCGATCGACGCCGACGGGTGGCTCGCGACCGGCGATCTGGGCTATCGCGACGAGGACGGCTACTACTTCATCACCGGACGCTCGAAGGAACTGATCATCAAGGGCGGCGAGAACATCGCGCCGCGCGAGATCGACGAGGCGTTGCTCAAGCACCCGGCGGTGCTCGAGGCGGCGGCCGTCGGCGTCCCGGATCGCGAGTACGGACAGGAGATCCTCGCCTGCATCGTCGTCAAGCCCGGATTCGAACTCGGCCGCGACGAGGTCGACGCCCATTGCCTGCGCGAACTCGGCCGCTACAAGGCGCCGCGTCACGT
The DNA here is from genome assembly GCA_046347725.1 of Burkholderiales bacterium. Lineage (GTDB taxonomy): Bacteria > Pseudomonadota > Gammaproteobacteria > Burkholderiales > Casimicrobiaceae > VBCG01. Next base: position 248,714 of record JAXMFN010000006.1, read on the forward strand.
GCGCTTCGTCGAGGCGCTGCCCAAGGGTCCGTCGGGAAAGGTCCAGCGGATGGCGCTCGCGCGCGAATTCGATGGCTGACCGGCAGCGCGGGACGGATCGGCCGGCCCCGCGTCCGCGCAGACCCCCGCGCAGCGCGCGCGTTCGCGTGCCCCGCCCGAACTATACTGACCGTCGAGATCCTACGACCCGACGCCCGTCCGCGCGGCCCGCCACGCGCGCGATCCGGATCGGCGCGGCGCGGCGGATCGACCTCCGCGAGTTCCCGGGTCCGGGGACCAACAACCCCCGCTCGCCAGCCGCCAGGCGGACGCGAGCGACGAGGAGCCGGGCATGGCGATCGAGTACCTGAAGAAGGCGTCGAAGACGCCGGCGACCGAGACGGCGACCGCGCAGGCGGTCGTCGCCGGGATGCTCGACGACATCCGTGCGAACGGCGAGGCGGCGGTGCGCGCCCACGCGAAGCGCCTCGACGGCTGGGACGGCGGGATCGTCGTCCCGCCCGAGGAGATCGAACGCCGCGCGCGCGCGGTTCCCGAGGGCGTGCGGCGCGACATCGACTTCGCGGTCGCGCAGGTGCGGGCGTTCGCGCTGGCGCAGAAGGCGTCGATCCGCGAGTTCGAGGTCGAGCTCCATCCGGGCGTCACCGCCGGGCAGCGGCTGGTGCCGGTCAATGTCGCCGGCTGCTACGTGCCCACCGGCCGCTACGCCCATATCGCGTCCGCGTACATGAGCGTGGCGACCGCCAAGGCGGCCGGCGTGCCGACCGTGGTCGCCTGCTCGACGCCCTATCGCGGCGAAGGGATCCACCCGTACGTGCTCTACGCGATGAAGGCCGCCGGCGCCGACGTCGTCATGACGCTGGGCGGCGTTCAGGCGGTCGCGGCGATGGCCTACGGACTCTTCACCGGCAAGCCGGCCGACATCCTGGTCGGGCCGGGCAACAAGTACGTCGCCGAGGCGAAGCGGATGCTCTACGGGCAGGTCGGCATCGACGTGTTCGCCGGCCCTTCCGAGGTCGCGGTCATCGCCGACGACTCGGCGGATCCGGCGATCGTCGCTTCCGACCTGGTCGGCCAGGCCGAACACGGCCACGAGTCGCCGGCCTGGCTGATCACGACCTCGGGGGCGCTCGCCGAGGCGGTGATGCGCGACCTGCCGGCGCTGATCGCGGCGCTGCCGCCGACGGCGCGCGACGCCGCCGGCGCCGCCTGGCGCGACTACGGCGAGGTCGTCGTCTGCGGTACGCGCGAGGAGGCGGCGCAGGTTTCCGACCGCCACGCGCCGGAGCACCTCGAGGTCCACGCGCGCGACCTCGACTGGTGGCTCGCGCGCCTCACCTGCTATGGGTCGCTGTTCCTCGGCGAGGAGACGACCGTCGCGTTCGGCGACAAGACGTCGGGTCCCAACCACATCCTGCCGACCAAAGGCGCGGCGCGCTACTCGGGCGGCCTGTCGGTGCACAAGTTCCTGAAGACGCTGACCTGGCAGCGGATGAACCGGGCGTCGGCGAAGTCGATCGCGCAGGTCACCGCGCGGATCTCGCGCCTCGAGGGCATGGAGGGGCACGCCCGCAGCGCCGACGATCGCCTCGCCAAGTATTTCCCGGCCGAGTCGTTCGACCTCGGTGACTCGGTGACGACCTGAGCGACCCGCCGTGACGATGCACGCGACGCTCGCGAAGCTGTTCGACCTCGGCGGCCGCACGGCGCTCGTCACCGGCGGGAACTCGGGCATCGGCGAGGCGATGGCCACCGCGCTCGGACTCGCCGGCGCGCGCGTCGTCCTGATGGCGCGCCGGGAAACCGAACTCGACGCCGCCGCGGAGCGCCTGCGCGATCGCGGCGTCGAAGCGAGAGGCGTCCCCTGCGATCTCGCCGACGCCACGGCGATCGGCCCGGCCTGCGCCCGCGTCGGCGAGGTCGACATCCTGGTCAACGCCGCCGGGATCAACCTGCGCCAGCCGTTCGACCGGGTGAGCGCCGAGGCCTTCGACCGGCACCTGGCGATCCACCTGCGCGCGCCGTTCCTGCTGGTCCAGGCGCTGGCGCCGGCGATGAAGGCGCGCGCCTGGGGCCGGATCATCAATCTCGCGTCGCTGCAGTCGACGCGCGCCTTCCCCGACAGCGCGCCCTACGGCACGGCCAAGGGCGGCATCGTGCAGCTCACGCGGGCGATCGCGCAAGCGTACTCGCCGCACGGGATCACCTGCAACGCGATCGGCCCCGGCTTCTTCCCGACGCCGCTGACCGCCCCGGTGTTCGCCGACCCGGCGCGCGCGGCGGCGAACGCGGCGCAGACCGCGATCGGTCGCAACGGCCGCCTCGACGACCTCCACGGCGCGACCGTCTTCCTCGCCAGCGACGCGTCGGCCTACGTCACCGGCCAGACGCTGATGGTCGACGGCGGATTCACCGCCAAGTAGGCGACGCCCGCCGGTCATCGGATTGTCACACGCGCCCGGTAGCCTCCCGGTCATCGACGATCGACCGATGGAGACGAGGATGCGCGACTTCCTTCCCCGCTGGGCCACCGCCGCGATACTCGGCGGACTGGCGACGCTCGCCTGCGCGGCCGATGTCACCGGCGCCGGCGCGACCTTCCCCTATCCGATCTACGCGAAATGGGCCGAGGCCTACAGGCAGCAGACCGGCAACGGCGTGAACTACCAGTCGATCGGCTCGGGCGGGGGCATCGCCCAGATCAAGGCCAGGACCGTCGACTTCGGCGCCTCGGACATGCCGCTCAAGGCGGAGGACCTGGCGCAATCAGGGCTGATGCAGTTCCCGGCGATCATCGGCGGCGTCGTGCCGATCGTGAACCTCGACGGTGTCGGCCCCGGCCAGATCCGGTTCAGCGGGTCGGTGCTGGCGGACATCTACCTGGGCAAGATCAAGGCCTGGAACGACAGGGCGATCGTGGAGCTGAACCCGTCGATACGTCTGCCGGGCGACCCGATCACCGTCGTGCGTCGCTCCGACGGCTCGGGCACGTCGTTCCTCTGGACCGACTATCTGTCGAAGTCGAGCCCGGAATGGAAATCCAGGGTCGGCGCCGGCACCGCGGTCGCCTGGCCCGAAGGCGTCGGGGGAAAGGGCAACGAGGGCGTCGCAGCGTACGTGCAGCGGATTCGCGGTTCGATCGGCTACGTCGAGTACGCGTACGCGAAGAAGAACCGGATGAGCCACGCCCAGGTCCGCAACCGCGACGGCGCGTTCGTCCAACCGGACGACACGACGTTCCAGGCTGCCGCCGCCGGGGCCGACTGGAAGGGGGCGCCCGGTTTCGGCCTCGTCCTCACCGACCAGCCCGGCAAGCAGAGCTGGCCGATCACCGGGGCGAGCTTCATCCTGATGCATGTCAGGCAGGACAAGCCGGCGAACGGCATCGAGGTGTTCAGGTTCTTCGACTGGGCGTTCAGGAACGGCGCGAAGATGGCCGAAGAGCTCGATTACGTCGCGATTCCCGAGACGCTCGCGAGGCAGATCGCCGAGGCCTGGCGAACCCAGGTGAAGGACGGCACCGGCAGGGCGGTCTGGAACTGACACCGGCCGCCGGTCTCCGCGCGCAGCGAGGTCGGCGGAGCGGTCGCGTCGCTCCCTTGCCGACCCGGCGGACCGGGTACCATGAACCGCACCGTTTCCAGCGCGCCCGCGCCCACGATGACCGCAGCGTCCCGCGACGACCCCGGCCCGGCACCGACCGTCCGCCATCCGACGGCGCCGGCCTGGCACGATCGGCTGTTCGAGTGGACGACGCGTTTCTTCGCGTTGCTCGTGCTCGCGTTGCTCGCCGCCATCCTCGTCGCGCTCGCGGTTTCCGCGTGGCCGGCCCTCGAGCGTTTCGGCGCTCCGTTTTTCGCCACGAACGTCTGGAATCCGGTCACGTCGATGTTCGGCGGGCTCGCGCCGATCGTCGGAACGCTGGTGACTTCGATCGTCGCGCTGGCGATCGGCGTGCCGGTGTCTTTCGGCATCGCGCTGTTCCTCACCGAGATGTGCCCGGTGGCGCTCAGGCGATCGCTGGGCACGGCGGTCGAGTTGCTCGCGGCGATTCCGTCGATCATCTACGGCATGTGGGGCCTGTTCGTCTTCGCGCCGTTTTTCGCCGATCACGTGCAGCCGCTGCTGACCGCCACGCTCGGGACGATTCCGGTCGTCGGCCGGTTGTTCCGGGGGGCGCCGACCGGGATCGGCGTGCTGACCGCCGGCATCATCCTGTCGGTCATGATCATCCCTTTCATCGCCTCGGTGATGCGCGACGTGTTCGAGATCGTGCCGCCGGTGCTCAAGGAATCCGCCTACGGGCTGGGGGCCACGACCTGGGAGGTCGTCTGGAACGTCGTGCTGCCGTACGCGAGGATCGGTGTCGTCGGCGGCGTCATGCTGGGACTGGGGCGCGCGCTGGGCGAGACGATGGCGGTGACGTTCGTGATCGGCAACGCCTACAGGATCGGCCCGGGTCTGTTCGAACCGGGCAACACGATCGCCTCGGCGCTCGCCAACGAGTTCAACGAAGCGGCCGATCCGGTCCACCGCGCCTCGCTGATCGCGCTGGGGCTGGTGCTCTTCGTGCTCACTTTCTTCGTGCTCGCCGTGTCGCGCTGGCTGATCGCGCGTCTCGAACGCGGCGAAGGAACGACGACCTGACCGGACGGTGAGGACGATGGACTCCGCCGCCGCGACATCCGCCGCCGCGACATCCGCCGACCGACGCCCGCCGGCGCCATCGCCCCGGACCGATGCGCGCGCGTCGGCCGCGCTCTACCGGCGCCGGTTGCGGCTCAACCGGCTCTACCTGGTGATGTCCTTCGCCGCGATGGCGTTCGGCATGGCGTTCCTCCTCTGGATCCTGTTCGAACTCGTTTTCCGCGGCGTCGCGGCGCTGTCTCCGTCGTTGTTCGTCCAGACGACACCGCCGCCCGGTTCGGCCGGCGGACTCGCCAACGCGATCGTCGGCAGCGTGCTGATCGTCTGCGTCGCGACACTGGCGGCGACGCCGGTCGGCGTCATGGCCGGCGTCTACCTCGCCGAGTACGGCAAGGGCAGCCGCCTCGCCGACGCGACCCGTTTCATCAACGACATCCTGCTTTCCGCTCCGTCGATCGTCGTCGGCCTGTTCGTCTACACCGTCTACGTCGCCCGGGTCGGCCATTTCTCCGGTTGGGCCGGTGCCGCCGCGCTCGGGTTGATCGCGGTACCGGTCGTGGTGCGCACGACCGAGAACATGCTGCGCCTCGTCCCCGGTACGTTGCGAGAGGCGGCGGTCGCCCTCGGCGCGCCGATGTGGAAGGTGACGCTGCGGGTCACGCTGCGGGCGGTTCGGGGAGGCGTGATCACCGGCGTGCTCCTCGCCGTCGCCCGCGTTTCCGGGGAGACCGCGCCGTTGCTGTTCACCGCGCTCAACAACCAGTTCTGGAGTTCGAACATGAACGCGCCGATGGCGAACCTGCCGGTGGTCATCTTCCAGTTCGCGATGAGCCCGTACGAGGATTGGAAGGCCCTCGCCTGGGTGGCGGCGCTGCTGATCACGCTCGCCGTGCTGGTGCTCAACATCCTGGCGCGGACCCTGTTCCGCCAGCCGTCGCTGCGCTGACACGCTCGCGGATCCGCATGATGCCCCCCGATAACCTCCCCGAAGCCTGGCCGGCCGCCGCGCGCTCTCCCGCGCGCGGCGAGCCGATGATGTCGATCCGCCACCTCGATTTCCACTACGGGCATTTCCACGCGCTCAAGGACATCAACCTCGATGTCGCGAAGGGCCGGGTCACGGCGTTCATCGGGCCGTCCGGCTGCGGCAAGTCGACGCTGCTGCGCGTGCTGAACCGGATGTACTCGCTCTATCCCGGCCAGAGGGCCACCGGCGAGGTGACGCTGCACGGCCAGAACATCCTCGCCGACGATGTCGACCTGATCCGGCTGCGGGCGAAGGTCGGCATGGTGTTCCAGAAGCCGACGCCGTTTCCGATGTCGATCTACGACAACATCGCGTTCGGCGTCTCGCTCTACGAGAAGCTCACGACGCGTCGGATGGACGAACGGGTCGAATGGGCGCTGACCAGGGCGGCGATCTTCGACGAGGTCAAGGACAAGCTGCGTCAGAGCGGCATGGCGCTGTCCGGCGGGCAGCAGCAGCGGCTGTGCATCGCGCGGGCGGTCGCCGTGCAGCCGGAGGTCGTCCTGTTCGACGAGCCGACCGCCGCGCTCGATCCGATCTCGACCGCCAGGATCGAGGAGCTGATCGCCGAGCTCAAGGCCGACTACACGATCGCGATCGTCACGCACAACATGCAGCAGGCGGCTCGGGTGTCGGACTACACCGCGTACATGTACCTGGGCGAGCTCGTCGAGTTCGGGGAGACCGACGAGCTCTTCCTGAAGCCGAAGCGGCGTGAGACCGAGGACTACATCACCGGCCGCTTCGGCTGAGCGCGGCCGGACGGGATCCGACGATGAACGAACACACTTCCAAACAGTTCGACGCCGAGATGGAGGCGATCCGTGCCGGCGTCCTGGCGATGGGCGGGCTGGTCGAGAAGCAGCTCGACCGGGCGATCGGCGCGCTCGAGGACGAAGAGACCGCCGGCCTGATCGACGCGGTCGGCGAGGCCGAGCGGCAGATCAACCAGGCGCAGGTCACGATCGACCACCAGTGCTCGCAGATCATCGCCAGGCGACAGCCGGCGGCCGGTGATCTGCGGATGGTGCTGACGATCGTCAAGATCACCAACGATCTCGAGCGGATCGGCGACGAGGTCAAGAAGGTCGCCTACAAGGCGGCGGTGGCGGAGAACGACAAGCTCGTCCGGGTGCGCTTCTTCGACATCGTCCGCTGCGCCGGGCTGGCGCGGCGCATGCTCGGAATGGCGCTCGACGCCTTCGCGAGGCTCGACCTGGAGGCCGCCGCCGAGATCGTCGATCTGGACGAGGAGATCGACGCGTCGTTCTCCGCGATCCTGCGCCAGCTGATCAGCTACATGATGGAGGATCCGCGGACGATCACCGCCTCGATCGAGATCGTGTTCATGGCGAAGGCGATCGAACGGATCGGCGACCACGCGAAGAACATCGCCGAAGCCGTCGTCCAGGCGGTCAAGGGCAAGGACGTCCGACACGCATCCGCCGCGGCGATCCGCGCCGAGGTCGCGGGCGAATGACGTCCACGGGTCCGGAGGCCGGGCGATGAGGCCGTCGATTCTGGTCGTCGAGGACGAGCCGGCGATCCGCGAACTGCTCCAGGTCAATCTGGCCGACGCCGGCTACGCCGTCCGCGGCGTCGCCGACGCGGAGACGGCGCTCGCCTCGATCAGGGCCGAGCTGCCCGACCTCGTGCTGCTCGACTGGATGCTCCCCGGCAAGTCGGGACTCGCGCTCGCGAGGGATCTGCGCGCCGATCCCCGGACCCGCGAATTGCCGATCATCATGGTCACCGCGCGATCCGAGGAGACGGACCGGGTCGCCGGGCTGGAGGCCTGGGTCGACGACTACGTGACCAAGCCGTTTTCGCCGCGGGAGCTCAAGGCGCGGATCAAGGCGGTGCTGCGCCGCCGCGCGCCCGAGGCCGCGCAGGAGGCGCTCTCCGTGGGCCCGATCTGTCTCGACCCGACGACGCACCGCGTCAGCGTCGGTGATCGGCCGGTCGCGCTGGGCCCGACCGAATTCCGATTGCTCCGGTTCTTCCTGGCCCGGCCGGAGCGCGTGCATTCCCGCGCCCAACTCCTCGATCAGGTCTGGGGCGACCAGGTCTACATCGAGGAGCGGACCGTCGACGTCCATATCCGGCGCCTGCGCCTCGCGTTGCAGCCGTTCGGCGTCGACGACATGATCGAGACCGTCCGCGGGGCCGGCTACCGGATCGCCGCGCCGCGATGAGCGGGCCGGCGGGCTCCGCGCTCGTCGCGCCGGTGGCGATCGGCGTGGCGACGGTCGCGTCCTGGCTCGTCGCCGGTGCCGAATCGGCGCTCGTCGTTCTGTCGACCCTGGCGGTGGTCCTCGTCGCGTTCCATCTGCGACACCAAGCGCTCGTGCGGCGTTGGGCGGAGGGCCCGTTGGACGCGCCGGTCCCCGAAGCCCGGGGCTCGTGGCGCCCGGTTTTCGATGCGATCCACCGTCGGGTCCGCTCGCGCGCCGAGCACCAGCGCGAACTGCGCGACACGATCGAGCGCTTCCGCCGCGCCGCCGATGCGATCCCCGACGGCGTCGTCGTGCTCGACGAGTCGAACGCGATCGAGTGGGCGAACCCGAGCGCCTGCGTCCAGCTCGGTCTCGACCTCTCGCAGGACCGTGGCGCGCCGATCGGCAACCTGCTGCGCCGGCCGGAGTTCCAGGCGTACCTCGACGCCGGCGACTTCTCCGGGCCGGTGCTGGTCGCCGGTGTCGGCGACGCTCGCAGCACGCTGTCGCTGCAGATGGTGCCCTACGGTGTCCGGGAACGGCTGCTGCTCTCGCGCGACGTCACCCGGCTCGAGGCGGTCGCGCGCATGCGACGCGACTTCATCGCCAACGTCTCGCACGAGTTGAAGACGCCGCTCACCGTGATCGCCGGGTTCGTCGAGACGATGCAGGATCTCGATCTCGATGCGCCGCAGCGCGGCCGGTATCTCGCGCTGATGCACGATCAGGCGCGCAACATGCAGCGCTTGGTCAGCGATCTGTTGACGCTCTCCGCGCTCGAGAGCGAACACGAACCGGCCGGCGACGACCGCTTCGACGTCGCGGCGCTCCTGCGGGAGCTCTCGGCGGACGCCGAGGCGCTCTCGGCGGGCAACCACCGGATCGTGCTCGATCCCGGCGACCCGGCGTCGATCTCGGGCTCGCGCGAGGAGATCGCGAGCGCGTTCGCGAACCTCGTGTCCAACGCGGTCCGGTACACGCCGACCGGCGGCCGGATCTCGCTCGCCTGGCGCGTCGACGCCGACGGCCGGGGCCTCCTGTCGGTGACCGACACCGGCGTCGGTATCGCGCCGGAGCACCTGCCCCGGCTGACCGAGCGCTTCTACCGCGTCGACCGTTCGAGGTCGCGCGCGACCGGCGGGACCGGGCTCGGGCTCGCGATCGTCAAGCACGTGCTGATCCGCCACCAGGCCGAGCTCGAGATCGACAGCCGTCCGGGAGAGGGCAGCACGTTCACGATCAGGCTGCCGGCGCGGCGCGTCCAGCGCGGAGCCCCGCTCGCGGGCGCTCCGTCCGCGAGTCCCGCGCCGACGGCGGACTGAGGCGCGCGGCGCCGGCGCGCGCGAGCGCTACCAGTAGCGCAGCGCGTCGCGGAAGAGCTTGCGCAGCTCCTCGCGGCCGATGTCGACCGGCGCGTTCTTGATCACCCGGTACTGCGGCTCGGCGCCGGTCGCGAGGTCGTCGACCTGCGACTCGTCGAAGCCCAGCGCCGCGAGGCCGTTGGGCATGCCGGTGGCGCGCATCAGGTCGATGACGCGAGACGCGAGCGCCTCGCCCTCGTCGCCGGGGCCGACGTGCGCGACATCGGCGCCCAGGCAATGCGCGCAATGGCGGTGGCGCTGCGGGTGGGCGGCAGCGGTGTGCCGCCACACCGACGGGTTGTTGAGCACGACCGCCATCCCGTGGGGGACGAGCGAACGCTCGCCCGGATAGCCCGGAACGTGCCAGTTCTTGGTCAGCCCGGACACCGCGTAGGACAGTCCGTGCGGCAGGTGGCAGCCGGCGGCGTTGAACGCGACGCCGGCGATCATCGCCGCGTACATCATCTCGCTGCGCGCCTCGACGTCGGACGCGTCGGCGACCGCGCGCACGAGGAACTGGCCGACGAGTTCGAGCGCCTTGGCGGCGAGCATGTCGGAGAAGGGGTTCGCGCCCTGCGAGACCGGGCGGGAAGTGCCCCGGGCCGGATTGAGCCGCCGCGGCCAGGCGCGCGCGGTGATCGACTCGAGCGCGTGGCTCATGCAATCGAATCCGGTCGAGGCGACCGCGGCGGCCGGCAGCGACCGGGTCACGTCCGGGTCGACCAGCGCGATCGTCGGAATCAGCTGGCGCGAGATGATCCCGGTCTTGGCGTTGATCGCGCGCAGCGTCAGGATCGCGATGCCGGTCGTCTCCGATCCGGTGCCCGAGGTCGTCGGGCAGGCGATGTGCGGCTTGACCGGTCCCGGGACGCGCCGTCCCTCGCCGATCGGGGCGTTCACGTACGCCATGAAGTCGGCCGGGTGCGTCGCGTACAGGTTGGCGGCCTTGCAGGTATCGATGACCGATCCGCCGCCGACCGAGACGTAGCCGTCGAACCGGCCGTCGGCCGCGAAGCGGGCGGCGTCCTGGAACGACCCGTCGTCGGGTTCGATCCGGACCGCGTCGTAGATCGTCACGCCGATCCCGGCGGCCCGCAGCGAGGCATGGACGCGGGCGACGTATTCGCCGGAGACGAGCCGCCGGTCGGTGAACAGCGCCACGCGCTTGAGGCCCAGGTCGCGGGCGTGGTCGCCGGCCTCGGCGAGCACTCCGGCACCGAAGGTGAACGTCGGCATGCCGACGGTGAACCCCCGGTCGCTGCCCTCGACGAGGGCGAAATCGGCATGGCAGCAGCGCATCGGTGTTCGCGGGGGAGGGGACGGTGACGAGGGCGGACGCGTCGAAACGGCGCGCGCCATGGAAAGGCGATTATCGCGCGACCGCGGCCGGGAGTTCCTGCCGAGTCTTCGGGGCGCCGGCCGGCCGCGCCCCGGTGCCCGGGTGACCGGTATCCAAGTGATTGATCCGAAAGACCAAACGGCGGCGTTCCCGGCCCGGCGAGGCCGGACAACCGCGTTTGACGGCCCCGGCGGTCGGCTGCTAGAATTTCGAGTTTCGCGGAGGGGTTCCCGAGCGGTCAAAGGGAGCAGACTGTAAATCTGCCGGCTCTGCCTTCGAAGGTTCGAATCCTTCCCCCTCCACCAATCAGGAAACAGGAGTCAGAGGACAGGTATCAGTTGCCGCTGGATGTTCGGAATCCTTGCCGCGGTCGGTTCGCAGCCGCGCGGGGCGGGGGGTGGCGGAGCCCGCGCGCGGCGCGGGCCGGCCTCCGGGCGGTTCGGTAGCAAGCGGCAGCGGATCGACGTGGGACCGCGACTCGAACGGCGCTCGCCGCGCCGCGACAGCGCCCGCCGATCCCTGTCCTCTGCCGCTTGATCCCTGATTCGCGGGTGTAGCTCAATGGTAGAGCAGAAGCCTTCCAAGCTTACGACGAGGGTTCGATTCCCTTCACCCGCTCCAGCCTCCGCGACGCGCGAGCCCGGCGCGGGGACGACGGGGCGGGACGCAACGATGACGTATTGCGCGCGCGGGCGGCGTGCCGGGTAGTCGAAACGACACGCCCATGTAGCTCAGTGGCAGAGCACTCCCTTGGTAAGGGAGAGGTCGCGCGTTCAATCCGCGCCATGGGCACCAAAGCGGGCGGACAAGAGTGAACCCATGCTCTTGTCCGGGACAGTTACCGGCGGATCGCTGGCGGAGCCAGTCGATCCGCCGCTGAAGAACCGACGAAAGAGCTGGAGAGCGACATGGCCAAGGGCAAGTTCGAGCGTACGAAGCCGCACGTGAACGTGGGGACGATCGGGCACGTGGACCACGGGAAGACGACGCTGACGGCGGCGATCACGCTGGTGCTGTCGAAGAAGTTTGGAGGGGAGGCGAAGGCGTACGACCAGATCGACAACGCGCCGGAGGAGAAGGCGCGTGGGATCACGATCAACACGGCGCACGTGGAGTACGAGACGAAGAACCGGCACTACGCGCACGTGGACTGTCCTGGGCACGCGGACTACGTGAAGAACATGATCACGGGTGCGGCGCAGATGGACGGGGCGATCTTGGTGGTGAGTGCGGCGGACGGGCCGATGCCGCAGACGCGGGAGCACATTCTGCTGGCGAGGCAGGTCGGGGTGCCGTACATCGTGGTGTTTTTGAACAAGTGCGACATGGTGGACGACGCGGAGCTGTTGGAGCTGGTGGAGATGGAGGTGAGGGAGCTGTTGTCGAAGTACCAGTTTCCGGGGGACAAGATTCCGATCGTGAAGGGGTCGGCGAAGCTGGCGCTGGAGGGGGACAAGTCGGATCTTGGGGAGCCGTGCATCGACCGGCTGGCGGACGCGCTGGACAGTTACATTCCGACGCCGCAGAGGTTGATCGACGGGCCGTTCCTGATGCCTGTGGAGGACGTGTTTTCGATTTCGGGTCGTGGGACGGTGGTGACGGGGCGTGTGGAGCGCGGGATTGTGAAGGTGGGTGACGCGCTGGAGATTGTGGGGTTGAAGGCGACGTTGCAGACGGTGTGCACGGGGGTGGAGATGTTCCGCAAGCTGCTCGATCAGGGGCAGGCTGGGGACAACGTGGGCGTGCTGCTGCGTGGGACGAAGCGGGAAGAGGTGGAGCGGGGGCAGGTGCTGGCGAAGCCGGGGTCGATCACGCCGCACACGAAGTTCGCGTGCGAGGTGTACGTGCTGTCGAAGGAGGAGGGTGGGCGGCACACGCCGTTTTTCCCGGGGTACCGGCCGCAGTTTTATTTCCGGACGACGGACGTGACGGGTAGCTGCGAGCTGCCGGCGGGGACGGAGATGGTGATGCCGGGGGACAACATCGCGATGACGGTGACGCTGATCGCGCCGATTGCGATGGAGGAGGGGTTGCGGTTCGCGATCCGCGAGGGCGGGCGCACCGTCGGCGCCGGCGTCGTCGCCAAGGTCATCGAATAGGAAACAGGCCAGTAGCTCAATTGGCAGAGCGGCGGTCTCCAAAACCGCAGGTTGGGGGTTCGATTCCCTCCTGGCCTGCCAGCTTCGGCGATCGGGGATCAGAGGACAGGGATCAGAAGCGTCGGCGTCTCCGTTGGCGCGGCATCGCCGCCGCGGGAGGCGTCGCCGAGACCCTGGAATCCGACGCCGAGACCGGCTGGCGACATCAACCGAAGGAAGGAGCAGGCGACGAACCGACGAGACCACGAGCCACCGAGCGCTCGCTACGCGACCCGTGTCGCGCCGCGGGTGCCCCGGCCGCCTCTGATCCCCGTCCTCTGACGCCTGAACCCTGACATGGACAAACTGAAGATCGCGCTGGCGTTCGCCTGCGTCGTCCTGGGCGTGGGGGGCTACTACGCGTTCCCGGACCTCGCGGTGGTGCTGCGCGTGTTGATGGTGCTGGGCGGTCTCGTGGCCGCCGCCGGCGTGGCCTGGCTCTCGGAGCCCGGCAAGGCCTTCTTCGCCTTCGCCCAGGACTCCTGGCAGGAGGCGGGCAGGGTCTCGTGGCCGACGCGCAAGGAGACGTTGCAGATGACGGCGGTCGTGTTCGCGTTCGTCGTCGTCATGGCGCTGTTCCTGTTCTCCGTCGACACGCTGCTCGCGTGGATCGTCAAGCTCGCCACCGGGCAGGGGTCCTGACCATGACCAAGCGCTGGTACGTCGTCCACGCGTACTCCGGCTTCGAGAAGAGCGTGCAGCGCACGCTGATCGACCGGATCAAGCGGTCGGGCATGCAGGAACAGTTCGGCCAGATCCTCGTTCCGGTCGAGGAGGTGGTCGAGATGAAGGGCGGCCAGAAGTCGACCTCCGAGCGGAAGTTCTTCCCAGGCTACGTGCTCGTCGAGATGGAGATGACCGACGACAGCTGGCACCTGGTGAAGAGCACGCCGAAGGTGACCGGGTTCGTCGGCGGCACCGCGAACAAGCCGACGCCGATCTCGCAGAAGGAGGTCGACGCGATCCTGCAGCAGGTGCAGGAAGGCGCGGAGAAGCCCAGGCCGAAGGTGCTGTTCGAGACCGGCGAGGCGGTGCGGGTCAAGGAAGGCCCGTTCACCGACTTCCACGGCAACGTCGAGGACGTGAACTACGAGAAAAGCAAGCTCAAGGTGTCGGTGTCGATCTTCGGACGCTCGACGCCGGTCGAACTGGATTTCTCGCAGGTCGAGAAGGCGTAGTGCGTCGTTGCCAACGCGCCGGACGGTGGCGCGGTGGCGGATCGCGGGGCCGATCGGCTCCGCATGGACGGGGAGGACGCGCGAGCGTCCGCTAGCACCCACGGGAGACGGAGATGGCGAAGAAAGTCGTCGGTTTCATCAAGTTGCAGGTGCCGGCCGGCAAGGCGAATCCCTCGCCGCCGATCGGCCCGGCGCTCGGCCAGCGCGGCCTCAACATCATGGAGTTCTGCAAGGCGTTCAACGCCCAGACCCAGAAGATGGAGGCCGGCCTGCCGATCCCGGTCGTGATCACGGCGTACGCGGACAAGAGCTTCACGTTCGTGATGAAGACGCCGCCGGCGTCGATCCTGATCAAGAAGGCCGCCAAGGTCGAAAAGGGATCGAGCAAGCCGCACACCGACAAGGTCGGCAAGCTCACCCGCGCGCAGGCCGAGGAGATCGCCAAGACCAAGCAGCCGGACCTCACCGCCGCCGATCTGGACGCCGCGGTCCGCACGATCGCCGGCAGCGCCCGCTCGATGGGCATCACCGTCGAAGGAGTGAAGTGATCATGGCCGCCCCGCAGAAGGCTCCGCGCCTGTCCAAGCGCATGAAAACGGTCCGCGGCAAGGTGGATCGCAGCAAGGCCTACCCGGTCGACGACGCGTTGAAGCTCGTCAAGGAGACCGCGGTCGCCAAGTTCGACGAGTCGGTCGACGTCGCGGTGAACCTGGGCGTCGATGCGAAGAAATCCGACCAGACGGTGCGCGGCTCGGTCGTGCTGCCCGCCGGCACCGGCAAGAAGGTCCGCGTCGCCGTCTTCGCTCAGGGCGAGAAGGCGAAGCAGGCGACCGAAGCCGGTGCCGATATCGTCGGCTTCGACGACCTCGCCGCCAGGATCAAGGAAGGGTTCATGGATTTCGACGTCGTCATCGCCTCGCCGGATGCGATGAAGGTCGTGGGCCAGCTGGGCCAGATCCTCGGTCCGCGCGGTCTGATGCCGAACCCGAAGGTCGGCACGGTCTCGGCCGACGTGGCCGGCGCGGTGAAGAACGCGAAGGCCGGCCAGGTCCAGTACCGGACCGACAAGGCCGGCATCGTCCAGTGCACGATCGGTCGAGCGTCGTTCTCGCCCGATCAGCTCAAGACCAACCTGACCGCGCTGATCGAGGCGCTCTCGAAGGCGAAACCCCAGGGCGTCAAGGGCATCTACTTCAAGAAGGTCAGCGTCAGCTCGACGATGGGCGCGGGCGTGCGGGTCGATACCGCCAGCCTCAACATCGTCCAATCGGCGGCGCACTGAGCAGGCAACAGGTAGCAGGCGACAGACGACAGGCAACAGGCAACAGGCAACAGGCAACGGGTAACAGTTGAGGGTAAGCGGGGCGGTTCTGCGCCGCGCGAGCCGTCAAAGACCGCCGGGGCGCAGGCTTAATCCGGGACGCGGGTGTCGGTGCAGGGAGGTTGCTGATCCCTGGTCTCCGATTCTCGATCCCTGCCCGGCGCAGATGGTGCCCTCGCAGGACAGGACGTTCCTGGACTCGATGGTCACCGGAAGAAACGGAGGTGAGCTTGAGTCTCGATCTGAAACAGAAGGAAGCGGTGGTCGCGGAAGTCGCGAAACAGGTGTCCACGGCGCAGGCGATCGTACTCGCCGAGAACCGCGGGATGCCGGTGTCCGACATGACGCGGCTCCGCGCGAAGGCACGGGCTTCCGGCGTCTACTTCAGGGTGGTCAAGAACACCCTGGTGCGCCGCGCGGTCGCGGGCACGCCGTTCGAGAAGCTGTCCGACAAGATGGTCGGACCGCTCGCGTACGGCATCAGCCCCGATCCGGTCGCCGTGGCGAAGGTGCTGAACGACTTCGCCAAGGGCCACGAGAAGTTCGTGATCACGGCGGGCGCGATGCCCGGCCAGGTGATGTCCGCGAAGGATGTCGCCGCGCTGGCGTCCCTGCCGTCGCGCGAAGAGTTGCTCGCGAAATTGATGGGCACGATGCAGGCGCCGATCGCCAAGCTGGTCCGCACGATGAACGAGGTCCCGGGCAAGTTCGTCCGGACGCTCGCCGCCGTGCGCGACGCGAAGCCGGCCGCCTGACGCGATACCGACCGCTCGACACCGCAACCAATCCCCTCATTCCACGATCCAGGAGTCCACGATGTCCGCCGTCCATACCGAAATCCTCGACAAGATCGCTTCGATGACCGTGCTGGAGCTCTCCGAGCTCATCAAGGCGATGGAAGACAAGTTCGGCGTCTCGGCCGCCGCCGCCGTCGCCGTGGCCGCCCCGGCCGCCGGCGCCGCGCCGGCCGCCGCCGCCGAGGAGAAGACCGAATTCACCGTCATGTTGACCGCGACCGGCGACAACAAGGTCAACGTCATCAAGGCGGTCCGCGAACTCACGAGCCTCGGCCTCAAGGAAGCGAAGGACCTGGTCGACGGCGCGCCGAAGCCGGTGAAGGAAGGCGTGTCGAAGGCCGACGCCGAAGCGGCGAAGAAGAAGCTCGAAGAGGCCGGCGCGAAGGCGGAGATCAAGTAACGGTTGTCGTTGTGTCCGAGGGCGCGGGGCTTTCCGGCCGCGCGCCCAGGAAGTACCACCCCGCTGCGGCCTGACGTCGGGGCCGATCAGCGGAAGACCGCGGGCGGGGCCCGTCGGTCTTCCCGGTCCGGTGGGGGCGTCGTTCCCTCGACGAGAGGGAACGAAGCACGATGGCTTGGAGTCCAGGCCCTCGTGCTTCGTTTTCCGACGCGACTGCGGAGGACGGGTTTGGTCGGGCGTGCCCCGCGACGGGCGCGTCGTCCGCCAGCGGCTGGTAGTGGCCAGCCACCAGGCCAGGGGTGCAACGCCCCCGGACAGTCGACGTGAGCGACCGCGGAGGCGACGACGCCGTCCGCGGCCCGACGCGGGCCCGCACGCGCCGCCGCACCGCGCAACACACGAAGGATCGACCCGAACGCCATGGCGACCACGACGTCCTCCCGTTACACGTTCACCGAGAAGAAGCGGATCCGCAAGAGCTTCGCCAAGCGCGCCAGCGTGCTCGGCGTGCCCTTCCTCCTGGAGACGCAGCTCGCGTCCTATCGCGCATTCCTGCAGGCCGACGCGCCGGCCGAATCGCGCAAGAACGAGGGCCTGCAGGCCGCGTTCACGTCGATCTTCCCGATCTCGAGCCACTCGGGCAACGCCCGGCTCGAGTTCGTCGGCTTCTCGCTGCTGCCGCCGGCCTTCGACGTCGTCGAGTGCCAGCAGCGCGGCCTGACGTTCTGTTCGGCGCTGCGCGCCAAGGTGCGCCTGGTGC
>JAXMFN010000007.1:0-246973 GCA_046347725.1 Burkholderiales bacterium
GGCGAAGCCCTCTCCGGCGGCGGCGAATCGGGCGGCGATGAATCCGGCGGTCTCGGGCGGACGCGCGCCGCCGGCGACCCAGCGGGCGAGCTCGCCGGCGTGGACCGCGGCGAGCGTCACACCGCTGTGGCAGGTCGCGACGAAGGCGCCCGGGCAGCGTGACGAGGCCTCGTAGATCGGCAGTCCGTCGGCGGTCATCACGCGCAGCGCCGCCCAGGCGCGGACCACGTTCACGCCCGCGAGCCGCGGAAAGACCCGCACCGCGCGAGAGGCGATGCGGGCGATCTCGGAGCGCGTCGTGCGATCGTCGAGACCGGCGTCCTCCTGCGAGTCGCCGATCTGGATCACGCCCTCCCCGGTCTGGCGGACGAACTCGGTGGGCCGATCCAGGAATGGCGCGACCCTTTCGGTGACCAGGATCTGCCCGCGGTTGGGCCTCACCGGCGCGTCCAGGCCCACTCGGGGAGCGAGCTCGCGATTGCCGAGCCCGGCCGCCAGTACGAGCGTCGGCGCGGTGTAGCGACATCCACCGGCCTCGATACGGAACACCCCGCCGCTCCAGGCGATCGCGCGGACCGGTGCGAGTGGCGTGTAGACACCGCCCCGCCGTTGCACGCCGACGAGCAGCGCCTCGAGCAGCTTCATCGGATTGACGTGTCCGTCGAGCGGACAATAGCTCGCGCCGGCGATCCGCGGCCCGACCGCGGGGCACGAGCGCCGGGTCGCCGCCGCGTCGAGGAGCTCGACCGGATAGTCGCCGCCCAGCGCGGCCGCGAGCGTGTCGCGCGTCCGCGCACGCGCCGCGAGCTCCTCTTCGTCCAGCGCGAACTTGAGCCCGCCGGGCTGCCGTAGCTCGACATCGATCCCGGTCGCATCGGCGAGCTCGGTCGCCAGCGCGGGCCACGCCGCCGCCGAGCGCATCGTCCAGCGCGCGTACGGCGGACAGGTCGCGCCCTTGCCCTGGACCCAGACCAGCCCGAAGTTGCCCCGGGCGGCGCGCAACGCGTCGTCACCCTCGTCGAGCAGCCGGACCCGCTCGCCTAGGCCGGCGAGGCCCCAGGCGATCGCGGCGCCGACGAGCCCGCCGCCGACGACGATCGCATCGGATTCCGGGCCGTTCATCGTTCCCAGTATCGCGGATGACGGACCCGGGGGGTCGGTTCGCCGCCGATTAACCTGGGTCAAGCGCCCGTCTCGACGCAGCCCCTAGGATGACCCGTCCGCGGCGTCCGGCGCCGTGTTGTGGCGCACAGTTTCGACGGACGCGCCCCGGGGCGAACAGGGACGCGAGCGTCGGTCCGCCCTCAAGGAATCCGATCCGCTGCCGACGATACGCTTTCGGGGCCCTTCGCCCGCGCGCCGGCGGACCGGCCCCGACCCGCCATGACACCGGTCGACATCTTTCCCTGGAACGACCATTTCGCGACCGGCCTGCCGGATATCGACGGGCAACATCGCGCGCTCTTCGAGATCCTGAACCGGCTGGCGGGGCAGCTCGCGCTCGCGCCGAAGCTCGAAGGACTGGGCGAGACGTTCGACGCCCTCTCCCGCTACGCGATCGAGCACCTTCGCTACGAAGAAGCGGTCTGGCAGCGACATCTCGCCGGCGACCCGCTCGAGCAGCGCCACCGCAAGAGCCACCTGGCCTTCGAGGAGTCGGTCGCGCGGCTGAAGGCCGGTGCCGGGTCGAGGCCGGCCGAGGACACCGCCCGCGAGATCGTGTCGTTCCTCGCGCGCTGGCTCGCCGCGCACATCTTCGACTCCGACCGACATCTCGCCTTGGTCGTCCTGGCGCTGCGCTCCGGGGCCGGACTCGAGGCGGCCAAAACCGCGGCCGCCGAGCGGATGCGCGAATCCGCACCGGCGATCATGGAGATCGCGCTGGCGATGTTCGAGACGCTCTCGGCCAATTCGATGCGCCTGATGCGCGAGGTCGAAGCGCACCGCAGGACCGAGACGGCGCTGCGCGCGAGCGAGGAGACGCTGCGACGCGCGCAGGCGGTGGCCGGCATCGGCAGCTGGTCGATCGACATCCGCTCGCAGACGCTCTCCTGGTCGGACGAGACCTACCGGATGTTCGGCGTCCCACCGGCGACGCCGATCGACTTTCCCCGGTTCCTCGCCTGCGTGCATCGGGACGACGTGGACGGCGTGCTCGCCGCCTGGGGCGCGGCGCTCGCGGGAGCCGACTACGACCTGGAGCACCGGGTCGTCGTCGACGGCGAGACCCGCTGGGTGCGCGAGCGCGCGCGGATCGAATTCGACGCCGAGGGCAAGCCGCTGGTCGGCATCGGCACCGTCCAGGACATCACCGACCGGGTCGCGGCGCGCGAGACGCTGGTGGCGAGCGAGTCGCTGCTGCGGGCGACGCTCGACGCCACCGCGGACGGCATCCTCGTCGTCGGCGCCGACGGCCGCCTGCTGGCCGCGAACCGGCGCTTCCAGGAACTGTGGCGCATCCCCGGAGCGCTGATCGAGAGCGGCGACGACGAGGCGCTGCTCGCCTTCGTGCTCGAACAACTCGCCGATGCCGGGGCGTTCCTGGCCGAAGTGAAGCGGCTCTACGGCAGCGACGAGGTCACGAGCGATACGCTGCGCTTCAAGGACGGGCGCCTGTTCGAGCGCTACACGGTGCCGCTCGGGCCGGGCCGGCGGCGCGGCCGAGTGTGGTCGTTCCGCGACGTCACGCGCCGCGAGAGCGCTGTGGCGAACCTGCGCGCCGAGCGCGACCTGTTCATCGGCGGGCCGGTCGGCGTGCTGATCTGGCGGATCGCGCCCGACTGGCCGGTCGAGTACGCGTCCGAGAACATCGCCAACGTCTTCGGCCGCCGGGCGAACGAAATGACCGCACCCGGTTTCCGCTACGCCGACTGCATCCACCCCGACGACCGGCCTCGCATCATCGAGGAAGTCGCCGGCTGGCTGGCCGACGCGACCAAGCGGACCTGGGAACAGCACTACCGGATCGTCTGGCCGGACGGCAGTGTCCATTGGCTGTACGACTTCACCGTCGCCCAGCGCGACCCGAGCGGCCGGGCGCTGCGCCTGCACGGCTACGTCACCGACGAGACCGAGGAACGCCTGACGCGCCAGCGCCTGACGCGCGTACGCGAGCAGCTGCAGTTCGCGATCGAGGGTTCCGGCGTCGGATTGTGGGATTGGCAGATCCGGTCCGGGGAGGTCGAGTTCAACGAGCGCTGGGCGGCGATGCTCGGCTACACGCTCGCCGAGATCGAACCGCACACGATCGAGACCTGGCGGCGTCTCGCGCATCCGGACGATCTCGCCCGCTCGCAGGCCGCGGTCGCCGCTCACTACCGCGGCGAGACCGAGCGCTACGTCTGCGAGCTCCGTGTCCGCCACAAGTCCGGCCAGTGGCTGTGGATGCTCGACCAGGGCCGAGTCGTCGAATGGGACGGCGAGGGCGACGGTGAGCGGACGCCGCGGCGGATGGTCGGAACGATGACCGACATCTCCGCGCAGAAGCGCCTGCAGGAAGCGTTCGACCGCGAGCGCGGACTCCTGAAGACGCTCGTCCATACGATCCCGGACCTGGTCTGGCTCAAGGACGAGGACGGCCGCTTCCTGTCGTGCAACGCGCAGTTCGAGCGGCTCTACGGGAAGCGGGAGGCCGACATCATCGGTCGAGACGACTACGCCTTCGTCTCCCGCGAGCTCGCCGACTTCTTCCGGGCCAACGACCGCGCCGCGCTCGAGGCCGGCGCGCCGCGCAAGAACGAGGAGTGGCTCGACTTCGCCGACGGGTATCGCGGGCTTTTCGAGACGACCAAGACGCCGATGTACGCACCCGACGGCCGCGTGATCGGCGTGCTCGGGATCGCTCACGACGTCACCGAAGCGCGCGAGCAGGCGCGGGCGCTGCGACGGGCCGACGAGACCCGCCTGCAGCTGATGAACGCGTCGCACGACGGGATCCTGATCTTCGGCCAGGACTTCCGGGTCATCGAAGGGAACCCGCGGATGGCCGAGATGCTGGGCCGCACGCGCGACGAGCTCGTCGGCATGCGTCCCTGGCAGATCGACGCCTCGGCGAACGAGGCGGAAGTCCGGGCGGCGCGCCAGGCGCTGGGCGGTGCGAACGCCCGGTTCGAGACGCGCCACCGTCGCAAGGACGGAACCGTCTACGACGCCGAGGTGAGCGTCAGCGGCACCGAAATCGACGGCACGCGCTACGAGTTCGCGGTCACCCGCGACGTCACCGAGCGCAAGCGCGCCGAGTCCGCGTTGCGCGAGAGCGAGTCCCGGTTCCGCAGCCTGTTCACCCACATGAAGCTCGGCGTCATGTACCAGGCCGCCGACGGCTCGGTGATCGACATCAATCCGGCCGGCTGCGCGATCCTGGGATCGCCGCGCGAGCGCTTGGTCGGCGCCTCGCCGCACGCCGCGCCGCAGGAGATCGTCGACGAGCGCGGTGCGCCGCTGCCGGGCGAGCGGCTTCCGTCGATGCGAGCGCTCGCGTCGGGCGAACCGCTGCTCGACGTGCTGCTGGGCATCCGGAACGATCGGGAGCGCGAGCCCGTCTGGATCCTGGCGAGCGCGATCCCGGAGTTCCGCCCCGGCGAGCCCGCGCCGTTCCGCGTCTTCACGACCTTCGAGGATGTCACCGAGCGGCGCCGCGCCGCGCTCGCGCTCCAGGCGAGCGAAGAGCGGCTGGCGATGATCCTGCGTCAGGCCGGCGACGGCATCGGGCTGATCGACGTCGAGACGATGCGCTTCGCCGAGTTCAACGACGCCGCCTGCGCCGGTCTGGGCTACACGCGCGAGGAATTCGCCGTCCTCGGACTTTCGGACGTCAACCGCGACATGAGCGTCGACACGATCGCGGCGACGCTGCGCCGGATCGTCGAGGAGGGCGGCCTCGAGTTCGAGACGACCCATCGGACCAAGGCCGGCGGGATCCGGGACGTCCGCGTCTCCAACCGACCGGTGTTCACCGGCGGGCGCACCTACGTCGTGTCGGTCTGGCGCGACATCACCGAGCAGAAACGCCAGCAGGCGCGCCTCGACGAGGCGGCGGCCTTCCTCCGCGAATCGCAGTCGATCGCCAAGGTCGGCGGCTGGAAGGCCAATCCGGAGACCGACGAACTCCTGTGGACCGAGGAGATGTTCCGGCTGGTCGAACATCCGCTCGATTCGCCGCCGACCGGACTCGAGGACGGCCTGCGCTACTACGCGCCCGAATCGCTGCCGCGGGTGCGCGCCGCGCTCGAGCGCAGCCACACGACCGGCGAGCCGTTCTCGCTCGACTGCCGGATGATCGCTCGCTCGGGGCGCGAGTTCTGGGGCGAGCTGCGCTGCGTCGGGCGCCTGCGGGACGACCGCGGCCGCGTCTACCTGACCGGGACGTTCCAGGACGTGACCGAGGCGCGGGCGATGGCGCGGGCGCTGCGCGTGAACGAGGAGCGACTCACCTACGCGCTGTCCGGCGCCAACGACGGCTTGTGGGACTGGAACCTCGAGAGCGACGAGGTCTACTACTCGCCGCGCTGGCTCGGCATGCTGGGCTACGGGCCGGACGAACTACCGCGGACCCTCGACACCTGGGGCGCGCTCGTCCACCCCGACGACCGGGAGGTCGCGCTCGCACAGGCGACCGACTGCATCGTCGGCCGGACCGACCGGGTCGAATCCGAGTTCCGGATGCGCCACAAGGACGGCCACTGGGTCCATGTGCTGTCGCGGGCGCGGCTCGCGCGCGATCGTCAGGGCGAGATCCTCTCGCCGCGGCGGCTCGTCGGTACGCACGTCGACCTGACCGAGCGCAAGCGCATCGAGCTCGAGCTCGAGCGCCAGGTCGCGTTCACCGAATCGCTGATCGAGGCCGAGGTCGACGGCGTCTCGGTGTTCTCGGTCGGTGGCGACGGATCCGAGGTCCGGTTCAACGTCTGGAACCGGGCGATGCGCGAGCTGACCGGCTACTCGATGGACGAGGTCAACCAGGGCGGCTGGCTGACGTTGGTCTACCCGGACCCCGACGAGCGTCGCGCGGCGTTCGAGCGGCTGGATCGCTACCGACATGGCCAATACGTGCACGGCGAGGAGATCGTCATCACCCGGCGCGACGGCGGCCGGCGCGTGGTCCGCATCTACACGACGCCGGTGACCTCGCCGCAGGGCGACTCGCTCGTGCTGGGGGTCATGCACGATGTCACCGAGCAGAAGCTCGCGCAGGAGCGGGTGCGGGCAAGCGAGGCGAGGCTGCGCCACACGCTCGAGAGCTCGCCCAACGTCGCGGTCCAGTGGTACGACCGGGCCGGACGCGTCGTCTATTGGAACAGCGCGTCCGAACGGCTGTTCGGTTGGTCGGCCGACGAGGCGGCCGGCCGAACGCTCGACGAGATCGGCTTCACGCCGGGGGCGGCGGCCGGATTCCGGACATCGCTCGAGCAGGTCGCCGCCGGCGGCGAGCGGATCGGCCCGGTCGAGTTCGCGGCGCGCGCGCGCGACGGCGGTCCGCGGATGATCGAAGCGACGCTGTTCGCGATTCCCGACGACACGCCCGACGGCGAAGTCTTCGTGTGCATGGGCGTCGACGTGACCCAGCGCAACGCCGCCGAGGCGGAGCTGCGCGACTACCAGGAGCACCTGGAGAAGCTCGTCGCCGAGCGGACCACCGACCTCCTGGTCGCCAAGGAGGCCGCCGAGGCGGCGAACGTCGCCAAGAGCGCGTTCCTCGCCAACATGAGCCACGAGATCCGCACGCCGCTCAACGCGATCACCGGCATGGCCTACCTGATCCGCCGCTCGGGGCTCACGATCGAGCAGGCGGCGCGGCTCGCCAAGCTCGAGGCGGCGAGCGCGCACCTGCTCGGGATCATCAACGCGATCCTCGAGCTTTCCAAGATCGAGGCCGGTCGATACACGCTCGACGAGGCGCCGATCGACGTCGCCGCGCTCGCCGGCGACGTGGTCGCGATCGTCCAGGAACGCGCGCAGGCCAAGGGGCTCACGATCGACTGCGCGGCGCCGGGTGTCCCCGCGCCGCTGCACGGCGATCCGGTGCGCCTGCGCCAGGCGTTGCTCAACTACGTCTCGAACGCGGTCAAGTTCACCGAGTACGGAGGCGTCGCGATCCGGGCTGGCGTCGTCGAGGAGACGCCGGACGCGGTCCTGCTGCGTTTCGAAGTCGAGGACACCGGCATCGGCATCGCGCCGGAGGTCCTGCCGCGCCTGTTCGCCGCGTTCGAGCAGGCGGACAACACGACGACCCGCAAGTACGGCGGCACCGGGCTCGGCCTCGCGATCACCCGCAAGCTCGCCCAGTTGATGGGCGGCGACGCCGGCGCCAGCTCGGAGCCCGGCACCGGCAGCGTCTTCTGGTTCACCGCCCGGCTCCGCAAGCGTCCGTCCGCGTCGTCGTCGCCCGCGGACGACCGCGCACGGCCGCGCGCCGCCCCGCACGCGGTCGGCGGGCGCGTCCTGCTGGTCGAGGACGAACCGGTGAACCGGGAGATCGTCGCGATCCTCCTCGAGGAGCGCGGCGTCGGATTCGACGTCGCCGAGGACGGCGCCCAGGCGGTCGATCTGGCGGGCCGGAACCGCTACGACCTGATCCTGATGGATATGCAGCTACCGGTCATGAACGGCCTCGAGGCGACCGAGCGGATCCGCCGGCTCCCGCACGCCGACAGGACGCCGATCGTCGCGATGACCGCGAACGCGTTCGACGAGGACCGCGGGCGCTGCCTCGCCGTCGGGATGGTCGATTTCCTCGCCAAGCCGTTCAAGCCCGACGAGTTCCTGAGGCTCCTCGACCGCTACCTGCCGCGCGCCGGCTGACCGCGCTCGCCCCGGCACCCCGTCCGTCCCCCGCCTTTACACCCGCCGCCCGCCGGCGGCCGGCCCTCCCGCGAGGCGCCGGCGGGCGACGTCGCGCCCGGCGCTTGACAGCGGCGGCCAGACCTTTCGATAATCCGAAAGCGTTTTCAGCCTGCTGAAGCATGCCCTCGACCGAGCTCGACCTCGTCCCGGCCGCCTCTCGCACGCTCGACCTCCTCGAAGCGTTCCGCTCGGCGCGCAAGCCGCTGTCGCTCTCGGCGCTCGCGCGGATCGCCGGCATCCCGGTGTCGAGCTGCCACGGCCTGATCCGCACGCTCGAGCGGCGCGGCTTCCTCTACTACCCGTCGCAGCACGAGGCGTATCCGACCCGCCGCCTCTACGAGCTCGCCCGGGAGATCGACGCCCACGACCCGATCGCGCAGCGGCTCGCGCCGGCGCTGGCGACGCTGCGCGACGACACCGGCGAGACGGTGATCCTGGGCTTGCGCGACGGCGACGCGGTCCTCTACCTGCTGGTGCTCGAAGGGCCGCAGGTGATCCGCTACACCGCGCGCGCCGGCGAGCGCAAGCCGTTGCATTCGAGCTCGATCGGCAAGGCGCTGTTGGGATCGCTCTCCGCCGAGGCGCTCGACCTCTGGCTCGCCGGCCGGACACTGCCGCGGATCACCGATCGGACGATCACCTCGGCGACGAAGTTGAAGCGCGACCTCGCCGCGGCGCGCGCTCGCGGCTATTACGTCACCTCCGGCGAGAACGTCGCCGACGTGACGGCGATCGCCGCGCCGCTTTCGATCGGCTCGGCGGCGCTCGGCATCGCGGTCGCCGGCCCGCTGCAGCGGATGGAACCTCGCCTGCGCAAGCACGCCGAACGCCTGCTCGCGACCGTCCGCGGAGCTACCGATGGCCGATGACGAGGTCCGCGTCGAGCGCGACGGCGCGCTGATGCGCGTCACGCTCAACCGCCCGGACAAGCACAACCCGCTGTCGCGCCCGGTGCTGGGTCGGCTGCGCGAGGTCTTCGACGGCGCCCGCGACGATCGCACGCTCGCCTGCGCGGTGCTGACCGGCGCCGGCGACAAGTACTTCGCGGCCGGCGGCGACGTGCGCGACCTGGCAAGCGTCCGCTCGGCCGACGACACCCGCGCGATGGCCGCGCAGGCGCGCGCGACGCTGGCGGCGATCCGCGCCTTCCCGGTGCCGGTCGTGGCGCTGGTCAACGGCGACGCGATCGGCGGCGGCGCCGAGCTGGCGCTCGCCTGCGACCTGCGGGTGATGCGCGACGGCGCGCACATCGGCTTCATCCACGGCCGGCTCGCGATCACCAGCGCCTGGGGCGGCGGCGTCGACCTGCCGATGCTGGTCGGGCCGGCGCGGGCGCTGCGGATGACCTCGCGCTGCGAGCTGGTGCCGGCGTCCACCGCGCTCGCCTGGGGCCTCGCCGACGCGGTCGCGCCGGCGGTGGAGCTCGAGGCGGCGCTGCAGGCGTTCGTCGCGCCGATGCTCAAGCAGTCGAACGCCGCGCTGCGCGGCGGCAAGGCGCTCGCGCTCGCCGCGCGCCGCGGCGCCCCGGTCGACGAGCGGCTCGCGATCGAGCTCGAGGCCTTCGTCGCGACCTGGACGCACGACGACCATTGGAACGCGGTCGACACGCTGCTCGCCCGCCAGCGCGCCTCGTAACCGTCACGAATCGTCCTCATGTCGACGCCACCCGCGCCACCGCCCGCCCCGCCGCGCCTGTCGCAGACGAGCGCCGCCGGCCTCGAGGTCCCGGTGCGCGTCGGTCCCGAGGCGGTCGACCCCGCGCGGATCGGCGAGCCCGGCGAATTCCCGTTCACCCGCGGCATCTTCGCCGACGGCTACCGCGGCCGGCTGTGGACGATCCGCCAGTACTCGGGCTTCGGCACCGCCGAGGAGTCGAACGAGCGCTACCGCTTCCTCCTCGACCAGGGTCAGACCGGGCTCTCTGTCGCGCTCGACCTGCCGACCCAGTGCGGCTACGACCCCGTCGACCCGATGGCGCGCCCCGAGATCGGCAAGGTCGGCGTGTCGCTGTCCAACCTCGCCGAGGCCGAGACGCTGTTCGCCGGCCTCGACCTCGCGCGGATCTCGACCTCGTTCACGATCAACGGCACCGCGGCGATCGTCTACGCGATGTACCTCGCGGTCGCCGACAAGCAGGGCGTGCCGCGCGACAAGCTCACCGGCACGATCCAGAACGACATCCTCAAGGAGTACGTCGCCCGCGGCACCTGGATCTTCCCGGTGCGCCCGTCGATGCGGCTGATCGCCGACACGATCCTCTACTCGAACGAGGCGACGCCGCGCTTCAACCCGATCTCGATCGCCGGCGCGCACGTGCGCGACGCCGGCTCGACCGCGGTCGAGGAGATGGCCTACACGCTGGCCAACGGGCTCGCCTACGTCGACGAGCTCGCGCGGCGCGGCGGCGACGTCTCGAAGTTCGCCAAGCGCCTGTCGTTCTTCTTCTACGTCCACATGGACTTCTTCGACGAGGTCGCGAAGTTCCGCGCCGGCCGGCGCCTGTGGGCGAAGCTCCTGCGCGACCGCTGGGGGGTCACCGATCCCAAGGCGCTGCACTTCCGCTTCGGCGTCGTCTGCGGCGGCTCGTCGCTGGTCGCCGCGCAGCCGTACAACAACATCATGCGGGTCGCGATCGAGACGATGGCGGCCGTGATGGGCGGCGCGCAGTCGATCTTCACCTGCGCCTACGACGAGGCGTTCCAGATCCCGACCGAGTTCTCGGCCGAGCTCGCGGTGCGCACGCAGCAGATCGTCGCCTACGAGGCCGGCATCGCCCGCAGCGTCGACCCGATGGGCGGGAGCTACCTGGTCGAGCACCACACCGACCGGATGGAGGCGGCGATCGAGGCGGTCATGCGCGAAATCGACGACTACGGCGGCGTCGTCAAGGCGATCGAGGACGGCTGGCTGCAGATGCGCGTGGCCGAGCGGGCGCTCGAACGCAAGCGCCGCGTGGACTCAGGCGACACCGTCATCGTCGGCCAGAACCACTTCCGCCGCGACGACCAGACCAACGACGTCGGCGAGGTCTTCCACCTCGACCCGGGCGCCGCCGGCCGCGTGCTGGAGAAATACCAGCGGGTGCTCGACACCCGCGACGCCGCGCGCGTCGCCGCGAGCCTCGCGAAGCTCGGCGCCGCCGCGGCGAAGGACGACGAGAACCTGATGCCGTACCTCGTCGACTGCTGCCACGCCTACGCGACCGTCGGCGAGATGGTCGCGACGCTGCGCGCCCGCTGGGGCGACTTCCAGGAGCCGGTCCGGCTATGACCTCCCAGTCGACCCCGACGACCCCGACGACCGGGGCATCCCCGGCGTCCGCGGCGCCGCTGCGCGGCAAGCGCATCCTGATCGCCAAGCCGGGGCTCGACGGCCACGACATCGGCGCGAAGGTCATCGCGCTGACGCTGCGCGACGCCGGCGCCGAGGTGATCTACACCGGGCTGCGCAAGCGGCCGGCCGACATCGCACGCGTCGCGATCGACGAAGGCGTCGACGCGGTCGGCCTGTCGATCCTCTCGGGAAGCCATCGCGAGCTGGTCGCGCAGGTCGTCGACGAACTGCGCCGGCTCGACGCGGCCGACATCCGGGTGTTCGTCGGCGGCACGATTCCGGCCGACGACCACGCGGCGCTGGTCGCGCTGGGCGTGCGCGGCATCTACACCAGCGAACAGCCGCTCGACGCGGTCGTCGCCTCGCTGGCGCGGGAGCTCGCGTGAGCGCCGGTCGCGCCGCCGGGCCGCTCGCCGGCATCCGCATCCTCGAGGTCGGCCACATGCTCGCCGGGCCTTACTGCGGGCTGCTGCTCGCCGATCTTGGGGCCGAGGTGATCAAGATCGAGCCGCCCGAGGGCGACATCGCCCGCCGGGTGAGCCCGCACCGCGTCGGCCCGCACAACGCCTACTTCGCGAGTCTCAACCGCAGCAAGAAGAGCGTCGTGCTCGACCTCGCGAGCGACGCCGGCCGCGACGCGCTGGCGACGCTCGCCTCGAGCGCGCACGCGCTGGTCACCAACCTGCGGCCCTCGGCGATCAAGAAGCTCGGGCTGACCTACGAGGCGCTCAGGGTCCACAACGAGCGGCTGGTCTGCGTCGCGCTGACCGGCTACGGACTGGACGGGCCCTACGCCGAGCGGCCGGCGTACGACTACGTCATCCAGGCGATCACCGGCGTGATGGCGATCACCGGCGACCCGGCCGCGCCGCCGACCAAGACCGGCTACTCGGCGGTCGACAACTCGGCCGGCATCATGGCGGCGATGGGGCTGCTCGCCAAGATCGTCGAGGGCACCGGCGGCCAGGTCGACGTCGCGATGGTCGACGTGATGCTCTCGCAACTGAACTACCTCGCCGGCGCGAGCTTGAACGCCGGCGAGATCCAGCAGCGCCACGCGAATTCCGCCCATCCGTACATCGTGCCGGCGCAGCTCTTCGCGACCGCCGACGGCTGGCTCGTCCTCTTCGTCTCCCACGACGATTTCTGGCGTCGCTTCGCGACCGAGGTCGGCCACCCCGAGTGGACCGGCGATCCGCGCTACGCGACGATGGAGGCGCGCCGCGCCAACCGCGAGGCGGTGCTGGCGGCGGTGGCCGGGGCGCTCGCGACCCGCACGACGCGCGAGTGGATCGCGCGCCTCGAGCCGCTGGGCGTGGTCGTCGCGCCGGTGCAGTCGATCGAGGACGCGCTCGCCGGCGACCTCGCGGCGAGCCGGTCGATGGTCGTCGACCTGCCGTGCGACGGCGCGCGCCTGCGGGCGGTCGGCGCCGCGGTCACCTGCGACGGCCGCACGCCGGTCTACGGCGCGCCGCCGCTCCTCGACCAGCATCGCGCCGAAGTCCTCGGCGGCGCGCGATGACGCTCGACGCCGCCGCGCGCCGCCGCCTCGGGCGCACGCTGACGCGCCTCGCGAACGCGAGCGTCGACGAGGTGCTCGCGCTCGCGGCGCACGAGCCCGCCACGCGCGCGCGTCGCATCGGCGTCACCGGGCCGCCGGGCGCCGGCAAGAGCAGCCTGGTCGGCCGTCTGGCTATGCTGCGGTCGAACACGACCGGCGTCGGCGTGCTGGCGATCGACCCGACGAGCCCGAAGAGCGGCGGCGCGATCCTCGGCGACCGGATCCGCATCGACGAGCTCGCCGGCGCCGGCCAGGTCTACGTACGCTCGCTCGCCTCGCGCAGCGCCGCCGACGGACTCGCCGACAACCTGCCCGAGCTCCTCGCGGCGATGGACGCGGCCGGTTTCGGCGAGGTGATCGTCGAGACGGTCGGTGTGGGCCAGGTCGAGCACGCGGTGCGCTCGCTGGTCGACACGCTGGTGCTCGTCACCGTCCCCGAGTCCGGCGACTTCGTCCAGGCGATGAAGGCGGGATTGGTCGAGCTGGCCGACTTGGTCGTCGTCAACAAGGCCGATCTCCCGGGCGCCGCGAAGGCGGCTGCCGAGATCCGCCGCGCGCTCGCGCTCGTGCCCGAGTCGCGCGGCGCGCACCCGCCGGTGCTGCTCGCCTCGATCCACGACCCGGCGTCGATCGCGGCGCTGTCGGAAGCGATCGACGAACGCGGCCGGTCGGCGGGCGCGTCGGCGGCCGACCGTCATGTCTCCCGTTCCCGCTACCGCCTGAAGAGCCTGATCGAACGGCGCGCCTCGGAGATCGTGCGCGCGCTCGACCCGGACGCGCTCGACCGCCCGCTCGCCGAGCAGTACGCGCTCGCGGTCGCGCGCTTCGGCCCGCCGGCACGCCCAGCCGCATCGCCCGGCGCCTGATCCGATGCGCCCGATGCCCCCGATCCACACGATTCCACGATCCGTCGGCGCGACGAACGCCGATTCGCGCAAGGAGGAACCATGATCGCCCAACTGAAACGCGCCGCCTCGATCCTGACCGCACTCGCGCTGTCGGTCGCGGCTCTCGTCCCCGGCGCGGCGCTCGCGCAGGCGTTCCCGTCGAAGCCGGTGCGCATCGTCGTGCCGCAGACGCCCGGCGGCGCCTCCGACGCGCTCGCCCGGATCATGAGCCAGAAGCTCTCCGAGAAATGGGGCCAGCCGGTGGTCGTCGAGAACCGCGCCGGCGCCGGCGGCAACATCGGCATGGACGTCGTCGCCAAGTCGCCGGCCGACGGCTACACGCTGCTCATGTCCTACGTCGGCACCCACGCGATCAACGGCGCGCTCTACAAGTCGCTGCCCTTCGACCCGGAGAAGGACTTCGCCGCGGTCGCCACCCTCGCCACGCTGCCGTTCGTCGCGGTCGTCAACCCGAAGAACCCGGCCAAGACCGTGCAGGACTTGGTCGCGCAGGCGCGCAGCTCGCAGGTGACCTTCGGCTCGGCCGGCAACGGCTCGGTCAACCACCTCTTGGGCGAGATGTTCGGCTCGGCCGCGCAGGTGAAGCTCGTCCACGTCCCCTACAAGGGCGCCGCCCCGGCGCTCCAGGACCTCCTCGGCGGCCAGATCCACGTCGTGTTCACCAGCATGCCGTCGGTCGCGCAGTTCGTGCGCAACGGCACGCTGCACGCGCTGGCCGTGACCAGCGCCAAGCGCTCCGAGACCTTCAAGGACATCCCGACGATCGCCGAGTCGGGCTACCCCGGCTTCGACGTCAACCCGTGGTTCGGGCTCTTCGCACCGGCCGGCACGCCGGCCGCGGTGGTCCGCCAGATCAACGCCGACATCGCCGCGGTGATGAAGCAGAAGGACACCGTCGACAAGTTCGCCGCCCAGGGCGCCGAGGTCTACGAGACTTCGCCCGAGCAGTTCGCCGCGATCCTCACCGCCGACATCGCCAAGTGGTCGAAGATCGTGCGCGAGTCGGGGGCGAAGGTGGATTAGGCTGCGGTCCTGTCGGGCCGCCCAGGCTCGAACTCCGGGCGCGAATATCGAAGGCCGATCCTCGGCCCTGTGGGTCGGCGGCGCGGTCCTGTGGGTCGGCCTTCATGCCGACGAGGGCGACATCGCCACCGGCAGTCGGACTGAAGCCCGACCCACACGCACGACACAACGACCGATCGCGCCCACTCAAGACCGCGACGACGGCGCGCCGAACCGGTCTTCGCTGCTAGCCCGGAGCGGCCTCGCGGTTGCTTGGGCGACTTCGATCGCGCTGACGGCGCCGACCGTGGTCTCGCGGCGGGCGTTGTTTCAGCCCTGCTCTTTGACGATGCTCCCAAAATGGGAGATACTGGTTTCGATGAGGGTGATCGCCAAGAGCAGCCTGAAGAGGTTCTGGGAGCGCCCGGGCTGCGGCGATGCGCGAGGTCCGCTGCAGAGCTGGTACGAAGAGGCCCTCAGGGCGCAATGGCGCCGGCCGCGCGACATCAAGACTCGATACGCCAGCGCGAGCATCTGCGGCGACAACCGCGTGGTGTTCAATGTGGGTGGCAACAAGTACCGGCTGGTGGTCGAAGTGCAATACCAGGCGGGAATCGTCTGGGTGAAGTTCGTCGGGACGCATGCGCAATACGATCGTATCGACGTGGAGAGTGTGAATGACTATTAAGCCGATCCGAAACGACGACGACCTGAAAAAGGTCTTTCGTCGCCTGGAGGTGATTTTCCAGGCGGAAGAGGGGTCGGCTCGGGCCGACGAGCGTGACGTCCTGGTGGCCTTGGTCGAAGCCTACGAGAACAAGCACTACGACTTCGGGCCTGCCGACCCGGTGGAGGCCATCAAATTCCGCATGGAGCAAGAGGGACTGACGCCCCGCGATCTGGAGCCGTTCATCGGTCCGAGCGGCCGGGTGTCCGAGGTGCTGAACCGCAAGCGACCGCTCAGCCTGCGGATGGTCAGGAAACTGCACGACGGGCTGAAGATCCCCTACGAGAGCCTGCTGGCCGAGGTGTCCTGAGTTCGCCGCGATCCTCACCGCCGACATCGCCAAGTGGTCGAAGATCGTGCGCGAGTCGGGGGCGAAGGTCGACTAGCGTCGCCCCGTCCGCGACCCGCGGTTGCGCCTCAGCCGACGAACCCGGTCGCCCAGCGCGCGAAGGCGAGCCAGGCGTCGGTGCCGGAGACGATCAGCCGCAGCGGCTGCGACACGACGATCGCGATGCCGCCCCACATCGTCACCGGGTGGATGCGGCCGAGCGTGCGCCGGTCCCAGAGGATCAGCGGCACGATCAGCAGGTCGGTCAGGCCGAAGAACGCCATCGGCCCGAGGCCGCCGACGACCGGCCAGCGCGCGATCGCGGCGGTCGTCAATCCGATCGTCGCGAGCACCATCGCGCGCTTGTGCTTCTGCGGCTCGCCGCGCCAGGCGATCGCGAGCGCGACGAAGACCGGGAACATCGCCATGTCGAACAGCGGGATCGCGAGGAACTGCAGCGGCGGGATCGGGACGCCGACGAATCCGGTGGCCCGCTTCGCCGCCAGCAGCGCACCCCAGACGCCGACGACGACCATTGCGATCGCGAGACCGACGCCGGCGGCGCCGAGCTTGCGGTGGACGTCGACCCGCCGAGCGGCGACGAGCGAGGCCTGCGCGACCAGCAACGCGATCCACGCCGAGAACACCGTGCCGTGGAGCGCGAAGAAGCGCTCCGGCGGCGCCGGCCAGTCCGGAAACGCCGCCTTCAAGTAGAAGCTCCGCGCGAAGCCGACGAACACGACCGCGAGGAGCGCGATCGCCATGCCGGTGAAGAACCGCCGTTCGGACGTCGCCGCCGCCGGCGCTGGCACTGTCGTCGTCATGGTTTCCCCCGAGGTTCGGTCGCGTCCCTGTGGCGCGGCTCGCGTGGATCGCGGAGTCTAGGCCGGGCGATTCCGGGTCGCAAGCGCGCGGCGCGACGCCTACTCGACGAACGCGCCCTTGCCCTTCTGGAACGACGGCAGCGCGACCAGGACGACCAGCGCGACGATCGACACGAGGAGCGCGAGCGAGACCGGCCGTTCGACGAAGATCATCGGGTCGCCGCGCGAGAGCACCATCGCCCGGCGCAGGTTCTCCTCGGCGAGCGGCCCGAGCACGAAGCCCAGCAGCAGCGGGATCATCTGGAAGTCGAGCGCGATCAGCACGACGCCGATCACCGACACCGCGCCCATCAAGAGCAGGTTGACCGGCGTGCTGTTGAGCGAATAGGCGCCGATGCAGCAGAAGACGATGATCGCCGGAAAGAGGATCGAGTAGGGCACCTTCAGCAGGCGCACCCAGATGCCGACCAGCGGCAGGTTGATGACCACCAGCATCGCGTTGCCGATCAGCATGCTCGCGATCAGGCCCCAGAAGAGGTCCGGGCGCTTGACGATGACTTCCGGCCCCGGCTGGATCCCCTGGATCAGCATCGCGCCCAGCATCAGCGCGATCACCGGGTTGGTCGGGATGCCGAGCGTGAGCAGCGGGATGAACGAGGTCTGCGCCGACGCGTTGTTCGCGGCCTCCGGGCCGGCGACGCCCTCGATCGCGCCCTTGCCGAAGCGGGACGGGTCCTTCGCCCATTTCTTCTCGACCATGTAGGACGCGAACGGGCTCAACAGCGCCCCGCCGCCGGGCAGGATGCCGAGCGCCGAACCGATCACCGTGCCGCGCAGCGCCGCGGCCCAGCCCTGCTTCAGGTCGGCGAGCGAGATCATCACGCCGCGGACCTTGCCGACGACGACGCTGCGCGCCATCGGGTTGCTCAGGTTGAAGATGATCTCGCACAGGCCGAAGAGCGCCATGCCGAACGGCACGATGTCGAGCCCGTCCGAGAACTCCTGGATGCCGAACGCGTACCGCTGCGTGCCGGTCTCGACGTCGGTGCCGACCAGCCCCAGGAGGACGCCCAGGAGCCCCATCGCGCAGGCGTTGAACACCGATCCGTGCGAGAACACGATCGACGCCAGGAGCCCGAGGAACATCAGCAGGAAGTACTCGGGCGCGTTGAACTTGAGCGCGACCGTGGCGAGCGGCGGCGCGAAGAAGACGATGACGAAGGTCGCGAAGACGCCGGCGAGCAGCGACGAGAGCGCGGCGGTGGCGAGCGCCGGGCCGGCGCGCCCCTGGCGCGCCATCTCGTAGCCGTCGAGCGTCGTCACCACCGAGGTCGCCTCGCCGGGCAGGTTGCACAGGATCGCGGTCGTCGACCCGCCGTACTGGGCGCCGTAGTAGATCGCGGCCAGCATGATCAGCGACGCCAGCGGATCGGTCGTGATCGTGAACGACATCAGCATCGAGATCGTGGCGAGCGGACCGATGCCCGGCAGCACGCCGATCAGCGTCCCGACCATCGACCCTACCAGCGCGAACAGCAGGTTCTTCGCCGTCGCCGCCAGCGCGAGGCCGTGCAGGAAGCCGCCGAGGTTGTCGATCATCGCCAGAACGCCGGCCCGATCGTCATCGCCTGCCCGAGCGCGACGACGAAGGTGACCGCGCAGAATCCGCCGAGCGCGAGGCCGACGACGACGTCGATCGCGCGCGGCGTCTCACGCAGGGCGAGGCGGCTGCCGACGACGACGACCGCGGTCGTCAGCACGATGCCCAGCGGCCGGATCAGCAGGCCGAAGGCGACCGGCAGCAGCGACACGACGATCGTCGGCACGAGCTGCGGCCAGGTCGGACGCGTGACCGGGCGCAGCAGCGCGACGACGACCTTGACCAGGCCCATCGCGATCAGCGTGACGCTGATCACGAGCGGCAGGAACCCCGGCCCCATCCGGGTCAACGTGCCGGTCCGGTAGCCCCAGCCGACGATGAGGAAGAACGCCCCGATCGCGATCAGCGCGAGCCCGCCGAGGAACTCGCGGCTCCCGACGACGCTCCCGACGCGGGCGGCTGGCACGCGCGCCGCCCGGCGCTACTCGACCTGGATGTTGGCGGCGCGGGTGACCTCGCCGATCACCTTGTTCGACGACTCGATGCGCGCCATGAACTCGGCGGGCGTGTTGAGGACCACCGACATGCCGGCGGCGCGGATACGTTCCTTCACCGCCTCGCCGTTGGCCGCGGTCCGGATCGCGACACCGAGCCGCTCGACGACCGCGTCCGGCGTTCCCTTGGGCGCGTGAAGGCCGAACCAATTCGAGATGTTCGCGAGCTCCGGGATGCCGACTTCGGCCGCGGTCGGGATCGCCGGGAACGCGTCGAGACGCTTGCGGCCGCAGACGGTGAGGCCGTTGAGCTTGCCCGACTTGAGATGCGCCTCGATCGGCGGCTGGCTCTCGGCGAAGAGCTGGACCTGGTTCGCGAGCAGCTCGGGCAGCGCCGCGCCGGTGCCGCGATAGTGGACCGGAACCACGTCGACGCCGAGCTTGCGGCGGAAGAGCTCGAGCACGACGTGGGTGTTGCCGCCGGCGCCGGCGGTGCCGTAGTTGAGCTTGCCGGGGCGCGACTTCGCGAGCTCGGCGAACTGGGCGACCGTCTTGGCGCCGGTCTCGGCGTTGACGACGATGATGAAGTCGCCTTCGGCGACCATCGTGATGTGACGCAGGCCGCGGATCGGGTCGGCCGGCATCGTCTTGTAGGTGTTGGGGCTGAAGACGATCTGCGCCGCCGACGAGAAGAGCAGCGTGTGGCCGTCGGGTTCGGCCGCCGCGACCGCGGCCATGCCGACGTTGCCGTTGGCGCCGGCGCGGTTCTCGACGATCACCTGCTGCCCGAGCGTCTCCGACATGCTGGGCGCGACCAGCCGCGCGAGCAGATCGGTCAATCCGCCCGGGGCGAAGCCCAGGATCAGCCGGATCGGCTTGGTCGGATAGGCCTGCGCCCGCAGCGCGGGCGCGGCCGCCGCCAGACCCAGGCCGCCGACGGCGGACACGAAACGACGCCTCGTCATGCTCTTCATCGCGACTCCTCCGTGGGTGGCACCGGGGTGGATCCCCCGGCGCTCGGGTGGGATGCGGGTCGGTCAGCGGCCCTCCGGGGGAGCGTAGAGACAAACCGGTACCGGTGCAAGGCGCCAAGCGCCCCGGCGGGCGCCCGGCGCCCGGCGTTCGCGGTCGCGGGACGGCGGGGCGCGTGTACGATCGCTCCGCGATGAGTTCAACCCCCACCCGCCGGCTCTCGGCCGGTCGCGCGCAGGCCGACGACTCCGTCCCGGTGGTGGCGGCGCTCGCCAACGGCGTGCGCGTGCTCGTCTTCCGCCTGCCGCACGCGGCGACCGCGGCGGTCAGCGTCTTCGTCCGCAGCGGCAGCCAGCACGAGGAGTCGCGCCACAACGGCATCAGCCACGTCATCGAGCACATGGCGTTCAAGGGCACGCGCACCCGCGACTGCCAGCGGATCAACCTCGACGCCGAGCGCCTGGGCGCCGAGGTCAACGCCCACACCGACAAGGACCACACCGCGTTCCACATGCGCGGCCTCGCCCGCGACGCCGAGGCCTTCGTCGGGATGCTGGGCGACATCGTCCGGCACAGCAGCTTTCCCGACGCCGAGCTGGAACTCGAGCGCGAAGTCCTGCTGCACGAGTTCGCCGAAGTCGAGGACGACGCGATGGAGACCGCGTTCCGCCAGTTCGACAAGGCGTGCTACGGCGAGCATCCGCTGGCGCGCCCGGTCATCGGCAGCCGCGCCGCGATCCGGCGGCTCGCCCGCACCGACCTGGTCGCGCATGTCGAGCGCCTGTTCACCGCGGTCAACACGATCGTCGGCATCGCCGGCGACGTCGATCCGGACGAGATGGTCGCGGCTGCCGAGCTCGCGTTCGGCGACATTACCCGCGGCACCGACAACCGGATCGCGCCGCCCGCGTTCGTCGGCGGCGTCGAAGCGCGGCGGCTGACGGGCTGCCGCCAGACGCACGCGGTGCTGGGCTTCCCGGTCCCTTCGCTCGCCGGCGACCACCACGCCGCCGTCGTCGCGGCGGCGCTCCTGGGCGAAGGCATGAGCTCGCCGCTGCTCGACCGGCTGCGCGAGCGGCGCGGCCTCGTCTACCACGCCGATTGCTGGACCGACGTCCGCGATGCGGTCGGCCAGTTCGTCGTCGAGGCGTCGACCAGCCCCGAGCATCTGGGCGAGACCTTCCGCGAAGTCGCCCGGCTGCTGCGCGAGCACGCCGAGACCACCGATCCGGTCGGGCTCGAACGCGCGCGCAACCAGATCGCGGTCCGGCTGCTGAGCGCACAGGAGAATTCCGCGCAGCGGCTCGAGCACGCGGCGCTCGACCTCTTGGCGCTGGGCCGCGTGCGCCTGCGCGAGGAGTCGCTCGCACAGGTCGACGCGGTCACGCCGGCGCAGGTGCGCGAGGCTTTCGCGCGGATGCTCGACGC
Organism: Burkholderiales bacterium; assembly: GCA_046347725.1. Lineage (GTDB taxonomy): Bacteria > Pseudomonadota > Gammaproteobacteria > Burkholderiales > Casimicrobiaceae > VBCG01. Next base: position 21,020 of record JAXMFN010000007.1, read on the forward strand.
CGGCGCCGCGGTCGGAATCGCCGGCAAGATCCCCCGGGGCGAGGAGGCGCGCGTCGCGGAGATGGTCGCGGGACGATCGATCCAACCGACGCGGCGGTGAGGTTGGGTCGCGGGGCGACCGCCCGCGCGCCGCGCCCTACTCGACCGTCACGCTCTTCGCCAGGTTGCGCGGCTTGTCGACGTCGGTCCCGCGGATGACCGCGGTGTGGTACGCCAGCAGTTGCAGCGGCACGACGTGCACGATCGGCGACAGCGGTCCCGCGTGCTCGGGCAGGCGGATCAGGTGCATGCCGTCGCCGGTCGCGAGGTGGCTGTCGAGATCGGCGACGACGTAGAGCTCGCCGCCGCGCGCGCGGACCTCCTGCAGGTTGCTCTTCAGCTTCTCGAGCAGCGCGTCGTTGGGCGCGATCGCGACCACCGGCATCCGGTCGTCGACCAGCGCGAGCGGCCCGTGCTTGAGTTCCCCCGCCGGGTAGGCCTCGGCGTGGATGTAGCTGATCTCCTTGAGCTTCAACGCGCCTTCGAGCGCGATCGGGTAGTGGAGCCCGCGGCCGAGGAAGAGCGCGTGGTCCTTGGCGGCGAAGCGCTCGGCCCAGGCGATCACCTGTGGCTCGAGCGCCAGCGCCGCCGAAAGCGCCGAGGGCAGGTGGCGCAGCGCCTTGAGATGCCGCTCCTCGTCGTCGTTGGAGAGCCGGCCGCGCACCTGGGCGAGCGCGAGCGCCAGCAGGTAGAGCGCCGCCAGCTGCGTGGTGAACGCCTTGGTCGAGGCGACGCCGATCTCGACGCCGGCGCGGGTGACGTAGGCGAGGCGGCACTCGCGCACCATCGCGCTGGTGGCGACGTTGCAGATCGTCAGCGTGCTGGTCATGCCGAGCGCGCGCGCGTGCTTCAGCGCCGCCAGCGTATCGGCGGTCTCGCCGCTCTGGCTCACCGTCACCACCAGCGTCTTCGGGTCGGGGACGCTCTCGCGGTAGCGGTACTCGCTCGCGATCTCGACGTCGGCCGGGATCTTCGCCAGCGACTCGAGCCAGACTTTCGCGGTGAGGCCGGCGTAGTAGCTGGTGCCGCAGGCGAGGATCAGCACGCGCTCGACCTCGCGGAAGACGCGGTGCGCGTGGTCGCCGAAGACGTCCGGCGTGATCCCTTCGACGCCTTCGAGCGTGTCGGCGATCGCGCGCGGCTGCTCGAAGATCTCCTTCTGCATGTAGTGGCGGTAGGGCCCGAGCTCCGCCGCGCCCGAGTACGCCGGGACGACGCGAACCTCGCGCTCGACGCGCGAGTAGCGATCCGACCCGTCGGCGCGCTGCTCGATCCAGTGGCGGCCCATCTGCAGGTCGACGACGTCGCCCTCGTCGAGGAAGACGATCCGGTCGGTGACGCCGGCGAGCGCCATCGCGTCGGAGGCGAGGAAGCGCTCGCCGTCGGCGACGCCCAGCACCAGCGGCGAGCCTCGCCGCGCGCCGACGACCCGGTGCGGCTCGTCGCGGCAGAACACCGCGATCGCGTAGGCGCCTTCGAGCTCGACGACCGCGCGCTTGACCGCGTCGAACAGATCGCCGTCGAGGTGATGGTCGATCAGGTGCGCGACGACCTCGGTGTCGGTCTGGCTGGCGAAGACGTAGCCGCGCGCCTCGAGCTTCGCACGCAGTTCCTCGTGGTTCTCGATGATGCCGTTGTGGACCAGCGCGACGCGTCCGGGGCGGCTCGACGCGGCCTTCGCGCCGGGCCCGTGCGAGAAGTGCGGGTGCGCGTTGTGGACCGCCGGCGCGCCGTGGGTCGCCCAGCGGGTGTGGGCGATGCCGGTGCCGCTCTCGAGCTTTTCGCGGCGGACGAGCGCGTCGAGCTCGGCGACGCGCTCGATGCTGCGCGTCCGGGTCAGCTCGCCGCCCTGGTGGACGGCGACGCCGCAGGAGTCGTAGCCGCGGTACTCGAGCCGCTTCAGACCCTCGACCAAGACCGGGACGATGTTGCGCGGGGAGACCGCGCCGACGATGCCGCACATGGGGAGTCCGGTCTCCGAGGCCAGGAGGTGCCAGCGTAGCGCCGACCGATCGGCATTATTGGTCGAATACTCAAGAGACACGCAATGATATTGCGTATCGTCGCCGTGTCGTAACAATATTGCACATGTCTCGAATCCATGAAATAGTATGCCGATGCTGGATGCGATCGACCTCCGCCTGCTCGACCACCTGCAACGGGACGCCTCGCTCACCAACCAGGCGCTGGCCGAGAGGGTCCACGTGTCGCCGGCGACCTGCCTGCGGCGGGTCCGGCGGCTGTCGGAAGCGGGGTACATCGAGCGCACCGTCGCGATCCTGTCGACGGACAAGCTCGCGCCCGGCCTGACCGCGATCGTCGAGGTGACGCTCGAGCCGCAGACGACGCAGACGCTCGACGCGTTCGAGGCGCGCGCCACCGCCGATCCGGCGGTCCAGCAGTGCTACCGGACCGCGAGCGGCCCGGACTTCGTTCTCGTCGCGACGGTGACCGACATGCCGGCGTGGCAGGCGTTCCTCGCGCGCGTGATGACCGACGATGCACGGGTGCGCAATGTCCGGAGCTTCTTCGTGGCGAAGCGCGCGAAGTTCGCGCCGGCGATCCCGTTCGCGGCGCCGCGATCGACGCCCGCCTGACCGGCCAGCCGACCGTCGGTTGTGTCCGTGGCGACCCCGGCGTAGAGTTGCCCTCGAATGCCGCGCGGGTATTGCAGACGCAGCCGATGGCGGTTCGCGCGCCGGCGATACCCGAGGAGATTTCGTTCATGGGTTCCTGGAAGGTTCTGCCTGCGGTTCTCGCCTTCGCGCTGGGCGCGGCGGCCGATCCCGCCCACGCGGTCGAATGCACGACGATTCCGGGCAACGCGGTGGCGTCGTGCGGATTCGAGAGCGCCGGCGCCCTCTCGGACTGGTCCCAGCCCACCGGGACGCCGGCGTTCGCCGCCGGACTGGGCGAGAACGGAGGAGCGTTGAGGGGCACGTCGGCGAACTTCGGCGCCATCGACGTTTTCGGCTTGCGTAGCTCGTGTTTCACCGTCACGCCCGGGCAGGTCGTGCCGCTCGGATACGCGGTCTCCCTCGTCAGCGGCACCGCCCCCAGCTGCACGGCGGGCTGGCAGCAATGGTCCGACCTCGCCTGTACGAACGGCGCCGGCGGTGCGATCGGTGTCAGTCCGACCGTTCCCGGCGCCGGCTATTCGGCCGTCGCCGACAGCCGGACCGTCGACAGCGGAGTCGTCGCGATGTCGCTGTTGATCGACTGCCGCGGCAGCGGGGCGTTCGAGTTGCTGATCGACAACGTCTTCGCGATCGCGCCGCAGGCGCCGCGTCCGAGCGTGTCGGTGCCGACGCTCGGTGAAGCGATGCTCCTCGCCCTCGCCCTCGTTCTGGGTGCGGTCGCCAGCACGCGGCTCGCGCGGAACCGGGTCCGCGGATAGCGCGGGGTCCCCGCGCGCGACCGGGCGCCGACGGCCGAAGGATTCAGCCCGGCTTCTTCACCGGCCGCTTCCAGCCCCTGATCGTCACCTGCTTCGCGCGGGCGACGGTGAGCTCGCCGGCCGGCGCGGTCTTGCCGATCGTGCTGCCGCCGCCGATGGTCGCGCCCGCGCCGATCTCGATCGGCGCGATCAACACGCAGTTCGAGCCGATCGAGGCGTCGTCGCCGATGAGCGTGCGGTGCTTGTTCACGCCGTCGTAGTTCGCGGTGATCGCGCCGGCGCCGATATTCACGCGCTCGCCGACGGTCGCGTCGCCGACATAGGCGAGGTGGTTCGCCTTGGCGCCGCGGCCGAGCGTGCTCGCCTTCACTTCGACGAAGTTGCCGACGTGGACGTCGTCGGCGAGCTTCGCGCCCGGGCGCAGCCGCGCGTACGGACCGACGCGCGCGTTCGCGCCGACGCTCGCGCCGTCCAGGTGCGAGTAGGCGGCGATCTCGGTGCCGGCGCCGACCGTGGCGTCGCGCAGCACGCAGTACGGACCGACGCGCACGCCCTCGCCCAGCGTGACCGCGCCCTCGAACACGCAGCCGACGTCGATCGACACGTCGGCGCCGCAGGCGAGCGTGCCGCGCAGGTCGAAGCGCTGCGGGTCGGCGAGCGTCGTCCCATCGCGCATCAAGGCCCCGGCGAGGCGGCGCTGGACGATGCGCTCGACGACCGCCAGTTGCTCGCGATCGTTGACGCCCAGCGCCTCGGTCGCGTCGGCGGCGACGACCGCGTCGACCGGCACGCCGTCGCCGATCGCGGCGGCGACGACGTCGGTCAGGTAGTACTCGCCCTGCGCGTTGTGCGGGACGAGCTTCGCGACCCAGGCGGCGATGAGCGCCGTCGGCGCGGCGAGGACGCCGGTGTAGATCTCGTCGATGCCGCGCTCGGCGGGGGTCGCGTCGCGCTCCTCGACGATGCGCCGCACGCCGCCGCCGTCGCGGACGATCCGGCCCAGCCCCGCGGGGTCGGCCACGCGCGCGGTCAGGATCGCGAGCCGTCCGCGCGCCGCGCGCTCGGCCAGCGCGGCGAAGAGCGTCGAGGGCACGAGCGGCGTGTCGCCGTTGGTGACCACGGTCACGCCGTCGCGCGGGAGCGCCGCGAGCGCGACCTTCACCGCGTCGCCGGTGCCCCGCGGCGGGTCCTGGCGGACGAAGGCGAGCCCCGGCGCCGCGAGCGCGCGTTCGACCGCGTCGCCGCCGTGCCCGACGACGACCGCGATCGCCGTCGGCTGGACGCCGCGCGCCGCATCGAGCACGTGCGCCAGCATCGGGCGTCCGGCGATCGGGTGCAGCACCTTCGGACGCGACGAGCGCATCCGCTTGCCCTGACCGGCGGCCATGACGACGACGTGGACGGGCGTGGCGGGGTGCACGATGACGGGGCGGGTTCTTCGAGTCGCGGCGCCGGCGAGGCGCCCGATCCGGCGTCGCCGGCCGCGCCCCCGATCCGTGAGTGTAATATGCCCGTCCGCCGGCGGCGACGCCCGCGCGACGCCGAACCGGCACACCGCACCGAGGAGACCCGATGTCCCGCACCCTGCGTTCGACCCTGGCGGCGCTCGCGCTCGCCGCCCTCCCGCTCGCCGGCGCGGCGCCGGCCGCGCTCGCCGCCGACGCCTGCAAGAACCGCGGCGACCTCGACACGCTGTACTGCGACGCGAACGGCGACCTGGTCGCCGACACGCCGACCGATCCGAAGAAGATCAAGAACCCGTCGACGATCGTCTTCACCTACACGCCGGTCGAGGACCCCGCGGTCTACGAGAACATCTTCAAGCCGTTCACGACGCACCTGTCGGCGTGCCTCAACAAGAAGGTCGTCTTCTACCAGGTGCAGTCGAACGCGGCGGAGATCGAGGCGATGCGCTCGGGGCGGCTCCACGTCGGCGGCTTCTCGACCGGCCCGACCGCGTTCGCGGTGAACCTCGCCGGTGCGGTGCCGTTCGGCATCAAGGGCACGGCGAAGGAGTTCCAGGGCTACAACTTGATCGTCGTCGTCAAGGCGAGCTCGCCCTACCAGAAGCTCGCCGACTTGAAGGGCAAGAAGGTCGCGCACACCTCGCCCTCGTCGAACTCGGGCCACCTCGCGCCGCTGGCGCTGTTCCCGAAGGAAGGGCTCGCGCCGGACAAGGACTACAAGGTGCTCTTCTCCGGCAAGCACGACCAGTCGGTGATGGGCGTCAACTCGGGCGACTACGACGCCGCCGCGGTCGCCTCCGACGTCTTCCACCGGATGGCGGTGCGCGGCCAGATCAAGGAAGCGGACTTCCGCGTGATCTACCGCAGCCAGAAGTTCCCGACCTCGTCGTTCGCCTACGCGCACGACCTCGATCCCAAGCTCGTCGACCGGCTGCTCACCTGCTTCTACGACTACCGGTTCCCGCCGGAGATGCAGAAGGCTTTCGACGGTGCCGACCGCTTCTTCCCGATCAACTACAAGACGACCTGGCAGGTCGTGCGCGACGTCGCCGCCGGCTCCGGCCAGGCGTTCGACCGCGCCAACTACGACCGCGAAACCAAGCGCGAGGCGGAAGCCGCCGCGAAGAAGAAGTGACGCGGACGGGCGCCCGGCGGGGCGCGGGGACGCGGGACGGGGCGAAACCGCGCGAGCGATGCTGACGCTCAAGCGCCTGTCGAAGTCGTACGTCGCCGGCAAGCCGGTGCTGGTCGACATCGACCTCGACATCGCCTCGCGCGGCGTCACCGCGATCATCGGGCCGTCCGGCACCGGCAAGTCGACGCTGATCCGCTGCGTCAACCGGCTGGTCGAGCCGTCGGCCGGCGAGATCCTGTTCGACGGCGTCGACCTCGCCCGGCTCTCGGGCCGGGCGCTGCGCGAGGCCCGCCGGCACATCGGCATGGTGTTCCAGGAGTACAACCTGGTCGAGCGCCTGACGGTGATGGAGAACCTGCTCTGCGGGCGGCTGGGCTACGTCTCGCCGTGGCGCGCGATGCGGCGCCGATTCCCGCCCGACGACATCGCCCGCGCCTACGCGCTGCTCGAGACGGTCGGCCTCGCCGGCTTCGCGAACCAGCGCGCCGACGCGCTCTCCGGCGGCCAGCGCCAGCGCGTCGGCATCGCCCGCGCCGTCATGCAGGAGCCGCGACTCTTGCTCGCCGACGAGCCGACCTCGTCGCTCGACCCGAAGACCTCGGTCGAGATCATGGAGCTGCTGGCCGGGATCGCCCGCTCGCGCGACATCCCGGTGCTGGTGAACATGCACGACGTCGAGCTGGCGAAGCGCTACGCCGACCGAGTCGTCGGCATGTCGGGCGGACGGGTCGTCTTCGACGGTCCGCCGGCGACGCTCACCGACGACGCGCTGACCGCGATCTACGGCGGCCGGGGCTGGCTGCATTGACCGCGCGACGCGCCGGGCGGGTCGGATGAACGCGCCGGCGTCACCGGTCGCGCCCGCCGACCCGTTCCGCGGCGCCCGCTGGACGCGCCTGGGCTGGCTCGCGCTCGCCGCCTACGTCGTCTACGCCTGCTCGCGGATGGAGATCTCGTGGGAGCGCGTCGCGACCGGGCTCGCGAACGCGGCGCGCTTCTTCGACCGCCTGTTCCCGCCCAACTTCTCGCGCTGGGAGCTGCTGCTCAAGGGCCTGGTCGAGAGCCTGGAGATCGCGGTGCTCGCCTCCGCGCTCGGCATCGCCCTCGCGCTGCCGATCGGACTCGCCGCGGCGCGCAACCTGATGCCGGCCTGGGCGACCTGGCCGGCGCGCGGCGTCATCGTCGCCTGCCGGTCGTTCCACCCGGTGATCGTCGCGATCGTGTTCGTCAAGGCGGTCGGCTTCGGCGCGCTCGCCGGGATCCTCGCGCTCACCGTCGCGTCGATCGGCTTCATCGGCAAGCTCTTCACCGAGGCGGTCGAGGAGATCTCCGAGAAGCCGGTCGAGGCGGTGCGCGCGACCGGGGCGCCGTTCGCCTCGGTGCTCGCCTTCGGCGTGCTGCCGCAGGTCTTCTCGCGCTTCATCGGTTTCGCCACCTACCAGCTCGACAGCAATCTGCGCAACTCGACGATGGTCGGCATCGTCGGCGCCGGCGGGATCGGCGGGACGCTGTTCGCGGCGTTCCAGCGCTTCGACTACGACTTCGTCTGCGCGATCCTGATCGCGCTGATCTCGCTGATCATGGCCGGCGAGATCGTCGCCGGCGGCGTGCGTCGGATCTTCCTCGACAACGCGACGCTCCCGGAGCTTTTCCGGCGCGGCGGCGCGGCCCGCGAACGGCGGCTGGAGGACGATTGAGCGCGCCGGCCGAACGCGCCGTTCCTTCGTCCGCCTCGGCCCCCGCTCCGGTCTGGCGGCGCTTCACCGCCGCCCAGCGGCTCGCGCGCTTCGCGGTCCACCTCGCGATCGTCGCGGCGATCGTCGCCGCGATCCGGTCGGTCGAGGTGATCCCGGAATTCCTGGTCGACGCGCCCGAGCAGATGGTCGACCTGTTCGTGCGGATGTGGCCGCCGGACTGGTCGCATTATCCTCAGACCGTCCACGACGCGCTGATGGACACGATCCACATCGCGACGCTGGGCACGCTGCTCGCGCTCGTCATGGCGCTGCCGGTCGGCGTGCTGGCCGCGCACAACCTCGTGCCGTCGACGCCGGTCAACCTGCTGGCGAAGCTCGTGCTCGTCTCCTCGCGCAGCGTCAATTCGCTGGTCTGGGCGCTGCTCTTCGTCGGGATCTTCGGACCGGGTGCGCTCGCCGGCACGCTGGCGATCGCGTTCCGCTCGATCGGCTTCGTCGGCAAGCTCTTCGGCGAAGCGCTCGAAGAGTCGCAGAAGGGCCCGATCGAGGCGCTCGTCGCCGCCGGCGCCCCGTGGACGTCGCGGATGAGCTTCGGCTACTGGCCGCAGGTGAAGCCGGCGTTCTGGTCGATCGCGCTGTTCCGCTGGGACATCAACGTGCGCGAGTCGGCGGTGCTGGGGCTCGTCGGCGCCGGCGGCATCGGCATGGCGCTCGACTCGGCGCTCAACCTCTTCCAATGGGACCGGGTCGCGGTGATCCTGGTCGCGATCCTCGCGGTCGTCGTCGCGGCCGAGGTGATCGTGACCCGGGTCCGCCGCCGGCTGATCTGAGCGCCGGCATGCGCGACGGGGTCGGCTCGCGGGAGCACGCGACCGCAGCGAGCGGTGATCGGGGTCCGTTCGCGGTATCCTCGCATCCGATGACCATCGTCGCGGTGTTCAACCAGAAGGGCGGCGTCGGCAAGACCACGACCGCGCTCAACCTCCTCGCCGGCATCGCGCAGCGCGGGCAACGGCCGCTCGGGATCGACCTCGACCCGCAGGCGCACCTGTCGCACGTGTTCGGCGTCCAGCCGCGCCTGGCCGACGACACGATGTTCGGTTTCTTCGCGCGCCAGCGGCCGCTCGCCGAGATCGGCGCGATCAGCCAGAGCGGCGTCGTGATCTGCCCGGCGCACATGGAGCTCGCGAAGCTCGACGCGATGCTCGGCAAGGGCGTCAACGTCGTCACCCGGCTGCGCCACGCGCTGCGCGCGCCCGACGCGGTGCCCGGTCCGGTGGTGATCGACTGCTGTCCGCTGCTCAACGTCCTGTCGCTCAACGCGATCTTCGCCTGCGACCTGGTCCTGATTCCGGTGTCGGCCGACTACCTGGCGCTGCAGGGCGCGAAGGAGGTCGAGCGGGCGTTGAACGCGCTCGAGCCGGTGTTCAAGCAGCGGCTGCCGCGCCGCTACCTGATCACGCGCTTCGACATGCGCCGCCGGATGAGCGCCGAGGTGATGCAGGAGGTCGGCAAGTCCTTCCGGTCCGAGGAGGTCCTGGTCACCCGGATCCGCGAGAACGTCAAGCTGGCCGAGAGCCCGGCCGCCGGCCTCGACGTCTTCCGCCACGCGCCCGACAGCCGCGGCGCGCACGACTACTCGACGCTGATCGACGAGCTGGTCGGCGCCGGCTACATCCGCTGATCGACGGCGCCCGGCGCCGCGCGTCCGGCGTCAGGCGACGCGGTTGCGAAGTTCTTCGCCGCGGGAAAGGCGCAGGACGTTGTCGACGGCGATGTCGAGCGAGCGGGCGAAGGTCTCCGGCGTCAACCAGGCGGCGTGCGGCGTCAGCAGCACGTTCGGCAACCTTCGCAGCGGATGGTCGGCCGGCAGCGGCTCGACCGAGGTCACGTCGAGCCCGGCCGCGGCGAGCCTGCCGTCGCCCAGCGCGCGGGCGAGCGCGTCCTCGTCGACCAGGGAACCGCGGGCGGTGTTGACGAGCACCGCGCCGGGCTTCATCCGCGCGATCCGCGCCGCCGACAGGATCGCGTTCGTCTCCGGCGTGGCCGGCAGGTGCAGCGAAACCACGTCGGCGCGCGCGAGCAGCGTGTCGAGATCGACCCGCGTCCACGGTCCCGGCGTGTCGCGCCGCGCCGCGACGACGAGCGTCGCGCCCATCGCGTGCAACCACGGCGCCAGCGTCGACGGGACCGCGCCGGCGCCGACGAACCCCACGGTCCGGCCACCCAGTTCGCCCAACCGCGCCTGCAACGGCCCGGACAGCGACCAGTCGCGGTCGCGCTGCGCGATCCGGGCGAGCGCGGGGAGCTGGCGCACGCACCCCAGCATCAGCAGCAGCGTCATTTCGGCGACCGCGCGCGAGTTCGTGCCGGGGAGGTTGCAGACCGCGACGTCGCGCCGCTTCGCCGCCTCGACGTCGATCGTGTTGACGCCGACGCCGAATTTCTGCACGAGCTTCAGGATCGGCGCACGCGCGAAATCCGCGGCGGTCACCGGCCGCAGCACGTGCCACAGGACGTCGACCGAGGGGAGCGCGGCGTCGAATCCGGCGACGTCCGCCTCCGGGACGACGACGACCTCGATCCGCTGGTCGCGCAGCGCCGCGAGTCGCGCGGCGAGGGCGCCTTCGGCGTTGAAGTGGAAGAGGACGCGCACGCCGTGCGGCCGACGGCGATTGACGCGATCGCCGGGGCCGCTTATGGTCTGCGGCGACCGACGACGGCGGGGGACTTCAGTGGGTGCCGGCCTTCTGCGGCTGGCCGGCGGCGGCGCTGATCAAACCGATCACGCCTTCGACATCGAGCGTGTCGACACGTCGCGGCACCGCTTGCTCACGGCACTCGAGAATCTCGCAATGGTGGTACATCTGTCGCAGCCGGCGCTCGGCGTCGGTTTGCGAACCCGCCATGATCTGGATGTTTTCGACCCGCTGCCCATGGCGAGTCTTGATCGCGAATCCGTAGCGAGTCATCGTGCCTCCCGGTCCCCACCGGCCGCCAGCGCCTTTCGATCAAGCACTTGGCGACGTCCGTTTCCGTTGCGGATCATATAGATGATGCAAAGATCGTTCCGCGCACGGGTTTTGGCATGACGGCGGCCGAACCCGCGATCCCCCCGATCGCGGCATCTTCGGCAGTGTACTCCGAAATCCGCGGCGCTTTGGAGCGGATGGCGCTAGTGAGCGCGAAGGCACTGGTCGTTGAGCTTGCGCTGCTGGCCGGCGGCGTCTCGTCGGACATCTACCGCGCAGAAACGCCGAATGCGACGTTCTGCGTCAAACGGGCGCTGGCGAAGCTCAAGGTCGCCGCCGACTGGCGGGCGCCGGTCGGGCGCAATCGCTACGAAGTCGCCTGGCTGCGGGTCGCCGCGGGCATCGTCCCGGAGGCGGTCCCCCGGCTCCTCGGCGAGGACCGCGAGGCCGGCGCGTTCGCGATGGAGTGGCTTCCGCCGGAGCGCTACCCGGTCTGGAAGGCACTGCTGCGCGACGGGACGATCGACATCCCCACGGCCACGGCCGTCGGCGACCGGCTCGGACGGATCCACGCCGGCACCGCCGGCCGGGATGAGATCGCCACCGCGTTCCCGACCGACGAGATCTTCTACGCGATCCGGCTCGAGCCTTACCTGGTCGCGACCGGGCGCGCGCATCCGGACCTCGAGGCCCGTTTCGCCGACCTGGTCGCGACCACCGCTTCGACACGACGGGTCCTGGTCCACGGCGATTACAGCCCGAAGAACCTGCTCGTCGGCCCGGCGGGCCCGGTGATCCTCGACGCCGAGTGCGCGTGGTACGGCGATCCGGCGTTCGACCTCGCTTTCGTGCTCAACCACCTGCTGCTCAAGGGCCTGTGGAAGCCGCCGTGGCGGGGGCGCTACGTCGAGGCGTTCCGCGCGCTGGTCGACGCCTACCGCGCGCACGTCGACTGGGAACCGTGGTCCGGGGTCGAGCGGCGCACCGCGGCGCTGCTGCCGGCGCTGCTGCTGGCGCGCGTCGACGGCAAGTCGCCGGCCGAATACCTGACCGACGAGCGCTCGCGCGATGCGGTCCGGGCGTTCGCGCGACCGCGGATCCACGAGGCGCCGGCGACGTTGGGGACGATCGCCGACGCCTGGGCCGCCGACCGGTGAGCAACGCCCCCGAGAGGAGCATCGCGACATGAGTGCATCGTCGATTCGCGCGGTCCGCGCCCGCCGCGTCTGGGATTCCCGCGGCCGTCCGACCGTCGAGGCCGAGGTCGAGCTGGACGGCGGCGCGATCGGGCGCGCGATCGCGCCCGCCGGCGCGTCGCGGGGCTCGCGCGAAGCGGTCGACCTGCGCGACGGCGGCACGCGATTCGGCGGCATGGACGTGCTCGCCGCCTGCGAGTTCGCGCGCAACGACCTCGCGAGGGCGCTCGCCGGCCAGGACGCGCTCGACCAGGCGACCGCTGACGCGCGGATCGCCGCGGCCGACGGCACGCCGAACAAGTCGCGCGTCGGCGGCAACGCGACGGTCGCGGTGTCGATGGCGATCGCGCACGCCGCCGCCGCGGCGCGCGGCCTGCCGCTGTGGAAACACCTCGCCGGCGACCATCCGGTGCGGCTGCCGCTGCCCGAGGTGCAGATCTTCGGCGGCGGCGCGCACGCGAGCCGGCGGGTCGACGTCCAGGACTTCATGGTGATGCCGGTCGGCGCGTGGACGTTCGGCGACGCGATCGCGATCGTCGCCGAGGTCTACCGCGCCGCGGGACTCCTGATGGCCGAGGCCGGCAAGCTCGCCGGGGTCGCCGACGAAGGCGGGTACTGGCCGATGTTCGGCTCGAACGAAGAGGCGCTCGACATGCTGATGCGCGCGATCGAACGCGCCGGATTGACGCCCGGCACCGACGTCGCGATCTCGCTCGACATCGCCGCCTCCGAGTTCGGCCGCGACGGCGTCTACCGGCTCGCGCTCGACGGCCGCGAGCTCGACCGCGACGCGATGGCGGCGATGCTCGCCGACTGGCTCGCGCGCTACCCGATCGCCTCGATCGAGGACCCGTTCGCGGAAGACGACCGCGTCGCCTGGATCCGCTTCGGCGAGGCGCACGGGCGGAGCGTGCAGATCATCGGCGACGACTACCTGACGACCAACGCGCAGCACGTCGACCGCGCGGCGATCGAGCACGCCTGCAACGCGGTGCTGGTGAAGCCCAACCAGGCCGGCACGCTCACCGAGGCCCACGCGGCGCTCGCCGCCGGCAAACGCCACCGGATGGGCACGATCGTCTCGGCGCGCTCCGGCGAGACCGAGGACGTGACCATCGCCCACCTCGCCGTCGGCTGGGACGCGGGCCAGCTCAAGGTCGGCTCGTTCACGCGCAGCGAACGGATGGCCAAGTGGAACGAGGTCCTGCGCATCGAGGAGGCGCTGGGGTCCGCCGCGGTGTTCGCCGGCGCGGACGCGTTGCCGGTCCGCCGCGCGCCCAAGGTGTTCGGCAAGCCGCCGACCGGCTGAGCGGCGCTCGGCGCGCCGCCCGGTCAGCCCGCCCGGGCAAGGAGGCCCTCGGCCAGCTCGACGAACCCGTCGCCCGCCGCCCGTTCGGTGATCCACGCCGGCGGCGTCGCGATCCGGTCGAGGAAGCCGCGGACGTTGGCGACACCGACCGCGTTCGGGAAGTAGGCGAACATCGGCGCGTCGTTCGGCGAGTCGCCGGCGAACACGAACCGCTCCTTCGCGGCGTCGAGGTCGATCGCCAGCGCCTCGGCGAGGAAGGTCCGGGTCATCGCCAGCTTGTCGTAGCGACCGAACCAACCGTTGACATGGATCGAAGAGACCTTCGCGGTCATGCCTTCGGCCTCCATCATCGCGACGATCCGCTCGACCGCCTCGCGCGGGAGCGGCGCCACGTCCTCGCGGAAGTCGATCGCGAGGTCGGTCTCGCGGTACTGCTGGTCGGAGGCGAGCGCGCAGCCGGGCACCGCGGCGAGGATCCGCTCGCCGATCCCGGCCAGCCGCGCGCGGTTGGCGCGCCGCTCGTCGTCGCCCGCGCCGAACCGGCGGACGAGCTTGCGCCGATCCGCGTCGTAGCGCATCCAGAACGCGCCGTTCTCGCCGACGACGCCGTCGACCGGCCACATCCGCGCGATGTGGTCGCACCAGCCGGCCGGCCGGCCGGTGATCGGCACGACGACGAAGCCGGCGGCCTTGAGCCGTCCGAGCGCCGCGTAGGCGTCGGGGGTGAGCCGGCCGTCGGTCGTCAGCGTGTCGTCGATATCGGTCAGCACGCCGCGGATCGCCCGGCGCGTCGCCTCGGGCATCGCCGCGAGCGGCCTGGGCGCGCGCGCCGGGGCGGCGCTCATCGCGCGCCGGTTCGCGAACCGACGTAGGCCGCGACCCGGTCCCGCTCGGCGACCGACATCGGCAGCCCGCACTTGGTCCGTCGCCACAGGACGTCGTCCGCGGTGCGCGCCCATTCGTCGTCGACGAGGAAATCGACCTCGCGCGAGGTCAGGCCGGCGCCGAAATGCTCGCCCAGGTCGGCGAGCGAGCGGGCGTCGCCGAGGATGCGGGCGGCCCGCATTCCATGTCGGCGCGCGAGCCCGCGCAGCACGTCGACCGGCACCTCCGGGTGCTTCGCGCACAGCGACGCGAGGAACGCCGCGCGGTCGCCGCCGGGCAGATCGCCGCCGGGCAGAGGCTCGGTCGCGGTCCATGGCGGCTTCATCGGCGGGAAGTACGGCGCGAGCTCGCGCAGCGCCGCCTCGGCCAGCTTGCGGTAGGTCGTGATCTTGCCGCCGTAGATCGACAGCACCGGCGCCTGGTGCTGGCCCGGCGGGCCGTCCAGCGCATCGACCTTGAACACGTAGTCGCGCGTGATCGCCGACGGGTCGGACGCGCCGTCGTCGTAGAGCGGCCGCACGCCGCTGTAGGTCCAGGCGACGTCGGCGCGCGAGATCGGCCGCTCGAGGTAGGCGTTCGCGAGCGCGATCAGGTAATCGACCTCGTCGTCGGTGATCCGCGGCGACTCGTAGTCGTCGACCGCGACGTCGGTGGTCCCGATCAGCGAGTAGCGCTCCTGGTAGGGAATGACGAAGACGATCCGCTTGTCGGCGTTCTGCAGGATGTAGGCGTGCTCCTCGGGGTGCACGCGCGGCACGACGATGTGGCTGCCCTTGACGTGTCGCACCCGGGCCTTGGTCGGCTTCGCGTCGGTCGAGCGCAGCACGTCGGCGACCCAGGGGCCGGCGGCGTTGACGATCGCCCGCGCGGCGACCTCCTCGCGGCCGTTCGGCCCGTCGAGCTTGGCGAGCCAGCGTCCGGCGTCGCGGCGGGCCGATACCAGGCGCGTGCGCACGCGGATCTGCGCGCCATGGTCGCGGGCCGAGACCGCGTTGGCCACGACCAGTCGCGCGTCGTCGACGCGCGCATCGGCGTAGACGAATCCGCGGCGGAAGCGCGGCTGCAGTCCCGCGCCCCAGCGGCTGTCGTCGAGCCGCACGCCGGTCGAGCGCGGCAGCGACATCCGCCCGCCCAGCCGATCGTAGAGGAAGAGCCCGGCGCGGATCATCCACGCCGGCCGCAGGTGCGGTTCGTGCGGCAGCACGAACGCCAGCGGCTCGATCAGGTGCGGCGCCCGGGCGAGCAGCACCTCGCGTTCGGCGAGCGCCTCGCCGACCAGCCGGAATTCGTAGTACTCGAGGTAGCGCAGGCCCCCGTGGATCAGCTTGGTGCTCCACGAGGAGGTGGCGGACGCGAGGTCGTCGCGTTCGACCAGCAGGACCGCGAGCCCGCGGCCGGCCGCGTCGCGCGCGATGCCGGCGCCGTTAATGCCGCCGCCGACGACGAGGAGATCGAACGGAGCGCTCTGCGTCGACACGCCGCGATTCTACCGGATGCGTTAGGATGGCCGCTCCCGGCGGCCGCCGCGCCGCCACCTCCTCCCGCCGACGCGATGAACCTCGTTCCCGAAGTCGTGGCGCTCGAGCCCGAACTCCGGCGCTGGCGCCATCATCTGCACGCGCATCCGGAGACCGCCTTCGAGGAGCGCGCGACCGCGGCGTTCGTCGCCGAGCGCCTGCGCTCGTTCGGCCTCGACGTGCATACCGGGCTCGCCGGGACCGGCGTGGTCGGCGTGCTCAGGGGAGGCCGGTCGAGCGCCGCCATCGGACTGCGCGCCGACCTGGACGCGTTGCATATCCACGAAAAGAGCGGGGTCGCCCACGCGTCGCGCCACGAGGGCCGGATGCACGCCTGCGGCCACGACGGCCACACGACGATGCTGCTCGGCGCGGCGCAGGCGCTGGCGGCGCGCCGGCGGATCGACGGCACCGCGGTCTTCATCTTCCAGCCGGCCGAGGAGAACGAGGGCGGCGGTCGGGTGATGGTCGAGGAAGGGCTGTTCGACCGCTTCCCGGTGCGCGCCGTCTACGGCCTGCACAACTGGCCGGCGCGCCCGGCCGGCACGTTCGCGACGCGCGCCGGCCCCCTGATGGGCGCCTTCGACATCTTCGAGATCATCGCGACCGGCAAGGGCGCACACGCGGCGATGGCCTACCAGGGCAAGGACCCGATGATGTTCGCCTCGCACGCGATCGCCGCGCTGCAGACGATCGTGTCGCGCAACCTCCACCCGCTCGCCGCCGGCGTGGTCACGGTCACGCAGGTGCATGCCGGCGACACCTGGAACGTGATTCCGGCCGAAGTCGTGCTGCGCGGCACCGTGCGTACGTTCGATCCGGCGGTGCAGGACCTGATCGAGCGGCGGATGCGCGTCATCGTCGACGGGATCGCCGCGACCTTCGAGATGACCGCGAAGCTGCGCTACGAGCGCCGCTACCCGGCCACCGTCAACAGCGCCGGCGAGACCGCGATCGCCGCCGCCGCCGCCGAGGCGGTGGTCGGCCGCGCCAACGTCGACACCGACCCGACGCCGGAGATGGGCAGCGAGGACTTCGCGTTCATGCTACAGGCGAAGCCCGGCTGCTACGTCTGGATGGGCTCGCGCGCGGGCGAGGACACACCGTCGCTGCACAATCCGCGGTACGACTTCAACGACGACACGCTCGCGATCGGCGCGAGCTACTGGGTGACGCTCGCCGAGCGCGAGCTCGCCGCCGTCTGAGCGTCGCGCGCTCGAGCCCGGCCCGCGATGACGCAGCCCGCCCCGCCCGGCGCCCGCGACCTGCCGCGGATCGTCTTCGGCACGCTGCTGATCCTCGCGCTGGGCGTCGGCAGCTTCTGGATCCTGCGACCGTTCCTCCCGGCGCTGATCTGGGCGACGATGATCGTCGCGGCGACCTGGCCGCTGCTCGTCCGACTCGAGCGGCGGTTGCGCCACCGACGGGGGCTCGCCGTCGCGCTGCTGATGGTCGTCCTGCTCGTCGTCGTCGTCGCGCCGCTGGTCGCCGCGGTCTGGACGCTCGCCGGGCAGGTCGAACGGCTTTCGGAGTTGAAGTCGATCCGCCTCGCGATTCCCGGTCCACCGGCCTGGGTCGCGCCGCTGCCGCTGGTCGGCGAGAAGCTCGCGACCGAGTGGCAGGCGATCAGCGCCGCCGGACCCGAAGCGCTGGCGTCGCGCATCGCTCCGTACACGGCGCCGGTCGGCACCTGGCTGCTCGCCCAGCTCGGCGGGCTGGGCGGCCTGGTCGTCCACCTGCTGCTGACCTACGCGATGTGCGGCGTCCTCTACGCGACCGGCGATACGGCCGCGCACGGCGTGCGCCGGTTCTTCCGCCGCCTGCACGGCGAGCGCGGCGACCAGGTCGTCGTGCTGGCCGGCGCGTCGATCCGCGCGGTCGCCCTCGGGATCGTCGTGACCGCGGTCGCGCAGACGCTGCTGGGCGCGATCGGACTGGCGATCGCCGGTGTTCCGTTCGTCGCGCTGCTCGCCGCCGCGTTGCTCGTCTGCTGCATCGCGCAGATCGGCCCGTTCCCGATCCTGCTCGCGTCGGTCGGCTGGCTCTGGTACGCCGACTCGCACGGCTGGGCGATCGCGCTGGCGGTCTGGTCGGTCTTCGTCGGCACGATCGACAACTTCCTGCGACCGATGCTGATCAAGCGCGGTGCCGACCTGCCGATCCTCTTGATCATGGCCGGCGTGATCGGCGGGCTGCTGGCGTTCGGGCTGGTCGGGCTCTTCGTCGGCCCGGTGCTCCTCGCGGTGACCTACACGCTCCTCGCCGCCTGGGTCGACGAACAACCGGCGCCGGAGCCCGGCACCGGCCACCGCTGACCGGGTGTCGACCCGGCGCCCGAGGCGTCAGTCGGCGCGCAGGCCGACGCCGGTGCAGGCGGTCGGATTGGGCCCGCCGCTGTACGTGTAGGTCAGCGTCATCTCGCGAAACAACCCGCCGCGGCGGTCCGACAACGCCCCGATCGCTTTCGCGCCGACGTAGTCGGACGAGACCTGGCGGTTCTGTTCGCCGTGCAGCGCTCCGACCCAGGGATCGCCGCCGCCGCCCGCGACCGGCGACAGCGCGCCGGTGAACGTGCAGCCTTCCTGCGCCGAGATCGTGCCGTAGAGCGTGCGCGTCCCGAAGATCGGCGCGGGCCCCAGCGCGGCGCACTGCAGCGTGAAGGTCCAGTCGCCGCGCAGGTCGTGACACGGCGCCGCCTGGGCCGAACCGGCCGAGACGAGGATGGCGAAAGCGGCGGACGACAGCAACGGTGTGCGCATGCGGACCTCGCGGAATCGCAGAAACGACGCGAGCCTAGGCCGATTCGAGCGCGGGAGCAACCGCGCCGCCACGGCCGGTCGGCGGCAGGATCCCGGGCGGGCGGCGTCCGCCGGCGCCGCGCTCAGGTCATCGCCGTCGGATCGACCCAGCGGTCGAAGTCCTCGTCCGAGACGAGCCCGAGCTTCGCCGCCGCCTCCTTGAGCGTCGTGCCTTCGCGGTGCGCGAGTTGGGCGATCCTCGCGGCGTTCTCGTAGCCGATGTGCGGATTGAGCGCGGTGACGAGCATCAGCGAGCGCGCGAGGTTCTCGCCGATCCTCTCGAGCACCGGCTCGATGCCGCGCGCGCAGCGCAGGTCGAACGACCCGAGCGCCTCGGCGAGCAGCGTGACCGATTCGAGCGCGGCGTGGAGCATGACCGGCTTGTAGACGTTGAGCTGGAAGGCGCCCTGCGTTCCGGCGAAGGCGACCGTCGCGTCGTTGCCGAAGACGCGCGCGGCGACCATCGTCAGCGCCTCGCACTGGGTCGGATTGACCTTGCCCGGCATGATCGACGAGCCGGGCTCGTTGTCCGGAATGCGGATCTCGGCGAGCCCCGCGCGCGGGCCGCTCGCGTGCCAGCGGACGTCGTTGGCGATCTTCATCGCGGCGCCGGCGAGCGTGCGCACCGCGGCGCTCGCGTTGACCACCGCGTCGTGCGCGGAGAGCGCCGCGAACTTGTCGGGCGCGCTCGAGTACGGGTGGCCACCGAGCCGAGCGAGCTCCGCGGCGACCGCTTCGGCGAATCCGGCCGGTGCGTTCAAGCCGGTGCCGACCGCCGTGCCGCCGAGCGCGAGGGGCAGCAGGCCGTCGCGCGCCGCTTCGACGAACCGCAGCGCCTCGTCGAGTTGCGCGACCCAGCCGCCGATCACCTGACCGAGCGTCACCGGCGTCGCGTCCATCAGATGCGTGCGGCCGATCATCACGACGCCGGCGTGCGCGCGCGCCTTCGCCGCCAGCGTCCGCGACAGCGCGCCGACCGCCGGGACCAGCCGGCCGTCGATCGCCTCGACCAGCGCGACGTGCATGACCGCCGGGAAGACGTCGTTCGACGACTGGCTCGCGTTGACGTCGTCGTTCGGATGGACCGGCGACTTCGACCCGACGATGCCGCCGGCGAGCTCGATCGCGCGGTTGGCGATCACCTCGTTCGCGTTCATGTTCGATTGCGTACCCGAACCGGTCTGAAACACCACCAGCGGGAACTCGTCGTCGAGCCGTCCCTCGACGACTTCATGCGCCGCCCGCTCGATCAGGACCGCCTTGTCGACCGGGAGCGTTCCGAGCGCCGCGTTGACCCGGGCGGCGGCGAGCTTGACCAGCCCGAAAGCGCGGATCACCGCGCGATCCCAGCGGTAGCGGGGCACGCCGATCGGGAAGTTCTCGATCGACCGCTGCGTCTGCGCCCCCCACAGGCGGTCGGCCGGCACGCGTACCTCGCCCAGCGCGTCCTTTTCGATCCGGTAAGCGGTTTCCATGACGTCCTCCAGCGGCTCGCCGCGCGCCTCAACGCCGCCGTACGACCGCGAGCGTGTGGCTCGCGATCATCGATTCCTCGTCGGTCGGCACGACCCAGGCGGGAACGCGCGATGCGGCCGATGTGATGCGCGGACCATGCGTCGCGTTCGCCGCCGGGTCGAGTTCGAGTCCGAGCCAGGCCGCGCCGCCCACGACGGCGGCGCGGACCGGCGCCGCGTTCTCGCCGATGCCACCGGTGAACACGAGGGCGTCGAGCCCCCCCAGCGCCGCCGCCAGCGAGCCCAGTTCGCGCCCGATCCGGTAGGTGAACAGGTCCACCGCGAGCTTCGCGCGCGGGTCGGCGCTCGCCAGCAGCGTGCGCATGTCCGACGAGACGCCCGACACGCCCAGCAGCCCCGAGCGATGATAGAGGAGCTTCTCGAGGTCGCGCGCCCCCATTCCCCGTTCGTCCATCAGGTAGAGGAGCACGCCGGGATCGATCGCGCCGGAGCGCGTGCCCATCGGCAGGCCGTCGAGCGCGGTGAATCCCATCGTCGAGGCGACGCTGATCCCGCCGGCGATCGCGCACATCGACGCGCCGTTGCCCAGATGCGCGACGACGACCCGCCCGGCGGCCGCGCGCGCGTCGATCCGCGGCAGCCGCGCGGCGACGAACTCGTAGGACAAGCCGTGGAACCCGTAGCGGCGCACGCCGCGGTCGGTGATCTCGGGCGGCAGCGCGAACGCCTGCGCCAGCGGCGGCTGCGACCGGTGGAAGGCGGTGTCGAAGCAGGCGACCTGCGGCAGCGACGGGTTGCGGGCGGCGATCGCGCGGATAGGCGCGAGATTGTGCGGCTGGTGCAGCGGGGCGAGCGGCACCAGCGCCTGCAACGCCGCGAGCGCCTCGGCATCGACGAGCCGCGGCTCGCCGAACGCGGTTCCACCATGGACGACCCGGTGGCCGACGGCGACGATGCCGCCGCGCCGCCCGCCCGCGCCCGCCCCGGAGTCGAGATGGCCGAGCAGATGCTCGACCGCGCCGGCGTGGTCGGGCCCGCTGCCGGCGTCCCAGGTCCGCTCGGCGAGGACCTCGCCGGACGGTGACCTGGCCACGAAGCGCGGCCGCGTGCCCAGGCCTTCGACCTGCCCGCGTTCGGTCAACGCCGGCGCGTCGGCGACGATCGCGAACAGCGAGTACTTGACGCTCGACGACCCCGCGTTGACGACGAGGATCGCGTCGGCCATCGAAGTTACGCGCGCTTGACGACGCGCTTGGCGTTGGCGACCAGCGCCATCACCGCGGTCGAAGCCAGACGCGTCCGCACGGTGTCGGCGCGCGAGGTGAGCACGACCGGCACCCGCGTTCCGAGGACGATGCCCGCCGCGTCGGCGCCGGCGAGGTACTGGAGCTGCTTGGCCACCATGTTGCCGGCTTCGAGGTCGGGCACGACGAGGATGTCCGCGCGGCCCGCCACCGGCGAGTCGATCTTCTTCGCCTTCGCCGCGTGCTCGGACACCGCGTTGTCGAAGGCGAGCGGTCCGTCGAGGTCGCCGCCGGTGATCTGGCCGCGGTCGGCCATCTTGCACAGCGCCGCCGCGTGCAGCGTGGACTCGAGCTTCGAAGTCACGGTCTCCACCGCCGAGAGCACCGCGACCTTCGGCCGTTCGACGCCGAGCGTGCGCGCCAGGTCGATCGCGTTCTGGACGATGTCGACCTTGTCGTCGAGCGTCGGCAGGATGTTGACCGCCGCGTCGGTGACGAAGAGCAGCCGCGGGTAGGACGGCACGTCCATGACGAAGGTGTGGCTCACCCGACGCGCGGTGCGGATCCCGGTCGCCGACGGCACGATCGCCGCCATCAGCTCGTCGGTGTGGAGGCTTCCTTTCATCAGCGCCTCGACCTGACCCATCCGGGCCATGTCGACGGCGAGCTGCGCCGCCGCGTGGCTGTGCTCGGTGGAGACGATCTCGACGCCGGCGAGATCGGCCTTTTCGGCCTTCGCGACCGAGCGGATCTTCGCTTCCGGCCCGACCAGCACCGGGACGATCAGCCCGCGGCGCGCCGCTTCCAACGCGCCGAAAAGCGAGTCGCGATCGCAAGGGTGGACCACCGCGCAGCGCACCGGCGGCAGGCCCTCGCACTGACGGATCAGCTTGGCGAAGCCGTCGTTGCGACGCAGGATCAGCGACGGCGTCGCGACGTTCGAGTAGACGACGCGCGACGCCGGCGCGATGACGTAGGCGAGCCCGTCGACGAGCACCTCGCCGCGCTGATTGACGCACCGGCATTCGAGCGCGAGCCGCCGGTCCTTCGCGCGCTTGGCGCGGACGGTGATCGTCGAGGTCAGTTCGTCACCGACCGCGACCGCGCCACGATAATGGAGCGCGGTCTCGCAGATCACCGAACCGGGGCCCGGCATGCGGCGCAGGATCAGGTTCGAGATCAGCGCCACCGCGGAGGCGCCCGGCGCGGTCGGTCCGTCGGCGTCGCTGCGCCCTTCGACGTGGAACGGATCGACCTCGCCCGCGACGAGCGCGAGTCCCTCGATCTCGTTGACCGTCATCGTGTGCTTGGCGGTCTCGGAGGCGCCGACTTTGATCTCGGCGTAGGTCCGGTTGGTGATGTCGCGCATGATCTCGCCTCGTCGGGTCGTCTACATCAGGCGCGCGGGCGCGTGCCGCGGCGGCGCTGGTTCGAGGCGCGCCGCGGGGAGGGCGGCGCCGGCGCCGCGTCCGGCCCGACGGCGACCAGCCCGCGCAACTCCTCGATCAGCGCGTGCTGACGTTCGTTCAGGTGCGTGTCGGCGGCGAGCGCGTCGAACAAGTGGGCGAGCTTGCGCCGGTCGCCGGCCGATCGCACGAGCCGGCGCATCGTCCGTTTCGCCTCGGCCGGCTCGAACTCGACGACGATCGTCTCGTCGTGGAGGATGCGGCGCAGGTCGTCCTCGGTCATGCCGCGCAGGAGTCCCGACGGTTCGAGCAGCGCCCGGACGCTCTGCATCTGCGCCAGGCGGCGCTTGCCGCCGCCGGCCTTCGCCACCAGCAGCGCCGCGCGCACGATCGCCTCCGGAAGACCGCCGCGGTCCAGATCGTCGAGGACCTGGCGGACCGCCGGCAGCGTGCGCGGGTCGAAACGGGTCTGCCGGCGGATCGCGGCGCGCTGGTCGGCCATCTGCAGCGACAGGAGGTTGCCGTAGACCTGGAAGAACGCGGCCTCGCCGGCGGCGTCGCGCAGGTCGCGGATCCAATCGAGGGTCGCCGAGACGGTCTCGGACACCACCTGTTCGGCGCGCCGGCCGGCGTTGTCGGCCGCGCGCGGCTGGCGGTTCATCCGCGCGATCGCCGCCATCGCGGCGACGCCGGCCATCATCGGATTGCGATCCGACCAGATCCACTGCTGTACACGCAGCGGATGCAGGTCGCGCAGCAGTCGCGCCGCCCAACCGGGAACCGCGTCGCGGATCGCCGGCCGCACCAGCAGTTCGTAGGCGCGCTCGGTCAGCTCCGAGAGCGCCGCGACGGCCTCGAAGGGCTTCTCGTCGACGCGGTCGAACTTCTGCAGCCGCTTCAGATCCTCGAGCGAGCGCTCGTGCAGCGTCACGTCGTAGACGATCTCGCCGTCGGGCTTGGCGTGCTCGTGGATCTGCATGCCGTACAGACCCGGCGGCAGCGCCTGGATGTACTTCAGCACCTCGACGATCTGCGTGTGCTCCTTCTTCGCGACCTTGCCGGACACGAAGATGCCGAGGTGGCCGATGTCCTCGTGGATCAGGCCGACGATCGTCTGGCCGTTGGCCTTGATCTCCTCGGTCGACGAGTAGAGATCGGCGATCCAGTTGAACGCCTGCTGCGGCGGCGTGATGTTGTCGCCCATCGACGCGAAGACGACGATCGGCTGCTTGATCGACTTCAGGTCGAAATAGCGGCCCGGACCCAGGCGCGCCTCGCCGGCGGAGAGCTTGTTGCCGACGAACAGGTTGTTGACGATCCAGCGGATCTCCTCCTCGTTCATCAGGTAGAAGCCACCCCACCAGCGCTCGAAGTCGAGGAAGCGTTCCGCTTCGGTGTCGACGTTGTCGTAGAGGTGGTAGTACTTGTCCCACAGCGCGTGCGCCGGGTTCAGGTTCTCGAAGTTCGCCACCAGGTGCGCGCCGTCGAACTTGCCGCCTCCCAGATCGCTCGCGAGCAGCGACACCCAGGCGCCGCCGAGCAGGCCGCCCGAGTAGCGCATCGGATTGTCGCCGTCGTTGCCGGCCCAGTAGGACATCGGCGCGCCGTTGATGACGAGCGGGCCGGTCATGTCCGGGCGCGCCGCCGCGAGCATCATCACCGCCCAGCCGCCCTGGCAATTGCCGATCAGCGTCGGCTTCGGGCTCGCCGAATGGCGTTCGGCGACGATCCGCACGAACTCGGCCTCGGCGTCGGTGATGTCGGCCAGCGTCTGGCCGGGCTCCGGATCGGGGAAGAAGATGACGAAGTAGACCGGGTGGCCGGCGGCGAGGGCGACGCCGACCTCCGACTCCTCCTTGAAGCCGCCGATGCCGGGCCCGTGGCCGGCGCGCGGATCGATGACGATGAATGGACGCCGCGTCTCGTCGACGCGCAGGCCGGCCGGCGGCACGATCCTGAGCAGCGCGTAGTTGCAGGGGCGCTCGAACGTGCGCGCGTCGGCCAGCATCTCCCAGTCGTAATGCAGCAGCGGCGGCTTGCCGGCGGCCTCGTGCTCGAGCCAGTTGTTGCCTCGCTCGCGGATCGTGTCCCAGAAGAGCGCGCTGCGCTGCCCCAGGTCGACGCCGTAGGCGAACCAGTCCGACCACCATTGTTGCGGGGAATACGCCCCGACGCCCCCTCGAAGGAACTCGGACTGGGCCCGATGAACCCGCTGCCCGTAGGCGGTCGCCGCGGCCTTGACGCGCCGCCCCATCGTCGACGCGACGTTGCGCGAGATATCGATCGAGCGGTCGATCGTCCTGGAGAGGTCGGCCATGGCTGAAGCTCGGGTTTCCTGGGGCGTAGCGCTAGGGTAACGCAGTCCCGGGCGCGGGATGTTGCGGCGCAGCAAAGACTGTACCACAGCGCAGGCCGCTGACGCGCCCGCCGCCGGGTCGCCCCGCGGTCGCGCGCTACTTCACCGCGCCGAGCGTCAGCCCCTGGACGACGAAGCGTTGTCCGAACGCCATCAGGACGAGCGCCGGGATCGTCGCCAGACACGACGCCGCCGCCATCTGCCCGTGGAGCACCTCGTAATCGTTCGAGAACTTGGCCACGACCACCGGCACCGTCGCGTTGTCCTGCGAGGTCAACGCGAGCGCGATCGCGAAATCGTTCCAGCTGAAGATGAAGCTCAGCACCGCGGTCGCCACCAGCCCGGGCACCACCAGCGGCAGCGTGACCCGCCGGAACGCCGCCAGCGGGTGGCAGCCGTCGACCAGCGCCGCCTCCTCGATCTCCGGTGGCAGCGCGCGGAAGAACGACATCATCAGCCACATCGCCATCGGCAGGTTGATCGTGACGTGGGTCAGCACCAGCGCGGTCTTGGTGTTGTAGAGGCCCAGTTCCCGGAACACCAGGTACCAGGGCCCGACCAGCGTGATGACCGGTATCACGTGGAACGCGAGCGACCAGCCGAGGACCGCGGTGACCACGATCCGCGACCAGCGGAACCGGTGCAGCGAGTAGGCGGCGAGCGTCCCGACGACGACGACGACGATCGTGCTCGCGGCCGCGACGACGAAGCTCGTGCCGAGCGCGCGGACGAAATCGGAGCGGCGCGAGAACAGCACGTCGGCGTAGTTGTCGAGCGTCGGCGTGAACAGCCAGGCGCCGGTGAGGATCGCGATCTGGGTCTTGAACGAGTTCGCCAGGATCCAGACGAACGGGCCGAGGACGACGACGATCGCCAGCGCGATCAGCGCGTAGCCGAGCCAGCGCGCCCGTTTCCCCGACACCGCGGCTGCGTCGTCTTCGCTCACCGCGCGCGCCTCCCGGCCGCCGCCCGGCCGACGACGAGCAGCGACAACACCGCGACGATCGTCAGGACCGACAGCAGCGCGCCGTAGCCCAGCTGGTTCTGCTCGAAGAAGACGCGGTACAGGTGCAGGCTCAGGAGCTCGCTGGAGGTGCCGGGTCCGCCGCCGGTCAGCAGGAACACCTCGTCGAAGGCCTTGAACGCCAGGATAGCCCGGAACAGCAGCGCGACGGCGATCGCCGGCGCGAGCAGCGGCAGCGTGACGTGGCGCAGCAGTTGCCAGCGGTCGGCGCCGTCGACCCGCCCGGCCTCCAGCACGTCGCGCGGCAGTCCCTCGACGGCAGCGAACAGGATCAGGAAGACGAACGGCACCCAGTGCCAGATGTCGACCAGGACGACCGACCACAGCGCGAGCGCGGTCGAGCCGAGCCAGCTGACCGGTGCGACGCCGAAGACCGCGAGGATCTGGTTGAAGGCGCCGAAGTCGTGGTTGTAGAGCAGCTTGAACATGCTGCCGATGGCCACCGGCGGAACCAGGATCGGAACGATCATGATCGTGCGCATCAGCGCCTTGCCGCGTCGCATCCCGCCGACGACGAGCGCGAGCGCGAGCCCGGCGAGCATCTCGACCGCGACCGCGACGGCAACGAAGACCGCGGTGTTGACGGTCGCCGCGGCGAGCGAGGGATCGGCGAACAGGGCGTCGAGGTTGCGCCGCGGCGTGAAGGTCCAGACGTCGATGCTGCCGCGGAACTCGATCGTCGAGACGCTCATCACGAGCAGGTTCGCCGCCGGGTAGACGGTCAGCGCGACGAACAGGACCACCGCCGGGGCGAGGCTCCAGTGCCGGAACGTGGCGTTCAGCCACCCGACGAGATCGCGCGGCGGACGCGTCGGCGCGCTCACGGTGGAACGCGGCGGACCCGGCCGTCAGTCGACGCGGCGACCGGTCGCCGCGTCGAACCGATGCAGGTGCTCGGGCCGCACCGACAGCCGCACCGCGTCGCCCGACACCGGGCGCCACGACCGGTCCGACAGCACGCAGAGCCGGCCGTCGCCGGTTTCGACGAACACGTAGGACTGGTGCCCGAGGTTCTCGACGACGCTCACGCGTCCTTCGATCTCGCCGCGCTCGTCGGGCGCCACGTGCTCGGGCCGGAACGCGGCGCGCAGCGTACCGCCGGCGCTCCCCGCCGGCAGCGCGATCCGCGCGCCGCCGCGCGTGCGCAGCGTCGGCAGGGGCCGGGTCGCGGGCTCGACCTCGCCGTCGACGACGTTGATCGACGGCGCGCCGATGAACCGGGCGACGTACAGCGTCGCCGGCCGGTCGTAGACGTCGAGGGGCGCGCCGATCTGTTCGACGCGTCCGCCGTTCATCACCACCATCCGGTCCGCCATCGTCATCGCCTCGACCTGATCGTGGGTGACGTAGACCGAGGTCGCGGCGAGCCGCTGGTGCAGCGCCCGGATCTCGGTGCGCATCGCGATGCGTAACTGGGCGTCGAGGTTCGACAGCGGCTCGTCGAACAGGAACAGGCGCGGCCGGCGCACGATCGCGCGTCCCATTGCCACGCGCTGCCGCTGGCCGCCGGAGAGCTGGCGCGGATAGCGGGCGAGCAGCGACGAGAGCTCGAGCACGCCCGCGGTCTGCTCGACGCGCGCGCGCGCCTCGTCCGGCGCGGTGCGCTTGAGCGCGAGGCTGAATCCCAAGTTGCCGCGCACGTCGAGATGCGGATAGAGCGCGTAGCTCTGAAATACCATCGCGATGTCGCGCTCGCGGGGCTCCAGGTCGTTGACCCGGTCGCCGCCGATCAGGATGTCGCCGGCGCTGACCGTCTCCAGTCCGGCGATCATCCGCAGGAGCGTCGACTTGCCGCAGCCGGACGCGCCGACCAGCACGACGAATTCGCCGTCGGCGATGTCGAGGTCGATCCCGCGCAGGACCGCGACCTCGCCGAAGCGCTTCTCGACCCCGCGGATGGCGACCGATGCCATGGCTGTCGGAGGGCGCCGGCCGAACGACCGGCGCCCGGCTACACCGTCCGGTCCGACGTCACTCGGGCAGCGGCGCGAGCAGCCCGGTGCGCCGCTTGTTCTTGTCGAACACGTCCCTGATCTCCTGCGCCGCGAGATTGAGCGCCTTGCCCGACGACAGCTCGCCGATCACCGCCTGGTTGAGCCTCAGGCCCAGGATCTGCTCGACCTGCGGGCCCTCGAGGTAGCCCAACTCCTGCTTCGCGGTCTTGAGCGTCTCCAGGTACGCCGGCATCCAGCGGTAGGCCGGGTCGCGCGCGAGATCGGAGGTCAGAACGTCGACGCGGTTGGGGATCCCACCGGCCTTCGCGTAGGCGATCTGCGCGTCGTAGGACATCATCCACTTCGCGAAGGCGAGCGCGGCCTTCTTGCGCGCCGGGCCGATCGCCTTGGGGATCGCGTAGTTCCAGTTGCCGATCACCGCGCCGTTGCGGCCGTCCGGCGCGCGCGGGATCGGTGCCACGTCGAGCTTGCCGACGACCGCGGACTTCTTCGGATCCTGGAAGTTGGCCCAGGCGGCGAGCACCAGCTGTCCCTGCAGCGCCTTGCCGGTCGACAGGAGCTGGATCACGTCGTTCTGGCCGATCGCGCCGGGATTGGGGACGCCGCACTTGCGCACGACCTCGATGAAATCGTCGAGGGCCGCCTTGTTCTCGCGGCTGTTGACGACGACCGTGTAGTCGCCGTTCTCCGGATCGCGGGCCACGGTGCCGCCTCGACCGACCATCCATTGCGACCATTCGTAGCGGATGCCGTTGCCGCGCTCGGCGCGGATCACCGCGCCGTAGGTCGCCGGCGGCTTCGACAGCTTCGCGCAGGACGCGAGCACCTCCGGAATCGTCCGGGGCGGCGTGATGCCGGCCTCCTTGAGCGCGTCGGTCCGGTAGTACCACAACGGCACGTTGCCCAGCACGGTGAAAGCCATCAGCTTGCCGCCCTTCGACGTCCGCCAGCGCTTCTGCTCGTTCCAGTAACCCGAGTCGTCGTAGCGCAGCACCTCCTTCGGCGCGTCGTAGCCGGGCTCGATGTCGGCGAACGGCGTCAGGAACCCGCCCTCGTACATCTCGATCGTCCATTGCGTGTCGAGCATCACGGCGTCGTAGCCGCCGCCGCCGGCGCGAAGGTCGTTGCGCGCCTTCTCGAGCACGCCTCCGAACGGGTTGACGTCTAGCTTGATCTTGTTGCCGGTCTGTTCCTCGTAGAGCGCGACGAGGCTCGTGAACGCGCCGGTCCACGGCGTCGACGGCGTCAGGATCGTGATCGGCTCCTGCTTGCCGACGTCGACGAACGGTCCGGCCGCGCCGACCGTCGCCGGCGCCGCCAGGCACGCCCCCGCGATCAAGGCCGCCAGTCGATGAACGATGCGCATGCTGTCCTCCTCGTCGGCCTTCGGATGATCCGCCGACGGCGCGGCCGGGCCGCCGTCGGCGGGGAGGTTACCGGTGTCGGTCGCTCGCGGTCCCTTGCGGGGCATCGGCGGCGCAGCGGAAGCCCGTGTGTCCGGTGCTGCTGTCGGCGTCGTTGCGCGTACGCGCGGCGACCCGATAGCGGTTGCAATACGTCGCGTGACACAGGTAGGAGCCGCCGCGTACGACCCGCTCCGGGCCGCCGTCGGCCGGTCCGCGCGGGTCGACGCGGGTCTCGGTCCGCGCGTCGACGTGCCAGGAACCGCTCCACGCGTCGGCGCACCACTCCCAGACGTTGCCGCAGACGTTGTACAGACCGTATCCGTTGGGCTCGTAGGCGTCCACCGGCGCGGTGGCGATGTGGCCGTCGGCGCCGGTGTTGATGATCGGAAAGCGCCCCTGCCAGACGTTGCAGCGGTGGACGCCGCCGGGGCTCAACTCGTCGCCCCAGGGAAAGCGCGTCTGGTCGAGCCCGCCGCGCGCGGCCTTCTCCCACTCGGCTTCGGTCGGCAGCCGCTTGCCCGCCCAGCTCGCGTAGGCGCCGGCGTCGTGCCAGGAGACATGCACGACCGGATGCTCGGCGCGCTCGGCGATCGACGAACCGGGCCCTTCCGGTGCGCGCCAGCACGCCCCCTCGACCATCCGCCACCACGGCGCGTCCGCCACGCGCCCCGGGCGCGACGTCGCCTGCGGCGAGACCAGTGCGTCGAACACGAACGAAGCGCCGTCGCGTTCGGCGTCGGTGCGATAACCGGTCGCGGCGACGAATCGCGCGAACTCGCGGTTGCGCACCGCGGTCGCGTCGATCCAGTAGGACGACAGCGTCACCTCGCGCACCGGTCCCTCCCCGTCGTCGAGATAGGCGTCGGAGTCCGCGCCGCCCATCCGGAACGGCCCGGCGGGAACGAGGACCATGCCGGCGAAGGTCGCGCGGCCCGCCGCCGGCGACGGCCGCGGCCGCCCCCTTTCGATCGAGATGCCGGCCCGGTCTGGGCGTGGGGCGCAGCAGGGTGCGCCGCCGCGGCCCTCGGGCGTTGGCGTCGGCGGATCGGCCGGGTGCGCGTTCACCGGCGCTAGCCCATCGCCTCGCGAGGCGGCCGGCCCAAGTCGGCGTAGAGGCGGACCGTCTCTTCGAAGGGGATGACGCCGATGCGTCGCGCCCAGGCGTCCCACTCCGCGGAGAGTTCGGCGACGAGCCCGGGGTGCCCCTCGGCCAGATCGACGAGTTCGGTGCGGTCGCGCTCGAGGTCGTAGAGCTCCCAGGGCGAGGGCCAGTCGCGCACGAGCTTCCATCGCCCGCGACGGATCGCCGCGTTGCCGGTGTGCTCCCAATAGAGCGTCCCGTCCGCGGACGAACGGCCGCGCAACGCGGGCAGGAGGCTGCGTCCTTCGACCGGGAGGATCTCCCGCCCGGCGTGCCGACCCGGATACGACGCGCCGGTCGCCTCGAGGATCGTCGGCATGACGTCGGTCAACTGCGCCGGCTGGCGCACGACCTCGCCGACCGACAGCCGCCCGGCGGGCCAGCGGACGATGAACGGCGTCGCGATCCCGCCTTCGTGCACCCAGCGCTTGTAATAGCGGAACGGCGTGTTCGACAGGTTCGCCCAGGCGCGGCCGTAGCTCGAATAGGTGTCCTCGCCTCCCGGCACGATCGACGGCTCGTTGCCGAAGCGGACCTCGCGTCCGTCGCGCGTCGTGTGTCGCAGGATGTCGGTGCGCAGCTTGAAGCGCTCGAGCTCGACCAACGGCAGCGCCTCGTCCGAGGCGCCGTTGTCGGACAGGAAAACGACGATCGTGTCGTCGAGGCGTCCGGTCGCCTCGATCGCGTCGAGCACGCGGCCGACGCCCTGGTCCATCCGGTCGATCTGCGCGGCGTACGCCTCCATCCGCCGCGCCTGCCATTCCTTGTACTCGGCGTCGTTCCAGGACGGCTGGGTCGGATCGCGACCCGACAGCGCGACGGCGTCGTCGAAGAGACCCGAGGCACGCTGACGCTCGAGCCGCCGCTCGCGCAACGCGTCCCACCCCGCGTCGAATCGACCGCGATAGCGCGCGATGTCCTCGGCGCGCGCATGCAGCGGCCAGTGCGGCGCCGTGTAGGCGACGTAGAGGAAGAACGGGTCGGCGGGTCGCGACGCCTCGCAATCGCGGACGAACGCGACCGCCTCGTCGGTGATCGCGTCGGTGTAGTAGAAATCAGGCCGCCGCGCTTCGTCCTCGACGTTGGTCTCGCCGCGGGTGAGCGTTCCCGGCTGGAAGAACGAACCGCAGCCGGTGAGCGTCCCGAAGAAGCGCTCGAATCCTCGCCGCGTCGGCCAGGCGTCGTTCGGCCGGCGCATTTCGGAGGCGAGGTGCCACTTGCCGGACAGACAGGTCGCGTACCCGGCCGCCTTGAGCACCTCGGCGATGGTGACGCAGCGCCTGTTGATCGTCCCCGGGTAGCCGCGCGGACGGTCGTCGTTGGTGAGGATTCCGATGCCGGTCTGGTGCGGATGCAGGCCCGTCAGCAACGACGCGCGCGACGGGCTGCAACGCGCGGTGTTGTAGAACTGCGAGAAGCGCACGCCCTCGCGCGCGAGCCGGTCGATGTGGGGGGTGTCGATCTCGCCGCCGTAGCAGCCGATATCCGAGAACCCCATGTCGTCGACCAGGACGAGCAGCACGTTCGGGCGGGTCATGCGCCTCCTCTCGCGGGCAACCGCGAAGGATGAACGGTTTCATCCATGCTGTCTGATGAATTATTCGGAGTTTGGCATAATCAAATGGAATGGCGACACTCCGCAATGCCCATCGGTTCCGCCAGTTCCTGGCGATCGTCGCCGAGGGCAGCCTCACGGCGGCCGCCGAGAAGCTCGGCACGACCCAGCCGGCGCTGACCAAGAGCCTGCACAAGCTCGAGTCGGAACTGGGGGTTCCGCTGGTCGAGCGGCGGCCCCGCGGGATCGCGCTGACCGTCTACGGCCGCAATCTGCTGCCGCACGCGCAGCGCATCGTCGCCGAGTGCCGCCTCGCCGACCTCGAACTGCAATCGTTCGGACAGGGCCAGCAAGGAACGCTCACGATCGGCGCCGGGCTGATGCTCGGGGCGACGCTGGTGCCGTCGGCGATGTCCGACCTCCATCGCCACTACCCCGGCATCGCGCTCAAGCTCGAGTCCGGCGTCACCGAGTCGCATTTCCCGCGGCTCGTCGCCGGCGAGTTCGATCTGATGTTCGGATTGTTGCCGCCGATCGAGTCGATCCCGGACCACCTCGCCTGGCGCGCGATCGTCGAGCTCGATTTCCGGGTCGTCGCCGGCGCCGGCCACCCGCTGATCGCGCGGCGCGAGGTACGGGCGGCCGAGCTCGCCGACTATCCGTGGGTGGTGATCGAGCACGACCGCGAGATGGTCGCCAACATCCTGACGACGCTGGCAGCCGACGGCGCGCCCGCGCCGAGGATCAACGCCGAGGTGTCGTCGCTGTCGGCGCTGGTGCGGATGCTGCGATCGGGGACCTACCTGTCGTGCTTCGCCGAATCGATCGCGGCGATGCCGGATCTCGGGCTCGCCCGCGTGCCGTATCCGCGTCGCTTCCTGCGCGGTCGAGCAGGCGTCGTCCTGCACCGCTCGCTCGAGCGGTACGGGCCGGCGGTGAAGCTGATCGAACTGGTCGAGGCGGCGGCAGCGTCGCTGCGCCGCTGATGTCGGCGCGGCCCGCCGGTACGCCGGTCAGGCGCGGTGGCGGAGTTTGCGGATCGCTTCGAGCTGCGCGAGCGCGGTGGCGAGCTCGGCCTCGGCCTGGGCGATCTCCTCTTTCGAGGTCTTGTTCGCCATCGCCTCCTCGGCCGCCTTCTTCGCCTCGAGCGCGGCCTTCTCGTCCAGGTCCTTCGCGCGGATCGCGGTGTCGGCGAGCACGGTGACGTGGTGCGGTTGCACCTCGAGGAAGCCGCCCTGGACGAATACGAGCTCCTCGCGTTCCTGGTTGGGGAGCTTCATCCGCACGGCGCCCGGCTTGATCTGCGTGAACAGCGGCGTGTGCCGCGGATAGATGCCGAGCTCCCCCATGACGCCGGGCAGCACGACGAACTCCGCATCGCCGGAGAAGATCTGCTCCTCGGCGCTCACCACGTCGACTCTCACCGTGCTGGCCATCGAACCCTCGCGCTTTGGTCTGACGCGTCGATCGGCCACACGGCCGTTCGACGCGATCCATCACATCATCCACCCGCCACGCAACGACGCGTGGACCGGTTGAGCGTCGGCGCGCGATCCGCCGATCGGTGCGCCCCGCACCGCCGCCGACGCTCCTACCGGATCGCGCGTCGGGCCCCGCCGCTCCGCGCGTCGCGATGGGGACAAGAGCCCCACCGCGCCACACCGCTCTACTGCAGCTTCTTGGCCTTCTCGAACGCCTCGTCGATGCCGCCGACCATGTAGAACGCCTGCTCCGGCAGCGCGTCGCACTCGCCGTCGACGATCATCTTGAAGCCGCGGATCGTCTCCTTGAGCGGCACGTACTTGCCCGGCGAGCCCGTGAACACCTCGGCGACGTGGAACGGCTGCGACAGGAAACGCTGGATCTTGCGCGCGCGGGCGACCGCGAGCTTGTCGTCGGGCGACAGCTCGTCCATGCCCAGGATCGCGATGATGTCGCGCAGCTCCTTGTAGCGTTGCAGCGTCGCCTGGACGCGCCGGGTGGTCGTGTAGTGCTCCTCGCCGATCGTGTTCGGGTCGATCTGGCGCGACGTCGAGTCGAGCGGGTCGACCGCCGGCAGATGCCGAGCAGGCGATGTCGCGCGACAGCATCGACGGTCGCGTCGAGGTGGCCGAAGGTCGTCGCCGGCGACGGGTCGGTCAGGTCGTCGGCCGGCACGTACACCGCCTGGACGTGATCGATTGACCTTGGTCGAGGTGATGCGCTCCTGCAGCCGGCCCATCTCCTCGGCGAGCGTCGGCTGGTAGCCGACCGCGGAGGGCATCCGGCCCAGCAGGGCGGACACCTCGAGGCGCCGGCCAGCGTGTAGCGGTAGATGTTGTCGACGAAGAACAGGATGTCGCGGCCCTCGTCGCGGAAGCGCTCGGCCATCGTCAGGCCGGTCAGCGCCACGTGCGCCGGGTTGCCCGCGGCTCGTTCATCTGTCCGAACACCATCGCCACCTTCGAC
This sequence comes from Burkholderiales bacterium, assembly GCA_046347725.1. GTDB lineage: Bacteria > Pseudomonadota > Gammaproteobacteria > Burkholderiales > Casimicrobiaceae > VBCG01. The sequence goes on from JAXMFN010000007.1 coordinate 55,441, forward strand.
TGCGCGAGGTCGTCCTGGCGGATGACCTTGGCGTCGCTCATCTCGTGGTAGAAGTCGTTGCCCTCGCGCGTACGCTCGCTGACGCCGGCGAACACCGACAGGCCCGAGTGCTCCTTGGCGATGTTGTTGATGAGCTCGAACAGCATGTTGACGGTCTTGCCGACGCCGGCGCCACCGAACAGGCCGATCTTGCCGCCTCGCGAACGGGCAGACCAGGTCGATGACCTTGATGCCGGTCTCGAGCAGCTCGACCGACGGCGAGAGCTCGTCGAACTTCGGCGCCGCCGCGTGGATCGGCCGGCGCTCGTCGCCCTTGATCGGGCCGCGCTCGTCGATCGGCCGGCCGAGCACGTCCATGACGCGGCCGAGCACGCCGGGGCCGACCGGAACCTTGATGTTCTCGCCGGTGCTCTTGACCTTCATGCCGCGCTTCAAGCCGTCGGACGAGCCCATGGCGATCGTGCGCACGATGCCGTCGCCGAGCTGCTGCTCGACCTCGAAGGTCAGACCCTGCTCGACAAGCTTGTTGCCGGCGTCCTGCTCGAGGATCAGCGCGTCGTACACCTTCGGCATCCGGTCGCGCGGGAACTGCACGTCGACCACCGCGCCGATGCACTGGACAATCGTTCCGAGGCTCATGAGGGGTTCCTTGATTGCGTCTGGTCGTATCCGTGGCCGCCGGGGGTCACACCGCGGCCGCGCCGCCGACGATCTCCGAGAGTTCCTTGGTGATCGCCGCCTGGCGCGTCTTGTTGTAGATGAGCTGCAGCTCGTTGATGATCTTGCCGGCGTTGTCGGTCGCCGCCTTCATCGCGACCATCCGCGCGGACTGCTCGGAACCCATGTTCTCGGCCACCGCCTGGTAGACGATCGCCTCGATGTAGCGGCGCATCATCCCGTCGAGCAGCGCCCGGGCGTCCGGTTCGTAGATGTAGTCCCAGGAGCCGCCCGCCGCCTCGGGCTTGACGACCTCGCCGGTGCCGCCGAGCGACCGGTACTGCATCGGCACCGGCACGATCCGCCCGCCGCGCGGCTCCTGCTTCATCGTATTGATGAACGACGTGTAGAACATCCACACCTCGTCGATCTCGCCGGCGACGTACTTGTCGAGCAGCGTCTTCACCGGGCCGACGACGCGGTCCAGGTGCGGCCGGTCGCCCAGCTGCACGGCGCTCGCGACCACGTTGGCGCCCATCCGCCCGAGGAAATTGAGGCCCTTGCTCCCCAGCGCGACGTACTCGACCTGCAACCCGGCGGCGGTCCACTCCTTGTGCTTGTTGAGGAGCAGCCGCAGGATGTTCGTGTTGAGACCACCGCACAGGCCCTTGTCGGTGGTCACGACGATCGCCCCGACCCGCTTGACGCTGTCCCGCTTGTTGAGGAACGGGTGGCGGTACTCGGTGTTCGCCTGGGCGATGTGGATGGCGATGTTGAAGACGCGCTCGAGGTACGGCCGAGAGGCGCGCATGCGCTCCTGCGCCTTCTTCATCTTCGACGCCGCGACCATTTCCATGGCCTTGGTGATCTTGCGCGTGCTCTGCACGCTCTTGATCTTGCCGCGGATTTCCTTGGAGCTTGGCATGTCCGTGTCTTTGTCCGCCCTCGGGCCCCGCCGCCCGCCCGAGGGCGGCCAGGCGCGGTCCGGGTCGCGGCCCGGAGGCCGCGGAGCTCAGCAGGTCAGAAGGTGCCGGTCTTCTTGAAGTCCTCGATCGCCGCGGCGAGCGCCTTCTCGTCGTCGGCGGTGAGGTCCTTGGTCTGCTCGATGCGGTCGTGCAGCGAGCCGTACTTGCCGCGCATGAACGCGCGCAGCCCGGCCTCGAACGCGAGCGACTTCTCGACCGGCACGTCGTCGTAGTACCCGCGGTTGACCGCGAACAGCGTCAGCGCCTGGTCGGCGACCGACAGCGGCGAGTACTGCGGCTGCTTCATGAGTTCGGTGACCATGCGGCCGCGGTCGAGCTGCTTGCGCGTCGCGTCGTCGAGGTCGGAAGCGAACTGCGCGAACGCGGCGAGCTCCCGGTACTGCGCGAGGGCGAGGCGCACGCCGCCGCCCAGCTTCTTGATGACCTTCGTCTGCGCCGCGCCGCCGACCCGCGACACCGAGATGCCGGTGTTGATCGCCGGGCGGATGCCGGCGTTGAAGAGGTCGGTCTCGAGGAAGATCTGGCCGCTCGGTGATCGAGGAGATCACGTTGGTCGGAACGAACGCGGTGACGTCGCCCGGCCCGCGTCTCGATGATCGGCAGCGCGGTGAGCGATCCGGTCTTGCCCTTGACCGCGCCGTTGGTGAACTTCTCGACGTACTTCGGATTGACGCGCTGCGCGCTCGAGCAGCCGCGAGTGCAGGTAGAACACGTCGCCCGGGTACGCCTCGCGGCCCGGCGGGCGGCGCAGCAGCAGCGACACCTGGCGGTAGGCCCACGCCTGCTTGGTCAGGTCGTCGTAGATGATCAGGGCGTCCTGCCCGCGGTCGCGGAAGTACTCGCCCATCGCGCAGCTCGAGTAGGGCGCGATGTACTTGTGGATCGCCGATCTTGAGGGTGCCGCCGGCGACGACGATCAGGTGCCAGCGCGCGCGCGGTTGGCCATCGCGCCGGTCTCTTCGAGCTTGCGCACCACGTTCGCGATCGTCGAGGCCTTCTGGCCGATCGCGACGTAGACGCAGATCAGGTCCTTGCCCTTCTGGTTGATGATCGTGTCGACCGCGACCGCCGTCTTCCCGGTCTGACGGTCGCCGATGATGAGCTCGCGCTGGCCTCGGCCGACCGGGACCATCGCGTCGATCGACTTCAAGCCGGTCTGGACCGGCTGGCTCACCGACTGGCGGGCGATGACGCCGGGCGCCACCTTTTCGATGACGTCGGTCATCTTCGCGTTGATCGGGCCCTTGCCGTCGATCGGCTGGCCCAGCGAGTTGACGACGCGGCCGATCAGCTCCGGCCCGACCGGCACCTCGAGGAGGCGGCCGGTGCACTTGACCGTGTCGCCCTCGGTGATGTGCTCGTAGGAACCGAGCACGACCGCGCCGACCGAATCGCGCTCGAGGTTCAGCGCGAGACCGAACGTGTTGTCCGGGAACTCGAGCATCTCGCCCTGCATCGCGTCCGCGAGGCCGTGGATCCGGCAGATGCCGTCCGTCACCGACACGACCGTCCCCTGGGTGCGCACCTGCGCGCCGGTATCCAGGTTCTGGATCTTGGCCTTGATCAGTTCGCTGATTTCGGAAGGATTCAACTGCATGGCGACCTCGTGGTTGCGGGAGCGCCTCGTCGGGCGGCTCCCGGGGGATTCGTGGTTTCGGGTCGGATCAGGCCGTGAGCTGGTTCGCCATCGCCGTGAGCTTGCCCTGGACCGAGTCGTCGATCACCGTGTCGCCGACCGTGATCCGGGCGCCGCCGATCAGCGCCGGGTTGACGCGGACGACCGCCTCGATGCGCCGGCCGAACCGCCGGGCGAGCGCGGATTTCAGCCCCTCCAGGTCGGCGTCGGACACCGGCATCGCGCTCTCGACGACGGCCCGGGCGATGCCCTCGGCGTCGTGGCGGCGCTTCTCGAAAATCTCGCGGATCTCGCGGGTGACGCCGATGCGGTCCGATTCGATCAGGACGCGCACGAAGCTGCGGGCGTCGGCGTCCAGCCGATCGCCGCAGACCGACAGGAAGAGCGACTCCTTCTCCTTGTCGCCGAGCTTGGGGCTCGCCAGCGTCTCGGCCATCTTCGCGTCGGTCGCGACCGACATGACGAGCTCGAGCATGCGCGACCAGGCCGGCAGCGCGTTCTTCTCGCGCGCCAGGTCGAACGCGGCCTCGGCGTAGGGCCGGGCGATCGTGGACAGTTCGGCCATGACGACGCGTCCCTAGAGCTGCCGCTGGATCTCGCGCAGCAGGTCGGCGTGCGCCTTCGCGTCGACCTCCCGCTTGAGGATCTTCGAGGCGCCGGCGACCGCGAGCTCCGCGACCTGGTTGCGAAGCACCTCGCGGGCGCGGGTCGCTTCCTGGGCGATCTCGGCCTTCGCCGCGGCGACGATCCGGTCCGCTTCCGCCTTCGCGTCGCGCTTCGCCTGCTCGATCGTCTCGGCCTTGAACTTCTCGCCCAGCGCGACGATCTCGGACGCCTTCGTCTTCGCCTCGGCCAGCGCCTCGTTGGCGCGCTTCTCGGCGGTGGCGAGGTTCTGGCGTCCCTGTTCGCCGGCCGCGAGGCCGTCGGCGATCGTCCTCTGGCGCTCGTCGATCGCGCGCATCAGGTGCGGCCAGACGAACCGGGCCGTGAACCAGATGAACGCGGCGAACGCCGCCGCCTGCATGATGAGCGTCAGGTTGATGTTCATGACGGCTCCCTCCGGGGCCCGGCTGGCGGGCGGCTCAACGAACGACGGCGAGCAGCGGGTTGCCGAACGCGAAGAGCATCGCGAGGCCGACGCCGATGATGAACGACGCGTCGATCAGGCCGAGGAGCAGGAACACCTTCGCCTGGAGCTGCGGCATGAGCTCCGGCTGGCGCGCCGCGCCCTCGAGGAAGCGCGAGCACATGATGCCGACGCCCACGCACGCGCCGAGCGCGCCCAGGCCGATGATGAGGCCGATGCCGACGCCCGTGTAGGCCTGGATCATCGCCAGCATTTGCATCTTGTCCATGTCCTTTTCCCTTTCGTTTCGGTGCAGTGGTTTCGGTTGCGAAGCGGTCAGCGGCGTCGTGCGGAAGACGGGTCGATCAGTGGTGCTCGTGCGCCATCGCGATGTAGACGATGGTCAGCATCATGAAGATGTAGGCCTGCAGGAGGACGATCAGGATGTGGAAGATCGCCCAGCCCAAGTTCAGGACGCCGCCGAACAGCGCGCCGACGACGCCGGTGGACGCCCACAGGCCCAGCAGCAGGAAGATGATCTCGCCGGCGTACATGTTGCCGTACAACCGCAGGCTGTGCGACAGCGGCTTGGACAGGTACTCGACGAGGTTGAAGAGCAGGTTGAACGGCCACAGGAGCGGGTTGCCGCCGAACGGCGCGCAGAACAACTCGTGGATCCACCCGCCCAGGCCCTTGACCTTGATCGAGTAGAAGATCATCAGCGCGAACACCGACAGCGCCAGCGCGAACGTCGTGTTGACGTCGGCGGTCGGCACCAGCCGGTACTCGTGCACGCCGGCCGCCCCGAGCGCCTTGGCGACGATGTCGACCGGCAGGAAGTCCATCGCGTTCATGAACACGACCAGCACGAACGTGGTCAGCGCGATCGGCGCGACCAGCGCCGACGACCCGTGGTAGATCCCCTTGACCTGGTTGTTGACGAACTCGACGCAGAGCTCGACGAACGCCTGGGTCTTCGACGGCACCCCGGCGGAGGCCTTGCGGGTGACGAGCCAGAGGAAGCCGAAGCAGACGACGCCCAGGATCAGCGTCGTGACGAACGTGTCGACGTGGAGCGTCCAGAAGTCGCCCTCGCCGACCGGCTTCGCGAGGAAGGTCAGGTGGTGCTGGATGTACGACGTCGGGGTGAGCTCGGTGCCTGCCGCCATGGAGGTGTCTTCCGATCTACTCGCGCGCCAAGAATGCCGTTCGGAACAAGAGGACCGTGACCACGAACGCCGTGAACAGCGCGGCCGCGACGACGTCCCGGTACGTCGCGAGCACCAGCCAGAGCTGGAGGATGATCACGAGGACCTTCGCCCCCTCCGCGCGCAGCATCGTGACGACCGAGGCGCCGGCGGTGGCGGTCTGCCCGATCCCCAGCACGAACGCGTAGACGACGGTCGAGGTCAGCGTCACGGTCCCGCCGAGCGCAGCCGACAGCGCTGCGTCGAAGCCGGCCCAGACGCCCGCGACAGCGGCGATCGCGACGGTGGCGAGCGCCTGCCAGACGAGGACGGTGCGGATCGGCTTGGACTTGAGCGGGGGTGTCACGCCGGCGCCCTCGACCACGGGCGCGGGATGGCGAGCGAAGCAAACTTTTCGATTTTACGGCCAAAACCCCGTCCGGAGCAAGAAAATGCTGCGGCGCAGCGTCCGGCCCCGGATCGGCGATCCGCCCTCGCGAACCGCCCCGCTCAGCCCCCCGAGAGCGCGGCCACGATCATGACGTCGGTGCCCGGCGGCACCGGCGTGGCCAGGTCCCGGACGGCGCCCGGCCCGACGAAGACCGCGATGTGCGGCCGGATCGCGCCCTGCTCGTCGATCATCCGGAACCGGATGCCCGGAAACGACGACTCGAGCGCCGCCACGATCGCACGCAACGGTGGCGCCGCCTCGGGCGAGAGCTCCGGCAGCGTGACGATCACCTCGTCGGCGCCCAGCGTGTACGAACGTAGCGGCGAAGCGATCTTCACCCGGTAGCGCGCGATCATCCCGGTCCCCGGACCTTCGGCGCCCGATCAGGCCCCACCCGCGTCCCGTTCGCCGCTCCGATCAAGCGCCGACCTCGACCGCCTGGATCGCCGGCAGGTGCCGGGCGAGGCAGCGCCAGGTCCCGCCCTCGTCGCGGCTGCCCCAGATCTCGCCGGCGGTCGTGCCCAGATAGAGGCCGACCGGATCGCGATCGTCCCGGGTCATCGCCTGCCGCTTGACCGTCCACCAGGCCTGGGCGGTCGGGAATCCGGTCGCCAGTCGCCGCCAGCTGCGGCCGGCATCGCGGGTCCGGTAGACCGCCGGCTTGCCGCCGGGCGCGGTCCTCGGCCAGACGTCGGTCCCGTCCATCGGGAAGATCCAGGCGCTGTCCGGATCGGCCGGATGCGTGACCATCGGGAAGCCGACGTAACCGACCTTCGAGGGCATTCCGGCGCCGATGTCGGTCCATTGGCGCGACGGACGGTCGAGCCGGAACAGGCCGCAGTGGTTCTGCTGGTAGAGCCGGTCCGGATCGGTTCCGGCGAAGCGCACGCAGTGCGGGTCGTGCCCGTATTCGAGGTTGGGGTCCGGCTGGAAATCGGCCCGCACGCCCTTGTTGATCGGCGCCCAGTCCGCCCCGGCGTCGGTCGACTCGAAGACGCCGCCGGACGACATCGCGACGTACAGGTGCCTGGCGTCGCGCGGATCGACGAGGATCGAGTGGAGCTTCGGGCCGTCCGGGGTTCCGTCCTGGTCGCCGCCGCACCAGGCCTTGCGTTGCGGGTGATCGTTGAACCCGTCGACCCCGTCCCAGGTCGCGCCGTGGTCGGTCGACCGGAACAGCCCCTGCGGCGAGGTGCCGGCGTACCAGACGCCGGCCTCCGACGCATGGCCGGGCGTGAGCCAGAACGTGTGGTCGACCGTGCGCCCCGCCCCCGCCTTGAACGCCGGCGGGCGCACCGCCTCGGTCCAGGTCCGACCCCGATCGGCCGAGCGGAACACCGTCGGCCCGAGGTGCCCGGTGCGGGCGGCGGCGAGCCAGCGTCGCGGATCGCGCGGATCGGCGACGACGTGATGCAGCCCGTGTCCGAGGAATTTCGGCCCGGCGAGCGTCCAGCGGCTGCGCGTCGCGTCGCCGGCGAGCGTCCACAGACCCTTGCGGGTGGCGACGATCAACGTGATCCGGCGCGCGGGAGGCTTCCTCGACGATTTCGTAGCGGCCATCGCGGTTCTCCGAGGGCGCGGGAGGGCGCGGACGCGCGTGCGTCCGAACGTCCCCCGCAGGCCAGGAACGCTACGCCCAACCATCGGTCCCGTGCAACCGCCGATCCCGCGCCCGCCTCGGGGTTGTCAAGCGGACGCGGCGCTGCGATGCTCGGCGTTTTCCCCGGGCCGCGCGCACGCCGCCGGCCCGCCGATTCCGCACAGGAGAGACGCGTCATGACGATCAAGGTCGGCGACAGGCTGCCCGCAGGCACGCTGATGGAGTACTTCGAAGTCGAGAAGGACGGCTGCTCGGTCGGCCCGAACCCGGTGAAGGTCGAGGATCTGGTCAAGGGCAAGAAGGTCGTCATCTTCGGTCTGCCCGGCGCGTTTACGCCGACCTGTTCGGCCAAGCACGTGCCCTCGTACCGCGACAATTATTCGAAGCTGAAGGCGAAGGGCGTCGACACGATCGCCTGCGTGTCGGTCAACGACGCGTTCGTCATGGGCGCGTGGGCGCGCGACCAGCACACCGGCGGCAAGGTCCGCATGCTGGGCGACGGCAGCGCCGACTACGCGAAGGCGCTCGGACTCGAGCTCGACCTGACGGCGCGCGGCATGGGCGTGCGCTGCCAGCGCTTCTCGATGCTGGTCGACCACGGCGTCGTCAAGGCGCTCAACATCGAGGCGCCCGGCAAGTACGAGGTCTCCGACGCCGAGACGATGCTCAAGCAGCTCGGCTGAGCGGGCCGCGTCCGGCTCACGGCGACGGGTGCCGGGCGTCCAGGGGCTGCTCGAAGGCGATCAGATTGCCGTCCGGGTCGCGGACGACGAACCAGCGCGTGCCCCAGTGGGTGCGCTCCGGGGTGATGACGACGCGCGACTTGTCGCCGATCGCCTCGTAGCGCGCGTCGAGATCGTCGACGGCGAGGTGCACGACCGGTCTCGCGCCGTGCACCCCGTGCGTCCACGAGCGATCGGCGGCGTCGTGCGGTTCGGCGAGCACGAGCTTCGTGCCGCCGCCGTCCAGGTGCGCGCCGCGCGGCTCGCCGCCGCCGCCCCAGGACGCGGTCACCGTCCACCCCAGCGTGTCGCGGTAGAACGCGAGCGCGCGGCCGAAATCGCTCGGCCCGATGAACAGGTGGTCGAAGCGGTCCGCGGTCACCGCAGCTTCGCGAGCAGGCCGTCGAGCTGATCGAGGCTCGAGTAGGCGATGACGATCCGCCCGCGCCCGCCGGGCTTCGCCTCGATCGTGACCTTCGCGCCCAGCGTCTCGGCGAGCTCCGACTCGAGGCGGATCGTGTCGGCGTCGCGCGCGGCCGGCGCCTTGCGCCCGGCGCGCGTCGCCGGATTCTGGAGCGCGTGCACCAACCGCTCGGTCTCGCGCACCGAGAGCTTCGCGTTCACCACCCGGACCGCGGTCGCCGTCTGCTGCGCCGCCGGCAGCGCCAGCAGCGCGCGGGCGTGGCCCATGTCGAGCGCGCCGTCCATCAGGTAGTCCTGGACCGGCTTGGGCAGGTGGGTGAGGCGTAACAGGTTCGATACCGCGCTGCGCGATCGTCCGACCGCCTTGGCGACCGCGTCGTGGGTCAGGCCGAACTCGTCGATCAGCCGCTTGAAGCCCTGCGCTTCCTCGAGGGCGTTCAGCTCCTCGCGCTGGATGTTCTCGATCAGCGCGAGCGCCAGCGCCGACTGGTCGGGCACCGGCTTGACCAGCGCCGGCACTTCGCGCAGACCCGCTTTCTGGGCCGCGCGCCAGCGCCGTTCGCCGGCGATGATCTCGAAACGCCCACCGTCGACCGGCCGCACGAGGATCGGCTGCATGACGCCCTGCTCGCGGATCGACTCGGCGAGCTCGGCGAGCGAGGCGTCGTCCATCCGCGTGCGTGGCTGGTAGCGACCGGGCTTCAACCGATCGATCGGGATCGTCTGCAGCGCGTCCTTCGCCGGCGCCGCGTCGTCGGTTCCGGCGAGCAACGCGTCCAGGCCGCGGCCCAGTCCCTTCGGGCGGATCATCGTCTTCGTCCTTCGGCGGTCCCGCCGGTCAGGCCGCCGCGCGGGTTTCCATCCGGCGCAGCATCTCGCCGGCGAGCGCGAGATAGGCCTGCGCGCCCTTCGATTGCAGCTCGAGCGCGAGCGCCGGCATCCCGTGTGACGGCGCCTCGGCGAGCCGGATGTTGCGCGGCACGACCGTCCGGTACACCTTCTCGCCGAAGTGCTTCTCGAGCTCGGTCGCGACGTTCTGCGCCAGCGTGTTGCGCGGGTCGTACATCGTCCGCAGCAGCCCCTCGATCTCGAGCGACGGATTGAGGTGCGCCCGGACCTTCTTGACCGTCTGCACGAGATCGGAGAGCCCCTCGAGCGCGTAGTACTCGCACTGCATCGGGATCAGCACGCTGTCGGCGGCGCACAGGCCGTTCAGCGTCAGCAGCGACAGCGACGGCGGGCAATCGAGCAGCACGAAGTCGTACTCGCCCGCCACTTCGTCGATCGCCGACTTCATCTGCGACAGCGCTTCGGCGAGCGCGTCCTTGAGGCGCGTTTCGCGCTCGGGCAGGTCGACCAGCTCGACCTCGGCGCCGGCGAGCTCGCGATTGGCGGGCACGAGGTCGAATCCGCCGGTCGGCGAGACCACGCGGACGTCGGCGATCCGGCGCTCGCCGAGCAGGACCTGGTAGACGGTGTGGGCGAGCGCGCGCTTGTCCACGCCCGATCCGGTCGTCGCGTTGCCCTGCGGGTCGAGATCGACGAGCAGCACGCGCCGCTTCATCGCGACCAGGCTCGCCGCGAGGTTCACCGCGGTCGTCGTCTTGCCGACGCCGCCCTTCTGGTTCGCGATGGCGATGATCCGCGGCATGGTCTCAGCGCGTCGCCGCGTCGGTCGCGCGCAGCACGATCAGGTGGCGCGCGGCGTCGAGTCCGGGAACGTCGAGCCGGTGCGTCGCCGCGACGACGACGCCCTCCGGCAGCTCGGCGATCTCCTCGTGCGGATGGACGCCCTTCATCGCCAGCATCACGCCGCCGGGCGCGACGTGCGGGCTCGCGAGCCGCGCGAAGGTCGCGAGGTCGGAGAACGCGCGCGAGATCACGACGTCGAACGGCCGCGCCGGGCGCAGGTCCTCGACGCGGATCGCGAGCGCCTCGACGTTCGGCAGCGGCAGCTCGATCGCCGCCTGGGCGAGGAACGTCGCCTTCTTGTGGCTCGAGTCGACCAGCACGACGCGCGCGTCGGGCCGCGCGATCGCGATCGGGATGCCGGGGAGCCCGCCGCCGCTGCCGACGTCGAGCACCGAGATCCCGGGAGACGACGGCAGCAGCGGCACGACCGCCAGCGAGTCGAGCAGGTGGTGGGTGACCATGCGCTCCGGTTCGCGGATCGCCGTCAGGTTGAACGCGCGGTTCCACTTCGCGAGCAGCGCGAGGTAGGCCGCGAGTTTCTCGCGCGCGCCGGCGGGCAGCGCGAACGGGAGCCGCGCGAGCCCCTCGTCCAGCCCGGCGCCGGCGGTGGCGGTGGCCGTCATGCGGCGTCGGCGCGTCGCGCGCCGCGTTTCAGATGCACGAGCAGCAGCGAGATCGCCGCCGGGGTGATCCCTGCATGCGCGCCGCCTGGCCGATCGTCTCCGGGCGTTGCGCCGCGAGCCGCTGGCGCACCTCGGTCGACAGGCCGCGCACGCTCCGGTAATCGAGGTCGTCGGGCAGGCGGGTCTGCTCCATCGCCAGCGAGCGGGCGATCTCCTGCTTCTGCCGCTCGATGTAGCCGGCGTACTTGATCGAAACCTCGACCTGCGCCGCCGCCGCGGCATCGTCGAGCGCCGGACCGGCACCGGGAAGCGTCATCAACGCGGCGTAGTCGACATCGGGGCGGCGCAGGAGCTCGGCCAGCGTGCAGGTCTCGGCGAGCGGCGCCCCGAGCACACGCTCGACATCGTGACGCGCGACGACGTTCGGATTGACTTGCGTCGTCTTGAGCCGCTCGGTCTCCCGCGCGATCGCGTCGCGTCGGCGCGCGTAGGCGTCCCAGCGCGCGTCGTCGACGAGCCCGAGGCGACGGCCGTGCTCGGTCAGCCGCAGGTCGGCGTTGTCCTCGCGCAGCTGCAGCCGGTACTCGGCGCGCGACGTGAACATCCGGTAGGGCTCCGAGACGCCGCGCGTGATCAGGTCGTCGACCAACACGCCCAGGTACGCCTCGTCGCGCCGCGGATGCCAGGCCGGCTCGCCGCGGACCGACCGCGCGGCATTGGCCCCGGCGAGCAGTCCCTGCGCGGCCGCCTCCTCGTAGCCGGTCGTACCGTTGATCTGGCCGGCGAAATACAGTCCGGCGATCGCCTTCGTCTCGAGCGAGGCGTGGAGCGCGCGCGGATCGAAATAGTCGTACTCGATCGCGTAGCCGGGGCGCAGGATGTGCGCGCGCTCGCAGCCCGGCAGCGTGCGCACCAGCGCCAACTGGACGTCGAACGGCAACGAGGTCGACACGCCGTTCGGGTAGATCTCGTGGGTCGACAGTCCCTCGGGCTCGAGGAACACCTGGTGCGAATCGCGCTCGCCGAAACGCACGACCTTGTCCTCGATCGACGGACAGTAGCGCGGCCCGACGCCCTGGATCACCCCGGCGTAGAGCGGCGAGCGATCGAGCGCGCCGCGGATCAGCTCGTGCGTCCGCGCGCTCGTCTGGGTGATCCAGCAGGGAAGCTGGCGCGGATGCATCGCCCGCGACCCGAGGAACGAGAACACCGGCTCCGGATCGTCGCCCGGCTGGACTTCGAGGCGGGAGAAGTCGATCGTGCGCCCGTCGAGCCGCGGCGGCGTGCCGGTCTTGAGCCGGCCGGCCGGCAGCGCGAGCTCACGCAGGGCCGCTCCCAGCCGTTTGGCCGGCGGGTCCCCCGCCCGACCGGCTTCGTATCGCTCCATCCCGATGTGAACGAGGCCCGACAGGAACGTCCCGGCGGTCAGCACGACCGCATCAGCCTCGAAGACGACGCCGATCTGCGTGCGAACGCCGCTCACCCGTCCGGCGGCGACGACCAGGTCGTCGACCGCTTGCTGGAACAGCGTCAGGTTCGGTTGATTCTCGAGGCGGGTGCGGATCGCGGCCTTGTAGAGCACCCGGTCGGCCTGGGCGCGGGTCGCGCGGACCGCCGGTCCCTTGCTGGCGTTGAGCATCCGGAACTGGATCCCGGCCTCGTCCGTGGCGATCGCCATCGCGCCTCCCAGCGCGTCGACTTCCCGCACCAGATGGCCCTTGCCGATGCCGCCGATCGACGGATTGCACGACATCGCCCCGAGCGTCTCGAAGCTATGGGTCAGCAACAACGTCTTCGCGCCGATGCGCGCCGAGGCGAGCGCGGCCTCGGTGCCGGCATGGCCGCCACCGATGACGATCACCTCGAAACGATCCGGGAACCTCATGTTTTTGAAGGAAATTTTGGCGGTTGCGGCGAGCGCCCGGCCGCACATCATACGCGAATCGGTTAGCTGTCGGTAGCGGCCTGCTGCGGCGCGGCAACGCGAGTCCGGCGCCCGGCCCGATCTGCCGACGCCCTGTTCCACGTGAAACGCGCGGGCGCCGGATCGGGCCCGCGCCACGGTTTCACGTGGAACCGCGGCCCGCCGTGAAAACGGCGACGGCGCCTTCCGGCGCCGTCGGATCCAGCCTCCCAGCAAACGCCGTTCAGCCGATCAGCCGACCTTCCAGCTTGGCCCGCTCGGCAGCCAGGATCTCCGGCCTGCGATCCCCGACCTTGGCGAACAGTTCGTCGTGCGCTGCGAGTTCCCGCTGCCAGGCGGCCCGGTCGATGCCGGTGGCCTGGGCGAAGCGCTCCGGCGCGTACTCGAGTCCGCGCCAATCGAGATCCTCGTAGTCCGGGCCGATGCCCAGCGGCGTCGCTCGGCCGCGGGCGGTGCCGGCGCAGCGCTCGACGATCCATTTGAGGACGCGCATGTTCTGGCCGAACCCGGGCCAGACGAACCGCCCGGCCTCGTCCTTGCGGAACCAGTTGACGCCGAAGATCCGGGGCGGGTGGGCGACCGCCTTGCCCATCGCGAGCCAGTGCCGGAAGTAGTCCCCGACGTGGTAGCCGCAGAACGGCAGCATCGCGAACGGGTCCCGCCGCACCTCGCCCAGCTTGCCGAAGGCGGCGGCGGTCATTTCCGATCCCATCGTCGCCGCCAGGTACACGCCGGTCTCCCAGGTCGGCGCTTCGACCACCAGCGGCATCGTGTCCGAGCGGCGGGCACCGAAGACGAAGGCCGAGATCGGCACGCCGGCCGGATCGTCCCAGGCGGGATCGAGCGACGGGCAGCGGGTCGCCGACACCGTGAAGCGCGCGTTCGGATGCGCGGCCTTGCGCCCGGCCTTGCCGTCGGCCGGCGTCCAGTCCTTGCCCTGCCAATCGATCAGGTGGGCCGGAGGCTCCTTGGTCATCCCCTCCCACCAGATATCGCCGTCGTCGGTCAGCGCGACGTTGGTGAAGATCACGTCGGACTTGAGCGACTCCATCGCGTTCGGATTCGACTCGTACGACGTTCCCGGCGCGACCCCGAAATAGCCGGCCTCCGGATTGATCGCCCGGAAGTGGCCGTCCGGCCCCGGTTTGAGCCAGGCGATATCGTCGCCGATCGTCGTGACCTTCCAGCCTTCGAACTCCGGCGGCGGGATCAGCATCGCGAAGTTGGTCTTGCCGCAGGCGCTCGGGAACGCGGCGGCGACGTAGCGCTTGTCGCCGACCGGCGAGGTGACGCCGAGGATCAGCATGTGCTCGGCGAGCCAACCTTCGTCGCGCCCCATCACCGAGGCGATCCGCAGCGCCAGGCATTTCTTGCCCAAGAGCGCGTTGCCGCCGTAGCCGGAACCGTACGACCAGATCTCGCGGGTCTCCGGATAGTGGACGATGTACTTGACGTCCGGGTTGCAAGGCCAGGGCTCGTCCGCCGCGCCTTCGGCGAGCGGCGCACCGACCGTGTGCAGGCACGGGATGAACGCCCCGTCGCCGCCCAGCACGTCAAACACCGCCCGGCCCATCCGGGTCATCAGCCTCATGCTGACCGCGACGTACGGGCTGTCGGTCAACTCGACGCCGATCTGCGCGATCGGGCTGCCGAGCGGTCCCATCGAGAACGGCACGACGTAGAGCGACCGTCCCCGCATCGCGCCGTCGAACAATCGTTCGAGGGTCGCCCGCATTTCTTTGGGCGCCTTCCAGTTGTTCGTCGGACCGGCATCCTCCTCGCGCTCGCTGCAGATGTAGGTCCGATCCTCGACGCGGGCGACGTCGGACGGGTCCGACCTCGCGAGGAAGCAGCCGGGCCGCTTGACCGGGTCGAGCCGGATCAGCGTACCGGTTGCCACCATCTCGTCGCACAGACGCCGGTACTCGGCGTCGGATCCGTCGCACCAGACGATGCGGTCGGGCTTGGCCAGCGCAGCGAACTCGCGCACCCACCCGAGAATGCGCGGGTGGCGCACGTAGTCCGGCGCCGCGACGGAAGCGGCGAGCGAGGCGAGCGATTCGGGTCGGTTCATCGGCGGGCTCGAAGGGAGGAAACGGCTCGCGCCGGCAAGTGGACATCGCGGCGCACAATCTAAAGAATCTAGCACGCCGGGCCTCCACCGGGCAGCTCGCTCGCCGGTGGCCAAAAGGTCAGGCCGGTCGCCGCCGACCGTGTTCGCGTCAGCGCGGGTGGGCGACGATGAACAGGCGGCGGAACGGGAACAACACCGCGCCGTCCGGCTCGCGCGGATAGGCGGTGTCGATGCGCGCGCGGTAATCGTCGAGGAACGCGGCCCGGCGCGACTCGCCCAACGCGGCGAAGTACGGGACGAGCCAGGTCCCCGAAACGAACGCGACCACCGGATGCTCGCCGTCGTCGCGCGCCGGCAGTCGCTGCAGGTACACGCTCTCCCAGATGTCCACCGCCGCCGCCCGCGGCGCGAGCCAGCGGTAGTAGCGGTCCGGTTCGCCGACCGGCGCCGGTCCGACGAGCGCCCCGACCGCTTCGCGCCAGCGGGCGCTCGCCGCCGTCTCGGCGACCGCCCGGTGCGACGCCTCGCCGAAGTTGCGCGGCATCTGCACGGCGAGCACGCCACCCGGCGCGACCCGTGCGAGCAGCGCCGGGACGAGCGCTCCGTGATCGCCGACCCAATGCAAGGCGGCGTTGCTGAAGACGATGTCGGGCCGTCCGTCGAAGGCGCCGGCGGCGAGATCGCCGGCGCGAAAACGGACTCGGCCGCCGATCGCGCTCGCACGCGCCTTCGCGAGCATCGCCTCGTCGCTGTCGATCCCCAGCACGTCGGCGTCGGGCCAGCGCTGCGCGAGGAGCGCGGTCACGTTGCCGGCGCCGCAACCCAGGTCCACGATCGCGCGCGGCGAGGCGAGGGCGATGCGCGCGACCAGGTCGAGCGCCGGTCGCAGGCGCTCGCCGGCGTACTGGAGATAGCGCCCCGGATCCCAGCTCATCGCGGGATCCCGTCCAGCAGGTCCGGGCGGTGCGAGCGCAACCAACGGAAGACCGGCGCGGTCGCGAGCAGCAGGATGACCAGCCGCGTGACGTGCAGCGCGGTCACCAGCGGCACGCCGAACTGCATGACCTTGGCGGTGATGCACATCTCGGCGAGTCCGCCGGGCGCGGTTCCCAGGACGAGCGTCGGTCCGGGAATGCCGGCGACCCGCGCGAGCAGGAGCCCGAAGGCGGCCGCCACCGCCATCGACAGGAACACGCTCGCGACGACGCCGGCGGCGAACCGGTGCGCATCGCGCAGGAAGTCCGGCTGGAACCGGGCGCCCAGCGCGCAGCCGAGCAGCCATTGACCGGCGTTGGACAGCGGGACCGGCACCGACGAGAGCTCGACGCCGGCCGCCGTCAGCGGGATGCCCACCGCGAGCGGACCGAGGATGAAGGCGTTGGGCACGCGCGCGATCCGCGCGACCGCCGCGCCGGCCAAGGTCAGCGTCATCAGCAGCGCCAGGCCGCGGGCGTCGAACTCGCGCACGCCGGCGACGTAGACGTCGGTGCCGTGGAGGTCGAGCACGGCGAACGCCGCCGGAATCACGCCGACGACGATGAGGATGCGCAGGCTCTGCGCCGCCGCGACGCGGTCGGCCCGCGCGCCGTAGCGGTCGCCCAGGTTCGACATCTCCGCCGCGCCGCCGGGCACGCTCGCGAAGATCGCGGTGACCCGGTCGATCCGCGCGATCGGCGCGAGCGCGAAACCCGCGACGTATCCGAGGGCCACGGCGAACAGGCCTCCGGCGACCAGAATCGGCCACCACCCGGTCACCTCCCGCAACACCGCCGGCGTGAAGTACAGCGCCAGCGCCGTGCCGATGATCCACTGGCCGACGTACCGGACCGGCTGCGGAACCTCGAGCGGCAGGCCGGCGACCCGCGACAGAGCGACCGCGAACAGTGGCCCCAGCATCCACGGTATCGGTGTGCCGACCCGCGCGCAGACGGCTCCCGCGAGCACGCCGATCGCGAGCGTCGCGCCCCACCGTCCCTGCGAGGCGATCGGCGGCATCGCGTCAGGGGGCGGCGCGGGTCGCCCGGAACCGCCGGACCACCGCCGGCGCAACGACGACGAGTGCGGCGAGCGACAGGAACACCGCGGCGATCGGGTGGGTGACGAACACCGACGGGTCCCCCTGGCTGATCGCCAGCGCACGGCGGAACTGCGATTCCGCGAGCGGCCCCAGAATCAGTCCGATCACCGCCGGCGCCGCGGGGAACCCGTAGCGCCGCATGCCGAAGCCCATCAGGCCGAACACCAGCAGCGTCAGCAGATCGACGACCGACTGGTGGAGGCTGTACGCGCCCATCGTCGCGAACAGCAGGATCGACGCGTACAACGCCGCGCGCGGGATCCGGAGCACCTGGACCCACAGTCCGACGAGCGGCAGGTTGAGCACGAGCAGCAGCACGTTGCCGACGTACATGCTCGCGATCAGCCCCCAGACCAGCGAGGCCTGTGTCTGGAACAGCAGTGGTCCCGGCTGCAGTCCGTAGCTCTGGAACGCGGCGAGCAGGATCGCGGCCGTCGCCGACGTCGGGATACCGAGCGTGAGGAGCGGCACGAGCACGCCGGTCGACGCCGCGTTGTTGGCCGCCTCCGGCCCGGCGACTCCCTCGATCGCGCCGTTGCCGAACTCCTCGGGATGAGCCGAGAGCCGCTTCTCGACCGCGTAGGAGACGAACGTCGGGATCTCGGCGCCGCCGGCCGGGATCGTGCCGAACGGAAAGCCGATCGCGGTCGCGCGCAACCACGCCGGCCACGAGCGTCGCCAGTCGTCGCGCGACATCCAGATCGACCCGGTGAGCTTGCCGACCTCCTCGGCGATCCGGCTCTGGTAGGCGGCGACGTAGAGTGATTCGCCGACGGCGAACAGGCCCACCGCGAGCACGACGACGTCGATGCCATCCATCAACTCGGGGACGCCGAACGCGAAGCGCATCTGTCCGGTCTGGTCGTCGATGCCGACCAGGCCCAGCAGCAGCCCGACGAAGAGCATCGCCAGTCCGCGCGACGTCGATTCGCCGAGCACCGCGGCGACGGTCACGAAGGCGAACACCATCAGCGCGAAATACTCGGCCGGACCGAACTTGAGCGCCACCTCGACGATCGCC
This sequence comes from Burkholderiales bacterium, assembly GCA_046347725.1. Lineage (GTDB taxonomy): Bacteria > Pseudomonadota > Gammaproteobacteria > Burkholderiales > Casimicrobiaceae > VBCG01. The sequence continues at coordinate 73,580 of JAXMFN010000007.1, forward strand.
GGGGCGAGCAGCGTCAACAGCACCGTCGCGATCGTGCCGGCGACGAAGGAGCCGATCGCGGCGGTCGCGAGCGCCGGGCCGGCGCGTCCGCGGCGCGCCATCCGGTTGCCTTCGAGCGCGGTTGCGATCGACGCCGACTCCCCGGGCGTGTTGAGCAGGATCGTCGTCGTCGACCCGCCGTACATCGCGCCGTAGTAGATCCCCGCGAACAGGATCAGCGCGCCGGTCGGATCGAGCTTGCCGGTCAGCGGCAGCAGCATCGCCACCGTCAGCGCCGGACCCACGCCGGGCAGCACGCCGATCGCCGTGCCGAGCGTCACGCCGACGAAGCCCCACAGCAGGTTGAGCGGGGAGAGCGCGACGCCGAATCCGGTCGCCAGCGCGGCGAAGGTCTCGCTCATCGCCTCGTCGCCAGGGCCGGCGTCATGCCGCGCCGGCCGACAACAGCGGCGCGAGCCATCCGCCGGGCAGGCTCACGCCCAGGAATCTCGCGAAGAACAGGTACAGCGCGAGCGCGAGCCCGAATCCGATCGCCGCATCCCCGATCGGCCTGGCGCTGCCGAACCCGCGCGCGACGCAACCGAACAGCGTCGCCGCGGCGACGACGAACCCGCCGTGCCGGATCAACGCCATCTGCGCCAGCAACCCCGCGACCACCCAGGTGAAGGCTCGCGTGTCGAACGCGTGCTCGCCGCGCTCGGCCGGGTCGTCGGCGACCGGCGCGCGCCAGCCCCCGGTCGCCCACTCGACGAGCAGCCAGGCGCCGCAGAACACGAGTCCACCGGCCACGATCACCGGCATGACATTCGGGCCGATCCGGGAATAGCCTCCCGCGTCGGGCAGCCGGAACGCGACGGCAGCGGCGAAGAGCCCCAGCGCCAACACCGCGGCCGACAGAACGAGCTCGGCGCGGGCGCCTCGGCGCCGGTCGGGCACCGCTATTTCCTGAGGCCGAGCGATTCGAGGATGCCGGCGATGCGCCGGGTATCCTCGTCGATGAACGTCCGGTACGCGTCGCCGCCGAGGAACACCGGCTCCCATCCGTATTTCGCGAGCGATTCCTTCCAGGCCGCCGACTCGGTCGCCGTTCTCACCGCGGCGACCAGCGCGTCGCGCTGCGCCGTGGAGAGCCCTGGCGCGCCGAACACGCCGCGCCAGTTGCCGAGCACGACGTCGACGCCCTGCTCCTTCAACGTCGCGATCCCGTCGATCCGCGCCGGGCCCGACACCGCCAGCGCGCGCATCCGCCCGCTTTTCACGTGCTCGGCGAATTCGCCGACACCGGCGATGCCGCAAGTGACGTGACCGCCGACGATGTTGGCGACCTGGTCGCCGCCTCCCTTGGCCGCGACGTAATTGACCTTCGCCGGGTCGACGCCGACCGCGCGCGAGATCAGGCCGGCGAGAATATGGTCCGACCCGCCCGCCGAGCCGCCGTGCCAGGACACCTTGCCCGGATCGGCCTTGTAGGCGGCCACCAGATCGCCGAGCGACTTGTGCGGCGAGGACGCGGGAACGACGACGACGAGGTACTCGCTCGTCAGTCGCGCGATCGGCGTGACCATCGTCAGGTCGACCGGGCTCTTCTGCAGCGCGATACCGCCGACCATCACCATGCCGCCCATCATCAGCGCGCTCGCGTCGCCCTTGGCGCTGTTGACGAACTGCGCGAGCCCGAGCGTACCGGCCGCCCCGCCCTTGTTCTCGTACTGCACGGCGCCGACGACCTTGGCCGACTGCATCGCCGCCCCCAGCGCCCGGCCGGTCTGGTCCCAGCCGCCGCCCGGATTGGCGGGGATCATCATCTTCAGGGTTCCGATCGTCTGCGCCCGGGCGAGCCCGATCAGCGGCAGCTCGGACACACACACGGTCGCGAGCGCGGCGAGCGAGAATTGGCGGCGATCCATCGTGGACTCCTCGGGGTCGGTGCGGCCGGCGCCGGTCGGCGTCGGCCAGGAGGCGCGAGCATAACCGAGTCCGCTGGGCCCCGCGACCACGGCCGCGCCCGGCGCGGGTGCGTCACTTGCCGATACAGAACCGCGAAAAGATCTCCCCCAGGAGATCGTCGGCGCTGAATTCGCCGGTGATCGCGGCGAGAGCGGACTGCGCCTCGCGCAATTCCTCGGCGTAGAGTTCGAGCGCCGGTCGGGGACGCCCCAGTTGCGCCGCGGCCGCGTCGAGCCGGCGACCGGCCTCGCGCAGCGCCTCGAGATGGCGAACGCGCGCGATGAACGCGTCCTCGCCAGCGGCATCGACACCGGCGACCGCGAGCAGCTCGGCCTCCAGGCCCGCCATCCCCTCCCCAGTCAGCGCCGAGAGCCAGACGTGCGGCACGCCGTCCGGGTCGACGCCGCGCTCGCCGGACCGGCCAACCAGATCGGCCTTGTTATGGACGACGATCCGCGCGAGTCCGGCCGGCAATTTCGCCAGCACCGCGCGATCGGCCTCGGCGAGCTCCGCGCCGCTCCCGGCCGCGTCGACGAGCACGACCGCGGCGTCGGCTTCGGCGATCGCCCGCATCGTCCTCCCGATGCCCAGCCGCTCGACCGGATCCTCGGTCTCGCGCAACCCGGCGGTATCGACAACCGTCAGCGGATACCCGCCGACTTCCAGCTCCCGCACGACCGTATCTCGGGTCGTGCCCGGGATCGGCGCGACGATCGCGACCTCGTCGCGCGCGAGCCGGTTCATCAGACTCGACTTGCCGACGTTCGGACGGCCGACGAGCACGACCGACAAGCCCCGCGCGAGCCGCGTCCCGGTGAGCGCCCGCGAGGTCAGCCGCTCCACCCACGCCCGGGCCTGCGCGAGCCTCGAGGCGGCGTCCGAGGCGCGCACGAGGGCGACGTCTTCCTCGGGGAAGTCGAGCGAGGCCTCGACGAGCATGCGAAGCTCGGTCACCACTGTCACGATCGCGCGCACCTCGCGCGAGAAATCGCCGGCCAGGCTGCGGGCGGCCGCGCGGGCCGCGGCGCTGGAAGACGCTTCGATGAGATCGGCCACGCTCTCGGCCTGCGCGAGGTCGATGCGCCCGTTCTCGAACGCGCGGCGGGTGAATTCGCCGGGCTCGGCCAGGCGCGCGCCGAGCTCGAGGCAGCGCGCGAGCACGAGCCGTTGCGCCGCCGGGGAACCGTGCCCGTGGAGCTCCAGGACCGACTCGCCGGTGTAGGACCGGGGCGCCGGGAAGTAGAGCGCGAGGCCGATGTCGAGGCGGTCGCCGTGCGTGTCGTGGAACGCCGTGTGGGTGGCGACGCGCGCGTCGAGCGGGCGGCCGACGAGGCCGGCGACGAACGGCTCGAGGTCCGCGCCGGAGATCCGGATCACGCCGATGCCGCCACGGCCCGGCGGCGTCGCGATCGCGACGATCGTGTCGGGCGGCGGGGTCGCGCGGCTCACCGCCGGAGCTTACCGCGGCCGGCGCCTGGGTTCCCCCCGCAGCGGCCTGCGGCCGCCGCCCCCCAAGGGGGGCTGTGTGGCGACCTCGGGGCGGCCCTTCGGTCGCCACTAGCGCCGCTTGGCGGCGGCGAGCGCCTGTTCCTTCTCCAGCATCCGGTTGACCTGCCACTGCTGCCCGATCTGCAGGATGTTGTTAACCAGCCAGTAGAGCACGAGGCCCGACGGGAAGAAGATGAACAACACCGAGAAGGCGATCGGCATGATCTGGAAGATCTTCGCCTGCACCGGGTCGGTGATCGGCGTCGGCGAGAGCTTCACCTGCAGCCACGCGGTCACCGCGTACACGACCGGCAGGACGTACCACGGATCGGGCGCCGAGAGGTCCTGGATCCAACCCAGCCATGGCGCGTGACGGAGCTCGACCGCCGACAACAGCACCCAGTAGAGCGCGATGAACACCGGGATCTGCACGAGGATCGGCAGACAGCCCCCCAGCGGATTGATCTTCTCCTGCCGGTAGAGCTCCATCATCTTGATCTGGAGCTGCTGCTTGTCGTTGGCGTACTGCTCCTGGAGCGCCTTGAGCTTCGGCCCGACGATCTTCATCTTGCCCATCGAACGCGCGGCCGCCGCGTTCAACGGATAGAACGCCGCCTTGATCAGGATCGTCATGACGACGATCGCCCAGCCCCAGTTGCCGATGAGCCCGTGCAGCCATCGGAGCAACCAGAAGAGCGGCGCGGCGATGACGGTGAAGATCCCGTAGTCGACCGACAGGTCGAGGCCCTTGGCGAGCTTGGCGAGCAGGTCCTGGTCCTGCGGGCCGACATACAGCGGCACCGACACGCGGCCGGTCGCACCCGGTGCGATCGTGCCCAGCGGCACGATGACGCCGGCGGCGTACAGGCCGCCGTCGAGCTTGCGCGTGTAGAACTCGCGCGCGAGCTTCTTCTCGTCGGACGGGAGCCAGGCGGCGACAAAATAATGCTCGAGCATCCCGACCCAGCCGTTGTCGGCGCTGCGGGTGTAGGGAACCTTGCGGGTCGGGTCGGCGGCGAGCTTGTCGATCTCGCCGGGCTCGACTTTCTTGAAATTGTCGGTCGCGTTGTAGACGACCGGTCCGACATAGGCGGCGGGCGCCATCGAGTTCTGCGGCACCGCCTGCTTCGTGTCTCGCGTGAGCTGGAAGTAGGCGAACGGCGCGACCGGCGCGGCCGTCGCGTTGGTCAGGTCGAACGAGGCTTCGATCAGGTAGCTGCCCCGGCGGAACGAGAGCGTCTGGACGACCTTGTCGCCATTCGCCGCGCTCGCGACCAGCTGAACATCGAGGCGGTCGGCGCCGGGCGCGAGCTCGCGCGACCCCGGAAGCACTTCGTAGACGGTCCGGTGGTTGGGCATGCCTTCGCCGAGGATGCCGGCCTGCGCGACGAAGGTCCGCTCGGCGTTGCGCTGCAACGCCAGATACGGTTTCGACTTGTCGAACGCGTCGCGGTGCTGCGCCAGCGCCATCTGGACGACCGCTCCGCCGACCGGATCGATCTCGGCCGAGTACAAATCGGTCTTGATCGTGATCGGCCGCGTGGCGGCGGCAGGCGCCGTGGTCGACGTCCCCGGCAGGGCGGGCACGCCCGCCGCGCCACCCGCGGGCGGCGTCGCCGTCGATCCGCTCACCCCGGAGGGCGCTGATGGGACATCGAGCGGCTTGTCGGGCGCCTTCGCCGTCTGCGCGGCCGGCGGCGGCGGGTTCTTGTCCCGTTGCCATGCCTCCCAGAGCATCAGGGCCGAAAACGAGAAAATGACGAACAGGATCAGACGTTGCGTGTCCATCGCGGAGGGCGGACACCGACCGGAAGGGATCGGCGTCGAGCGGGCGGTGGTTTAGGGAACCGGGTCGTAGCCGCCCGGATGGAAGGGATGGCAGCGACCGACGCGCCGTGCGGCGAGCCAGGACCCCTTGGCCGCACCATGGCGCTCGATGGCTTCCCGAGCGTAGTCCGAGCAGCTGGGGTAGAAACGGCAGTTGGCGCCGAGTAATGGCCGAAACACAAGCTGGTAGCCGCGAATGGCCGAAGTCAGCGCCCGCTTCACAGTGAACTTCCGGCTGGCCGCACCAGAGCGGCCAGCATCCGCGCCGCTTCGTCGGCGGCACTGTCGATCTCGGGGCCGTTGGCCGGTCGTTTCAATCGGACGATCACGTCGAAGGCCTCAAGGGCGGGACGGGAGGCTCGAAGCGCTTCGCGGACCTTGCGCTTCCAGCGGTTGCGATCGACGGCGCGGCGCAGCGACCGGCGGGACACCGCCAAGCCTGCGCGCCCCGGATCCCGCAAGGCGGGGGCCACGACCAGCTCGATCCACCGACCCTGGTGACGTCGCCCGGCGCGAAACAACGCGTCGAACGCACCGGCCCCGGTCAGGCGATGGCTGCGATCGCGGGCAACGACGGGACGGACGGAGTTCCCGGAGTCGATCAGGGCGTCAGCCGGACGCGGCCCTTCGCGCGACGAGCCGAGAGCACCTTGCGGCCACCGACCGTCTTCATGCGGGCCCGGAAGCCATGGGTCCGCGCACGGCGGATCTTCGAGGGTTGAAAGGTGCGCTTCATCGCAGGATTCGACGGGAAAGTTGGTCGGAAAAAGCTTGTTATTAGAACATGTTGGCGGTTTTCCTGTCAAGACCGGTCGGGCCGGAAGGCGATCCGGTGTTCGCGCGCGAGCATTCACTTACACGCCGCTGCCGATCGGCGCTCGAAGTCCGCGTCCCGCTGCGGCCGTGGCTCCCATCGCTGTGGATAACTGGCCCGTCACGCAGTGAAACCGGCTAGACTTGTGAGTAATTGCGGGCGCCCCGGCGGGAGTTCCAAGCCGGTCGGGCGCCCGAGTGTTTTTCCCGACCCGGCCTGCCGTCTTCCCTCGCGGATCCGATGTCCCAAGCCTCACTCACGCCCGCCGCCTGGACCGCCTGCCTGGTCGCCTTCGAGCGCGAACTCACGCCGCAGCAGTTCGCGACCTGGATCCGCCCGCTGGCGGTCGAATCCGGCGACACCGGCTTGACCCTGCGGGCGCCGAACCGGTTCGTCCTCCAATGGGTGAAGGACCGGTTCGGGCAGCGGATCGCCCATCTCGCGCGGGAAGCGGCCGGCTCTCCGGTGACGATCGCCTACGCGCTGTGCGAGAGCCCGGCGCCGGATCCTGAAGTCCAGGCGATCGACCCCGCACCGCCGGATCGGGTGGCGCCGCCGGCACCGAACGCACCGGCGACGCCCCCGACGACGCTCCCGCTCGCGTCCCCGGACGCACCCCGGATCCCGCCCGCGATCGCGCGCCGGATCGACGCGAGCGGCTTGAACGGTACGTTCACGTTCGAGACGTTCGTCAACGGCAAGGCGAATCAACTCGCGCGCGCCGCCGGGATCCAGGTCTCCGAACATCCGACCGCGTACAACCCGTTGTTCGTCTACGGGGGCGTCGGCCTGGGCAAGACCCATCTGATCCAGGCGATCGGCCACGGCATCCTCGCCCAGAATCCGTCGGCCAAGATCCGCTACATCCACGCCGAAACCTACGTCTCGGACGTGGTTCGCGCCTACCAGCACAAGGCCTTCGACGAGTTCAAACGCTACTACCGCTCGCTCGACCTGCTGCTCATCGACGATATCCAGTTCTTCGGCGGCAAGAGCCGGACGCAGGAGGAGTTCTTCTACCTCTTCAACACGTTGGTGGAGAGCCACCGGCAGGTCGTCATCACCTGCGATACCTATCCGAAGGAGATCGCCGGCATCGAGGAACGCCTGATCTCCCGGTTCGGCTGGGGTCTGACCGTCGCACTGGAGCCGCCGGAACTCGAGATGAGGGTCGCGATCCTGCTCGCCAAGGCTCACCAGAGCGGCCTCGCGCTGGACGAACAGGTCGCCTTTTTCATCGCCAAGCACATCCGCAGCAACGTCCGGGAACTGGAGGGTGCGCTCAAGCGCGTCGCGGCGTACTCGAGCTTCCATCGCCAGGACATCACGCTCGCCGTCACCAAGGAGGCCCTGAAGGATCTCCTCGCGGTCCAGAACCGCCAGATCTCGATCGAGAACATCCAGAAGACGGTCGCCGACTACTACAAGATCCGCCCCGCCGAAATGCATTCGAAGAAGCGCTCGCGCGCGATCGCCCGGCCGCGCCAGGTGGCGATGGCGCTGGCCAAGGAACTGACGCAACTGTCGCTGCCTGAGATCGGCAGCAACTTCGGCGGACGCGACCATACGACGGTCCTGCACGCGTGCCGGCAGATCGCGAAGCTGCGGGAGTCGCACAGCGAGCTCAATCGCGACGTCAATTTCCTCCTCCAGGTCCTGCGGAGCTGACCCGGTGGCGGCTGCCGTTTTCCCCCGGCCTCGGCTGGAAGAACCAGGGTATTTCGTCTATAATTTGTGGATTAAGCGGCGGATTTCCGTCGACCGCGATTTCCTCCTCAATTGATCCACAGGGCCCCGGTCGGTGCTCCCCAGGGTCCTACGCGCTGCAAAGCGCTGATTCGGCGGAACTAATCGGGGATCTCCCGGCGCGCGACCGCCCCTTATCAACGATTATCGATCTACAAACGATGCAACTAAAACAACTCGCGCGCGACGCCTTGCTCAAGCCGCTGCAGGCGGTCTCCGGAATCGTCGAGCGACGCCATACGCTCCCGATCCTCGCCAACGTCCTGATCGAACCGCGGGAAGGCGGGCTCGAACTGACGGCGACCGACCTGGAGATGCAGATCAGCGCGATGGCCGAGTGCCCGGTGAAGGCCGGCGCGGCGACGACGGTCTCCGCCCGCAAGCTCCAGGATCTGCTGCGGGCGCTGCCCGACGACGCGACGCTGAACATCGACGTCAGCGGCAGCAAGATGTCGGTGCGTGCCGGGCGATCGCGGTTCAACCTCCAGACCCTCGCGGCCGGCGACTATCCGCGCATCAGCCTGGGTCAGGACAAGCTGCAGACACTGTCGCTGCCGCAGAAGGACCTGCGCGGGCTGTTCCGGCTGGTCGAGTTCGCGATGGCGCAGCAGGATATCCGCTACTACCTGAACGGCCTGCTGCTCGTCGTCGACCGCGGCTCCCTGCAGGCGGTGGCGACCGACGGCCATCGTCTGTCCTGGGCGAGCCTGCCGGTCCAGGGCGAATACACGCGCCAGGAAGTGATCCTGCCGCGCAAGACGGTGCTCGAGCTGGGCAAGCTCCTTACGGACACCGACGATCCGGTGTCGTTGGACATCCTCGCGAGCCAGGTTCGTTTCCGGTTCGCCAATGTCGAGCTGGTATCGAAGGTCGTCGACGGCAAGTTTCCCGATTACAACCGGGTCATTCCGGTCGGCCACACCAAGGAGATCCGGGTCGACCGCGCGGTGCTGCTCTCGGCGATGCAGCGCGCCTCGATCCTGTCGAACGAGAAGTTCCGCGGGGTCCGGCTCGTCCTCGGCAACGACCAGCTGCGGATCATCTGCACGAACAGCGAGCAGGAGGAAGCCGAAGAGGAGCTCGAGGTCGCCTATCACGGCGAGCCGCTCGACATCGGATTCAACATCAACTACCTGCTCGGGGTTCTCCAGAACCTCGACAGCAGCGAGATCGCGTTCGCGTTCGGCGACGCGAACTCGAGCGCCCTCGTCACGATGCCCGGCCGCGACGACTACAAGTACGTCGTGATGCCGATGCGCATCTGACGGCTTCCCTGACCGTGCCGGGCCGCGTCAACGCCGCACGCCGACCGACGAGGGAGGCGTGCCCGCGGCGTTGGCGGCGCGCCACCGCGTTCCGATCATCCAGAACCTCTACGCTGAACAAGCAAAGGCTACCGACCGCATGACCGCCGCGATGCCCAGACCGCAACCGACCGCCGCCGATTACGACTCGTCCAGCATCAAGATCCTCAAAGGTCTCGACGCGGTGCGCAAGCGCCCGGGTATGTACATCGGCGACACGTCCGACGGTACCGGCCTGCACCACATGGTCTTCGAGGTGCTGGACAACGCGATCGACGAAGCCCTGGCCGGCTATTGCGACGAGATCCGCGTCGTGATCCACGCCGACAACTCGATCTCGGTCATCGACAACGGACGCGGCATTCCCACAGACGTCAAGGACGACGACGAGCAGAAGCGCTCGGCCGCCGAGATCGTCATGACCGAGCTGCATGCCGGCGGCAAGTTCGACAACAACAGCTACAAGGTGTCCGGCGGCCTGCACGGCGTGGGCGTGTCGGTCGTCAACGCGTTGTCGGATTGGCTCAAGCTCAGGATCTTCCGTGCCGGCAAGGTCCATCAGATGGAGTTCCGGCGCGGTGAGGCCGTGGCGCCGCTCGCGATTGCCGGAGCGACCGACCGTCGCGGTACCGAAGTCCACTTCATGGCGTCGGTCGAGACCTTCGGCCGCATCGAGTACCACTACGAGATCCTCGCCAAGCGCATCCGCGAGCTGTCGTTCCTCAACAACGGCGTGAGGATCGAGCTGACCGACCAGCGCGACGGGAAGACCGAGAACTTCGCCTACTCGGGCGGGGTGAAGGGTTTCGTCGAGTACATGAACCGGGCGAAGTCGGTGCTCCATCCACGCGTCTTCCACGCGGTCGGCGAGAAGGACGGCACGACCGTCGAGGTGGCGATGCAGTGGAACGACAGCTACGCCGAGAACGTGCAGTGCTTCACCAACAACATCCCGCAGCGTGATGGCGGCACGCACCTCACCGGCCTGCGTCAGGCGATGACGCGCACGCTCAACAGCTACATCGAGAAGGAGGAGGTCGCCAAGAAGGCCAAGGTCGAGACCTCCGGCGACGACATGCGCGAGGGACTGACCTGCGTCCTCTCGGTCAAGGTCCCCGAGCCCAAGTTCTCGAGTCAGACCAAGGACAAGCTCGTGTCATCGGAAGTGCAGCCGATCGTGCAGGAGATCGTCGGCGCCAAGCTCGCCGAGTTCCTGCTCGAATACCCGGCCGACGCGAAGATCATCTGCGGCAAGATCGTCGAGGCCGCGCGCGCCCGGGAAGCCGCGCGCAAGGCGCGCGAGCTGACGCGGCGCAAGGGAGTGCTGGACGGGATGGGCCTGCCCGGCAAGCTCGCCGATTGCCAGGAACGCGATCCGGCGCTCTCCGAGCTCTACCTGGTCGAGGGTGATTCGGCCGGCGGCTCGGCGAAGCAGGGGCGCGATCGCAAGTTCCAGGCGATCCTGCGCTGCGCGGCAAGATCCTCAACGTCGAGCGGGCGCGCATCGACAAGGTGATCAGCTCGCAGGAGATCGTGACGCTGATCACGGCGCTGGGCACCGGATTCGGCAAGGACGACTACAACCCGGACAAGCTGCGCTACCACCGGGTCATCATCATGACCGATGCGGACGTCGACGGCTCGCATATCCGCACGTTGTTGCTGACGTTCTTCTACCGGCAGATGCGCGACCTGGTCGAGCGCGGGCACATCTACATCGCCCAGCCGCCGCTCTACCGCGCCAAGCAGGGGCGCGAAGAGGTCTACCTCAAGGACGAGCACGAGCTCAAACAGCACCTGTTGCGCGTCGCGCTCAAGGGCGCCGAGCTCGTCCCCGGCGCCGGTCAGGCGCCGCTCGCGAGCGAGACCTTCGCCTCGATCGCGCGCGAGTACCTGCTCGCCGACGCGGTCGTCGATCGACTGTCGCGGGTCGTCGACGCCGCGGTCCTGCGGGCGATGCTGGGCGGCGCGCGGGTCGACCTCGCGACCGAGCTCGGGGCCGAGCGCAGCGCCCGCGCGCTGGCCGAGGCGGTCGGCGACCCGGAGGTCTCTATCGAGGCGCGCTACGACGCCGCGCGCGAGGCGCGCCGGCTCGTGATCGTCCGGCGACATCACGGGACGCCGCACACGACGGTCCTCGACGCCGACCTGCTGGAGAGCGGCGACGGCGCGCAGATCGCCGCGGCGGCTGCGCTGCTCCAGGGACTCGTGCGATCGGGCGCGACGGTCCGACGTGGCGACAAGCTCCGTCCCGTGGCGGCGTTCCCCGAGGCGATCGAGTGGCTGCTCGCCGAAGCGCGCGACGCGGTGTCGATCCAGCGCTACAAGGGTCTGGGGGAGATGAACCCCGAGCAGTTGTGGGAGACGACGATGGACCCGACGGTGCGCCGGCTGCTCAAGGTGCAGATCGAGGACGCGATCGCCGCCGACGAGATCTTCGACAAGCTGATGGGCGAGCAGGTCGAGCCGCGCCGCGCGTTCATCGAGACCAACGCGCTGGGCGTGCGCAACCTCGACGTCTAGGCCGGGCGGCCGCACGGCCCGCCGGACCAGCATCCGCGCGACCACCCTCGGCCGCGGCGCCGGCGGCCAGGTGCTTGAGGGTATGCCCGCTGACGAGGCCGCCGAGCGAGTAGATCTCGCGGTCGAGCGCTTCGAAGACCTTCGCCAGCACGTAGGCGAGGAACACCCAGTAGAGATCCGGCCCGCGGGTGTAGCGCGAGGGCTTGAGGATCGCCAGCAGCAGGAGCACGAAGACCGCGGTCGCCTGGAGCACGGCGTAGGGAACGACGTTGCCCGCGCCGGCGCGCTCGGTCGCGCGCCAGTAGACAACCGAAAGGACGCCGAGGGCCACGAGCGGCGCGAGGAGGGCGAGGCCCCGGCGGACGTCGATGCGCTCGACCATTTGCGCGGACACGAGGCCCATGAACGCGACGGTCATCGGCAACCGATCCCAGAACAACCGCGCGTTGTCCGGTGCCAGATGGTAGTAGGCGGAACCGAACCCGGTCAGCAGGACGCCGGCGAAGAAGACGACGTAGGGCCAACGCTCGGCCGGGGTCTGAAACCGCGCCCGACCGGCCGCGATCGCCGCGAGGCCAGCGCCACCCGCGCCAACGAAGGCGAGGTTCGACAGGACGTCGGCGAGGTTCGCGACACCCAGCGCCGCGCGACGGTCGGCGAACGCGTGGTAGTCGGCGGGCTGGGGGATGGCCGGCAGCAGGAAGGCCGCCAGGAGCGCGGCGAGTTTGACGCCGTAGACGACCCGGGTCGAGCGGGACACCGCGCTATTGTAGCGGCGGGTCGCGAAGGGTCCGCCGCGCGCCGCCGTCGGGTTGAGCGGACGAGGCCGACCGGGTAAGGTGCGGTCGATCGACGCCGGGCGTGGGCCGGTTGGCCGAGCGGCGGCGTCGTGAACGCCGGGAGCCGAGATGTCGGGACGCCACGCACGCCGATGGTCGTCGCTGCTAGCCGCGGCAGGCGCGCTCGCGGCCTGCGGAGCGGTCCATGCCGGCGGCGCGCGCTTGATCGTGCAGTTCGATCCGGCCGACGTCGAGGCGGCGTTCTCGCCCAAGTCGAGGATCGAGCGACTCCAGCGCGAAGCCGACGTGGCCGCGATGCCGGTCCGCCGTCTCGCCGCCGGCGCCCATCTCGTCGAGCTGCCGGAGGGTGCCGATGCCGTGGCGGCCGCGCGCGCGGCGATGTCCCGGGGCGGCGCGAAGATCGCGGTTCCCGATCGCCGACTCAAGCGGGCGAGAAGCGCGAACGACACCAACCTCCAGTCGCAAACCTATCTGCGCAACGACGCCACGACGATCAGCGCGTTCGCCGCCTGGGACTTGACGACCGGGTCGGCGTCGACCGTCGTGGCGGTACTCGATACCGGCATCCTGCCGCACCCGGATTTCGCCGGCCGCGTCCTGCCCGGCTACGACTTCGTCAGCGACCCGCTGGTCGCGAACGACGGCAACGGCCGCGACGCCGATCCGACCGACCCGGGCGACTGGCTCACGCAGGCCGATCTCGACACCGGGCATTTCCCGGACTGCGAGATCGAGAACTCGAGCTGGCACGGCACGTCGGTCGCCGGCGTCATCGGCGCCAACAGCAACAACTCGCTGGCGGTCGCGGGGATCGACTGGGCCGCGAAGATCCTGCCGGTCCGCGTGCTGGGCAAGTGCGGCGGCGACTTCTCCGACATCTTCGACGCGATCGCGTGGTCGGCCGGGTTTCCGGTGCCGGGCGTCCCGTCCAATCCGACGCCGGCGCATCTGCTGAACCTGAGCCTGGGCGGCGCCTCGGACGCCCCGTGCACCGCCGAGGAGGACGCGCTGATCGCGCAGTTCGTGACGCCGACCGGCCTGCGGGCGATCTTCGCCGCGGCCGGCAACGAATCGGGCGATGCGAACCTGCACTTCCCGTCGTCGTGCCCGTCGACAATTTCGGTCGCGGCCACGGCGATCTCCGGCCAGAGGGCGAGTTACACGAACACCGGTTCGACCGTCGACCTCTCGGCGCCGGGCGGAGATTCGAAGCCGGGAACCGATTTCGGTCTCATCGCCGTGCTCTCGAACAACGGGTCGACCGTTCCCGGCGCTTATTCGGTGCACGGAGCGCAGGGCACGAGCTTCTCGACGCCGATCGTCGCCGGAGTGGCGAGCCTGATGCTGGCCGTGGCGCCTTCGCTGACGTCGCAGCAATTGCGCACGGCCCTGACGTCGACGACCAAGCCGTTCCCCGAAACGTCGAATTGCACGTTCCTGACCTGCGGCACCGGGATCGTCAATGCCGAGGCGGCCGTCCAGGCCGCCGCGGCGAGCGGCCAGACGGCGAGCAAGGTGACGGTCGTCGAGTATTTCAACGCCGGATTCGGCCACTACTTCATCACCGCCCGCGCCGACGAGATCGCGTTGCTGGACGGCGGCGCGTTCAACGGTGCGTTCGTGCGCACCGGCGCGTCGTTCAAGGCCTGGGACGGTCCGTCCGCGGGAACGCAACCGGTGTGCCGCTTCTTCACCGAGGCGTTTCCGCCGAAGAGCTCGCATTTCTACACCGCGTATTCGTTCGAATGCGAGGGACTCAAGTCGAATCCGGACTGGATCTACGAGACGATCGCCTTCCATGCCGGGACCCCTGTGGCCGGGGCCTGCCCGGCGGGCACGACCGCGGTCTGGCGCTTGTACAACAACGGGGCGAGCGGCGCGCCGAACCACCGGTTTACGACCGATCTCGGCGTCTACCAGAGCTTCATCGCGACCCAGGGCTGGACCGGCGAAGGCATCGTCTTCTGCGCGCCCTCGTAACGATGGGCGGCGAACCAGCCCGACGGCGGTTGCCCGCGGGCCGTCCGGCGGCGCGGGCCGGCGTGCGATCCGTTCGCTAGCGGCGTTTGGCGCCGGGCTTTGCCGCGGGCGCCGCGCGTTTCACCGACGCCGGTTTGCGCTTCGCGCCGGGCTTCGCGGCGGGCGTCGCTGCCGCGGTCGCCCGCGACGAGGCGCCGCCTCGCGGCGGTGCGACGGCGCGGGACGTCTTCGTGCGCGGTGCGTTCGCGTCTTCGGCCGGGGTCGCCGGACGGCGGCGGGTCTTCGCCGGCGCGCCCGAGCGGCCGGCCTTCTCGTCCACGAGCGCGATCGCTTCCGCCAGCGTGATCGACTCGACCTTGTCCTTGTCGGGAATCGTCGCGTTGGTCTCGCCGTGCTTGACGTAGGGGCCGTAGCGCCCGGCGTAGACCTCGACCGGACGACCGTCGGCCGGGTGCTTGCCGAGCACGCGCAGCGCCGTCGGGGCGCCGCGTCCGCCCTTCGCGCCGCGCTCCTTCTTCTCGAATTCGAAGCCGACCTTGCCGTCTTCCTGGCGGACGAGGAAGGCGGAGAACGGCCGCCGTGTCCGCGCGGAGACGAACTGGAGCAGGTCGGTCTTTCCGGTCGACAACAGCTTCTGCATCTGCGATCGCTCGATGCTCCGCTGGAGGATCGTTCGTCCCGAGCGGAAATCGCAGGTCTTCTCGGGTCCGACCGCGCGCTCGCAGACGTAGGCCGCCGGCGTCTCGAAGACGCGCGACGAGCACTTCGGGCAATGGCCCAGCGGTTCCTGTCCGCTGAAGTCCGGCGCCTCGGCGTCCTCGTCGTCCAGACGCGGGCCGAAGTCGAACTCGACCTCGTTCGCGTCGTTCATCCGCAACTTCGCCGAGAACGGCCTGCCCAGGCGGCTGCGGAAGCCGTCCAGCGGCCCCACCGCGCGTTCGCGGACCAGCGTCTCCGCCTCCGCCGGCTCGAGCTGGCGGCCACCGAGGATCTTCCAGAAGCCGAAGTCGCAGGACGGCTCGACGCACTGGAACTTCTTGTACTTCTCATGGACCTCGCCGCCGCACTTCGGACAACGGGCCTCGAGCGTGGCGAAATCGCCGGGAATCGTGTCGCTCTCGTAGTTCTTCGCCTGCGCGACGATCCGCCGCGTCATCGCGACGATGTCCTTCATGAAAGCCGCGCGCTTGAGCTTCCCTCGCTCCATCTGCGCGAGCCGGAACTCCCATTCGGCGGTGAGTTCGGGGCTAAAGAGCTCGGGAACGCCCAGGCCGTGGAGCAGCGTCATCAGCGAGAAGGCCTTCGCCGTCGGGACGAGCTCCTTGCCGTCGCGGTGGATGTAGCGCTCCCCGATCAGGCCCTCGATGATCTGAGCGCGCGTGGCCGGCGTTCCGAGGCCCTTCTCGCGCATCGCCTCGCGCAGCTCCTCGTCCTCGATCGTCTTGCCGGCGCCCTCCATCGCCGAGAGCAGCGTGCCCTCGTTGTAGCGCGGCGGTGGTCGCGTGGTCTGCGCCTGGACGTCGACCTTCACCGTCGCGACCTTCTCGCCGGGTTTCACCGGGACGAGCGAAGCGTTGTCCTCGGCGGCCTCCTTGCCGTAGACGGCGAGCCAGCCCGGCTCGACCAGCACCTTGCCCTCGGTCCGGAACGGCTCGCCCTCGACGCGCGTGATCCGCGTGGTGACCAGGAACTCGGCCGGCGGGTGGAACACCGCCAGGAACCGGCGCACGACGAAGTCGTAGAGCTTCTGTTCGAGCTCCGACAGGTGCTTCGGCGTCGCGAGCGTCGGAATGATGGCGAAGTGGTCGGAGATCTTCGAGTTGTCGAAGACCCGCTTGTTCGGCTTGACCCACTTCTCCTTGATGACCCGCCGCGCGTGCGTACCGAAGGCGTTGGTCTCGGCGAGCGCCTCTAGCGTCTTCTTCACCGTGCCGAGATAGTCCTCGGGGAGCGCGCGCGAGTCGGTTCGCGGATAGGTGAGCGCCTTGTGCTTTTCGTAGAGAGCCTGCGCGAGCGACAGCGTCGTGCGCGCCGAGAACCCGAAACGGCCGTTGGCCTCGCGTTGCAGAGTCGTCAGGTCGTAGAGCAGCGGCGGGATCTGCGTCGACGGCTTCGATTCCTCGGTCACCGTTCCCGGGCGGCCGGCGCACCGCTGCGCGATCGCCCGGGCCCGCGCCTCGTCCCAGATCCGCTCGGCGCGCGCGTCGGGGTCGTCGTCGGGCTTGCGGAATTTCTCGTCGAACCAGCGCCCCGGGTATTCGCCGGCTACGGCCCGGAAGGTCCCGTGGAGTTCCCAGTAGGCGCGCGGGACGAAGGCGCGGATCTTCTCCTCGCGCTCGACCAGGATCGCGAGCGTCGGCGTCTGCACGCGGCCGACGGTGGTGAGCTGGAAGCCGCCGGACTTGGAATTGAACGCGGTCATCGCCCGCGTGCCGTTGATGCCCACCAGCCAGTCGGACTCGGAGCGGCAGGTCGCCGCGTCGGCGAGCGGCTTCATCTCGGCGTCGGCGCGCAGCGATTCGAACCCCTCCCGGATCGCGGCCGGGGTCATCGACTGCAGCCACAACCGCTCGACCGGCTTGTCGGTCCCGGCGTAGGCCGCGAGGTAGCGGAATATGAGCTCGCCCTCGCGGCCGGCGTCGCAGGCGTTGACCAGCCGAGAGACGTCCTTGCGCTTGATGAGTCTGAGCAGCGTCTTCAGGCGGTCTTCGGACTTCTCGATCGGCTTGAGCGCGAAGGCCGAGGGGATCGCCGGAAGGTGCGCGAACGTCCACTTGCCGCGCTTGACCTCCTCGTCTTCCGGCATGCCGATCTCGAGGAGGTGGCCGACCGCCGAGGAGACGACCATGTCGTCGCGCTCGAAATAGTCGCCCTGCCGCGCGAATCCGCCCAGCGCGCGCGCGATGTCCGCGGCGACTGAAGGTTTCTCGGCGATGACGAGGCGTTTGGCCATGACGGGGGCGGGGAGCGGGCGATACTACCCGCTAGGGCTTGTTCACGCCATCGTCGCGCCGGCGAGCCGGCCGACCCCGGCGAGACGCGCGCGACACGCCGCCGCCGCGCGTCTTAGGCGCGACGCTGCCATCGGCCGCCGGGGAGCGCGTGCACGCGCCCCTCGATTTCGAGCTGGACCAGCGCCGAGGCGAGCGCCTCGGCCGGAAGTCCGGTGCGCGTCGCGAGCCGATCGAGGCTCGCCGGCCCCCCGCCCATCGAGTCGAGCACCCGCGTCAGCGACGGCGGGAGCGACGTCGCGGGCGGCGGGTGCGCGGCGGCCGCGACCGTCGTTTCGGCGGGCGCCGGGACGCCGCCCAGTTCGTCGAGCACGTCCTGGGCCGATTCGACGAGCTTCGCGCCCTGGCGGATCAGCTCGTGCGGGCCCTTGGACAGCGGCGAGTGGATCGATCCGGGAATCGCGAACACCTCGCGCCCGCAATCGGCGGCCTGTCGGGCGGTGATCAGCGAACCGGACCGCAGCGCCGCCTCGACGACGAGCACGCCACGGGCGAGCGTCGCGATCAGGCGATTGCGCCGCGGGAAGTTGCCCTTGAGCGGCGGGGTCCCCGGCGGGAAGGGCGTGACCACGCTGCCGCGGGCGACGATCGCATGCGCGAGATCGCGGTGGCTCGCCGGATAGACGCGATCGGGACCGGTGCCGGTGACCGCGATCGTCGAGGCCGCGGCGTCGAGCGCGCCGCGGTGCGCCGCGGCGTCGATGCCGGTCGCGAGCCCCGAGACGATCGTGAACCCGGCGTTGGCGAGCGTGCGTGCGAACGTCTGCGCGGTTTCCTCGCCGTCCGGTGTCGCATGCCGGCTGCCGACGATCGCGATCGACGGCCGGGAAAGCCATGCCGGGTCGCCCAGGACGTACAGGGCCGGCGGCGGCTCGCCGGCTTCGAGCAGCGCCGCCGGGTACTCGGGGTCGTCGAGCGCGACCAGTCGGTGCGCCGGATCCTCGAGCCAGCGGGCGGTGGCGTCCTCGCGTTCGCGGTCGCGTGTCGCGAGCGCGCCGGCCGCTTCGATTCCGGCGACCGCCGCGAGGCTCGACGGCGACGCGGCGACGACGGCCTGCGGCGACCCGAAGGCTCGCAGGAGGGCGACGATCGCGCGCGAGGGAAGCCCGGCGGCCGCCAGCGCGGCCCAGGCGCGGGCGCGCTCGGTTCCGCTCATCGGCAGCGCGCCGCGTTCCGCCGGAAACCCTACGGTCGGCGGACGTCGTCGCCGACCACGATCGGGTCGGTGGTGTTGAGCAGGATCGCGTAGGCGACGCGGTCGAAGACCCGGAAGACGAACAGGAGTCCGACACGCTCGTCGGGTACCGCGAGCTTCTTGGGCGCGAGGAACGTCGTGGTCTGCTCGAGGAAACGCAGCATGACCGGCGGGTCCTTGTCCGGCCGCGGATCGAGGATCGGCGGCACCGACTTGTAGATCGCGAGCACGTGACCGACTTCCATGCCGTTCTTCGCGCCCAGGTCGATCGTCACGATCGCGCCCCGGCCCATCTCGCTCGCGTTGCGGTACGAGGCGATGATACGGCCGCGGACGTCCGCTTCCGGCGCGTGCGGAACGTAGTTGACCAGCGTCTCGCGGGGAACCGGCAGCAGCCGGTCGCCGATGAAGATCTCTTCGGTCGCGTCGGTGATGAGCGCGGTCGAGACGTCGGCGAACCGGTCGATCCGGATGGCGCCGATGTAGCGGTTCTCGTATCCCAGCACGTCACCGGTCGGACCGATCAGCGCCTTGCCGGGCCGGTAGATGAGCCAGCGGTCGCCGCCGGCCGGTTCGACACCGACGACGTAGACGCGGTCGCCTTCGCCGCGAACCACGCGTTCGCGATCGCGGCCGGCCACGATCTCGGGGTACTCGGCGAGCCCCGGCTTCTCGGTGATGACCGGCCGGGTCAGGTAGGGCTCGATGTCGCTCGGGGGAATGCTCGGGATCGCTTCGTCGGTCTCGCGCGTCTGGACACGCACGCGAGGCGAGACGCGCGCGCCATCGCCGGACGAGGCGGTCGCCGGCGGGGTCTGCGCGATCGACAGGCGCGGCTGGCCGTCGGCGGCGACGTCGAGGACGATGACATCGCCCGGGTAGATCCGGTGCGGATTGCGGATCTCGTTTCGATTCATCCGCCAGATGTCCGGCCAGCGCCATGGATCCCTGAGGAACCGGCCCGAGATCGCCCACAAGGTGTCGCCTTTTTGCACCGTGTACGACGACGGCGCGCCAGGAGCGAGCGTGAGCGGTTCGGCCGCCCGGAGCGGCTGCGGCGCGAGGATCGTCGCCGCCGCCAAGGCGACGAGGAGGCGCTTGCCCATGCTAAACTCTTGAAGCATAAGACCTCTTCCGGGCCGGGCGGGCCTTGCTAACGTCCTAAACCGCCGCAAAATAAGGACTTGGGAAAGATTCTGCATCCGGCACTTGCATTTGGCAAGCTAGATATGCTGCTCCCGATCCTCGAGTACCCCGATCCGCGCCTCTCGAAAGTGGCCGCGCGGGTGGGGGTGGTCACCCCGCAGGTCCGCCAGCTCGTCCGGGACATGGCCGAAACGATGTACGCGGCGCCGGGGATCGGGCTGGCGGCGACCCAGGTCGACGTCCACAAGCGCGTGATCGTCATCGACGTTTCCGAGACGCGCAGCGAGCTCCGGGTGTTCATCGACCCCGAGATCCTGGAGGCCGACGGCGAGGCGGAATGCGAGGAGGGCTGCCTGTCGGTCCCCGGGTACTACGACAAGGTGCGGCGCGCCGGGCGAATCCGGGTGCGCGCGCTGGACGCCGAAGGGCGGCCCTTCGAGCTCGCCGCCGAAGGGCTGCTCGCCGTGTGCGTACAGCATGAGATGGATCATCTGATCGGAAAGGTGTTCGTCGACTACCTCTCGCCCCTGAAACGCGCCCGGCTCGCGACCCGGCTGCGCAAGAAGCAGCGGGTCGCCGGCTGACCCCGACCGTGGCCGGGCTCGCGGTCGGCTTCGCCGGTACACCCGTCTTCGCGGCCACCGCGCTCGAGGCGATCGCGCAGGCCGGATACACGATAACGGTCGTGCTGACGCGACCCGATAGGCCGAAAGGCCGAGGGCTCAAGCTCGAGGCCTCTCCGGTCAAGGAGCTCGCCACGCGACTGGGGGCGCCGGTCTTGCAGCCGCCGTCCCTCAAGACGGAAGGCGACCGTGCGATGCTGGCCGGTTTCGCGCCGGACGTGCTGGTCGTCGCCGCCTACGGGCTGCTGCTGCCGCGGGCGGTCCTCGACTGGCCCCGGCGCGGCTGTCTCAACATCCACGCGTCGCTCCTGCCGCGCTGGCGCGGGGCCGCGCCGATTCCCCGGGCGATAGAGGCGGGCGATTCGCGGACCGGTATCTCGATCATGCGCATGGAGGAGGGCCTGGATACCGGCCCGGTCGTCGATTCGGTCGCCACGCCGATCCTGGGCGACGACACGGCCGCGACGCTGACCGACCGGCTGGCCGCGCTGGGTGCCGAAGCGATCGTGCGCGCGCTTCGTCGGTTGGACCGCGACGGCCGGCTCGAGGCGGTCCCGCAGTCGTCGGTCGGTGCGACGTACGCCGCCAAGATCTCCCGCGACGACGCGGCGATCGATTGGACCCTCGACGCGACGACGCTGGACCGACGGGTCCGCGCCTACGAACCCGCCCCGGGGGCGCACGCGGTCTTCGGCGACACCGAGGTCAAGATCCGGGCCGCCCGCCCGATCGTGCGTGCGGCGAGCGCCCTCGCCGGCGAGGTCGTCGCCAGCGGGGCCGCGGGCATCGATGTCGCGTGCGGCGCGCAGCCCGAGGACGGAGCGTTGCGCGTCGTCGAGCTCCAGCCCGCCGGCGGTCGTCGAATGACCGCTGCCGCGTACGCCGCGGGGCGGGGAATCCGGCCCGGAGCGCGGTTCGGGCCCGGTCGACGCGGCTGACGGCCCGATGGACGCCTCGCAGGCCGCGGCCGCGGAAGCGGTGGTGCGCGTCTTCTCCGGCACCACACTCGGGCGAGCGCTCGAGCTGTGCGTCGCGCGGGATTCCCCGGCGCGCGCCTATGTCCACGAGCTCGCCTACGGAACGCTGCGCCACTGGGGCACGCTCGACGCGGTGGTGCGCGCGCTCGCGCACAAGCCGATCGGCGACGCGACGCTCGCCGCTTTGATGGCGGTGGCGATCTACCAGCTCGAGTGGATGGGGTCCGAACCGCACGCGGTGGTCGACCGCGCGGTCGAAGCGGCGGGCGCCGTCGTCCGGCCGCAGGCCAAGGGCCTGGTCAACGCGACGCTGCGCCGGTTCCTGCGCGAGCGCGATGCGATCCTCGCCGCCGCCCGCGCGACCCCGGTGGGGCGTTGGTCGCATCCGCGCTGGTGGATCGCGCGGCTGCGTGCCGACTGGCCCGCCGACTGGGAAACGATCCTCGCCGCCGGCAACGAACGACCGCCGCTCACACTGCGCGTGAACCGCCGGCGCACGTCGCGCGAGGCGCTGGCGGCGCGCTTCGCCGAACGCGGCGTCGCCACCGATCCGATCGGCGAATCGGGGCTGATCGTCGCGGTTCCGCGCCCGGTCCGGGACCTGCCGGGATACGAGGAGGGCGAATTCTCGGTTCAGGACGCCGGTGCGCAGCTCGCCGCGCCGATT
Organism: Burkholderiales bacterium; assembly: GCA_046347725.1. GTDB lineage: Bacteria > Pseudomonadota > Gammaproteobacteria > Burkholderiales > Casimicrobiaceae > VBCG01. Next base: position 95,628 of record JAXMFN010000007.1, read on the forward strand.
CTCGGCACGCAGGACGGCGAGCGCGTGCTCGACGCCTGCGCGGCCCCCGGCGGCAAGGCCACCCACATCCTCGAGCTCGCGGCTGCGGAGCTCACGGCGCTGGACAGCGACCAGACGCGTCTGCCGCGCGTGCGCGAGAACCTCGCGCGCCTGGGGCTCGACAGTCCGCGCGTCGAGGTCGTCCAGGGCGACGCCGGTGAACCGGAGCGCTGGTGGGACGGGCGCCTCTACGAGCGCATCCTCGCCGACGTGCCCTGCACCGCGTCGGGCATCGTGCGCCGCCATCCGGACGGCAAGTGGCTGCGCCGGCCGAGCGACGTCGACGCGTTCGTCGCCGTCCAGCGGCGCATCGCCGACGCGCTGTGGGGATGCCTCGCCCGCGGCGGCGTCTTCGTGTACGCGACCTGCTCGGTCTTCAAGGCGGAGAACGAGGCCCAGGCGTCGGCCTTCGCGGCGCGCCACGAGGACGCGTTGCGCGAAACCCTCAGTCTCGCGCCGCAGACCGGAGCGGTCGGCGGACAACTCTTGCCTTCGGCGCCGGGGGCGCGCCACAATCAGGACGGTTTCTTCTACGCGCGCTTCCGCAAGGCCTGACGCCGGCCCGGTCGCGCCGGCGGCCCGCGTCGCGGAGCCCGCGTCCCTCCGATCCGGTCCTGCGCCGGCATGCCGACAGGCTCACTCCCGCAAAGCGGATCCGCCCCGAACGCGTCGCGCAGGCGCGCGAGCCGGGCGCTGGCCGTGCTCGCGCTCGCCGCGGGCGGACTCGTCGCGCCGCCGGCCTCGGCCGACGTGATCCCGGTGAAGCGGGCGGAACTGCGCGTCGACGACGGCGAGGTGCACCTCAACGCCGAGTTCGATCTCTCGCTCAACGCGACGCTCGAGGAGGCGCTGCAGAAGGGCGTGCCGCTGTACTTCGTGCTCGAAGTCGAGGTGACGCGCCCGCGCTGGTACTGGCTCGACGAGAAGGTCCTGGCGATGTCGACGACCTGGCGGGTGTCCTACGCGCCGCTCGCCCAGGCGTATCGCGTGTCCACCGGACTGATCAGCCAGACCGCCGCGTCGATCGCCGAGGTCGAGCGCCTGATCGGCCGCGTGACGTCGCGCGCCATCGCCCGCACGGCCGACCTGGCCCCGGGCGTGCGCTACGACGCCGCCGTGCGGTTGCGTCTCGACGTCAACCAGCTGCCCAAGCCGTTCCAGGTCGACGCGCTCGCCTCGCGCGAGTGGCAGCTCGCGAGCGAATGGCGACGCTTCGCGTTCACGCCATGAACGGGCTCATTCCTTCGCGCGGCCTGCGCTGGATGCTGGTCGGGGCGGCGAGCCTGGCCGCGATCGGGCTGTTCCTCCTCGCCACCGCGAGCGAGAACACGGCGCTGTTCGCTCGCGGCTACGACACGCTGCTCGTCATCAATCTCGGCATGGTGGCGCTGCTGATGGCGATCGTCGGCGGGCAGCTGTGGCGGCTCGGGCGCGACCATCGCCGCGGCGTCTTCGGCTCCAAGCTCGCGGTGCGCCTCGTCCTGTTCTTCGCGCTGGTCGCGGTGCTGCCGGGGGCGCTCGTCTACGCGGTGTCGGTCCAGTTCCTCGGCCGCTCGATCGAGAGCTGGTTCGACGTGCGCGTGGACCGCGCGCTCGAAGGCGGCCTCGCGCTCGGGCGCAACTCGCTCGACTATCTGAGCCGGGAGACGACGAACAAGGCGGCGCAGATCGCCGAACGGGTCGGCGATTCCCCCGGGCCGCTGTCGATCGTCCTGGGCCGGGCCGTCGGCCAGGCAGGCGTGTCGCAGGCGGCGGTCTTCAACTCGGCGGGCGGCGTGCTGGCGGTCGCGGGTGCCGCGGCGGCGACGATCGCGCCGGAGCCGCCGCCGCCGCAGGCGCTGCGCCGCGCGCGGATGCAACAGGCCTATTCGAGCGTCGACTCGCTGCCCGGAGGCGCGATGCAGGTCCGCGTCGTCGTTCCGGTCAACACCGATGACCGTCTCGAACCGCTGAAGCTCCTGCAGGTGATCGAGCCGGTGCCGCGCGCGCTCGCGCAGGAGATCGAGAAAGCCGAGGCGGGTTTCCGCGACTATCAGGAGATCTCCTATACGCGCGGCGCGCTCAAGCGGCTCTACGCGCTGACGCTGACGCTGACGCTGCTCTTGGCGCTCACGCTGGCGCTAGGGCTGGCGGTCGTCCTGTCGGAACGGATCAGTTCGCCGTTGGGCGGGCTCGCCGCCGGCACGCGCGCGGTCGCGCAGGGCGACTTCACGCGGCGCCAGCCGGTCGTGTCCCGCGACGAGATGGGCGTGCTCACCGAGTCTTTCAACGCGATGACAGCCCAGCTCGCCCAGGCGCAGGAGCGCGACGCCGAATCGCGCCGCGCGATCGAGACGACCCGGGCCCACCTCGAGAGCGTGCTGTCGAACCTGTCCGCCGGCGTGCTCGCGTTCGACGAGCGGTTCCGCCTGCGGACGGCGAATCCGAGCGCCAGCGTGATCCTGCAGCAACCGCTCGCCGAGCTCGGCGGTGTCGCGCTCACCGACTGGGGCGGACGCCTGCCCGCCCTCGAGTCGTTCGCCGGCCTCGTCGACGAGGGCTTCCGCGCCGCCCGCGACGGGCAGTGGCAGCGCGAGGCGTCGGTCAGCGTCGCGAGCCTCTCGCGCACGTTGCTCCTGCGCGGTACGCGGCTCCCGGGCGCGCCGCATGCCGGATACGTCGTCGTGTTCGACGACGTGTCCCAGCTGGTCCAGGCGCAGCGCGACGCCGCTTGGGCGGAGGTCGCACGGCGACTCGCCCACGAGATCAAGAACCCGTTGACGCCGATCCAGCTGTCCGCCGAGCGGCTCGCGCTCAAGCTCGAGGGCCGCCTGGAGGGCGCGGATCGCGAGACGCTCTCGCGCGGCACGCAGACGATCGTCAACCAGGTCGCGGCGATGAAGCACATGGTCGACGATTTCGCCGTCTACGCGCGCCGGCCGAGGCCAGGTCAGGCGGCGCCGGTGGACCTGTCCGCCCTCTTGCTCGACGTGCTCGCCCTGTACGACAATCTCAGGCCCCACGTCTCGCTCACGACCCCCGATACGCCGGTCGTCGTGCTGGGCGAGCCCACCCGCCTCCGCCAGGTGCTCCACAATCTCCTGCAGAACGCCGTCGATGCGCAGGCCGATCGCGACGCGAAGTCCTTCGCCATCGACCTCCGCTGCGAGAGCGGCGAGGCGAGGCTCGCGTTCACCGATGGCGGCCCCGGGTTCGCCCCGGAGGTGCTCGAGCGGGCGTTCGAACCCTACGTGACGACCAAGACCAAGGGCACCGGGCTCGGCCTGGCGATCGTCAAGAAGATCGTCGACGAGCATCAGGGTCGCGTCACGCTGTCGAACGTCGCACCGCGCGGCGCGCGTGTCGAGGTCGCGTTGCCGCTCGCGCCGCTCGCCGCCGCGACGGGCGGCGCGCGGCCGGAGCTCGCGGCGGGCGAGATCCGTTTCGGGGGAGAGCGGCGATGAGCGGCCCGGTCCGCGAGATCCTGGTCGTCGACGACGAGGTCGGCATCCGCGAGCTCCTCTCGGAGATCCTGCAGGACGAAGGCTATCGCGTCGCGCTGGCCGAGAACGCGCAGGAGGCGCGCGCCTACCGGGCGCGCGCGCAGCCGGCGATGGTGCTGCTCGACATCTGGATGCCGGACACCGACGGCGTGACGCTGCTGCGAGAGTGGGGATCGGCCGGCCAGCTTACGATGCCGGTCGTGATGATGTCCGGCCACGGCACGATCGAGACCGCCGTCGAGGCGACGCGGATCGGCGCGTTCGACTTCCTGGAGAAGCCGATCGGCCTGCAGAAGCTGCTCGCGACGATCGCGAGGGCGCTCAAGAGCGCGGCGGCGCAGGAACCGCGGCGCGTGTCCCTCGCCGCGCTCGGCACGAGCGCGCCGGTCCACGAGGCGGAGCGGGCGCTGGAAAAGCTCGTCGCGTCGCGCCGTCCGATCCTGATCCTCGGCGAGCCGGGCACCGGCCACGACGTCGCGGCGCTCGCGCTCAAGTCGGCCGACGGGCCGTGGATCTCGCTCGCGGACGGCGCGCGGCTGGCGACGAACCCGGCCGCGCTGCTCGAGGAGGCGCGCGACGGGGCGCTCCATTGTGCCGAGATCGCGCACTACTCGAAGGCCGAGCAGAAGGGGCTCGCGTTCCTCGTCGGCAAGGCCGAGCGCCACGGGGTGACGCTGGTCGCGACCTCGGCCGAGCCGCTGGGCGCGCTCGCCGCCGAGGGTCGCTTCGACGCCGGCCTGCTCGCGGCGCTCTCGGCCGGGGCCATGTCGCTGCCGCCGCTGCGCGCGCGCCGCGAGGACATCCCGGCGCTCATCGAGCGCTGTTGGCGGGCGGGCGCCGATGCCGGCGCGCCGCTGCTCGCGACGCTGCCGCCGGCGACGCTCGCGACGCTCGCCGCCGCCTACTGGCCCGGCAACCTCGACCAGCTGGCGGCGGTCGTATCCAACCTCAAACTGCTACGCGGCGAGATCGGTCCGGAGCAGGCGAAGCGGCTGATCGGCGAGGCGAGCGCGCCCGGCGCGGTCGCGCCGGTCGCGCCGGAACTGACGGCGCGGTTCTTCGACCTGCCGCTGCGCGAGGCCCGCGAGGCGTTCGAGCGGGTCTACTTCGAGCAGCTCCTCGCGCGCGAGCAGAACAACATGAGCCGCGTGGCCGAGAAGGCGGGCCTCGAGCGCACGCATCTGTACCGGAAGCTCAAGCAGCTCGCGATCCGCTTCTCGCGCCGGGGCGAAGAGACGCCGTCGGGCTGACGCCCGCCCCGCGACCTCCGATGAGCGATCCGACCGCCACCGCCCAGCGGCAGCCGATGGGCGTGCTGATGCTCGGCGCGATCGGCGTCGTCTTCGGCGACATCGGCACGAGCCCGCTCTACACGATGCGCGAGGTGTTCGGCGGGCCGCACCGCCTCGAGTTCACTCCCGGCAACGTGTACGGCCTGCTGTCGGTCGTGTTCTGGGCGCTGGTGGTGATCGTCACGCTCAAGTACGTCGTGCTGATCATGCGTGCCGACAACCGCGGCGAGGGCGGCATCCTCGCCCTGACCGCGCTGGTATCGAGCGGGCTCGCGCGCGAAGACCGGATGCGCTGGTGGCTCGTGGGCTTCGGCATCTTCGGCGCGGCGATGTTCTTCGGCGACGCGATGATCACTCCGGCGGTGTCGGTGTTGGGGGCGATCGAGGGGCTCGAGGTGATGACGCCGGCGCTCAAGCCCTACATCGTGCCGATCGCGCTCGTGATCCTGGTCGCGCTGTTCGCGATCCAGAAGCGCGGCACCGGCTCGGTGGGCGTGCTGTTCGGGCCGGTTTGCGCGATCTGGTTCCTGGTGCTCGCCGTCCTCGGCGCGATCCAGATCGCCGCGCATCCGAAGGTGCTCGAGGCGCTTTCGCCGGTGTGGGCATGGGAGTTCGTCTGGCGCAATCCGCTCGCGGCGTTCCTGTCGCTGGGAGCCGTGGTGCTCGCGGTCACCGGCACCGAGGCGCTGTACGCGGACATGGGCCATTTCGGCGCCACGCCGATCCGCCGCGCGTGGCTCGTCTTCGTCATGCCCTCGCTGGTCCTCAACTACTTCGGCCAGGGGGCGCTGGTGCTGGCCGACCCGACGGCGATCCGCAACCCGTTCTACCTGCTCGCGCCGACCTGGGCGCTGCTCCCGCTGGTGATCCTCGCGGCCGCGGCGGCGGTGATCGCCTCGCAGGCGGTGATCTCCGGCGCGTTCTCGCTCGCCCGCGCGGCGGTTCAGATGGGCTACGTGCCGAGGCTCGCGATCCGGCACACCTCCGAGCGGACGATGGGCCAGATCTACATTCCGTTCATCAACTGGACGCTGCTGGCGGCGGTGGCCCTGCTGGTCGTGGGTTTCCGAAGCTCGAGCGCGCTCGCCGGCGCGTACGGCATCGCCGTGACGCTGGCGATGCTGATCGACTCGGTCCTGATCTACTTCGTCATGCGCCGCCTGTGGGGCTGGTCGGCGCCGCTCGCGCTCGCGATCGCCGTGCCGCTCGCGCTGATCGACGCGACGTTCCTCGCGTCGAACGCGCTCAAGATCCCGGACGGCGGCTGGTTCCCGTTGCTGATCGGCGGCGTGGTGTTCACGCTGCTGACGACCTGGAAGCGCGGGCGCAAGGTGTTGATGGACCGGCTCGCCGACGACGCGCTGCCGCTCGACCTCTTCATCCAGTCGATCGAGGTGGCGCCGCCGCACCGCGTCGAGGGCACGGCGGTGTTTCTGACTTCGACACCCGACCGGGTCCCGCACGCCCTGCTGCACAACCTGAAGCACAACAAGGTGCTCCACCAGCGCGTCGTCTTCCTGACGATCGTGACGCGCGAGATCCCCTACGTCGCGCCGGACGAACGCATCGAGGTCAAGCCGCTGGGCTGCGATTTCTACCGGCTGCTCGCCTACTACGGTTTCAAGGAGGAGCCCGACGTGCCGGCGGTGCTCGAGGAGTCCGGGCGGCGCGGCTTCTCCTTCGAGATGATGGAGACCTCGTTCTTCGTCTCGCGCGAGACGCTGGTCTCGACGCCCCGCCCCGGGATGGCGAGGTGGCGCGAGCGGCTCTTCTCGTCGATGTCGAAGAACGCGGTCAAGGCGAGCGACTTCTTCCACGTCCCGACGAACCGGGTCGTCGAGCTGGGGACGCAGATCGAGATCTGACCCGCCTCCCGAAACGCGGACGCCGGCGCGGGGCCGGCGTCCGGAGGGGGCGACGGCGCCGGGCTACGCCGCTTCGCGCATCGCGCCGCGCATCTGCTTGAGCGCCTTGGTCTCGATCTGACGGATGCGCTCCGCCGACACGCCGTACTCGTCGGCGAGGTCCTGCAGCGTCGCCGGTTCGCTCTCGACCAGCCAGCGCGCCTCGATGATCCGGCGGCTGCGCGGGTCGAGCTTCGCCAGTGCGCCCTTCAGTCCGTCGCTGCGCCGTTCCTGCAGCTGGCGACGCTCGAGGATCCCGGCGGGCTCGTCGGCCGGGTCGGTCAGCCAGGCGATCGGCGCGTAGCTGTGCTCGTCATCGTCGGTCGGCACCGGATCGAGCGCGACGTCGTGCCCGGAGAGGCGGGTCTCCATCTCGACCACTTCCTCGGGCTTGACGCCCAGCTCCTTCGCGATCGCCGCGGTCTCGGCGCCGGTGAGCGCGTGCGCCGAGGTCTTCATGCTGCGCAGGTTGAAGAAGAGCTTGCGCTGGGCCTTCGTCGTGGCGACCTTCACCAGCCGCCAGTTGCGCAGGATGTACTCGTGCATCTCCGCCTTGATCCAGTGGAGCGCGAACGAGACGAGGCGAACGCCGCGGTTAGGATCGAAGCGGCGGACCGCCTTCATCAGCCCGACGTTGCCTTCCTGGATCAGGTCGCCCTGCGGCAGCCCGTAGCCCAGGTAGCTCCGGGACACGGCGACGACCAGGCGCAGGTGCGACAGGACGAGTTGCCGGGCAGCGTCCAAGTCTTCGTTGTCACGCCAGCGGCGGGCCAGCGACCCCTCCTGCTCGGGGGTCAGCAGCGGAAAGCGGTTCACCGCCTGGATGTAATGGTCCAGACTCCCCAGCGACGCGGGGGTCGGGAACGCCAGCGCGGATCCGGTCATCTTGATTCTCCTCTCTACAAGGCCGGGAGCCCATCAAGGGCCTCCTACCCCGCCTTTATGTTAGCACTCGGCGACTGAGAGTGCTAATCTGGCCCGAAAGTTCCCGACCATTCCAGTCGGAGATGACCGACCGCGCGGGTCTGGTGCCGAACGCCGCCAGGCGCTGACGAACCGGGCCAGGTCCGGCGGCGGCGGTCGCGCGGCGGCGGGTTCAGCCCGCCGGCGGCAGCAGCGCGTCGACGAAGTCGTCGGCAGCGAACGGCCTCAGGTCGTCGACGCCCTCGCCGACGCCGAGGAAGGCGAGCGGGATCGGGTGCTGGCGGGCGATCGCCGCGACCACCCCGCCCTTGGCGCTGCCGTCGAGCTTGGTCAGCACCAGGCCGGTGAGTCCGATCGCCCGGTCGAAGGCCGCGACCTGGGCGAGCGCGTTCTGACCGGTGTTCGCGTCCAGGACCAGGAGCGCGGCGTGCGGTGCGCCGTCCTGCGCCTTGGCCAGCACGCGCTTGATCTTGGCGAGCTCGTCCATCAGGTGGAGCTGCGTCGGCAGCCGGCCGGCGGTGTCGGCCAGCACGACGTCGATGCCGCGCGCCTTCGCCGCGCTCACCGCGTCGAAGGCGACGGCGGCCGGATCTCCCCCGTGCTGCGCGACCACCGCCACGCCGTTGCGCTCGCCCCAGACGGCGAGTTGCTCGCGCGCGGCCGCCCGGAACGTGTCGCCGGCGGCGAGCAGCACCGTGAGTCCCTGCTGCTGCAGCCACTTCGCGAGCTTGCCGATCGAGGTCGTCTTGCCCGCGCCGTTGACGCCCGCGATCATGATCACGTAGGGGCGCTCGGGTCCGACAGTGAACGGGCGCTCGAGCGGGCCGACCAACGCCCGCAACGATTCGCGCAGGAGCGCGCGCGCGTCGGCGCCGGCGCCGGCCTGCCGGTGGCGGGACTTCAGGTCCTCGACGATCCACGCGGTCGCGGGCACGCCGACGTCGGCGAGGATCAGCGCGGTCTCGATCTCCTCGACGGCGTCGTCGTCGAGCGAGCGGCGGCCGAAGACGCCCGCGAGGGCGCCTGCGAGCTTCTCGCGCGAGGCGGCGAGCCCGCCGGCGAGGCGTTCCTTCCAGGATCGCTCGCGCGGGGCGTCGTCGGTCTTGCGCTTGAAGAGATCGAACATCGCTGCCGGGTCCAGGCCCGCGTCCGGGCGAAGCTACAATTCTATCCGGCCGCGCGTTCGCGGTCCGAACGCATGCCGCCGCCGACGTCCCGGGTCCGCATCATCGGCGGCCGCCACCGCGGGCGCAGCGTGCGCTTTCCCGCGATTCCCGGATTGCGGCCCACGCCCGACCGGGTCCGCGAGACGCTCTTCAACTGGCTGGGCCAGGACCTGACCGGTTGCTCGACGCTGGAACCCTACGCCGGGAGCGGCGTGCTCTCGCTCGAGGCGCTGTCGCGCGGGGCGGTCCTCGCGGTCGCCTTCGATCGCGACCCCGCCGCGCTGCGGGCGTTGCGGGCGAACGCGCTGGCGCTCGGAGCCGAGGCGCTCGAGGCGCACCGCGGCGACGCCCGCGAGCTCCTGCGGCGCGAAACACGCGTGTTCGACGCGGTCTTCCTCGATCCGCCCTACGCCGACGATCCGTGGGACTGGCTGCTGCCGGCGGCGCACGACCGCCTCGCGCCGGACGGCCGCCTGTACGCGGAGGCCGGACGCCCGCTCGCCGCGTCCCCCGGACTCGCGCTCGTCCGCGAGGGTCGCGCCGGCCACGTGCATTATCATCTGTACGCCCGATGCTGACCGTCGTCTATCCCGGCACGTTCGATCCGTTCACCCGCGGCCACGAGGACCTCGTGCGCCGCGCGGCGGCGTTGTTCGACCGCGTCGTCGTCGGCGTCGCCGCGTCGGAGTCCAAGCGGCCGATGTTCACGCTCGCCGAGCGGGTCGAGATGGCGCGCGAGGTGCTCGCCGACGCGCCGAACGTGGCGGTCGCGTCGTTCTCGTCGTTGCTGATGGAGTTCGTCCACGCGCAGGGCGGCCGGGTGATCCTGCGCGGATTGCGGGCCGTGTCCGACTTCGAGTACGAGTTCCAGATGGCGGGGATGAACCGGCGGCTCTGGCCGCGTATCGAGACGCTCTTCCTCACGCCGTCCGAACAGTACATGTTCGTCTCGGCGACCATCGTCCGCGAGATCGCGCGCTTCGGCGGCGACATCGGCGACTTCGTCCATCCCGCGGTCGCGAAGCGGCTCGCCGCGCGGTGCGCCTCGCCGGAGGCCTGAGATGGCGCTGATGATCACCGACGAGTGCATCAACTGCGACGTCTGCGAGCCCGAGTGCCCGAACGACGCGATCTCGCAGGGGACGGAGATCTACGTGATCGACCCGGCGCGGTGCACCGAGTGCGTCGGCCACTATCCGGAGCCGCAGTGCCGCGAGGTCTGCCCGGTCGACTGCATCCCGGTGAACCCGGCGTACGTCGAGTCGAAGGCCGAGCTGCGCCTGAAGTACGACGCGCTCACGGCGGCGCGCCGCAGTCCCGCGACGTCCTGAGCCCTCCGGGAGGCGGCCGACCTCAGCCGTTGGCCGCGAGCGGCAACGTGTCGGGCGTCGAGACGATCTCGCCGACCGCGCGCACACGCGATTCGAGGCTGCGCGCCTGGGCGTCCAGCGCCGCCGCCGCCGCGAGCAGCTCGGCGATGCGCTCCTCGAGCTCGTCGCTGGCGCGGTGGATGCGCTTGACGCTCTCGAGCCGGCGCTTGAGCTGGATCTGGTGCTCCCGGACCTGCGTCTCCAGCGGCGACATCACCGACTTGAGCCACGCCTCGACGTCGCGGTTGGCGATGTCGTAGAGGTGCTTGACGCGCGAGGCGACCGTCTCGAAAAAGCGCTTCATCAGCGCGAACTTGGCCTTGCTCGCCATGTTCCACAGCGTGTTGATGTGCTGCTGGTAGGCGCGCTCGAGCCGCTCGACCTCCTTCAGGTACTTGAGCACCGAGAACGGCGGCGGATCGAAGGGTTCGAGGTTATGCTCGCGGGCGAAGCGCGCGTACATCGCGCGCATCAGCTCGTGGATCTCGCCGGACTTCGCCCCGGCCGCCTCGAGGTCGGTGCGGATCCTGGCGAAGAAGTCGTTCATCGCCGTGCGCACGCCCTTGGTGAACAGGCTCGCCTCGATCGCGCGCCGGGTATGGCCGGCGTTGGACCGCAGCGTGTCCAGACCGACGAGGTCGAACAGGGCGGTGGTCTGCTGCGTGAACACGTTGCGCAGCGCCGAGAACCGCGCCAGCCCCCGTTCGAACGCCGCCTTCTCCTCGCGCACGCGCGCCATCATGTGCTCGACGACGTCCTGGTTCTTGCCGCGCAGCGCCTTCAGTTCGGCGAGCTGCTCGGCGATGCCGGCGGCCCGCGAGTCGAGGATGTTGCGCACGCCGGCGGCCAGCGCGTCCACCTCGGAGAGCGACGCCGCGCCGACGATGTCGCGCTTGGCCGGGACCAGCCGCCCGGACAGCGCCGACTCGAGCGCCGGCAGCCGCGAGCGCACGAGCAGCGCGTCGTCGCCGTTGACCTTGGCGAGCAACGCTTTCTGCGCCGACACCGGGTAGACCTGGTCGGACGGGACGCCCAGCGTCGCCGCGGTGAGCCGGACCTGCCGCGCGATCTCCGCGTCGATCTCGGGCTCGCTCTTCATGCCGTCCCACAGGCCGTCGATCTTGTTCAGGATGACCAGCCGCCCGGATTGCATCGCCGGGTCGGCCCCGGCCAGGTGGTCGTTCCACAGCTCGAGGTCGGTGCGGGTGACGCCGGCGTCGGCGGCGAGCAGGAACAGCACCGCGTGGGCGTTGGGCAACAGCGAAAGCGTGAGCTCGGGCTCGGTGCCGATCGCGTTGAGTCCGGGCGTGTCGAGGATCACCAGGCCCTGCTTGAGCAGCGGATGCGGGAAGTTGATGATCGCGTGCCGCCAGCAGGGGATGTCGACGCCGCCGTCGGCGCCGTTGACCGAGGCGAGGTCCTCGTCGTAGAGGCCGTAGCGCCGCGCGAGCGGCACCGGGACGCGCTTGACCTGCGAGACGCGCGCGAGCGCATCGGCCATCCGCTCGACCGACGCGAGGTCGAGCGGCAGCGTGACCCACTCGTCGGCGTAGTTCTTGAACTCGGATACCGTGCCGTCGCGCACCCGGGTCTCGATCGGCAGCAACCGGATCGACGGCGGCCGCGACGCATCGTGGAGGAGCTCGGTCGGGCACATCGTCGTGCGGCCGGCGGCCGAGGGCAGGAGCCGCTGGCCGAATTCGGCGAAGAAGATGGCGTTGATGAGCTCGGACTTGCCGCGCGAGAACTCGGCGACGAAGGCGACGACCAGCCGGTCCTGATGCAGGCGTTCGAGCAGCTGCCGGACCCGGAGGTCGACCTGGGCGTCGGCGAGCTCCTGTTCGCCCAGCCAGTCATGCAACGCGGCGATCGCCGACGACAGTCGTCGGCGCCAATCGCCGTAGGCTTCGAAGCGGGCAGCGAGCTCACGCGCCTGCATGGATTCCCCCTCCCGGGACGCGCCCACCGGAGGGCCGGCAGGCGCCTGTACCCCACAGGCCCAAGCAGGAGTCGTGCCCGGCGGGCATCCTCATCGCTGGCACCGGGGGCAATAGTAAGTGCTGCGCCCGCCCATCCGGATCGCCCGGACCGCGGTGCCGCAGCCCGGGCAGGGGAGCCCTTCGCGTCCGTAGACCGCGCACTCCTGCTGGAAGCCGCCCGGTTCGCCCCGGCTGTCGACGTAATCGCGGAAGGTCGTGCCGCCCCGCGAGATCGCCGCGGCGAGCGTCGCCCTCACCTGGTCGACCAGCGTGCCGGCCTGTGCGCGGGTCAGGCGACCCGCCGGCCGCGTCGGCCGGATCCCGGCGCGGTGGAGCGACTCGCTGGCGTAGATGTTGCCGACGCCCACGACCAGCCGGTTGTCCATCAGCGCCTGCTTGATCGCCTGTCGCCGGCCGCGCGTGGCCCGGTAGAGCGGATCGGCGTCGAACCCCGCGTCGAACGGTTCGGGGCCCAGGCCGGCCAGCAGCGGATGCCCGAGCGCGTCACCCCTGGCCCAGAGTACGGCACCGAACCGGCGGGGATCGTGGTAGCGCAGCGTCGACCCTTCGTCGAGGACGATGTCGACATGATCGTGCGCTTCCCGGGCCGGCGCGCGCCCGTGGATGCGCAGGCTCCCGGTCATCCCGAGGTGCACGATCATCGTATCGCCGGCGATCCGGAACAGCAGGTACTTGCCCCGACGGTCGACCGCGTCGATCCGGCGGCCGGCGATTCGGCGCCGGAGGTCGGACGGAACCGGCCAGCGCAATCGGCGGTCGTAGACGGACACCGAGGCGATCGTGCGCCCGACGACCGACGGTGCGAGGCCGCGGCGGGTCGTCTCGACTTCGGGCAACTCGGGCATCGTCGGCGGGCACCGGCCGCGCCTGCGGGCGTGCAGCGCGGGTTTGTTGGGCCGCGGACTATAGCCTAAGATCGGTCGGACCCCCTCCTTCGTCCCTCCATGCCGCCGACACGCTTGCTGTTGCGACCGCGATGGGCGCTCGCCGTCTCGATCGTCTGGGCCGCGCTCGCCGCGACGGCGGACGCCCAGTCGCCGCCCGCTCCGGGCCCCTCGGCGGCGGCGCCGATCCAGGAAGACACGCCGCGCGAGGGATTGTCGCCGGACGTCTTCTATCGGTTGCTGTTGGGCGATATCGCGCTCCAGCGCGGCCAGACGCAGCTCGCCGCCCGCGCCTACCTCGAGGTCGCGCGCGAGCTCAAGGACGCGAAGCTCGCCCGCCGGTCGGCCGAGATCGCCTTCGCGACGCGGCAGCGGGCCACCGCCGAGGCCGCCGCGCGGCTGTGGCAGGAGCTCGATCCGCAGGCCGAGAGACCGCGGCAGATCCTCGCGGCGATTCCCGACCAGCAGGGCGCTCCGCGTGAAGGCTCGCCGCACGGGCTGGGCGACGACGAGCTGCGCCAGCGGCTCGAGCGGCTGCTCGCCGACCAGGCGCTCGCAGGCGGCGTCGGCGAGGCGTTCCTGCAGCTCAACCGCGCGTTCGCGCAGCAGACCGACAAGCGCGCCGTCTACGACCTGGTCCGCGATCTCGCCCAGCCCTACGCGACGTCGGCCGAAGCGCAGTACGCGGTCGCGCTGGCGGCGCTGAACACCGGACCGGCGGACGCGCCGACGGCCGCGGTGGCGATGGAGCGGATCGAACGCGCGCTCGCGATGCGGCCCGACTGGGACCGCGCGGCGTTGCTCAAGGCGGAGATCCTCGCGAAGCGATCGAACGACGAAGCGGTCGCCTGGCTCAAGACGTTCGTCGCGTCGCAGCCGAAGTCGGCGCCCGCGCGCGGTGCGCTCGCGCAGTTCTACGTCGAGCAGAAGAAGCTGCCCGAGGCGCGGGCGATCTTCGAGGCGCTCGCCGCCGAGGAGCCCGAGACTCGCGAGTACGCGACCGGCGTGGCGATCCTCGCCTACCAGATGAAGGACTGGGCGGCGGCCGAGTCGCAGTTCGAGAGGCTCGCCGGGAAAGGCGACGACGGCTCGGCGCAGCTCTACCTGGCGCAGATCGCCGAGGAGACCAAACGATACGAGGTGGCGATCGAGCGGTACAAGGCGGTCGGCGACGGCGAGCGCGGCTGGCTCGCGAAGCTCCGGATTCCCGCGCTGATGGGCAAGCTCGGCCGCGTCGACGAAGCGCGGCGCTACCTCGCCGATCTGCCGGCGGTCACCGGCGACCAGCGCATCCAGGTGCGCCAGGCGGAGGCGGGCGTGCTCCGCGACGCGGGTCGCCACGCCGAGGCCTACGCGATCCTCGAACAGGGGCTCGCCGAACACCCCGACGCTCCCGACCTCCTCTACGACCTCGCGATGGTCGCCGAGAAACTCGACCGGATCGACGCCGCCGAGACGCGGCTGCGACGCGTGCTGGAGCTCAAGCCGGACGACCCGCAGGCGTTGAACGCGCTCGGCTACACGCTCGTCGACCGGACAGCGCGTGTCGAGGAAGGCCGCGCGCTGATCGAGAAGGCGCTGAACGCGCTGCCCGACGATCCGTTCATCCAGGACAGCATGGGTTGGGCGCTCTTCAAGCTCGGACGCTACGACGAGGCGGAGCGCTACCTCGCGCGAGCGTTCGCGAGCCGACCCGACGCCGAGATCGCCGCGCATCTGGGTGAAGTGCTCTGGGCGAAGGGGGAGCGCCTGCGCGCCCGCGAAGTGTGGGCCGCGCAACTCAAGGCGTCGCCCGACCATCCGGTGCTGCTCGAGACGGTGCGCCGGCTCGACCGCTGAGGGCGAACCGGATGCGCCGTCTCGCGGCCGCGGGCGCGGCGCTGGCGCTCTCGGCCTGCGCCGGGCTCTCGCCGCCGCCGGCGCCGGCCGCGGCGGCCGTGGTCGACGAACCGTTCGCCCTCTCGGCCCGGCTGTCGGCGCGGCGCGACGCGCAGGGGGCCGCCGCGCACCTCGATTGGGCGCACGAACCCGGCCGCGACACGATCGAGTTCGCCACGCCGATGGGATCGACGCTCGCGCGGCTCTCCCGCGATTCCGCCGGCGCGGTCGTCGAGCTCGCCGACGGCCGGACGATCGCGGAATCGCGGGCGGATGCGCTCGCCGAACGCACGCTGGGCTTCGCGCTGCCGATCGACGGACTCGCCTGGTGGATCCGCGGCGTCGCCCGGCCCGGATCGGCGCACGCGGCCGAGCGCGATTCGCGCGGCCGCGCCATCGTGCTCGCGCAGGACGGCTGGACGGTCGTCTACACCTACGCGGACGAGGGCTCGGCGCGACCTTCGAGGATCGACGCGCGGTTCCCCGGCCTCGACGTGCGGATCGTCGTCGACGAGTGGCGGCCACGATGAGGGGCGTCACGCGCGACGGCGGCCGGCGGCTGGTCGTCGCGGCACCGGCGAAGCTCAACCTCTTCCTGCACGTCCTCGGCCGCCGGGCGGACGGCTGGCACGAGCTCGAGTCGCTGTTCACGCTGATCGACCTCGCCGACACGATCTCGCTCGAAGCGCGCGAAGACGGCGCGATCGTGCGCCTGAACGAGGTGCCCGGCGTACCGGCGGAGCGCGACCTCGCGATCCGGGCCGCGACGCGGCTCAAGGAGGAAACCGGAACCCCGGCGGGCGTCTCGATCACCGTCGACAAGCGCATCCCGATGGGCGCCGGGCTGGGCGGCGGCAGTTCCGATGCGGCGAGCACGCTGCTCGGACTCAATCGGTTGTGGGGAGCGGGTCTCGCGCGGACCGATCTCGCACGCCTCGGCCGGGAGCTGGGCGCCGATGTGCCGTTCTTCGTCGGCGGCGAGGCGGCGCTCGCACGCGGCATCGGCGAGCGGCTCACGCCGATGAGCGTGCCCGGGACGGTCGTCGTGCTCGTCCATCCGGCCGCCGAAGTCGCGACCGCGTCGATCTTCGCGGCGTCTGAATTGACACGATCGACGCCGTCGGCGAAAATGGAAGTCTTTTCCGAGGGTTACGGTCGGAACGATCTGGCGGGCGCGACCGGCGCCCGGCATCCGGCGGTGGCGGCGGCGCTGTCGGCGCTCGCTCGTGTCGCGCCGCAGGCGAGGATGACGGGATCGGGGGCCTGCGTGTTCGCGGCGTTCGCGGGCGAAGCCGAGGCGGAACGGGCGCTGTCGGCCCTTCCCGCCGGGGTCTCCGCCAGGATCGCGAGGACGATCGGGCGCCATCCGCTGGCGGCGTTCGCGTAGGACCCGGAAGAGACCCGCAGGCGGGTTTCGCCTGACGCGGCAGGCGCGGATCATCGCGTTCCGGCGTGCGAGTCGCGCGCGCCGGGGCGCACGGCGTTTTCCGCTGGGGAGTCGCCAAGCTGGTTAAGGCACCGGATTTTGATTCCGGCATACGAGGGTTCGAATCCTTCCTCCCCAGCCATCCTTGCGGCGACGGCCCCGACCCGCTAGACTGCCCCCCATGGCCTACGAACGCATGCGCGTCTTCACCGGCAGCGCGAACCCCAAGCTCGCCGAGGCGGTCTGCCGGCACCTGAACATCAGTCTCGGCCGCGCGATCGTCGGCAAGTTCTCCGACGGCGAGGTGATGGTCGAGCTGCTCGAGAACGTCCGCGGCCGGGACGTGTTCGTGCTGCAGTCGACCTGCCAGCCGACCAACGACAACCTGATGGAAGTGATGGTGATGGTCGACGCGCTGAAGCGCGCGTCGGCCGCGCGCATCACCGCCGCGCTCCCGTACTTCGGCTACGCGAGGCAGGACCGCCGCCCGCGCTCGGCGCGCGTGCCGATCAGCGCCAAGGTCGTCGCCGACATGCTGACGACGGTCGGCGTGAACCGCGTCATGGTGATGGACCTGCACGCCGACCAGATCCAGGGCTTCTTCAACATCCCGGTCGACAACGTCTACGCGACGCCGATCCTGCTCGGCGACTTGTGGAAGCGCAACTACGAGAACCTGCTGATCGTGTCGCCGGACGTCGGCGGCGTCGTGCGCGCGCGCGCGATCGCCAAACGGCTCGATTCCGACCTCGCGATCATCGACAAGCGCCGCCCGAAGGCCAATGTCGCCGAAGTGATGAACATCATCGGCGACGTCGAAGGGCGTACCTGCGTCATCATGGACGACATCGTCGATACCGCGAACACGCTGTGCAAGGCGGCCACCGCGCTCAAGGAGCACGGGGCGACCAAGGTCGTCGCCTACTGTACGCATCCGGTGCTCTCCGGCGGCGCCATCGCCCGGATCGCGAGTTCGGATATGGACGAGATCGTCGTCACCGACACGATTCCGCTGTCCGCCGAGGCGGCGGCCTGCCCGCGGATCCGGCAGCTCTCCTGCGCGCAGCTGATCGCCGAGACGATCACCCGGATCTCGAACGAGGAATCGGTCAGCTCGCTGTTCATCGACTGACCGGCGGCGGCCGGCCGGCGGCCGGCGGGATGGCGACGGAGGCGCAATGACGCAAGGATTCGCGGCGGACCTGCAGGGCAAGTCGGTGCTCGTCACCGGGGCCTCGACCGGCATCGGCGCGGCGGCCGCGCGGGCGTTCGCCGCGCTCGGATGCAAGGTCGCCATCCACTACAACGCGAGCCGCAACCGCGCCGACGAGGTCGCGGCGGACGTGCGCTTCGCCGGCGGCGAGGCGCACCTGATCGGCGGCGACCTCACCGACAGCGCGACCGCGCGCCGGGTCGTCGACGACGCCGCGCGGGCGATGGGCGGACTCGATGTCCTGATCAACAACGCCGGCGGATTGGTCCAGCGGGTCGCGCTGGCCGAGATCGACGACGCGTTCTTCGACCAGGTGATGGACCTCAACGTCCGCTCGGTCGTGATGGCGTGCTCGGCCGCGGTACCGCACATGCGCCGCGCCGGTCGCGGCAACATCATCAACGTCACGAGCGTCGCGGCCCGCAACGGCGGCGGTAACGGCGCGGCGATGTACGCGTCGGCGAAGGCGTTCGTGTCGACGTTCACGCGCGGCGTCGCCAAGGAGCTGGTCAAGGACAACATCCGCGTCAACGCGGTGTCGCCCGGCGTGATCGCGACGCCGTTCCACGAGCGCTACTCGACGCCGCAGATGCTCGAATCGTTCAAGGGGGCGATCCCGATGGGTCGCCTGGGCACCGCCGAGGAGTGCGCCGGCGCGTTCGTCTATCTCGCCTCGGACGCGCTGTCCTCGTACGTCACCGGCCAGATCCTCGAGGTCAACGGCGGGCAGTACATGCCCTGAGCCGGCGGGGCGTTTGCGCTGCCATCCGGAATCCGGTTATAATTCAAAGCTTTCCCGGGCGCGTTCCCGCGCCCTCCCGCCACCCGCGGACGACCGGCCGGCCCCGACACGGGCGCCGTGGCACCGGAAGGCCGCAGACACGAAGAAGGAGTCGCAACGATGGCCTCGATCGAATTCACCGCCTTTCCCCGCACCGGCGAAGGCCGGGGTGCGAGCCGCCGCCTTCGCCACGGCGGCAAGGCCCCCGGCATCGTCTACGGCGGCGCCGACGCGCCGACGCCGATCGAGCTCGACCACAACGCGCTGGTCCACGCGCTCAAGAACGAGGCGTTCCATTCGTCGATCCTGACGATGAAGCTCTCCGGCGCGGCGCAGAAAGTCCTGCTGCGCGACGTGCAGATGCACCCGTACCGGCCGCAGGTGCTCCACGTCGACTTCCAGCGCGTCGACGAGAACAAGAAGATCCACATGAAGGTGCCGCTGCACTTCGTCAACGGCGATGTCTCGCCGGCGGTCAAGCTGGGCGGCGCGATCGTCAGCCACGTGATGAACGAGATCGACATCGCCTGCCTGCCGAAGGACCTGCCGGAGTTCATCACCGTCGACCTGGCGAAGCTCGAGACCGCGCATCCGATCCGCGTGTCCGGTGTCGCCCTGCCGGCCGGCGTCACCGCGGTGACGCACGGCAAGGACCCGGTGGTCGCGACCGCGGTGGTGCCGAAGGCGATCGTCGAGACCGAGGAAGCCGCCGCCGCCGAGGGCGCCGCGCCGGCCGCGGCCGCGCCGGCCGCCGAAGCGAAGGCCCCCGAGGCCAAGGCGCCCGAGAAGAAGGAAGGCGGGAAGGACGACAAGAAGAAGTAGCGTCGTCGCGCGCCACGGGCAGCGCCCGTTCGACGCGAAGGCCCGCCGAGGTCCTGTACCGGCGGGCCTTTTCGTTGCGCCGCCGGCGCGACCGATCCGGCTCCGCTCCCGACGTCAACGCCGCACCACCGCCGACCGCGACCCCGCCCAGAGTACCGATGGCCGCCGCACCGATCCGTCTCGTCGTCGGGCTCGGAAACCCGGGCCGCAACTACGAACGCACGCGCCACAACGCCGGCTTCTGGTTCGTCGACGCGCTCGCCCGCGAGCTCGGCGCGACGCTCGCGGCGCAATCGCGCTTCGCCGGCGAGGTCGGCAAGGCCGGCGAACTGCGCCTGCTCAAGCCGTCGACCTACATGAACGAATCCGGACGCTCGGTCGGGTCGCTCGCGCGCTTCCTAGCGATCGAGCCCGCGGCGGTACTGGTGGCGCACGACGAGCTCGACCTGCCGGCCGGCACGGTGAAGATGAAGCAGGGCGGTGGCGTCGCCGGACACAACGGCCTCAAGGACATTCGCGCGCACCTGGCGACCGCGGAGTTCTGGCGGCTGCGCATCGGCATCGGCCACCCGCGCGACTCGGAGCTTCCGCAGCAGCCGGTCGTCGACTACGTGCTGAAGCCGCCGCGCGCGGACGAGAACGACGCGATCGGTCGCGCGATCGCGCGCGCGGTCGACGCCTGGCCGGCGATCGCGGCCGGCGAATTCGAGCGCGCGATGACGCACCTGCATACGAAAGAGAGTCCATGAGCCTCAAGTGCGGCATCGTCGGCCTGCCCAACGTCGGCAAGTCGACGCTCTTCAACGCGCTGACGCGCGCCGGCATCGCGGCGGAGAACTACCCGTTCTGCACGATCGAGCCCAACGTCGGCATCGTCGAGGTGCCCGACCCGCGGCTCGCCGCGCTCGCGGCGATCGCGAAGCCCGAAAAGGTGATTCCCGCCGTCGTCGAGTTCGTCGATATCGCCGGACTGGTCGCCGGGGCCTCGAAGGGCGAGGGACTGGGCAACCAGTTCCTCGCCAACATCCGCGAGACCGACGCGATCGCGCACGTCGTGCGCTGTTTCGAGGATGCGAACGTCGTGCACGTGTCGGGCAAGATCGATCCGGTCTCCGACATCGAGACGATCAACACCGAGCTCGCGCTCGCCGACCTGGCCGCGGTCGACAAGCAGATCGCCAAGGTCGAGAAGGTCGCCCGCGCCGGCGGCGACAAGGAAGCGAAGCGGCTCTACGACGTTCTGGTCAAGGTGCAGCAGGTCCTCGACCAGGGACGACCCGCCCGCTCGCTCGACCTCTACGACGAGGAGAAGGCGCTGCTGAAGCCGTTCTTCCTGCTGACGATGAAGCCGACGATGTACGTCGCCAACGTCGCCGAGCGCGGCTTCCACGACAACCCGCTCCTCGCCGCGGTCGAAGCGTACGCCGCCAAGGAGAAGGCGCCGGTCGTGCCGGTGTGCGCGGCGCTGGAGGCCGAGATCGCCGACCTCGAGGGCGACGACAAGAAGGCCTTCCTCGACGACCTCGGGCTCTCGGAGCCGGGGCTCGACCGGGTGATCCACGCCGGCTACAAGCTCCTCGGCCTGCAGACCTACTTCACCGCCGGCCCGAAGGAGGTGCGCGCCTGGACGGTCCCGGTGGGCGCCACCGCGCCGCAGGCGGCCGGCGTCATCCACACCGACTTCGAGAAGGGCTTCATCCGCGCCGAGACGATCGCCTACGCCGACTTCTTGGCCTGCAAGGGCGAGCACGGCGCGAAGGAGGCGGGGAAGATGCGCCTCGAGGGCAAGGACTACGTCGTCAAGGACGGCGACGTCATGCACTTCCGGTTCAACGTCTGACCCGTCTCGCCGTCGCTCACGTCCCGGGACGGTGAGCAGGGCGCAGGTCTCCGGCCCTTTGGTCCGGGTCCGCTGGTCGCCAGGACGACGGCCGGGTCTGCCGACGATCTCCCCGAAGGCGGATTTCCGCGCCGGCGGGCTCCGGCCTCGCCGCCCCCGCATGTCGCTCTCCCGCCGGGTTCCGACGCCGCAGGACCTGGGCGCCATATCGGGTTCGACTCCCAAAGGTCTTCAGGCGCCTCTTCGCAGTTTGTTTGGCAACACAATACTCATCATCTTGTGTCTAACTCATTGCGTAATAATAGTTTATGCTATAAACTTAGCAACACGTTTTAATTCACAATGGCATGCCGATCGTCGATAGCGACACGGAGCGGCGACTGTTGATCGCCTTGCGTGCCAAGCCGCGCCAGACGAGCACGGAGCTCGCCGGCGTCCTGGGCGTGAGCGCCCAGACGATTCGCCGGATGTTCGGCCGGATGCCTTCCGGGGCGATCCTGGCGAGCGGACGCACGCATCGCGCCCGCTACGCGCTGCGCCGCGCCCTGCGCGGATCAAACGAAGATCTTCCGCTGTACGCGATCGACGCCGAGGGCCGCGGGCAGCGACTCGCGACGCTCGCGCTCGTCGAGCCCGAGGGGACGCTGATGGCGCTTCCCGATACCGCCTGGCCGGTCCCCGAGGAATCCCGGGACGGCTGGTGGGCCGGCCTGCCCTACCCGATCTGGTCGATGCGCCCTCAGGGCTATCTGGGCCGACGATTCGCGATGGCGGAGCATCGGGACCTCGGCGTGGCGGATGACCCCGAGGCATGGACCGACGACGATATCCTCTGGGTCTTGAGCCGGCGCGGGACCGACACGGCGGGCAACCTCGTTCTGGGCGATGAAGCGTACCGGCGATGGCTCGAAGTGAAGATGCGCGAGGAGCCGGTCCTCGCGGCCGACGGCGCGCCGGCGGAGTACGCGCGGCTGGCCGGCGAATCGGTCACGCACGGACGCGCGGGATCGAGCGCCGCCGGAGAGTTTCCGAAGTTCACCGCGCTGCGCGATCTCGACGGAGCGATGACACCGCACGTCATCGTGAAGTTCTCCGGCGCGGGGGATAGCGGCGCGGAGCGGCGCTGGTCGGATCTGCTCGTCTGCGAGCACCTCGCGCTGATCCATGCCGCGTCGCTGCCCGGTGTCGAAGCGGCGCGTTCGCGCGTCCTCCGCCACGAAGGGCGCACGTTCCTCGAGACCGAGCGCTTCGACCGGGTCGGACCACACGGGCGGCTGCCGATCTGCACGCTCGACGCGATCCAGCCGGCGTTCGTCGGCGCGCGCTCGACGCGCTGGACCGATCTGGTCGAACGGCTCCACGCGGCGCGCCTGGTCGAGCGCGACGATGTCGACCGGGTCGCCACGCTGTGGTGGTACGGTCGATTGATCGCCAACGACGACATGCACCTCGGCAACCTGAGCTTCCGCGTCGGGCGGGGGTTTCGTCTCGCGCCGGCCTACGACATGCTGCCGATGGCCTACGCGCCACTGCCGGGCGGCGAGGTCCCGCAACGCGAGTTCGCGCCGGCGCTGCCGCTGCCCGCGGAACGCGCGTCCTGGCTCACGTCGTGTCGCGGCGCGATCGCGTTCTGGCGCGAGGCCGCCACCGACACGCGAGTCGGCGAGGCGTTCCGCGGCGTGTGCCGGGCGAACGCGGCGCGTCTGGAGGAGGTCGCGGAGAAGGTGTGAGCGGCCGGGTGGCCTGGAATCCGCTCCCGCTGGTGAGCGAAACGCCTGCTTGCCGTTTGGCATCTAGCGGATCGCCGCCGTGGTCCGGCGCGCGCGCCGGCTACAATGTCGGCGACCCCGGCCATGTCCGCGACGCTTCGAATCGCCAGCATCGTCCCGGCGCTCGCGCTGTGCGCCGGCTGCGCCGCTCTGGCGCCCCGGCTTGCGAAGCCCGAGGTCGTCGGCGCCACCGTGCGGATCGCCTCGGTCGCCCTGCCCGAGATCCGGCTCGCGATCGACTTGGAGCTCGCCAATCCGAACGCGGTGGAGATCGCGCTGGACGCGCTCGTCGCACGCGTCGCGCTCGAAGGCGAACCGGTCGCGACCGCGACGCTGGACCGCCCGGTGCGCCTGCCGGCCAACGCGACTGCGCGGGTGCCGATGGGCGCGCGCGGCGACGCGGCGGCGGCGCTGGGCGCGCTGGGTCGGGCGCTGGGATCGGGACGCGCGCTCCGCTACGAGCTGACCGGCGAGGCGACGCTCGCCGACGGCACGCGCGTCCCGTTCGCCCGCCGCGGCGAGACCGGCCCGCGCCGGCCATGACGACGCGCGTGCCCGACACGGTGGAAGGCGGGGCGTCGGCCTGAAGGCCGACCCACCGGGACCGGCGATGACGACGCTCGCGTTCACCAAGATGGAAGGCCTGGGCAACGACTTCGTCGTCGTCGACGCGACGGTCGCGCCGTTCGCGCTGACGCCCTCGCAGATCCGCGCGCTCGCCGACCGGCATTTCGGTGTCGGTTGCGACCAGGTGCTGGTCGTCGAGCGGCCGCGCGACGCGGCGAACGATTTTCGCTACCGGATCTTCAACGCCAACGGCGGCGAAGTCGAGGCCTGCGGCAACGGCGCGCGCTGCTTCGTCGTGTTCGTCCGCGAGCGCGGGCTCACCGCCAAGCGCGAGATCCGCGTCGAAACCGCGGCCGGCGTCATCGTGCCGCGCCTGACGGACAGCGGCGAAGTGACCGTCGACATGGGGCGGCCGCGGTTCGAGCCGGAGGCGGTCCCGTTCGTCGGCGGCACCGGCGCGCCGGCCGAGCCGCTCGAGGTCGACGGCACGGTCGTGTCGGTTTCGGCGGTCTCGATGGGCAATCCGCACGCGGTGCAGGTCGTGCCCGACGTCGAGGCCGCGCCGGTGACCTCGCAGGGGCCGCGCATCGAGCGCCACCCGCGTTTCCCGCGAGGCGCGAACGCCGGCTACATGCAGGTCGTCGATCGCGCTACCATTCGGCTGCGCGTGTGGGAACGTGGCGCCGGCGAGACGCTCGCGTGCGGCACCGGCGCCTGCGCGGCGGTCGTGGCCGGCATCCGTCGCGGCATGCTCGACCGCCGGGTGCGGGTGGACGCGCGCGGCGGCGCGCTGTCGATCGCGTGGGACGGTCCCTCGGCGCCGGTGTTGATGACCGGGCCGGCGACGACCGTGTTCGAGGGACGCTGGAAGGCGCCGCCGCCGTGACCCGCGGCCGGCGCACCACGGCAGGGGAGCCACGACGCTGATGGATCCGACCGACGTCGCCGATTACCTGAAGGCGCACCCGAAGTTCTTCGAGGACTACGCCGACGTGCTGGCGGAGATCTACGTCCCGCATCCGCACGGCGGTCACGCGATCCCGATCGCCGAGCGCCAGATCCTGACGTTGCGCGAGCGCACCGCGGAGCTCGAGGAGAAGTTGCGCGACCTGGTCGCCAACGGCCGCAACAACGACGCGATCGGCGAGAAACTCCATCGCTCCACGCTGGCGCTGTTCGCCGCACCCGACCTCGAGACCTCGCTCGCGGTGCTCGAGCACAGCCTCGAGGAGGATTTCGGCGTGCCGGGCGTCGCGTCCCGCCTGTGGGGCCGCGTGCCCGAGCAGTCGTATCTGAACGAGCTCGCCGCGACCTCACCCGAGGTCCGCGCCTGGGCCGATACGCTGGCGGCGCCGGCCTGCGGGCACGAGGCGCCGTTCGAGACGCGCGACTGGTTCGAGCGCGGGGCCGACCTCGCGTCGTTCGCGTTCCTGCCGCTGCGCACGACCGAGACATTCGGCCTGCTCGCGCTCGGAAGTCCCGACCGCGAGCGTTTCCGCGCCGGGGCCGGCATCGTCTACCTGGTCCGGTTGGCCGAGCTCGCGAGCGTCGCGACCGCGCGCTACCTGCCGATCGATTGAGGACGCCGGCGATGGCCCGAGCCGCCGGCCCGCCACCGCCGCCGGCGCGCGCGTCGGCGCACAACGACGCGCTGGTCCGCGCGTTCGAGGCGGCGCTCGCGACCCGCCCGGCCGCGACGCGGGCCGCGTACGTCCGCGATCTCGCGCAGCTCGCGACGCTCGCCGGGGCGAAGCCGCTGCCGTCGATCGGCGGCCCGGAGCTCGCACGCCACCTGGCCACGCTGCATGCGCGCGGGCTCTCGGGCCGTTCGCTCGCGCGCATGCTCTCGGCGTGGCGCGCGTTCTACCGCTGGCGGCTCGACGCCGAACCGTCGACCGGCCGAGACCCGACCGCCGGCCTGAAGCCGCCGAAGTCGCCGCGCCGGCTCCCGTCCGCGCTCTCGCCGGAGGAGGCCGGGCGGCTGGTGACGATCGAGGCCGACGACGCGCTCGCGCTGCGCGATCGCGCGATCCTCGAGCTGGCCTACTCGTCCGGACTGCGGCTCTCGGAGCTCGCGGGCCTCGATCTCGGAAAGCTCGACGCCGACACCGGCGAGGTGCGCGTCGTCGGCGAGGTCGAAGGAGCGCATCGTGCCGGTCGGACGCGAGGCGCTGGCGGCGGTGAGCGCGTGGGTCGCCCGACGCGCCACGCTCGCCGCGCCCGGCGAACGGGCGCTCTTCGTCGCCCGGGGCGGGCGCCGGCTCTCGCCGCGCGCCATCGAGGCCCGGCTCGCGTCCTGGGCGCGCCGCCAGGGGCTCGACCGCCACGTCCATCCGCACATGCTCCGCCATTCGTTCGCCTCGCATGTGCTGCAGTCGTCGGGCGACTTGCGCGCGGTGCAGGAGATGCTCGGACACGCGTCGATCGCGAGCACGCAGGTCTACACCCATCTCGACTTCCAGGCGCTCGCGAAGGTCTACGACGCCGCGCACCCGAGGGCGCGCAAGCGGCGCTGACCGCGGTGCGACGCCCCCCGCTGTGCCGGGGTGGCCGGCCGGCGGGGTTCCGGGCAGAATGACCGGACGCGCGGGCGCCAACTCCGCGGCGTCAGCGCCGGACCCGCCTATCCATGGCCCAAGCCCGCTCCGCCTCGAGCGTCCTGCTCCTGCTGTTCGCCGTGCTCCTGTGCCTGGTGAACGCGCTCGTCTGGACGTTCGTCTCCGAGATGCCGATGGCGGGCGTCGGCTGGATCGTCGCCGCCTTCGTCAGCGTGTTCCTGCAGAAGTGGTCGGCCGGCTGAGGTTCGACGCGATCCTCGGCCGCGCCCGGCTCCCGCGTTCCACCATCCCCGCCCATGTCGCCACGGAGGCATCCATGAAGCGTTTCCTCGTCGCCTGGCTGGTGATCTTCGTCGTCTGGATGGCCGGCAGCTTCCTCGTCCACGGTCTGCTGCTCGGCCCCGACTACGCGGCTCAGAAAGCGCTGTTCCGTCCCGAGGCGGACTCGCGCAGCAGTACTTCCCGCTGATGCTCGTCGCGCACGTCATCCTGGCGGGGGCGTTCGTCTGGATCTACGCCCGCGGCGTGTCGGCGGCGGCGTGGCCGGGACAGGGCCTGCGCTTCGGCGTCGCGGTCGCGCTGCTGACCGTGGTCCCGACCTACCTGATCTACTACGTCGTCCAGCCGATGCCCGGAGCGCTGGTGGCGAAGCAGATCGTGTTCGACGGCGCCCTCATCGTCGTGCTCGGGCTCGTCGCGGCCTGGCTCCACCGCGATCGGGTCGCCGCCGCCGCGTAGACCGTCCCCCAGGACGGTCGGGGGTCAGTCGACGACGCGGATGACGCCGGGGAGGTAGGGCAGGTCGGTCACGCCCGGATCGACGCCGGCCTGCTTGACCAGGGTCGTGACCTGCCCGCGGTGATGGGTGCCGTGGTTGAAGAGGTGCGTCGCGGCGATCCAGGCCGGCACCTGCCGCCGGCGGTTGTCCGACGCCGCGCGGTACTCGAGCGTCGATCCGAGCCAGTCGGACGACAGTTGTCCGGCCCATTCGAGGATGTCGCGGTCGGCGAGCTCCCGCTCCGCCGCGAGCGCGGGCCAGTCCGGATACTCGTCCGCGCCGTACGCCGGCACCGGGTGCGGTCTGCCGGTGAACCGGCCGAGCCACGTTCGGTCCGCCCACACCAGATGCGCGAGCGTGCGATGGATCGATCCGAAGAACGCTCCGCGATCGCGCTTGCGCTCACCGTCCGGCATCGCACCGATCGCCGCGTAGAGCCGCTCGTTCATCCAGCGGTTGTAGCGGGCGAGGAGCCGGCAGTAGTCGACGTCGACCATGGCGGCGCCGTCGTCACACCGCCGCAGGCGCCAGCCACTGCCGCGCGCGCGCCGGGTCAGTTCGGGCACCGTCCCGGCGCGCAACTGCTCGACCTCGATCGCCGCGGCGAGCTGCGCCAGCCTCGCGACGACGCCGTACGCGTAGAACCGGTTGGGAGGACAGTCGGCCGGCCCGCGCAGGTCGGGCAGGCAGGGCGCCTGGAACGCGAGCGGGACGAACTGCGCGCCCGGCGCGTTCAGGTTCTCGTCGCGGCCGCGCGACGCGTGGACGCGGTAGAAGCCGCCGACGACGGTCCGGTCGATCATGTAGACGACCGGCTCGGCGATCGCCTCGTTGATCGTCTCGTAGGTCGGGACGCCCTCCTGGATGATGACCGAGGTGACCTCGAGTCCCTCCTTGACCACCGCCATCTTGTTGCGTTGCTTGCGGTTGAGTCCCTGGACGTCGGCGGCGTCGCGCACGGTCATGATGCCCATGCCGTAGGTGCCCGCGTCGGCCTTGACGATGACGAACGGCTTCTCGTCGATGCCGAGCTCGGCGTACTTCGCGCGGATCCGCGAGAGCGGCCAGTCGACGTTCGAGGCGAGGCACTCCTCGCCGGCGCGTTCCTGGAAGTTGATCTCGCCGCAAACGCCGAAATACGGGTCGACGAGCCAGGGATCGATGCCGATCAGCGCGCCGAACTCCCTCGCGACGCCGTGGTAGATCTCGAAATGGTGCGACTTCAGGCGGTTGTACCAGCCGGCGGCGAGCGGCGGCACGATCGGCTGGTCGATATCGGCGAGAACCGCCGGAGGACCCGCCGACAGGTCGTTGTTGAGCAGCACGACGCAGGGGTCGAAGCCGGCGACCCCGACGCGCCGTCCTTCGCGCACGATCGGCTCGAGCAGGATCCTTCCGCCGCCGGGAAGTTCGATCGGCGTGGGCGCCGCGATCTCCGGGTTGAGCGAACCGAGGCGCACGTGCATGCCCGCCTGGCGGAGGATGCCCTCGAGCGCGGCGACGTTGGCGAGGTAGAAGGTGTTGCGCGTGTGGTTCTCCGGCACGAGCAGGACGCCGCGGGCGTCCGGACAGACGCGCTCGACCGCCGCCTGCACCGCCTGCACGCACAACGGCAGGAACGCGGGGTTCAGGTTGTTGAAGCCGCCCGGGAATAGATTCGTGTCGACCGGCGCGAGCTTGAAACCGGCGTTGCGCAGGTCCACCGATGCGTAGAACGGCACCTCGTGCTCCTGCCACCGGGCGCGCAGCCAATGCTCGATGTCGGGCATCCGATCGAGGATGCGCCGCTCGAGGTCCTGGAGCGGCCCGGCGAGCGCGGTAGCGAGATGCGGAACCATGGAAGAGACCATCGGGGCGGAGGCGCCCCATCATAGCGCATCGCTTCCGGCGGTCCCGCGGTGGCGGCGGCGGAAAAGAAAACGGGACGCCGGCGAGGGCGTCCCGAAACACTGCCGAGGAGGGACTCGATGCGGCCGTTGGAACGGCCCCGATCGCGGCGCGCGGGCGGGAGGAGGAGGGTGCGCCCGCGCGCCGCGACGATGCGTGAATGCGGTCACATCCGGTAGGCGGACTCGCCGTGCGACCGGATGTCCAGGCCTTCGCGCTCCTCTTCCTCGGAGACGCGCAGGCCGATCGTCAGGTCGACGATCTTGTAGGCGAGGTAGGCGACGACGCCGGACCACACGAGCGTCGTGAGCACGCCCTGCGCCTGGATCCAGACCTGGCCGGCGATCGAGTAGTCGGGCGAGATCTTGCCGGCGACGTAGTCGAAGACGCCCTGCCCGCCCAGGCGCGGCGCCGCGAACACGCCGGTCAGCAGCGCCCCGAGAATGCCGCCGACGCCGTGCACGCCGAAGACGTCGAGCGCGTCGTCGGCCCCGAGCAACTTCTTCAGACCCGATACGCCCCACAGGCAGACGAAGCCGGCGATCGCGCCCAGGATCAGCGCGCCCATCGGGCCGATGTAGCCGCAGGCCGGCGTCACCGCGACCAGGCCGGCGACCGCGCCCGACGCCGCACCAAGCATCGAGGGCTCGCCCTTGCTCATCCACTCGCCGACCATCCACGCGAGCACCGCGGCGGCGGTCGCGAGCAGCGTGTTGACGAACGCGAGCGCCGCGACGTCGCCGGCCTCGAGCGCCGAGCCGGCGTTGAAGCCGAACCAGCCGACCCACAGGAGCGAGGCGCCGACCATCGTGAACGTCAGGTTGTGCGGCGCCATCGCCTCGCGTCCGTAGCCGACGCGCTTGCCGATCACGTAGGCGCCGATGAGCCCGGCGATGCCGGCGTTGATGTGCACGACCGTGCCGCCGGCGAAATCGAGCGCCCCCTTCTGGAACAGCCAACCGGCCTTGGCGGTCGCGAGCTCCGCCGCCTTCGCGTCGGTGTAGGCGTCCGGGCCCGGCCAGAACCAGACCATGTGCGCGATCGGCACGTAGGCGAACGTGAACCAGAGCACCGCGAAGAGCAGCACCGCGGAGAACTTCGCACGTTCGGCGAAGGCGCCGACGATGAGCCCGACGGTGATCGCCGCGAACGTCGCCTGGAACGCGAAGTACAGGTACTCGGGGATCGGCGTCGCCTTGCTGAAGGTCGCCGCGGTCGCGAAGCTGCCGGCGCCGTCCTTGATCGTGAAGACGCCCGACAGGAACAGCCGGTCGAAGCCGCCGATGAACGCGCCGCCTTCGGTGAACGCCAGGCTGTAGCCGTAGATCGACCACAGCACCAGGATCAGCGCGAAGACGACGAACACCTGCATCAGCACCGACAGCACGTTTTTGCTGCGGACGAGCCCGCCGTAGAAGAGCGCGAGCCCGGGCACCGCCATCATGATGACGAGCAGCGTCGCCACGATCATCCACGCGTTGTCGCCCTTGTTCGGCGTCGGCGCCGCCGCGGGCGCGGCGGCGGATTCGGCGGCCTTCGCGGCGTCGGCGGCCGGTGCCGCCGGCGCGGCGGCAGCGGGCGCCGGAGCGGTCGCCGCCGGAGCGGACGCGGCGGCGGGCGCCTTGTCCTGCGCGAGCGCCGCCGGCGCGCCCAGCAGCATGGCGCAAGCGAGCGCGAGAGTTGCGATCAGCGTTTTCATGGTGTCCCCTTCACAGCGCGTCCGCGCCGGTCTCGCCGGTGCGGATGCGCACGACTTCGAGCAGGTCGAAGACGAAGATCTTCCCGTCGCCGATCTTCCCGGTGTTGGCGGCCTTCTCGATCGCCTCGATCGTCCGGTCGAGGAGCTCGTCCCGGATCGCGGCCTCGAGCTTGACCTTGGGCAGGAAGTCGACGACGTACTCGGCGCCACGATAGAGCTCGGTGTGACCTTTCTGGCGGCCGAAGCCCTTGACCTCGGTGACGGTGATGCCCTGGACGCCGATCTGCGAGAGCGCCTCGCGGACCTCGTCGAGCTTGAACGGCTTGATGATGGCGGTGACGAGCTTCATGGGTCCTCCGTCGCGACGCGCGCGTCGCTCAGAACGTCTTCTTGACGTAGACGACGCCGCGGTCCTTCGACGTGTCGTAGCCGGTGAGATCGGTGTAGGGCGCCGACTTCGCGTCGTTGCCGCTGTAATAGGCGCCGACCTCGAGGCCCTTCAGCGCGCCGTCGGGCACCGTGTACGACGCGCCGAGCTTCCAGTCGGTGTACGAGAGCTTCGCCTCGCCGCTCGCGTCGTGGCGCACGTCGAGGTAGCCCAGGTGCCCCAGCAGCGCGAAGCCGGTCTCGCCGACCGGATAGGTCGCCGACGCGTCGATGTAGTAGGTGCCGTCGGTCTTCCTGCCCGTCGGGCGGACGCCGAAGTAGTCGTCGAGGTTGTAGGAGAACTTGACGCTCGCCCACTTCCAGCCGAGCGCCGCGTAGATCTCCCAGGTGTCGGCGCTGATCACGCCGGGCTTCTTCGTGCCCGGGTAGTAGTAGTAGAGCGTGCCGACGTCCCAGAAGAAGTCGGTGTCGCCGAAGTTCTTCTTGAAGCCGGCGTAGAGGTCCCACTCGAGGCTCGAGCGGTTGTAGGCGCCGAAGTCCTCGAGCCAGCTGATGTTCGACGCCCAGGTCCCGGCGTAGAACCCGCCGCTGTGCGCGACGTCGAAGCCGCCTTGCAGCGCCGGCTTGCCGGCGGTCTGCGCGATACCTCGGAACAGGTACTCGCTGAAGAGGCCGACGTTGGCGGTGACCGACCAGTCCGGCGCGGGTGGCGCCGCCGGTGCCGGCGTCTGCGCGAGCGCGGTCGTCGTGGCGAGCACGGCGACGAGCGTCGTGGCGATGGTGCGGGCGTTCGATGTGATCGTCATGTCGGAACCTCGGGAGTGGGTGGCAATCGAAGCGGACGATCGTCTGTCAGCATTTCGTGTGCCACCGCAGCAAGTCTTTGGAAATCAGTGGGTTGAAGCGGTTCTCGCGTCGAGCGCCCGGTTGAAGCCCCGGGTCGGCGCACCGGCGTAGTGCGCGGCGCCCCGATCCGGCACCGGCGTGGCGCGGATCTGCCGGAGGGCCGGGCTCGGCCCGCGGCGGCCGTTTGCTAGACTGGCCCGGATCGATTCGCACGACCGACGAGAACCACGATGATCAACAGCGCCACGCTCGACGACCTCGCCGCCCGCATCGGCCGCGCGATCGAGTCCTCGCCCGCCAAAGACCTCGACAAGAACCTGAAGGCGTTGCTCTCCGGCGCGCTCGCCCGGCTGGACGTCGTGCCGCGCGCCGAGTTCGATCTGCAGCAGCAGGTGTTGAAGCGCGCGCGAGAGAAGCTCGACGCGCTCGAAGGCCGCGTCGGCGCGCTCGAGGCCGCGCTCGCCGGTGCGGCGGACGCCGCTGCGCCGGCGAGCGCCGACCTGCCCGCGGACTGAGCCTGCGCCCCCTTGCGCTGGCGATGCTCAGACGCCCGCGGCCGGGGGACCGGTCGTCCGTGATCGACGTCGGTGCGCCGTCGTCCGGCGGGCGCCTAGCCACGTCCAGCGTGGGGCGAGGTCGGTTGCGCGCTGGCGCCGCGTTCCGGGGGCGCGACCGTCGGCGCGAAGGCCGCGCGACTCGCCGGCGGCTGCGATCGACCTGTGGACCTTCGTGCGCGGCCCCCTTCGGCGACGACGACGGACTTCGATCGGGCGGGCGCTGAGATGAGCGCCGGTCGCTGGAAGGCGCTGCTCGTCGCCCTCTCGCTGGTTTCGATCGCCGCCATGGGCATCGAGGCCCTGTCGGCCGTCGCGGCGTTCGAACGCGGCGTCGAGGGGCTCTGGGGCGTGAAGCGGGTCCGCGTCATGCACGACGGTCGGGCGGCTTTCGTGGTGCGGGAATTCACCCCCTGGTCGCTGGCGCCGCAGTCCGGCCTGCGCGTCGGCGATGTCTTCGTCCCCGACCATTGGTACGACGCCGACCGCCCGTTCGTCCCCGGCGAGTCGGTCGCGGGGACGATCGTGCGCGACGGCGCGTCGTGGCGCACCGAGGTCGCGACGACTCCGCGGCCGATCGAGGGAATGGGGAAGCTGCACTTCTTCCTGAACGCCGGGCTATGCGGCCTCGGCATCTTCATTTGCCTCGCCATCGGGTTTCGCCAGCCCGACCGCCAATCCAGCCGGGCGCTGGCCATGGCGTTTCTCTGGTTCTCGACGAACCTCGGCGACAGCTATTCACCGCCTCTATGGCCGCTCGTGTTCGTGCGCGCGATGAACTCCGCCGCCTTCCTGCCCGGCTGGTATTTCCTCCTGTGGTTCGCCATCCACTATCCGGATGGCAGTCCCACGGGTTGGAGACGCGGCCTGCGCCGCCTGTTGCCGTTGTTCCTGTTCGGCGCGCTCGTGGGTGCGACCGTGTACGTGGCGGCCGCGCTGGGTCGCGTCGTTCCGGACGCCGCGGGTACGGCCTACCTCGTGTACGTCGGGGCCGCCGGACCGCTCACGCTGGCGGCCCTCTGGGACGGCTGGCGTCGCAGCAGCGGCGTGTCGCGGCAACGCTTCACCTGGCTGCTGGGAGGCTTCGCCCTGTTCCTGGTGGCGAGCTACTCGAGCTGGCTCAATTGGCTGGTGATAGGGCTCGACGAACAGTACGTCAATCTGTTCAGCGTGCTCGGCTCCCTCGCGATGTACGTCGGCTTGTCGTACGCGATCCTGCGCCACCGCGTGCTCGACATGGGCCTGGCGCTGAACCGCTCGCTGGTGTTCGCCGTCGTCGGAGCGGTGTTGCTCGGCACGTTCCACTTGCTGCAGGTGGTGACGGCGCGGCTGCTGCATTTCGACGATCCGGCCAAGGCGGGGCTCGTCAGCGGGCTGCTGGCCGTGCTGGTCGTCCTGGCTTTTCCGAAGGTCAAGCCCAAGGCCGAATGGCTGATCGACCGCCTGTTCTACCGCGACTGGGTCGCACGCGAGGCCGATCTCGCCCGCTTCACCGCGGACGCGCGCGGCTACAGCGAGGCGGCGTCTCTGACCACGGCCCTGGTCGAGGCCGTCGACCGGTTCACCGGCGGAGCCGGTGCGACCTTCTACGTGCGCGCGAACGACGGTCGTTTCGCGAGCCGGTCGAACTCGTCCGCGGCTCCGCCGAGCGCCGCGCCGCCCGTTCTGGACGCCGACGAGCCGATCGTCGTGGCGCTGCGCGCCGGCCGATCGGTGGTGCGCTGCGACGAGGTGCACTCGGCGCTTCCGGGCGAGCTGGCCATCGTCGCGTCCCGCCCACGCGACCTCGACGCCTTCGTTCTGATCCACCGCCGGAGAGACGGTGTCGTGCTGCGATCCGACGAGGTGGACGCGTTGCGCGCTTCGCTGCACGCGATCGGCGTCGCCTGGCAGTCCTTGCGCTGGGACGCGCTGCAACGCGAGCTTGTCCGCACGAACGGCGCGGCGGGGTGACTCCGCCGGCCACGGCTCCCGGGTGAGGGGGGGCCGGGGCGCGGGTGGGGAGCGCCTGATCGTCCGAACGGCCGAGCGCGCGCGTGCGCGCCTCCGGGTACCGTTCGCGGGCCCACGCTGCATGCGCCCGCCATGTCGATCGCCGTCGTCCAGAGCCGCGCGCTGACCGGCCTCGCCGCGCCGGCGGTGAGCGTCGAGGTCCACCTCGCCGGCGGGCTGCCCGGTGTCCAGGTCGTCGGGTTGCCGGAAGCCGAAGTGCGTGAATCGCGCGACCGGGTGCGCGCGGCGCTCCACACGGCGCACTTCGAGTTTCCCAACCGGCGGATCACGGTCAACCTCGCGCCCGCCGACCTGCCCAAGGAATCGGGACGGTTCGACCTGCCGATCGCGCTCGGCATCCTCGCGGCGAGCGGGCAGGTGCGCGCGGCGGCGCTCGAGGGCCACGAATTCGCCGGCGAACTCGCGCTGACCGGCGAGTTGCGCGCGGTCCGCGGCGCGCTGGCGATGGTCCTGTGCGCGCGACCGGACGGCCGGGCGTTCGTCCTGCCCAAGGCGAGCGCCGCCGAAGCCGCGCTCGTCCCGGGCGCCACCGTCTACGCGGCGGGTTCGCTCCTCGAGGTCTGCGCGCATCTCGACGGCAAGACGCGGCTGCCGGCGGTGGAGCCGGTGGCGCCGCCGACCGGCGGTCCCGGCATCGGACTCGACCTCGCCGACGTGCGCGGACAGCAGCACGCGAAGCGCGCGCTCGAGATCGCCGCGGCAGGCGGGCATTCGCTGTTGCTGGCCGGGCCGCCGGGCGCCGGCAAGTCGATGCTCGCACAACGGCTGCCGACGCTGTTGCCGCCACTCGCCGAGGACGAAGCGCTCGAAGTCGCGGCGATCGCGTCGATCGCCGGCCGCTTCGATCCCTCGCGCTGGCGCGAGCGACCGTACCGCGCCCCGCACCACACGGCGACTCCAGTGGCGTTGTGCGGTGGCGGCGGCCACCCGCGTCCCGGCGAGATCTCGCTCGCGCATCGCGGCGTGCTGTTCCTCGACGAGCTGCCCGAATGGGAGCGGCGCGCGCTCGAGGTGCTGCGCGAGCCGATCGAGAGCGGCGTGGTCAACATCGCTCGCGCGGCGCGGCAGGCGAGCTATCCGGCCCAGTTCCAGCTCGTCGCGGCGATGAACCCGTGCCCTTGCGGGTGGCTCGGACACGCGAGCGGGCGTTGCCGCTGCACGCGCGAGCGGGTCGCCAACTACCGCGCACGGATCTCCGGACCGTTGCTCGACCGCATCGACCTCGCGATCGAGGTTCCGGCGCTGCCGCCGGCGGACATCGCGGCGAGCGGCGAGGGGGCCGCCGGCGACACCTCGGCGACGGTGCGCGCGCGGGTGATCGTCGCCCGCGACCGCCAGGTCGCGCGCCAGCGGGTCCTGAACGCACGACTCACGGTCGGCGATCTCGGGAGATTCGTCTCGGTCGACGCGGCCGCGCAGGCGCTCGCCGAGCGCGCGATGGCGCGCCTGGGGCTCTCGGCGCGCGGCTACCACCGGATGGTCAAGGTCGCCCGAACGATCGCCGACCTCGCTGGCGAGTCGACCGTCGGAACCCAGGCGATCGCCGAGGCGATCGGCTACCGCCGATTCGACGACGGCGGCCGGGAGACGGCGACGGCGCCAGCGCCGGCCACAAAGCGCGACTGACGCGCCGATCAGCCCGCGATGGCGGTCGCCGATCGGTCGACGTCGCCGGCGATCGGGGGCCGGCGGGTCATCGCTTCGGCGCAGGCGCCGGCCAGGCGTTCGGCCAGCACCGGTACGTTGCGCTTCGAGGCGAGCGAGTAGTGGTGGCCGGGGACGTCGACCACCGTCAGCGGCCCGCGGGCGTAGCGGCTCCAGCCGATGTCGGGTGCCGGGTGGTACGGTGGATCCACGGCGCGGAAGACGACGGTCGGAATCTCGAAGGGCGCGAGCATGTGGCGACCGGCGGCGCCGAACAGGGCCTCGACGAAACGCGGGACGATTCTCGCGACCCGTGGCGCCATCCGTGGCGAAGCGCGTCTGGCGACGCGCCGCAGCCAACTGGTCAACGCCATCCGAAGTCGCACCCGCCGCTGGGCGGCTGGTAGCTCGAACCAACGCAGGCGGTAATCGAGGTACCCCCGGTCCTCCCCGGGAGGCGCGGTGTCGATGAGACCGACGAAGCCGGTCGACACGCCGTCCTTGGCGAGACGCCGGGCGATCTCGATGGCGATGAGTCCGCCCATCGAGAATCCGATGATGCCGAGCGGGCCGTCGTCCCCTGTACGGCGGATGACCGACGCGGCGAGCGTCGCGACCTCGTCGATCGAGCGGCGCCCTCGCAATCCGGTGAACGAGATCCCCCAGACCGGGGCGTTCGGGGGAAGCGCGTCGACCATCGGCGCGAACCACATCGGCTCGCCGGCGATTCCAGGCACGCACCACAGCGGCGCCCCGTCGCCTTCTCGCAGGCGTACCGCACGGACCTCGGCGCGATCGGCGCCGGCGAGATACCGGGCGAGCGCCCGGGGTGTCGGCGCCTCGACGAGCGCGCCGGCCGGCAGGTCGCCACCGGCCGCGGCGGCGAGCGTCCGGGCGAGCTCGACGGCGGCGAGCGAGTCGCCGCCGAGCGCGAAGAAATCGTCGTCCGGCCCCGCGCGCGGTTGCCGCAGCACCGCGCGGAACGCGGCGAGGACGTCGGCCACGGATTGGTCGACGGGCTCGTTCGGCGGACCGGGATGCGTCGTGGCGGGCGGCGACGCCGGCCGGGCGCGCAGCGCCGCCCGGTCGATCTTGCCGCTCGAGGTGAGCGGCATCGTCTCGACGGTGCCGATCTCGGCCGGCAGCATGTACGAGGGCAGGCGGGCCGACACCGCGCGGCGCAGCTCGGCGGCGCCGCGCGCCGGTCCGCGGAGCTCGACGACCGCCACCAGCCGCGCCGCCTCGCCTCCGCCCGGCGGGATCTCGTCGAACACAATGACGCGCCGGACTTCCGGGCAGGCGAGAAACGCGGCCTCGACCTCGGTCAGGTCCACCGAGTGCCCGCGGATCTTCACGCGGCTGCCCTCACGACCGAGGAACGACAAGTTCCCGGACGCGTCGATGCGGCCGCGGTCTCCGCTGACGTAGGCGCGCACGTCGCCGGACGCGAGCGTGGGCGGGAACGCCGTCCGGGTCTGTTCGGGCCGGCGCCAGTAGCCGGGGCTCAGGTGGCGGCCCTCGACGACGATGGCGCCGGTCTCGTCGGGCGCCGCCGCCGATCCGTCGTCGCGCCGAATCCAGGTCCGCAGTCCCGCCGGCGAGCGACCGACCGGCAGCACCGCGCCGGCCGGCGGTGGATCATCGTGCCGCACGACGAACTGCGCGATCACGTCGGCCTCGGTGGCGCCCAGCTGGTTGACGAGCATGGCGTCGGCGCGCGTCGCGCGGTGGAACCGCTCGACGTCGCTCGCATGCGCCGCTTCTCCGGCGAGATCGATCGCCCGAACGTGCGCGAGCTTTCGTCCCGGAGCGAGGGACGCGCACAGTTCGCGGAATACGGTCGGGATCGTGTGCACGACCGAGACGCTCGAATCCTCGAGCCAATCCGCGAGTCCGATGACGCCCCGCTCGCGGAGGTCGCGTGCGCACAGCGTGGCGCCGATCGCGAGGCCGGCGAACACGTGCATGTTCGCCGCGGCGAACGACAGCGACCACAGGAGCGAGAGGCGGTCCTCCGGCACGATCGCGAGCGCGCGCGCGTACGCCGCGGCGAAGAAGGCCGCGCCTTCGTGCGTTTGCAGGACGCCCTTGGGTTCGCCGGTCGAGCCGGATGTGTACAGGACGTAGGCGAGCGAGCTCGGGTCGACCGGAGCAAGCGCGGACACCGGACCGGCGGCGGCCTCGTCCAGCGTCAGGACCGGACAGCGACGCGCGACGAGCTCTCGCGCCCGCGCGACCAGCGGCGCCTCGACGACGCAGGCCGCCGGGTCGCAGTCCCTGACGATGTGCTCGAGCCGGGCGTCGGGATCGCCGATGTCGAGCGGAACGTACGCGTGACCCGCCAGCAATGTGCCGACGATCGCCTCGATCGCCGGCGAACGGCGCCGGAACAGCAGGACGACGCGGGCCGCGTCGCCGGCGGCGACTCGGGTCAGCGTCGAAGCGACCGCCGTCGCGCGCGCGGCCAGCGCACCGTAACGTAGCTCGGCGCCTTCTTCGACGATCGCGATCGCATCGGCACGCCGTCTCGCGGACGCGACGATCGTCTCCCCGAGCGAGCTACGCGACGGCTCCATGGTCTCCCCCCGGATCCACGGCGGCCGTCGATGCGCCCCTTCGTGGACGGACGCCGGCCGCGCGCGGGCGATTATACGACCGGCCCCGGGTTCGACTCGGGTGCGGCCCTGCGCGGCGTTCCCGGGCGGCGGGGGCCCGGCGGGTATTCGACGGCGATCCGCGCCGGGCGGGCCGCGAGGGCGGCGATCCCCGGGACGTGCGCCCTCGCGGGGGCGCTCAACCGGTCGGTGCGATGACCTGGGCGTCGGGTTTCGCGGCGTGCAGCCGCTCGACCAGTGCGGCGCGGCGCGTCAGCACCGCGCGCTGATTGACGTAGCCCTTGTCGGTGATCTCGTTCGCGTCGCCCGATGGCGGCTCGTCCATCAGCAGCGCCCGTGTCGGATGGGTCGAGGATCCGGCGCTCTCCTGCGCGAGCGTCGCGAGCGCCTGGGCGATGCGCAGGCGCACTTCCGGGCGCTCGAGCAGAACGCCGAGCGGCGCCTGGTGGTCGAGGTCCGGGCAGAGCGCCCGGCAGCCGGCGGGATTGGGAAAGATCAGCAGGCCGACCTCGGAGCGGTCGTGCCCGGTGACGACGCAATCCTGGATCGCCGGAGCGCCCGCCGCGATCGCGCGCACGCGCAAGCCGCCGACGTGCACCCAGGTGCCGGACGAGAGCTTGAAATCCTCGGCGATCCGTCCATCGAACTCGATGCCGTGGATCGGCGCGCCCGGGACGGCGAACCGTCCGGCGTCGCCGATCTGGTAGTAGCCATCCTCGTCGAACGCGGCCTTGGTGAGATCGGGCCTCCGATAGTAGCCGGGCGTGACGTTGGGTCCGCGCACGCGCAACTCCATCTTGCCGGCGTTGGGGACCATCTTGAGCTCGACGCCGGGGACGGGAAGCCCGATGACGCCGGCGCGCTCCATCTCGAAATGCACCGAGGTGACGAGCGGCGCGGTCTCGGTCGAACCCCAGGACGATACCATCCGCACCCGCTCGCCGCGGGCGGCCAGCGCGACCGCTTCCAGGCGTTCCCACAGGTTCTGCGGCAGCGCCGCGGCGGCGTAGAAGATGAGATCGAGCCGCCGGAAGAAGTTCGCGCGGAGTTTCTCGTCGGATTCGAGGCGCGGCAGCAGCATGTCGTAGCCGCGCGGCACGTTGAAGTAGATCGTCGGCGAGACCTCGCCGAGGTTGGCAACGGTCCGCTCGACCAGTCCCGGCGCGGGCTTGCCCTCGTCGATCCAGATCGTGCCGCCGTGGCGCAGCATCATGTTGAAGTTGTGATTGCCGCCGAACGTGTGGCTCCACGGCAGCCAGTCGACGATCACCGGCGGCTTCTCGGCGAGGAACGGCCAGATCTGCGCGATCGCCTGCTGGTTCGCGCACAGCATCCGTTGCGTGTTGACGACGCCCTTGGGCAGGTCGGTCGAGCCGGACGTGAACAGGATCTTGGCGACCGTGTCGGGACCCACGCGGCGGAACGCGTTGTCGACCTGCGACAGCGGCTTGGTCGCGGCGAGTTCGGCGAAGGGCGTCGAGACGACGCCGGCGGCATGCGGGCCTGACGTCACGATCTTCGCGCCGCGCAGTTTGACCGCCCCGAGCGCCGGGGCGAACTTCGCCGCGTCGTTCACGTAGACGAGGCCGGGCTGGAGGAGTCCCAGCACGTGCTTCAGCTTGCCGTAGTCGCGCGAGGCGAGCGAGTACGACGGCGAGACCGGCGCGACCGGCACGCCCGCGTGCATCGCCGCCATCGCGAGGATCGCGTGGTCGATGCCGTTGTCCGACAGGATCGCGACCGGGCGCTTCGTCGACAGACGGCGGTGGATCAGCGCCTGGGCGACCGCGCGCACCTGCGCCAGCGCGGCGCCGTACGAGAGCTTCCACCAGCCGCCCGAGGGCGCGCGCTCGGCGAGGAAGAGCTGGTCTGGACGCGTCTCGCCCCAATGGACGAGCCACTCGCCGATCGAGCGGCCGTAGGGCCCGAGCGCCTGCGGCGAGCGCAGCACGCAGCCGCCGTCCTTCAGCGGCGTCACCTCGACGGCCGGCGGCGCGAACGCGAGCCGGTTGAACGGGGCCTTGGCCATGCTCGATGTCCCTCGCGAACGGGTCTCGTCTCGCGCCTGCGGTGTCGACGGGCCGGCGCGGCGCGTGCGGGTCAGCGCCCGCGGTAGCGCTCGCCGGCCTCGATGCGCGGCGCGAGCACGTTCTGGGGCGGCGGCATCGGACAGGACGTGTACGCCGAGAACGCGCACGGCGGATTGTAGGCGCGGTTGAAATCGATGAACCACCGCCCGTCCTTCGGCTTCTCGAGGTAGAGGAAGCGCCCCGGTGGATAGGTCGCGTCGGCGGCGGTGGCGTCGCGGAAGATGACGAAGAGGTTGCCGTCGTCGTCGACCGCGTCGAGGCTCAGCGCCTTGCCTTCGAGCGTGAATTCGAGCCGGCCGGCCGCCGGCTCGCGCGAGACCTCGTTCAGGACGTTGACGATCGTGATCCGTTCGTCCTTGGCAGCCGGGACGAACGTCGCAGGGACCACGAGCTCGCGCGCCGGTTCGTACCACAGGCGGCCCGGGAACTTCGCGCGGAGCTCCGCGGCGCTGTCGGCGACGCGCAGCACCGCCTGGCCGTCGTCGCGGCGGATCACCTGGAACGCGAGGCGGCCCTCGGCGATCCAGTCGCCGTTCCCGGCGTCGGTGCCGAGCGCGCGCTCGCCGCGGAATCGGCGCGATGGCGAATCGGCCGGATGCATCGACACGCCGTCGGCGAGCACCAGACGCACGTGCCGCTCGCCGACGTGGATCGTGCCCAGCCGCGCCGGGGCGATCGCGGCGTCGAGCACGACGTCGTTGCCGGGCGCCGAGCCGACACTGTTGGCGCCGTAGCGGAGCACGTGCCGGCCGACCAGCGTGAGCCAGCCGCGGTCCTTGCGCAGGCTCGCGTCGGCCTTGGCGCGCCAGGCGACGAGGTCGCGCAGGTAGGCGTCGGTCGTCGGGGCGGCGAGTGGCGCGGCGACAGGCGCCGCGATCGCCGCGATGGCGAGCAACGCGAGGGCGGCGGTCGGGCGCTTGAGCACGGGGATCCTCCGCTCGGGAACGGGGCGACGGGCCGGGGTGGCCGCCATTCTACGCGCCCGCCCGTACTCGAAGACCGGCCGTCGGTCGCCCGACGCCGGTAGAGTGGCGCCGATGGAACCGGGCACCGCTCTCGCCGCGATCTTCGTGTCGGCGTTCGTCTCCGCGACGATCCTGCCGGGCAATTCGGAGATCGCGCTCGCCGCCGCGGTCGCGCACGCGCCGGCGCTCTACTGGCCGGCCATCGGCGTGGCGACGCTGGGCAACACCGCCGGCGGAATGACGTCGTGGTTGCTGGGGCGGGTCCTGCCGGCCGATCGCGGCGAAACGCTCGCGCCGCGCACGGTGGCCTGGGCGCGTCGCTGGGGTGTCGCGGCCCTGCTTCTTTCGTGGATGCCGGTCGTCGGCGACGCGCTGTGCGTCGCCTCCGGATGGCTGCGACACGACTGGCGCCTCGCCGCGGTCGCGATCGCCGCGGGCAAGTTCGCACGCTATGTCATCATCGCGGAGGGCGCGCGCCGGATCGTCGGTTGATTGAACGCATCGTCGCGACGCCCGCGCGAAACGTCGGGAACGCGGAAAGCGACCGGAATTGGACGGGTCGAGCCCGCATTCAATGCCGCGGACATCGGATCTCGCCGAGTTTCTTCAACGATGCTTGACGCAAGGCAATACGCGTTCGCCGCGGCGCGATAGCCTATTCACGGATCAGCGGAAATCCCGGCCGGGCGGCCGGGCCCCCACTGGTTCTCCGACGATGGAGGGATCTCATGAGAACCCTGACGCGTTGGAATCCGTTCCGTGAAATGACCCGGTTCGATCCGTTCGGCGAACTCGGCTACCTCTGGAAGGATCTCCCGGTCGCGGCCCCGATGGGTGAGGCCGAGCCGATGATGCGGGTGGAGGTCACCGAGAACGACACCGGTTATCTCGTCAAAGCCGAGGTGCCGGGCGTCGCGAAGGACGACATCGAGGTCTCGGTCGACGGCAACGTCGTCACCGTCAGCGCGGAAGTCAAGCGCGAGAAGGAAGCGAAGGAAGGGGAGAAGGTCCTGCGCACCGAGCGCTACTATGGTGCGGTGACCCGTGCATTCACGCTTCCGATGGACGTCGATTTCGCCAAAGCCGAGGCGAAGATCGACAACGGCGTGCTGATGCTGACGTTGCCCAAGGCACCGGGCGGGGCGGCGCGCCGCCTGCCGGTCCACTAGTCCGATCGCGGACGCGGAGCAGAGGGCCCGCCCGAGAGGGCGGGCTTTCTGTCGCCTGCCGCGGTGCTGCACCGCGGTATGATCGGCGGGTCATGGATGCCGTCGCGCAACCGATCGCGCCGACCGACGCCGCCGCCGCGGACGCCCCGCGGTTGCGCGAAATTCCCTACAACTACACGTCGTTCTCCGATCGCGAGATCGTCATTCGCCTGATCGGGGCGCCGATGTGGCGGCTGCTCGAGGACCTGCGCGGCGAGCGGCGCACCGGCCGGTCGGCGCGGATGCTGTTCGAGGTGCTGGGCGACATCTGGGTCGTCGAGCGCAACCCGTACCTGCAGGACGATCTGCTCGACAATCCGAAGCGGCGCGATCTGCTGGTCGGCGCGCTGCGCCACCGGCTCTCCGAGATCGAGAAGCGCCGGCACGCTCAGGCGGGCGTCGACCCGTCGCGCGACGAGAAGGTCGCGAGGCTCGTCGAGGCGACCGCCGCGGCGATCGACCGGTTCGCCTCGGGGTTCGAGGAGGCGGGGGCGCTGCGCAAGCGCGCGTTGCGCGTGCTCGGCCGCCACACCCATCGCGACAACATCGCCTTCGACGGGCTGGCGCGCGTCTCGCACGTCACCGACGCGACCGACTGGCGCGTCGAGTACCCGTTCGTCGTGCTCTACCCGGACGGCGAGGACGAGGTTCGCGGTCTCGTCGAGGGTTGCATCGAGCTCGGGCTGACGATCATTCCGCGCGGCGGCGGCACCGGCTACACCGGCGGCGCCTGCCCGCTCTCGCCGCGCTCGGCGGTGATCAACACCGAGAAGCTCGAGCGCTTGTCGGGCGTCGAGCGGATCGTCATCGGCGGGTGCGGCGACCCGGTGGCGACGATCGAGGCCGGCGCCGGCGTCGTCACGCGCCGGGTGATG
Source organism: Burkholderiales bacterium (assembly GCA_046347725.1). Classification (GTDB taxonomy): domain Bacteria; phylum Pseudomonadota; class Gammaproteobacteria; order Burkholderiales; family Casimicrobiaceae; genus VBCG01. The sequence continues at coordinate 139,104 of JAXMFN010000007.1, forward strand.
GAGGCCGCCGAAGCCGAAGGGCTCGTCTTCGCGGTCGACCCGACGTCCGCCGACGCGTCGTGCATCGGCGGCAACGTCGCGATGAACGCCGGCGGCAAGAAGGCGGTGTTGTGGGGCACCGCGCTCGACAACCTGGTGTCGTGGCGGATGGTGACGCCGCAGGCCGAGTGGATCGAGGTCGAGCGGCTCGACCACAACCTGGGCAAGATCCACGACGCGCCGGTCGCGACCTTCGCGGTCCGGCGGCTCGCGCGCGACGGCCTCGGCGTCGTGTCCGCCGAGACGCTCGTCATCCCCGGCGCGCGCTTCCGCAAGGCCGGGCTCGGCAAGGACGTCACCGACAAGTTCCTGGCCGGGTTGCCCGGCGTGCAGAAGGAGGGCTGCGACGGGCTCATCGTCAGCGCGCGGTTCGTCCTGCACAAGATGCCGCCGGCGATCCGCACCGTCTGCCTCGAGTTCTTCGGCCAGGTGCGCGACAGCGTCCCGTCGATCGTCGAGATCAAGAACTACCTCGACGCGCGGCCGCACGGCGCGATCCTCGCCGGCCTCGAGCACTTGGACGAGCGCTACGTCAAGGTGGTCGGCTACGCGACTAAAGCCAAGCGCCACGGCCGGCCAGCGATGGTGCTGATCGGCGACATCGTCGGCGAGTCCGACGAAGGCGCGGCGCGCCGCGTCCGAAGTCGTGCGGATGGCGGCTGTGCGCGGCGCCGAGGGCTTCGTCGTGGTCTCGGCCGAGAGTCGCAGGAAGTTCTGGCTCGACCGTGCCCGCATCGGCGGCGATCGCGCGGCACACCAACGCGTTCAAGATCAACGAGGACGTCGTCATCCCGCTCGGACGGCTCGGCGACTACTCGACGGCATCGAGCGGATCAACATCGAGCTGTCGATCGGCAACAAGCTCGGGCAGCCGCCGACGCGCTCGCGGCGATGTTCGCCCATCCGGATTCCCTGCACCTGTGGGGACCCGACGACGAGGTGCGGCCGCCGCAGGACCAGGTCGACGGGCGCTTCGAGGAGGCGCGCGCGCTGGTCGCGACCGTGCGCGCGCGCTGGCAGGACCTCCTCGACCGGATCGACCAGACGTTCCCGGCGTTGCAGTCGCACGCGACCGTCGTGTCGTGGAAGTCCGAGCTCATGGGCCCGCTCGAGGACCTGTTCGATGGCCGCGCCTACGCGCCCGTGGTCAAGGCGCTGGCGGCGACGCACGCCCGGATCCTGCGCAGCCGCGTGTTCGTGGCGCTGCACATGCACGCCGGCGACGGGAACGTGCACACCAATCTGCCGGTCAACTCCGACGACTACGCGATGCTCCAGGAGGCGAACGCGGCGGTCTCCCGGATCATGGCGCTCGCCCGCTCGCTCGACGGCGTGGTGTCCGGCGAGCACGGCATCGGCATCACCAAGCTCGAGTACCTGACCGACGAGGAGCTCGCGCCGTTCGCCGACTACAAGCGGCGCGTCGACCCGGACGGCCGCTTCAACGCCGGGAAGCTCCTGCGCCAACCGTCGCCGGCCGCCGACCTGTCGAACGCCTACACGCCGAGCTTCTCGCTGATCGGCGCCGAGAGCCTGATCCTCGAGGCCTCCGACATCGGCGAGGTCGCCGATTCGATCAAGAACTGCCTGCGCTGCGGCAAGTGCAAGCCGGTGTGCTCGACCCACGTCCCGCGCGCGAACCTGCTCTACAGCCCGCGCAACAAGATCCTCGCGACCTCGCTGTTGACCGAAGCGTTCCTCTACGAGGAGCAGACGCGCCGTGGCGTCAGCCTACGTCATTTCGACGAGTTCTCCGACGTCGCCGACCACTGCACGGTCTGCCACAAGTGCGCGCACCGTGCCCGGTCGACATCGATTTCGGCGACGTGTCGATCGCGATGCGCAACCTCCTCGCGCACGCCGGCAAACGGCGTTTCAGCCCCGGCACGCGGCTGGCGATGGCGTTCCTCACCGCGACCGACCCGGCGACGATCAAGATGCTGCGCGCCGGCATCGTCGGCTTGGGCTATCGCGCCCAGCGGCTCGGTCACTCGGTGGCGAAGCGCCTGGGACTGGTGCGCCCGCAGGCGAAGCGGCCGCCGGCCACCGTCGGCAAGCCATCGGCCACTTCGTCAACAAGCCGCTGCCGCGTGGCGTCCCGGCGCGCACCGCGCGCGCGCTCCTCGACGTCGAGGACGAGAAGGTCGTCCCGGTGATCCGCGACCCGAAGCGGCCGGTCGACGAGACCGAGGCGGTGTTCTACTTCCCCGGCTGCGGATCGGAGCGCTTGTTCTCGCAGGTCGGCCTCGCGACCCAGGCGATGCTCTGGCACGTCGGCGCGCAGGTCGTGCTGCCGCCGGGCTACCTGTGCTGCGGCTACCCGCAGTCGTCGGCCGGCGACCACGCGAAGGGGCAGGCGATCTCGACGGCGAACCGCGTGCTGTTCCACCGCGTCGCCAACACGCTCAACTACCTCGACATCAAGACCGTCGTCGTGTCCTGCGGGACCTGCATGGATCAGCTGATGAAGTACGAGTTCGAGCGGATCTTCCCCGGCTGCCGGCTCCTCGACATCCACGAGTTCCTGATGGAGAAGGGCGTCAGGCTCGATGGCGCCGGCGGCGCGCGCTACCTCTACCACGATCCTTGCCACACGCCGATGAAGACCTACGCGCCGATCCGCGTCGTCGGCGAACTCACCGGCACGAAGGTCGCGCTGAACGACCGTTGCTGCGGAGAGTCGGGCACGCTCGCGGCGACGCGCCCGGACGTTTCGACGCAGGTGCGTTTCCGCAAGGAGCAGGAACTCGCGCGAGGCGAGGGGGCGCTACGCGCGGACGGCTACGTCGGCCCCGTAAAGGTGCTCACTTCGTGCCCGTCGTGCCTGCAGGGACTCTCGCGTTTCGAAGGCGACGTCGGCGTCGGGGCCGACTATGTCGTCGTCGAGATCGCGCGCCGGATGCTGGGCGAACGCTGGCTCGACGACTACGTCGCGAAGGCGACCGCCGGCGGCATCGAGCGCGTGCTCTTGTAGCCGCCGGCGCCGCCCGGCGGCCCGTCGCTCGCCACCGCCACGCCGACCGCCAGCGCGAACGCGCCGGCGAGCGCGACCGCGGCGAGCCACAACGCGATCTTTCTCAGTGGGACCGGCCGATCCGAAGGATCCGCGCCGGATCGCTGCCCGGCGGTGGCGCCGGCACGGGACGGGAGGGGCGCGGCGGCAGCCACGGCAGGGCGAGGCTCGCGCCGGAGGGCAGCGGCGGGAGCGTGGACAGCGGCGTCGCGCGGGCGACGAGCGTCAGGACGGCCATGGGAGCGGTCTCCGGTGAGGATCTGGGTCGGGGCGTCGAGCGCGGAATAGCCGGACTTCATCGCGACACCTTCCGGGGTTCGGCGATCGGGACGCGCGCGGCCGGGCGCGGCGCCGCCGGCGCCTGGACCTGGATCGCCCACAGTTCTTCGGTCGTGGGCGGCGCGTCGGCGACGAGCCACGGCAGGCCGACACCGAAGGCGAACGAAGCCACGACGAGCGCCGCGATCAGCGACAGGACCCGGCGGCCACGCTGGCGGGCCGGGGGATTGAACAGGGTCGAAGCGTTCATGTTGTTGTTTTCCTTTCGGTACGGGTCGCCGTCGAGCCGGTCGGGTTCGGATCCCGGCGCCGTCGGTAGATGACGGCGATACGCCGGGTCCGTCGAACCGGAGGCGGGACTTTTCGCCTCCGGCGGCGTCCGACCTCCGGACACCGCCTGCTCGATGGATCCCAGTTTGGGTCGCCGGGCTGTCGTGCACAGCCGAGAAAACCGCTATTGCGCTGCGGAAAATTCACGGCGTCGGGCGCGAACTTCTGTCGTCGCCGTGGTGAGCCGGCGGCGGACGGGAGCCGCCGGGCGGCGGGCGCCCGAGCCAAGGCTCTGTGCTATAAGGCTTTCGGTTGCCCGCAGCCAATGCCCCGGGGTGGGGGGGCCGGCCGCGGCGACGTGCCCGTTCTCGAAGGCTCGACGCCCGATGAATCCCGAACCCGGCGCCCCGCCCGCCCCGCACGCCGCGCCGCCTGGATCGGAGGCGCCGCCGCGGCCTGCCGCGTCGACGGTCGCGCCGGCGCGCACCGCGCCGGAACGCGCGCCGCTGGCGTTCGCCGATCCCGAGGGCGCGCAGAAGTGGGCGGACAGCCTGTCGTTCGCCACCGTCGGGCAGTCGTACGACGCACTGGTCGGACAATTGAAAGCGGTGGCCGCCGCCGACTTCAGCGCGCGCGAGCGGGCGACATTCGCCGAAGTGCTGCGCGAGCCGGCGCTCCATCTGCACACCGAGCTCGCGCGCCGCTACGCCGGCAAGCCGCAGCCGGCGGCCGAACGCGAACGCGACGCGGCCGACCAGGCGATCGTCCTGTGGAACTCGGTCTGGGAGCTCTACTCGGGCTGCCTGAAGCCGCTGCTCGAAGGCGACGCCGAGCTCGCGGGCGTCAAGGCGAAGCTCCTGCAGCGCGGACTGTTCGTCGGCAAGCAGCTCGTGCTCGTGCACGGGCTCGCCCGGCGCGTGCCGCCGCCGACGTTGTGGCAGGAGCTGCACGCGTGGTACCGGCTGGCCGAGATGCTCGACTGCGCGGTGACCGCGGTCAGCGACGAGGTCATGGTCAACGCGATCGGCACGTCGTGCTATTCGACCTACAGCCACGCGGTCCTGCTCGCGCTCGCCGACCCCTGCTCGATGAGCGTGCGCCAGATCGAGCTCGCCGACCGCTGGCTGTCGCAGTGGGCGCGCAAGGTCTTCCCCTACGCGCAGCAGCGCGAGACCGAGGGACCGGTGCTGATCGTCGACCTCGACAGCGCGGTCGGCGGGCAGCTGGTCGTGCAGCCGCCGGCCGAGCCGCCGGCGTCGATGCGCTACGGCTATCCGGGCAAGCTCGCCACCAGCGTCCGCGGGCGGCTCAAGCGACTGGCGACCGGCGCGACGCCCGCGGAACTGGGGCTGGGCGCGGACGCGTCGGCCGAGCAGAGCGTCGCGCTGCTCTCGCACCTCGACGTCCACTGGTACCAGGCGCAGCGGCTCGAATCGGGCGATCACGGCCGGGTCGAGGCGAGCGCCGGTGGCGTGCCCGGCGTGTATTTCCGGGTCGCCGGTCGCACCTTCGACCGGCAGGATCCTCTCGGCCGGCTCACCTACGCGAACGCCCAGCATCTCGCGACGCTGGGGGCGCTGACCGATTACGACCGGCACAAGGAAGAGGCCGAGCGCAAATGGCCGTGGGAGCGCTGGGAGGGTCGTTACGGCTGGCGCGAAGCGGTGCTGTCGCGCCGCGATTCGACGCATCACCGCTGGTTCCTCGACCAGCTGGTCGCGGTGCGCGACGGCGAGCGGACCCGCCTGGGAACGGTGACGCGGGTCGCGGCCGCACCGGACGGCGGTATCGACGTGGCGATGAAGTTCTGGCCGGGCGCGCCGAAGACGCGAGCGATGCGTCCGTACACGACCTCGTTCTCGGAAGATCCGCCGCTGCCGGCGATCCTCGTGGCCGAGGCCGAAGGCGAGAAGGCGACGTTCATCGTGCCGCCGCGCACCTTCGCGCCCGGACGTACGCTCAAGTCGATGGATCCCGGCCCGGAGCGCAAGGTCAAGCTCGTCAAGATCGTCCAGCGCGGCGCCGACTTCGAGCGCGTCGCGTTCGAGGACCTCTGAGCCGGCGTCCCAGTGGCCCCCGGACGGGCGGCCGGTCGCGCGGCGATCCGGCGGCGCACCCACGCCGCCGACCACACTGAGCACGTGGTTATCCGCCCTGCCTCGCCCCCGGCTGCGAGATGACGCGTCGAACACGTCAACCCCCCGGCTGGCGGCGCGTTGGGGACCAGGTCCGATGCCCGGGGCGCTGGCCCGGAGGGCGGGGACCGTGTAACATCGTCAGGTTTTTCACCCGATCGATTCCTCACTTACGCTCCGGAGATTTGGACTCATGAAGCTCAAGCTGATCGCGCTGGCCGGGCTCTCGCTGCTGGCCACGGGCACCGTCCAGGCGCAAGACGGCAAGGCCCTGCTGCAGAAGTCGGGCTGCACCGCCTGCCACGCCGAGGACAAGAAGCTCGTCGGCCCCGCCTACAAGGATGTCGCTGCGAAGTACAAGGGCGATGCCGGCGCCGCGGCGAAGCTCGCCGAGAAGGTCAAGAAGGGCGGCCAGGGCGTCTGGGGCCAGGTCCCGATGCCGCCGAACGCCGCGGTCAAGGACGACGACATCAAGACGATGGTCGCCTACGTCCTGTCGCTCAAGAAGTAAGCGCTGTCGCGCTGCACCCGCACGAAGCCGGCCCCGCGCCGGCTTCGTCGTTTCCGGGTCCCGGACCGGTTTTGACCGGGCGCATCGGTCGCGGTACAGTGGCGCCCGCCCGCCGCAGGAGAGTGTCCGGGGCGCGTACGCGAACCGGACCGCCGAAGGCGTAATCCCCCGAAGATCGCTCAGGCACCAGGGACTGCGGGCGGGTCGTCATCATCTGGAGAGCGGTCGCCCGCCGGAGTTCGAACGACCGGCGGCGCGGCCCACCGAAGGGGCACCCGGCCCGGGCGACCGAGCCGGCAATCTCTCAGGTAAAAGGACAGACGGGGCGGGACGGCAGCGATGCCGCCCGCCCGTTCGTCGTCCGCCACCGGAGAGCCGCCAGTGCCCAAGTCCACGCCGCTCAACGCGCTGCACCGCGCCGCCGGCGCGCGGATGGTCGACTTCGGCGGCTGGGACATGCCGCTCCACTACGGGTCGCAACTCGACGAGCACCACGCGGTACGGCGCGACGCCGGCATGTTCGACGTGTCGCACATGCGCGTCGTCGACATCGGAGACGGCGGGACCGGCGCGCGCGAGTTCCTGCGCCGGGCGCTGGCCAACGACGTCGCCCGCCTCGCCGTGCCGGGCCGGGCGCTCTACAGCTGTCTTCTCGCGCACGACGGCGGCGTCATCGACGACCTGATCGTCTACCTCGTCGCCGACGGGCGCTACCGGCTGGTCGTCAACGCGTCGACCGCCGACGGCGACATCGCCTGGCTGTCGGCGTTGCGCGACTCGTCGGCGGCGGGCCTCGCGATCCGGCCGCGGCCCGACCTCGCGATCATCGCCGTCCAGGGCCCGAACGCGCGCGCCAGGACCTGGCGAGCGATCCCCGCCAGCGAATCGGCGAGCGCCGCGCTCAAGCCCTTCTGCGCGGCGAGCGCCGGCGACTTCTTCATCGCGCGGACCGGCTACACCGGCGAGGACGGCTTCGAGATCGTGATGCCGGCCTCCCTCGCCGAGTCGACCTGGAAGGCGCTCGCGGAGGCCGGCGTGCGGCCTTGCGGGCTGGGCGCGCGCGACACGCTGCGGCTGGAGGCCGGCATGAACCTCTACGGGCAGGACATGGACACCCGCGTGTCGCCGCTCGACGCGGGCCTGGCGTGGACCGTCGATCTGACCGGCGAGCGCGATTTCGTCGGCCGCTCGGCGCTCGTCGCCACCGGGCAGCGGCGCGCGTTCGCCGGCCTCGTGCTGCTCGACGCGGGGGGCGTGCTGCGCGCCCACCAGGTCGTCCACACCGCGCGCGGCGACGGCGAGATCACGAGCGGCACCTACAGCCCGACGATGTCGCGTTCGATCGCGCTCGCGCGCCTGCCGCTGGGCGTCGAGCCCGGCGAGACCGTCGAAGTCGCGGTGCGCGACAAGCGGCTGGGCGCGCGGGTCGTCAAGCCGCCGTTCGTCCGCAACGGCCAGGTCAAGGTCGCGCTCGCCTGACCGGCCGTGGCGTTCGACGTGCGCAGACTCGGGCCCGACGACCTGCCCGCCTACCGGGCGCTGCGGTTGCGCGGACTCGCCGCACACCCCGACGCGTTCACCTCGAGCGCCGACGAGGAGGCGGCGAAGCCCGCCGAGTCTCTCGCGCGGCGCCTCGCGCACGATCCGTCGCGACCGCAGGACGCGTTGTTCGGCGCGTTCGACGGGGCCGCGCTGGTCGGCGTGGCCGGCGTCGACGTCGACCCGCGCGCCAAGACCCGCCACAAGGGCCACGTCTACGGCATGTTCGTCGACGACGCGCACGCCGGCCGCGGGATCGGCCGTTCCCTGGTCCGGCGGGTGATCGCGCACGCGACCGACGCCGGTCTGCGCCAGCTCGTGCTGACGGTCACCGACGGCAACGACGCGGCGCAGCGGCTCTACGAGCGCGCCGGATTCGCGGCCTGCGGCCGCGAACCGCAGGCCGTCGTCGTCGACGGCCGGGCGCTCGACAAGATCACGATGGTGTTGTTCCTGCCCGCGGCGCAAGCGCCGCTTCCCCCGCGACCGATTCCTCCGGAGCCTCGATGAACATTCCCGCCGATCTGCGCTACACCTCGAGCCACGAGTGGCTCCGCAAGGAGTCCGACGGAGACGTGACCGTCGGCATCACCGACCACGCCCAGGGGCAGCTGGGCGACCTGGTCTTCGTCGAGCTGCCGGCGGTCGGGCGCAAGCTCGCGGCCGGCGAGGCCTGCGCGGTCGTCGAATCGGTGAAGGCGGCCTCCGACGTCTACGCGCCGATCGCCGGCACGGTCGTCGCGGTCAACGCGTCGGTCCCCGCCTCGCCCGAATCGGTCAACCTCGACGCGTACGCGGCGTGGCTGTTCCGCATCCGTCCTGACGATCCGAACGCGATGAGCGCGTTGCTCGACGCGCGCGGCTACGAGGCCGTGATCGAAGCGTAGCCCGCCGAGAGGCCCCGCCGCCCGTCCGAGGTCGGCCGGCGGCGCACCGACCGCAGACCCCGCCCGCGAGGATCCCCGCCATGCCCGACGCCCAGCCGCGTGCCCACGAGCCCCGAACCGCCGCCGATCCGGGGGACTTCCGCGCGCGCCACATCGGCGCGTCGGAAGCCGACCAGCGCGAAATGCTCGCCGCGATCGGCTATCCGAGCCGCGCCGCGCTGGTCGACGCGATCGTGCCGCGCGCGATCCGCGACCGCTCGCCGCTGGCGCTGCCGGCGGGAGTCGCCGAACACGAGGCGCTCACGAAGCTGGCGGCGATCGCCGCGAAGAACCGGGTGCTGAAGTCGACCATCGGCCAGGGCTATTACGGGACGATCACGCCGCCGGTGGTCCTGCGCAACATTCTCGAGAATCCGGCCTGGTACACCGCGTACACGCCCTACCAGCCGGAGATCTCGCAGGGCCGCCTCGAGGCGCTGGTCAATTTCCAGACGATGATCTGCGACCTGACCGGCATGGCGATCGCCAACGCGTCGATGCTCGACGAGGCGACCGCGGCCGCCGAGGCGATGGCGCTGGCGCTGCGCACGACCCAGTCGGCGAGCCGCGTCGTCTACGTCGCCGACGACGTGTTCGCGCAGACCGCGGACGTCGTGCGCACCCGCGCCGAACCGCTCGGAGTCGTCGTCGCGACCGGCCCCGCGTCCGGCGCGGCGTCGTCGGGGGCGTTCGCCGTCGTGCTGCAGTACCCGGGCGGCGACGGCGAGCTGCGCGACCTCTCCGGCGTCGCGCGCGACGCGCACGCCGCCGGCGGGTTCGTGATCGTCGCCGCCGATCTGCTGGCGCTGACGCTGCTCAAGCCGCCGGGCGAGTGGGGCGCCGACGCGGTCGTCGGCTCGGCGCAGCGCTTCGGCGTGCCGATGGGCTACGGCGGTCCGCACGCCGGGTATCTCGCGACCCGCGACGAATTCAAGCGTGCGATGCCGGGACGTCTGGTCGGCGTCACCGTCGATTCGCACGGCGCCCCCGCCTACCGGCTCGCGTTGCAGACGCGCGAACAGCACATCCGGCGCGAGAAGGCGACGTCGAACATCTGCACGGCGCAGGTGCTGCTGGCGGTGATGGCGAGCATGTACGCCGTCTGGCACGGTCCCGACGGCCTCGCGGCGATCGCCCGGCGCGTCCACGAACGCACGGTGACGCTGGCGACGGCGCTCGCGCGCCGGGGGCACGCGGTGATCACGCGCGCGATGTTCGACACGCTGGTCGTGGCGACCGGCGCGCGGACGCGCGCGATCGTCGAGCGGGCGCTCGCCGCCGGGATGAATCTGCGAATCGTCGACGACGGGCGGCTGGGCGTGTCGCTCGACGAGACGACGAGCGAGGCGGACGTCGAGGCGATCGTCGAGGCGTTCGGCGACGGTCCCGGCGCGCCCGGCTCCGCGGCCGGGGCGGGCGATCGGCTCCCGGCGGCGCTGCGGCGCACGTCGGCCTACCTGACGCACCCGGTGTTCTCGCGCCACCGCTCGGAGACCGAGATGCTGCGCTACCTGCGGCGGCTCGCCGATCGCGACCTCGCGCTCGACCGCGCGATGATCCCGCTCGGGTCGTGCACGATGAAGCTCAACGCGACTTCGGAGATGATCCCGGTCACCTGGAAGGCGTTCGCGGACCTGCACCCGTTCGCGCCGGCCGACCAGGCGGCCGGCACGCTGGAGATGATCGCCGAGCTCGAGCGGATGCTCGCGGCGACCACCGGCTACGACGCGGTCTCGTTGCAGCCGAACGCCGGCTCGCAGGGCGAGTACGCCGGGCTGCTCATCATCCGCGCCTGGCACGCGTCGCGCGGCCAGGCGCACCGCGACGTGTGCCTGATCCCGGCCTCGGCGCACGGCACGAACCCGGCCTCGGCGCAGATGGCCGGCATGCGCGTCGTCGTCGTCGGCTGCGACGAGCACGGCAACGTCGACCTGGCCGATCTCGAGCGCAAGGCGGCCGAGCACGCGGAGAAGCTCGCCGCAATCATGGTCACCTATCCGTCGACGCACGGCGTGTTCGAGGCCGGCATCACGCGGATCTGCGAGATCGTCCACGCGGCCGGCGGACAGGTCTACGTCGATGGCGCGAATCTCAACGCGCTGGTCGGCCTCGCCGGCCCCGGCTCGTTCGGCGCCGACGTCTCGCACTTGAACCTGCACAAGACCTTCTGCATTCCGCACGGCGGTGGCGGCCCGGGCGTGGGGCCGGTGGCGGTGAAATCGCACCTCGCGCCGTTCCTGCCAGGGCATCGATACATGCCGCCCGACGCACCGGGCGCCGGTTCGGCCGGCCGCGCCATCGGCGCGGTGTCGGCGGCGCCGTTCGGTTCGGCGTCGATCCTGCCGATCCCCTGGATGTACGTCACGATGATGGGTGGGGAGGGGCTGACCGCGGCGACCCAGAGCGCGATTCTCGCGGCGAACTACATCGCCAAGCGCCTGGCGCCGCATTACCCGGTGCTCTATAGCGGGCCCGGCGGACTGGTCGCGCACGAGTGCATCCTCGATCTGCGGCCGCTCAAGGCGGCGTCGGGGATCGAGGTCGAAGACGTGGCCAAGCGGCTCGTCGACTACGGATTCCACGCGCCGACGATGAGCTTCCCGGTCGCGGGCACGCTGATGGTCGAGCCCACCGAGAGCGAACCGAAGGCCGAGCTCGACCGATTCATCGAGGCGATGATCGCGATCCGCCGGGAGATCGGCGCGGTCGAGGAGGGGCGGATGGACCGCGCCGACAATCCGCTCAAGCACGCGCCGCACACCGCGGCCGTCGTGTGCTCGGACGAGTGGAGGCACGCGTATCCCCGGCGGTTGGCCGCGTATCCGTCGCCGGCGCAGGCGCAGGCGAAGTACTGGCCGCCGGTCGGCCGGGTCGACAATGTCTACGGCGACCGTCATCTCTTCTGCACGTGCATTCCGGTGTCGGACGCGGCCGGCGGAGGCTGAGCGGTCCGGTTCCCGAGTCGATAGAATAGAAGGATGTTCGCCCTCGCCTCCCTCAACCGCTTCCAGGCCGCCGGGATCCACTTCACGATCTCGGCGGTGGTCGCCGTCGTCGTGCTCGCGGCGTTGTTGCTGGTCTGGTATCCGCAGCCCTACTTCCGCCTCGCGGGCGGCTCGAACCTGATGCTGATCCTGATCGGCGTCGACGTCGTGCTCGGTCCGCTGATGACGCTGGTCGTGTTCGATCCGGCGAAGAAGAGCCTGAAGTTCGACCTCGCGGTCATCGCCGCGCTGCAGCTGGCGGCGCTGATCTACGGACTGTCGGTGATGGCCCAGGCGCGTCCGGCTTTCGTCGTCTTCGCCGGCGACCGCTTCACCATCGTCGCCGCGAACCAGATCGCGCCGGAGTCCTACGAAGGCGCGAAGCCGCCGTTCGACGCGGCGCCGATGACCGGGCCGCTGGTCGTCGGCGCGCGCCGGCCCACCGATCCGAAGGAGCTCGAACGGGTGATGTTGCTGCTCGCCGGCGGCGTCGATCTGCCGATGATCCCGCGCTACTACGTGCCGATCGCCGACCTGCGCGAGGCGCTGAAGGTGAAAGCGCGGCCGCTCGCCGAGCTCGAAGCGCGCAGCGCGGGCGCCAAGGGGGCGGCCGACGCCGCGACCGCGAGGTCGGGACGCAAGCGCGAGTCGCTCGCCTGGGTGCCGGTGCTCGGGCGCCTCGAGGCCGGAGCCGCGATGGTCGACCTCGACCGCGGCGACGTCGTCGCGGTGCTTCCCGGCGACCCGTTCTGAGCCGCCGCATGACCGCAACGACCGCGGCGTTCGCGCGCGTCGCCGCCTTCCTCCTCGCGATCACGGCGCTCGTCGCGCCGCTCGCCGTGGCGCAGCCGGGCGCGCCGGCGCCTCCGGAGATCGCCGCGGCGTCGTGGACGCTGGTCGACGCGACGTCGGGCCAGACGATCGCGTCGCACAAGGCCGACGAACGCCGCGATCCGGCCTCGCTCACCAAGCTGATGACCGCCTACCTGGTCTTCGGGGCGCTGCGCCAGAAATCGATCGTTCCCTCGCAGATGGTCACCGTCTCCGAGCGCGCCTGGCGGGCCGAAGGTTCGCGGATGTTCATCGAGCCGCGGCGCGCGGTGAGCGTCGACGAGCTCCTGCGCGGCATGATCGTCCAGTCGGGCAACGACGCGTCGGTCGCGCTGGCGGAGCTCGTCGGCGGCACCGAGGCTCAGTTCGTCCAGCGGATGAACCAGGAGGCGGCGCGGCTGGGCATGACCGGCACGCGCTACGCCAACGCGACCGGGCTCTCCGACGCGCAGCACTACTCGACCGCCGCGGATCTGGCCAAGCTCGCTCAGGCGATCGTGCGCGACCACCCCGAGCACTATCCGCTCTACTCGCAGCGCGAGTATCGGTACAACAACATCACGCAGCCCAACCGGAACCGGCTCTTGTGGACCGACCCGTACGTCGACGGCATGAAGACCGGCCACACGGAAACCGCCGGCTGGTGCCTGATCGCGTCGGCGAAGCGCGGCGAACGCCGGCTGGTGTCGGTGGTGCTGGGCGCCGCGTCCGACACCACGCGCGCCGCCGAGAGCCAGAAGCTGCTCAATTTCGGATTCCAGGCCTACGACACGGTCCAGCTCTACCAGTCGGGCCGGCCGGTGTCGACGCTCAAGGTATGGAAAGGCGCCGCGAGCGAGGTGAATGCCGGCTTCGTCGCCGACCGGCACGTGACGCTGCCGCGCGGGCGCGCCGGCGACCTCAAGCTCACACTCGAGTCGGCCGAACCGCTCGTCGCCCCGGTGCAGCGGGGCCAGCGCGTCGGCATCGTCAAGGTCACGCTCGACGGTCGTGCGCTGGCCGAGTTCCCGCTGATCGCGCTCGACCAGGTCGGCGAGGCCAACCTGTTCGTGCGCGCCTGGCATTCGGTGCGCCTGTGGTTCAAGTGACGAGCGGGCGCACCAGCGCCCCCGAGGAGGTTCCCGTGTCCGACGCACCGCAGATCGTCCACCTGAACGGCGCCTTCCTGCCGATCGGCGAGGCGAAGATCTCCGTCCTCGACCGCGGCTTCATCTACGGCGACGGAGTCTACGAGGTGATTCCGGTCTACAAGCGCGTGCTGTTCCGGCTCGCGCACCACCTGCGCCGGCTCCAGTACAGCCTCGACGGCATCCGGCTCGCGAACCCGAAGGACGACGCGGCCTGGGAGGCGTTGATCCGCGATCTGGTCGCGCGCCAGCCCTTCGACGACCAGGCCGTCTACCTGCAGGTCACCCGCGGCGTGGCCAAGCGCGACCACGCGTTTCCCAAGGGCGCGACGCCGACGGTGTTCCTGATGAGCAATCCGCTGCCGCTGCCGACGGCCGAGCAGGTCGCGCAGGGCGTCGCCGCGGTGACCGCCGAGGACAACCGCTGGCACCGCTGCGATCTCAAGACCACGTCGCTGGTCGGCAACGTCCTGATGCGCCAGCTCGCCGCGGACGTCGGCGCGGTCGAGACCGTCATGTTCCGTTCCGGGTGGCTGACCGAGGCGTCGGCGTCGAACGTGCTGATCGTCAAGGGCGGCCGGATCGTCGCTCCGCCGAAGGACCACCAGATCCTGCCCGGCATCACCTACGACGCGACCGTCGAGTTCGCGCGCGCGGCCGGCATGCCGATCGAGATCCGGCCGGTGAGTCGCGAGGAGGCGCTCGCCGCCGACGAGATGTGGCTCTCGTCGTCGACCAAGGAAGTGATCGCGATCACGACGCTGGACGGGCGGCCGTTCGGCGCCGGCGTTCCCGGCCCGACGTTCAAGCGCATGTACGCGGCGTTCCAGGCGCACAAGCCGCCGGGGGCGCGGCGCGCCTGACCCGCCGCCGCGCATCGGCGCGGGGCCGCGCTAGCGCTCGGGCAGCGGCGCGGTCGTCGAATAGCGGTGCTCGTGGAAGACGAGTCCGCGGCCGTGGCCGCGCTCGCAGGCGTGGACCGCGCCGATGAAGACGATGTGGTCGCCGGCGCGATGGCGGTCGTGGTGCGCGCACTCGAGCCAGGCGACGCAGCCGTCGATCAGCGGCGCGCCCGACCAGCCGGTGCGGTAGTCGACCCCTTCGAACCGGTCGGCGTGCGGTCGCGAGAAACGGCGGGCGATCTCGACCTGGTCGGCGGCCAGAACATTGACGCTGTAGCGTTCGGCCGCCTCGAACGCCGGCAGCGAATTCGAGCGATGCGCGAGGCTCCACAGCACCAGCGGCGGGTCGAGCGACACCGAGTTGAACGAGTTCGCGGTGAAACCGACGACGCGCCCGTCGGGGTGACGCGCGCAGATGACCGTGACGCCGGTGGCGAACTGAGCCAGGGCGTCGCGGAAGGCGGATTCGGTGAACGGGCGCGCGGAGGCGGGCGACGGGGCGCGGGTCACGTGCGGGGGCGGCGGGGCTTCGGGGGTCGCGCGGACGGCGCCGGGGAGCGACCGGGGCGATAGTACCGGATGGGACTGCGCGCGGGTCCGGAGTCCGGCTCGCCGGCCCCGCACGACCGGCACCTCCCCTCGCGCGACGATCGGCGAGACCTCGATACCGGTGGGGTCGGCGGGCGTCCGATCCGCGGGCCGCCGGGGATACGGCGCCACCCGCTCAACAGCCGCCGCGGAGATTGGTAGACTCATCTGCCTGCCGTCCTCCTGCCCGTCTCGAGCTCATGGCCGATTCGCTGCAGAAGATCGTCGCCCGTCGCTACGCCGGCATGCGCGTTCCGGTCGCGCTCGTGCTTCCCGACGGGGGCCGGATCGCGCTCTCCGATTCCCCGGAGGTCGAAGTGCTGGCGCGAAGCTGGCGCGGCCTGAAGGCGCTCGCGGCGCCGGCGATGGGCGCGCTGGCCCGGGCCTACGTCCGCAACGACATCGACTTCACCGGCAGCGCCCGACGCGTGCTGTCCGTCGCCGAGTCACTGGTCGGCGACATCGTCCACGGGCACGACCCGCTGACCGGACGCCTGCGCCTGTGGCGCCACCAGCACCGCGCCAACCGCGCCAACATCGCGCACCACTACGACGTCAGCAACGCCTTCTACCGGCTCTGGCTCGACGAGCGGCTCGTGTATTCGTGCGCCTACTACGAGCGCGGCGACGCGACGCTGGCCGAAGCCCAGGTCGCGAAGCTCGACCATATCTGCCGCAAGCTGCGCCTGGCGCCGGGCGAGCGCTTCCTCGACATCGGCTGCGGCTGGGGGGCGCTCCTGCTGCACGCCGCGCGGAACTACGGCGTTCGCGCGACCGGCATCACGCTGTCGAAGAACCAGCACGAACACGTGCGCGCACGCATCGCCGAGCTGGGTCTGTCCGATCGCGTCGACGTGAGGCTGCAGGACTACCTCGATCTCCCCGAGAGCGAGGTCTACGACAAGATCGCGAGCGTCGGCATGTTCGAACACGTCGGGGTGAAGCGCTTCGCCCGCTATTTCGGCAAGATCGAACGGATCCTGGCGCCCGGCGGATTCGTCTTGAACCACGGCATCACGCACAACGCGCTGCACGGACAGAGCCTGGGCAGCGGCATCGGCGATTTCGTCGAGGAGTACGTGTTTCCCGGCGGCGAACTCACGCACGTCCACCGCGTGATCGAGGCGATGGCGGCGGCCGGCCTCGAAGTCGTCGACGCCGAGGCGCTGCGCGAACACTACGCGCGGACCTTGTGGGCGTGGACCGACGGGCTCGAGGCGAACGCCACCGCCGCGCGCCGCGAGGCCGGCGAAGAGCGCTTCCGGGTCTGGCGCGTCTACCTCGCGGGCTCGGCGCACGCGTTCGATCGCGGCTGGCTCTCGCTATGGCAGCTGCTGGCCGGCAAGCCGAAGGCGGGCGGCGCGCTGCCCCATCCGCTCACCCGGCGGTACATGTATCCGTAGACGGTCGCGGGGTTCGGGCTCGTCGGTCGGGCTTCAGTCCGACGCGTGTGCTGCACAAGGCATGACCCGGTCGGTCTGAAGGCGGACCCGCGAAGTCGCCGCCCATCGGCCTTGAGGCCGACCCGCGAGAGCGCCACCGGCCGATCCATGGCGCGACAGCCCTTGCGCCGGCCCGAACCAGGCGCAAGATACGCTCGATGACCCCGCAGACCAGCCCCTCCCCGGCGCTCGAGTTCCCCCAGGCCTTTCCAATCAAGGTGATGGGCCGGCGCACCGACGACTTCGCCCAGGCGATCGTCGAGGTCGTGCTGCGCCACGCGCCCGATTTCGACGCCTCGACGCTCGAGATGCGCGCCTCCCGGGCTGGCAACTACCTGTCGGTCACCGCGACGATCACCGCGACCTCGCGCGAGCAACTCGACGCCCTCTACCGGGAGCTGACCTCGCATCCTCGCGTGTCGATGGTGCTCTAGCAGGCGCCGCGAAGGTGAGCGCCGATCCGCCGCCGATCGACGCGCGCGACCTCGCGGCGCTCATCGCGCCGCCGCCGTCGCGCGATCCCGCGACCGGCTTCGTCCTGCGCGCGCTCGGCCGCACCGATTACGTTCGCTGCTGGTCGGCGATGCGCGCCTGGACCGATGCGCGCGGCATCGACACCGCGGACGAGCTGTGGGTCACCGAGCATCCGCCGGTCTACACGCTGGGCCTCGCCGGCCGCCGCGAGCACCTGCTGCGCGAATCGGCGATTCCGGTGGTCAAGGTCGACCGCGGCGGGCAGGTGACTTACCACGGGCCCGGCCAGCTCGTCGTCTACGTCCTCGTCGATCTGCGACGCGCGAAGCTGGGCGTGCGCGACCTCGTCCGGCGCCTCGAGGCGGGGGTGGTACAATGGCTTGATTCGCTGGGGATTTCCTCGTTCGGCAAGCTCGAAGCGCCGGGCGTCTACGTCCGGCGCGACGGCGTCGAGGCGAAGATCGCCGCGCTGGGACTCAAGGTGCGCAACGGCTGCACGTACCACGGCATCGCGTTGAACCTGCGGATGAACCTGGCGCCGTTCGCCGATATCGACCCTTGCGGGTACCCCGGCTTGGCGGTGACCCAGGTCGCCGATCGGGTCGATGCGCCATCGATGGAGTCCGCCGGCGTCGCGTTCGCGCCCGTCCTCGCAGCGGCCATTCGCGCGAGCCCGCCCGCCACCGGCGTTGCGACACCGAACCGATGACCGCCGACGCCGCCCCCCCCGCCGACAACGCCGCCGACAACGCCGCCGGCGTCAAGCACAAGGGCGCCGGCAAGACCGCGCGCATCCCGATCAAGGTCGTCGCCGCGCCGCCGCTGCGCAAGCCGGAGTGGATCCGCGTGCGCGTGGCTTCGAGTCCGCGGGTCGCCGAAATCAAGCGGATTCTGCGCGAGCGGAAGCTCCATACGGTCTGCGAGGAAGCGTCCTGTCCGAATCTGGGCGAGTGCTTCGGCAAGGGCACGGCGACCTTCATGATCATGGGCGACATCTGCACGCGCCGCTGCCCGTTCTGCGATGTCGGCCACGGGCGCCCGCTGCCGCTCGATCCGGCCGAGCCGGAGAACCTGGCGAAGACGATCGCCGCGATGCGGCTCGGCTACGTCGTCGTCACCAGCGTGGACCGCGACGATCTGCGCGACGGCGGCGCCCAGCACTTCGTCGACTGCATCCGCGCGGTGCGCGAGCATTCGCCGCGGACCAAGATCGAGGTGCTGGTGCCCGACTTCCGCGGCCGCAGGGAGCGGGCGCTGGCGATCCTCCAAACCGCGCCGCCGGACGTGATGAACCACAACCTGGAGACCGTGCCGCGGCTCTACCGGCAGGCGCGGCCGGGTGCCGACTACGCGCACTCGCTCGCCCTGCTGGCCGAGTTCAAGGCGCTCGTTCCCGGTGTCCCGACCAAGTCCGGGCTGATGGTCGGCCTGGGCGAGACCGACGAGGAGATCGTCGCGACGATGCGCGACATGCGCGCGCACGGCATCGACATGCTGACGATCGGGCAGTACCTGCAGCCGTCCGGCGGCCACCTGCCGGTGGCGCGTTACGTCCACCCGGATACGTTCAAGCGGTTCGAGGCCGAGGCGATCGCGATGGGCTTCCGTCACGCGGCGGTCGGCGCGCTGGTTCGCTCGTCCTATCACGCCGACCGGCAGGCGGAGGAAGTGCTCACTTCCGCCGATTAGGCGGCCTGACAAGGTCTCGGATCCGACGCTCGTTGGCCGCGCCGACGGTCGGTCCCCGCAATCCGGGCACCGGCGTCCGGCTGGATCGAAGCCGCGTGCCGACGCGAATCGGGATGACCGGTCGGTCCGCATCGGGCATGGCCGAGTCGGCCGCCACTTGACATTGTCATAGATGGGGTGGGAATATTTCCCACGCCATCCCTGTTCGCCCATTCATCCGGCGGATCGGGACGTGGAGCGTGCACACGCTCGGCGGCCGGAACAACCAGGAGACAGGTCATGCACTTCCACCTCAAACGGGCGAGCTACGCGTTGCTCACGCTGGTCGCCCTGTTGCTGAGTCCGATGGCGACGGCCAAGGATGGCGTCATCGAGATCAAGGGCACGGTCCAATCGATGCCCGCGGGCGGCGGGCTCACCGGCGACTACACGATCGCCGGCAAGACCGTCCGCGCCAATGGGCAGACGAACATCGACCAGGAGGAAGGGCCGCTGGTCGTCGGCGCCAAGGTCGAGGTCAAGGGCACGGCGGGCGAAGGCGGCATCGTCCTGGCGACCAAGATCGAAGTCCAGGGCGGCGACGGCGACAGCGGTGGCGGCGACGACGACGGACCGCCGCCTCCCGGAACGACGGGCACGCCGGTGGAGTTCAAGGGTCTGGTCGAATCGATGCCGGCGGGCGGGACCTTCGTCGGCGACTGGATGATCGCCGGACGCAAGGTGCACACGAACGCCTCCACCCGGATCGATCAGGAGGACGGCGGACTGATCGTCGGTGCGACGGTCGAAGTCCGCGGCGTCGAGGGCGACGGCGGCACGATCAACGCGACCAAGATCGAGGTCAAGAGCTCGTCCGCGCCGGGCACCGGCGACGACGAGGAGGACGACGACGGCAGCGACGGCGAGATCAAGGGACCGATCGAGGCGCTTCCGGACGGCACGTTCATCGGCACCTGGAAGGTCGCCGGTAAGAACGTCATCGTGCTGTCGACCACGCGCCTGGATCAGGAGCACGGCGCGTTCGTGCTGGGCGCGATCGTCGAGGTCGAGGGCACGCCGAGCGAAGAAGGCCTGATCGCCCGCAAGATCGAGACCAAGTCGTCGAGCAAGCCGGACCCGGAACCCGAGGACGACCTCCTCGAGATCCACGGCCTGATCGAGGCGCTCCCGCCGGACGGCCTGATCGGCACCTGGAAGGTCTCGGGCCGCGATGTCGTCGTCAGCGCAGCGACCACGCTCGAAGCCGAGGGCGGACCGTTCGAGGTCGGCAAGCCGGTCGAGGTCAAGGGCTTCCCGCTGGACGGCGGCGCGATCGAGGCGACCAAGATCGAATCGAAGCCGGGCAACGGCGCGCCGGTGCCGGCGCTGGCGTTCTTCGGCAAGATCGAGGCGCTTCCGCCCACCGGCCTGCTCGGCGTGTGGACGATCGGCGGCAAGGTCGTCAACGTCTCGGCGACGACCAAGCTCAAGACCGAGAACGGGCCGTTCGTCCTCGGCGCCGACGTCAAGGTCGAGGGCTGGCAGCAGGTCGACGGCGCGATCGAAGCGCACGAGATCGAGACCAAGTCGGCGAGCTCGGCGAGCGACGACACCGGCAAGGTCGCGGTCGAGTTCTTCAACGCGCAACTCGGGCACTTCTTCATGACCGCGTCGAAGAGCGAGATCCAGAAGCTCGATTCCGGGGCGTTCGGCGGCGCGTGGGCACGCACCGGCCAGCAGTTCACGGTCGGCGGCGATTCGGGCGTCTGCCGGTTCTACGGCATGCCGCCCAAGGGGCCGTCCTCGCACTTCTTCACCGTCAGCGCCGCCGAGTGCAAGCACGTGATGGACGCGTGGCAGGCGTGGACGTTCGAAGCGCACGCCTTCGGGATCACGCCGGCGGTCGACGGCACCTGCCCCGCGGGCATGGTCGCGGTGCGCCGCTTCTACAACAATCCGGCACAAGGGTCGGACATCAACCACCGCTACGTGGTCTCCGCCGAGATCGCCGCGCAGATGATCGCGGCCGGCTGGATCGACGAGGGCGTGGTGATGTGCGCCCAACCCTGACCGGCGCGCGAAGGATCCTCACTCCCCCCTGACGTCTGGATCCTTGCCGGTGGAAGGCCGCCCGATCGGGCGGCCTTTCTTTTTCTCCCGCGGGCTCCCGAATCGGTGGGCCCGAAGGCCGACGCACCGCGGCGCCGGCGCACCGGCCGCTAGCGCGCCGGCGGCTCGCTGCCTCGGGGCCAGAGCACCCACATCCGGCCGTCCTGGCGCATGCGGCCGGCTTCGCGCCCCGCCTCGTCGCCGAAACCCCAGAAGAAGTCGGCGCGCACCGCGCCCCGGATCGCGCCGCCGGTGTCCTGGGCGAGCGTGAGCCGCTCCAGTTTGCGGTCCGACAACGGCCAGGTCGTCGCGAGGAACACCGGCGCGCCCAACGGGATCGCCCGCGCGTCGACCGCGATCGCGCGCCCGGCGAGCAGCGGCACGCCGAGCGAACCGTACGGCCCGTCGATCGCCGCCTCGAAGGACCCGGGCACCGGAGGCGCGACCTCGCGGAAGAAGACGTAGCTCGGGTTCTCGTCGAGCAGCGCCTCGAGCTTGTCCGGGTTGCGGCGCGCCCAGGCCTTGATCGACTGCATCGACGCGTTGTCGCGGGTGAGCTCTCCGCGATCGATCAGCACGCGGCCGATCGACCGGTACGGATGGCCGTTCTGATCGGCGTAGCCGACCCGCATCACCGCGCCGTCGGGCAGCTCGACGCGCCCCGAGCCCTGGATCTGCAGGAAAGCGGCGTCGAGCGGATCGGCGACCCAGACCAGGACCTTGTCGCCCAACGCCGCCCGGCCGCGCTCGATGTCGGCGCGCGACCAGTAGGGCACGACGCGCCGCCCCTCGACGCGCGCGCGCACGCGCCGGTCCTTGAGCTCGGGGTGGAGCGCCGCCAGGTCGACGGTGAGCAGATCGTCGGGCGCGGCGTAGAGCGGGACCGAGAAGGTCCGCGATCTTGTCCGGCTGCCGTAGAGCAAGGGTTCGTAGTAGCCGGTGACCAGGCCGCTCGTTCGTCCGTCCGTGAACGCCACCGACCAGGGCGTAAGATGACGCTCGAAGTAGTCGCGCACGGCGCGATAGTCGCGGGAGTCGACGTTCGCCGCCGCTTCGCACGGCGCACGCCACAGGTCGCGCAACGCCGGACGCTCGACCAGGACGCGGCAGCTCGCGAGCCAGGCGGGCCAGGCGTCCTCGACGCGATCGTCGCCCCAGCCGGGCAGCGCGCTCCACGGTTCGGCGGCGAACACCGCCCGTGAGCCGTTCTCGCCTGCCGTCGCCGACGTCTGAGCGAGCGGCGCGGCGAGCGGGGGCGCCGGCGTCGGAGCGGGCAGCGGCGGCGGCGCGGTGGCGCAGCCGGCGAACGCGACCGCCGCGGCGAACGCGACGGCGCGACCGAACGGCGGCGCGTGGTGGTGGTCGACGGCTCCGGAGCCTGGCTTCACGATGGAATGGATACTGCTCGAGTCGCTGGTCGCGCTGGTGATCCTGGTCGCGATCGTCGTCTGGACGATGGCGCCGCTACGGCGGAGGAAGACGCGCGCGCGCGAGCGGCGCGATCCGGCCGCGGGGCCGGACCCGGAACGCGGCACGGATCAGTGAAGCGTTCGCGGAACCGACAGCGTGAACGACGGTATCTCGGCATCGAACTCGCATCCGTCCGCGGCGACCATCCGGTAGCTGCCGTGCATCGTGCCCACCGGCGTCGCGAGGCTCGCGCCGGACGTGTACTCGAAGCTCTGACCCGGTGCGAGCAGCGGCTGCTCGCCGACCACACCCGGGCCGCGGACCTCCTGCACCCGGTGTTCGCCGTCGGTGATGATCCAGTGGCGCGACACGAGCTTCGCGGCGACGGTTCCGGTGTTGGTGATCGTGATCGTGTAGGCGAACACGAACCGTCCGAGCTCGGGTTCGGACTGGTCGGCGACGTACGCCGACCGCGGCTCGACGCGGATCTCGTAGCGGGTGGCGTCGCTCATCGGCGGGTCTGCGGGGTGCGGATCCCAAGCTCGGCGTCCGGGCGTGCGAGATCGCGTGTCGCGCCCGGCGCGTCGGGCGCCCGACGCCGAAGTTGCGTTACGATTATAGCCATGAGCGCCACCCGTCCCTGCCGCATCGCCCCGTCGCTCCTCTCCGCCGACTTCGCCCGCCTGGGCGAGGAGGTGCGCTCGGTCGTCGCCGCCGGCGCCGACCTCGTGCACTTCGACGTGATGGACAACCATTACGTTCCCAACCTGACGATCGGACCGCTGGTCTGCGAGGCGATCCGGCCCCATTCGGGCGTGCCGATCGACGTGCATCTGATGGTCGAACCGGTGGACCGGATCGTTCCGGATTTCGCGAAGGCCGGCGCCACCTACATCACGTTCCACCCGGAGGCCTCGCGGCACGTCGACCGTACGATCGGGCTGATCCGCGAGTCCGGCTGCAAGCCCGGTCTCGTGTTCAACCCGGCGACGCCGCTCGCCTGGCTCGACCACACGATCGACAAGCTCGACATGGTGCTGCTGATGTCGGTGAACCCCGGCTTCGGCGGCCAGTCGTTCCTGCCGCACGTGCTGCCCAAGCTCGCCGAGGCGCGCCGGCGCGTCGACGAGGCGCGCGCGCGGACCGGGCGCGAGATCCTCCTCGAGGTCGACGGCGGCGTGAAGGTCGACAACATCGGCGCGATCGCCAAGGCGGGCGCCGACACCTTCGTCGCCGGCAGCGCGATCTTCGGCGCCAAGGACTACCGCGCCACGATCGCGGCGATGCGAGTGGCGGTCGCCGCCGCATGAGGCGGGGTCGGCCTCCGGGCCGACCCACAGGTCCTGGCCGTGGATTCGAGGTCCGACGCGAACCGTGCGCCTGCGGATGAGCCGGTTCGACGTCGACGCGGTCGCCTTCGACCTCGATGGGACGCTCGTCGATTCGGTCGGCGACCTGTCCCTCGCGCTCGACGCGACCCTCGCCGAGGAGGGCCTGGAGAGCGTGCCGGCCGCCGTCGTGCGCGACCTGATCGGTAAGGGCATCCCGGCGTTGATCGCCCGGGCCTGCGCGCGTACCGGCGCGAACGTCGACGCGGCGCGGGTCGAGGCGATGCTCCCTCGCTATTTCGCGCACTACGAAGCGGCGATCGGCCGGCGCTCGACGCTCTTCCCGGGGGCGGCCGATGCGCTGCGGGCGCTGCGCGCGCGCGGCCTCAAGCTCGCCGTCGTGACCAACAAGGCGGCGCGATTCGTGCGACCTCATCTCGCCCGGGCGGGGATCGAGGGCGCGTTCGACACGCTGGTCGGCGGCGACGAGGCCCAGGCGAAGAAACCGGCCGCCGCGCCGCTCGAGCTCGCCGCGCGCCGGCTCGGCGTCGAGGTGCGCCGCGTGCTGATGGTCGGGGACTCGGCCAACGACGTCGGCTGCGCCCGTGCGGCCGGGGCACCGGTCGTCGTCGTTCCCTGGGGCTACCGGGAAGGGGCCGAGGTGCGGGCGCTGGGCGCGGATGCTATAGTCGATTCCTTCGACGCCCTGGCCGACCTCGTGGCCGGTCGCCGGACTCCTCCCCTTCGATGATGACCGCCGCCGACGGACCCGCCGTCCACCGCCCGAGCGCCCCCGGGCGGCGATGGCGTCGCGCGCGCTGGCGCAGCCGCGCCTCCTAGTCCGCGCGCCCGGCGTCCGCGCGATCGAAGCGACGCCCCGACTGGTCCGGTCGACGTAGGGTCGCCGTCATGATCACCGAATCCGAGTTCCGCGCGCTCGCCGCGCAGGGCTACAACCGCATCCCGCTCGTCGAGACGTCGTTCGCCGACCTCGACACGCCGCTCGGGCTCTACCTCAAGCTCGCCGGTACGCGCGACACCTACCTGCTCGAGTCGGTCGTCGGCGGCGAGCGGTTCGGGCGCTATTCGTTCATCGGACTTCCGGCGCGCACGCGGATCGCGGCGCGCGCGCGTGCGATCGAGGTCAGCGAAGGGGGCCGCGTCGTCGAGCGCCACGACGGCGATCCGATCGAATTCGTACGCGGTTTCATGAAGCGCTACCGTGCCGCGCCGCTGCCGGGGCTGCCGCGCTTCTGCGGCGGGCTGGCCGGCGTGTTCGGCTACGACATGGTGCGCCACATCGAGCGGCGCCTCGAGCACAGCGGCAGGCCGCCGACCCGATCGCTGGCGGGCGTCCCCGACCTGCTGCTGGTGCTGACCGAGGAGCTCGCGGTCGTCGACAACCTCGCCGGGCTCATCTCCCTGATCGTCCACGTCGATCCGGCGCAGCCTGACGCCTACGGGCGCGGGCTCGCGCGGCTGGACGAGCTGCGCCGCCGCCTGCGCGTGCCGGTGGCGATACCGCTGCAGACGGCGTCGGCGCGGCGCACCGAGGCGACCAGCGAATTCGGGGAGGCGGCGTTCAAAGCCGCGGTCGTCCGCGCGCGCGAGTACATCGCCGCCGGCGACATCATGCAGGTCGTCCTGTCGCAGCGGATGACCCGACCGTTCGCGGCGCCGGCGATCTCGCTCTACCGGGCGCTGCGCTCGATCAACCCGTCGCCGTACATGTTCCATTACGAGTTCGGCGACTTCCAGGTCGTCGGCGCCTCGCCGGAGATCCTCGTTCGCAAGGAGGGCCGCGACATCACGCTGCGTCCGATCGCCGGCACCCGACCGCGCGGGCGCACCCGCGAGGAGGACGAGGCGCTCGCCGCCGAACTCCTCGCCGACCCCAAGGAGATCGCCGAGCACGTGATGCTGGTCGACCTGGGCCGCAACGACGTCGGCCGCGTCGCCGCGACCGGCAGCGTGCGGGTGACCGAGCGGATGGTCGTCGAGCGCTACTCGCACGTCATGCACATCGTCAGCAACGTCGAGGGGACGCTCAAGCCCGGCCTCGACAGCCTCGACGTGCTGCGCGCGGCGTTTCCCGCCGGCACGGTGTCGGGCGCCCCGAAGGTGCGGGCGATGGAGATCATCGACGAGCTGGAGCCGTCCAAGCGCGGCGTTTACGCCGGCGCCGTCGGCTACCTCTCGTTCCAGGACGACATGGATACCGCGATCGCCCTGAGGACCGCCGTCGTCAGGGACGGCATGCTGCACGTGCAGGCGGGCGGCGGGGTCGTCCACGACTCGACGCCCGACGGCGAATGGCAGGAAACGCTCAACAAGGCGCGGGCGCTCTTGCGCGCCGCCGACCGGGTCGAGGCCGGCCTCGACTCGGCCTGACCCCCCGCTGTGGCATCATCCCCGACGACCTCCCGAACCAAGACGCCGCCATGAACCTCCGCCGCCGCCTCGTCGTCTCCGCCCTCGCCGCCCCGGCGCTCCTCGCCGGCTGCAAGGTGCGCACGATCAACTACTTCCCGGTCAAGTCCGCGCGCGTGCGGTTCGCGAACTTCATGCTGGACTCGGGTCCGCTCGACGTCTTCGACGGCGACACCGAGGTCTGGAGCGCGGTCGGCTTCGAGGGCTCCACGCCGTACGTCGACTTCGACAACGTCGAGAAGACCTTCGCCGTGCGGGTGCCGGACGCGACGACCGACCTGACGAGCGCGAAGCTCGCACTGGCCGGCGAGCAACCGTACACGTACGTCGCCTACGGCTCGCTGCCCTCGCCGCAGTCGATCCTGGTCCCCGACCCGACCACCGCGACCGGCTCGGGCAACATGCAGATCCGGCTGATCGACGTGTCGTCGGGGTCCTCGTCGATCGACATCTACATCACCAAGCCCGACGTGGCGGTCGACGAGAACATCGGGCCGAACCTGGCCGGGCTCTCGTCGGGTTCGTCGACCGTGTCGCTGCGGTTCGAGGCCGGACCGATGCGCGTGCGGGCGACGCCCAACGGCAGCAAGGCGCTGGTCTACGACTCCGGCAGCTACGAGTTCGCGCCGGACACGACCTACGACATGATGCTCTACGCGATCGGCAGCGCCGCGTTGCCGCAGGCGATGCTGATCGAGGTCAACGCCACGCAGGCGCGCGTCCCGCTGCCCAACACGCTGGGCGGCGTCAAGCTCGTCAACGGCGCGATCGACGCGGGCAAGGTGAACGGGCTCTCGGACGGGACGGAGATCATCTCCGAGGTCGACTACCCGGGCAGCTCGGTCTACGCCATCCAGACGACGGTGTCGCACGTCTACACTTTCGAGAAGGACGCGACCCCCGGCGCCGCGATCGCCACGATCACCCGCACGCCGGTCTCGGCGCGGGACGGTACGGTTCTCATCACCGGGTTCCCGGGCGCGGTCCAGGCGATCGCCTTCGACGACGACAACCGCCTCGCCGGACCGGGCGAGACGCGCGTGCGGTTCCTCAACGGGGTCGCCGACGGCTCGACCTTCGACGTCTACGTCGGCGACGCGCGTCAGGCGCAGGCGCTCGCGCCGCGGACGGTGTCGGCGTACTTCACGATCGTCCCGGTCAGCGCGACCGTCACCTTCCGCGATCCGGCGAGCGGCACGACGCTGGTCACCGTCGAGAGCGTGGCGCTCGGCGAAGGCCGCACGACGACCGTCTGCGTCGTCGGCGCCGCCGGCGCGCTCAAGTCGGTCGTCAACAACGACCGCTAGCGAAGCTCTGCACGAGTGCGCGCGGAGCTTCCCTAACGTACCGGGCCCGCGGGCGGCGCGTCGCGCGCGGACGAACCATGCTGTTGATGCTCGACAACTACGACAGCTTCACCTGGAACCTGGTCCAGTACCTGGGCGAGCTCGGCGCGGACGTCCACGTCCACCGCAACGACGCGATCACGCTCGAGCAGGTCGAGGCCTGGCAGCCCGAGCGCATCGTCGTCTCGCCGGGGCCGTGCACGCCCGACGAGGCCGGCATCTCGGTGCCGCTGATCCGGCGCTTCGCCGGGCGCGTGCCGATCCTCGGCGTGTGCCTCGGCCACCAGGCGATCGGGCGCGCGTTCGGCGGCCGGATCGTGCGGGCGCAGCGCGTCATGCACGGCAAGCTCTCGGCGATCGCGCACGACGGGCGCGGCGTGTTCACCGGGATCCCGTCGCCGTTCCAGGCGACGCGCTACCACTCGCTGGCCATCGAGCCGGCGTCGATGCCCGCCGAGCTCGAGGTGTCGGCGCGCGCCGACGACGGCGAGATCATGGGCGTGCGCCACCGCACGCTCGCCGTCGAGGGCGTGCAATTCCATCCGGAGGCGCTCCTGACCGAGCACGGCCGGCGTCTGCTCGCCAATTTCCTCGAGGCGCCCTGATCCGCCGCCCGCCCGGGCCGCCCGCCGTTCATTCCCGGAGTTCCCGATGACCATCAGCCTGCAGGACGCGCTCCAGCGCACGATCGAGCACCGCGAGATCTTCCACGACGAGATGCTGTCGCTGATGCGCCGGATCATGAGCGGCGAGGTGTCGCCGGTGATGATCGCCGCGCTGACCGTCGGCCTGCGCGTCAAGAAGGAGACGATCGGCGAGATCGCCGCGGCCGCACAGGTGATGCGCGAGTTCGCGACGCGGGTCGACGTGCCCGACCGCGAGCACCTGGTCGACATCGTCGGGACCGGCGGCGACGCGCAGCACACGTTCAACATCTCGACCGCGTCGATGTTCGTCACCGCGGCCGCCGGCGCGCGGGTGGCCAAGCACGGCAACCGATCGGTCTCGTCGAAGTCCGGCAGCGCCGACGTGCTCGAGGCGCTGGGCGCCAACATCATGCTGACGCCCGCGGCGGTCGCGCAGTGCATCGGCGAGACCGGCATCGGCTTCATGTTCGCGCCGACGCACCACTCGGCGATGAAGCACGCGGCGCCGGTCCGCCGCGAGCTCGGCGTGCGCACGATCTTCAACATCCTGGGGCCGCTGACCAACCCGGCGGGCGCGCCCAACCAGCTGGTCGGCGTGTTCCACCCGGACCTGGTCGGCATCCACGTGCGCGTGCTGCAGCGGCTGGGCGGCAAGCACGTGATGGTCGTCTACGGGCGCGACGGCATGGACGAGGTGTCGCTGGGCGCCGCGACGATGGTCGGCGAGCTCAAGGACGGCGAGGTCCGCGAGTACGAGATCCACCCGGAGGACTACGGGCTGGCGATGAAGTCGCACCGGGGGCTCAAGGTGGCCGATGCGATGGAGTCGCGCGAGATGGTGCTCGAGGCGCTGTCCGACATCGAGGGGACGCCGCGCGAGATCGTCGTGCTCAACGCCGGGACCGCGCTGTACGCGGCCGACGTGGCGTCGACGATCGGCGAGGGCATCGAGCGGGCGCGCGCGGCGATCGCCTCGGGCGCGGCGCGGCGCAAGCTCGACCAATTCGTCGCGACGACGCAGAAGCTCGCGCCGCGCGGCTAGGCGGGAGGCACCGGAGGGAGCGATGGACGCCAAGCGCAACGACATCCTCGCGCGCATCGTCGCCGACAAGGCCGAGGAGGTGATCGACGCCCAGTTGAAGCGGCCGTACGACGAGGTCGCGTCGGCCGCCCGGGCGGCGCCGCCGCCGCGTGATTTCGCCGGCGCGATCGAGCGCGCGATCGCCGCCGGCCGGCCGGCGGTGATCGCCGAGATCAAGCGCGCGAGTCCGAGCAAGGGCGTGCTGCGCACGAGCTTCGACCCGCCGGCGATCGCCGCGTCCTACGAGCGGGCCGGCGCGACCTGCCTGTCGGTGCTGACCGACGCCAAGTACTTCCAGGGATCGGACGACTACCTGGTCGCCGCGCGCGCCGCCTGCTCGCTGCCGGTGCTGCGCAAGGAGTTCATCGTCGACGAATACCAGATCGCGCAGTCGCGCGCGCTGGGAGCGGACGCGATCCTGCTCATCGTCGGCGCGCTCGACGACGACCAGCTCGCGCGCTTCGAGGCCTGCGCGAGGGACTTCGGCCTCGCGGTCCTGGTCGAGGTGCACGACGCCGGCGAGCTCGCGCGCGCGCTCGCGCTCGACACGCCGCTCATCGGCGTCAACAACCGCAACCTGAAGACGTTCAACGTCTCGCTGTCGGCGACGCTAGACCTCCTGCCGAAGATCCCGCCCGGGCGGCGCGTGGTCACCGAGAGCGGGATCTCGATGCCCAAGGACGTCGCGCTGATGCGCAGCCGCGGCGTCCAGGCCTTCCTGGTCGGCGAGGCGTTCATGCGCGTGCCCGACCCGGGCGCCGGACTCGCGGCGCTGTTCGGCGCGCCCTGAGCGCGCCCGCCGCCGCGGGCCGCGACCGCGCGCTCGTCCGCGGCGGCTGCCGGGGCGCTACGATCCGCGCCGCACCGCCTTGCCGCTGACGACGTCCCACGCCGAGCCGTCGACCAGGCTGATCCGGTAGAACTCGCGCAGCACGTTGCCCATGAACCCGATCTCGACGATCGACACGTCGGTGAACCGGGTCTCGATCCCGCCGGGCAGGATCCTGTTCATCTCGTCGGCGACGTCCTTCATCGCCGCCTGAAGGCGGGCGTCGTAGGGCGTCATGCTGTACATCAGCGTGTTGTGCGGATTGTGCGAGGCGGTCGGTTTCCCGTCCTTGATCACGTTGACGCCGCTGACGCCGACCGTGCGCACCAGCTCCTTCGCCGCGTCGGTCATGTTCGCGTAGACCGGCCCGGTGCAACGCGGCAGCGGGCCGTCGCGCAACGGGGTGAGCGCGTCGGTGGCGACCGTGTTGTAGGCCATCATCTCGGTGTAGCCCTGACCCGACTTGACCACGCCCAGGTCGAACCACCACGGCGCGCCGGCGCCTTTCGAGGCCTCGGTGTTGTAGAAGTCCTTCAAGGTCA
This sequence comes from Burkholderiales bacterium, assembly GCA_046347725.1. Lineage (GTDB taxonomy): Bacteria > Pseudomonadota > Gammaproteobacteria > Burkholderiales > Casimicrobiaceae > VBCG01. Next base: position 169,554 of record JAXMFN010000007.1, read on the forward strand.
GGTTGAGCACCGGCGGGACGCTCGGCAGCGCCCGCAGCATCTTCTGCGGCGTCGACGGGTCGGCGCTGTGGATGTGGACGACGGTGACGTGCTGCAGGTTGAACGTGCGCGCTTCGTCGACCAGCCCGAGCGCGACCAGTCGCTCGCGCAACCGGGGATAGATGCGGTTGTCGAGGACGTCGGTGACGTCCTTGGGCAGCCGATAGACCAGTCCGTAGGTCGCCTTGTGCTCGCGGAACGCCGGCTGTCCGATCGCGCTGTTGTCGATCGTTTGCGCGACCGAAGCGAGCGATCCGGCGAGCGCGAGCATTCCGGCGGCGAGCGATGTCTTGAGCGCGTTCATCGGTATCCCTTTCCTGTCGAGGGTGGAAGAACCGGCGCGGATCCCGGACACCGGCGCCGCGCCGCACGCCGGCATCCTACGCCGCCCCGCGCGCGCCGGACATCCGCGCGATCCGACCGGGCCGGCCGGACCGTTCGCCCACGAATCGTTGACGCGCGCAGGGACTCGGGCGGAGGATGACGCGGCGGCGGTCGGCAGGCCGCCGCCGACACCCGATCGAGGAGCGACCGCATGTCCACCCCCGCCTGGCTGCCCGAGACCGCGAGCCTGCTCACGCCCTACCTCACCGTTTCGGACGCCCAGCGCGCGCTCGACTTCTACCGGGCGGCGTTCGGGTTCGTCCAGACCGGCGAGATCATGCGCGACGACCACGGCAAGATCGTGCACGCCGGAATGGCCTACCAGGGCCGGAGCATCGCGATGTTCGCGCCCGAGGGCGCGTGGGGCGGCACCGACCGCACGCCCAGGCATCAGGGCGTCCGCCTGCCGACGAACTTCTACGTCTACTGCGCCGACGTCGACGCGGTCGCCGCCAGCGCGAAGGCGGCGGGAGGGACGGTCGAGCGGCCGCCCGAGGACATGTTCTGGGGCGACCGGACCGCGCTGATCGTCGATCCTGACGGCTACATCTGGATGTTCGCGACCAAGAAGGGCGAGTTCGACCCGTCGAAGATGCCCGGACGCTGACCCGGGCCGGCACCACCCCCGCGCGAGCCGCGCGGCGCCTCCCTTTGCTATCATCGCCGCTGCGCCCGCGGGGGCCGCGGCGTGTCGCGATGCACACGGGCGGTCGCGCGCGGCCCCGTCGTCCCCGCTCCCGTCTCCCACCGGATTCCGACCTCCGTGTCCGCGATCGTCGTCGAAGGCGCGAGCAAGCTCTGGACGACCGCCGAAGGACAGGTCCGGGCGGTCGACCGCGTCTCCTTCACGCTCGACGAGGGCACGCTCAACGTCTTGCTCGGCCCCTCGGGCTGCGGCAAATCGACGACGCTGCGCCTGATCGCGGGGCTGGAGATCCCCGACGAAGGCCGGGTCCTGATCGGCGGACGCGACGTCACGAATCTGCCGCCGTCGCAGCGCAACATCTCGATGGTGTTCCAGTCGTACGCGCTCTTCCCGCACCTCACGGTGGCGGAGAACATCCTGTTCGGCCTGCACGTGCGCAAGGTGCCGCCGGCGCAATGCGCGACGCGGCTGGCCGAGACGGCCGACCTGCTCGGACTGTCGGCGCTGCTGCAGCGCAAGCCCGGGCAGCTCTCCGGCGGGCAGCAGCAGCGCGTCGCGCTCGGTCGCGCGATCATCGCCCGCGCCCCGGTCTGCCTGATGGACGAGCCGCTGTCGAATCTCGACGCCCAATTGCGCGCCGAGATGCGCCAGGAGATCCGGGCGCTGCAACGCAAGCTCGGCATCACGATGGTCTACGTGACCCACGACCAGGTCGAGGCGATGTCGATGGCCGACCGCGTGATCCTCCTCAACGGCGGGCGCATCGAGCAGAACGGCGCGCCGGTCGACCTCTACGAGACGCCGGCCAACGCCTTCGTCGCCCGCTTCATCGGCACGCCGCCGATGAACCTGCTGCCGCTCGCCGCCGGCGCCGGCGGCGCGATCGTCGAGGGCACCGCCGGTCCGGTGGTCGCGCCGGCCGGGAGCGCCGGCGGATCGCTGGGCGTGCGCCCCGAGCACATCCGCCTCGCGCCCGGGCGCGGCGTGCCGGCGGCGGTCGAGAGCGTCGAGTACCTGGGCGGCGACTCGCTGGTCTGCGCCCGCGTCGGTCGGGCCCGCGTCGCCGTCCGTGTCGCCGGCCGGGTCGCGCTCGCGCCGGGCGACGCGACCGCGCTCGAGTGGTCGGCGGGCGCGCAACACGAATTCACGCCGGAGGGCGCACGTCGCGAGCCTTCGGCCTTCCCGTCCGGCGAGACGGCGGTCGCCTGAACCGGATCGCCGTCGCCGTCATGACCAACCCGCAGGAGGTCCCCACCATGTTGCGTCGCATCCGGCAGTCCGTCGCCGCCTCGCTCGCCGCGTTCGTCTCCACGATCGCGATCGCGCAGGCGCCGGTCGAAGTCAGCTTCTTCTATCCGGTCGCGGTCGGCGGGCCGATCACCAAGATCATCGACGGCTACGCCGCGGACTTCGAGAAGGAGAACCCCGGGATCAAGCTCAAGCCGATCTACTCGGGCAGCTACCAGGAGTCGATCGCCAAGGCGCTCACCGCGGTGAAGAGCGGCGATCCGCCGGTCATGTCGATCCTGCTGTCGACCGACATGTTCACGCTGATCGACGAGGACGCGGTCGTGCCGTTCAACGACCTGATCCGCACGCCCGACGACCAGGCCTGGGTCAAGAGCTTCTACCCGGGCTTCATGGAAAACAGCCAGACCGGCGGCAAGATCTGGGGCATCCCGTTCCAGCGCTCGACGATCGTCCTCTACTACAACAAGGACGCGTTCAAGGAGGCCGGCCTCGATCCGAACCGTCCGCCGCAGAACTGGAAGGAGCAGGTCGAGTACGCGCAGAAGCTCACCAAGCGCGACGCGTCGGGCAAGGTCACCCAGTGGGGCATGCAGATCCCGTCGTCGGGCTTCCCGTACTGGCTGTTCCAGGCGCTCGCGATCCAGGCCGGGCAGAACCTGATGAACGACGCCGGCACCGAGGTGTACTACGACAAGCCGGCGGTGATCGAGGGCCTTCAGTACTGGGTCGACCTGGTCAAGCAGCACAAGGTCCATCCGGAAGGTATCGTCGAGTGGGGCACGACGCCGCGCGACTTCTTCGAGAAGAAGGTCGCGATGATGTGGACGACCACCGGCAACCTCACCAACGTCAGGAACAACGCCAAGTTCGACTTCGGCGTCGCGATGCTGCCGGCCGGCAAGCAGCGCGGCAGCCCGACCGGCGGCGGCAACTTCTACGTCTTCAAGAAGTCGACGCCGGCGCAGCGCGAGGCGGCGTTCAAGTTCGTCAAGTGGGCGACGCAGCCGGCCCGCGCCGCGCAGTGGGGCATCGACACCGGCTACGTCGCGGTGCGCGCCGACGCCTGGGAGACGGCGGCGATGAAGAAGTACGTCGCGGACTTTCCGCCGGCGGTCGTCGCGCGCGACCAGCTGCCGTTCGCGAAGGCGGAGCTGTCGACGCACGACAACCAGCGCGTCACCAAGGCGCTGAACGACGGGCTGCAGGCGGCGCTGACCGGCACCAAGACGCCGGCCGACGCGATGCGCGACGCCCAGCGCGAAGCCGATCGGCTGCTGCGTTCCTACAAGCGTTGATCGCGGCGGCGCCGACGACCGGAACCCCTCTCCCCGGCCCCGGGGAGAGGGCGGGATCCGGCGCGCGCGGAGCGCGTCGCTGATGGCGGCGCGCCGGCGACGGGCAGCGGACGCGCGATGACCCGGGCGCGCCAGTGGCTCTACGCCTGGCTGCTCCTGCTGCCGGCGATGTCGCTGCTCGCGCTCTTCACGCACTATCCGGCGGTCGCGAACCTCTGGCACAGCTTCTTCTCGACGCCCAAGGGCGCGCGTCCGGCCGTCTTCGTCGGCGCCGACAACTACGTCCAGCTCGTCGAAGACCCGATCTTCTGGCAGGCGCTGGTCAACAACCTCTGGTACGCGCTCGGCACGATCCCGGTGTCGATCGCGCTGGCGCTGCTGATGGCCGTCTGGGTGCACGGCAAGGTCGCCGGCCGCGGGTTTCTCCGGCTCGCCTACTTCACGCCGACGATCCTGCCGATGATCGCGGTCGCCAACATCTGGCTCTTCTTCTACACGCCCGAGTACGGTCTGCTCGAGCAGGTCACCAAGGGCCTGGGCTTCGCGAGCCACAACTGGCTCGGCAGCAAGTCGACCGCGCTCGCCTGCCTGATGGTCGTCACCGTGTGGAAGGAGGCCGGGTTCTTCATGATCTTCTACCTGGCGGCGCTGCAGTCGATGTCGCCGCACCTGGCCGAGGCGGCCGCGATCGAAGGCGCGTCGCGCGGGTACTTCTTCCGGCGCGTGACGTTCCCGCTGCTGATGCCGGTGACACTGTTCGTGCTCGTCAACGCGGTGATCAACGCCTTCCGTCTCGTCGACCACATCGTCGTGATGACGCGCGGCGGGCCGGACAACGCGACCGCACTGCTGCTCTACTACATCTACGAGATCGGGTTCCGGTTCTGGGACTCGGCCTACGCGGCCGCGCTGACGATGGTCCTGCTCGTCGTGCTCGGTCTCGCGGCGCTGTTCCAGTTCCTCGTGCTCGAGAAGCGCACGCATTACCAATGACATCCCCCCGTAGCGGCCTGCGGCCGCTTCCCCCCGAGGGGGCGCGGCGACCTCGGGGCGGCCCTTCGGTCGCCGGACCTTCCCCCCGCAGTGGCCTGCGGCCGCTTCCCCCCGAGGGGGCGCGGCGACCTCGGGGCGGCCCTTCGGTCGCCGGACCCTCCCCCCGCAGTGGCCTGCGGCCGCTTCCCCCCGAGGGGGCGCGGCGACCTCCGGGGCGGCCCTTCGGTCGCCGGACCCTCCCCCCGCAGTGGCCTGCGGCCGCTTCCCCCCGAGGGGGCGCGGCGACCTCGGGGCGGCCCTTCGGTCGCCGGACCCTCCCCCCGCAGTGGCCTGCGGCCGCTTCCCCCCGAGGGGGCGGTCCTGGCAAGGCATCGATGAGTTCGGCCACGCACGTCTACGATCCCCGCGGCGCGGCGCGCGCGCTGGAGACCACGGCCGCGTGGCTGCTGGGGCTGCTGTGGGTGCTGCCGCTGGTCTACGCGTTCTGGACCGCGTTCCATCCGGGCGAGTACTCGACGCGCTTCGTGCTCGGCGCGCCGCTGACGCTCGACAACTTCGTCAAGGCCTGGCACGCGGCGCCGTTCGCGCGCTACTTCGTCAACACGGTGCTGCTGGTCACGATGGTGCTCGCCGCCCAGCTCGTGCTGGTGACGCTCGCCGCCTACGCGTTCGCGCGCTTCGAGTTCCCCGGGCGCAACGTGTTGTTCGCGCTGGTCCTCGTGCAGCTGATGATCATGCCCGACGTGTTGATCGTCGAGAACTACCGGACGATGGCCGCGCTCGGCATCAAGGACACGATCCTCGCGATCGGTCTTCCGTACATGGCGAGCGCGTTCGGGATCTTCCTGCTGCGCCAAACGTTCAAGACGATCCCCCGCGAGCTCGACGAGGCGGCGCGCGTCGAGGGCTGCACGCCGCTGCAGGTGCTCTGGAAGGTCTACGTCCCGCTGGCGCGACCGACCTACCTCGCCTACGCGCTCGTCTCGGTGAGCTACCACTGGAACAACTTCCTCTGGCCGCTGATCATCACCAACTCGGTGGAGACGCGGCCGGTGACCGTCGGCCTGCAGGTGTTCTCGGCGACCGACCAGGGCATCGACTGGTCGATCATCACCGCGGCGACGATCCTCTCGGTCGCGCCGCTGCTCTTCGCCTTCCTGCTCTTCCAGCGGCAGTTCGTCGCGTCGTTCATGCGCGCCGGCATCCGCTGACGTGATCCGGCTCGTCACCTGGAACGTCCAGTGGTTCCGCGGCCTCGACGGGCGCGTCGATCCGGCGCGGGTGATCGCGCACGCACGCTCGCTCGCCGACTTCGACGTGCTGTGCGTCCAGGAGCTGGCCGACCACTACCCGGCGCCAATGCTCGCCGGCAACGACGAGGCCGACCAGTTCGCGGTCCTCGCCGCGTTGCTGCCCGGATTCGAGATCGTCGCCGGGGTCGGCTCCGACCATCCTGGCAGCGGGCGACGCCGCCGCTTCGGCAACGCGATCGCCTCGCGCCTGCCGGTTCGACAGGTCAGGCGCCACCTGCTGCCCTGGCCGGCCGACCCGTCGGTCTCGTCGATGCAGCGCGTCGCGGTCGAGGCGACGGTGGCGACGCCGTCCGGCGAATGGCGGGTGACGACGACCCACCTCGAGTACTACTCGCGGATCCAGCGCGCGGCGCAGGTCGCGCGGCTGCGCGAGCTCCACGCGCAGGCCAGCGCCCACGCCGAGGCGCCCGGCGCCGGCGGCGACGCCGACGGACCGTTCCGGGTGTTCCCGGAGGCACGCGCCGCGATCGTCGCCGGCGACTTCAATCTGCCGGCGGGCGACGCCCAGTACCGTGCGATGCTGGAGCCGTTCGCCGATCGGACGCCGCGGTTCCACGACGCGTGGACGCTCGTCCATGGGTCCGCGCCGCAGCCGGCGACGTTCTGCCGCCACGTCCCGTTCGCGCCGGGATCGGTGCCGATCGCCTGCGACTTCGTGTTCGTCAGCGACGATCTCGCCCCCCGCGTGCGTTCGGTCGCGGTCGACACCGACACCCGGCTGTCCGACCACCAGCCGGTGGTCGTCACGCTCGGCGACTGAGGCCCGCCGGCTACAATTCGGTCGCGGTGCCCGGCGCGAGGCCGGAGCGACCGCGCCCCGGCCCGCCATGGCACCCGACCCCGCTGCCGCGTTGACCGCGATCGCCGCCTCGCCGCGCCCGCGGGTGGCGCTCGTCTCGCACGGCTGGGGCGGCGGCGTACGCCGGCATGTCGACGAACTCGCGCTCGCGCTCGCCGACCGCGCCGAGGTGCTCCGCGTCGAACCCGCGGCGTCCGGAGGCGTGCGCGTGCGCTGGGCGCGCGACGCTTCGGCGCTCGACGCCCGCTTCGCCTTCCCGGCCGAGCGCACGACGCTCGTCGCGCTCCTCGCCGGGCTGGGCGTGTCGCGGATCCACCTGCATCACGTCGACGGACTGCCTCGCGCGATCCTCGACCTGCCCGGCGAGCTCGGCGTGCCGTTCGACGTGACGCTGCACGACGCCTACCCGATCTGCCCGCGCTACCACCTCGATCGCGGCGAGGGACGCTACTGCGGCGAGCCCGACGAAACCGGCTGCGACGCCTGCCTCGCCCGGCGCCCGGCGCAGTGGCCGCTCGACATCCGCGGCTGGCGCGACGCGTTCGGTGGGTTCCTCGCCGCGGCCGACCGCGTGATCGCGCCGACCCGCGACGTCGCCGACCGCACGCGGCGGCGCTTTCCGGCGCTCGCGATCTCGGTGCGCGGTCACCCGGACGCGGCGGCGCCGTCGCCCGGGCGGACGATCCGCGTCGGGCTCCTCGGCCGGCTCACCGCGGCGAAGGGCCTCGACGTCGTCGTCGCCTGCGCGCGCGACGCCCAGGCGCGTGGACTCCCGCTCGCGTTCCGCGTGATCGGCCCGATCGGCGCGCCGCTGCCGCCGCTGCCGGCCGGGGCGATCTCGTTCACCGGCGAGTACGACGAGGCGGATCTCGCCCGGCTCATCGCCGCCGAGTCGCCGGACGTCTGGATGTTCCCGGCGCAGGTGCCGGAGTCGTGGTCGTACACGCTGGGCGTCGCGTTGGCGACCGGACGCCCGATCGTGGCGTCGTCGCTGGGCGCGTTCGGCGAGCGGCTCGCCGGCGTCGATCGGGCGCGCATCGTCGCCTGGGACGCGCCGGCGGCGGAGTGGAACGACGCGCTGGTCGCGCTCGCCGCGATCGAACCTGCGCCGCGTTCGGCGAACGGCACAGGATCGCCGCTCGCCGCGCAGTGGCGCGACTACGCCGATTGGCTCTCGTCGCGCTGGCACGCCCGGCTCGAAGGTCCGGCCGCGCCGCTGCCGCCGCTCGACGCGCGGCATCTCGCGCCGGCCGCGCCGGGAGCGGCGCTGCCGCTGGTCGACCTCGTGCGCGCCGGAGCGCTCTGCGGCGATCGCGAAGCGTTGGCCGAGCTCGTCGCGCGGGCGAAGGCGGCCGACGACGCGCTGACCGACGTCGCGCGCGCGCGGGCGACCGGCGAGCCGGAGCTCAAGGCGGCGCGCGAGCGGATCGCCGAGCTCGAGGGTTCGACGAGCTGGCGGATCACCGCGCCGGTGCGCACGATCGTCGGCGGCGTGCGCCGCGCCGGCGCCGGCGTCGCCTCGGCGCCGGCGGCGATGCGCCACCTGCCGCGGCGGACCTCGACCGCGCTCGCGATCCTGCGCGACCAGGGCGTGGCGGCGCTCGCGCGGCGGATCGGCGAGAAGCTCAAGGGCCGGGGGCGCGCGCCGCCGGTGCGACGCCGCTCGTGGAGCGCGAAGGCCGCGATCGCGCCGCTCGCGTTCCGCGCCGCCGCCGATCCGCGCTGGACGATCGTCGTGCCGGCGTACGGCGAACCGCTCCTCACCTACACCTGTCTCGCCAGCCTGCACGAGACGGTGCGTCACGAGGCGGTCGAGGTGATCGTCGTCGACGACGCCTCGCCCGAGCCGCTCGCCGAGTCGCTCGCGGCGGTATCGGGCGTTCGCTTCGAGCGGGCCGCGGTCAACGGCGGCTTCGTCGCCGCCTGCAACCGCGGCGCGCGTCTCGCGCGCGGCGCGCGGCTCGTCTTCCTCAACAACGACACGATCGTGACGCCCGGCTGGCTCGATGCGATCGAGCGGACCTTCGAGCGCCATCCCGACGCCGGAATCGTCGGCGCGAAGCTCGTCTATCCGGACGGCACGCTGCAGGAGGCGGGCGGCATCGTCTGGCGCGACGGATCGGCGTGGAACGTCGGGCGCGGCGCCGATCCTGACCGTCCGGAGTTCAACTACGCGCGTCGCGTCGACTACGTGTCCGGCGCCTGCCTCGCGGTCGACCGCGCGCTGTTCGCGGCGATCGGCGGTTTCGACGCGCGCTACTCGCCGGCCTACTACGAGGACACCGACCTCGCGTTCGCGGTCCGCGCCGCCGGCCGCAGCGTCTGGTACCAGCCGGAGGCGACGGTCGTCCACTTCGAGGGCCGGACCTCCGGCACGGACCTCGCCGCCGGCGTCAAACGTCACCAGGTCGTCAACCGCGAGACCTTCGCGCGCAAGTGGGCGATCGAGCTCGCCCGCCACCGTCCCAACGGCGAGGCGCCCGCGCTCGCCGCCGATCGCGACGTCGGGTTCCGCGTGCTGGTCGTCGACGCCTGCATGCTGACGCCGGACCGCGATTCGGGGTCGTTGCGGATGCAGGCGATCGTCGAGCTGATCGGCGAGCTCGGCGGCAAGGCGACGTTCGTCGCCGACAACCTCGAATACCGCGAACCCTACGTCGGCGCGCTGCGCGAGTCGGGCGTCGAGGTGCTCACCGCGCCGTACGTCCGCTCGGTCGGCGCGATCCTCGCCCAGCGCGGTCCGGAGTTCGACGCGGTGGTCCTGTCGCGCCACTACGTCGCGTCGAAGCACGTCGAGGCGGTCCGCCGTCACGCGCCGCGGGCGAAACTCGTCTTCGACACCGTCGACCTGCACTTCCTGCGCGCCGAGCGCCAGGCCGAGCTCGAGGGCGGTTCGGCGCACGCCGCGGCGGCGCGATCGCAGCGCGAGGCGGAGCTCGACCTGGTCCGAAGGGTGGACGCGACCTGGGTCGTCTCGCCGGTCGAGCGCCAGCTCCTCGCAGGGCTCGTTCCCGGCGCCCGCGTCGAGGTGCTGTCGAACATCCACGAGCCGATGGCCGCCGGACGCGCGTACGCCGCGCGCGCCGGTCTGGTGTTCATCGGCGGGTTCCGCCATCCGCCGAACGCGGACGGCATCCTCTGGTACGCGCACAAGGTGCTGCCGCTGCTGCGCGAGCGGCTGCCCGGCGTGGTCACGACGATCGTCGGTGCCGAACCGCCGCCGAAGGTCGCGGCGCTCGCCGGTCCCGATGTCGTCGTCACCGGGCACGTCGAAGACCTCGGGCCGATCTACACGGCAGCGCGGGTGTCGATCGCGCCGCTGCGCTACGGGGCCGGCGTCAAGGGCAAGGTCAATCTGGCGATGAGCTACGGCGTCCCGGTGGTCGCAACCACGCCGGCGGTCGAGGGCATGGGACTCGCACCGGGGCACGACGTGCTCGTCGCCGACGATCCGGTCGAGTACGCGCAAACGATCGTGCGCGCGTACACCGACGAGGCGCTGTGGCAGCGGCTGCGGGAAGGTGGCCTCGCGAATCTGCGCGAGCACTTCTCGCGCGACACCGCGAAACGCGCGCTGGCGGCGACGCTCGGCGTCGATTCGCGTGGCCGTCGCGGGCCGTCGGCCTGAAGGCCGACGGTCGCCGCGGATCGGGCTTCAGCCCGACGCCGGCACGCGGCGGAACAGGATGTCGAAAACCTCGTGGCCCAGCCGCTCGCCGCGCGCCTCGAACTTGGTACGCGGCCGCCAGGCCGGACGTGGCGCGAACCGCTCGGCGGTATTGGCGAGCGTCGGCTCCGCCGAGAAGGTCGCCAGGATCTCCTCGGCGTAGGGCGCCCAGTCGGTCGCCGCGTGCAGGTAGCCGCCGGGCGCGAGCCGCTCGGCGAGCGCGCGCACGAACCCGGGCTTGAGTAGGCGCCGTTTGTGATGGCGTTTCTTGGGCCACGGGTCGGGGAAGAACACGTGGATGCCGGCCAGCGTCCCGGGCGCGATCATCGACCCGACGACCTCGACCGCGTCGTGGCGAATCACCCGAACGTTGGCGAGCCCACCCGCCTCGATCCGCTTGAGCAGCGCGCCGACGCCGGGCGCGTGCACTTCGACGCCGACGAAATCGGTCTGCGGCGCCGCCTGCGCGATCGCGGCGGTCGTCTCGCCCATGCCGCAACCGATCTCCAGGACGACCGGTGCGACCCGGCCGAACACGCGCGCGAAATCGATCGGCGCCGCCTCGAACGGCAGCGCGTAACGCGGAGCGAGGTCGTCGAGAGCGCGCGCCTGCGCCGGCGAGAGGCGCCCCTGGCGCAGCACGAAGCTGCGCACCGGACGGCGCGGGGGCAGGCCGGCGTCGTCCTGCGCCATCGCCGAGGGCGCCGTCAGCGCGGCGCGAGCCAGCCCGCCTGCGACAGCCTGCGCTCCAGCGTGCGCGGCATGCCGTCGTCGGCGGTCGAGTATTCGACGACGACCGTCTCGGCGTCCTTCCAGCGCGGCGTCGCGTCGGCCCAGGACTCGGTCGCGCGCCAGACGAGCTCGCGGACGACGCCTTCGCGCGTGACCCGCCAGACGACCAGTTCGTTGGTGCAGCCGGACGCGCAGAAGTCCGCGGTCGCCAGACGCTGGCGATCCGGCGCGAGCGCCGGTTCCGACGGCAGCTCGGTCGCCCGGTTGCCGGCGCGCTGCAGCAGGACGAACGAGGATTTCTCGCCGACCGTCTTGAACAGCAGGACCGAGGTGATCGAGTCGATCGAATCGAACAGGCTGTAGGAGACCGGATCGGCGAGCCGCTCGATGTCGGTGAACGTCGCCGTGCCACCGGGGAAGAGCGCGATCGTCAGGTCGACGCCGGCGCGCTTCGCGAGCCCGGGCAGCCGCTTCATCTGCTCCTGTTCGACGAGGCGGCCGCAGTGGGCGATGTCCTCGGCGTTCGCGCACCAGGTGGCGAGCTCGTCGCGGGTCGGCGGCACCGCCAGCGCGACCGGCGCCAGCGCCGCGGTCAACGCCAGCGCGGCGAGCGCCGGCGCGAACCTCGTGCGACCACTCATCCGATCACCCCGGTCGTCGGCGAGCTGGGACTGCCCGCGTAGAGCTTGCGCGGCATCCGTCCGGCGAGGAAGGCCTCGCGTCCGGCCTCGACCGCGAGCTTCATCGCCCGCGCCATGCGCACCGGCTCGCGCGCGAGCGCGATCGCGGTGTTCATCAGCACGCCGGCGCAGCCCAGCTCCATCGCGATCGCGGCGTCGGACGCGGTGCCGACGCCGGCGTCGACCAGCACCGGCACCTTCGCCTGCTCGAGGATGAGCCGGAGGTTCCACGGGTTGAGGATTCCCATGCCCGAACCGATCAGCGAGGCGAGCGGCATGATCGCGACGCAGCCGATCGCCTCCAGCTCGCGCGCGACGATCGGGTCGTCGGACGTGTAGACCATGACGTCGAATCCGTCGCGAACGAGGATCTCGGCGGCGGCGATCGTCTGGCGCACGTCCGGATAGAGCGACTTCGCGTCGCCCAGCACCTCGAGCTTGACGAGCTTGTGGCCGTCGAGGAGCTCGCGCGCGAGCTTCAGCGTGCGCACCGCGTCGTCGGCGGTGTAGCAGCCGGCGGTATTGGGCAGATAGGTGAACTCGGACGGCGGCAGCGCGTCGAGCAGCGACGGCGCGTTCGCGTCCTGGCCGATGTTGGTCCGGCGGATCGCGACGGTGACGATCCGGGCGCCGGAGGCGATCACCGCCTCGCGGGTCTGCGCGAAGTCCTTGTACTTCCCGGTACCGACCAGGAGCCGTGAATCGTAGGCGCGGCCGGCGATGACGAGCGGTGGGTCGGCGGCGCGATCGGTTTCGGCGTTCATCGGCGAATTGTAACCCCGGCCGCCGAGCCTGCCGCGGATACGGACTCAGCCGCCGCCGACGGCGCCGACGATCTCGAGACGGTCGCCGTCGGCGAGCGCGGTCCGCGTGTAGTGGCTGCGCGGCACGACCTCGCCGTTGCGCTCGATCGCGATGCGCTTGCCTTCGAGACCCATCTCGCGCACGAGATCGGCGAGCGTCGCCCCCTCGCGCGGGATCGGACGCGGCGCGCCGTTGACGCGGATCGTGGACACGCGATGTCCCCGGACGATCGTCGCGCCGCCGGTGCGCGGTTCAGGCCTTCCAGCGCTGCGCGGCCTCGCGCAGGAATCGCATCTGCCGTTCGACGTTCGCGCAGGCCGCGCAGACCTGCAGGTGCGCCCGGACCTTCCACCGCTGGGAGAACGGCAGCGTGCCGTCCTGCGCCTGCGAGAGCAGGCGAGAGACGTCCTTGCACATCAGTCGGTGGCCGAGCCACTTCGTCAACATGGTGTCGAGGCGGACGTCAGGCGCCCTTGGGACGGCGCGCTCGCTCGGCGAACCACTGCTGCTCGAGGCAGGCGCGCAAGGCCATTCGGGCGCGGTAGAGAATGACCCAGAGATTATTCGCGGTGATCTTCAATTCCTTACAGATTTCGTCGGATTCGAGTTCCATCACCTCGCGCATGATGAAAACGCGGCCGGTCTGCGGCGGCAGCTTCTCGAGGCAGAGCTCCATCACGTCGAAGAACTCCCGGCGCGACAATGCGGCTTCGGGATCGCCCCAGTCGGCCGGCGGGTCTTGCCAGCCGCCATTGGGCTTGAACAGGGCGTCGATGTCGTCGAGCGTCCCTTCGTCGTCCAGCGTCGCGAGCGGGACCGGGGCCTTCTGCTTGCGCCGGATCGCGTCGACGATCTTGTGCTTGAGGATCCCGGTGAGCCAGGTCTTGACGCTCGAGCGTCCGTCGAAACCCGCGGCGCCGGTCAGGGCGGCGAGCATCGTGTCCTGCACGACGTCCTGGGAAAGGTCGGGGTCGCGGAGCTGGAGCTGCGCGACCCGGGTCAGGTAGCGGCGGTGCTTCTCGATCTCGGTGGCGAGGGTGTTGGCGTCCATCGGTCGCGGTCGGGGACCGCCGTTAGTGTAGAGCACACCGGGCCGCATCGGGGCGGGACCTGAGGCCCGCGCCGCATCGGGCCCGCGCCCCGCGGGTGTCGCGAGTTGTAACGAATTTTCGCCTCGGCCTCCGGACGGTACCCCGATCGCTAGAATGGGCGTTCGATCCGTGGGCCGGCTCGCGGCCGGCCCCTTCCGGGAGCGCTCCATGTCGAACCCCCTGGTACGCGTCGTCGTCGCTGTCGTCGGTCTGGTGGTCGGACTCGCCGGTCCGGCGGGCGCCCAGCCCGGCGCGCCCTCGCCCGCGGGCGCATCGGGTCCCACTCAGGCGGCGATGGCGCAGGAGCAGCTCGACGCCCTCCTCGCGCCGATCGCGCTCCACCCGGACCAGCTCCTCACGCAGATTCTGATGGCGTCGACCTATCCGCTCGATGTCGTCGAGGCCGCCCGCTTCGTCCAGGCCAATCCGGACCTCAAAGGCGAGGCCCTCGACGACGCGGTGACGCAGAAGAGCTGGGATCCGTCGGTGCAGTCGCTGACCGCGTTCCCCCAGGTGCTCGAGATGATGAACGAGAAGCTCGACTGGACGCAGCAGCTCGGCGACGCGTTCCTCGCCGACGAGGCCCGTGTGCTCGCGACCGTGCAGCGGCTGCGCGAGAAGGCGACCGCCGCCGGCAATCTCAAGTCGACCGACGAGCAGAAGGTCGTCGTCGAGGAGCGCACGATCATCATCGAGCCGGCGCGGCCGGACTGGGTCTACGTGCCGGTCTACAACCCGCTGTTCGTCTACGGTCCGTGGTGGTCACCGGTGTGGCGGCCCTGGTTCTGGGCGCCGCCACCGCGCTGGTATCCGGGCGCGGCGATCGTCGGCGGCGCGATCGGCTTCGGCATCGGCTGGGCGATCGCGACGCATCACTGGAATCACTGGCACTGGTGTCATCCGAACTGGCGCGCCGGCCGGGTCAACGTCTCGATCGAGCGCAACGTGTTCGTCCAGCGCAACGTCGAGTTCCGCAACAAGGTGCAAGCGGGCGTCTGGGAGCACAACCCGGCGCAGCGCCGCGGCGTCGCGTACGCGAACGCGACGTCGCGAGAGAAGTTCCAGAAGGTCGACCGCAACGCGGTCTCGGCGCGTCGCGAGTACCGCGGCCACGAGCCCGCGAACAAGGTCGGCGGCGACAATCGTCGCGGCGGCCTCTCGGGCGGACCGGTCGCGCGCTCGGCGCCGGGCGCGGGCGCCGCCGGCACCGGGGATCGCGGCGGCATCTCGCCGGGCGGCGTCGACAAGTCGCAGGCGAAGACCTACGCCAACCGTGGCGCCGCGAGTCGCGGCGCAGGCGTCGGCGCAGGCGGCGGCCCGCGCGCCGGCGCGGCGCGCGGCGGTGGCGGCGGAATGGGGGGCGGGGGCGGTGGGCCAGGCGGCGGTCATGGCGGCGCGCATGGTGGTGGACGCCATCGGTAGCGACGGGAGACGACGATGACCTCGACGACTGGAACCAAGCCCCCGACCACGAGCGGTGCGACCCGCGGCCCGGCGACGATCGCCGCGCTGCTACTGGCGCTCGTCCTCGGCGTCGCGACCGGCGCCCCGGAGGCCGGCGCGCAGCCCGGCCCCGGAGCCGGCCGGCCGCGCGGCGGACCGGCGAAAGGTCCGATGGCGGCGGCGGAGCAGCGGACCTTCGCCACGCCGGAAACCGCGGCGCAGGCGCTCGCCGACGCGATGAGGGCCGACGACCTGCGCGCTCTGCACGCGATCCTGGGCCCGGGCAGCGGGCCGGTGATCTTCAGCGGCGACCCGGTCGCCGACAACGCGATGCGCGACGATTTCGTCGCCTCGTACGACCGCTCGCACCGGATCGAGCGCAACACCGACGGCTCGGCGACGCTCGTCATCGGCGAAACCGACTACCCGGTGCCGTTCCCGATCGTCAACGTCGGCGGCGGATGGCAGTTCGATGCGCGCGCCGGCGGCGAGGAGGTGCTCAACCGCCGGATCGGCGACAACGAGCTCGCCGCGATCAAGTTCTGTCTCGCCTACGTCGACGCGCAGCGCGAATACGCGGAGGTCGATCGCGACGGCAACGGCGTGATCGAATACGCGCAGAAGTTCGTCTCGTCGCCGGGAGCGCGCGACGGGCTGTTCTGGCCGACGCGCGCCGACGAACCGGCGTCGCCGCTCGGACCGCTGGCGGCCCAGGCGCGCGCCGAAGGCTACGGCCGTACCAAGGGCGAGGAGGCGCGCGGCAAGGCGGCGAAGGCGAAGGGGTCGGGACCGGCGGGTCCGGGCGGCGGCGCGTTCCGCGGCTACCGCTTCCGCATCCTGACCGCGCAGGGCAAGGACGCTCGCGGCGGCGCGTACGACTACATCGTCAACGGCCGGATGATCGGCGGCTTCGCGCTGGTCGCCTGGCCGGTGCGCCACGGCGCGTCGGGCGTGATGAGCTTCCAGTGCAACCACGACGGCGTCGTCTACGAGAAGGACCTCGGCGTGCGCACGAACGAGCTCGCGGCGTCGATGACCGAGTACAACCCGGACCCGAGCTGGAAGAAGTCCGACGGTCAGTAGCGATGGCGTGGCGACGGCGCGCCCGGCGGCTGCCCGGCGCCGGCGGACGGCGTTGAGCGGCGCGGAACTGCTCGCGCTGAGGGCCGGGCCGCGAGCGCTCGACCACCTGCGCCGCCGCGGCCTCGACCCGGCGGATGTCCGGGCGATCCCCGGGGCCGCCGGCGGGCCGAAGGGGCTGGCACTGCTGCCGCTCGACATCCGGCTCGCGCGCGACTGGTTGCCGCGGATGGCGCGGGTCGAGCTCGCCGGCGCGTCGATCGGCGCCTGGCGGATGGCGGCGCTGGCCCAGCGTGATCCGATCGCCGCGCTGGGGCGTTTGCGACAGGCCTACGTCCGCGGGCAGAACTACCCGAAGAACCCGTCGCCGGCGGAAGTCTCGGCGACGATCCGCGCGGTGGCGCGCCAGGTGCTCGCCGACGGTCGCCTCGAACCGCGCGACGGTATCTCGCTCGACGTGTTCGTCGCGCTCGCACGCGGCCCGCTCGCCGGGCGCCGCGGGCGGGCGGCGTTCACCCGGGCGGCCGCGGCCAACGCGATCTCGCGGACACGGCTCGCGCGCCATTTCGGTCGCGTCGTCTTCCACGCCGGCGCACCGTCGACGTTGGTCGACGCGCACGACGCCTTCGGGGTCGAGCGGGTCGCGCTGGATCAACGCAATCTCGAGGACGCGCTGACCGCGTCGGGTTCGATCCCGATGGTCTGCGACCCGGTCGTCGACATCGCCGGTGCACCGCGCGGCGATTGCTGGGACGGCGGGCTCGTCGACTACCACCTGCTGCTGCCGCACGCGCGGCACGACGGCATCGTCCTCTATCCGCACTTCGCGCCGCATGTCACGCCCGGGTGGCTCGACAAGTTCCTGCCCTGGCGCCGCGCGCCGCGGGCGCACCCGTGGCTCGCCAACGTGCTGGTCGTCGCGCCGTCGGCCGCTTTTGTCGCGCGGCTGCCCAACCGCAAGCTGCCCGACCGCAGCGACTTCTATCGCTACGACATCGATCACGATTCCCGGATCCGGGACTGGGAGCGCGCGATCGCCGAGTGCGAGCGCTTCGCCGATGCCGCGATGCGCTGGCTCGAGCGGCCGGATCCGTCGATCGTCGGGGGGCTCTAGGCGCGCGCGTGCCGGCGGTTTCGGCTAGAGTTCAGCGGTCCGGTTCCGTCGGAGGAGCACCGCCATGAGTCCATCGCCCGCGATCGTCGCCGCGCGCGCACCGGTGCGCGCCGCGAAGCGCCGTCCGATCAGCATCGTCGCGTGGATCGCCTGCCTGACCTCGATGCTGGCGACGACCCTGACGTCCGCGCAGGATTACCCGTCGCGCTCGGTGCGAATGGTCGTCCCGTTCGCCGCCGGCGGTCCGGCGGACATCTACGCGCGCTTTCTCGCGCAGCGCCTCTCCGAGGCGCTCGGCCAGTCGTTCGTCGTCGACAACCGGCCGGGCGGCGGCGCGGTCATCGGCACCGACGCCGCGGCGAAGAGCGCGGCGGACGGCTACACGCTGCTCGTGATGTCGAACGCGCACACGGTCAACGAGTCGCTGATGCCGAACAAGCCGTACGCGCTGATGCGCGACTTCGTCGGCGTCGCGCCGATCAACTATTCGGATCTCGTGCTCGTCGTCCATCCGTCGGTCAAGGCGAACACGATTTCCGAGCTGGTCGCGCAGGCGAAAGCCGAGCCGGGGAAGATGACCTACGCCTCGTCGGGTCCGGGCACGCCCTACCACATGGCCGGCGAGCTCTTCAAGGCGATGGCCGGCGTCGACATCCTGCACGTGCCGTACAAGGGGTCCGCCGGCGCGCGCACCGACGTGCTGGGCGGCCAGGTGCAGATGATGCTCGACGCGGTGACGACGATGAGCCAGCACGCGCGCGAGGGCAAGGTCAAGGCGCTGGGAACGACCGGTCTCGCGCGCTCGGCCGTGCTGCCGCAGGTGCCGACGATCGCCGAGTCCGGAGTGCCGGGCTACGAGGCGACGATCTGGCTGGGCGTGATGGCGCCGAAAGCGACCTCGCCGGCGATCGTCGCCAGGCTCAACGCCGAAATCGTCAGGATCGTCTCGCGCCAGGAGGTCCGCGACGAATGGGCGAAGCAGGGCGCGGCGCCGCTGGTCATGAATCCGTCCGAGTTCGCGCGCTACCTCGAGCAGGACATCGCGAAGTGGGAGCGCATCGTCAGGATCTCCGGCGCGAAGCCCGACCAGTGAGCGAGCTCCGGGTCCTGTCGGCCGGCGCCGCGAAAGGCGTCGCCGAGGCGATCGCCGCCGACTTCGAGCGCGAGACCGGCGCGCGGGTGCAGGCGCAGTTCGGCGCGGTCGGCGCGATGCGCGAGAAGCTCCTCGCCGGCGAGCCCTGCGACGTCTTCGTGTCGACCGCGGCGATCCTCGACGCGCTCGCCGCCGACGGGCGGGTCGACGCCGCGACGATCGCGCCGCTGGGCCGCGTCTACACCGGCGTCGCGGTGCGGTGCGCCGATCCGATCCCGCCGATCGCGACACCCGGCGAGCTCGCGCACGCGCTGCACGCGGCGCCGGCGATCTTCTTCCCCGATCCGCAGAAGGCGACCGCCGGCAACCACTTCATGAAGGTGCTCGACGCGCTCGGCGTCCATCACGAGGTCGGCGGCCGCCTGAAGCCCTACCCGAACGGCGCGACCGCGATGGCCGAGCTCGCGCGCTCGCCGCTCGCCGGCGCGATCGGCTGCACGCAGGTCACCGAGATCCTCTACACGCCGGGCGTCGCGCTCGCCGGCCGGCTCCCGCGCGAGTTCGAGCTCGCGACCGTGTACGCGGCGGCCGTCTGCGCCGGCTCGCGGACCCGGGCGGATGCGCGCGCCTGGGTCGAGCGCCTTACCGGCGAACGGACCAAGGCGCTGCGGCGCGCCGGCGGATTCGAGGCTTGAGCGCGGCCGGCAGTCCTCATCGCAGCCGGTGCGCGCCGGCCGACAGGGCCGCCGGAGCGAGGAACGCCTGCGACGCCAGGGCGAAATTCGCGTCGCCGAGCAGCGTCGCCGCCGCCGAATCGCCGATCGCCGACAGCGTGCCGTTCCGGCCGAACTGGTAGGCGAGGTCGCCGCCCAGCGCCGCGGTGTCCGAGCCCGATCGCCAGGCGCCGGCGAGCGCGCCTCCCAGCGTCCAGCGCCCGAGCGCTGGGTTCGCGGCGAGCGCCGTGTCGAAATCCGACGCGATCCGCGCGAAGTCGAATTGCGCGATCCGGCGGTTGCGCAGCGGATCGGTCGATCCCGACAGGTAGTCGGTCGACGCGTCGACGACCATCTGCAGCGTCGAGATCCGATGGTTAGCAGCCGCGGCGTACCAATCCTTGAACGTGATCTGGTCGACTCCAGCGTCGAGCACGAGGTCGTTGCCGATCTTGCGCAGGCCCAGGTCGGCGTAGCGGATGCCGCCGCCGAGCGAGAGCGTATCGTCGGCTCCGGCTGCGGCGAGGAGCGTGTCGCGACCGTCGCCCCGGTTGAACGCGAGGATGTCGGCGCCGGTGCCGGCATCGATCGTGTCGTCGCCCTTGCCGCCGATCAGGATCTCGCGACCGGCGGCGCCGGTCAGCGCGTCGTTGCCGAGCCCACCGTCGAACAGGTTGTTGCCGGCCGTATCGGTAATCGCGTCGATTCCGTCGCCGCCTTGCAGCAGATCGTCGCCGAGACCGCCGGCCAGCGTATCGTCGCCGGCCGCGCCGAACAGCAGGTCGTTGCCATCCATGCCACTCAGCGTGTTGATCGCCGCGTTGCCGACCAGCTCGTTGGCGAGCGTGTTGCCGGTGCCGTTGATCGCGGTCGACCCGGTCAGCGTCAGATCCTCGAGGTTCGCGCCGAGCGTCCAGCCGATGCCCGATTGGACGCGGTCGAGTCCGCCGCCGGCGCCTTCGGTCGTCGTATCGGCGATATTGTCGACGACGTACGTGTCGTCGCCCGCGCCGCCCGACATCGCATCCGCGCCGCTGCCGCCGTTGAGGACGTTCGCCGCCGAGTTGCCGATGAGCGTGTTCGCGAGCGTGTTGCCGGTGCCGTTGATCGCCGCGGTCCCGGTCAGCGTCAGGTTCTCGACGTTCGTCGACAGCGTCCAGCCGACCGACGCTTGCACGAGGTCGGTGCCCTCGGCGGCGTTCTCGGTGACGACGTCACCGGCGGCGTCGACGACGTAGGTGTCGTTGCCGGCCCCGCCGCGCGTCGTGTCGTTGCCGGCGCCGCCGTTGAGCAGATTCGCGGCCGCGTTGCCGACGAGAACGTTGGCAAGCGCGTTGCCGGTCCCGTTGATCGCGGCGGTTCCGGTCAGCGTCAGGTTCTCCAACTCGGCGCCGAGCGTCCAGGCGATCGACGACTGCACGAGATCGGTCCCTTCGCCCGCGTTCTCGGTGACGATGTCGCCGGTCGCGTCGACGACGTAGGTGTCATTGCCGGCTCCCCCGGCCATCGTGTCGCCGCCCGCCCCGCCGTTGAGTACGTTCGCCGCGGTGTTGCCGGTCAGTGTGTTCGCGAGCGTGTTGCCGGTGCCGTTGATCGCCGCCGTGCCGGTCAGCACCAGGCGCTCGACATTGGCGCCCAGCGTGTGCGTGACCCCGGAGCGCACGGTGTCGGTCCCTTCCGCCGCGTTCTCGGTGACGACGTCGCCCGACGCGTCGACGACGTAGGTGTCGTCGCCGCCGCCGCCGCGCATCGTATCGTTGCCCGCACCACCATCGAGGACGTTGGCGGCGGCGTTACCGACCATCGTGTTCGCGAGCGTGTTGCCGGTGCCGCTGATCGCGGCGAGCCCGGTGAGCGTCAGGTGCTCGAGGTTCGCCGAGAGCGTCCAGCCGATCGACGACTGCACGAGGTCGGTGCCCTCGGAGGCGTTCTCGGTGACGATGTCGCCGGCGACGTCGACGACGTAGGTGTCGTTGCCTCGGCCCCCGGCCATCGTGTCGGCGCCTCCACGGCCGTCGATCGTGTTGGCGCCGCCGTTGCCGGTGATCCGGTTGGCGGCGTCGTTGCCGGTCGCGGCGAGATTCGCACTGCCCGCCAGCACGAGGTTCTCGATGTCGGCGGGGAGCACGTACGCGATCGAGGAGACGATCGTGTCGCTGCCCTCGCCGGCCAGCTCGACGACCACATCCCCGGCCTGGTCGACAACGTAGGTGTCGTCGCCGCTGCCGCCGACCAGGCGATCGGCGCCGAGCCCGCCGTCGAGCGTGTCGTTGCCGGCGAGGCCGGTGAGGACGTTCACCCCGTCGCCGCCGGTGATCGCGTTGTCGAGCGCGTTGCCGGCGCCGTCGACGTCCGCCGCGGTCACCAGCACGAGATCCTCGAGGTTCGCCTCGAGCGTCGCGCCGAAGGCCGCCATCACCGTGTCCCGGCCCTCGCCGGCCAGCTCGATGATCGTGTCGCCGCCGTCGCTCAACCAGTAGCTGTCGTCGCCCGCCCCGCCGGCGAGCCGATCGGCTCCGGTGGAGGCGTAGAGCGTGTTGTTCGCGACGTTTCCGCCGATATCGTCATCGCCCGAGCTGCCATACGCGTCGATCGCCGCGGTTCCGGTCAGGCGGAGGCGTTCGACGTTCGCGGGCGCGATGAAGGTCAGCGACGAACGAACCTCGTCGACGCCCTCCGCCGCGTTCTCGAGGACCTGGTCGAGCGGGTCGTCGACAACGTAGATGTCGTTTCCGGTTCCGCCGCGCATGGTGTCGGCACCGCCGCCGCCGTCGAGCGTGTCGTTGCCGGCCAGCCCGTCGATCGTGTCGTCGCCGCCACCGCCGGCGATCAGGTCGTCGCCCGTGGTGCCGACGAGCTCGTCGGCGAGATCCGAACCCACGCGGGCGAGCGCGAGCAGCGCCGCGGCGTCGAGCGACGAGCCGTCGGCGAAGGTGATCCGGCCGATCGCGATCGCGTCGCCCGCGAGCGCGTTGGAGACGCTCATCGAATCGGCGCCGCCGGCGAGCGTCAGTAGGAGCGTCGTCCCGGAACGGCGCAGCGTCACGTCGGCGGCCGCCACCCCCGGGGCCATGCGGATCTCGTCGATCGCGTCGGCCGAGAATCCCGCGAGCGCCACGGTATCGTGTCCGGCGCCGCGGCCGAAGTGGACGATGGCGGACTGAGGAGCGAGGAGGTCGAGTCGGTCGTCGCCGGCACCGCCGTCGAGCTCGACGCGCACCCTGCCGGCGGTCAGCGTATCGGCGCCCTCGCCACCGACGAGCAGGTGGTCGCCGC
The DNA here is from genome assembly GCA_046347725.1 of Burkholderiales bacterium. Classification (GTDB taxonomy): domain Bacteria; phylum Pseudomonadota; class Gammaproteobacteria; order Burkholderiales; family Casimicrobiaceae; genus VBCG01. Next base: position 191,967 of record JAXMFN010000007.1, read on the forward strand.
TCGGCGCGTAGAGCGTGTCGTCTCCGTCGCCGCCGAGGGCGAGGCCGCGTTCGCCGGCGAGATGGACGCTGTCGTCGCCGGCGCCGCCTTCGACGATGTTCTCGCCGAACGAGTCGACGATCCGGTCGTCGCCGTCGCCGCCGACGAGCACGTCGTCGCCGCGACCGCCGGAGAGGCGATCGTCGCCGGCGCCGCCGTCGAGGGTGTCCTGTCCGGACCGGCCGATCAGCGTATCCGCGCCGTCGCCGCCGGCGAGCGTGTCGTCGCCGGACATGCCGTCGAGCTCGTCGTCGCCCCCGCCGCCATTCAACGTGTCGGCGAAGCCGGTCGCGACGCGGACCTCGGCGGTCGAGGTTCCGGTCCAGGTCTCGCCCGCGCCATCCACCGTGACGGCGCGCGCCGCGATCTCCTCGGCCGTCGGCGAGTCCCCGTACACGAGGCCGGTCGCCGGATCGACGATCGCCAGACTGACCATCCCGCCCCGGTTCGATCCGGACGCGAAGAAGTCCGGTACCGCGATCCGATCGTCACGATCGCGAATCGAAAGCACGAGATCGTCGCCCTCGCGCTCGACGACGAGGTCGCGATAGCTGTTCTGGGACACGCGGATATCGAACCGGTGTCCGGATCCTCCGCCGTTGAACTCCTCGCCGTAGGCGATCGAGTCGTGTCCCTGTCCGCGGCCGAACGCGACGCCGATCGGCCCGCCGGTCGCGCCGGAGAAGAGCTCGTAGCGATCGTCGCCGGTGCCGCCGTCGAGCCGTGCCCCCGGGTGCCCGATCAATCGGTCGTCGCCCTCCTCGCCGTAGAGCTCGGTGCGCGAGGAGTTCGCGGAGCTGGCGGTCAGGCGGTCGTTGCCGGCGCCGCCATGCAGGCGCGACCCGTCCAACGGCAGGTACGGATCGGCCGAGAGGGTGTCGTCGCCGTCGCCGCCGAAGACATCGGCGGACGTCTCGATCAGCGTGACCACGTCGTCGCCGTCGCCGGCGTTGATCGTGTCCCACACCACCGAGGCGCTGCCGATGCGGTCGTCGCCGTCGGAGCCCACGCCGATGCCGTCGAGGATGGCGTTGAAATCGAGCGTGCTGCCGTCGGCGAAGCGGATGCCGGCGACGGCGAACTCGTACTCGTAGGTCGGGAAGCTGCCGACCCGATCGAAATTATCGGTGACGCGGATCGAGTCGCCGGTGTCGCGGATCGTGACCAGCAGATCGCGTCCGTCGACGCCGAGCGCGAGGTCGGATGCGGTCACGCCCGGGCCCATCTCGATCCAGGAAAGCAAGGTGCCGACCGTCCGTCGCGACGCCGAGTTGTAGAGCTGAACCGTGTCGTGTCCGTCGCCACGGCCGAACACGATCGTCCGGCCGCGCTCGAGGTAGTCGTCGCCCGGTCCGCCGATCTGGCGGGTGCCGCCGCGGATCGTGTCGTTGCCCCCGAGGCCCAGCGAGGTCGCGCCGCCGAGCGTGTCGTCGCCGGCGGTGCCGATCGACGGTGCCGAGCCGGTCGGCCAGTCGCCCGAGATCATCGGCGTCGCACGCGCGATCGCCTGCGCGAGAGTGATCGAACCGGCGTCGAAGTCGAAGCCGTCGACGCGGGTCGACGGGAAGTCGGCGGACGGCGTGACCGCGCGGCCGAGGTAGAGCCGGCTGCCGTCGGCGAGCGCGGCGACCAGATGCGTGCCGTCGGTGCGGAACGAGACGTCGGCTTCGGCGATACCGGCGGCGAAGCGCACCCGATTCGCGCCGGCGGTATCGACGATCTGGTCGTAGCCGGCTCCCGCCCCGAAGCGGTAGGTGTCGTCGCCGCCGGAGTCGTGCAGGAAATCGTCGCCTGCATCCGAGGCGTAGACGTCGTTTCCGTCGCCACCGATCACCGTGTCGGCGCCGATGCCGCCGGCGAGGACGTCGTTCCCCGCGCCACCCGCCACGATGTCGTCGCCGTCGCCGCCGTCGAGCGCGTCGTTGCCTGCACCGCCGTCGATCGTGTCGACACCGGCGAGCCCCGCGATCGTGTCATCGCCATCGTCGCCGGAGAGGCGGTCGGCGCCGCCGGCGCCGGTGAGCGTGTCGTTCCCGCCGCCGCCACGCAGGTCGGCGTGCGTCGCCGTCCCCGCGGACAGGGTGTCGGATGCCGATCCGCCGGCAACCTGGCGGTGCGTCACGTCGGCCGACAGCGTCAGCGCCGCGGCGTAGCGTCGATCGAGAAACTGCGCACGCGTGAGCGAGCTGCCGTCGGCGAAATCGTAGCGCGACGGCCCGCCCCGAAGGCCGTCCTCGATGACCGTCCGGTTGCCGCCGCCGAAGTCGACGATCAGCGCGTTCTCGTCGGCGCTTCCGGGCGCGCCGCGCGTCAGCGTGAACGACGTCGGCGTGATCCCGGCGCCGAAACGCACGACGCTGGCACCGCCCGCATCGACGATGCGATCGGTGCCCCGGCCATCGACGACGAAGGTGTCGTCGCCCGCCCCGCCGTCGAGGCGGTCGTTGCCGGCACCACCGGTGAGCGTGTCGTTGCCCGCGCCGGCGACGAGGAGGTCGTCGCCGTCGCCTCCGTCGAGCGAATCGTTTCCGGCGCCGCCGTCGAGCGAGTCCGCGCCCGCCTCGCCGGCGAGCGTGTCGCGGCCCTCGCCGCCGTCGAGCGTGTCGTCGCCCTCGCCGCCGGCGAGCGTGTCGGCACCTGCGTCGCCGCGGAGCGTGTCCTGTCCGGCGCCACCTTGCATCTGGTCGTCGCCGATCCCTGCCGTGAGCACGTCTTCGCCATCGCCGCCGTCGAGCGAGTCGTCGCCATCGCCGGCGTCGAGGACGTCGTTGCCGGCGTCACCGGCGACCAGGTCGTCTCCGGCGCCCGAGCTGATGCGGTCGGCGCCGTTGCCGCCGCGCAGATCGTCGGCGGCCCGTCCGCCCTGCAGGTCGTCGTCGCCGTCCTCGCCGAGGGCGACCAACGCGCCGCCGGCGGAGACGATCCGGTCGGCCGACGCCGATCCGATCGCCGAGTACGACGGCAGCCGGATCTCGACCTGCAGCGTCGGGTGTCCGGCGATCGCGTTATCGATCGTCGAATTCGAGATCAGCGTGCCGCTCGCGAGCTGGACCGCCGGACGCACACCGGAACCCGCCTCGAGGGCGACCGCCAGCAGCGAGTTCCCGGCGAGGATCGCGAGGTGCGAATCACGACCGTTCTCGTCGCGCGCGCGCTGGAAGTCGAGGTCGTCGATCGTGACGCCGTCGGGGAGCACGATGACATCGGCCAACTCGAGATCGGCGAGGAAGTCCACGCCGCTGCCGGTGCCGACCAGGAAACGATCGGCACCGCCGCCGCCGAGCAGCAGGTCGGAGCCCTCCTCTCCGTCCAGCGTGTCGTTGCCCGCGCCGCCGGCGACGACATCCGTGCTCAGTCCTCCGTTCAGGCGGTCGTCGCCCTCGCCGCCGTCGAGGTAGTCGAAGCCATCCTCGCCGACGAGATCGTCCGCACCCGCGTCGCCATGCAGATCGTCGTTGCCGGTGGACCCCATCAGCAGGTCGGCGCCGTCGCCGCCGAAGAGCGAATCGTCCCCGTCGCCACCGTCCAATCCGTCGTCGTCGTCACCGCCCCACAGACGATCGGCGTCAGCGCCGCCTTCGAGCGAATCCATGCCGGCGGAACCTTGCAGCAGGTCCGTGCCGTCGCCGCCCCGGAGGTCGTCGTCGCCGTCGCCACCGTCGATCGCGTCGTCGCCCAACCCGCCGTCGACCCGGTCGTCGCCGCTCCCGGCGTCGACGACGTCGTTCCCGGTTCCGGCGGCGATCTCGTCGTCGCCGCCGGCGAGCGAATCGACGATGTCGCCCTGGATCCAGTCGTCGCCGTCGCCGCCGTCGATGACGTCGGAGCCCAACCCACCCTCGATCCGGTCAGCGCCGGCGCCGGCGTCGATCCGGTCGTCGCCGTGGTACTCGGCGGCGAGGCGAGCGAGCGCGTCGTCACCGAACAGCGTGTCGTCGCCGTCGCCACCGAGCAGATCGTCCGCGCTGCCGCCGCCGATCAACATGTCGGCGCCATCGTCGCCGGACAACCAGTCGTGTCCCTGGTCCGGGCCGCTCGTCGTCTGCGATCCGTCGCCGACCAGGCGGTCGTCGCCAGCGCCTCCGGAGATCGCGTCGGATCCGGCATCGCCCTGCAGGAAGTCCGCGCCGTCGCCGCCGTCGATCGCGTCGTCGCCGCGACCGCCCATCGCGAAGTCGTTCCCCGCGCCGCCGAGCAGCGAATCGCTCGCGCCGCCCACGGGATCGAGCGCGCCGCCGTCCATCCCGGTGAACGTGCGCGCCAGCAGACCGTCGGATTCGGTGTCGGACCAGCCCCAGTCGCCGGTGGCGGCCGAGGCTTCGACATCGCCGAGCAGCGAGTCGTCGCCGGCGCCGCCGACGAGCACGTCGGTCCCGGCACCGCCCGCCAGTCCGTCGTTGCCGGCCGCGCCAATCAGCACGTCTTCGGCGCCTCCGCCGCTCAGCCAGTCGCCGCGGTCCCCGGTCGGTTCCGCGACCGAGGCGAGCGCCGCCCGAATCGCAGCGAGCGGATCGAAGGTCGTGGTCGAGTCGGCGAACAGCCGGTCTCGACCGTCGCCGCCTTCGAGGATATCGCCTTCTGCGCCGCCTTCGAGGACGTCGTCGCCGGATTCGCCTTCGAGCCGGTCGCGCCCGGCACCACCGAGCAGGTGGTCGGCACCGATGCCGCCGAACAGGCTGTCGGTGTCGGCGCCGCCATCGATCAGGTCGTTGACCCCGGTTCCGATCAGCGTATCGCGCTGATCGGCGTTGTGGTCACCGGTGATCGTGTGCGTGGTCGCCTCGTCGGGAAAGTCCGCGAGCAGCGTGACCCCGAGCTGCCCCGAGGCGTGCTCGGACACGACGACCTGCGTGCCGTCCGCCGTGGTCAGCGTCAGCGGCGAGTTGCGCGACGCGACGAATTCGATCGCGTTGCGGACGAAAACGCTCCAGCGGTTCGGAGCCGCCCGATCCGCGAGTCCGACGCCGGCGAGCACCGTCGAGCGGCCGGTCGCGTCGATCTGCACGATGCGACCCTGGCCGTCGGAATCGGTGATCGTGTCCCGGCCGTGGCCGGCGCGTATCAGGTAGGTGTCGACGCCCGCGTCGCCGCGTAATGTGTCGTTGTCGCGGCCGCCGTCGAGCACGTCGTCGTGCGACCCTGCGATCAGCGAGTCGACGCCCGCGCCGCCGTAGAGGTAGTCGATGTCGGCGCCACCGTCGAGCACGTCGGTGCCCTCGCCGCCGATCAGCGTGTCGCGGCCACCGCCGCCGACGAGGGTGTCGGTGCCGCGGTTGCCTTCGATGACGTCGCGACCGGCGCTGCCGGTGATCGTATCGTTAGCGAATCCGCCGAAGACCGTGCTTGGCCCGGTCGCCGCAATTGTGTTCGCCGCATCCTGTCGGCCGAAGACGACGCGAGTCCGCGGCTGCGCGTACGACGACTCGAGCCGGGAGCTGGTGCGGATGTCGGTGGCGAGGTCGGTATAGCTGTCGGCGAACGTGTTCCGTGCCACGATGGACAGGTCGACCCCGGCGCGAGCCCGCGCGGTCAAAACGCCCACGAAGCGGGCGCGCTCGGCGAGCCAGCGCGACGTGTAGTCGGCATCCACTTCACGCTCGGTCGTGGGCAGCAGTTGATCGTGATTCAGACTCGATTGAAGTGCGACATGCTGTGCCGCGAGTTGCGGATCGGCCCCTGCGAGGCGGAACGGGGCGAGGTACTGAAGGGCGACCAGCGATCCGAGAGACTGGTGCGCATCGTGCGCGAGCGCTTCGGCGGAGAGTGTGGCGATCGGGTCGAGCCGAGTGCGGCCGACGAGGGCCTGGTAAGCGCCGGAGTCCCGCAGTGCGATCAAGTTCGCGTGGAACGCGTCACGATTTTCGATCGTTGTGGATGTCGTCGCCGGCCCGAGAACCGAGCGACGCAGCGCGTCGAGCGCGGTCTCGAGCGTCGCGTTCGCGTTCGAGTACGTGCCGCGAACGATCGCGCCGATCGCCCCGATCGCGTCAGTGGAAGACAGTCCGCCGAATGCGTCGTAGAGCGCGAGCGAGTCGGTGAGTGGCACGATCGAGTGATTGCCGATCAACCCATGGTCTTCGTTCTCGATCAGGATCGGAGGAGCGGGTTGGTTGCCAAGTCCGGCGATCACGGAGTTGCCGGGTCGCGTGCGCACATTGGTGAAGTGCGTTGGATCGTAGGCGCCGCCGGTGATGTGGTAGACCTGCGCGATCGTGTCGATTACCGGTCGATTGGTCAGCCCCCCCAACCCGGGCGCGTTATAGGCATACGCGTGCGTGACGTATTGGGGAAACTCGAGTGCCAGTCCGGTAGCAAGGAACCCGCCGAGAGAGTGGCCCGTCACTGCGAACTGCGTCGGGAGCTTCTCATCCCGGATCCACTGCAGCATGCGCTGGCGCAGCGACTGGTACTGCCCCTGGCGAGGCGGCTCGCCTAGCGCGGCAACTTCAATGTCAGCGAGGATGTCGTTGACGTCGTTTGTACCTCGGACCGAAAGGACGACTTCACCGGTCTGGATGTTCCGGAAGATCGTCGCGGAGAGCCCGTTGGTGCCGCTGAAGTTCCCGAGAAATTCGCCGGTGTTCGGGTCGTAGATTGGATAGGGATCGTTGACATGCTGGTAGGTATCGACAACGGTCCACGCGTCTGCGAAGCGTGACGCCTGATGTTGCGACATGCCGGCATCAGCCAACGCAGGTCTCGGATCCACGTTGGGCTGTGCATGTGCGTATGCCGCCAGAGAAAGTTCGGCGAATACATAGAGTGTTCTCGTGTCGCTCATAGGAGAAATCACCTCCACGCTGCTTCAACGCCAAACACGGATTCAATCAATGAGTGAAGCCCTGCTTCTTCCGGGCAGCGGTAGTGCGTCGGAAAGAGCGAGAAGGCTCCGAGTGAGTCTGTCGGGCGATAGTAGGAAATCGCGGAACCGAGCAAGGCGCGATCTCGCCGCCTGACTACCCTAGTTTCGGTTCGGTGAACTGAGGGTTCGCCCGTTTGGAGAGTCTGGTGGCTCTCAATTGCATAGTAGGAATCAGCTGACGTGGAATTTGCTATTCGGCGCGAATCGAATTTGCCGTCTGGTAGCAGAAGCTCCTTCGGCGGCGCGTCCTTCTCGAACACCTTCACTCCACCATCCTGCTTGCACATCCAGTAGATCTTCAAGTCCGCCAACACGCGCCCGAACCCGCATCCACCGACGAGGAGGGCCAGCGAACACGCGAACGCGAAGCGTCCGGTTCTCTGCAAGGCAAGCCCGCTGGCGCGGAGCGGTCCCGATCGGCGCGCGGTGTTCCTGTAGGGCACGGTCACGCTACCGGTGTCACGCGGCCTCATGTCCGCCCCCACCGCCGGGCGACCACGCGGTCCGTCTGACACCGCGCTCGATGCGCCACCGCCGCGCCCGGCGACGCGCGCGGTCCGCGGTCGACGATCGCGCGCTGTTGGCGGCGGCGCTGTCGCCCGCCCGCCGATCGCCCACGACCTCCGGTCTGCGGACCCGCATGATCGTTCCTCCTGCTGGCGTGATCCGGCGAAGGCGATCGGCCGCCGCCCGGTTCGCGTCGGTCTGAATGCGCACTGGTGGACGGTTTCGATGATGGGGACGTTACGCCTGCCGGCAATCAGCCGAAAGGTAGTCCGGCGGCGTCCGAGGACGTTCGAGCGCGGGGCATGAGGGCCCGCGCGTATCAGGCCGGCCGTACGTCGGCGTTGTCGATCCGGTTCGCGCGACGCACGAGCGTACGGTCGAAGGTCAGGAATCCGCGCGCCTCGCCGCGGCTCGCGACGTGCAGCGCGTCGGCGAAATCGAGGCCGATCGACCCAGTCGAGCGCCAGGGCGAGGTGCGCGCGTCCTCGATCTCGATGCGGCAGGCCGAAGACGGCGCGCAGCGCCTCAGCCACGGTCGCGCGGTCTCGTCGCAGGCGTGCGCGCATCGTGTCGATACCGGTCGACGGGTCAGCTCAACCCGGGCGCGTTATAGGCATGCGCGTGACGTATTGGGGAAACTGGAGTGTATCCGGTAGCAAGGAACCCGCCGAGAGAGTGGCCCGCCACCGCGAACTGCGTTGAGCTTCTCCCGGATCCACTGCGGCATGCGCTGGCGCAGCGACGGTACTGCCCCTGGCGAGGCGGCTCGTCAGCGCGGCAACTTCAACGTCAGCGAGGATGTCGTTGACGTCGTTTGTACTCGGACTGAAAGGACGACTTCACCGGTCTGGATGTTCCGGAAGATCGTCGCGGAGAGTCCATTGGTGCCGCTGAAGTTCCCGAGAAATTCGCCGGTGTTCGGGTCGTAGATTGGATAGGGATCGTTGACGTGTTGGTATGTGTCTACAACGCGCCAATTTTGAGCGAATTCCGAGGCGGTTGGTTGCGCAAATTCTTGTTCAAGCAGTGGGCCAGGCGGAGGCGTACCGATATTAAGGCGCGCGTATGCGGCCAGCGCGAGTTGACCGAATTGATAGAGCTGTGATGCAAGGGCCATTTGTGTACCTCGCGCCTACTGCGCCTCGACGCCGAACACTGCCTCGAGCATGGGGTTGATCGCACCACCCGGGGGACAGGTGTACGAGTTGCGAAATGGCGAATACGGGCCAAGGTCATCGATCTGACGAACGTACGTAACCGCAGTCGCCAGCAACCGGTCATCACGTCTACGGAAAAGGCGTTGCTCGAGGCGGTAGATTGTTGGCTGTTCTGCCTGAATGACCGTTGAATTCGTTTCGACGTAGTAGCTTCTGGGTGGCCTTGCGGACTGGAGTTCGCCTGCCATCACACGGCCGTTTGGCCACAGAAACTCCTTGGGAGGAACGTCTTTCTCAAACACCAGGAAGCCGCCGTCCTGCTTGCACATCCGGTCTACCTTCCAATCCGCCAACACGCGCCCGAACCCGCATCCACCGACGACGAGGGCCAGCGAACACGCGAACGCGAAGCGTCCGGCTCTCTGCAAGGCATGCCCGCTGGCGCGGAGCGGCCCCGATCGGCGCGCGGCGTTCCCACAGAGTCCGGTCATGCGGCCGGTGTCACGCGGCCTCATGTCCGCCCCCACCGCCGGGCGACCACGCGGTCCGTCTGACACCGCGCTCGACGCGTGCCACCGCCGCGCCCGGCGACGCGCGCGGTCCGCGGTCTGACGATCAGCGCGCTGTTGGCGGCGGGGCTGTCGCCCGCCCGCCGATCGCCCACGACCTCCGGTCTGCGAATCCGCATGGATCGCTCCTCCCGCTGGCGTGATCCGGCGAAGGGCGCCGGATCGGCCGTCGCCCGGTTCGCGTCGGTCTGAACGCGCACCGGTGGACGGCTTCGATGATCGGGAACGTTACGCCTGCCGGCAATCAGCCGAAAGGCCTAGTCCGGCGGCGTCCGAGGACGTTCGCCGCGCGGGGCGATGAGGGCCCGCGCGTATCAGGCCGGCCGTACGTCGGCGCCGTCGATCCGGTTCGCGCGACGCACGAGCGTACGGTCGAAGGTCAGGAATCCGCGCGCCTCGCCGCGGCTCGCGACATGCAGCGCGTCGGCGAAATCGAGGCCGCGATCGACCCAATCGAGCGCCAGGGCGACGGTGCGCGCGTCCTCGATCTCGACGCGCGGCAGGCCGGCGACGGCGCGCAGCGCCTTGGCCACGGTCGCGCGGTCCTTGTCGTAGGCGTGCGCCAGCACCCAGGCGGTCTCGAGCATCACCGTCTTGGCGATGCGCACGCTTCCGGTAGTGAAGATCGCGCGCGACCGCGCCGACTGACGCGGATCGTCGCCGATTAGCAGGCGGACGACGACGCTGGTGTCAACCGCGACCAACGCTCTTCCTCGCGCCCCTGGCGATCGCGCGCTCGAAGTCCGCGAGCGTCTTCGGCCGACCGCGCCAGGCGACACTCGACGCGACGTCGTCGAGCCGGGTCGGGGCGAAGGGGCGCGCCGGCCGGAGCAGCACGCCGTCCCCGGTCGCCTCGACGACGAGCTCGGTGCCGGCGGTCCACCGCTTCGCCTCGCGTACGGATTTCGGCAGGACGACCTGGCCTTTGGACGAGACGCGGGTGCGGTCGGACATGGAGGCGGCGCGGTCGGCGGGCCCGTGCCGGGTTCCCGCCCAAGTAAGACTAGAGTAAGACATTGTCGTCCCGCTGGCGAGGGCGCGCAACCGCGCCCGGCGCGCTGCCGCGCCTCACCCCGGCGCCCGGCGCCGCCGGCGCCGCAGGAAGCGGTCGATCTCGCGGTCGAGCGGCGAGACGACGCGAGTGGCGGCGCTCTGCGGTTCCGCCGGCAGCCACGTCTCGACCGGTCTCACGGTGAGCACGCCCTGCTCGAAACCGACGCTGACCCGCTCGCCGGGGTCGAGCAGCAGCGCGTTGCGCACGCCGCGGGGCAGAAGAATCGTGCCGTTCGCCCGCACGATGACGGTCGGCCGACCCGGTGCGTGTCGATCGAAGTCGGCGCGAGGCAGCTCGAGTGTATCGAGCGGCGAGACGACGCCGATCGGCGGCGGGAACGGTGGCAGGAACGGCGGCAGGAACGGGATGTCGGGCTCGCGGCCGCGGCGCGGCGGCACGCGGACGGTCGGGCGCGGACGCGATCGTCGCTCGACGGCCGCACGGACGGCAGGAGGCGCGGAGGCGGGATCGGGAATGCGGTCGGGAACGCGATCGGGAACGCGATCGGGAACGGAACGAGGCGGGCGGCGGGCGCGAGACATGTCCGCACGCTACGCGGACACGCGCGGCCTCGCCTTCGGTCGTACGGCCGAGGCGCTCTCGCCCCGGCGCAGCGACGCGGGGGCCTACTTCGCCGCGCCGGCGATCGCGTCCTTCGCCACTGCGCCGTCCTTCGCGACCAGCTTGCGGATCTCGGCCAGCTTGACCTTCACGCGCGCAGCGTTCTCCGGGCCCATCCGCAGCAGGATCTTCTGGCCGGAGGGCAACGCCTCGAGGTTTTCGTCGGCGTACTCGTAGAGCACCTTCGGCTGCGCGAGCTTGAGCTGGCCGGGCATCGAGGGCGTGGCGATCATCACGTCGAGCGCCTGGACGAGACGGTCGTTGAAGTAGCCCTGCGGATAGCCGAGCTCGCGATAGGCTTCCTGGAACAGCGGGTAGAAGCGCACGTACAGCGCGACGAGCTTTTTCGCGTCGACCGCGTCGAGCGCGCGGACGTAGGGCGTGTAGCGGGCGGCATTCTTGGCGTCGATCGTGCGCTCGGCGTCCTTGCCGGCGACGAGGAAGCTCCCCGGCACCGGCTTGACCGGCGAGAGGCGCTGCGAGTAGGTCTTGCGCGGCAGATTGTCGACGGTGGCGACGATCCGGCGCACCAGGTCCTGCGAGACGAAGTAACGGGCGAACGCGTCCTTGCCGATGACGCCGGCGAGTCCCGCGCCGGCGTCCTTGTCGCTCTCGGCGAGCTTGGGCAGCGCCGCACCGGCGGCGGCGAGCGATTCGTCGATCGGGTGCTGGATCACCGGCTCCGGTGCGGGCGAAGGCGTCGGGGCCGGTGCCGCCGCCTTCGGCGGCTCGGCGGGCGTCTGCGCGAGCTGAGCCGGCTTGGGCGCCGGCGCGAACAGCGAGTTCCAGAACCACCAACCGGCGCCGAGGACCACGAGCAAGAGTCCGAGGAGCAGCAGCAGACGGCCGCCACCGCCGCCCGAGCGCGCCTCGGGCTCGCGCCGTTCGGTGCGCATCGCGTCGAGCTCGGCGTTGGGGATGGTGGGCGGGTCGATCGGGTTGCTGGGCATGGCACGCTCCGTCAGACCGGCGAAGCGGTGACGATACGCCGAATTGCCCGGGACGGGCGAAACTCCCTCGGCTCAGATCCGCATCGCGTACCAAGCCGCGCGGGCGAACGCGACGACCGCGCCGACGCAGCAGAGGAACGCCGCCGGCGCCGCGTAGAGCCGGAACGGGTGCTGCGACGGCAGTTCGAGCAGCGGGACCGCCGTGAGGATCGCGATGGCGACCACGAGACAGGTGACGCCGGCGCGGGCGTTGGTCTTCGCGATCGCCATCCGCACCGCCCGGTCCGGACGGTTGCGGCCGGCCATCAGCGCCTCCAGGCGCGAGCGCATCGCCGGCGAGGTGATTCGCTCGAGCTCGGCGCGCGCTTCGGGTGAAAGAGCGGGCGCCGGCGGTGTCGTCGCGATGCCGCTGTGCGCCGCCGCCGATGCGGGAGCCGCCGACACCGGCGGCGTCCAGCCCGGCCATCCGGTGCCGCGGAAGGGCGTGGGCTTTCCCGAGACGGCGGTCGGCGCCGGAGCGCCGGTGCCTGGCGCTTTCCAGTCGAATTCGCCGAAGAGCTGCCAGCGCGCGACCGCGCCGCGCCAGCCGCCGACGATCGCGACGACGATGCCCAGTCCGAGCAGACCGATCGCCCAGTCGCCCCCGTGACCGAGCATCGGCCGGCCGGGTGCCACCGCGGGCGAGAAGACCGCGTCGAAGCCGATCGCGGCGATCGCCGTGCCCAGCGCGATCAGCGACCACCATGCTGGCCGCCAGCGCATCGTGGTATCGCGCGCGATCCGCATCGCGGCGGACACGGCGAGCGTCAGCGCGTAGCCGCCTGCGCCGGCGAGCGCGAGCAGGGCGGCGAGCGGTTCCAGCATGGCGCGGTGCCCGGGACCAGCGGTAGCGGTGGCGCCGCGGATCAGCGGCCGGACTTCTTCGCGGCGGGCTTGGCGGCCGGTTTCGCGGCCGGCTTGGCCGCGGGTTTGCCGGCCGGTTTGGCCGGTGTCTTGGATGCGGCCGCCGCCGGCGCCGGCGTCTTCACCCCGGCCGAGGGCGTGGGCGCCGACTTGGCGGTCGGCGCGGGCTTGGCCGGCGTCGATTCCGCCGGCTTCGGGGCCGGCGCAAGCGACGTCTTCGGCACCGGCGTTGGCGCCGCTTTTGTCCCCGGCGTTAGTGACGCCTTCGGCTCCGGCGTTGGTGACGCCTTCGGCTCCGGCGTTGGTGACGGCTTCGGTGCAGGCGTTGGTGTCGGCTTCGCCTCCGGCGCAGTCGCCGGCGTTGTCTGCGGAGCAACCGCCGTCTTCGCCGCCGGCGCCACCGCCGCCGGCCCGCCGGCCCCCGCCTCGCCCAGCGCCTTGCGCAGCAATTCGGCGGTCAGCTCGTTCAACGACACCGCGCGCGCCTGCGCCATCGCCTGCAACGACGAGACCAGCGCCTGCGGCAGCTTCACCGCGTAGGGCACGAGCCCGGCCGCCTGTTCGGCCTCGCGGCGCTCGCGCCGGTCGTGCACGTGCGCCGACCCGGCGCCGTAGCGGTCCGTCGGGGTTTCGCGCCGCATCGAGTTCTCGACCTTCTTGGCGAGGAACTTCTCGAGATCCGCTTTTTTCATGATCGCCGCTCCGGTGTGCGCGGCGGGCGCGCCGTCACGTCCGCCGCGTCCATTGTCGGCGGCGCGCCCCGCCACGGCAAGCCGCGCCCGGAGCCGCCGCCACGCCCTCCCGATCGGCGGCGACACGCCCGCCCCGCCGCTATACTGGCCGGCCGCCGTCCCCGACCGCGCGCAGGAGCTCCCGCCGCGTCATGCACGACTCGCCCGGCATCGCCACGTTCCTCTTCACGGACATCGAGGGCAGCTCGCGTCTGTGGGAGACCGCGCCCGAGCGGATGGGCCCGGCGCTCGCGCGGCACGACGCGATCATCCGCGGCGCGGTCGAGCGGCACGACGGCACGGTCGTCAAGATGCTGGGCGACGGCGTCCACGCCCACTTCGACGATCCGCTGGCCGCGATCGAGACAATCGTCGAGATCCAGCTCGCGCTCGCCGATCCGGCGTCGACCGGCGGCTTCCCGCTCAAGATCCGCTCGGGCATCCACGCCGGCGCGGTGACCGCGCGCGACCACGACTACTACGGCACGACGGTCAACCGCGCCGCCCGGATCATGAGCTCGGCGCACGGCGGCCAGATCCTGGTGTCGCACGCGGCCGCCGACCTGGTCGAGGGCCGCGTCCCGCGTGAGATCGAGCTCGTCGACCTGGGCGAGGTGCGGCTGCGCGACCTGACGAGCCCGGAGCGGCTCTACCAGATCGCGCACCCGAAGCTGCCGCGCGTCTTCCCGGCGCTGCGCTCGCTAGAGGCGACGCCCAACAACCTGCCGCAGCAGCTCACCTCGCTGGTCGGCCGCGAGCGCGAGCTGGCCGAGGTCAAGCGGATGCTCGGCACGACACGGCTCTTGACGCTGCTCGGTCCGGGCGGCATCGGCAAGACGCGCATCGCGCTGCACGTCGCCGCCGAGGTGATGGACGACCATCCGGACGGCGTCTGGTTCGTCGACCTCGCGCCGCTCACCGAGGCGCAGCTCGTCCCGCAGGCGCTCGCCTCGGTGCTGGGCGTCACCGAGGAAGCGGGCCGCCCGGTGCTCGAGGCGGTCGTCAAGCACCTGAAGGACCGACGCGCGCTCGTCGTCCTCGACAACTGCGAGCATGTGCTCCACGCCTGCGCCGAGCTCGCCTCGCACCTGCTGCGCAGCGCCGGTCGCGTACGCGTGCTCGCCGCGAGCCGCGAGCTGCTGCACGTCGGCGGTGAGACCAACTACCCGGTGCCGGCGCTGTCGGTGCCCGACGCCACCCGCGCGCTCACGCCCGACGCGCTACCGCACTACGAATCGACGCGGCTCTTCGTCGAGCGCGCGACCGCGGTGCTGCCGGCCTTCCGCGTCACCGAACGCAACGTCGCTGCGATCGCCGACATCTGCCGGCGCCTGGACGGCATCCCGCTGGCGATCGAGCTCGCCGCGGCGCGGGTGCGCGCGCTGTCGGTCGAGGCGATCGCCTCGAGGCTCTCCGACCGCTTCCGCCTGCTCGCCGGCGGCGACCAGACGGCGCTGCCGCGCCAGCAGACGCTGCGGGCGCTGATCGACTGGAGCTACGACCTGCTGAACGAGGCCGAGCGCGCGCTGTTGCGGCGCCTGTCGGTGTTCGCCGGCGGCTGGACGCTCGAGGCCGCCGAGGCGGTCGCCGCCGGCGGTGCGATCGAGAAGGACGACGTGCTCGACCTGCAGACGCACCTGGTCGACAAGTCGCTGGTCTCGCTCGACACCCACGGCGGGCGATACAGGATGCTCGAGACCGTCCGCGAGTACGCGCGCACGCGCCTGGACGAAGCGACGGCGGGGACGGCGGCGGCGTCCGCGGCGGCGTCTCCGGCGAACCTCGCGAGCGACGTGCCGCCCGCCCGCTACGGCATGCTCGAGACCGTCCGCGAGTACGCGCGCGAGCGCCTCGACGCGTCGGGCGAGTCGGCGACGGTGAAGGACCGCCATCTCGCCCACTATCTGGCGCTCGCCGAGGAGGCGCGGCCGGCGCTCGCCGGGCACGAGCAGGGCGTCTGGCTCGCGCGGCTCGATTCCGAGCGCGAGAACCTGCTTGCGGCGCACGCCTGGTGCGACAGCGCCGCGAACGGCGGCGAACTGGGCTTGCGGCTGTGCCACGCGCTGTCGCCGTACATCTTCGCGCGCGGCCTGCTGACCCTGGGCCGTCGGATGACGACGGTCGCGCTCGCGCGTCCCGGCGCGAAGGCGCGCTCGCTCGAGCGTTCGCGCGCGCTGTTCCAGGCCGGCCAGCTCGACTGCTTCATGGGCCGCTACGAAGACGCACAACGCGAGCTCGGCGAGAGTCTGACGATCGCCCGCGAGATCGGCGACCGGCTGCGCATCGCCGCCGCGCTCCAGCCGCTGGCGATGGCGGCGGCCGGCCTCGGAGACCTCGCGACCGCGCGGCGCCACCTCGAGGAGGCGGCGGCGCTCGCGCGCGAGCTGGGCGACCGCCGCGAGCTCGCCGGCGCGATGAACGGGCTGGCGCAGATCCACCGGATGGAGGGCGCGCACGAGCCCGCCGAGCCGCTCTTCGTCGAGGTGGTCGAGATCGCGCGCGAGCTGGGCGACCGCGAGAGCACCGCGATCGGGTTGATCAACCTCGCGATGGTGTCGATCGTGCGCGGCGCCGGCGATCGGGCGCGCGACCTGCTCGCCGAAGTCGTGACCATCGCCCAGGAGATCGGCAGCAAGCCGGTCGCGCAGGGCGCGTTCGACACCGCGACCGCGCTCGCCGCCTGGCGCGAGGAGTGGGAGCGTTCGGCGCGCTTCTGGGGCGTGGCCGAGGCGCAGGGCGCGGCGATCGGCTACCAGCGCGACCCGGCTGACGCCGCGTTCGTCGCGACCTACGTCGATCGCGCGAGAGTCCGGATGGGGCCGGCGTTCGACGCGGCCGAGCGCGCCGGTCGCGGTCTGGGCTACGAGCAGGCGGTCGACGAGGCGCGCCGCTGGCTCGGCGGCGCGCCGTAGGTCACGGCCCGGCCGGTCGAGCGCGCGTCAGCCGTTGCGGATCCACGGGTCGGGCGAGGTGAAGGTGCGCCCGTCGGACTTGTGCTTGACCGTGATCGTGTACTTGAAGTCGCCGCGCAGGCCGTCGTTGTCGCAGCGGAACTTGAATTCGTTCTGCGGCCGGCAGCGGAACGGATTCTGACCGGCGCGGTTCGCGCCGATGTTCACCGACACCAGGATCCAGTCGCGCCGCGTCGCCGACGTGAGCGTCCAGGTGATGCTCTTGTCCGGCGCGTTGCCGCGGATATAGATCGGGTCCTGGTCGACGACGATCACGTCGCCGGCGAGCACCTCGACGACCGGTTCGTTCGGGTTGATCCGCAGCACCGGCCCGTCCTCCGGCGCGATCGGATGCGGGACGCAGCCGGCGAGGAGGATGGTCGCGACAGCGGCGAGCGCGGCGGCGCGTGGAGCGCGGTGGCGGTACGGTGTCATGGTGTCGACGCCTCGGTCAACGATGGCGGATCAGCCGTTGCGGATCCAGGGGTCGAACTCGCATTTCACGTCCTCGGTCCCGCCGACGTAGCGGAACCGGATCAGGTATTCGTACTCGCCTCCGACATCGATCTCCCGCTGGTCGATCTTCCACTCGTGTTCATCGGAGCATTGCGGGCTGGCGCTGGCGTCGAACGGCTTCTTGGTCAGGCGCGAATTGTGCAGGAACACGCCATCGCCGTACCGGGGACAGAACTTGAATTCGGGCGGCAGTTTCCACCGCAACCGTTCGTGCTTCGGCGAGGCGCCGCTGCCTTCGATCGTCACATACTCGGTGACGGTCAGCGAGATGTTCGAGCAGGTACCACCGCTCACGGACGCGCGGACGTCGATCAGACACGACTTCTGGGCGTTGGCTGCGCACCTGTGCCACGTCGTCGACGAAGACGGCGGCGTCGAGCGCTGGATCGAGATCAGACCCTTCTGCGGTGTGCACCCGATGAGAACGGCGATCGCAACAATGATCGCTGTCGTACGGAAATTCATCGCGCCTCCCGGCAGGTTAGGGTGACGAAAGCGAGTGAAGTCTGCTCCGCCCCCGTCCTGTACGCAACAGCCCGCCCGCCACAACCGCGGGCTGGGCCCGGGCCGCTCCTGCGGGAGGCTACCCGTTGCGCACCCAGGGGTCCTTGACACAGACCGCGCCGTTGGGCCCGGTGAAGCGGATCAGGTAGGCGTAGCGCCTGCCGGCGGTGTGCTCCTCGTTCTTGTTGCGCCAGCGGAAGCTCTTGCGGCACCTGGCCGGCGCGCCGGCGTCGTCCTCGCCGTCGTCGTCGTCGGTCGCCTTGGGGTCGTGGAACTGGAAGTCGAGGTTCGCGTCCTTGAACTGGATGCCGTCGCCGTTGGCCGGGCAGAACTCGTAGCCGGGCGTCTCGAGCTTCCAGACGATCGTGCGCCGCTCGCCGCGGCCCATCTCGATCGTCTCCGGGCTCACCTGGATGTTGTCCTGCGCGGTGCACGGCGCGCCGCGGGCGACGTCGATCGCCACCTTGCACTTGCCGTTGCCGCCGCAGTGACGGTTGCCGCCGCCCTGGGCCGGACCGGTCTGGGCCGAGGCGTTCGGCGCGAACGACAGCGCGGCCGACGTCGCGGCGACGATCACGATCGCGGAAATTCGAATGGTCATCGGACTCTCCTGGGTCGGGAACGCGATGCGGCGAATCGGCGGTAGGGCCGGCGCTCGCCGACCGGTCATGCAACCGCGAAATAGTACGGGAAACCGTTGACGAGCGCGGGTGGTCCCGTATTCAATGCGGTCAGCGAAAGACAACGGGCGGCGCAGGGTCCGCGCGACGACCGCCCGGGCTCCCGTTCACGATTCTCCCCGAACCTCCCCGATCCTTCCCCGGAGTCCCGATGAAGCTCCTCGCCACGCTCGCCGCGGCTGTCCTGGCCGTCGTCTCGTCCGCCGCGCACGCGCAGGCCACCCGCACCTGGGTCTCCGGGGTCGGCGACGACGCGAATCCCTGCTCGCGCACCGCGCCGTGCAAGACCTTCGCCGGGGCGATCTCCAAGACCGCCGTCGGCGGCGAGATCAGCGTGCTCGACCCGGCCGGGTTCAACGGCGTCACGATCACCAAGGCGATCACGATCGACGGCGCCGGGCAGCTCTCGGGCATCCTGGCGGCCGGCATCACCGGCGTCATCATCAACACGACCGGTGCGGTGACCTTGCGCAACCTCACGATCACGAGCCCCGGCAGCGGTCTGGCCGCGATCCGCCACGTCAGCTCCGGACCGCTGCACCTCAAGAACGTGCGGATCAACATGATGGGCGGCGGTGCCTTCGCGGCGATCCACGTCGCCCCGACCGCCGCGACCGACCTGACCTTCTCCGATGTCACGATCACCAACTGCACGAGCCCGTTGAGCGGCATCAAGCTGGACGGCGCGGCCGGCGCGATCAGGGCGACGCTCGAGAACGTCCAGGTCAGCAAGTGCGGCATCGGCCTCGAGCTCCTCGCCAACGCCAAGGCCGTGGTGCGCAACGGCAACCTGTCGCACAACACGACCGGCGCGTCGGTCGTCACCGCCGGGACCGCGTCGTCGCTGTCGTTCGACCAGTCGACGATCTCGTTCAACGGCACCGGGCTCCTGGTCGACGGGGCGAACGCCTCGGCGCGGCTCTCGGACACGACGCTGCAGGACGACAACACGACCGTGTGCACGAAGAACAACGCCGGGGTGATCGTTTCCTACGGCAACAACCGGATCGGCGCGGCCTGCACGGTCTCCACGGCGGCGCTGCGGTGATCCGTCGTCTCCTCGGCGTCGCGGCGGCGGCCTCGCTCGCCTGCCTCGCGCTCGCCGTCGCACCGCCGGCGCAGGCGATCGTCGACATCACGGTGGTCAAGTCCGGGCCGGCGAGCGCCGCGCCCGGGGCGAACGTCGCCTGGACGATCACCGCGATCAACGCCGGCGACGAGGCGGCGACCTCGGTCCAGCTCGACGACACGCTGCCGCTCGACATGACCTTCGTGAGCTTCGCGCAGGACGCCGGGCCGTCGATGTCCTGCACGATGCCCGCGGCCGGCAGCGGCGGCACGATCACCTGCACGCTCGCCTCGCTCGATCCGGGCGCGACGCTCGCCTTCACCCTCACCGGCAAGCTGCCCGCCGGCGCGTCGCCGGGGACGTTCTACACGAACATCGCGATGTTCGGCGCGACCGGCGACGAGACCGACGAGAACAACGCCGGCGCGACCGCGGTGCTCGTCTCGGGCGCGACGCCGGCCGACCTCTTCGTGCAGAAGTCCGCCGCCGGCGCGGCCGCGCCGGACACCGACATCGCCTACTCGCTGACGCTGATCAACGCCGGACCGGGCACCGCGGCCAACGTCGTGCTCTCGGACACGTTGCCGGGGACGCTGACCTTCGTATCGCTGACGCAGAACACCGGCGCGACGGCGAGCTGCTCGACTCCCGCCGTCGGCGCGGGCGGGATCGTCACTTGCGCGATCGCCTCGTTCCCGCCGGGCAGCGCGACCTTCACGCTGGTCGCCCACGTGCCCTCGGACACCGCGTCCGGAACCGTGTTCGACAACGTCGCGACAGTATCGAGCGATACACTCGATCCGGCCGAGGAGAACGGGGCCGGCGCGGCCTCGACCACGATCCTGACCGCCGACGTCACGGTGACGAAGAGCGGACCGGCGAGTGCGAGCGCCGGCAGCGACATCGCCTACACGATCGTCGTGTCGAACAACGGCCCCGATTCGGCGGTCAACGCGGTGATGTCGGACGTGCTGCCGGCGCCGACGACCTTCGTGTCGCTGACGCAGGACTTCGGGCCGGGCGCGGTGTGCGCGACGCCGCCGGTGGGCAGCGGCGGCACCGTGAGCTGCACGTTCGCGGTGCTCGCCGTCAGCGCCTCGGCCCAGTTCACGTTGACGGTCAACACCCGCAACGCGCTCTCGATCCAGAACACCGCCACGATCGCCTCCGACGCGTTCGACCCCAATGGCAACAGCAGCAACGCTTCGTCGGTGACGACCTCGGTCGTGCAGAGCGCCGACGTGTCGGTCGCCAAGATCGCGGAGAGCGCGGTGTCGAGCGGATCGGCCGCCTACCTCGTGACGCTCGCCAACGCCGGCCCGAGCGACGCGGTCAACGCGAGCTTCAGCGATCCGCTGCCGGCGGGCACGCGATTCGTCTCGCTCGTCCAGCTCACCGGCCCGTCGGCGTCCTGCACGACGCCGGCGGTCGGCGCCAACGGCACCGTCGGCTGCACCGTCGCATCGCTCCCGGCGGGCGGCAGCGCGAGCTTCCGGATCGTCGTCTCGTTCGATGCGACCGCCAACGGCACGAGCGTGGTCAACACGGTCAGCGCGGCGAGCGCGACCGCCGATCCGACGCCGGGCAACGAGTCCGCCGCCGCGACCGTCGACGTGCGCCTGCCGGTCGCGGCGGTGCCGGTGCCGGGGTTGCCGCCGATCGGTTTGGCGCTGCTCGCGGCGCTGATGGTCGTGGTGGCGCGGGCGGCGGCGGGGATGGTGGCGGGAACGAGACCGCGGCGACGCCAGTCCTGACGATCCCGGCGCCCGGGCGGGCGCCTCAGCGGCAGGCGACGCCGGTCGACGGACGTCCGGTCGAGGCGCCACCCCGCTCACGGCGGGCGCCGCGCGCGCAGGTGGTCGGACAGGATGCGCAGCACGCCGGGGCTCGCGCGACGGGCGCGTCGTGGAAAGCGCGGCGGACGCGACGATTGCGACGATCGCCACGTTTGCGGGCCCGGCGGCCGGACAGCGGCGATCCCGCGCTCGGCGGGTGCCACGAAGACCGGCGACAGGGCGGCGGCCGGCTGGACGGTGAGAGGCAGGCGGTCGTTCATCCGCGAAGCTTCGCGCCACCGCGGCCGGCGTCGCCATCGGATGTTCGGCCGAGGCGCGACGCCGACCTCGGCCGTGCCGTTCAATCCCCGAGGAACTGCCGGCAGAACGCTTCGACGCGTAGCACCGGACACAGACCCGCCGCATCGGCCAACGCGAGCAGTTCGCGGTCGCCCGACACCAGCGCCCGGGCTTTGCCGGCGATCGCCAGGTGGACGAAGGGCCGGTCGAAGGGATCTCGGCACGCCGGGGCCGGTGGCGGCGGCTCGGGGATGCGCACCACGTAGAGCCAGGACACGTAGTCCATCAGCAGCTCCCGCTGATGGTCGGCCGAGAGCGCGAATTTCGGATAGGCCAGGACCTGCGCCAGCTCGCGGTAGGTGGCCGTGCTCGCGAGCGGTGTGAAGTTACCGCCCTGCCAACTGGCACGTATTCGCGCCGCCGGTCCGCCGCCGAACAGCAACGCCGACAGCACGACGTTGGTATCCAGCACGACGCGCGGCGGCAACTTCATGTGCGGCGCGCGGCCTTCCTCTTCACCGCGGGTCGAGCCCCGCGCGGGCCACGCCGGTAGACGGCGGCGGGCTCGGCCGCCGTGGAGGGCGCAGTGCCGGAACGCGCCCAGCGCACGGCATCGGCCACGTCGGCGTCGCTCAGGCCCAGCGCCACCAGCCTCACCTAGCAATGGGGTCAGAGCCGTAATACTCCGCTTAGCGGGAAGTGCGACGTCGACCGGCCGTTCGCCGGAAAATTACAGCTCTGACCCCATTCACCATAATCTTCGCGCCCGGCGGCAAGCTCGCCGGGGGCAATCTCGGCGCCGTTGCGGATCTGCCACCCGGTGGGCTCCAGCCAGGCGAGCGCGGCCTCTTCGACGACCGACTCGGAGAGCCGGGCCATGTCTACTCGGCAGGGGCGCGTGCGAGGCTCATGGAGGGGGCCAGTGCCGTACGGATATCCGCCAGCACGGCGCCAAGGGGCGGTCCCTCGAGGCGATTGCGATCGAGAAAAGCCTTCCACTGCGTGATCTTCGTCGGGGTATTGGCGAACTCGTCGCTCAAACCCATCGGTATCGCTTCGGGTATCCGGGTATGCCGCCTCTCAAATGTCGCCCGGATGGCGTCCGCGAGACTCGCCTTGTCGACCTTATCTTCGCGTATCAGCGCGCGCAGGTCGTAGTAGTCCTTCATGCGGCTGTTGGCCATCCCGAGGCTCACGATCGCTTCGAGTTTCTCCGACATCACGGACTCGCGCGGGTAGACGCGCAGACGGGGTGCGGGAACGCCGTCGAGCAGGGTCGGGTAGTCGACGACCATTGGCCCGGGCGTCACCACATCGCCGAATCCGATGTCGATCTGCGCCGTGCAGAGCGATCCGTCCAGCGTCCCCGGAATTCGAATGCGCAGGCCACCGTATCGCGCCTCCTCCCGAATCTCGTCGACCTTTGTCGCAGCCGGGTCGAGCTCGATGCCGTCGTCCACCTCGATCGCGCAGATCGCCGTCACGATCGACCGCGCGGTCACCGCGTCGTCCGGTCCGAAACCCAGGAGGTCGGCGTCGCGCGTCGGGCGGTGGGCCTCGTCGAACCAGAGGCCGAAAAGCAGCGCTCCCTTGAGCACGAACTGCTCGGCCCAACGCGAGATCGACAGGCGATAGAGATAGCGCTCGACCGCATAGCGGTTGAGCGTCAGATTGAAATCCTCGCCGCGTTCGCGTGCCGCATCGCGCAATCGTGCGCGAATCGCGGCGGCGCGGCGGGTGCTCACGCAACGGCCTCCAGATACGGTCGCATCACGTTGGTCACACGGTCGAGCTTTGCGTAGTGCCAGATTTCGTCGTAGGTCACCCGTTTGGAGCGCAGGGCGTCGCGGAGCGCCTCGAGCGCGACGTCGAGACCGACCTTGCTGCGGAACTTGAAACAGTCGGCCACGGTCCGGGCAACACCGGTTACCTGGATCGGGACGCCCTCAACCTTCCGCCGTTCCACGCCCAGCTCGAGACCCGCAGCGGAAAACCGCACGACTCGGAGCTTCGGATAGTCGATTCGGGGCGGATGGGACTTGTTGCCGATCCCGATCCAGACCTCGAACGGCGCCTGCGTGGTGAGATCGTGGAATCGCAGCGCGGTGAGGAGACAGAAGACGACGCCGTGAGACCTCCGCGCCACCGTCGCCAGTGCCTGGTGCTCGGAGCCTCGATAGCCGGGAAGCGCGTACAGCCCGCGGGCAACGCGTTCGAGTCGCCCCCTCGCGACCATGCGGGAGATTTCGCTTCGCGCAATGCCCGCCGCGACGAGGTCGCGAGACCGGGCGGTCGCGGCGGTACGGAACAGCTTGCCGAGCTTGGGGCCGGCGATGGGCATCGGGCATTGTGTTCCGAAGTCGCGGTAATTGCAAACAACTACCGAAACAATGGAACTTGCTCTCATCGATCGGGGCGTTTCCGGCTAAGGCCTTATCGAGCCCCTCGTCACCGGCGACCTGATCCTCGCCGAAGTCCTGCAGGGTTTCCGCGCGGGGCGGGACTTCCGGCGGGCGAAAGCGCTCCTCGAGTCCTTCGAGGTCGTGTCGCTGGCCGGCCGCGACGTGTGTGTCCAGGCCGCCGACAACTTCCGCACGTTGCGACGCAAGGGCGTGACCGTCCGCAAGACCATCGACACCATCTTCGCGACCTGGTGCATCCGCAACGGCTACGCGCTGCTGCACAACGATCGCGATTTCGATGCGTTCGTCGAGCATCTCGGGCTCGAGGTCGCGGTGCCGGTGACGACTCGCGACACCAGGTAGCGGTCCGACGGTCGCCGTGGCAGGAACAGCGCGCCTAGCTCGCCGCCTTGGGAATCCGGTACGCGATCTTGCCGTCCGCGATCGCCACGATCCCCGCGCGCTCGAGTCGCGCGACCACTTCCTCGGCGGTCGGTGAGGCGAGCTTGCCCAGGTTGGTCGCGACGTGGCGCACCAGCGCAGTCCTTGTCGCCGGGCGGTTCGCGGGATGCTCGCGGAGGTTGTCGACGAGCCTCGCGTAGGCGTCTTCCGCAGTCGCTGCCTTCGCCGACTTGGTCGGCGGCTTCTTCGCGGGAGCGACAACCGCGTCGGCCGGCTTCGCGACGTCTGAAGCAGACGCGACGTGCAGTTCCTGCACGCGAGTCGAGGCCGCCGCCCACGCAACGGCCTCCGAGACCGTCGCCACGCGCGTCACGCGAACGCCCGTTTCCACGAGGTGTTCGAGCAGGGCATCGAATCCCAGATCCTTTGAAACGATGGCGAACCTACGTCCCGACGCCGCCGGTGCCGCGTCCCGCGCGCCCTCCTCGACCAGTCGCCCCAGCGCGTACGTGATGTGGAAGTCCAACGCGTTCTTGCCCTTGCGGCTGCACGGCACGTACTCGACCTGTGCGCCCAGCGGCTGCAGCGCGCGAACCAGGTCAGCGTCGAACTTGACTTGGTGCGGGCCGTGGAAAATCCGGATCCGGTACTGGGACCCGCGAACCTGCTCGAAGTCCTTGGCCGAAGGCTGGACGTTTTCGAAGTCGATCAGCAGGTAGGTGCGGTCGTGCATGGCGGATGAGCAATCCTTCGAGCGGCCGGTTATTGGCCCAATGTGGTGCAACTCGCCGAGCCTAAGCCCACGCCTCGCTCAGCAACTCCGCCTGCTCAAGTACGGTCTGCGTCGCCTTCTCCTGCTTGTCCGGCGGGTAGCCGTACTTGCGCAGGATGCGCTTTACCAGTACCCGCAAGCTGGCGCGAACACTCTCGCGCACGGTCCAGTCGATAGTGACATTGGCGCGCACGGTCTTGACCAGCTCCTGCGCGATCGTGCGCAGGGTGTCGTCGCCCAAGACCTTCACCGCGCTGTCATTGGTTTCCAACGCGTCGTAGAACGCCAACTCGTCTTCCGAGAGCTTCAGCGCGTCGCCGCGCGCATGGGCTTCGCGCATGTCCTTCGCCAGCCCGATCAGCTCTTCGATCACCTGCGCCGCCTCGATGGCGCGGTTCTGGTAGCGCCGAATCGTCTGCTCCAGCATCTCGGCGAAAGAGCGCGCCTGCACGACGTTCTTGCGCCGGCGAGTCGCCAGCTCGCCCTTCAGCAGCTTTTGCAGTAACTCCACCGCGAGGTTGCGCTGCGGCATGCCGCGCACCTCGGACAAGAAGTCTTCCGAGAGGATCGAGATGTCGGGCTTGGCCAGCCCCGCCGCAGCAAAGATGTCGATCACGCCCTCGGGCGCCTTGGCGCAGGAGATGATCTGCCACACCGCGTGCTCGATGTCTTCCTCGGGCCGCGCGTCGCGGTGCGCGCTTGGCGAGCACCGCCTGCACGGCCTGGAAGAACGCCACGTCGTCGCGGATGCGCAGTGCCTCGGCGTGCGGCACCGCGAGCGCGAACGCCTGCGAAAGCTCACGCACAGCGCCCACGCAGCGCTCCTTGCCGCTCTCCTGCGCCAGGATGTGCTCCTGCGCCGCCGGCAGCAGGCCAGGCGCTCCGTCGGCGTGCCGGTCGTCCACTTCGACCAGTCGAAGCCGTGGAAAAGTCCGGTGCACACCTCGTACTTCTCCAGCATTACCGCGACCGCCTCGTCCTGGTCCAGCGCGGTGGCGCCCGGTGCCGCCGCTCTCGGTGTACGTGGCCAGCAGCTTTTCAACTCCTGCGCCAGCCCCAGGTAGTCCACCACCAGCCCGCCGGGCTTGTCCTTGAACACGCGGTTCACGCGCGCGATCGCCTGCTCAGCCCGTGCCCGCGCATCGGCTTGTCGATGTACATCGTGTGCAGGCTCGGCGTCGAAGCCGGTGAGCCACATGTCGCGCACGAGCACGAGCTTGAACGGGTCCTTCGGGTCGCGGAAGCGATTCGCCAGTGCCTCGCGCCGGGGCTTGTTGCGGATGTGCGGCTGCCGGTCTGCGGGGTCGAAGGCCGAGCCGGTCATCACCACCTTGAGCGCACCGTGCTCGTCGTCGGCGCCGCCCCATGCCGGGCGCAGCTTCACGATCTGGCGGTACAGCAGATGCGCCGGCTCATGCAGACGATCATCGCCTTACTGCATCCATCGCCTCGAGCCGCTTCTCGAAGTGCTCGACGATGTCTTTCGCCACCAGCTCCAGCCGCTTCTCGCTGACAACGGCCACGAGCTGAGCCCACTTGGTCTTGAGCTTCTCCTTGCGCTCGACCTCCTCGCCCTCGGTCGCCTCCTCGAACTCTGGATCGATCTTCGGCCGCTCGGTCTCGTCCAGCGCGAGCTTGGCCAGCAAGCTCTCGTAGTAGATCGGCACGGTGGCGCCGTCCTGCACAGCACGCTGGATATCGTAGACGATGTAATCGCCAAAGACCGCGCGGGTGTTGGCGTCCTGCAACTCAATCGGCGTGCCAGTGAACCCGATGAGCAGGCGTGCGGCAGCGCGTCGCGCATGTGGCGCGCGTAGCCGTCGATGAAGTCGTACGCAGCTTTGCGGTGGGCTCATCCGCGATTACCACGATATTGCGGCGCCCAGAGAGCGTCGGATACCGGTCGCCCTTCTCCTCGGGGAAGAACTTGTGGATGGTGGTGAACACCACACCACCCGCCGCCACGCTCAGGAGCTCCCGCAGGTGCGCGCGGCTCTCGGCCTGCACCGGGGGCTGACGCAGGAGGTCCTGGCAGCGCGAGAAGGTGCCGAAGAGCTGGTCGTCCAGGTCGTTGCGGTCGGTCAGCACGACGACCGTCGGGTTCGCCATCGCCGGTTCTCGAATGATACGGCCAGCGTAGAAGGCCATTGTCAGGCTCTTGCCCGAGCCCTGCGTGTGCCAGACCACCCCGATCCGGCGATCCCCCACGGCTCCGCCGGGTTTGCGACCTGCTTCATAGCGCCCACCCTCGGCAATCCGAGGTAATGCACGGAGCATCTCCTCGACCGCTACCCGCACCGCGTGGAACTGGTGGTAATAAACCCATTTTCTTGGCGATGCGGCGCCGTCGTCCTCGAACACGATGAAGTCGCGCAGCAGGTCGAGAAAGCGCCGCGGCGCGCACAGGCCCTCGATCGCCACCTGCAGCTCAGGCAGGTGCGAGTCGGCCAACGTCTCGCCCGCAATGGTGCGCCACGGTTTGAACCATTCTCGCCCCGCATTGAGCGTGCCGACCCGCGCTTCGACCCCATCGGAGACCGCCAGGAGCGCGTTCGGCGCGAACAGCGACGGCACCTCCGCCTTGTAGGTCTGGAGCTGCTGGAAGGCGCTCCAGATCGTGGAGTTCTCGTCGGCGGCATTCTTGAGTTCCACCACCGCCAACGGCAAGCCGTTCACGCACAGCACCACGTCCGGCCGCCGCGAGTGCTTGTTCTCAATGACGCTGAACTGGTTCACTGCCAGCCAGTCGTTGCCTGCCGGGTCGTCGAAGTCGATCACCCGCGCCTGCGCGCCTCGGACCTCGCCCTCGCGCGTGCGGTACTCGACGGTCACGCCGTTCACCAGCACTGGCCAGGTTGCAAAGCGCGGTTTCGCGGATCAGGTCCGCGCCTTCGGGTCGTCGAGCTTGCGGAAGGCGTCCTCGGTGCCTCGGCGGGCAGAGCGGGATTGAGCCGCGCCACCGCGTCGCGCAGCCGCTGCGTCAGCGCCACTTCGCCGTAATCGTGTCGCTCGGCGGCCGGTTCGCCGGGGCGATCTCGGCTGTTCGCCTGCCAGCCGGCGGCCACCAGCAAGCGAGGCGGCCTGCTCAGCAGCGAGATTCGGTGACACCGCAGTCATGACGCCTGCCGGAGCAGAATGCAGGTATCAACTTCCGGAGTCATGATCGTCGTGCGAACTTGCGCGGGTTACACTGACACGGAAGTTGTATTTGGCGTGGAGCAAGTGATCCCCAGCCACGTTACCCGGCACGATCCGGTGAGGATTCGAGACGATTTGGTTCTTGGCGTAACGGGGCCAGCCTTCAAAAATGATGACCTCATCGAACTGCTTGCCTTTCGCTTTGTGCATGTTCATCACGACGACACCGGACTGTCGTCGCGTTGATGTGGCGAAGTGCTCTTGTACGAATGCTTGCCTCACGATGTCGAGGGCATTCTTGTAAGTATCGTTATTGCGCCAATCAGGCGGCGCATGCTGTGGTCCGAATACGATCGAGCAGTCGGACATTGCGCGCTTCCTCAGCAACTTCTGCCAACCGTGTACAGCCGCACACCTCCAGTAGGCTCCGGATAGCGAGCCAGTCTTTGTCGGGATCGCCGCTCGGTTTGATTGCGGCGCACTGCTCATAGCCCGCCCGAACCGGGCGGATGATGCTGTTCGCGGGTGGCTCCTTTCCCTTCTTTGCGGACTCGATGGCTCTCTTCAAAGCCTTGTCGATGGCAATCGATTCGGAAATATCCTTGTTGGATAGGTCGTCGCCCCCTCCCTCGGTAGAAATTGCATAGCAGCCCGACGAACTCCTCGAAGTCGCCCGCGCGGCGAGGCTGGAGGAGAAAAGCGATGATCTCCGCCGCGAGAATTGCACCCGCCATGTCAATGGCCGCGTGGTGATTGATGGCAGGCATCGGTGGCTGCTCCGCGCGAAAGGCAGCGGACACTTCCCGCATGAGCTGCTTGGTCGGAACAAGGACCGCAAGCGACCAATCTCTGATCGCATTGTCGATCAGGCGCTTGCAGGCCTGAAGGACCTGCCCCTTGAGGGCGGCCATGGCCTGATTTTGATTTGCGGGGAACCGGTGCAACCCCATTCCTAGGTACTTACCGGTGAGCTTTCCGCTCAACAAGTCGTCGCCGAAGCGCACGATGTCCGTCCCGGCACTGCGGTGGTTTTCGTTCCCCAGATCGAACTCGCCTGGGTAGAATCGCTCGTTGAAGTGTGTCAGGCGTTCCGGGTCGCGCCGATGGAAGTCATAAATGCGTTGCTGCTCATCGGCCAACGCAATCAGCGTGCTATCGATACCAAGCTGTTGAACGACGCGCCATTGTCCTGCGTTGGTGTCCTGAAACTCATCGAGAATGACGACTGGATATGCGGAAGAAACTAGCTTCCTGATCTTCGAGCTGCCCTCGAGAATCTGCGCGACAAAGCCAGCGAACATATCGAAGCAGACCTTGCCTTCCTCGAATGCGAGCCGCTGCAATTCGGCATGTTCCCGCTCGTTTCGCTCGGCCTTCTTCGCATCGCTGAGCTTCTTTACCGGGCCGAACTCGTGGCGAATCGTTGACAAGGCAATTGCCTGCGCTGGGGGTGTCAAAATCTCCAGCCTTCTCGGCAACCCGACCAGATAGCCGTGCGTCTTGAGCAGCCGCCAGAAGAAGGCATGGTAGGTGTCAATATCGATTCGGTTTCTGATTTTCGGCGTGTCCTGCGAGTAGTCCTCCAGCGCCTCAACGACCCGCGCGACCGTGGCGCGGGCGAAGCTTAGGAACAGCACCTTCTGACCGGGTCGCAGCGCCGCCGACACCAGCCTCTCGGCCTTAATGATCGAGATTGTCGTCTTGCCTGATCCCGGCCCGCCCTTGACGAGCAGGTGGCCGTCATGGGCAAGGATGGCATTCTTCTCGTCGGAAAGCTCAAGCAAGATCTATTGCACCTCCGGCCCTTCGCTCGCCACCGGCGGCGGAATCGCCCCCTCCACTTTGGCTTCAACATCGTCGGGCACTGCAGGCTGGCATAGTTTGCGCAACTCCCTGCAGGTGTCCCGAATCCACTCCGGAATCTCGGCTTCGGTGCACTGCGAGAGGAACTCTGCGAGGCCCCAATTGCCTTTGGCCCATCCCAAGAATTCGGTCACGACATCAAGCGCCTTCGCTTTAGGAGCAGGGTACTTGACGCTCAGATGGGGTGGCAGGTCGATCGCGTCAATGAACCGTTCCAGCGCGGCCTGCGAGGTGTTCTTCAGCACCAACTTTTCGATATCCGTCTCACCATGCATGAATAGCCTTGCGACCTGCGCTTCGATGGTCAACTGATTCGGCGCGGCCTGGTTGTCGCAAACGGCATAAACCGTCTTCCCAAGAGCGCCGTAGAGTTTGCCTAGATCCGCGATATTGCCATCGCCCCCGGCGTCCACGGTACACAGCCCGAGCGCCTCAAACGAAGAATACGTTTCCGGGTCGACTTCGGAGAGACGCCGCGCCGCGGCCGGTAACGAGGCCGCTTCGGTCGCGCCTTCCGCGAGCAGGATGCGGCGCGCAAGCAGCCCCTCGCAGAAGCGGGTGCGGAACTCCTGCCGGTAACGCTTGTGCTTGATGCTCGGCGGCAGCGTTATGGTTGGTGCTTCAGCACGCCGGCCGATGTCCGCGTGAGAACTGCGACGTCACCGATATCGAACTCTTCGAGGACGTAGGGCGAATGCGAAGTGAACAGGGATTGAGACAGCTTCCGGATTTCATGGACGATCCGCTTTTGCGTATATGGCGGAATCGCGGTTTCCGGCTCCTCCATCGCAAAGATGACGTTCTGCTTGTCTTGTGCGATCTGCGTCAGCATGGCAAGGACGAGTATGTTGATGGTGCCTGTCCCTTGCCGATAGAACGGCGCGGCGTGGGTCACCATCCCCGGTGGCAATGAACGCCGTGATGATCTTTCGCAGACTTTCGCGTGTCAGGTTTGATACTTTGAGATGCGGCGTCGCCCACTCGCGGGGAACGTATTTCTTGATCGCTCCCTCAATACTCTCGAGGACACAAGATATGCACCGAGCGCACCGGGTCACTTGCGACCGTGAGCCGCTCAACTGGCCGATCGTCTTTTCCCACATCTGCGGCCTGATCTCCTTGATCCGCAGAATTATGTCGAAGGCTGCCGTGTTCGAGGCTCAGCGCTCTCGTGGCTGTGCGCAATGAACGCAGGTATAGAAATCCGCAAGAATTGCTTGTCCTTCCTTGTAGAAGACCTGAGGCGCCCCCCTCTTCGAGACGAGAAGTACGTTTCGCCATTGAAGTCGTCTTCCTCAGGGTCATAGAAGCCGACAAACGCCCTTATTGCCGCATGTACGTCAGGATGGTCGACGCCCTCGACCGACGCGTCTTGAAACGCTTGTGCCGTCGTGCTCCACCATTCGATGTAATCCTTGAAGCGGGCCTGCTGCTCTTCGTTGAGCCCCAACACCGTCACTTCGACCCGGACTTCCTTCCGCGGCTCGTTTTCGGCACTCACGTAGCTGCCGAGGTAGAAGTCGTGCTCGTCGATCTTCGGGCGGCGATTTAGCCGGTCAGGTCCGAGGGCGAGATCGAGTGCCTCGAAGACGGTCGATTTGCCGACGTTGTTGTCGCCGACCAGGACGACGTGGTCTGGAAACAAGAGCGTGGCTTCCGCTATCCCGCGAAAATTCTGTATGAGAAGCCGGGAAACCTTCATGGCTGAGCTATCGTGCGTTCGTCTGGGGTCGATTGCCGAACAACTGATGCGTCCTTCACTCGTAGCTCGCCGGAAATGAGCTTGGGCAACAGCGCATCGCGAAGGGTGGCAAGGGTGCGGGATTCGCGAACGCCTGCGCTCGCACGCGCGAATTTTGGCTTGATGGCATGGCCGAACGCCTCCGCTATCGATTTCGGCGGCACCGCCACTCTAAAGTGCGCGAGTGATTCCGCCGGCACGCGCTGGCGACCGCTGGTGCCGGTCATGCTCTGGATCGCGAACTCTCGGAACTCTGCACTGCGGGCGAGGCAGTAGGCGTACTCCTCGGGCAGTGGCGACTTCGGGCGCAGAATGATGTACTCGGTCGACCCCCAGCCAACTTGACCATCCGGAAGGAAGTCGACGAACGCGGTCTTGCCGTTCTCAAGACAGGGCGTGATCGGGCAACGAGCGTATCGCCGTTGCTGAAGCGCAGATCCGAATGCGCGGTCGACCACATCGTCGGCCAGTGCCCGTTCGTCGGCATATTCGCCATGTCGAGATAGGGCGCCTTGACACCTTTTCGGAGTGCGCGCGTCGGATTGACGTCAACGACCTCGGGCAGCGACGCCAACTCCCACCCCTCGGAATCTCGCCGAGTTCAGGTCGACGAAACGGGCGGGGAAGAAGGTCGCTTGAGGGCTTGGGGAGGGCAGGATGCGCCGACCTTCCGGCCTTGGCGCGGACGGGGTCGAAGTCCACGAACCCGACTTTCATCGCGCGCCATCGCCTCCAGCGTCTCGTTCATCCGCCGGTTCAGCTCGATTTTGTCGTCCAGCGTGCCGAGGATGTGGGCGATGGCGCGTTGTTCAGGAGCGGCCGCCACAGCACCGAGCGACTCAAGATCGCTGCCGCGTATTCCAGACGCACCTGCACCCTGCTCGACGATGCTTCGAATTGCCGCTCGCCCGTGGTGCGACTGCAAGTAGTAGAAGTAGAAGGAAGGGTCGGCCGTTGTCGGGTCGAGCCTGACACGGGTCACATGCGACTCAAAGGTCACTGGCTCGTCGTCTCAAGAAGATCGAGCACTTCCCAGCCCCTCAAGCACAACGACTGGCGGGCGAACAGCAAGTCGCCTTCCTTGAGCAGAAACCTGTCGGACTCCGACGCGCTCAGCGGCACGCGGTCCATCTGAGCGTTGCGGAGTCGGGGATGAGCGAACAGCTCACCCATGTTGACCATCTTGACCCCATCGCCGCGTACAGCCTTGGGGCGAGGTCAGTCCTGCGTGTCGGTTCGGCGAACAGCTGCCCGAACGGCCGGCTATCACCCGCCATCGGCTCCCTCAGGTTGGCGGCAATCGCGGCATCCAGCCTCATGGCCTCGGCCTTCACTGCTCGCGCAGCGTCGCGGTGAGCCGTCGCATCTTCTCCTCGAACGGCTCGCCGTCGTCCTCCTGCGCCTCGGCGCCGACGTAGCGGCCGGGCGTGAGCACATGGCCGTGCTTGCGCACCTCGTCCAGCGGCGCGCTCTTGCAGAAGCCGGGCACGTCGGCGTACGCGCCGCCTCCTTCTCGCCGCGCCGAACGTGGTAGGTGTCGGCGATGCGGGCGATGTCCACGTCGGTCAGCTCGCGGTGAGTGCGGTCCACCAGGGGGCCGAGCTTGCGTCGATGAAGAGGATGTGGCCGTGGCGGTCCCGCAGTCGCCCCTCACCCCGACCCTCTCCCCGCGAGCGAGAGGAGACCCGTCGGTCACGCGCCAGGAACCACAGGCACGCGGGAATCTGCGTCGAGTAGAAGAGCTGGCCCGGCATCGCGACCATGCAGTCCACGAGGTCGGCCTCGATCAGGCTCTTGCGGATCTCGCCCTCGCCGGACTGGTTGGACGACATCGAGCCGTTGGCCAGCACGAAGCCGGCCACACCCGCGGGCGCGAGGTGGTGCACGATATGCTGCACCCAGGCGAAGTTGGCGTTGCCCGCCGGCGGCACGCCTTGCTGCCAGCGCTTGTCGTCGCGCAGGCGCTCGCCGCCCCAGTCGGAGATGTTGAAGGGCGGGTTGGCGAGGATGAAGTCGGCCTTCAGATCGAGGTGGCGGTCGTTGTGGAAGGTGTCGCCCTGCGCGATCTGGCCGGAGTCGATGCCGCGGATGGCGAGGTTCGCCCGCGCCAGGCGCCAGGTGGTGTAGTTCGACTCCTGGCCGTAGATCGAGATGTCGGCCTTGGCCTTGGCGCCGGTGCTGCCGCCGCGTGCGTTGCCGCCAGCATGCGCGCGGATGAACTCCACCGACTGAACGAACATGCCCAACGAGCCGCAGCAGGGGTCGTACACCCGGCCGCGGTAGGGCTCGAGCATCTCAACCAGCAGCTTTACCACGCAGCGCGGCGTTGTAGAACTCGCCGCCCTTCTTGCCCTCGGCGCTGGCGAACTGCGACAGGAAATACTCGTAGACGCGGCCGAGCACGTCCTTGGCGCGGCTGGCCTCGTCGCCGACCTTGATGTTGCTGATCATGTCGATCAGCTGGCCGAGCAACTGCTTGTCGAGCGCGGGGCAGGCGTAATCCTTGGGCAGCACGCCCTTCAACGCCCGGGTTGTCGCTCGATGCCGGCCATGGCGTCGTCGACGAGCTGGCCGATGGTGCTCTGGCGCGCCTGCGCCTTGAGGTGCGGCCAGCGCGCCTCGGGAGGTACCCAGAAGATGCCTTGGGCGCGGTACTCGTCGGGATCTTCGGGGTCGGCGCCTTGGGCCTTCTCGGCCAGCAGCGCGGCGTGCTTTCTTCGAACGCGTCGGAGATGTACTTGAGGAAGATGAGGCCGAGGACGACGTGCTTGTACTCGGCGGCGTCCATGCTGCCGCGCAGCGCAATCGATAATTGCCAGAGCTGCGCTTCGTAGCCGACGTTTGCGCCAGTGGTAGCCGCGTTGGCCGGTTGCGATTTCTTTGTTCGGGGCATGCGGCGTCCTGGGCTGGCGGTCAGCGCGCGATTCGCGCTCGGCGCCGATCGTGGATCGTTACCGGGGCGTGAATGGCATCGGCGGCCTTGCCGTCGACATAGAGCAGGTAGTCGGCGAATCCGTAGCCATAGGGCAGCGGAAACTCGCGGATGCGCGACGCCGCGCGCGGCGTGGAGGTCGGCGTCCTTGACGTCGCACACGCGCCAGCCGGCCTGGGCGAGCAGCGTGTCGATCGTCACTCGAGCGGCGCGCTCGGCGGACACCGTTGTTTTTCCTCCCTTTTCGGCTCGGCGATCCTAGCACGCGACCCGTATCGCGGAACGGGGCGGAATTGATGCCGGGCAAGGTTCGGCGGCGGTGTTCCGCGGATGCGGGCTTCGCCGGATGCGGGGCGGGGGTGGGCGCGGGTGCGGGAGCGGAAGTGGCGGGGGAGGAGAGCAGGGAGCGGCGGAATGGTGGCGGATCGGCCGAGGGGCTGATGGCGGGACAGCCCGATTGGTTACGACACTCGGAGTACGGGCGACCGACGCGCGGTCGCCGGTTGGGGAGGCGACATGCGTAGCGGAGTGGCGATGGCCTGGGCCGGCGGGGCTCGCCGGGTCCGTTGACATAGCTACGTTGCGTAGCTACAGTCCGGTTCGGCGCCGGTCGCCCGTCGTGTTCGTCTGGGACGAGTCCAAACGGAAGGCGAATCTCGCCAAGCACGGCATCGACTTCGAGGACGCACCCCGGATCTTCGACGGCCCGATGTTGACGGCCGAGGACTCCAGGGACGCGTACGGCGAACGCCGGTTCATCGCCCTCGGACTCCTGGAGGGCGTGGTCGTGTCGGTTGTCTACGTCGAGCGCGACGAGGACGTTCGACTCGTCTCCATTCGAAAGGCACTGAGGCATGAAGCCGCACGGTTCATCCGGCAGATCGCGCACTGACTCCCGGCGCCTCGCGGCGAGGAAGGACGCCGACATCGTGATCGATGCCGACGCGCCCGCGTGGACGCCCGCGATGTTCGCCAGGGCGGTGGTCCGGCACGGCCTCGATGCGCCGCCGCCCAAGACGCTCCTGTCGCTGCGCATCGACGCCGACGTCGTCGAGTGGTTCCGCGCGCAAGGGCCGGGCTACCAGTCGCGGATGAACGCGCTGCTGCGTGCCTACATGGACGCGCATCGACGCTCGCGCAAGCGCGGGCGATAGCGCCCTCGTCCGGTCGCGACTCCGGTCGGGCTCCCTCGGCCGTTCGGCGGATGGCGAGGGAGCGGCAACGTCGGTCATCGTGCCGTCGTGACATGACGGGAAGATATGCATATAATATGCATATCATGATGCGTGCCGCCGACCTTCGATCCGGGCAAGGATGTTCTCAATCGCCGCAAGCACGGCGTGTCGCTCGCCGAGGCGGACGGCGTGTTCGACGACCCTTGGGCGCTCACGATCGAGGATCCGCACGCGATCGGCGAGCAGCGCTTCGTTTCGATCGGGAGGAACGTGTTCGGGGCGTTGCGCGTCGTCGTCTACGCGCTTCGCGCGGAGGATCCGAGGATCGTCTCGGTACGCAAGCCGGACCCCAAGGAGATCCGCACCTATGAAGAAGGCGTATGACTTCTCGAAGGGCCGGCGCGGCGCCGTCCTGCCATCGACCGGCAAGACGCGGATCACCGCCTGGCTCGACGACGACGTGATCGACGGGTTCAAGGCGCTCTCGGCCAAGACCGGCAAGGGCTACCAGACGATGATCAACGAGGCGCTGCGCGGCTGGCTCGCGCTCGACCGCTCGCCGCTGACCGTCGAGGCGCTGCGCCGCGTCCTGCGCGAGGAGCTCGCCGCGCGGGACTTGGCCGAGAACGCCGCGAGGTCTCCGGCGTTCGTTGTGCGCGAATCCGAGCCCGCGGTTCCGTTCGAGACGACGCACCGCGAACCGAAGCGACGCGGCCGTCGTTAGGCTGGCGTCGCCGCCCTCGGCCTCGAATTGGTTCGCGGGCGTTGTTGTACCTGCCGGTGGGTTCACCGGACGACGCCATCATGCCCCGCGGCTCGGCCGTTCGGCCGATGGCGGGCGCCTGCCGAGACACCCGATCCTCTCGTTGCCGGGGGCGCTTGCCTCGCGCCGGTAATGTCAATACATTATGTATATTCGATTCGCGTGGAGCGAGGCGAAGCGCCGGTCGAACCTCACCGCTCACGGTTTGGACTTCGCCGACGCGCCGCGCGTCTTCGAGGGGCTGACGTTCACATTCGAGGACGACCGCTTCGGTTATGGAGAGCAGCGCTTCGTGACGCTCGGCCTGCTCGGTGAGGCGGTCGTATCCATCGTCCATACGGAAACACCACGACGCATCCGGATCATTTCCTTTCGAAGGGCGACTCGGCGTGAGCAAGCGATCTACTTCGACAAGATCCGGGACTGACGCTGCCCGCGCGCGTGCACGGAGCCGCCGGAGCATCGTGCGGCCCGACGAGCACCCGGAAGCCGACGTCCGACACATCGTGCGCGGCATGGTGCGGCGGGGCCTCCAGCCGATTCCCCCCAAGACCGCGATCTCGCTGCGCCTCGATTCGGACGTGCTGTCCTGGTTCAAGTCGCAGGGCCCCGGATACCAGACCCGCATCAACGCGGTGCTCCGCGCATTCAAGGACGAGGTCGGCTGACGCGGCGTCGGTCTTGACAGTCGTCCATCGCTCGCTGCGCATCGCGCGACTGTTGCGGCACACGCCGGAGAGCTGGCTGAAGATGCAGATGGCGGTCGACCTGTGGCGTGTCGCGCAGGACAAGTCGCTGATCGCGGCGATCAAGCCGCTGCCCAGGGAGCGGATCGCGGCGTAGGCGACCTGTCGGGTCGCCCGCCCGCCCGGCCGCCACCGACGCTCCGGCCAGGGCCTCTGCGGCGGTTCGTCGCCCGCCGGGACCGTCCGTCGCCGGTCAACGCCGTCCGGCTCCCGGGCGTTTCCGGAACTCCACCCGGGCGCAGAATGTCCGTGCTCTACGCGGGCGGCCGGGCCGCCCGCACTCGCAGGGGAGGCTCCGATGACCAAGTCCCTCGTCCCGACAGTCCTGGCGGTCGCGACTGCGGCCGGGTTAGCGCTCACTTCCCCCGCCGAGGCCGGCGGAGGCCGCTATTTCGGCGGTGGCGGCCACGGGCACGTCATCGCGACGCACGGCTCCGGCGGACACTGGGGCGGCGGCCATGGTTCCTGGCGTGGCGGCTACTGGGGTCCGTACTGGGGAGTCCACGGCTGGGGTTGGGGCGCCGCCGCGGTCGGCGCGACGATCGCGCTGGCCGCGACCTGGCCGTACTGGACCGGTGCCTATTACTACGACTCGCCGTCGGCGACCTACGTCTACCCGCGGCCGGCGGTGGTTTACCGCAACGCGACTGTGATCGAGCCGGCGCCGGACGCGTACCCGGCGGCGCCATCGTCGCCGTCGTCGTCCCCGATGTTCCGGCTCTTCTGCCCGGCGAGCAACGCCTACTACCCGGACGTGCTCGACTGCGCGCCCTACTTCGTCAAGGTCAACCCGGACGCCGACCGCGCGAAGTCGGCGCCGCCGGCCGTCGCGCCGGACACCGCCGTTCCCGCACCGGCGCCGCGCTCGAGCGCGCCGTCGTCCTACGCGCCGGCGGCGAGGTCGGTCGCGCCGGATGCGCACGCCGGCCTGGCGACACAGGCGGCGTACCGCAATTCGGCGAGCGCCCAGGTCGCGGCGATCGGCGCGACCTCGCGCGTGATCCCGGCGCCCAAGAAGCTCGGTCCCGGCATCGCGCTCGCGCGCGAGCCCGAGAGCGTGGCGAGCGAGGAGACCCGGCGCGACGCCGAATCACGGCTCTGACCCCACGATGCTGCTGCGGGTGTGGGGCATCGTCGCCGCGATCGCGGCGATGCTGTTGCTGTTGCGCGGCGCTTGGCTCGCCGCGTCCGCGCTGTTCGTCCTCTCGCCGGCGCCGGCGCTGATGTTCGCGCGCGGCAGCGAGGATCGCGACCGCGTCGCGCTCACCTGGATCGGCGTCGCGGTGCTCGCGATCGCCGCGCTCGCGGTCGTCTTCGCGCTCGTCGTCGGCCTGGGAGGGATCCCGCCGATGCACGAGTGGGCGAAGCGCTAGTCCTCTTCTCCTCGGCGACGGTGGGTCGGCCATCAGGCCGACAACCCCCCGTGAAGCGGCTCGGCCGAACGGCCGATGGCCTCACGCGCGGCAATGGCGCAATGCTCGGGTCGACGCCGTGGCCGGATCCGCGGTTGTCGACATGACCCAACCGTTGGCTTACGAAGGCGACGCTGTTCCGTGTCGGTTCGTACCGGATCGTCGTCTACGGCGGCGACCACGGACCGCCGCACGCGCACGCCAGCACCACGATCGATTGACGACGCTTCCATGGCTGTCCCCGCCGGTCGTGGTTCCGGCGATCTGGCCGTTAGCGCCGAGACAACGCGCGCGCGCGACGGTTGCGCATCGAGCTCGCCTCCGGTGTCGGCCTCGCAGAGCCGGTCGACCGGATCGAGGGCCTCGCGCGGGCGAAAGCGTCGGTGATCCGCTCGGTTCGAATCGAGGGTGGAGGCTACGGCCTCTACTGGCCCGCGCTCGACCTCGATGTGTCGGTGCCCGGCCTGGTGGCCGGGTGCTTCGGGTCGCGCGCGTGGATGAGCGCGCTCGGACGGCGCGGCGGCACGGTGTCCTCGCCGGCCAAACGCCGCGCGGCGCGCGCCAACGGCAGGAAGGGCGGTCGGCCGCGTGGCACCGGGTCGGCCTGAATCGCCGTGGTCGGGCGGAACCCCATTTTCGACTAGTGTAGACTAGTGCACTTCCGCGACCAGCGGTCCCCATCGCGAACCGGCATCCTCCATGACCGAGATCGGCGCCTACGACGCCAAGACCCGCCTCTCCGAGCTCTTGGAGCGGGTCGCGAACGGCGAGCGCTTCGTCATCACCCGCCACGGGAAGGCGGTGGCGGAGCTAGCACCCTACGCCGGACACGATCCGCAGGCCGTCAGGAAGGCGATCGCGTCGATCCGGACGTTCCGCGCTTCGCTCGCACGCCGCGGCGTGCGCATGTCGGACATCCTCCGGCGAGGCGAGAGCCTGCGCGAGCTCGCGCACGACGACCATCGCTATTGACGTCCGCCGCGAGGCCGCCGTGTCCTTCGTCGTCGACAGTTCGATCGCGCTGTCGTGGCTGTTGCCCGACGAGCGCGGCGCGCCGGCCGAGGATCTGATCGACCGCCTGACCACCGCCGGCGCGGTCGCGCCGCCGCTCTGGTGGCTGGAAGTCGGCGCCGGACTGACGACCGCGCAGCGGCGCGGCCGCTTGAGCGTTTCGGACGTCGATCGGGCGCTCGACCTGCTGGCGGCGCTCCCGATCGCCATCGACGCCGAGGCCACGGTGCGGCTGGTCGACGGCCTGATCGCGCTCGCACGCAAGCATGGCCTGACCACCTACGACGCGTGCTATCTCGAGCTCGCGAAACGACGAGGTTGGCCGCTCGCGACCCTCGATACGAAACTGCGGACGGCGTGCGCCGCCGAGGGCATCGCGGTCCTGTAGCGCTCCGTGGGTCGGCGTTCTGGTCAACAAGCCGGTGGGTCGGCCTTCGGGCCGACACCGTCGGGCTGAAGCCCGACCTACGATCCCGTCCGGCGCGCTAGAGCACTTCGACGCCGACGCTGCGGCTGGCGGCCATCAGCCACTCCCACAGCGACACCGCGTAGCCGCGGTAGACCATCAGCTCGAAGGCGTCGTCGCCGGCGAGCCGGGTGAGCGTCACGCCGATGTGGCCGACACGCGTCTGCACGCAGGCCCGGGGGCCGAACTCGGTGGGATGCAGGTCGAGGCTGCATCCCTGCGCGAGCACGGTGGCCGCGGCACGACCCTTCAGCTCGATCACGGTGCGCGCCTGCGAGAGATCGGTGACCACCGCGCGGCCGGTGAAGGCGGCGGCGAGATCCGGCATCGGGCCGCCCTTGGAACCGAAGACGACCATCCAGGTGCGCGGGCCGGCCGGGCGGATCGAGCGGGCGTCGTCGCCGACGACATGGCTGACGGTCGGGATCGCGTCGACGCCGGCGCGCGAGGCCAGGTCGGCGGCGAGCGCGGTGTCGTGCGCGAAGGCCGCGACCTGCGCGATCGCGAGGCCGCGCCGTTCGCGCACCCGCACGCCCGGCTCGCCCTGCGCATGGCCGTGGCGGCCGGAGCGGTAGACCGCGGCGAGCGCGGAGCGACGTTCGATCGTGACGTTCGGCATGGCCGCTCCGCTCAGGCCTTCATCTTCTCGCCGTCGGGATCGACGAAGTGCGGCGAGCAGACGCGCACCGGGACGCGCTCGTTGGTCATCGGCGAGCGCGCTTCGATCGTCTCGCCGTGGCGCGCCGGTCCGTTCTCGAGGAAGCCGAGCGCGATGTGGTGGCCCAGCGCCGGCGACGGCGTCGACGAGCTGACCCAGCCGCGCTTGACCGGCAGCGACTCGGGCGCGCCGGCGTCGACCAGCACGCTGCCCGGACGGATCGTCGCCTTCGGGTCGATCGCCGCGAGGCCGACCAGCGTCGGTCGCTTCGGATCGACGAGGCCGGGCCGGTCGACCATCGCGCCGCCGATGAAGCGGCGGTCCTTGCGCACCAGCTTGCCCAGGCCGAGGTCGTTGGCGGTGACGCGGCCGTCGAGCTCGGCGCTGGCGACGTGGCCCTTCTCGATGCGCAGCACGCCCATCGCCTCGGTGCCGTAGACGTCGATGCCGAACGGCCGGCCGGCCTCGAGGATGCGCTCCCAGACGCTCTCGGCGACATCGGCCTCGACCGACATCTCGTAGGCGCGTTCGCCCGAGAAGCTCATCCGGAAGATCGTCACCCGCGCGCCGCCGATGTCGACCGCGAGCAACCCTTGCGCCGGCAGCGCCGCGTCGCCGACGTCGACGCCGGGCAGCAGCGCGGCGAGCACCGCGCGCGACTTCGGTCCGGCGAGCGCGATCTGCGCGTACTGCTCGGTCACCGACGTCGCCCGCACCCGCAGCTCCGGCCAGGCGGTCTGCAGCAGGAACTCCATCAGCCGCATGACCTTGGCGGCGTTCGCGGTGGTCGTCGTGACGTAGTAGCGCTCGTCGGAAAGCCGCGCGACCGTGCCGTCGTCGGCGACCATCCCGTCTTCGCGCAGCATGACGCCGTAGCGGACCTTGCCGACCGCCAGCGTCTTCATGTTGTTGCAGTAGAGCCGCTGCAGGAACTCGGCGGCGTCGGGGCCGGCGACCTCGATCTTGCCCAGCGTCGAGACGTCCATCAGCCCGGCCTTCTCGCGGACCAGCACGCTCTCGCGCCACCAGGCGTCGCGGAAGGTCTCGCCGGCCTTGAAGTAGGCGCGTGGACGCAGCCACTGGCCGACCTCGTACATCATCGCGCCGTGACGCAGGTGCCAGTCGTGAAGCGGCGTGCGGCGGATCGGCGCGCTGTGCTTGCCGATGTCGTAGCCGACCATCGCGCCCAGCGCGATCGGCGTGTACGGCGGCCGGAAGGTCGTCGTGCCGACCGCCGGGATCGTCGCGCCGCGCAGCTCCGCCATCAGCGCGAGGCCGTTGACGTTCGACGTCTTGCCCTGGTCGGTGCCCATGCCGAGCGTCGTGTAGCGCTTCAGGTGCTCGACCGAGACGTAGTTCTCGCGGTGGGCGAGCTCGACGTCCTCGACGCGGACGTCGTCCTGGATGTCGACGAAGCGCTTGCCGGCGCCGGCGCGCGCCGGCACCGCCCAGTAGGCCTCGATCGCGTAATCGCCGCTGAACCGGCCGGCGGCGGCGCCGACGCAGTCGATCGCCTGCGCGCAGGTCTCCGGCACGAAGGCCGCGAGCGTCGTGTCCCAGCGGAGCTTGCCGCCGGCCTGCGACCACAGGTGGACGGTCGGGCTCCAGCCGCCGGAGGTCGCGACGATGTCGCAGGCGATCGTCGCGCGGGTCTTGCCGTCGTGTCCGGCGATGGTCACGCCGCGCACCGCCTTGGCGCCTTCGACCGCCGCGACGACCGCGCCGGGGTGCACGCGGATACCGACCGATTCGGCGGCGCCGACCAGCGCCGCGGGCGGTGTCTCGCGCACGTCGACGACCGTGACCTCGGCGCCGCGCGAGCGGGCGCGATGCGCGCTGCGCCAGGCGTCGTCGTTGTTGGTGAAGACGACGACCCGCTTGCCCGGCAGCACGCCGTACTGGCCGATGTAGGTGCGCAACGCGCCGGCGAGCATGACGCCGGGCCGGTCGTTGTCGGGGAAGACGATCGGCCGCTCGATCGCGCCGGTCGCGAGCACGATCCGCGCCGCGCGGACCTGCCACAACCGCTGGCGCGGCTGGTGCGGCGGGCATTCGGGCAGGTGGTCGTTGACGCGCTCGAGGAGGTTCACCATGCCCTCGTCGTAGACGCCGAAGGCGGTCGTGCGGGCGAGGAGCGTCGCTTGCGGATGGCGGGCGAGCTCGGCGAGCCGCGCGGCGAGGTAGTCGGCGGCCGGCGTGCCGTCCGGCGCCTTGGTGTCCCAGAGGAGCGAGCCGCCGAGCTGCGCCCGCTCGTCGACGAGGATCACGCGCGCGCCGTCGCGCGCCGCCTCGCAGGCGGCGGCGAGCCCGGCGGCACCCGAGCCGACGACCAGCACGTCGCAATGCGCGTAGCGCGGCTCGTAGAAGTCGGGATCGGTCTCGGTCGGCGCGACGCCCATGCCGGCGGCCGCGCGGATCTGGCGCTCGTAGGCCATCCAGGCGCGCGCCGGCCACATGAACGTCTTGTAGTAGAAGCCCGACGGCATCAGCTTGCCGAACCAGTTGTTGACCGCGCGCAGGTCGAACCCGAGCGACGGCCAGCGGTTCTGGCTCTCGGCGACCAGGCCGTCGTAGAGCTCGATCTGGGTCGCGCGCAGGTTCGGCTCGGC
Source organism: Burkholderiales bacterium (assembly GCA_046347725.1). Classification (GTDB taxonomy): domain Bacteria; phylum Pseudomonadota; class Gammaproteobacteria; order Burkholderiales; family Casimicrobiaceae; genus VBCG01. The sequence continues at coordinate 235,245 of JAXMFN010000007.1, forward strand.
GCGCGCGCCGGTGCGCAGCCGCACCAGCGCGTTGGGCTCCTCGGCGCCGGCGGAGTAGATGCCGCGCGGGCGGTGGTACTTGAAGCTGCGCGCGACCAGCTTGACGCCGTTGGCCATCAGCGCCGAGGCGAGCGTGTCGCCGGCGTAGCCGGTGTAGCGCCGCCCGTCGAAGGTGAACGACAGCGGGCGGTTGCGGTCGATCCGCCCGCCGGAGTCGACGCGGTGGAGCTGGACGCCGGACATCGCTCGCCTCGTTCCTTCGTTTCGTCGTCGGTCGCGCCGGCGCCGGTCAGGAGCCCAGCGCCGCGTGCGTCTCGGACACCGCGTGCGTCATCGTGTCGCGCACGACGCGGATCCACTGGCCGCAGCCGTAGGTGTGGTGCCACCACTCGTCGTGCGCGCCGCGCGGGTTGTCGCGGTCGTAGACGTAGGCCTGCCAGGCCTCCGACGGCGCGTCGAGCGCCGGCAGCGGCGCGACCTCGCGTCCGTAGGCGAACTCGATCGAGTCGCGGGTGCCGCAGTGCGGGCAGCGGATGCGGAACATGGTCGGACCCGGCTATCAGTGCGCGTTGGGCATCGGCCCGGCGCCCTTGTCGTCGATCAGCTGCCCGGCCTTGAAGCGCTCGAGCGTGAACGCGGCGTTGAGCTCGTGCGGCTCGCCGTGGGCGATCGTGTGCGCGAACACCCAGCCGGAGCCCGGCGTCGCCTTGAAGCCGCCGTAGCACCAGCCGCCGTTCAGGTACAGGCGGTCGACCGGCGTCTTGCCGATGATCGGGCTGCCGTCCATCGACATGTCCATCACGCCGCCCCAGTGGCGCATCAGCCGCAGCCGCGAGAAGCAGGGGAACATCTGCAGGCCCTGCGTCATCGCTTCCTGCAGGATCGGGAAATTGCCCTTCTGGCCGTAGCTCGGGTAGAAGTCGAGGTCGCCGCCCATGACGAGCTCGCCCTTGTCCGACTGGCTGACGTAGAAGTGGCCGGCGCCGTAGGTGACCACCGAGTCGATCAGCGGCTTGAGCGGCTCGGAGACGAACGCCTGCAGCACGTGGGTCTCGATCGGCACGGTGAGGCCGGCCATGCCCATCAGCCGGCCGGTGTTGCCGGCGACCGCGACGCCGACCTTGCCGGCGCCGATCTCGCCGCGGGTCGTGTGTACGCCGAGCACGCGGCCGCCCTCGATCCGAAAGCCGGTGACCTCGCAGTTCTGCAGGATGTCGACGCCGAGCTTGTCGGCCGCCCGCGCGTAGCCCCAGGCGACCGCGTCGTGGCGCGCGGTGCCGCCGCGCCGCTGCAAGAGGCCGCCGACGATCGGATAGCGGGCGCCGTCCGAGGTGTCGAGGTAGGGCGCGAAGTCGCCGACCTCCTTGCGGTCGAGCCATTCGGCGTCGATGCCGTTCAGCCGCATCGTGTTGCCGCGGCGGAACATCTGGTCGCGCTGCGCGTCGGAGTGCGCGAGGTTGAGCACGCCGCGCGGGCTGTACATCACGTTGTAGTTGAGATCGGCCGACAATCCTTCCCAGAGCTTGAGCGAGTGCTCGTAGAAGTGCGCGTTCGGATCGAGCAGGTAGTTCGAGCGCACGATCGTCGTGTTGCGGCCGGTGTTGCCGCCGCCCAGCCACCCCTTCTCCACCACGGCGACGTCGCGCACGCCGTGGAGCTTGGCGAGGTAGTAGGCGGTCGCGAGGCCGTGGCCGCCGCCGCCGACGATGACGACGTCGTAGCGCTTCTTCGGCGTCGGCGTGCGCCAGGCCTGCGGCCAGCCGCGATGACCGGCGAGCGCCTGTCGGGCGATCGAGGCGACCGAGTATTTCATCGATCGCATTGTGCGAAGCCGCCGGTGCGGATGACAAGGCGCATTAGCCGGCGGTCTGGTCATCAGTAGCTTGGCTTATACTGCGCCTCCGATGGCCTCCGCCGCCGCCGCCCGGAACCCGAAACCCCGACGCCCGCGCCGGCGGAGCGCGCGCCCCTCGCCCGCCGCCGCGCCGGCCGCCCGTCGCCACGAGCTCCTGCCGGTCCACGTGCTGCAGGCGGTCGCGGCGGTCGGCGAGACCGGCAGCATGTCGGCGGCCGGCGCGCGGCTCGGCATGACCCAGTCGGCGGTGTCGCAGCTCGTCAAGCAGGCCGAGACGATGCTGGGCGTCCTCCTCTTCGATCGCGACCGCCGGCCGGTGCGGCCGACCTCGGCCGGGCACCTGTTGTGGCGGCGCGCCGAGACCGTGCTCCACGAGCTGCAGGTGTTGCCGTCGACGTTGCGCAGCGCGCGCACCGTGCCGGAGCTGCGCCTCGCGCTCTCCGACTCGTTCGCCGACACCGTCGGTCCGTGGCTGATCCGCGCCGCCGCCGGCGTCGCGAACCACCTGTACGTGTCGCAGGGCTTCACGCCGCTGCACGTGCGTGAACTCGCCGAACGGCGCATCGACATCGTCGTCGCCGCCGACTCGCTCGACGACGTCGACGGGCTGACGCGCTATCCGCTGCTGCGCGAGCCGCTGGTGCTGCTGCTGCCGGCGACCGGACGCGACGGCGGGTCCGGCGCATCGGGCGCATCGGGCGCGGCCTCGCGCGCCGGAACGCCGCTCGTCCCCGGGGAGCTGGCCGAGATCGCCCGCCGGCTGCCGCTGATCCGCTACTCGGCGAAATCGACGACCGGCGCGCTGGTCGATCGGTATTTGAGACGCCGCGGCGTCGACTCGGCGCGCCGCATCGAGGTCGACAATGCCGCCGTCATGTGCGCGCTGGTCGGCGCCGGTGCCGGCTGGGCGGTCACCACGCCGCTGCACGTGCTGCAGGGCGAGGCGCATCTGACCGGCGCGGTCGTGCGGCCGGCGGGCGTCGAGGCGCCGACGCGCGAGGTCACGCTGATCACGCGATCGGGCGAGCTCGAAGCGATCGCATTGCATCTGGCGCGCGAGGCCCGTAGCATCCTGCGCGAGCACGGCCGGCCGGCGATCCTGCGGCACGTGCCCTGGCTGGGCGGTGCCATCGAGGTGCTGGAAGCCCGGGAGCGGAGCGCGTGAGCTCCGTGGCCGGCGCGATGCGATGAAGAAGGCGGGTCGCGGGGTCGGGACCCGGACGAGGTCGAATCCAAGGAGGAAGCGATGCTGCGCGAGCGAGCGATGAAACGGGTGTTGGGTTGGATGGTGGCGGCGACGATGCTGGCGGCGAGCGGCGGCGCCTGGGCCCAGGACACGATCGCCAAGATCAAGGAGAAGGGCGTGATCGTCGTCGGCGTCAAGAACGACTACCGCCCGTGGGGCTACGTCGATCCGTCCGGCCAGATCGTCGGCCTCGAGATCGACATGGCCAAGGAGGTCGCGCAGCGGCTGGGCGTCAAGCTCGAGATGATCCCGGTCACCGCCGCGAACCGGATGGAGTTCCTGCAGCAGGGCCGCATCGACCTGGTCATCGCGACGATGGGCGACAACGCCGCGCGGCGCAAGGTGATCGGCATGGTCGAGCCCAACTATTACGCCGGCGCGACCAACGTGATGGCGAAGAAGTCGTACGGGTTCAAGAACTGGTCCGACCTGAAAGGCCGCAAGGTCTGCGCGGTCCAGGGCGCCTACTACAACAAGCGCGCGACCGACCTCTACTCGATGGAACTGGTGACGTTCCCGGCGGTGCCGGAGGCGTTCAACGCGCTGCAGCAGGGCGCCTGCGTCGCCTTCATCTTCGACGACACGCTGTTCCAGTCGACGCTGTCGGCCGGCGACGCGCGCTGGGCCGACTACGAGATGCCGCTCAAGTCGGAGGATCCGTCGCCGTGGGCGATCGGCGTGCGGCTCACCGACCTCGACGCGCCGTTCGGCAAGTTCATGAAGGACCTGTCGGTCGAGTGGCACAAGTCCGGCAAGCTCCTCGACCTCGAGAAGAAGTGGGGGATCAAGGAGAGCCCGTTCCTGCGCGAAATGAACACCAAGCTCAAGTAGGCGGGCATCCATGTCGGTCACGCACGTCAGGGTCGCCGTCGTCGGCGGCGGGGTCGTCGGCGCGAGCGTCCTCTACCACCTCGCCCGCGCCGGCTGGAAGGACCTGCTGCTCCTCGAGCGCGACGAGCTCACGTCGGGCTCGACCTGGCACGCCGCCGGCGGCTTCCATCCGCTGAACGGCGACCCGAACGTCGCCAAGCTGCAGAAGTACACGATCGAGCTGTACAAGGAGATCGAGGCCGCCTCCGGCCAGTCGGTCGGCATGCACCTGACCGGCGGCCTCGACCTCGCCTGCACGCCGGCGCGCGTCGAGTTCCTGAAGATCGCCTGCGCGCGCGGCCGGTATCTGGGGCTCGACTTCGAGATGGTGACGCTCGCCGAGGCGGCGAAGCGGCTGCCGATCCTCGATCCCAAGCCGTTCCTCGCGGCGCTGTGGAGTCCGTACGAAGGCCACGTCGATCCCTACGGCGTGACCCACGCCTACGCCGGTGCGGCGAAGAAGCTGGGCGCGCAGGTGAAGTTGCGCTCGCGGGTGCGCTCGATCTCGCGCGCGCCCGACGGCCGCTGGGACCTGGCCACCGACGAAGGCACGATCCGCGCCGAGCACGTGGTCAATGCCGGGGGCTTGTGGGCGCGCGAGGTCGGGCGGATGGTCGGCCTCGAGCTGCCGATCCTGGCGATGGAGCACCATTACCTCGTCACCGAGGAGATCCCGGTCGTCCGCGACGCCGGCTACGAGATGCCGCACGTCGTCGACTTCGACGGCGAGATCTACATGCGCCAGGAAGGCAAGGGCATGTTGATCGGCACCTACGAGAAGAACGGCGTGCCGTGGTCGCCGCGGACCACGCCGTGGGACTTCTCCTACACGCTGCTCAACCCGGACATGGACCGGATCGCCGACAACCTCGCGGTCGGGTTCACCCACTATCCGGCGCTCGCGACCGTCGGCATCAAGAAGACGGTCAACGGTCCGTTCACCTTCGCGCCCGACGGCAACCCGCTGGTCGGCCCGATCCGCGGGCTGCCGAATTTCTGGGTCGCCTGCGGCGTGATGGCGGGCCTCTCGCAGGGCGGCGGCGTCGGGCTCGCGCTCGCCAACTGGATGAGCGAGGGCGATCCGGGCTTCGACATCTGGGCGATGGACGTCGCGCGCTTCGGCGACTGGACGACGATGGCGTACACCGACGCCAAGGTCCGCGAGAACTACGGCCGGCGCTTCCGCGTGCGCTTCCCCAACGAGGAGCTTCCCGCGGGGCGGCCGCTGCGCACCTCGCCGGTCCACGACCGGATGCGCGACGCCGGCGCGGTCTTCGGCGCCTCCTACGGCCTCGAGGTGCCGTTGTGGTTCGCGCCGAAGGGCACGAAGGCGCAGGAGGAGGTCACCTACCGCCGCTCGAACGCGCACGACCCGGTCGGCGACGAGGTGCGCGGCGTGCGTACGCGCGTCGGCCTGATGGACACGACGAGCTATTCGCGCTTCGAGGTCGCCGGAACCGGCGCGCGCGCCTGGCTTTCGCGCGTTTTCGCCGGACGCATTCCGGCGCCGGGCCGGATCGCGCTGAACCCGATGCTGAACGCGCAGGGTCGCCTGATCGGCGATTTCACGATCGCCGCCGCCGCCGACGAGCGCTTCGCGCTGTTCGGTTCGGGCGTGGCCGAGGACTACCACGCGCGCTGGTGGGAGCGTCAGTCGCCGCCGGCCGGCGTGACGATCCGCACGCTGCGCCGCGACTGGACCGGGCTCGCGATCGCCGGTCCGCGCTCGCGCGAGCTGCTCGCGCGGCTCGTCCGCGACGATCTGTCGAACACGGCGATCCCGTTCCTGTCCTACGCGCGCCTCGAGGTCGGTCGCATCGGCGCGCAGGTCGCGCGGCTCTCTTTCACCGGCGAGCTGGGCTACGAGCTGTGGGTGCCCTCGGACCTGCAGCTCGCGTTGTTCGACCTGCTGCGCGAGGCCGGCGCCGATCTCGGGCTGACGCTCTTCGGCTCGCGGGCGCTGCACTCGATGCGGCTCGAGAAATCCTGGGGCAACTGGGCGCGCGACTACCGGCCGATCTACGGGCCCTACGAGGCCGGGCTCGCGCGCTTCCTCGATCTCGACAAGGGCGATTTCGTCGGCCGCGCGGCGGCGATCGCCGAGCGCGACGCCGGTCCCAAGCGGCGCCTGGTCGCCTTCGAGGTCGACGACGCCGGTGTCGACGCCTCGGGCGACGAGCCGGTCTGGCACGACGGCCAGGTCGTCGGCTGGGTGACCTCGGGCGGCTACGGGCACTTCGTGCGCCGCTCGCTGGCGCTGGGCTACGTGCCGGCGGCGCTCGCCTCGGCGGCGGCCGGCTTCGAGATCGAGGTGCTGGGCGAGCGGCGTCCGGCGCGCGTCCTCGCGCAGCCGCCGCACGATCCGCGCGGCGAGCGGATGCGCGGCTAGCGGCCGCGCGCGGACCATGTCGGTCGCCGAGTTCTTCCGCTGGTTGGCCGACGCGCACGGCATCAACTTCTCGGTCTTCTACGACCGCGCCGACGGCGTGCGGCTGCTGCGCGGGATCTGGACCACCACCTGGATTTCGGCGGTCTGCATCGTGCTGTCGACCGCGATCGGCGTGCTCGGCGCCTGGCTGCGCGGGTCGCGCTCGCGGCTGGTCCGACTCGCGGTCGACGGCTACGTCGAGTTCTTCCGCAACACGCCGCCGCTGGTCCAGCTCTATTTCTTCTTCTTCGCGATCGGCGGGCTGCTGCCGCTCGCGCACGACGCGGCCGGCAATCCTGAGCCGCTGGTGACCAACACCGGCTGGGCGATCATCGCCTTCTCGTTGTTCGCCGCCGCCTTCAACGTCGAGATCTTCCGCTCCGGAATCGAGGCGGTGCCGACGTCGACGGTCGAGGCGGCCGAGTCGCTCGGGATGACCCGTACGCAGGCGCTCTTCCGCGTCGTGCTGCCGCTCGCCTTCCGCATCTCGCTGCCGGCGTTCGGCAACAACCTGGTCAACCTGGTCAAGACGACGACGCTCGCCTACGCGATCGCGGTGCCCGAGACGCTCTACGTCGCCGCCGGCATCTGGTCGGATCAGCTCAACGTCCGCGAGATGATGAACGTCGTGCTGCTGGTCTACCTGCTGCTGATCGCGCTCCTGGTCTGGGCGCTCAACCGCTGGGAGCGGGCGATGCGGCTGCCGGGGTTCGGACAGACATGAGCGCGCTCGCGCCGACGCCGGCGGCGACCCGGTACTGGACCGGCGCGGGCCTCGCGTTCGCCGCGGCGCTGCTCGGGGCGGTGCTCGCGCACTCGGCGCTCGCCGCGACCAAGACCGAATCGACCGCGATCGAGGAGCTGGTGCGCTGGGGTCCGTTGATCTTCCGCGGCTTCCTGTTCAACCTGCTGGTGGCGACGCTGGCGATGCTGCTCGGCACGCTCGCCGGCGCGTTCCTGGGCCTGGGCCAGGTCTCGCGCGTGCGCGCGGTCGCGGTCGGCTGCGACTGGACGACGCAGTTCTTCCGCAACGCGCCGTGGCTGGTGCTCCTGTTCTACTGCATCTTCCTCATCCCCTACGAGGTGCGGGTCTTCGGGGTGACGATCCCGTTCCCCGCCTGGATGAAGGCGGTGATCGGGCTGGGGCTCCCGGTGATGGCGAACGTCTCCGAGATCGTGCGCGGCGCGGTGCTGTCGATCCCGACCGGGCAGTGGGAGAGCGCCGCCTCGCTCGCCTTCAACCGGCGCCAGACGCTGTGGCGCATCATCCTGCCCCAATGCGTCAAGCGGATGCTGCCGCCCTGGATGAACCTCTACGCGATCCTGACCACCGCCTCGCCGCTGATCTCGATCGTCGGCGTGCAGGACGGGATGACGCAGACGCGCGCCGCGCTGACCGCGACCAACCGGCCCGACCTGATGCTGCCGTTCTTCCTGTTCCTGCTGGTGCTCTTCTTCCTCTATTGCTACCCGATCGCGCGGGCGACCCGCGCGCTCGAGGCGAAGTTCGCGGTGAAGGGCTGATCCGATGACCCATCCGACCGGCGGCCCGATCGTCGTCATCCGCGACCTGGTCAAGCGCTTCGGCGAAGTCGAGGTGCTGCGCCACCTGTCGATGGACATCGCGCGCAGCGAGGCGGTCTGCGTCATCGGGCCCTCGGGGTCGGGGAAGTCGACGCTGCTCCGTTGCATCAACGGGCTGGTGCCGATCACCTCGGGCTCGATCAAGGTCGAGGGCCGCGAGGTGAACGACCCGAAGCTCGACGTGCTGGCGCTGCGGCGCAATGTCGGCATGGTGTTCCAGCAGTACAACCTCTTTCCGCACAAGACCGCGCTCGACAACATCATGATGGCACCGCTGGTCGTGCTGAAGCAGGATCGCGCCGAGGTCGAGGAGCGCGCCCGGCGACTCCTCGCCAAGGTGCGGCTGACCGACAAGGCCGACGCCTACCCGGGCGAGCTCTCGGGCGGCCAGCAGCAGCGCGTCGCGATCGCCCGGTCGCTGGCGATGAATCCGGACATCATGCTGTTCGACGAGGTGACCGCGGCGCTCGACCCGGAGACCAAGAAAGAGGTGCTGCTGACGATCCGCGAGCTGGTCGACGACGGCATGACCTGCGTGCTCGTCACCCACGAGATGCGCTTCGCCCGCGAGGTCGCCCACCGGATCTACTTCACCGACGGCGGCGTCATCGTCGAGCATGCGCCGCCGGAGGAGTTCTTCACGCGGCCGCGCGAGGCGCGTACCCGCGAGTTCCTGGAGCAGGTGCTGTGAGCGGGGCCGGCGCTCCCCCGGCGTCGTCCGCCGCCGCCGGGCCGGCGCCGGACGCGCAGGCCGAGATCCTCGCCTTCCTGCGCGAGCGCGGCGTCGCCGTCGAGGTCTGCGAGCATCCGGCCGTCTACACGGTCGAGGAGGCGAAGCGGCTGGTGCCGATGCACTCGGGCACCTCCTGCAAGAACCTGTTCGTGCAGACGAAGAAGGGCGACCGGCTCTTCCTCGTCGTCGTGCCCTACGAGAAAAGCGTCGACCTGCGGGCGCTGGGCGAGGCGCTGGGCGCGGGCAAGCTCTCGCTCGCCTCGCCGGCGACGCTCCTCGAGGTGCTCGGCGTGACACCGGGGGCGGTCAGCGTGTTCGGGCTGATGCGCGACCGCGACCACCGGGCGACGCCGGTCGTCGATCAGGCGCTGTGGGCGGCGGCGCGGCTGCAGGCGCACCCGCTGGTCAACACCGCCACCATCGCCTTCGACCACGCCGGTCTCGAGACCTTCCTCGCCGCGACCGGTCACCGGCCGGTCGTGCTCGACGTGCCGGCGCGCTGACCGGCGCCGGTCCGGGCGACGGCTCAGCCGAGGGCGGCGCGCGCGACTTGCGTGACGTCGCGGTCGACGAGGCCGCGCGCGAAGGCGACGAAGCGCTGGACGTCGGCGAAGTTCGACGCGATCCCGACCGAGACGCGCACCGCGCCGGTGCTCTTGTCGTCGATGCAGCGGCGGAACTCGTCGAGCGTCATCCGGTCGTGCTTGACGAAGCACGATGCGAGCTCGCCCGCCGAGATGCCGAGCGCCAGTTCGCCGCCGCCGGGATTGCAGAAGCAGCCGGTACGCAGCGAGATCCGCTCGTGCGCGGCGAGCCGCTCGATGATCCGGTGGTCGACGAATCGGCCGTCGGCCGCGTAGAAGTTGAGGGTGACCGTGCCGCCCCGCGACCGCATGCCGGTCGGACCGTAGATCTGCACCAGCGGACGGCCGCCGCCGTGGCGGGCGGCGCCCAGTTCGTCGAGCAGCCACCCGGTCAGCGCGCCGACGCGGTCGTGGATCGCGTCGACGCCGACCCGCTCGAGGAAGCGCAATCCGGTCTCGACCGCCGGCAGCGCCAGGTAGTTGAGCGTGCCGTCCTCGAACGCTTCCGGCCCTTCGTGGAAGTAGTGCCGGTCCCCCTGCACCGAGGCGACCTCGATCGTGCCGCCGGCGAACCACGGCCGGCGCAGTTTCGCGAGCGCGGAGCGGCGCGCGAGCAGCGCGCCGACGCCGGTCGGGTAGCCGAACATCTTGTAGAACGACAACGACACGAAGTCCGGCTGCACGCGCGACAGATCCAGCCGGTTGGTCGGGGCGAAGGCGGCGGCGTCGAGCAGGACGTCCCAGCCGCGCTCCCGGGCGCGCGCGACCCAGTCGAGCGAGTGCTGGACGCCGGAAAAGTTCGACTGCGCCGGGTAGGCGAACAGGTGCGGGCGCGCCGGGTCGATCGCCGCGAGCTGCTCGTCCAGGCGCTGCTCGTCGATCGCCAGGTCGGGCGGGACCACCGGGCTGTAGACGACCCGCGCGCCCTTCGCGCGGGCGAACTCCCGGATTCCGTTCACCGAGTTGTGGTTGTCGAAGGTCAGCAGGAATCCCGATCCCGGCTCGAACGGATACGACTCGCCGACGAGCTTGAGCGCACCGCTCGCGTTGGCGGTGAAGACGACGACGTACTCGTCGGGAGCGTTGAAGTACTCGAGGATCGCGCGGCGCGCCGACTCGACTTTCTCGGTGGTCGCGAGCGAGGTCGGATTGACCGAATGCGGGTTGCCGAACACGCCTTCGCGCAGCAGGTTCGCGTGGGTGTCGAGCTGCGACTGCGCGTACAGGCCGCCGCCGGTGTAGTCGAGGTACACGTGGCCGTGACGGTCCAGGCGCGCGAACTCGGTCGCGCGCAGCCGGTCGAGATCGGCGGTGGCGAGGTAGGCCGGATACCGCGCGAGGAACCGCGCTTCCGGTGTCGTCGGATTCATCGGGGCTTCTCCACAGGCTCGTGCGGCGTCGGCGACGCGCGGGTTCACGCTCCCGCCTTCATCGCGGTCGACGCGAAGATCGGATAGGCGTCGGCGAGCCGCGGCGCGACGCGCGTGCGCAGCAGCGCGAGGGTCGACTCGTCGGGCGCCTCGGTGACCGGGACGCGATCCGGCCGGCGGAAGGCGAAGCCGGTGTGCTCGAGGACCTCGTCGACGCTGTGGCCCGGATGCACGCTCGCCAGCGCGAACTCGCCGCGCTCGCGGTCGAAATCGAACAGGCAGCGCGAGGTGACCAGCGCGACCGGTCCGCCCCGGCGCCAGACGCCTTCGGGGCTGGTGCCGGGGGCGCTGACGAAGCCGACCCGGGGCACCAGCACGCGGCGCGTGTGCTCTTCGCGGAACAGGATGATCCGCGGCACGGTGAAGGTCAGCACCGCCGACCCGAACGAGCCGGCCCATCGGACCTGCGGGCGGCGGTAGTCGCCGATGCCGACCAGGTTGGTGTTGCCGGCGCCGTCGATCTCGCCGCCGCCGAGGAAGAAAGCGTCCATCCGGCCCTGCGCCGCGCAGTCGAACATCTCGACGCCGGTGTCGGACCACACCTGGGTCGTGCGGCTGCCGAGGATCGACACCCGCATCGCGCCGCCGGAACACTCGGCGGCGAGCAGCGACGCGGCGGCCGGGATCGGCGAGGCCATGCCGACCGCGACGTGGCCCACGCCGCGCAAGAGCCGCGCGATCGCGACGATCAGGATTTCCTGGGCGGTGCCGTCCATCGTCGGTCGGCTCAACGCGCCGGTTCCGCCCGGAGGAATCCGTCGAGGTAGCGCGCGAAGCCTTCCTCGGTCGCGGCGAGCGCGGCGTAGCGGGCGATCTCGCCGGCGTCCGCGTCGATGCGCCCGCCGATGCCCAGCGGCCAGGCGCCGCCCGGCGCGAGCGCGATCGCCGACACGTACAGCGACGGAATCGTCGCCGGACCGTAGAGCGGATCGTCGAGCAGGTCGAACGTCGCGATCTCCTCGACGGTGACCAGCGTCCGGTGCGCGGCGTGCGCGAGCA
>JAXMFN010000008.1:0-241124 GCA_046347725.1 Burkholderiales bacterium
TGCGGCACCGCGAGGCCGCCGTCGGGCGCCAGGCCTTCCAGCAGGATCGCCGAGAACGGCAGCGGGTCGTCGGCCCACGCGCCGCGCGTGCTGACGTAGCGCATCAGTTCAGCGCTTCCATCCGGATGCGCACGATCCTGCCGCGCACGGTCGGCAGCGACTCGACCTTCGCGATCGCGTCGTCGACGTTGCGCTCGACCGTCTTGTGCGTGAGCAGGATGATGTCGGTCCGGTCCTCGCCCTCCGAGGGCTCCTTCTGGATCATCGCGTCGATCGAGATGTCGCGATCGGCGAGGATGCGCGTGATGTCGGCGAGCACGCCTGGCCGGTCGTCGACGCGCATCCGCAGGTAATAGCTGGTCACGACGTCGCCCATCGGCAGGAACGGCACGTCGGTCAACTGGTCGGGCTGGAACGCGAGATGCGGGACGCGGTGCTCGGGGTCGGCCGTGTGCATGCGCGTGACGTCGACGAGATCGGCGATGACGGCGCTCGCCGTCGGTTCCGCCCCGGCGCCGGCGCCGTAGTACAGCGTCGGACCGACGGCGTCGCCTTTCACCAGCACGGCGTTCATCACGCCTTCGACGTTGGCGATCAGCCGCCGCGTCGGAATCAGCGTCGGGTGCACGCGCAGCTCGATCCCGGCGGCGGCCCGCCGCGTGATGCCGAGCAGCTTGATCCGGTAGCCCAGTTCCTCGGCGTAGCGGATGTCCTCCTGCGTCAGCTTCGAGATGCCCTCCGTGTAGACCTTGTCGAACTGCATCGGCACGCCGAACGCGATCGCCGACATGATCGTGAGCTTGTGCGCGGCGTCGATCCCCTCGATGTCGTAGGTCGGGTCGGCCTCGGCATAGCCGTGCGCCTGTGCCTCGGCGAGCACCGTCGCGAACGACGCGCCGCGTGCGCGCATCTCCGACAGGATGAAGTTCGACGTGCCGTTGATGATGCCGGCGATCCACTCGATCCGGTTGGCCGTCAATCCCTCGCGCAGCGCCTTGATGATCGGAATGCCGCCGGCGACCGCCGCCTCGAAGGCGACCATCACTCCTTTCGCGTGCGCGGCGGCGAAGATCTCGTTGCCGTGCAGCGCGAGGAGCGCCTTGTTCGCAGTGACGACGTGCTTGCCCGCGCCGATCGCCGCGAGCACCAGCGAGCGCGCCGGCTCGATGCCGCCGATCAGCTCGCAGACGATGTCGACGTCCGGGTGGGTGGCCACGACCGCCGGGTCGTTGGTGAGGTGGACGCCCGACGCGTCGCGGGTCGCCTCGCGCGCCCGCTCGAGCGTGCGGGTGCCGATCCAGCGCACGCGGATCGGCCGCCCGGCGCGCCGGGCGATCTCCTCGCCGTTGCGCGCGAGCACATCGAACACCCCTTTGCCCACGGTGCCGAAGCCCAGCAGGCCCACGTTCAGCGGTCGCATCGCCATCGGATACCGTCTCCCCGCGTTCAGGCGGCCTGCGACAGGCCGTCGTCGCGGAACATCTGCTTGACGCCGCGGATCGCCTGCCGGGTGCGCGCCTCGTTCTCGATCAGCGCGAAGCGCACGTGACCGTCGCCGAACTCGCCGAAGCCCACGCCCGGGGACACCGACACCTTCGCCTGGGCGAGCAGCCGCTTGGTGAATTCGATCGACCCGGCGGCGCGGTACGCCTCGGGGATGCGCGCCCAGACGTACATCGACGCCTTCGGGTTGTCGACCATCCAGCCGGCCTCGTGCAGGCCGCGGACCAGCACGTCGCGGCGCGCCTGGTACTTCACCGCGATGGCCGCGACGCAGTCCTGCGGCCCCTCCAGCGCCGCGATCGCGGCGACCTGGATCGGCGTGAACGTGCCGTAGTCGTGGTAGCCCTTGATCCGCGACAGCGCGTAGACCAGGTCCTTGTTGCCGACCATGAAGCCGATCCGCCAGCCGGCCATGTTGTAGCTCTTCGACATCGTGAAGAACTCGACGGCCACCTCGCGCGCGCCGGGCACCTGGAGGATCGACGGCGCCTTCCAGCCGTCGAAGCAGATGTCCGCGTAGGCGAGGTCGTGCACGATCCAGATGCCGTACTCGTGGGCGAGGGCGACGATCTTCTCGAAGAAGTCGAGCTCGACGCACTGCGCGGTCGGGTTGGCCGGGAAATTCAGGATGAGCATCTTCGGCTTGGGGAAGCTCATCCGGATCGTGTGCTCGAGCTCGGCGAAGAAGTCGACGTCCGGCGTCATCGGAATCTGCCGGATATCGGCCCCGGCGATCACCGGCCCGTAGATGTGGATCGGGTAGCTCGGATTGGGCACGAGCACGGTGTCGCCTCGGTTGAGCGTGGCCAGAGCGAGATGCGCGATCCCCTCCTTCGATCCGATCGTGACGATCGCCTCGGTCTCCGGGTCGAACTCGACGCCCCAGCGCCGGTGGTACCAATGGCAGATCGCCCGGCGCAATCGCGGGATGCCCTTCGACACCGAATAGCCATGGGTGTCGGTGCGCTGCGCGGTCTCGACCAGCTTCTGGACGATGTGCGGCGGCGTCGGACCGTCGGGGTTGCCCATGCCGAAATCGATGATGTCCTCGCCGCGGCGGCGGGCGGCCATCTTGAGCTCGGTCGTGATCGAGAAGACGTAGGGCGGCAGGCGCTCGAGGCGCTCGAACTGGCTGGAGGGAAGCGGCATGGCGGGGTCTCGCGTCAGCGCCCGGAACCGTCCGAGCGACGCGCCGCCCGGTCGGGCCCTTCGGAGGCCGGCGGCAGGCGACCGTATAATCCTAGCCAATCCCGATGCTTACCGCAATGCACCACGGCCGCGACGGCCTCGATCACCCGGGCGCCCCGATGATCCGGTCGGCGTCCGGCCGGCGATGAAACTCTCGCTCGACAGCGGTCCGGGCATCGTCGTCACCGCCACCGGTGCGGGCTGGATCCGCGTCGGCACGCAGACGCTGTCGACGAACGTCGTGCTCACACCCGAGGCGGTGATCCCGGGCTTCGCCGAGCGCGGCGTCGACGCGCTGACCGCCGACGACTTCGCCGCGCTCTTGCCCCATGCGCCGGCGCTCGTGCTGCTGGGCACCGGCGCGGTCCAGCGCTTCGTGCATCCGCGGCTCCTCGCGCCGCTGCTCGACGCGCGGGTCGGCGTCGAGACGATGGCCACGCCGGCCGCATGCCGGACCTTCAACATCGTGCGCGGCGAGGGACGCCGTGCCGTCGCCGCGCTGATCGTCGCCGGATGAGCGGACCGACGCCCTCCGCGCGGCGCTCGCGCGTCGTGCTCGCGATCGGCACCGCGCAGACGCTGGCCTGGGGATCGAGCTACTACCTGCCGGCGGTACTCGCCGACCCGGTGTCGGCGACGCTGGGGCTGTCGCGAGCCTGGTTCTTCGGCGCTTTCTCCGCCGCGCTCGTGCTGATGGCGTTCTTCGGCCCGGCGATCGGTCGCCACATCGACGCCCACGGCGGGCGCCGCGTGCTCATCGCCTCGAGCCTCGCGCTCGCCGCCGGGCTCGTGCTGCTGGCGGCCGCCCAGGGTCCGGCGAGCCTCGTCGTCGCCTGGCTGGTGCTCGGCGTGGCGATGGCGCTCGGCCTGTACGAATCGGCGTTCGCGGCTTTGACGCACCTCTACGGGCGCGGGGCGCGCTCGCCGATCACCGGCATCACGCTGATGGCCGGCTTCGCCTCGACGATCGGCTGGCCCGCGACCGCGGCGATGGACCACGCGTTCGGGTGGCGCACCGCCTGCCTCGTCTGGGCGGCGATCCACCTCGTGGTCACGTTACCCTGCTACGCGTTCGTCGTGCCGCGGCGCGCCGCGCCCGTCGACGAGCGCGGCGACGACGGGAAGGCGCCGGTTGCGGTCGCGGCGCACCCGCCCGAACCGGCGAACGCGATGCTGTTGCTGGGGATCACGTTCGCGATCGTCGCCTACGTGTCGACGGCGATGGCCGCCCATCTCCCGCGCCTCCTGCAGGCGACCGGGACCGGCGCCGCGGCGGCGATCGCGGCGGCGGCGCTGGTCGGCCCGGCGCAGGTCGCCGCCCGCTTCGGCGAATTCCTCACCGCGCACCGCTGGCAACCCCATCCGGTGATCGCCGCCCGCGTCGCGGCAGCGCTCCACCCGGTCGGCGCCGGCGTGCTCGTCACGATCGGCGGCGCCGGCGCCGCGGCGCCGGCGTTCGCGTTGCTGCACGGCGCCGGCAACGGCCTGCTGACGATCGCCCGTGGAACGCTGCCGCTCGCCCTCTTCGGACCGGTCGGCTACGGCTACCGCCAGGGGGCGATCGGTGCCGCCGCGCGGCTCGCCCAGGCGGTCGCGCCGATCTCGTTCGGCGTGCTGCTGGACGCCGCCGGGGCGACCGGCGCCCTGGCGGTGTCGGCGGGCCTGTCGGTCGTCGGGCTGGTCGCGCTGCTGGCGCTCGGCCGGACGCCACGGTCCCGGGCACCGACCTGACGAAGGCCCCCTCCCCTACGTCGCCCCGAGGCGGCCGCCTACGTCCATTCGTTCGCGATCGCGGTACGATGTCAGCGGTAGGGCTGTGGACTTGGAGTTCCGGGCGGCATGCTCGCCGGGTTCCGCGACGCCGGCCGAACCGAGCGGCTGGCGTCACCGGCGAACAGCGTTCGCCATGACGGTACCCAACGTCCGCGGCCCGCTCGAAGCGGCGGCCGATCGGCCGGCGATCGGGCACCAGCGAAGTCCGTTCGGAGGAGGACGCCTCATGCCGACGAGCAGCCGTGGGATCGCCTTCACCAGCGACGGCACCGGAGCCGTGGACCGGCTCGTTGTCGACGAATGGGGCCTGTTGCCGTCGACCGGGGCCGTCGACTGGATCGCATCGCTGATCGAACCCGCCTCGCAGGAGGACGCGCGCCAATTGCTCGCGGCCCTGCACCCGGGGCCACCGGTGTTCGGCTGGTGCTTCGGAGTGCTGCACCAGGGGAAGAGCGTCCCGCTCCAATTCGCGATGGCGCGTCACGGGGAAACGGTGCTCGTCGCCGCCGGCGAGTGCCGCCTGGCGCTGCTGCGCGTCTACGAAACGCTGGTCGACGCCTGCGCGATCGGGCGGGACGCGCCTGCCGCGGCCTGCGACGGCCTCACCCGGGCCGCCGCCCGGGATGACGACCGTGCCGACACGATCGCCGACACGCTCCAACGGATCTCGACCCGGCTGGCCGCGGTACGGCTGGGGCTCGATGAAGCGCGGCACGCGCTCGACACCGGAGCCGACGACGCGTCGCGCTAGAGGACGGCGAGCCGCCGCCGCGTGCGGCGGTGCTATTGGCGCAGAATCGCCGCCAGCGCCTGGATGTCGGCCTGCGCTTCGGCGAGCGTGGCGACGATCTGGGCGTCCTTCGGCAGCACCGGCGCGCCGGCGCCGCCGGAATGTCGAACCGGATTGGTCGCGGCGCACACGAGGTTCGCGAGCGAGACCACGTCGACCAGCGAGCGCAGCGGCGTGCGTACATGGCCGACCTCGTGCTCGGCGATCGCCTCGAGCGTCGGGTCCGCGAGGTTGAACGTGTGCAGTACCGACTGGCCGATCGGCGCGTGCCATTCGGCCAGCACCGCGTCCAGGGCGGCCGGGTCGGCGTCGAGCTCCGGGTAGTTCCCGGCCTTCGAGAGCAGATAGTAGTAGCCGATGTCGTGGACGAGGCCGGCGAAGAGCGCCTCGTCGGGGTTGATCCGCGTCAGCTTCTTCGCGAGGAAGTACGCGTGCGCGGCGACGTCGACGCTGTGGTTCCACGCGAGCTCGGCGCGGCGCGCGAACTTCGCCAGGTCGCCGGACGAACGCAGCTGCTGGACCGCGACCGATACGGCCACCGTGCGGACCGACACGAATCCGACGCGCGCGATGGCGCTCTTGACGTCGGACACCGGCTTGCCGCCCGGGTTGACCGCGGCGGAATTGGCCATCTGCACGATCTTCGCCGAGACGAGCGGCTCGGCGGTCACCGCGCGCGCGACCGTCTCGGTGTCGACCGACGGGTCGTCGACCGCGCGACGGATCTTGAGCGTCGCGTCGAGAAAGGTCGGGAACGACACTTCCTTAGACGACAGATCGGAAGCGATATCCCTGAGAAAGCGGAACGAAACGTCGGCGGCGGCGGTGGTCACGGGGGCGCGATCGGTACCGGGAGTCGGGTCGATCCTAGAGGCGCCGGCCGCGGCCCGATCCGGCGAGCAGACGGGAATTGCCCCCGCTATTCGCCCATCTGCAGCAGGCGCCCGTCGCGGCGCGCCCGACGGACCGCCCAGGCGAAGAGCGCTGCTCCGCCGGCGAGGTACGCGGCGTCCAGCGCGAAGGCGGTCGCGAGCGCCTGCCACGGCACGACGCCCTGCAGAAGCACGGCGCGCATCCCCTCGAACAGGTGCGACGACGGGATCGCGGCGGCGACCCCCTGGAGCCAGCCGGGCAACACCGACACCGGGTAGTAGACGCCCGACACCGGCATGACGAGGAAGATCGCCGCCCAGGCGAGCTCCTCGGCGCCCAGGCCCCACTCGAGCACGAGCGCGCAGACCGCGAGCCCGATCGCCCAGCCGAACGCGATCAGGCCGGCGGCGAACGCGATCAGCGGAAAGCCGAGCTCGAAGATCGAGTAGTGGAACAGGAGCCATGCGGCGAGGCAGGCGCCGCCCATGCCGATCGCGGTGCGCAGCACACTCATCGCGATCTGCGCGACGATGAACTCGGCGAGCGACAGCGGTGCCACGAACAGGTTGCCGAGATTGCGCGCGTACATCTCCTCGATGAAGGTCAGCGACACGCCGAGCTGGCCCCGGAACAGCGTATCCCAGAGCAGGACAGCGGCGAGGAAGATGCCCGGCGCGTCCCTGAGCACCGACGCCTGCGGCGCGAGGTAGAGCGTGAGGAACGCCCACAGGATCAGCGTCACCGTCGGGTAGTACATCAGCGAGACGATTCGCGGCCAGGACTTGGCGATCAGGTAGGCGTGCCGCCGCACCAGCGCGACCACGCGCCGGGCCGACGCGACCAGGCCCGTCTGCGGCTTGAGGACGACGCCGGCGGTCATCGGCGCGACCGTCGGCCTGAAAGCCGGCCCACCACTCGCGCGATGATCACGCGCGTCCCTCTCCGCCAGCGGCCGCAGGAACGTCGTCGCCGGCGCGGGCGATGTCGAGGAACACCTGTTCCAGGTCGGCGCGTCCGTAGCGGGCGACGAGCGCCGCCGGCGAACCCTGGTCGACGACGCGGCCGGCGCGCAGCATGATCACGTCGTCGCACATCCGCTCGACCTCGCCCATGTTGTGCGACGCGAGCAGCATCGTGCAGCCGGTGCGGTGCTGGTAGCGCTCGAGCCAGGACCTCACCCGGTCGCCGACGTCGGGATCGAGCGAGGCGGTCGGCTCGTCGAGCAGGAGCACGTCCGGACCGTTGAGCATCGCCTTGGCGAGCGAGACGCGCGTACGCTGCCCGGCCGACAGGCGTCCGTAGGGCCGCGCCAGGATCGCGTTCAGGTCGAACTCGTCGGCCAGCTCGGCGATCCGCGCGACCGGTCGCGCCACGCCGTACAGATCGGCGTAGACGCGCAGGTTCTCGGCGACCGTGAGCCGCTTGGGCAGGTCGACGTAGGGGGAGGTGAAGTTCATCCGCGGCAGCGCGCGCAGGCGGTCGCGTCGCATGTCGATGCCGAGCACGCGGATGTCGCCGGCCGTCGGCTCGAGGACGCCCAGCAGCATCGACAGCGTCGTCGTCTTCCCGGCGCCGTTGCCGCCGAGCAACGCCGTCGTCGTGCCCTCGCGCACCGAGAACGAAACGCCCCGGACCGCCTCGACACGGCCGTAGCGCTTGACCAGCCCCGAAACGACGATCGCGGCCTCTCCGGAGCCGGAGGAATGCGTCATGCGCTCACGCGCGACGGCGCGCGCCGCGGACGCTCGCACGCGCTCAGCATCGGATCGTGTTGCGGCAATAGTCGGACAGTTCGCGCACGACGCTCACCGCACCGACGCTCGCACGGGCCTTCGAGCCGCCGTACTCGGTCGCGAGGCGGAACTCGTACTTGGCGAAGAACGCCTCGAAAGGCTCGGCTCCCAACGTACCCAGCGCGTAGAGCTCGTCGCGCTTGGCGTCGTGCTCGAGCACGATCGCCGCGAGCGGCTGCGGCGCCGGGCCGGAGACGACCCGCGCACCGGCCGACGGATCGTAGACGCTGTGATCGGCGCAGCAGTGGATCACCCGCCCCGCGGAGGTCGCCGAGCCCTCGCTCTGGTAGCGGATGAACGAGACCTCGCGGGTCGGATAGGCGAGCTGGTGGGCGCAGATCGCGGTGAAAGCGACGACGCGCCGGTCCGCGCCGACGCCTCCGATCCAGTCGTAGGCGCGTCCGTCCTCGCGCTTCAGCCCCGCGGCCGGCGGCGCCGGACCGGCGAGGCGCAGCAGGAAGCACGGCGTCGCCGCGTACGGGTACTGGAAGACGTAGTTGGTTTCGGACTTGAGGTCGGCCGTGCGCAGCGGCCCGTGGCGCGCGTCGACGAGCTTCGTGCGCGCGTGGTAGCGCGGCGCGACGCCGTCGCGCGCCGCGGCGGACGCCGCGAGCGCCGCGGCGCCGGTCACGCCGACGCAGGCGGCCAGGAAATCGCGTCGTTCCATCGCCGGCGTCCGGATCACCCGGCCACGAGCTCGCGCACGTGCTCGGTCGCCGCGCGGCCCAGCGCCGAGAGCGCGTACCCGCCCTCGAGCGTCGAGACCAGCCGGCCGTGCGCGTGGCGGGCCGCGACCGCCAGCAGTTCGCGCGTGACCCAGGCGTAGTCGGCGTCGGCCAGGCGCAACCCGGCGAGCGGATCCTCGCGGTGCGCGTCGAATCCGGCCGAGACGTAGAGGAACTGCGGTCGGAACGCCTCCAGCGCGGGAAGCCAGCGCTCGCGCACCGCGTCGCGGAACCCGTCGCTGCCGGTACCCTCGGGGAGCGCCACGTTGACCATGTTCGGTGCCGTGCAATCGGCGCCCGAATACGGGTAGAGCGGATGCTGGAACGTCGAGACCATCAGCACCCGCTCGTCGCCGACGAAGATGTCCTCGGTCCCGTTGCCGTGGTGAACGTCGAAGTCGACCACCGCGACGCGGTCGAGTCCATGCGCCTCCAGCGCGTGCGCGACGCCGACCGCGACGTTGTTGTAGAGGCAGAACCCCATCGCGCGTCGACGCTCCGCGTGGTGCCCCGGCGGACGCACCGCGCAGAACGCGTTCCGGCATTCGCCACGCATCACCAGGTCGGTGGCGAGCACGACCGCGCCGGCCGCGTGCTTCGCCGCGGTCAGCGAATGGGCGTTCATCGCCGTGTCCGGATCGAGGAAGTGGAGGCCCTCCCGGGGGCTCGCGTGCTCGATCTCGGCCAGGTAGGCGGCGGCGTGAACCCGGGCGAGCTGCCCATGGGTGGCCGCCGGCGCCTGGTAGGGAACGAGATAGACGTCGATGCCCGACGCGATCAGCCGGTCGCCGATCGCGGCGAGCCGGTCGGGGCACTCCGGATGGTACGGGCCCATCTCATGGCGCGAGCAGGACGGATGGGTGATGTAGGCGGTGGTCATCGGAAGCGTGGAGACGGCCGCGGCGCACCGGGCCGGCGGAACTTCCGGCGCGCCGGGCGGCCTGAACGCAATGCCGCAGCCGCCGGACGGAGTGTAGCGTGCGATCGCCGGGGATGACGAGCCGGCACCGGACTTGCTAGTGTCCGCAGGCCCGGGCGCTCCCCGGGCGACCCGCGAGCCGCCGACTTCACCCGACCCGATAGGCACCCGATGACCGTCCGCCCCGCCAGCCTGATCGTCCCGGTCGCCCAGCGCGCCACCCAGATCCTGCGCGAGCTGGCGCGCATCGTCGTCGGCAAGGACGAGGCGCTCAAGCTCGCGCTCGCCTGTCTGATCGCGCGCGGCCATCTTCTCGTCGAGGACATCCCCGGCGTTGGCAAGTCGACGCTGGCACAGGCGCTCGCGACCGCGCTGGGACTGCGGTACGCGCGCATCCAGTTCACCAGCGACCTCCTGCCGGCCGATGTGCTCGGCGTGTCGATCTACGACGAGCGGGCGCAGGCGTTCCGCTTCCACCCCGGGCCGGTCTTCAACTCGGTCGTCCTCGCCGACGAGATCAACCGGGCGCCCCCCAAGACGCAGAGCGCGCTGCTGGAGGCAATGGAGGAGCGGCAGGTCTCGATCGACGGCCAGACCCGAAAGCTCCCCGAGCCGTTCTTCGTCATCGCCACGCAGAACCCGGTCGAACAGATCGGCGCTTACCCTCTGCCGGAGTCCCAGCTCGACCGCTTCCTGATGGCGCTCGAGCTCGGCTATCCGGATCCGGCCGCCGAGCGCGAACTGCTCGCAGGCGGCGACCGCCGCGCGAAGATCGCCGACCTGCCCGCGCTCTGCGATCCGGCAACGCTCGCCGATTGGCAGCGCGAGGCGCAGGCGCTGCACGTCGCCCCGCCGCTGCTCGACTACGTCCAGGCGCTGCTCGCCGCGAGCCGCGGGCACGCGAGCGGCGCGGGCACCGCCGACACCGGCGCGCGCCGCGGCCTCTCCCCCCGGGCAGGCCTGATGCTGCTCAACGCCGCCCGGGCCTGGGCCCTCGTCGGCGGGCGGCCGATGGTGCTTCCGGAAGACGTGCAGGCGGTCTTCCCGGCCGTCGCGGGCCACCGGCTCTCCGGCGGGGCGCGCGCCGGAGCGCTCGCCGCGCAGTCGCTGCTGCGGTCGGTACCGTTGCCGTAGCGCTCCCCGTGTCCACGGCTGCCCCGCCGGCCCGGCCGGTACTCCCGGCCGCGGTCGCGCGCTGGCGCCGGCGCTTCTTCCATCTCGTCCCGGGCGACAGCGACCGCGTGGTCCTGCGCCACTCGCGGATCTACATCCTGCCCTCGCGCCGCGGCTGGACGATGATCGCGACGCTGGCGGTGATGCTCGTCACCTCGCTCAACTACGCGTTGTCGCTCGGATTCTCGTCACCTTCCTGGTCGCCGGACTCATCGCCGCCTCGCTGCTGCACGCGTTCCGCAATCTGGCCGGCACCGTGGTCCGTCCGCTGGCCGCAGGCGGCTTCTACGCCGGCGGGCGGATCGCCTTCACGCTGGCGATCGAGGGCGGCGAGCAGCGCGCGAATCGATCGAAGTCTCGGCACCGGAATGCGCGACCGCGATCATCGACGTCGCCGCCGGCGACCGATCGACGGTCCGCCTCGAACGCGACGCGCGCTCCGGCGCGGCCGCGCGCCGCTGGAGCCGGGTCACGTTGTCCTCGACGCAGCCGCTCGGACTGTGGCGCGCGTGGTCCTACGTCCATTTTCCGCTGGCCGGCATCGTCTATCCGGCGCCTGAGCCCGGCGCGCGCCGCCGCTGCCGCGCGGCGCGGACGGACGCGATGTCGCGGCACCGGGGCGCGGCGACGAGTCCGAGTTCGCCGGACTACGCGAATACCTGCCGGGCGACCCTCCGCAGCGTGTCGCCTGGAAGGCGGTCGCCCGAGGCGCCGGCTGGTACACCAAGGTCTTCGACGGCGCCGGCGGCGCGGACCGGTCGTGCTCGCCTGGTCGGCGCTGCCCGCACCTCGACGTCGAGACGCGCCTGTCGCGGCTGACCGCCTGGGTCCTCGCCGCCGAGCGCGCGACCCGACCGTTCACCGCGCTCTCGCTGCCGGGCGCGTCGCTGCCGATCGGCCAGGACCGCGACCATCGGCGCGCGGCGCTGACGATGCTGGCGCTGGTTCCGGCGGAGTCGGGCCGGTGATCGTCCGGAAGCGCCCGCCCTCGCCGCGCCGCCGCCGCGTCGCCGACGCCTCGCCGCTGCTCGTGCCGACGCAGATCCGGTGGCTCGGCGCGCTGATCGTCTGCACGCAGTTGCCGCAGGCACCGCACCTGCCGCTGTGGATCGCCGTCTACGGGCTCGCGATCGTCGGCCTGCGCTTCCTGCTCACGCGTCGCGACCGGCTGCGCCCCGAGGCGCCGCCGGCCCGCATCCCTTCGTGGACGCTCGTCGTGTTCGCCGTCGTCTCGGCGCTCGCCGTGCGGGCGTCCTACGGCTACCTGCTCGGCCGCGATCCGTCGGTCGCCTTCCTCTACATTCTCGTCGGCATCAAGTTCCTCGAGACGCGGACCGTGCGCGATGGATCGCTGCTGGTCGCGCTCGCGTCCTTCCTCGTCGTCACGCCATTCTTCAAGAGCCAGTCGCCGTTCGCGGCGCTCGCCGCGATCCCGGCGGTCCTCGTGCTCGGTGCGGCGCTCGACGCGCTCGCCCGGCCGCCGGGCGCGCCGCCGGTCCGACGCCCCGCTCGCGCGATCGGCCGCACCGCGGTACTGATCGCGCAGGGACTGCCGATCGCGGCGCTGCTGTTCGTGCTCTTTCCCCGCGTCGGTGCGCCGTTGTGGGGCGTGCCCGGGGACGCGTCCGGTCGCACCGGCCTGTCCGACACGATGGCGCCCGGATCGATCAGCGAGCTGTCGATGTCCGATGCGGTGGCGTTCCGCGTCGATTTCGACGGCCCGGTCCCCTCGCCGGCGCAGCGCTACTGGCGGGGCCCGGTGCTGTCGCGCTTCGACGGGCGCACCTGGTCGCTGGCCACCAGGCAGGGTCGCGGCGCGCTGGCCGCGCTCGACCCGACCGCGATCGTCTACACGGTGACGCTGGAACCGAACTCCCGTCCCTGGCTCTTCGCGATCGACATGCCGGCGAGCCTGCCGAAGCCGGTCGGCGAAGACGCGACGACGTCGGCGGTCTCCGGCTTCGCGACGCTGACGCACGATCAGCAACTCCTCGCCCGCATCCCGGTCTCCCAGGTCACGCGCTACGGACAGGTCTCGGTGCCGGGCGGCCGCTACCCGGTCGCCGACGACGACGATGCCCGGGAGCAGCTGCGCCGCCCGCCAGGCAATCCCCGCGCCGCGGCGCTCGCCCGGGAGCTGCGCGCGAGCCATGCCGACGACGGCGCGCTCGTCCGCGCCGCGCTCGAATGGTTCGCCAGCCAGCCGTTCGTCTACACGCTGACGCCGCCCCTGCTCGATCGCGACCCGGTCGACGGCTTCCTGTTCGACTCGCGCCGCGGATTCTGCGAGCACTACGCCGGCGCGTTCGTCGCATTGATGCGCGCCGCCGGCGTCCCGGCCCGGGTCGTGACCGGCTACCAGGGAGGCGAGCTCAATCCGCGCGGCGGCTACCTGATCGTGCGCCAGTCCGACGCGCACGCGTGGGCCGAGGTGCTGGTCGACGGCTATTGGACGCGGGTCGACCCGACCGCGACCGTCGCGCCGAACCGGATCGAATCCGGTCTCGCGCGCGCGGTCGGCGCCGATGAACCGGTGCCGCTGTTCGCGCGCCTCGACGCCGGGTGGCTCAAGACGGCGCAATTCGTCGTCGACGCGATGAACCACGCGTGGCGGCGCGGCGTCGTCGGCTTCGACCGCGACCGCCAGCGCGAGCTGTGGCGCGAATGGAGGCTCGACGGCTTCGCGCCCTGGCAGCTCGCCGCCATCGGCGGCGCGATCCTTATCGCCTGGGCCGGGCTGACGCTGGCGATCGCCGGACTGACACGCGCGAAACCCGAGCGTGCGCAGACGCTGTGGAACGAGACCTGCCGGCGCCTCGAGCGCGCCGGTCTGCCACGCATGGCGCACGAGGGACCCATCGCCTACGCCGCGCGTGCGAGCCGCCGATGGCCGCAGTTCGCGATCGCGTTCGCCGCGATCGCCGAGTCCTACGCGGCGCTCCGGTACGGACCTGCGCCCCGGCGCGAGCACGAGCGAGAAGCTCTGGTGGCCACGCTCGCGCGGGCGGTCGACGTGTTGCCGGGTCCCGCGGAGCTGCGCGCGGCCGACTGACCGCGTCGACCGGAGCGCCCCGGTCAGAGGAGCGCGTCGCGCTCGAATCCCGATTCGGCGAGCCGCGCCCGAAGTCGATCGAGGGCCTCGGTCTGGATCTGGCGCACGCGCTCGCGGGTGACGCCCATTTCGCGCGAGAGCTCGTCCAGCGTCGCGATCTCGGCGCCGTTGAGGCCGTAACGGCGCTCGATCACACGACACTGCCGCTCGGGCAGCTCGGCCAGCCAGGCGGCGACGTAGCGCTCGAGCTCGCCATGGTGGAGCAGGAGCTCGGGCTCGACGGCGTTCTCGTCGGTGACGCTCTCGGCGATCGTGACCGACGGATCGCGGTCGAGCGGCGCGTCGAGCGACAGCACGTGCTCCTGCAGATGGACGAGCCGCGCGACGTCCGCGACCGGCCGGTCGATCAGGTGGGCGACGTCCTCGAGCGTCGCCTCGCGACCGTCGGCGGGGGGGTGGTTCTCCAGGTGCCGCAACGCGCGCTGGACGACCGAGAGCTCGCGCACGACGTGGGCCGGAAGACGGATCGTGCGCGCCTGCTGGACGATCGCCCGCTCGACCGCCTGGCGGATCCACCAGGTCGCGTAGGTCGAGAAGCGGAAGCCGCGCTCCGGGTCGAACTTGGAGAGCGCGTGCATGAGTCCCAGGTTGCCCTCCTCGATCAGATCGGGCAGCGCGAGCCCGCGGTGGACGTAGTGGCGTGCGATGCTGACGACCAGACGCAGGTTGCGCTCGATCAGCGTCTGTCGCGCGCCGAAGTCGCCGTCGCGGGCGGCGCGCGCGGCGGCCAGCTCCTCGTCGGCGGTGAGCAGCGCGTGCTGGCCGATCTCGTTGAGATAGAGTTGGGCGATGTCGGCGACGAAATCGGCGGCGAGCCCGGGCGGCGGTTCGTCGAACGGCAGCGGCGCGGTGAGCGTGTCGTCGACCGCGGGATCGGCCGCCTCGTCGGCGGGCCGGGCCGCGACCCGAGCCGGTGCCGGCGACGCCTCGGCTCGCGGACTGCGCATCAGCGGTGCGCCGCAGCGCCCACGCGTCAGGCCGGCGGCAGGAAACGCAGCGGGTCCATCGGCCGGCCGAGCCGCCGGATCTCGAAATGGAGCTTCACCTGGTCGGCGTCGGACGATCCCATTTCGGCGATCTTCTGGCCGCGCGACACGCTCTGGCCCTCCTTGACCAGGATCTCGCGGTTGTGGGCGTACGCGGTCAGGTAGGTGTTGTTGTGCTTGACGATGACGAGCTTGCCGTAGCCGCGCAATCCGGTCCCGGCATAGACGACCTTGCCGGACGCGCTCGCGACGACCGCGTCGCCCGCCGCGCCGGAGATGTCGATGCCCTTGAGACTCGCGGTCTCGGAGAACTGGGCGACGACCTTGCCTTTCGCCGGCCAGACCCAGTCCAGTCCCTCGTCGTCGCCGGGAGACGAACCGGTCGCCGGCGGCGAGGATGAAGACGGTGCCGCGGAAACCGGTGGCGCCGCCGGCGTCGGCGCCGGACGCGGCGATGGCTCGGCCTTGGGAAGCACCGTTCCCGTGTCGGATCCGCCGGACGCGCGGGCGACGTCCTTCATCGCCTGATCGGACCACGGCTCCTTGATCGCGCGTGGCGACGTTCGGATCGCGCCGTCCGCCGCGCGGCCGACCGGCGGAGCGGGAGTCGTCACCGCCGGCGACGATCCCGGCGTCGCCGGCGTCGCACCGACCGGCGGCACCGTGCGCAGCGGCGTGACGATCGTGCCGGTCGCGCCGCCGGCGGCCTGCGCCGTCGGCGGAGGTTCGCTTCCGGGCGCGACCAGTCGCAGCACCTGACCGACGCGGATCAGGTTGACGTTCTCGATCGAGTTCCACGCGGCGAGTTCGCGGTAGTCGAGTCCGTACTCGAGCGCGATCTGGTAGAGCGTGTCGCCGCGCTTGACCGTGTAGCTCGGCGGGCGCCAGTCGGGCTCCGGTGTCCTGGGCGATTCCGGTGCGACGGCGACCGGCGGCGGCGCGGCGGGCGCCGGCGCTGCCGGCGCAGCGTCGCGCGCGGGCACCGCCGGGCGATCGACGACCGGGGCCGGCGTACGGGTCGCGCAGCCGGACACCACCAGCAGGATCGCGGTGGCCGCGATCAGGATCGCGGAGGGCGTGGTCGAGCTCGCGGGCGTGGCGGGAAGCGTCATCGTCGCGTCGGGAGCGGGTCCCACCGCGACGACGCCCACGCGTGGGTCAGGCGAGGCCCGGCAGGAGCGGAACGAATCGTACCGCATCGAGCTTCTGCTCGCGAAAACCGTTGGGCGTCGCGTCGACGACGGTCAGGTGCTGGACGCCGCGCTCGCCCTCGTCGGCGAGCGGGATCACCATCCGGCCGCCCGGCTTGAGGTAGCGCAAGAGCGCGGTCGGCAGCCGCGAGGCGCCGGCGGTGACGACGATCGCGTCGACCGCGAGGTCCTCGCCCAGGTCGGCGCTGCCGTCGCCGTGCTTGAGCGCGACGTTGGTGCATCTTAGCGCCTGCAGATTGCGCCGCGCCTT
The DNA here is from genome assembly GCA_046347725.1 of Burkholderiales bacterium. Lineage (GTDB taxonomy): Bacteria > Pseudomonadota > Gammaproteobacteria > Burkholderiales > Casimicrobiaceae > VBCG01. The sequence goes on from JAXMFN010000008.1 coordinate 16,297, forward strand.
CGCGACCAGCGCCCCGATCCGTTCGACGGTCCAGACGCGCTTCGCGATCCGCGACAGGACCGCGGTCTGGTATCCGCAGCCGGTGCCGATCTCGAGGACGCCGTCGAGATCGCGCCCGTTGCGCGCGAGCTCGGACATCCGCGCGACGACCCAGGGCTGCGAGATCGTCTGTCCGTGGCCGATCGGCAGCGGCACGTCCTCGTAGGCGCGGATCGCCAACGCCTCGTCGACGAAGCGGTGCCGGGGGACGGCCAGCATCGCGTCGAGCACGACCTCGTCGCGGACGCCCTCGTCGCGCAGCCGCTCGACCATGCGCGCGTGCGTGCGCGCCGACGTCATTCCGGTGCCATGCGTCGCCAAGGCGGCTGTTCTCCGCGATACCCGTTCAGCGCTGCACCCAGCGCTCGACTTCGGACATCCGCTCGCGATGCGTGAGGTCGATCTGCAGCGGTGTCACCGACACGTGACCCTGCGCGACCGCGTGGAAATCGGTCCCCTCGCCGGCGTCCGCCGCCGGCCCGGCGGCGCCGACCCAGTAGACGGTCTCGCCGCGGGGGCTCTTCGCGCGGATCGTGTCCTCGGCCTTGTGACGCCGCCCCAGCCGCGTCACCAGCGCGGGCCTGAGCTCCGCGCGGGGAACGTCGGGGACGTTGACGTTGAGCAGCCACGGTCCCAGCGGCTCGCGCGCGTGTCGCTCGACCAGCGACACGGCGATCGCACCCGCGGTCTCGAAATGGCGCGCGGTCTTCGACGCGAGCGAGATCGCGATCGAAGGGATGCCGAGCAGGAACCCCTCGGTCGCGGCGGCAACCGTTCCCGAGTAGATCGTGTCGTCGCCCATGTTCGCCCCGAGGTTGATCCCCGAGACCACCATGTCTGGCAGACGGTCCAGCAGCCCGGTGACCGCGAGGTGCACGCAGTCGGTCGGCGTGCCGTTGACGAACAGGAAGCCGTTGGGCGCCCGGCGGACCATCAGCGGCCGGTCGAGCGTCAGCGAATTCGACGCGCCGCTACGATCGCGCTCCGGGGCGACGACGGTGATCTCGGCGTGCGGGGCGAGCGCCGCGGCCAGCGCCTCGAGGCCCGGCGCGAAATAGCCGTCGTCGTTCGACAGGAGGATCCGCATGCGGTCGCGTCGGCGTGCCGGCCGACGAGACCGAGTATATCGCGGCGGCCGCGTCCGCCGCCCCGGGAACCGGTCTCACCGACCGGCAGGTGCGCGCGCCCGACGCCGAGGCCGGTTCTATAATCGCACGATGACGATCGCCAGACCCGCGCGAGCGCGCGAGCGTCGACGCCGGTGAGCGAGCGGCGCACGCTCGTCCTCGCGGCGCTGGGCCTCGCCGCGCTCGCGCTGCTCCCGGTCCTCGCCGTCGTCGCACGGGGCGCGGCGCCGGGCGCCGGCGAGACCTGGAGCCACCTGGCCGACACGGTGCTGCCGCGCTACGCGCTCAACACGATCGCGCTCGTCGTCCTGGTCGGCGCCGGCGTCGCCTTCGGCGGCACGCTCACCGGCTGGGCGTTGGCGCAGTTCCGCTTCCCCGGCAGCGCCACGTTCGAGTGGGCGCTGCTCTTGCCGCTGGCGATGCCCGCCTACGTCATGGCCTACGCGTACACCGACGCGTTGCAGTACGCCGGACCGGTCCAGACGGCGCTGCGGGAGGCGTTCGGCTGGTCGCGCGGCGACTACTGGTTCCCGGACGTGCGCTCGCTGCCGGGGGCGGCGGCGATGTTCGTCTTCACGCTCTATCCGTACGTCTACCTGCTCGCGCGCACCGCCTTCGTCGAGCGTCCGCCGGCGTTCGTCGAGGCGGCACGGACGTTGGGACTGGGGCGCCGCGAGGCGTTCTGGAAGGTCGAACTGCCGCTCGCGCGTCCGGCGATCGCCGGGGGCATCGCGCTGGCGCTGATGGAGACGCTCGCCGACTTCGGCACCGTCGCGTATTTCGCGGTCGACACCTTCACCACCGGCGTCTACCGCGCCTGGTTCTCGCTGGGCGACCGCGCCGCCGCCGCGCAGCTCGCGGCGATGCTCCTGGGATTCGTGCTGATCGCGATCGCGTTGGAACGCGCCTCGCGCGGCGCCGCGCGCAGCAGCGGCAGCGGCCGCACCAAGGGACCGGCCGACGATCCGCGGCCGGTCGTGCGCGGCTGGCGCGGCTGGACGATGGCGGTGCTGTGCACGGTTCCGCTCGCGGTCGGCTTCGTCGTGCCGCTGCTGCTGCTCGCGCGGCTCGTGCACGCCGAACCCGAGGTGGCGCTGACCGTGCGTTTCGTCGAGTGGGCGTGGAACAGCCTGCGCGTCTCGCTCGTCGCCGCGGCGCTGGCGGTCGCGCTCGCGTTGCTGGTCGCCTACGCCGCCCGGCTCAACGCCGGCCCGCTGCCGCGCGCCGCGGCGCGCGTGCTGACGCTGGGCTACGCGGTGCCCGGAACGGTGCTCGCCGTGGGCGTCCTGCTGCCGCTCGGCACGATCGACGGCTGGATCGCCGACGCGGTCCGCGCCGCGACCGGCGCGAGCCCGGGACTTCTCCTCACCGGCACGACGGTCGCGCTGGTCTACGCGTACCTCGTCCGCTACTTCGCCGTCGCCTGGAACAGCGTCGAGCCGGGTCTCGCGCGGATCACCCCGGCGATGGACGCCGCGGCGCGCAGCCTCGGCCAGAACGCGCGCGAGACCTTCCGGCGCGTCCACGCGCCGCTGGTGGCGCGCAGCGTCGCCGTGGCGCTGTTGCTCGTGTTCGTCGATGTCATGAAGGAGCTGCCGGCGACGCTGCTGCTGCGGCCGTTCAACTTCGACACGCTGGCGACGCAGGCCTACGCGCTCGCCCGCGACGAGCGGCTGGCCGAGGCGGCGCTGCCCTCGCTCGCGATCGTCGCCGTCGGTCTCGCGCCGATCATCGCGCTGGCGCGCGCCTCCCGGCGCCGGATCGCACCGGCCTCCGAGCGGCGCTCGGGCGCCGCGGTGGGCGCCGTCGGCTGATCAGCGCCAGCCGGCGCGGTCGGCGAGCTTCTGCGCGGCCGGCGTGTTGCGGCCGAGCGCGGCGATCGAAACCGGATCGGCCCGGAACGCCGCGCCGCCCATCGCCTCCAGCGCCGGGTTCTTCACGACCACCGAACGCACGGCCGGCCACTCGTTGTTGCCGTCGGCGAAGTAGCGCTGGGCGTCGTCGCCGGCGAGGTACTCGAGGAAGCGGACCGCCGCCTCGCGGTGCGGCGCGTGACGGAGGATGCCGGCGCCGGAGATGTTGACGTGCGTCCCCGGTCCGGCCTGGTCCGGCCAGACGACGCCCGTCTTCGCCACGATGTCGCGGTCCTCCGGCTTGGTCGAGCGCAGGACCCGCGCGTAGTAGTAGGTGTTGACGATCGCGACATCGCATTCGCCGGCGGCGACCGCCTTGATCTGGTCGCTGTCGCCGCCCTTGGGCGCGCGCGCGAAGTTCGCCACCAGTCCCTTCGCCCAGGCCTCCGCCCTGGCCTCGCCATGCCGCTCGATCATCGCGGCGGTCAGCGAGAGGTTGTACGGATGCGAGCCGGAGCGCACGCAGACCTTGCCCTTGAGCCGGGGATCGGCGAGCGATTCGTAGGTCGCGATCTCGGCCGGGGCGATCCGCCCCTTGCCGTAGACCAGGACGCGGGCGCGGCTCGAGAACCCGAACCACTCGCCGCCCGGGTCGCGCATCGACGCCGGGATCCGCGATTCGAGCGTCGCCGAGCGGACCGGCTGGAAAAGCCCCTGCTGCTGCGCGTTGTACAACCGCGACGCGTCGACGATCAGCAGCACGTCGGCCGGACTGTTCGCTCCCTCGGATCGCAGGCGCTCGAGCAGCTGGTCGTCGCCCGCCTCGATCCGGTTGATCCGGATGCCGGTCGCGCGGGTGAAATTGTCGTAGAGCGCCTCGTCGGTCTGGTAGTGGCGCGCCGAATAGAGGTTGAGGACCTTTTCCTGGGCAGGGGCGGGCGTGGGTACGAGCGCGGCCGCGAGAGCAGCCGCGAAGAGCGTTCGGATCGGGGTCATGGCCTGTGGGTGGACAGCGCGGCGCCGGAGATCGACGGGAATGCGGCCAGTCTAGCGGCGCCGGCGGACGCTGTCAATACGAATGGGAATGGTTCCTATTTGTTATCGGATTTCCTCGGCCGACGCGCGTATTCCGCCGCCCGCGGCCGGATCGAACGGCGCGTGCTCGGCCGTGATCCGAACCGACGACCGCGCGCCGCCGGCCGTTCGCCGGCGACCGTTTACAATCGCGCCGCATATGACGCCCGCGCTGCCTGAACCGCTCGTCGCCGCCGCGCGCGCGCTGACCGCGACGACGCTCGCCGACCTGTTCGAACGCGATCCGGACCGAAACCGGGCGCTCTCGCTCGCCTGGGGCGACTGGCGCGTCGACCTGTCGCGAGAGCGGCTGACCGGCGAGGTGCTCGCCTCGCTGGCCGGCTACGCGCGGGAGTGCGGGCTCGATCGCTGGATCGAGGCGCTGTTCGCCGGCGAGCGCGTCAACGTCTCCGACGCCCGTCCGGTCCTCCATCCGGCGCTGCGCGCCCCGGGTGGACCGCCGCTGCCCGGTGAAGCCGCCGGCGCGCGCGAATCGTTGCGTGCGAGCCGCGAGCGGACTGCGGACTGGGCGCGGCGAATCCACACCGGCGAGGCGCGCGGAGCGACCGGCGCGCTGATCCGCCATGTGCTGCACCTGGGCATCGGCGGCTCCGATCTGGGGCCGCGTCTGGTGGTCGAGGCGCTGCGCCGGCCCGGCGCGAACGGCCCCGCCGCCGCGTTCGTCGCCAATGTCGACCCGGCCGCCCTCGACCGCGCGCTGGCGACGCTCGAGCCGGCGGCCACGCTCGTCGTCATCGCCTCGAAGAGCTTCGGCACGCAGGAGACGATCGAGAACGCCAGGGCGGCGATCGCCTGGCTCGCCTCGGCGATGCCGGGCGCCCGCCCGCTCGAACACCAGGTGCTCGCCGCGACGGCGCGGCCGGACCTGGCGCGCGCGTTCGGCGTTCCCGACGCCGCGATCCTGCCGATGCACGAGGGAGTCGGCGGCCGCTTCTCGCTGTGGTCGTCGGTCGGCGTGACGATCGGCGCCGCGCTGGGCGCCCAGACGCATGCCCGCCTCTTCGAAGGCGCGCACGCGATGGACGTCCACTTCCGCGAAGCGCCGTTCGAGTCGAACCTGCCGGTCGCCCTGGCGCTCGTGGGACTTTGGAACGCCTCCGCGCTCGGGTACCGTCAACGCGTCGTCGTGCCCTACGCGGAGGCGCTCGGCCTCCTGCCCGCCTATCTGCAGCAGCTGTCGCTCGAGAGCAACGGCAAGCGGGTCACGCGCGACGGCGATCCGGTCCCCGGTCGCACGGCGCCGGCGCTGTGGGGCGGTGTCGGCACCGACGGTCAGCACGCGTTCTTCCAGTGGCTGCATCAGGGCACCGACACGGTCCCGGTGGAGTTCATCGTCCCGGCGCTGCCGGCCGGCGGAGGCGGTCGCGACCGCCACGCGCTGCTGGTCGCCAACGCCCTCGCCCAGGCGCAGGCGCTCTCGTTCGGCCGGTCGGCCTCGTCCCTCGAGACCGAGCTCGCGGCGCAGGGTCTGCGCGGTGCGGCGCTCTCGCGCGCGATCGCGATCCGGGCCTGCCCGGGCGACCGCCCGTCGACGACCGTGCTGGTTCCCCGGCTCGACGCGACGACGCTGGGGGCGCTGCTCGCGCTCTACGAACACCGGAACTTCGTCGAAGGCATCCTCTGGGGCGTCAATCCGTTCGACCAGTTCGGCGTCGAACTCGGCAAGATCCTCGCCGCGCCGATCGCCGGAACGCTCATCGCCGGCGCGGCGCTGCCGTCCACGGTCGACCGGTCGACGGCGGCGCTGGCCGCGCACGTGACGGCCCTGATGCGCCGCTGACGCGCTCGCGTCAGCGGGCGTCGCGCAACGCTTCGGCGAGGCGCACGACCGCCGCGGCGTACAGGCGGCTGCGGTTGTAGCGGGTGATCACGTAGAAGTTGGGGCAGGCGATCCAGACGCTCGACTGATCGGCCGATTCCTCGAGCGACACCAGCGCGACGGGCTCGTCGACCGGTTCGAGCGCGAGCGCCGGCTCGACGCCGTCCGCGGCCCAGAGCTCGAGCGGGCGGCGCTCGCTGATCCCGCCGTCGAGCCGTCGCGCGATCGTGTCGCGGGCCTGCGGCGCGACGCTCGCCGCGACCAGCAGCGGTCCGCCCGGGCGCCAATCGTGTCGCGCCAGGTAGTTCGCGACGCTGCCGATCGCGTCGGCCGCGCTGCCGAAGAGGTCGATGCGCGCGTCGCCGTCGAAGTCCACCGCGTAGCGACGGTAGCTGCCGGGCATGAACTGGGGCACGCCCATCGCGCCGGCGAACGAACCGCGGGTCAGGGACGGCGAGACGCCCTGCTCGTGCACCAGCCGCAGGAACTCCTTCAACTCGCCGCGGAAGAACGGCGCGCGGCGCGGGTAGTCGAACGCGAGCGTCGCCAGCGCGTCGATGACCCGGTGGGTGCCGGTCGCCCGCCCGTAGTAGGTCTCCACGCCGATGATCGCGACGACGATCTCGGGCGGCACGCCGAAGCGCGCCTCGGCGCGGACGAGCGCGTCGTCGTTGGCCTTCCACCACGCGACGCCGGCGGCGATGCGCTCGGCCGACAGGAACGGCGGCGAGTAGTCGTACCACTTCGGCGGATCGACGATCGGCCGCGACATGAGGTCGACGATGCGCGCCTGGTAGCGCGCACCGGCGAGCCAGCGCTCGACGCGACGGCGGTCGAGACCGGCGTCGGCGGCGACTTCGGCGGCGAACGCGAGCACGTCGGCGCGCCGGCCGTAGCGCTCCTGGTCGGCGGGCGCGCCCGCCGCCGGGGACGGCGCCGGCGCACCGAGGACGGCGATCGCGGCGACGACGCCCAGCGCGCGGAGAACGGGGAGCGGAATCGGGCGCATCGGCGGCGCGATGGTATCATCGCCCCGCCTCGCGCGAGCGGCGTCGCGGCCGCGCGACGAACGCCGCGAGTCCGCGCGCCGCGCCCCGTATCCGCGCCGCCATGTTCTACCCGCTGCTGCGTCCCGTCCTCTTCGCACTCGACCCGGAGCGGGCCCACGAGCTCGCCTTCGCGGCGCTCGATCGCGCCGCGCGACTCGGGCTCGCGCGAATGGCCGCGCCGCGGCTGCCGCCCGACCCGGTGCGGGTCATGGGCATCGACTTCCCCAACCGTGTCGGTCTCGCCGCCGGACTCGACAAGGACGCCGCGCACCTCGACGGACTGGCCGCGCTGGGCTTCGGCTTCCTCGAGGCCGGCACGGTGACGCCGCGGCCGCAGCCGGGCAACCCGCGACCACGGATGTTCCGTATCCCCGAGGCGCAGGCGCTGGTCAACCGGCTCGGGTTCAACAACGGCGGTGTCGAGCGGTTCGTCGCCAACGTGCGCGCGTCGGGCTACCGCGGCGTGCTGGGCTGCAACCTGGGCAAGAACTTCGATACACCCAACGAGCGCGCCGCCGACGACTACGTCGCCGGATTGCGCGCGGTGGCGCCGGTCGCGAGCTACGTCACGATCAACGTCTCCTCGCCGAACACCCAGGGCCTGCGCGAGCTCCAGGCGGAGGCGGCGCTCGCCGCCCTGGTCGCCCGGGTGATCGCCGAGCGCGACCGGCAGGTCCAGGCGCTCGGTCGGGCGTTGCCGGTCGCGATCAAGATCGCACCCGATCTCGAGCCGGACGCGGTCCGCGGCGTCGCCCGGGTGCTCGCGCACTCGGGTGCCGACGCGGTCATCGCGACCAACACGACGGTGGCGCGCGACGCCGTGGCCGGCCTGCCGCACGCCGCCGAGACCGGAGGGCTCTCCGGCCGGCCGCTGTTCGCGAAATCCAACGCGGTGCTCCGCACGCTGGTCGACGAACTGGATGGCGCGGTGCCGGTGATCGGCGTCGGCGGCATCCTGTCGGGCGACGACGCGCGCGAGAAGATCGCCTGCGGCGCCGCGCTGGTCCAGCTCTACACCGGGCTCGTCTACCGGGGTCCCGCGCTGGTCGCCGAGTGCGTGCGCGCGCTCGCGCGACGCTAGGGGGAGGAGATCCCCCGAGGCGTGCCGCGCACGCCTCCCCCCAGGGGGCGAGCGCGACCTCGGGACGGCCCTTCGGTCGCGACGCCGGGACCGGTCACGGCGCGGCGTCCGATCGCGCGGCGAGCCACGCCGGCGTCGCGGCGACGAGCATCCGTCCTTCCGCCTCGGCGACCTTCTCGCCGCGCTGGTTGAGCGCGGCCGCGCGCATCGTCACCACGCCGCCGCCGTGCCGCGGCTTGTCGTCCTTCGCGGCGACCGTCCAGGTCGTCGTCAGCGTGTCGCCGGCGCGCACCGGGGCGAGGAACTTCGTCGCCTGCTCGAGGTAGGCGATCGCGGTGCCGTGGAAGATCATGCCGACCGCGCCGCCCATGATCGCGCTGGTCATGACGCCGTGCAGGATTCGCGTGCCGAACCGCGACCCGGCGGCGAACGTGTCGTCGACGTGGTGCGGATTGAAGTCGCCGATCAATCCGGCGCCGACGACGAGGTGCGTGTCGGTCACCGTCAGCGTCCGCGAAAACGCGTCGCCGACCGCGACCTGGTCGTAGGCCCGGCCGCTGCCGTCCATGCCGGTCATCCGCGGTCCTCGATCGGCTCGTGGCGGAATCCGGAGCGCAGGACGCCGGCGCGCAGGTGCTCGAAGGCGGGCTCCACATCGGCCGGCGCTCCGCGCACGCCCAGCTCGATTCGCCGGCCGCCGTCCGGGAGGAACGCCGGCAGGCTGAACAGCCGCACACGCGGAAAGCGCGCCACGTTTTCGTCCATCAGGGGCAGGAGCTGGCTCTCGCCGGCGTCGTAGACCGCGATCGCCCGCTCGATCGGCTTCTCGCGCCGCAGCCCCGGATAGCGGGTCGCGAGCACCCAGTCCATCATCGGCCAGGCCATCTGGGGAAACCCGGGCAGGAAATGGTGGTCGCGCACCGAGAACGCCGCGATCCGGTTGAACGGGTTGGGGACGATCGACGCTCCCGCCGGGAAATCGGCCATCAGCACGCGGTGCGGATAGGCGTCGGCGCCGAAGCGGGCCTCGATCTCGGCCAACGCCTGCGGATGGCGCTCGAGCGGCACGCCCAGAGCGGCCGCCGCCGCCTGCCGCGTGTGGTCGTCTGGCGTGGCGCCGATCCCGCCGAACGAGAACACCATGTCGCCGCGCGCGAAGCTGTCGCGCAACAGCGCCGTCAGCCGCCCGCGATCGTCGCCGACGAAGGTCGCCCAGTCGACACCCAGCCCCCGCTGCGCGAGCGTCGAGATCGCGTGCGGCAGGTGCTTGTCGGCGCGCTTGCCCGAGAGGATCTCGTCGCCGACGACGACCACGCCGATCGACGGCGGGAACGCGCCGCCCGCTCCCACGTCAGGCCGCGATCGCGGGCAGCCGATCCTCGAGCTTGCCCATCACGTTGGTCAGCGCGCGGTCGATCAGCGGCTCGGCCTCGACGACGCGGGCGCGATCGGCGCGGAAACGCTCGGCCAGCTCCTCGGCGGTCATCGACAGCGCCTTCTGCCCCTGCCGGTTGGTGAACAGGTAGGTCCCGCGCAGCGGACTGATCCAGGCGAGCTTGGCGAATGCGAGCTGGCCGTCGTCACCCTCGAATTCGATCCAGACGCCACGGTCGAGGCTGCGGGCGATCTCGAGGTACTGGTCGTCCAGGACCTCGGGTTCGGGCAGCGGCGGCGCCGGCTCCGCGGGCGCCATCGCCTCGGCGAGCGCCTCGGCCTGCTGAGCCGCCTTCTCGTCGCCGGCCGCCTTGGCCATTTCGGCCTGGGCCCGGGCCGCGACCGCCATCGCCGCGGTCGGCGAGTCGACCTGCGCGAAGTGAGGCTTCACCGCCGCCGCGTGCGCCTCGACGAGGTTCGACATGAAGCTCTCGCGCGCCTGCGCCGGCCACGACGACGGCGGCACCGCCGCGCCCAGCCGCTTGAGCAGCGACGGCAGCAGCGCGACCAGATGGCGCCGGTCCTCACCGGTGCGTTTGGGCTGCACGCTCCAGACCAGGTCTTCGAGCGTGGCGACCGACGCGCCCCAGGCCTCGCTCTCGTCGCCGTCGGCCGCGTACACCTTGGCCATGGCCGCGTGCCAGCGTTCGCGCAGGAACGCGGCCAGGAACTTCGGCACCGGCGAACCCTCGATGCGCCGCTCGATCTCGCCGCGCGCGATGTTCCCGGCGATCTCGGCGCGGTCGCGCTGGTGGATCTCCTCGGCGGTGGAGCTGATGTTCGCCTCGGCGGCCTTCTCCTCCTCGGCGAGGAACGCGTCGAGGTCGGCCTTGAGCTCGTCGAAGATCGCGAGATCGTCGGAGAAGCCGTCGAGGATCCGGCGAACGATCGCCTCGATCTTGCGGTAGAGCGGATCGTCGTTGCCCATCGCCGGCGACCAGCCGCGTCCGGCCTCCGCGAGCGCGTTGACCAGGAGGCGCGACGGATGCGACTTCTTGGCGAAGAAGGCGCCGTCGAGCATCGCCGCCTTGAGCACCGGGATCTGCAGCCGTGCGAGCAGCGCCTTGATGCCGTCGGGGAGGTCGCGGGTCTCGAAGACGAAGTCGAACAGCATCGCGACCATCTCGATGGTCATCGACTCGAGCTGGTTCGCCTTGCGTCCGAGCGGCGACTCCTGCAGGTCGCGCAGGACGTTGTGCAGGCCTTCCGGGATGCCCGAGAACTGGACGATCGCGCCGCCGCCCAGGTCGAACGAGGTCTGGCCGGCCTGCAGCCGGGTGAGTCCCTCGTGGAGCACCGGCGTCGCCATGATCGGCTGTCCGGGGATGTATCCGGACGGCGTCGGCGCCATCGGCGCGAACGTCACCGGCGGCAGGCCGCCGGGCATCGTGATCTCCGGGAAATCGGAGCCGCTCCCCACGGGCGCGCCGTATCCCGGCATCGCCGCTCCGGGTGCGCCGCTCATCGGCGGCAAGCCCGGCATCGCCCCGATCGACGGGGCGCCCGACGCCGGCAGGTAAGCGGAACTCGCGGCCGCGCCGAACATCCGGCGGAAGAGCGCCATGACATCGACCTCGGCGGCCGCCGTGTGCTGCGCCGCCGCGCGATCGCGCGCCTCGTGCCCCGCCTTTCGGACATCGGCGGCCGAGCGTTGCGCCTGGACCGGCCGGGCGATGCCCGGCACGACGCGCAGGTTGGCGAGATGCCGGTTGATGTCGCCGTAGATCGCGGCGATGTCGCCGAGCGAGGCCTGATTCAGGTCCCTGAGAATCTGGAAACGGATCCGCGTCTCGGTCTTGAGCTGGCTGAGCGCGTCGGCGAACGCGTCGACGATGGTGACCGGCGCGAGCGGATTGCGGTCGGTCGCGAGATCGGGCTTGTCGAGCAGGTAACCCAGGCCGCGGTTGAGCAGCGTCAGCTCGTCGAAGCACGCGTTCTCGATGATCCGCGTGATGTTCCCGGTCAGCACCGCCTCGTCCATCGCCGTGGTGTCGACCAGCGTCAGCTTGGTCGTGTCGACCTTCGAGAAGTCGGCCTTCGGCTCCTCGCGACCGGCGATGCGCTCGTCGATCCGGGTCCTCAACCTCCGCTCGAACTCGGACATGAGCTTCGAGCGCTCGCTCATGATCAGCTGGCGCGCATCGAGATACATCGACTGCTCGTCGCGCAGGTCGGTGCGCCCGGCCCGGTCCATCAGAATGTCGCCGACGCGGTCGAGCATCGATGAGAACGCGATCAGCAGCCGATGCACGGCGAGATCCCGGCAATCCGCCAGGATCTTGGTCTGCTCGCGCGGCGTAGGTCGCCGCACCGCGGGTTCGGTGGCCGTCGGGTTCAAGCGATGTCAGGGTGCAGGCTTCGACGCGCAGCCGGATCGGAGCGCACCGGCTCGTTGGCGGCACGAGTTCGTGAACCTACCGCCGGAAGTTTCTGCGCCAACCCACTGTAACACGGCGGGTTTTCGCCTGCCAGCGGCGCGGCGCCGCCGAGCGCCCCTCGCTCGAGCCGGGCCCGGGGGGCCGTCGGGAGCCTTATCCGGCCGCGAGCACCGCCCAGGCCTTTTCGACCCGCTTGTAGGAGACCGGCGCGGGCGTCCGGAGCTCCTGGGCGAACAGCGAAACCTTGAGCTCTTCGAGCAACCATCGGAACGCGTCGAGCTGCGGGTCGTCGCGCCCGGCGGCCCGGTCGCGGTCGCGCCGCTCGCGCCAGCGCCGGATCCACGACTCGACGTTCGTCGCGTGACGGGCATCGCGACCGGGATCGGCGATCGCCTTGACGAGGCGTCGGTCCAGCGCCGTCAGATAGCGGGGGATATGCTGGAGCTGCGCCCAGGGCGTCGCGGCGAAGAAGCCGGCGTGGACGAGCTCGTCGCGCTGGGCGCGCAGTTCGGCGGCCAGGCGCTTGTGCCCGGGCGGCGCGGCGGCGAGGCGGGCGCCGAGCGCCTGGTGGGCGGTCGCGATCGTGCCCAGCAGGCGGAACGCCCCCTCGGCGACCGCCGGCAGCCGGGTCCGGCCGCGTTTCACCTGCTCGTCGAAACCCGCGGCGTCGCGCGGGACCGGGTCGTCGCCCAGGAACGCGCGCTCGGCGATCGCGTCGAGGACGTCGCCGAGCAGCCGGTCCGTGGGCACCGTCGCCTTGAGCGCGAGCGCCGCCGGCGCGAATCCCGCCCCCCCCTTCGCCCATCGGGAGAGGGCGTCCGCGAGCGCGATCCTCAGGAGCCGGACCACGCCCCGCCGGGTCGAGGTCTCGGCCGACTCGCGGGTGTCGGCGAGGACCAGCGAAACGCCGTCTCCGTCGTCGACCAGCGCCGGCCACGCGCTGACCGTCCGTCCGGCGCGCTCGACCGCGAGCGTCGTCGGCAGGTCGCCGAAGTCCCAGCGGCGGATCGCGCGCCGGGAGAATCCGTCGGCCGACTGGGCGAAGCTCGCCTTCGCCGCCTCGCCCAACCGGGTGCGCAACGCCGCCAGGTCGCGTCCGGCGGCGAGCTCCCGACCGTCCGCGTCGACGACCGACACCAGGATCTTGAGGTGGTCGGGCAGCGGCGCGTCGTCGAACGCCGCCGCGGGCGGGGCCTCGCCCGTGCGCGCTCGGATCCACGCGGCGAGCGCCTCCGGCAGGCTCGCCGACGACGGGTCGGTCGCCTCGAGAAACTCGGTCACGGCGGCGGCGACCGGAACGAAGCGATTGCGAAGGCCCTTGGGCAGCGCCTTGAAGCAGGCGGCGACCTTCTCCCGGACCATCCCCGGAACCAGCCAGGACAACCGGGCGTCGTCGAGCCGGTTGAGGAGCGCGAGCGGCACGGTCAACGTCAGTCCGTCGTTCGGGCTTCCCGGCGCGAACCGGTAGCGCAACGACAGGACCGTCCCGGCCACGGCCAGCGTCTCGGGATAGAGCGCCTCGGTCACCTCCGACGCGGCGTGTCGCATCAGCGCCGCGCGCGTGAGGAGCAGGATCGACGGGTCGCGACGCTCGGCGTCCACGCGCCAGGCCTCGAACGCCGCCGTCGTGCAGACGCCGGCCGGCACTCGCGCGTCGTAGAACGCCGCGAGCGCGTCCTCGTCGACCAGCACATCCTGGCGACGCGCCTTGTGCTCGAGTTCGGCGACGTCGGCGACGAGCGCCTGGTTCCGGGCCACGAACGACCCCCGCGTCGCCAGCGCCCCGGGAACGAGCGCCTCGCGGATGAAGACCTCGCGCGCCGCCTTCGGGTCGACCGCCCCGTAGGACACCGGCCGCGACGCGACCAGCGTCAGCCCCTCGAACTTCACGCGCTCGCGCGCGACGACCTCGCCGCGAGCCGCGTCCCAGCCCGGATCGAACACCTCGCGCGTCACCTTCGGCCCCGCGATCGCCTCGATCCACTCGGGCTCGACGCGGGCGGCGCAGCGGGCGTAGAGCCGCGTCGTCTCGACCAGCTCGGCGGCGAGGATCCAGCGTCCGCCCTTCTTGGCGAGACCGCTGCCCGGATGCAGGTGGAAGCGGATGCCGCGCGGTCCGCTGTACCCTTCGCCCGGCGCGCGGGCCGCGGGCACGCCCTCGGCGCGGGCCGCCGGCGCACCGTCGCGCAGTCCCACGTTCGACAGGAGCCCGGTCAGCAGCGTCTCGTGCAGCGCGCGGTAGCGCAGCGCGTCCCACTCGCGAGGCAGCGCCGCCTCCCAGCGCCAGCCGGCGTCGGCGAGCTGCGAGGCGAGCTGACCGTGGATGTCGCGCCACTCGCGCATCCGCAGATGGTTGACGAAGACCTCGCGGCAACGTTCGACCTGCCGGCGGTGCGCGAGCTTCTCGTCCACCAGCCGGTCGAAGAACTCCCACAGGTGGACGAGCGACAGGAAGTCCGAGCGCTCGTCGCGGAACCGCAGGTGCGCCTGGTCGGCCGCCTGCGCGCGTTCGAGCGGCCGCTCGCGCGGATCGGGGACCGACAGCGCGCTCGCGATGATCAGCGCCTCGGCGACGCAGCCGCGATCGCGCGCGGCGATGACGATCCGACCGATGCGCGGATCGAGCGGGAGCCGCGCGAGCTCGCGTCCGACCGGCGTCAGCGCCCGGCGCTCGTCGACCGCCCCCAGATCGGCCAGCAGCTGCCAACCGTCGGCGATCGCGCGCGGCGTCGGCGGATCGACGAAAGGGAACGCGTCGACCGGCCCGATCTCGAGCGCGGCCATCTGCAGGATCACGCTCGCGAGCGAGCTGCGCAGGATCTCGGGGTCGGCGTACTTCGGTCGGGCGGCGTAGTCGGCCTCCGAGTACAGGCGCACGCAGACGCCGTCGCGCACACGGCCGCAGCGTCCGGCGCGCTGGTCGGCATTCGCCCGGGCAACCTTCTCGAGCGCGAGGAGCGTCGTCTTGTTGCGGGGGCTGTATCGCTTGACGCGCGCGAGGCCGGCGTCGATCACGTACCGGACTCCCGGCACGGTGATCGAGGTCTCGGCGACGTTGGTCGCGAGCACGATGCGCCGACCGTTCGACGGCGCGAACGCGCGTTGCTGCTCCTCGTGGGAGAGCCGCGCGTAGAGCGGGACTATCTGGGCGGCCGCGCCCCAGGGCCGCCGACGGAAGTCCGCGCGCAGCAGGTCCGCGGTCTCGCGGATCTCGCGCTCGCCGGGAAGGAACGCGAGGATGTCGCCGGGGCCTTCGCGCCACAGCTCGGCGGCGGCCTCGGCGATCGCCTCTTCGATCTCGACCTCGTCGTCGGTCGTCTCGTCGTCGGGGTCGCCGCCCGCCGGACGCCAACGCAACTCGACCGGGTAGAGCCGGCCGGAGACCTCGATCACCGGCGCCGGCCCGTCCGCCCCGCCGAAATGGCGCGCGAAGCGCGCGGCGTCGAGGGTCGCCGAGGTGATGACGACGCGGAAATCCGGCCGCCGCGCGCACAGCCCCTTGAGCAGACCGAGCAGGAAGTCGATGTTGAGGCTGCGCTCATGCGCCTCGTCGACGATGATCGTGTCGTAGGCCAGGAGTTCGCGGTCGGACTGCGTCTCGGCGAGCAGGACGCCGTCGGTCATGACCTTGATCCAGGCGTCGGGCGATGTGCGGTCGGCGAAGCGGACCTTGTAGCCGACCGCGCCCCCCGGGTGGGAACCGGTCTCCTGCGCGATGCGCGCGGCGACCGAGCGTGCGGCGAGACGGCGAGGCTGCGTGTGGCCGATCAGGCCGCGACGTCCGCGGCCGGCCTCGATGCAGATCTTGGGAAGCTGGGTCGTCTTGCCCGAACCGGTTTCGCCGCAGACGATGACCACCGGATGGTCGCGGATCGCAGCGGCGATCTCGCCGGCACGCTGCGACACCGGCAGTTCGGGCGGATAGCGGATCGGCGGTCGGGCCGCCAGACGGGCCTGGTAGCGCGTCGTGGCGCGCTCGACGTCCGCGGCGAGTCTCGCCAGGGCGTCCGGCCGAAGACGCCGCGCGCCGGCGTCGCGGACGCGTCGACCCAGGCGCGCCGCGTCGGCGGCGAGCATCGCCTCGAGGCTCGACGCCAGCTCGGCCGGGGTGGGGATCATGACGGGAACCGGACGGACGGGACGCAGGGGGCGGCCGTGCGTCCCTGCCGCGGGCGCGGATTCTACCGCGCTACCGCGTCGTGGGCCGCTCCGCTATGATCGGCCCACGTTCGCGCCGGGGTCCCGGCGCCCACCCTCAGGAGGATCCATGCCTGCCCCGTCCCGGACCCGACCGGCCACCGCCCGCAACACGTCCGCGCCCGCGCGCCGCCTCGCGGCCGCCGCCGTCTGCGGGGTCCTGGCGCTCGCCTCGTTCGCGACCGCGGTCGAGGCGAAGACGCTGCGCTGGGCCGGCCGCGGCGATCCGCAGACGATGGACCCGTACTCGCAGAACGAGAACCTGACCAACAACATCAACAACCTCATCTACGACGCGCTGGTGATGCGCGACAAGGACCTCAAGATCATCCCGGGTCTGGCGACCTCCTGGGAGCAGGTGAACGCGACGACCTGGCGGTTCAAGCTGCGGCCGGGCGTCAAGTTCCACGACGGCTCGCCGTTCACCGCCGACGACGTCGTCTTCTCGATCCAGCGCGCCGCCGAGGACACCTCGCAGATCCGCAACTACGCCAACGCAGTCGGCAAACCGCGGCGGATCGACGACCTGACCGTGGAATTCGTGACCAACGGACCCAACCCGATCATGCTGGAGCACTTGGTCACGCTGATGATCATGCCGAAGGCCTGGTCGGAGAAGAACAAAGCGGCGAAGCCGCTCGACTTCAAGAACAAGGAGGAGATGATCACCGCCCGCAACGCGAACGGAACCGGGCCCTACCTCCTCAAGTCGCGCGAGCCGGACGTCAAGACCCATCTGGCGAAGAACCCGAACTGGTGGGGCTGGAAGGACCGGAAGTTCGACGGCAACGTCGACGAGATCGTCTACACGCCGATCGCCAACGACGCGACGCGCCTCGCGGCGCTGGTCGCCGGCAACGTCGACCTGATCAACGATCCGGCGCCGCAGGACGTGCCGCGCCTGCAGCAGACGCCGGGCGTCAAGGTGATCGAGGGCTTCGAGCAGCGGATCGTGTTCATCGGCATGGATCAGGGGCGCGACGAGCTCCTCTACTCGAGCGTCAAGGGCAAGAACCCGTTCAAGGACAAGCGCGTGCGCGCCGCGCTCTACCACGCGATCGACATCGACGCGATCCAGAAGGCGACGATGCGGGGCCTGTCGAAACCCTCCGGCGCGATGACGCCGTCCCCGGTCCAGACGACGCCCGAGATCGAGAAGCGGTTCGCGCACGACCCGGCGCTGGCCAAGAAGCTCCTCGGCGAGGCCGGATACGCGAACGGCTTCGAAGTCACGCTCGACTGCCCGAACAACCGCTACGTCAACGACGAGAAGATCTGCCAGGCGCTCGCCTCGATGTGGACCAAGATCGGCGTCAACACGAAGCTCGTGACGATGCCGCGCGCACAGTATTTCCCGAAGCTCGAGAAGCTCGATACCAGCCTCTACATGCTGGGCTGGGGCGGAGCGTCAACCGACGCGCAGTTCACCCTCTCGCCGGTGCTGTCGACCTACAACAGCAAGGGCGACGGCGACTACAACTACGGCCGCTACGCCGATTCGAAGTTCGACGCGATCGTCGGCGAGGTCAAGATCGAAATGAACGCGGACAAGCGCCTCGCGCTGATCCGCCGCGCGCTCGAAATACAGCGCAGCGAAATGTACCACCTGCCGCTGCATCGGCAGGTGATCCCTTGGGCCGCGCGGTCAAACGTCGACGTGCCACACCGGGCCGACAACCAGGTCTGGCCGATCTGGGCGAAGATGAAGTGAGCCGTCCGCACGCAGACCGCCACCGGGTGCGGCGATGGGCGTGCTGATCCGCATCGCCGTCGCGGTGGCGCTGGTCATGGCGACCTGGAACCCGACCGGGACCTCGTACGTCCACTGGGCGCTCGGCGGGAGCTTCGATGCCGCGCGAGGACTCGTCGGTCTGGTGCTCCTGGCCGGCTGGGTCATGTGCGTGCGCGCGACCTGGGTGTCGCTGGGTGCCGTCGGCGTGACGCTGCTCGCCGCGATCCTGGCCGCGTTCGTCTGGTGGCTCTACTCGCTCGGCTGGGTCGCGCGCGACGGCACGACGCTCGCGTGGATCGTGCTCGTCGCCGTCGGCGTCGTCCTCGGCGTCGGCATGGGCTGGTCGCTCTTCCGCCAGAAAGCTACCGGACAGGTCGAAGCGGATTAGGAGGATCCCCCCGAAGCGCGCTGGCGCGCGCCGCCCCCCAGGGGGCACGACCAGCGGCGCGAGCGGCGTCAGCCGCGCGCGACGCCGATGACGCCGTCCGCGGCCAGCCGCGCGATCGACGCGTCGTCGTATCCCAGGCGTTCCTTCAACACCTGCGCGGTGTGCTGGCCCAGGAGCGGCGGCGCGTCCCCGGAGTCGCAGCGCGCCCGGCGTCGAAGAGGAGCGGCAGGCCGACCTGCGGCACGGTGCCGGCGAGCGGGTGCGGCAGATCGAACCGCATCCTGCGGGCGGGCAGCTGCGGCTCCTCGAACACCTGGGTCGAGCGTGTTGATCAGCTCCGCACGGAACGCCCAACGGTTCGAGCAGCGCGAGCCAGGCCGCGCCGGGGGCGCGTCCTCATCACGCGGCGACCATCGGCACCAGCGTCTCGCGGTGCCGGACGCGGTCGGCGCTCTTCGCGAAACGCGGATCGCGCGGCCAGTCGGCGACGCCGGCCGCCTCGCAGAACTCGAACTGGCCGTCGTTGCCGACTGCGAGGATCAGGTGACCGTCGGCGCAGGCGAACGCCTCGTAGGGGACGATGCGGGATGGCATTGCCGTAGCGCCCGGGCGGCCGGCCGCTGACGAGGGTAATTGAGGTTCATCACCGTCATCATCGCCACCGCCGAGTCGAACAGGCACGCGTCGACGTGCCGGCCGCGTCCGGTGCGTTCGCGCTCGAGAGCGCCGCCAGGATGCCGGTCGCGGCGAAGAGCCCGGTGACGAGGTCGGTGATCGCGATGCCGGCCTTCTGCGGTCCGCCGCCGGGAGCGCGTCGCGCTCGCTGGTGACGGCTCGCGGAAACTGGACAGGCCCTGGACGATGAAGTCGTAGCCCGCGCGCTCCGCCCACGGACCCGACTGGCCGAATCCGGTGATCGAGCAATAGACGAGCCGTGGATGTTCGGCGGCGAGGCTCGCCGATCGAGACCGACCTTCGCCAGACCGCCGACCTTGTAGTTCTCGACCAGCACGTCGGCCTCGAAGCGCGAGCGCACGCACGATCGTCTGCCTGGCCGGCTTGGTGAAGTCGACGGCCAGCGAACGCTTGCCGCGGTTGCAGGCGAGGTAGTAGGCCGCCTCGGTCGTCGCGGCCGCTCGAGTCCTTCGCGTACGGCGGTCCCCAGGCGCGCGCATCGTCGCCGGTGCCGGGCCGCTCGATCTTCCAGACGGTCGCGCCCAGGTCGGCCAGATGCTGCGTACACCAGGGTCCGGCCAGCACCCGCGACAGGTCGAGGACCGTGACGTGGAGAGCGACCCCGGTCACGACCGAGACCGACCGGGCTCGGCCTTCACCGCACCCAATACCTCGTCGAGCATCTTCATGTCGCCGAACAGCATCCGGTTGTTCTCCTTGTAGAACAGCGGATTGTCGACGCCCGCGTAGCCGGAGGCCATGCTTCGCTTCATGACGATCGACGTCTTCGCCTTCCATACCTCGAGGACTGGGCATGCCGGCGATCGGGCTCGCCGGGTCCTCCTGCGCGGCCGGGTTCACGATGTCGTTCGCGCCGATGACCATCGCGACGTCGGTGTCGGGGAAGTCCTCGTTCAATTCGTCCATCTCGAAAACGATGTCGTAGGGGATCTTCGCCTCGGCGAGCAGCACGTTCATGTGGCCGGGCATCCGGCCGGCGACCGGATGGATGCCGAAGCGCACGTTCACGCCCCTGTCGCGCAAGAGCTTGGTGATCTCGTAGACGGTGTGCTGCGCCTGCGCGACCGCCATCCCGCAGCCCGGGGACGATGATGACGTTCTTCGCTCGCAGGAGCTCGGCGGTATCGGTCGCCGACCACCGGCGACCTCGCCGGCCGGCTGCGCGGCGGTGCCGGCGCCGGCGGGCGGCCGGCGCCCTGCCCTCGGTGCCGAAGCCGCCGGCGATGACGCTGATGAAGCTGCGGTTCATCGCCGCGCACATGATGCAAGAGATGATCGCGCCGCTCGAGCCGACCAGCGCGCCGGTCACGATCAGGAGATCGTTCGACAGCATGAATCCGGGATCGCGGCCGCCGCCCAGCCGGAGTAGCTGTTGAGCATCGACACGACGACCGGTGCATGTCGGCGCCGCCGATCGCCATCACCATGTGGATGCCGAAGAGAGCGCGATGACCGTCATCACCGCCATCGGCACCAGCCCGCCGGAAAAATCGCCCGCCTTGACGAACGCGTATCCGTAGTAGACGACGACGAGGAGGCCGACGAGGTTGATCCAGTGGCGCCCGGCAACAGCACCGGCTTGCCGCTGATCTTGCCGGAGAGCTTGCCGAACGCGATCACCGAGCCGGTGAAGGTCACGGCGCCGATCAGCACGCCGACGTACATCTCGATCTCGTGGATCGCCTTCTCCGCCGGGAGAGTTTCACCGCGACCGCCGGATCGGCGAAGCTCTGCGTAGCCGACCAGCATCGCCGCGAGGCCGACGAGGCTGCATCAGCGCGACCAGTTCGGGCATCTGCGTCATCTGACGACGCGCGCGCCGCGTACAGGTCGATCGCCGCGCCGACGACCATCGCGCCGATGACGAACGCAGTCCGCCGGCGGTGACCTCCGGCCCGAACACCGTCGCCAGCACGGCGATCGCCATGCCGACGATGCCGTAGAGGTTGCCGCGTCGCGACGTCTCGGGATTCGACAGGCCCCCGAGGCAGAGGATGAACAGGATGGTCGCGCCGAGGTAGGAAACGACCGCGGTGCTTCCAGGTCATCATCGTCTCCTACTTGCGGAACATCTCGAGCATCCGGCGGGTGACCGCGAATCCGCCGAACATGCTGATGGTGGCGAGCGCGATCGCGGCGACCGACAGCCACCGGATCCACTCAAGCTCGGCGCCCGAGATCCGCCGAGATCTGCGTCAGGTCCGGCGCAAGATCTGGACCAGCGCCCTGATGGCGATGATGCTCGACACCGCGTTGGTGACGCTCATCAGCGGCGTGTGCAGCGCCGGCGTCACGTTCCAGACGACCATGTAGCCGACGAAGCAGGCGAGCACGAACATCGGTGAAGTGGCCGAGGAACGACGGCGGGGCGTAGCGGCCGATCAGCAGGAACAGGATCGCTCCGACGCCGAACAGAACTGCGGTCTTTCCCGGCGACATCGCGGCGCCGGGCTTGCCGTGACCGTGTCCCGCTGCTCGCCGGGGCGGCCGCCGCGGGTTTGGCGGCCGCCGGCGGCGCGGCCGGCAGCTTGGGCGGCGGCGGCGGCCAGGTGATCCCGCCGTCCTTGATCACGGTGAGGCCGCGGATCGCGTCGTCGTCCATGTTGACGTCGACGACTCCGTCCTTGGTCTTGCACAGCTCCTCGGTCAGTCGCAGCAGGTTGTTCGCGTACAGCGTCGACGACTGGCGCGCCAGGCGGCTGGCGAGGTCGGTGTAGCCGATGATCGTCACACCGTGCTTCACCACCGCCTTCCTGGGTTCGGTCAGCTCGCAATTGCCGGCCCTTGCTCGGCCGCCATGTCGACGATGATGCTGCCCGGCTTCATGCTTCCTCACCATGTCGGCGGTGATGAGCCTCGGCGCCGGCTTGCCCGGGATCAGCGCCGTGGTGATGATGATGTCGACTTCCTCGGCCTGCTTGGCGTACATCTCGCGTTGGGCCTGCTGGAAGCCCTCGCTCATCACCTTCGCGGCGCCGCCGCCGCCGGAGCCTTCCTCCTCGTAATCGACCTTGACGAATTCGCCGCCCAGCGACTTGACCTGGTCGGCGACCTCGGTGGCGCGCGTGTCGTTGGCGCGCACGATCGCGCCGAGGTTGGCGGCGGTTCCGATCGCCGCGAGACCGGCCACGCCGGCACCGGCGATGAAGACCTGGCCGGCGGCACCTTGCCCGCGGCGGTGACCTGGCCGTTGAAGAAGCGGCCGAAGGCGTTGGCCGCCTCGATCACCGCGCGATAGCCGCCGATGCCCGCCATCGACGTCAGCGCGTCCATCTTCTGCGCGCGCGACAGCTGGCGCGGAAGCGAATCGATGGCCAGCACCGCGCCTTCCTCGCCGCCAGCTTCTGCATGAGCTCGGGGTTCTGCGCCGGCCAGACGAATCCGACCAGCGTGCCGCCTTCGCGCATCAGCGCCACTTCGTCGACGCTCGGCGGACGCACCTTGAAGACGATGTCCGATGTCGCCCAGAGCTGGGACGCCGTGGGCACGATCTCGGCGCCGGCCGATCGGTACATCTCGTCGGGGAGGCGTTCGCCGCGTCGCCGGCGCCGGCCTCGACCGCGACGCGGAACCCCAGTTTGACGAGTTTCTCGACGACTTCCGGAACGGTGGCGACCCGCTTCTCGTTCTGGAACACCTCGCGCGGGACCTTGATCAGCAAGGCCATTCGCGTCTCCCCATTCGACGTTTCTGCGTCGGCGCCGGTAGCGTCTTGTTTTCGCGCGCGGGCGACGGGCGGCGCCGGTGCGCGATCGCGGACGTCGACACCGCCCCGGCCCGCGCCCCCGGCGCGACCCGGCGGAATCGACGCGGCGGATCGGCGCATTTCCACGCGATCGCCCTGCCGGCCTCCACGGCCGTCGCTCGACCGCCGATGTCGCGCGTGCGCGGCGCGCCGGGGTCGGCGAGCACCTGCTCGATCGCGCCGACGATCGCCGGCCGCCGCCGCCGGATGGCCGAGGAAGTCGAGCATCAGCGCGCCCGACCAGATCTGGCCGATCGGATTGGCGGATTCCTGGCCGGCGATGTCTTCGGCGCCAACCGTGCACCGGCTCGAACAGCGACGGATGGCATGCCGATTGGAGATTCGCCGACGGCGCGATGCCGATCGTGCCGCACACCGCCGGTCCCAGGTCCGAAAGGATGTCGCCGAACAGGCTCCGAGCCGACGACCACGTCGAAGATCTGCGGGCGCTGGACGAAATGCGCGGTCAGGATGTCGATGTGGTAGGCGTCGGTGGCGATACCGGATAGCGCGCCGACACGACCTTGAACTGCTCGCATTCCAGAACGGCATCGTGATCGCGATGCCGTTCGACTTGGTCGCCGAGGTCACCTTGCGCCGGGATCGCTTCCGCGCGAGCTCGAATGCGTAGGTCATCACCCGGTCGACGCCCTTGCGGCTGAACACCGATTTCGGAACACCACTTCTCGGTCGGTGCCCTCGAACATCCGACCGCCGACCGACGAGTACTCGCCCTCGGGTTCTTGCGCACGACGACGAAGTCGATGTCGCCGGGCTTCCCGCCGCGAGCGGCGAAGGGATGCCCGGCATCACGGCATCGACGCAGGTTGACGTACCGGTCGAAGCGGCGGCGGAACTGGATCAGCGACCCCCACAGCGAAACGTGATCCGGCACCTTGGCCGGCCAGCCGACCGCGCCGTAGTAGATCGCCTCGAAGCCGGAAAGGGTCTCGAACCAGTCCTCGGGCATCATGCGGCCGTGCTTGAGGTAGTGGTCGCAGCTCCAGTCGAAAGCGACGAAGTCGAGGCCGATCCCGTGCCGCGCCGCCGCCGCCTCGACGCAGCGCAGCCCTTCGGGCACGACCTCCTTGCCGATGCCGTCTCCGGCGATGACCGCGATCCGATGGCGTTTGCGCTGGACGTTCATTCGATCCTCCCGACCGGGATTCTAGAACCCGGCCGGCCATCGGGCGTGATGGGGCGGTAGGTGCCGGGTTTCGTTGGTGCTACCATCGCGAGGACGCCGGCTTCCCCGCCGGCGTCCTCGTTTGCGCCGCCGGCCCCGGGGCGCCAGGCGCCCCCGTCCCGACCGTTCCCGACCGTGTCCGACTCCGCAATCCCGGCCAAGAGCCCCGCCCGCACGCGCGCGGTCGGCTTCATGATCGTCGCCGGGCTGTGCTGGTCGACCGGCGGGTATCTGGTGCGCCAGGTCTCGATCACCGACGCCTGGGAGATCGTCTTCTGGCGCAGCGCGTTCATGTCGGTGTTCGTCGCCGTCGTGCTCACGGTGCTGCACGGGCGCCGGACCCCGGCCGCGATCCGGGGCATCGGCCGGCCGGGCCTCGCCGCCGCGCTCTTCCTCACCGCGTCGTTCTTCTGCTTCATCGCCTCGCTGACGCGCACGACGGTGGCCAATACGTTCTTCCTGATGAGCGTCTCGCCGTTCCTGGCCGCGCTCGCCGGACGATTCGTGCTCCGCGAACCGGTGCCGCGCCGGACCTGGATCGCGATGGCGGTCGCCTTCGGCGGCATCGTCGTCATGTTCGGCGGCTCGCTCGACGCCGGGCGGCTCGCCGGCAACCTGCTCGCGCTCGGCGTCTCGTGCTTCTACGCCGCGCAGATCACCGTCCTGCGCCGCTACCACGCCGAGGTCGATCTGCTGCCGATGGTGCTGGTCGCCGGCCTCGTGTCGATCGTCGTCGCCGCCCCGGTCGCGCTGCCGTTCGACGCGACGCCTCGCGATCTCGCGGTGCTCGCCGTCATGGGATCGCTGCAGCTCGGCGCCGGGTGCCTGCTCGCGACCGCCGCCGCGCGCCACCTGCCGGCGACGCAGCTCGGGCTGCTCGCGCTGCTCGAGCCGATCCTCGGCCCGGTCTGGGTCTGGATCCTGATGGGCGAGAACCCGGGCGTGGCCGCGCTCACCGGCGGGACGATCGTGCTGACCGCGGTCATCGCCAACGAAGCGCTCGGTGCGCTGCGAGCCCGCGCCGCCGGGCCGGCCGCGTCGTTGCCGCCGGTCGGATGAGCCGGGTGCGCGCGACATGAGCCTGCCCGACTTCCCGCTCGCGTTCTGGCCGGTGGCGACCTTCGCGATCCTGGTCACCGGCATCGCCAAGGGCGGGTTCGCCGCCGGTTCCGGCGGACTCGCGGTGCCGCTGATGTCGATCTTCATCGCCCCGGCGGAAGCGGCAGGGATCATGCTGCCGATACTCTGCGCGATGGACCTGTTCGGCGTGCACGCCTACCGCGGCCGCGCGTCGACCCAACACCTTCGCGCGCTGCTGCCCGGCGCGATCCTGGGCATCGGGCTCGGGGCGCTCGCGTTCGGCGCGCTCTCGGCGAACGCTGTCCGACTGGTCATCGGCGGCATCGCGATCGTCTTCGCGCTCAACCGGTGGTTCCGGCTGACCGAGCGCCTGGCGGCGCGGCTCGCCCGCGAGACCCGACCACCCGGCCGGCTGGCCGGCGCCGTCTGGGGCACGGCGTCGGGTTTCACGAGCACGCTCGCCCACGCCGGCGGACCGCCGTTCGCCGTCTACATGCTTCCGCAGAAGCTCGACAAGACGACGCTGGTCGCGACTTCCGTCGTCTTCTTCCTCGTCGTCAACTACGTCAAGCTCGTGCCCTACCACTTCCTCGGGCAGCTGAACCTCGGCAACCTGACCGCGGCGCTGCTCTTCGCGCCGCTGGCGCCGATCGGCATCTGGATGGGCGTGTGGCTGCACCGCAAGGTCAGCGAGGCGGCCTTCTACCAGATCGCCTACACGTTGCTGTTCGCGACCGGGGCGAAGCTCGTCTGGGACGCCCTGGCCGGATAGCCGCCGCGCCGCTGCGCTATCATGCGGCCGAGCCCCCACCGCGCGGCCCTCCCGATGAAGCAGACCTTCCTCGAATTCGAGCAGCCGATCGCCGAGCTGCAGCAGAAGATCGACGAGCTCCGGTTCGTCCACGAGGACTCGGCGGTCGACATCGCCGACGAGATCGCGCGTCTGTCCCGGAAGAGCCAGCAGCTCACCAAGGACATCTACTCGAAGCTCACTTCCTGGCAGATCGCGCAGGTCGCGCGCCATCCGCAGCGGCCCTACACGCTCGACTACATCGCCGGGATGTTCACCGACTTCCGCGAACTGCACGGCGACCGCGCCTACGCGGACGACCCGGCGATCGTCGGCGGACTCGCGCGCTTCAACGGCGCGCCGTGCATGGTGATCGGCCACCAGAAGGGTCGCGACACCAAGGAGAAGATCCACCGCAACTTCGGCATGCCTCGTCCCGAGGGTTACCGCAAGGCGCTGAGGCTGATGAAACTGGCCGAGAAGTTCGGCCTGCCGCTGTTCACGTTCGTCGACACCCCCGGCGCCTATCCGGGCATCGGCGCCGAGGAACGCGGGCAGTCTGAAGCGATAGGCCGCAACCTCTACGAGATGGCGGGTTTGCGGACGCCGGTCCTCGTCACGGTCATCGGCGAGGGCGGATCGGGCGGCGCGCTCGCGATCGCCATCGGCGACGTCACGCTGATGCTCCAGTACGCGACCTACTCGGTGATCTCGCCCGAAGGTTGCGCGTCGATCCTGTGGAAAAGCGCGGAGCAGGCGCCGGAGGCGGCCGAGATCCTCGGCATCACAGCACCACGGTTGAAGCAGCTAGGCCTGGTCGACAAGGTCGTCGGCGAGCCGGTCGGCGGCGCGCACCGCGATCCCACGGCGATGATCGCGACGCTGAAGAAAGCCCTCGGCGAAGCGCTGAAATCCCTCTCCGACCTGCCGCTCGACGCGCTGGTCGAGCGGCGCGAGGACCGCATCCTCGGCTATGGCAAGTTCAAGGAGCTCGACCCCGGCTGAGGCCGCCGCCGCTCGTCTGACCACGGCGGTCGGCGCGTGGGCGTCGACGATCGGCCCCGGCGCCGGCGTCGCCGTCGCGCTGTCCGGCGGACGCGACTCGATGGCGTTGCTCCACGCGACTCGCGCCGCGACCGCCGGCCGGATCGCGCTGTGCGCGCTGCACGTCCATCACGGCCTGTCGCCGGACGCCGACCGGTGGATGGCGTTCTGCGCGGACGCCTGCGCGCGGCTCGGCGTGGGGTTCGCGAGCCGCCGGGTCCGGGTCGAACGAAGCGCGCGGACGAGTCTCGAGGAACGCGCGCGCGCTGCGCGCTACCAGGCGCTGCGGGAGCTCGCCTTCGAGCACGGCGTCGCCATCGTCGCGCTGGCCCATCACCAGGACGATCAGGCCGAGACGCTGCTGCTGCAGCTCGCGCGCGGCGCCGGCCCCCAGGGACTCGCGGCGATGCCGGCCGAGCGCATCGACGCCGAAGGCCTGGTGTGGGCGCGTCCGCTGCTCGGCGTCGCGCGCGCCGACATCGACGCCTACACCGGGGTGCACGCGCTCGCGTGGGTCGACGATCCGTCCAACCACGATCCGCGCCACCGCCGCAACGCCGTGCGCCTCGCCGTCGCCCCGGCGATCGCGGCGGCGATGCCCGGCTACCCGGCGACGCTCGCGCGCGCCGCACGCCACCAGGCCGACGCCGCCGCGCTCGCCGACGCGCTGGCCGAGATCGACGCGATCGCCGCCGGCTGCGACCGGGGCGGTCTCGACTGTGCGGCGCTCGCGCGCCTGTCGGGCGCGCGGGCCCGCAACCTGTTGCGCTGGTGGCTGCGCGACGCGGGCCTGCCACCGCCGTCCGCCGCCCGCCTCGACCAGATCGCCGCGCAGCTCGCGAGCCCCCGCGCCGACGCGCGCATCGCGATCGCGCACGCCGGCCGGGTGATCGGCCGCCACCGCGGTCGCGCCCACGTCCATCCTGAAGCGCCGCCCGACTACCGCCGCGACTGGCACGGCGAGCCGACGATCGCGCTGCCGCACGGCGAGCTCGCCTTCGTCCCGGCACGCGGTGAGGGAATCGACGCCGGGCGGCTCGCCGCCGGACTCGCGGTACGGCCGCGACGAGGAGGCGAACGCATGCGCTTGCGGATCGGCGGTCCGCTGCGATCGCTGAAGACGCTGCTCCAGCAGCACGGCGTCCCCAGCTGGGACCGCGACGCGCTGCCGCTCGTCGTCGCCGGCGACGCGCTGGTCGCCGCCCCGGGGATCGGCGTGGACGCCGGCTGGCGCGCGCCGCCGGGGCACCCCGGATTCGTGCCGGTCTGGCGGGACCACGCCGGGGACGGCCGACCGGAGCGCGCCTAGATCGGGCCGTGTGGAGCGGCCGCTGCGCCGTGCATCGTCGCTACTTGAGCCAGGCCAGCGGGACCAGCACCAGCGCCGGGAAGAGCACCAGCAGGAACAGGACGATCGTCTCGGCGATGAGGAACGGCCAGACCCCGCGGGTCGCCGTGTCCATGTCGATCCGCGCGACGCCGCAGACGACGTTCAAGACGATGCCCACCGGGGGCGTGATCAGACCGACCGCGTTGTTGATGATGAACAGGACCCCGAAGTAGACCGGGTCGATGCCGGCCTGCTTGACGATCGGCATCAGCACCGGCGTCAGGATGAGCACCGTCGGAACGAAGTCCAGCGCGGTGCCGACGATCAGCACCAGCACCATCATCAGGAACATCAGCAGCGTCTTCTGTTCGACGAAGGGCTTGAGCATCGCCCCCATCTGCGCCGGGATGTCGGCGATGGTGATGAGCCAGGCGGAGACCGCCGCCGCCGCGACCAGGAACATGACGACGCCGGTCGTCTTGCCGGCGGCGAGCAGCGCGGCGTACAGCTGCCGCGGCTTCAACTCCCGATAGACGAACATGCCCACCAGCAGCGCGTAGACGGCGGCCACGACCGCCGCCTCGGTCGGCGTGAAAACGCCGAACTTGAGCCCGCCGATGATGACGACCGGCAGTCCGAGCGCCCACGCGCCCCGGACCAGGGTGCGGGCCCGGGTCGGCCAGTCCTGGCGGGGCAACGGCTTCACCTTCTCGCTCCGCGCGAGCCACCACCAGGTGACCGCCAGCGACAGGCCCATCAGGAGCCCGGGAACGATGCCGGCGAGGAACAGATGCGTGATCGAGACGCTCGCCGCGACGCCGAAGACGATGAAGCCGATCGACGGCGGAATCACCGGGGCGATGATCCCGCCCGCCGCCATCAGTCCGCACGCGCGTGGAACGTTGTAGCCGGCCTCCTTCATCATCGGCACGAGGATCGAGGCGAGCGCCGCGGTGTCGGCGACCGCCGATCCGGACAGGCTCGCCATCACGACCGCCGAGATGATCGCGACGTAGCCCAGTCCGCCGGGCCAGTGTCCGACCAGCGAGACGGCCACGTCGATGATCCGGCGCGACAGGCCGCCGGCGTTCATGAACTCGCCGGCGAGCAGGAAGAACGGCACCGCCATCAGCGGGAAGCTGTCGGCGCCGTTGACCAGACTCTCGGCGATGATCCTGGTATCGAACGCGCTCAATTGCACCATCAGCGCGACCGAACAGACCAGCAGCGCGAACGCGATCGGCATCCCGAGCGCCATCGCGCCGAGCAGCGATCCGAGGAAGACGCTGACTGTCAGCATGAGCGCGCCGATCGCCGCCGCCGGGCGCCGGGGAGAATCGGCGGCGGTCCGCTCATTCGCCGCTTCCCACCTGGACGAGACGATCGGCCCGCAGGCGCCCGGTCGCGAGCCGGTACAGATCGAGCGCGAGGATCAGCATCATCAGGACGCTGGTGACCAGGCCGACGACGAACAGCAGCACCAGCGGGAAATTGGAGGCCTGCGCGTGACGTCCGGCGTTGGCGATCGTCTGGTGGTAGCTCCCGATCGCGAACAGGACGCAGCACGCCAGCATCGCCGCGTCGCAGACGCCGCGGCAGACGCGACGCGCGCGCTCCGAGAGGTAGCGAACGACCGTGTCCATGCCGAGGTGCGTGCCCTCGGCCAGGCCGATCACCGCAGCCATGAAGGTCAGCCAGACGAAGGCGTACCGGGACAGTTCCTCGGTCTGGGGAATGCCCGAATTGAACCCGAAGCGCAGCACGACGTTGCCGAAGACCATGACGACCATCGCCGCGATCAGCGCGACGACGAAGAACTCCAGGACCCGGATCAGCAGCTTGTCGATCGGCATCGTCGGCCCCGCGAGGGGCGCCGGGCCTCGCGGCCCGGCGCGGTCGCACGGGATCGGTCGGCGTTCAGCTCTGCGAGGCGAGCACGCGGTCCAGGACCTTCTGGTCGATCTTGTCCTGGAACTTGGGCCAGATCGCCCGTGCCGGCGCCTCCCAGCGCTTCAGCTCCTCGGCGGTCGGCGTGTAGAAGGTCACCTTCGCCTTGAGCTCGCTCATGAATTTCGATTCGTCGGCCCGGTCGGCGTCGTTGGCGATCTTGAGCGCCTCGGCGGCGGCGTCCTGCACGATCTTCTGCAGATCCGGCGACAGCGCCTCCCAGGACTTCTGGCTCACCTGGGCGACGTGGAAGGTCATCAGCGTCTGCGTCAGCGTGCCGTACTTCACGACGTCGCCGAAGCCGAAGCCCTTGATCGCCTGCGGCTGCAGGTTCAGGCCGTCGATGACGCCCTGCTGCAGCGAGGGGAAGGTCTCGCTCCAGGGCAGCGGCGTCGGCGTGAAGCCCCATCCCTGCAGCAGCGCGATGTCGACCGGATTGGACAGCGCGCGGAACTTGAGCCCCTTGACGTCCTCGGGCGTCTTCAGCGGCCGCTTGGTGTTGATCAGGATGCGGTAGCCGCCGACCTCGATGTGGCCCAGCAGGTGCGTGCCGGCGTCGTTGCGCAGCTTGTTGCGCAGGTAGGCGTCGACCGTACTGTCGGCGAAGACGCGGGAGGCGCCGTCGCGCGACTTGAACACGTACGGGAGGTCCATCCAGAAGTAGCCGTCGGTGACCACGCCCAGGTTGGCCGCCGCGCCGCTGCCCATGTGGATCGTACCGAGCTTCAGCCCGCGGAACACCTGCTCGTCGCCGCCGAGCTGACCCGACGGGTGGACCTGCAGCCGGAGCTTGCCGGCGGCCTTCTGGTTGACGCGCTTGGCGAGCTCGTCCCAATAGATGTAGACCGACTGCCCCGGATTGCTCGAGTGCGCGACCCGCAGCACGGTCTCCTGCGCGACCGCGGGACCGCCGACCAGCGCGATCGCCGCGCCCGCGAGACCGACCAACAGCAGTTTGCGACGCATGGCGTTCCTCCTTCGTGGGATGTCCCGGTCCACGCCGGGATCGGTACCGGTGTTCGGGCGGGGGTCAGTTCTGGACCGCGAGGACGCGATCCATCACCTTCCGGTCGATCTTGTCCTGGAATTTCGGCCAGATGCCCTTGCCGGCCTCCTCCCAGCGCTTGAGCTCGTCGGCGGACGGCGAGTAGATCGTCATCTTGGTCTTCAGGTCCTCGATGATCTTCGCCTCGTCGGCGCGATCGACGTCGTTGGCGATCCTCAACGCCTCGGCCGCCGCCTGGCGGAACACCGACTGCGCCTCGGCACCCAGTCCGTCCCAGGTCTTGGCGTTGATCTGCGCGACGTGGAAGGTCATCAACGCCCGAGTGATGGTGGCGTGCTTGAGGACGTCGCCGAATCCGGCCGCCTTGATCCAGACCGGCTGGAGGTGGATGCCCTCGATCACGCCCTGCTGCATGCCGGGCAGCGATTCGCTCCAGGGCATCGGCGTCGGCGTCGCCTGCCAGGCCGACAACAGCCCCAGGTCGATCGGCGTCGACAACGCCCGGAACTTGAGGCCCTTGACGTCGTCCGGGGTCTTGAGCGGCCGGCGCGTATTGGCGAAGACGCGGAAGCCGCCGACCTCGATGTAGCCCAGCACCACCGTGCCGGCGTCGTTGCGCATCTTCTGGTTGACGTACCCGCTGATCTCCGGATCGTTGAAGACCTTGACCGCGCCGTCCCGGGAGCGAAAGACGTACGGGAGGTCGGCCCAGAAATAGGCGTCGGTCATGCTGCCGATGTTGGCCGCCGACCCGCTGCCCAGGTGGACGGTCCCGAGCTTGAGCGAACGGAAGATCTGCTCGTCGCCGCCGAGCTGTCCGCTCGGGTGGACCTGCAAGCGGATCTTGTCGCCGAGGCGCGCGTTGACGCGCTTGGCGAGCTCGTCCCAATAGACGTAGACCGACTGCCCCGGGTTGCCGGTGTGGGCCACCCGCAGCGTCTCCTGCGCCCGGATCGGCGTCGCGGTGCACGCGAGCGCCGCCAGCAACGCGGTTGCGAACATCGTGATGTGCTTGCGCTTTTCGTTCATGGCCGTTCCTCCTGGGTCGTTCGCGTCAGCCGATGACGAGCTGACGAAGCTCCGACATGTCCTCGATCGCGTACTTCGGGCCCTCGCGGCCGATGCCGCTCCGCTTGACGCCTCCGTAGGGCATGTTGTCGAGGCGCCAGCGGGACGGCGCGTTCACGTTCACCCCGCCGAACCGCAGCCGGCGGGCGCACTTGAGCATCAGGTCCAGCGAATTCGTGTACAGGCCCGCCTGCAGACCGTAGGGCGTCGCGTTCGCCTGGGCGATGACCGCGTCGACGTCGTCGTAGGGCATGACGCTGACGACCGGGCCGAAGACTTCTTTGCAGACCACGGTCATCTCCGGCTTGACGTCGGTGAGGACCGCCGGCGTCACGATCGCGCCGCGCCGCTCGCCGCCGCAGCGCAGCCGCGCGCCCTGCGAGACCGCGTCGCGGATCCAGGACTCCACGCGCTTCGCCGCCTCCTCGGTGATCATCGGACCGATCTCGACGTCCGGATCCGACGGTTCCCCGACCTTCATCGCACCGGCGCCCTTGACCAGTCCGGCGACGAACGCCTCGTAGAGCGACTGGTGGACGTAGATGCGCTGAGTCGAGATGCAGCTCTGCCCGCTCATCCCGAACGAGGCCGGCACGAGATCCTTGAGCGCCCGGCCGAGATCGGCGTCGTGGTGGATGATCGCCGGCGCGTTGCCGCCGAGCTCCAGCAGCACCCGTTTCAGTCCGGCGATGCCGAGGATCCGCTCGCCGATCGCCTCGCTCCCGGTGAATCCGACGACCTCCACCAGCGGGTTGCGGACCAGCGGTTCGCCGACGTCGGCGTCGCCATGGATCACGTTGAGCACGCCGGGCGGGAGTCCGGCCTTGGTGGCGAGCTCCGCCAGCATCACGGCGACCTCGCCGCCCCGGACGTCCGGCTTGTGGACGACCGTGTTGCCGGCGCCGAGCGCCGGAGCGATCTTGTGGCAGGCGGTGTTGAGCGGCGCGTTGAACGGCGTGATCGCGGCGACGACGCCGATCGGGTAGCGGCGCATGATGGCGATGCGGCCCACGCCCCTCGACAGCCCCTCCATCGGCACCTCGAAGCCCTCGATCCGGCGGGTCTCCTCCGACGAAAGCGCCAGCGTGTCGACCGACCGGTCGACCTCGCCGGAGGCGTCGCGGCGCGTCTTGCCGGTCGCCGCGATCATCGCCTCGACGAATCTCGGCTTCGCCGCCTCGACCTCCCGGGCGAGCTTCCCGAGTACGTCGGCGCGCGCGTGGGCGGGCGTGTCGCCCCACTTCACGAACGCCGCCGCCGCGGTCTTCACCGCGTCGTCGATTTCACGCGCATCCGGCACGTGCAGCGTCAGCGCGACGGCTCCCTTCGCCGGCTCGACGACGTCCATCCGCCGCGCGCCGGGTCGCCTTGCGCCGCCGACGTAGAGCTCGATCTCCTTTCCCATGACCCTCTCCCTAGGCGATCCGGTAGCGATCGACGATGTCCTCGTTCAGTTCCACACCGATCCCGGGGCGATCGCTGACCCGCATGTGGCCGTCCTCGAAGACCTCGACCGGTTCCTTGAGCAGGTGGTGGCGCAGCGGGTTGGGCTGCGTCTTCGACCAGTCGCTCTGCATGTACTCGTAGATCAGGAAGTTCGGCAGCGAGACCGCGAATTGCAGCGTCGCGGCCAGGAGAACGGCCGAGCAGCTGCCGGTGTGCGGCGCGTAGGGGGTATGGAACGCGTGCGCGAGCGCGGCGATCCGCCGACACTCGGTGACTCCGCCGGCGCGCGCGAGGTCGGGCTGGATCACGTCGATCGCGCGCCGCTTGAGGAACTCCGCGGCCCCGTAGGTCAGGAAGTCGGCCTCGCCGCCGGCGATGCGCATGTCGAGCGCGTCGGCGAGGTGCTTGTAGCCGTCGACGTTCTCGGGGCTCACCGGCTCCTCGAACCAGTAGATGCCCATGTCCTGCAGCGCCCGCCCGACGCGCAGCGCCATCGCCACGTCCTCGCCGTAGGCGCAGTTCGCGTCGACCATCAGCGTCACGTCGTCGCCCACCGCCTCGCGGATCGTGCGCACCAGCGCGAGGTCGGGTTCGGGTCGGGTCGGATCGCGGCCGATCTTGATCTTCATCGCCTGGAAACCGCGCGCCTTCCACTCGCGCGCCTGCGCCGCGACGACGTCGAAGGCGCGGAAGCGCAGCGACGACGCGTAGGTCCGCAGGCGATCGTGGTGGCGGCCTCCGAGGAGCGTGTAGAGCGGCACGTCGAAGAACTTCCCGGCCAGGTCCCACAGCGCGATGTCGATGCCGCTCACCGCCTCGACGAAGAAGCCCTTGTTGTGGCCGCGGTTCATCATCACGCCGAAGAGGAGCTCCCAGAGCGCCTCGCGGTCGAGCGGGTCCTTGCCGATCAGCACCGGAGCGAGATCACGGATGATGTCGCGGGTGGCGGTCGGCGTCAGTCTCACCATGCACTCGCCCACACCGGTGATGCCCTGATCGGTCTCGATGCGCACGAGCGTCGTGCGGTAGCCGCGGAAGATGATCTCGGCGAGCTGGTCGGCGTGGGGCACGCTGATCGGCGCTTCGATCTTCTCGTCGAGCGGGACGAACAACGAGATCGGTTCGACCTTGGTGATGCGCAGGCGCGGCCGGCGCGCCGGCGGCGCGGTTCGCACGGACTCGGCGGTCGGCCTGGTGGTTGGCTTGGTGTTCTTCATGGGCTCCTGGCCGGGTTCCGGCCTTCCAGGTGGGCGATATAGTCTTCGGCCGCGCGATCGCGGTCGTATTCGGGTCGATAGCCGAAATCACGCGCCGCCGCCGCGCAATCGATCGCGGTCGGCCACGGGCTCTCGCCGCCGTCCTCGACCCGCAGCGCGACGCCGGGTCGGGCGACGCCGACCGCGCGGACGAGGTCGCGGACGCTGGTCTCGAATCCGTTGACGTTGTAGATCTCGTCCAGCCCCGGTCCGGCGAGGAGCGCCTTGACGCAGGCCTGCGCCGCGTCGCGCGCGTAGAGCATCGCCGCGCGCCGATCGCCGTGCTCCAGCGTCAGCGGCCGGCGCGCGGCCGCGGCCTGGAACAGCGAGACCGCGAACGGCGCCGCCCCCGGGCGATCCCTGCCGGGACCGAACACCGTCGTCAGTCGCAATCCGACCGTCTCGAGGCCCTTGGCGCGGTAGGCGCGCGCCGTCCATTCGAGCGCGAGCTTGGTCGCCCCGTAGACGGTGCGCGGCATCGGCTCGGCCGCTTCGGTGATCGGCCCGGCCGGATAGGCGCTGCGCGGACCGTAGACCATGATCGAGCTGCCCCAGACGACGCGGCGCGCGCCCGAACGCAGCGCCGAGTCCATCACCTGCGTCGTGCCGACGACGTTGGTCCGCGCGGACGCCAGCGGGTCGTCGCCGTACAGATCCATGCGGAACGCGAGGTGGCAGACCGCCCGGGCGCCGTCGAGCACCCGGTCGACCGCCGCGCCGTCCTCGACGCTACCGCGCCGGTAGGTCGCCGCCGCCGGCAGTTCCGCCGGGCGCTCGCCGAGGTCGAACGCGGTCACCGCCACGCCCCGCTCGACCAACGCCCGGACGACCCAGCGGCCGATGAATCCCGCACCGCCGGTCACGACGACGTGCGGCGCGCTCACGAGCCCTCCGCGGCCAGGACGCGCAGGTCGTGTCCGGGCAGCACGCGATCGGCGAGCGAACGCACGCGCGCCGTCGACGTGTACCAGGCCTCGAGGCTGTGGATGATCCCGGTCGGGACCAGGATCTCGTAGTTCTCGAACAGCGGGCAGTGGTCGCTGACGATCATCACGCGGCCGGTCGCGGTCTCGACCAGGACTCCCTGCAGACCCGGCGTGTGCCCGGGCAGCGGCACGCAGCGCAGGCCCGGTTCGATCTCGACCTCGCCGTCGATCACGTCGAAGCGGTCGAACGCCGCGAGGAAATGGACCGGATGGAGCTGGGTCTCGTAGATCGGCGCGTCGCAGGGCAGCGGGGCGACCGCGTAGGCGAGCTCGCGGCGCTGGACGACGAAGCGGGCGTTGGGCAGATCGGCGTTGCCGTAGCAGTGATCCCAGTGCAGGTGGCTGATGACGACGCGGCGGATGTCGGCCGGCGCGAGTCCATGGGGCGCGAGCGCGGCCTGCATCGACTGCTCCGGTCCACGGCGGAACGGATTGTGGTATTTCGTGCCCCAGGCGCCGTCGCGACACGGACCGGAATCGACGAGCGTCGGGCAGCTCCCGCCGAGGATCAGGTAGGACAGGCACGGCGCGTCGACCTTGGTGCCGAGCCCACGGCGCAACGTGAGCCCGCTCTTGTCCACGGTCAGCGTCCCGAGGTCGAGCGGATGGATGGTGAGCGCCACGTCGGCGGTCCCGCGCGTGTCGATTGCGCCGCGGCGGTCGAGGCGGCCTAGAGCGCCGACTCGATCAGGCGGCGCAGATCCTCGGGCAGGGTCCTGCGCGGATTGGGGCCGACGTTCTTGATCGCGACGTCGACCAACTCGGCCATCCGCGAGGGATCCACGCCGATCTGCGACAACCGGTCGGGTACGCCGGTGTCGTGCAACATCCGATGCACCTCGGCGCAGGCCCGCTCGGCGACCTCGCCGTCGGTGCCCGCGCACGAAAGGCCCAGCGCCTGCGCGATCGCGCGGTAGCGTTCCGGCCGCGCCGGCGCGTTGAACCGCATCACGTAGGGCAGCAGCACGCCGGTGGCGAGGCCGTGCGGCGTGTCGAACGTGCCGCCAAGCGCCCGGGCGATCGCGTGGTCGTTGCCGGTGCCGGTGTTGGAGATGACGAGACCTGCGAGCAGCGCTCCCAGGGCCATGCCCGACGCCGCGTCGGCGTTCTCCGGATTGGCGACGAACGGCCGCAGGTTCGCGCCGATCAGGCGGATCGACTCGAGCGCGAAGAAGTCCGACAACGGGCTCGCCCGGACCGACAGGTAGCCTTCGATCGCGTGCGAGAGCGCGTCGAGGCCGGCGGTCGCCGCGGTCGCGCGCGGCAGCGAACGCAGCAGGCCCGGATCGACGACCGCGAGCTTCGGCAACAGGCGGGGCGAGCGCAACGACATCTTCACGTGCGTGCGCGAATTGGTGAGCGCGGCGTTGGCGGTGACCTCGCTGCCGGTGCCGGCGGTGGTCGGAACCGCCACCAGGAACGGCAGGTCCTTGCCGACCTTGTTGATGCCATCGTACTGGCCGATCTCGCCGCCGTTGGTGGTCAGCAGCGCCATGCCCTTCGCCGCGTCCATCGCGCTGCCGCCGCCGAAACCCACGAACACGTCGGATCCGGCGGCTCGCGCCCGGTCCGCGCCCCGATGGATCGTGACGTCGCGAGGATTGGGCTCGACCTCCGAGTACACCTCGAAGGCGACGCCGCGCTGGGTCAGTCCCTGGGTCAGCGCGTCCGGCAGGCCCGCCTTGGCGACCCCCGGATCGGTGACGATGAACACGTGCTTCGGCTTGAGTGCCGCGAGCTCGCCGGCGAGCTCGCCGATCGCGCCGCGTCCGAAGCGCAGGTTGATGTTGGCGGCGAACTGGAAGACCGACGATCCGGTGTAGGCGTTCTGGTACATGCGTCCCCCGATGCTGGCGATGGTCCGACGGGCGCGGTCAATCCGGCTTGGCGCCGGAGTCCCGCACGAGCTGGGCCCATTTCTCGTGCTCGGCGCGCAGGAACCGTCCGAACGCGTCCGGTCCCAGGTAGGCCGCTTCCATTCCCATGCCGGTCAGCCGCTCGCGGATGTCCGGCGAGGCGACCGCCGCCGAGAACGCCGCCGCCAGTCGATCGACGACCGGCCCCGGCGTCCCGGCAGGCGCCGCGACCCCGTACCAAACGGTGATCTCGAATCCCGGGTAGCCGCTTTCGGCGACCGTCGGCGTCTCCGGCGTCAGCGCCGAACGCGCGAGCGTGGTCACCGCCAGCGCGCGCGCCTTGCCGGCAGCGACGTGGGGCAGGATCTCGGCGGGCGTGGCCAGCGTGAAGGTCACGTGCCCGGCGACCATGTCGGCGACCGCGGGGCCGCCCCCCTTGTACGGAACGTGCACCATCTCCACGCCGGCGGTCTTGCGCAACAGCTCGCCGGCGAGATGGGCCGGGCTCCCGCTGCCGGCCGACGAGAAGTTCACCGCGCCGGGCCGGCTCTTCGCCGAGGCGACGAGCTCGGCGAGCGAGCGCAGCGGCAGCGATGTCGAGGCCGCGATCAGGAAAGGCGCGCGCGTCAGCAGCGCGATCGGCGCGAAGTCCTTCTGCCCGTCGTAGGGCAGCTTCGGGTAGAGCGTTTGCGTGATGACGAACGGCACCGGCGTCATCAGCAGCGTGTAGCCGTCCGGCCGCGACTTGGCGACCCAATCGCTGCCGATCGTGCCCGCGGCACCGCCCTTGTTCTCGATCACGATCGGCTGGCCGAGGATTTCGCCCGCCTTCGGCGCCACGACCCGGGCGACGATGTCGTTGGCGCCGCCCGGCGGGAACGGCACGACGAGCCGGACCGGCCGGACCGGGAAGTCCTGCGCGGCGGCCGACGCGCAAATCGCGACCAGCGCGACCGCCAGCGCACGCGCGGTGCTTCGACCGCCGATCATCGCGCGGCCCTCCGGCGCGCCGCGGCCGGCGCCGCCGCCGGTTCGAGCTCGCCCGCCTGGTCGAGCGCGAGCAGCGTCGCGGCGGTGGACTCCGGATCGACCTCCCTCCCCTCCATGCGCAGCATCGCCCGGACCGTGCGCGCCCCGGCGCGCAGCACATGGTCGCGTACGAAGTTCTCGACCGCCGCGGGCGTCCCCGACTCGAGCAGTTCGACGATCCGGGCGTGGTCCTCGCAGGACCGGCGCACCTGCTCGGGGAACATCAGCGAGATGCGTCGGTAGCGGACGACGATCATCTCGAGCGACGCCAGGAGGTCGCGGATGCGCCGGCTGCGCGAACCGTCGAGCAACGCCCGGTGGAACTCGCCGTTGAGCCGTGCGAACGCCTCGTGGTCGAGGTCGCCCAGGTGTCGTTGCGCCTCGCGCAGGATCTTCTTGAGCGCACCGATCATCGCCCGATCGCCGCGGACCGCCGCCAGTCGCGCGGCGCCGCCCTCGAGCACCGCCCGCGTGTAGTAGACCTCGGCCAGGTCCTCGATGCTCGGCGTGTAGGCGCGCAGGCCCTGCGGCGTCAGCTGGAGGACGTTCTCGCCGACCAGCCGCCGGACCGCCTCGCGCACCGGCGTGCGGCTGACCTCGAGGGTCTCCGACAGGCGCACCTCGGACACCGGCTCGTCGGCCCTGAACTCGCCCGAGGCGACCATGTCGCGGATGCGCGCGTAGACGCGGTCGTAGAGCGGTTCGGCGACCGGCGGCCGCCGCCGGAGTCGGGAATCGGGAGGACGAGTCATAAGCTGTATACAGGCTTGCATACCGCGTGCCGGTTGTCAACGACGGCCGCCCGGTCAGCGGCGTCGCGTCCCCGGGCGCGCCGCCGCGCCGTCCGGCGCGGCCTGCGCCGCGAGTTGCGCCAGCGCGAACGCCTGCGTGTCCCCGATCAGCCGGCGCGCCGCCGCCTCGCTCGCCTCGACGTCCTTCGCGGCGATCGCGTCGATCAGCCGCGCCCAGTTGCGCACCGACTCGCGGCGGCGCCGCGCCGACGACAGGCCGAGCGCCGTGTACCGCGCGATCTGCAAGGCCATCTGCCGGACCAGTCGTCCGAGCCGCACGTTGCCGCAGCCGGACGCGAGCGTCTCGGCCATCTGCGCCGACAGCTCGCGGTGGATCGGTGCCGCGGTCTCGTCGGGCTTCGAGGCGAGCGACTGCAGCTCGGCGAAGCGCGAGCGCATCGCCGCGACGTCCGCGTCGGGCCGACGCTCGGCGAACAGGCGTGCCGCGAGTCCGAACAGCACGGCGCGGATCTGGTAGACCTCGACCATCTCGGCGGCGGTGAGCTTGCTCACGCGCGCGCCGCGTCGGGGCTCGATGACGATGACGCCGTCGCGCTCGAGCAGGCGCATCGCCTCGCGCACCGAGCTGCGGCTGACACCGAAGAACTCCGCCAGCGGGATCTCGCGCAGGCTCTCGCCGGGCGCGTAGTCGCCGCGGATGATCGCCGCGTCGATCTCGCGCGCGATCTGCTCGGGAACGCTGGCGAGCGCCGGTCGGGGGCGGGCGACCGGATTCACCGCGCCCGTCCGACTCCGGCCGTTCGCGCCGACCGTCCCGGACCGCGACCGCCGCGGTTCACAGGTCGATCCTCGTCACGCCGGCGGCGCGGATGACGCCGCTCCACTTGGCGATCTCCTGCCCGGTGAAGGCGGCGAGCTCGGCGGGCGTCGAGCTCCGGGGAATGGCGCCCTGCGCGGCCAGACGCTCGGCCATCGCCGGATCGGCGAGCGCCTTCGCGGTCTCCGAGGCGAGGCGCTCGATCACCGCGCCCGGCGTCCCGGCCGGCGCGACGAGCGCGGTCCACGTGTACGCCTCGAATCCGGCGAGCCCGGATTCGACGAAGGTCGGCACGTCGGGCAGCTGCGCCAACCGCTCGCGCGTCCCCACCGCCAGCGCCGCGATCCTCCCCGACCGGATGTGCTGATAGGAGGCGAGCACGTTGTCGAACATCACCGGCACCTGTCCGGCGACCAGGTCGGCGAGCGCCGGCGCGCTCCCCTTGTACGGAACGTGGACGAGATCGACGCCGACGCGCGACTTCAGCAGCTCCATCGTCAGGTGCGGCGGCGT
Source organism: Burkholderiales bacterium (assembly GCA_046347725.1). Lineage (GTDB taxonomy): Bacteria > Pseudomonadota > Gammaproteobacteria > Burkholderiales > Casimicrobiaceae > VBCG01. The sequence continues at coordinate 57,036 of JAXMFN010000008.1, forward strand.
GCCGATGCCGGGCGACGCGTAACCATGGCGTCCCGGTTCGGCCTTCGCCCAGGCGATGAAACGGGCGAGGTCGCGCGCGGGGACCGACGGGTGCACGTTGAGCACCAGCGGCAGGACCGCGGTCAGCGACACCGGCGCGAAGTCCTTGACCGGATCGTAGGTCAGCCGGTTGAACAGTCCCGGATTGACCGCGTGCGGCCCGTTGCCGGTCATCAGCAACGTGTAGCCGTCGGCGGGCGCGCGGGCGACCGCCTCGGTGCCGACGATCCCGGACGCGCCGCCCTTGTTCTCGACGACGAACGGCTGGCCCAGGCCGGCGGCGAGCCGCTCGGCCAACGCGCGGGCGATGATGTCGGTCGCCCCGCCGGCGGCGAAGGGCACGACCATGCGCACCGGCCGCGCCGGGTAGACCGGAAGCTGCGCCGGCGCGTCGGCGGCCCTCAGCGCGACCGCGGCCAGCGGCAGACTCAGGAATCGGCGTCGGTCCATGCGCGTGCCTCCCCCCCTTGTCGCGGGTCTCGCAACGGTGTTCGGCGGGCCGCGACGTCGGCCCGCGCGCCCGTCGCGGTCACATCTGCTCGGCGTACTCCGCCGGATCGACCTGCGCGTCGATCACGGTGAAGCGACGCGAACGCACCGCTTCGTCGAAAGCCGCCTCGAACGCCGCCAGCGTCTCGACCCGGACGCCGTGCGCGCCGAACGCCTGACCGACGACGTCGAAGCGCGCCCGTTCGCCGTCGGTCGCGTGCCGCGACAGGCCCTGGCGCAGCTTGTCCGCCCGCACCTTGATGAGCGACAGGCTCGCGTCGTTGACCACGACGACGACCAGCGGCAATCCGTTGTCGGCGGCGACCGCGAGCTCGCCCAGCGTCATCAGCATGCAGCCGTCGCCGACCAGGGCGACGACGGTGCGGTCCGGATGGACGAACTGCGCGCCGATCGCGGCCGGCAGCCCGTAGCCCATGCTCGCCAGGCCGTTCGACTGCATCAGCTGCCCCGGTGAGCGGCAGCGGATGACGTGCGAGGCGGTGATCCGGTGCGCGCCGGTGTCCACCGCGAGGATCCAGTCCTCGCGCAGGCGCCGGTCGACCGCCGCGAACAACGCCGCCGGGCTGATCGCGCGCGCCGACTGCCGCGGCCGGCCGAGCGCCGCGGTCGCCTCGCGGATCGTCGCGAGCAGCGGCCAATCCGGACGACGGGGCGTATCCGCCGTCGTCAGCGCCGCCAGCGTCCGGTCGAGCGTCCCGTAGATCTCGGTGGCCGGCGGCAACGCGCGCTGGTCGAGGCCGGCCCAGTCCATCACGATCGCCGGCGTGCCCGGGGCCCAGGCATCGAGCCACCACTCCTGCAGCTCGATCGGGTCGAAACCGATGAAGACCAGCTGGTCCGATTCGCGGACCGCCTTCAGGAACTGCGTGTCGAACGGGTTGGCGAGCCCGACCGCCCCCAGACACAGCGGATCGTGCTCGTCGACGACGCCCTTGGCCTTGAACGTCGACAGGAACGGCATCCGCCAGGCGCGCACGAATCGCTGCGCGGCCTTCGGCGCGTCGCCGACCAGCGCTCCTCGGCCGATCAGCGCCAGCGGGCGCTTCGCGGCGCCGATCCGCCCGCGCAGCTCGTCGGCCTGCGCCGGTTCGATGGTCGTGACCGCCGGCACCGGCCGGGAACACGCGAGCGCGGTCGTCGACGTCCGGGAGACGTCGGCGGGAACGTTGAACATCACCGGGCCCGCCGGGTGCGCGAGCGCGTTGTCGAGCGCGCGCGCCATCTGCCGCGCCGCGCGGTGCGGGTTGAGCGTCGCCGCGTGCTTGGTCACCGGCCGCGCGACCGCGATCTGGTCGAACACCTGGTGCGAGTGCAGCCCGAGGTTGGCGCTGCCGATCTCGCCGGACAGCACGATCAGCGCGGTTCGCTCCTGCTGCGCCCCGGCGATGCCGGTCAGGCCGTTGGCCATGCCCGGCCCGGTGGTCGTGATCAGCACCGACGGCGCGCCGGTGAGCTGGTAGACCGCGTCGGCCATGAACCCGGCCGCGGGTTCGGACTTCGCCAACACGAACCGGATGCCGTGCTCCTCGCAGGCGCGGATCAGATCGACGACGCTGTTGCCCGGGATGCCGAACGCGAAACGCACGCCGTAGTCGCGCATCACCGCCGCGATCGCGTCCGCCACCTTCACCGTCGTTGCCGCCGCCTGCTCCATGCGTCCTCCCCGTAGGCGCTCCGCACCGGTCCGATCGCCGGGTGCGCGCCGGGCGATCCTACCGGTTTGTCCGATTGTCGACAATAGGGCAGAAATCCGGCACACTGCACGTCGACGATCCGCGAACCGGGGAGGATGCCTTGTACGATCGATTCGGGTTGTTCATCGGAGGGCAGTGGCGCCAGCCGGCCCGCGGCGAGCGCTACGCCGTGATCAACCCGGCGACCGAGGATGTCCTCGGCGAGGCGCCGCAGGCCGGGCAGGCCGACGTCGAGGAGGCGATCGCCGCCGCCAGGAGCGGCTTCGACGCCTGGCGTCGGACCCAGCCCTGGGCGCGCTCGGGAATCCTGCGGCGCATCGCGCGGCTGCTGGACGAGCGGCGCGGCGAGATCGCCCGCCAGCTCACCGTCGAGATCGGCAAGCCGCTCGACCAGGCGAACGGCGAGATCCAGGCGTCGATCGACCAGTTCGAGTGGTTCGCCGACGAGACGCGTCGCGTCTACGGCCAGATCGTCGAGGCGCGCAGCCGCGACCTGCGCCACTTCGTCCATCCGGAGCCGGTCGGCGTCTCGGCGGCGTTCTGTCCGTGGAACTTCCCGATCGCGCTCGCCGCCCGCAAGATCGCGCCGGCACTCGCGGCCGGCTGCTCGATCATCGTGCGCGGCGCCGAAGAGGCGCCCGGCTCGGTGATGATGCTCGTGCAGTGCTGCCACGACGCCGGCCTGCCGCCGGGCGCGGTCAACCTGCTGAACGGCCGTCCGGACTCGATCACGCCGCACGTCATGGCCAGCCCGGACGTGCGCAAGATCAGCTTCACCGGTTCGGTGCCGGTCGGCAAGGCGCTGGCGCGCGCGGCGGCGGACACGCTCAAGCGGGTGACGCTCGAGCTGGGCGGCCACTCGCCGGTGCTCGTGTTCGAAGACGCCGACCTCGACGCCGCGGTGCGGATGTCGGTCCTGTCGAAATTCCGCAACTGCGGCCAGGTGTGCATCTCGCCGACCCGCTTCTACGTGCACGAATCGCGCGCCGAGGCGTTCGCCCGGGCGTTCGCCGACCTCGCCTCGAAGATCCGTGTCGGCAACGGTCTGGAGGCCGGCGTGGAAATGGGCCCGCTCACGACCCGCCGTCGGCTCGACGCGGTCGCCGGCCTCGCCGACGACGCGAAGTCGCGGGGCGCGCGCCTGCTCACCGGCGGCGCACGCGCGGCCGGATTCGAGCGCGGCTTCTTCTTCCAGCCGACGGTCTTCGCCGACACGCCGGAATCGGCCCGCGTCATGCACGAGGAGCCTTTCGGTCCGATCGTGCCGATCGCGCGCTTCCGCACGACCGAGGAGGCGGTCGCGAACGCGAACGCGCTTCCCTACGGCCTGGCCTCCTACGTGTTCACCCGCTCGCTCAAGACCGCCCACGAGGTGTCCGACGCCCTCGCCTGCGGCATCGTGTCGGTCAACAACTTCGCGGCGGCGACCGCCGAGGTTCCGTTCGGCGGCGTCAAGGACAGCGGCTACGGACGCGAATGCGGATCGGCCGGCATCGCCGAATACCTGCAGACCAAGTCGATCAACATGACGCTGGTCTGAGCCGCGCGCCGCGAGCGGCGGATGGTCGCGGCGAGCGGACCGGAATCGGGAGCGCAGCAGGCGAGACGCGATGACCACCCCTTCCTCCACCGTCGCGTCGCGAGGGACGTTCGACTACATCGTCGTGGGCGGCGGCACCGCCGGATGCGTGCTCGCGAGCCGGCTCTCCGAGGACCGGGGAACGCGCGTGCTCGTCCTCGAGGCGGGTCCGGAGGATCGCAGTCCCTGGATCCGCATTCCGATCGGATTCTCGCGGCTGTTCACCGACCCGGCGGCGAACTGGTGCTACGAAACCGTCGAACAGGCGCCGCTCGGCGGGCGGCGGATCTACCTGCCTGCCGGCCGGGTGATCGGAGGGTCGAGCTCGATCAACGGGATGGTCTACGTCCGTGGGCAACCCCGCGACTTCGATGACTGGGCGCGAGCGGGCGCCACCGGCTGGGACTGGCGCTCGCTCCATCCCTACTTCCTGCGTTTCGAGGGCCGCGAGCACGGCGACGACCGCGAGTACGGAGCCGAGGGCCCGATCGGCATCGCCCGCATGCCGGTGCACAACGCGATGAGCGAGGCCTTCATCGACGCCGCGGCCGCCACCGGGCTGCCGCGACGCCGGAACCTGAACGCGAACCCGGAGGCGCCGGGGGCCGGCTACTTCCACGTCACCACGCGCCGGGGCCGTCGCTCCAGCGCCGCGTCGGGCTACCTGCGGCCGGCGCGCTCGCGCGAAGGCGTCGTCGTCGCGACCGGTGCGACGGTGCGGCGCGTGCGCTTCGAGGCCGACCGGGCGACCGGCGTCGAATGGGAAGAGCGCGGTACGATCGTCACCGCCGACGCCGCCCGCGAGGTCCTGCTCTGCGCCGGGGCGATCGGAACACCGAAGCTGCTGCAGTTGTCCGGCCTCGGCCCTCCCGAGCTCCTCGCCACGCTCGGCATCCCGGTCCGCGTCGCGCTGCCGGGTGTCGGGACGAACCTGCACGACCACTACGGCGTCCGGCTGATCGCCGAGCTCGTCGAACCGCTGTCGATCAACGACGCGTTCCGCCGCCGGCCGCACCGCCTCGTCGGTTACGCGCTGGCCTACGCGTTCGGCCGGTCCGGCCAGCTCGCGATCGGCGGCGCCGAATGCGGCGGCTTCGCCTGCTCGCGCCCCGACGTCGAACGCCCCGACGTCCAGTTCCATTTCCTGCCGTTGTCGAGCGAGCGCCGCGGCTGGCGCTTCCATCCGTTCTCCGGGATCACCGCCAACGTCTGCGTGTTGCGGCCGACGAGCCGCGGTCGCGTCGCGGCGCGATCGCCCGACCCGGCGGACGCTCCGGCGATCGACCCCAACTACCTCGACACCGACGCCGATCGACGCACGATCGTCGACGCGATCCGCCTCGGCCGCCGCGTCTTCGCCGCCGATCCGCTCGCGCGCAGGATCCGCCGCGAGGTCCTGCCGGGCGCATCGGTGGTCGACGACGACGCGCTGCTCGGGTACGCGCGGGCGAACGGATCCACGGTGTTCCATCCGGTCGGGACCTGCCGGATCGGCGTCGACGAGCGCGCGGTGGTCGGGCCGGATCTGCGCGTGCGCGGCGTGCGCAACCTGCGCGTCGTCGACGCTTCGGTCATGCCGGGCATCCCGTCGGGCAACACCTGCGCCGCGGTGCTGGCGATCGCCGAGCGCGCCGCCGATCTCGTCCGCGGCCGGCCGACCGCGCCGCCGGCCGCCGCCGAGGAGCACCGATGACCGCCACGCCCCCGCCGACGGAAGTGACGCTGATCCCGGGCGACGGTATCGGCCCCGAGATCGCCCAGGCGACGGTCGCGGTGCTGGAGGCGCTCGGCGCGCCGATCGCCTGGGACCGGCGGCTCGCCGGGCTCGCCGCGATCGACGCGTCCGGCGAGACGCTGCCGGCGGCGACGCTGGACAGCGTCCGCAGGACCCGGGTCGCGCTCAAGGGACCGCTGTCCACGCCGATCGGCGGCGGTTACCGGTCGGTCAACGTCGCGCTGCGCAACGAGTTCGAGCTCTACGCGAACCTGCGTCCGGCGCGAACGATCATCCCCGGCGGACGCTACGAGGACATCGATCTCGTCCTCGTGCGCGAGAACCTGGGCGGGCTGTACGGCGGCGCCGACCACTTCGTCGCCCAGGACGGCGATCCGCACGCGATCGCGATCTCGACCGGGATCAACACCCGCGGCGGCTGCCGACGCATCGCCCGGTTCGCCTTCGAATACGCGGTCCGTCATCACCGCCGGCGAGTGACGATCGTCCACAAGGCCAACACGATGAAGGCTATCTCCGGCATCTTCCTGGAGACGGCCCGGGAAGTGGCGAAGGACTACACCGGCCGCGTCGACGTCGACGAGCGGATCGTCGACGCCTGCGCGATGCAGCTCGTCCTCGATCCCTGGCAGTTCGACGTGATCGTCACCACCAACCTGTTCGGCGACATCCTCTCCGAGGAGATCGCCGGACTGGTCGGCGGTCTGGGGCTCGCGCCGGCCGCCAACATCGGCGAGCGGGCGGCGATCTTCGAGGCGATCCACGGCTCCGCGCCCGACATCGCCGGCCGCGGCGTCGCCAATCCGGTCGCCCTGATGCTCGCCGCGGCGCTGATGCTCGAGCACATCGGCCACGCCGGGCTCGCGACCCGGCTGCGCGACGGCATCGGCCGGACCCTCAACGACGATCGCGTGCGCACCCGCGACCTGGGCGGCAGCGCGTCGACCGGCGCGTTCGCCGACGCGCTCGCCCGCCGCCTGAGCCGGGATTGACGACCGCGGAGGGCTCGCGTCAGTCGGCGTAGACCCCCGCCTTCTTGATGATCGGGGTCCACTTGTCGATCTCGGCCTTGAGGTGCGACCGCAGACCTTCGGGCGTCGCCTTGTCCTTGGCGACGACCTGCGAACCGAGCTCGGCCATCTTCTGACCGAACGCCGGATCGGCGATCGCCGCCTGCAGCGCCGCGACCAGCTTGTCGATGACCGCTTTGGGCGTCCCCTTCGGCGCGTAGACGCCGTGCCACACCGCGACCTCGAATCCGGGCAGTCCGGCTTCGGACATCGTCGGAATGTCCTTCAGCGAATCGAGTCTCGACTTCGACGTGACCCCGTAGGCCCTGACGCGCCCCGCCTTGATGTACGACGTCGTATTGGTCGTCTGGTCGCACATCAGGTCGACCTGCCCGCCCAGCAGGTCGTTCATCGCCGGGGCCGTGCCCTTGTACGGCACGGTCGTGAGCTCCACCTGGATCGTGCTCATGAACAGCAGCCCGCACAGGTGCGAGGCCGACCCGACGCCGGCGTTGGCGAGCGTCACCTTGTCCTTGTTCGCCTTGATGTAGGCGAGCAGCTCCTTCAGGTCCTTCGCAGCCATCGCCTGTTTGGCGAGGAAGGTCATCGGCACGTCGACGACCTGGCCGACCAACTCGAAGTCCTCGATCGGTCGGAACGGCAACGACCGGTAGAGCGCCGGTGCCGTCGACATGCCGACGTGCGCGAGCAGCAGCGTGTGGCCGTCCGCCGCGGAGTTCTTTAGTTTCGCCGGCGCGATCGTGCCCCCGGCCCCGGGAACGTTCTCGACGACGATCGTGCCGCCGAGCGGCCTGCTCATCGCCGCCGCGAGCGACCGCGCGACGGTATCGGTCGGTCCACCGGCCGCGAAGGGCACCATGAGGCTGATCGGCTTGGTCGGGTATCCCTGCGCCTGGACCGGCGGGGCGGCGAGAACCGCGAGGGCGGCGAAGAGCGCCGAGTATCCTGCTTTCATCGATAGGGCCTCCGAGTTCGATCGCGACGACCGCCGGCCCGGGCGAAATCCCGGCGCGGCCGCGATCGCGCCCCGGCCCGACGCCGGGGCACCGCCAGCGCGTCCGAGAACCGATCGCGATCTGGATCAAGGTTCGCGCGAGGCTTTGGGGCGATTCTAGCGCGCCGCCGGCCGGGGGTTGCCCGACACCCCCCGTCCGGCCCAGAATCGATCACGCCCTTTGAAGAGGGACGCCCGGACGTCGGGCGAGCCCCGGGCGCCAACGCCTCGGAGGAATCGATGTTCAGACGCCTGACGCTCGCCCTCGCCGTTGCCGCCGTCGCGGCCGCCGGCCCCGCCCTCGCGCAGAATCCGATCGTCATCAAGTTCAGCCACGTCGTCGCCAACGACACGCCCAAGGGCAAGGCCAGCGACTTCTTCGCCAAGCGCGCCGGCGAGCTGACCGGCGGCAAGGTCAAGGTCGAGGTCTACGCCAACAGCACGCTGTACAAGGACAAGGAGGAGATGGAGGCGCTGCAGCTGGGCGCGGTCCAGCTCCTCGCGCCGTCGCTCGCGAAGTTCGGTCCGCTCGGCGTGCGCGAGTTCGAGGTGTTCGACCTGCCGTTCATCTTCGACAACGAGGAGGAACTGCACAAGGTCACCACCGGCGCGGTCGGGACGATGCTGTTCACCAAGCTCGAGACCAAGGGGATCAAGGGACTCGCCTACTGGGACAACGGCTTCAAGTCGTTCTCGGCCAACAAGCCGCTCAAGGCGCCCGATGATTTCAAGGGCCTCAAGATGCGAATCCAGTCGTCGAAGGTGCTCGAGTCGCAGATGCGCGCGGTCGGCGCGCTGCCGCAGGTGATGGCGTTCTCGGAGGTCTACCAGGCGCTGCAGACCGGCGTGGTCGACGGCACCGAGAACCCGCACTCGAACCTCTACACGCAGAAGATGCACGAGGTCCAGAAGCACATGACGCTCACCGACCACGGCTACCTGGGCTACGCGGTGATCGCCAACAAGAAGTTCTGGGACGGCCTCCCGGCCGACGTGCGCGGCAAGCTCGAGCAGGCGATGAAGGAGGCGACCGTCTACGCCAACAAGATCGCCAAGGAGGAGAACGACCAGGCGCTCGAGAAGGTGAAGGCATCGGGCAAGACGCAGGTCTACACGCCGACGCCGGCCGAACGGCTGGCGATCAAGAAGGCGATGGTCAAGGTGCACAAGGAGATGGAGTCCCGGATCGGCAAGGACGTCATCGACTCCGTGTACAAGGCCACCGGCTTCGATCCCAACAAGCTCTGACCACGCGGTTCCGCGACCGGCGACCGGGCATCGGCCCGGCGCCGTCGCGCGTCGTTCGATGACCGGGTCCGCCGAGTTTCCGCGCGGGCGGGCGCCGGAGCGGGATACGAGGGGAGGCGACGCATGCTGAGGTTCCTGGACCACCTCGAGGAGTGGCTGATCACCTTCCTCATCGGCGCGGCGACGACGATCATCTTCGTCGCCGTCGTCCACCGCTACCTGTCCGGCTTCGCGATCCCGGGCGTCCAGGACTGGCTGCTGTCGCTCAATTTCGGCTGGGCGCAGGAGCTGTGCATCATCATGTTCGTCTGGATGGCGAAGTTCGGCGCCGCCTACGGCGTGCGGACCGGCATCCACGTCGGCGTCGACGTGCTGATCAACCGGCTCGAGCCGGCCGCGCGCGGCAAGTTCATCGTCTTCGGTCTGCTCGCCGGCGCGCTGTTCACCGGGATCATCGGCGCGCTGGGCGCGACGTTCGTCTGGGAGAACGGCGCGCACTACGCGATCTTCAAGACCGTGGGACTCGCCACCGGTGATCTGCCCGAGGGACCGACGACCCCCGACCTCGAATGGCCGACCTGGATCGTCTACTCGGCGATTCCGCTCGGATCGAGCCTCATGTGCTTCCGCTTCCTCCAGGTCTGCGCGAGCTTCGTGCGCACCGGCGAGCTGCCGCACCACGACCACGGGCACGTCGACGGGCTCGAGGACGAGCCGCCGATGAACGAACCGGGCAACATGGACCGGATCTTCCGGATGGAGGACAACCTGCATCCGCGTGACCGGGACGGGGAGCCGCGCGCATGAACACGATCATCATCTTCTCGCTCCTGGTCGTGCTGATGCTGACCGGGATGCCGATCTCGATCTCGCTCGGTCTCACGGTGCTCGCGTTCCTGTTCTTCCTGACCCAGGTGCCGATCGAATCGGTGGCGCTCAAGCTCTTCACCGGCATCGAGAAGTTCGAGATCATGGCGATCCCGTTCTTCATCCTCGCCGGCAACTTCCTCACCCACGGCGGCGTCGCGAAACGGATGATCCGGTTCGCGACCTCGATGGTCGGCCATTGGCACGGCGGGCTGGGCCTGGGCGGCGTGCTCGCCTGCGCGCTTTTCGCCGCGGTGTCCGGCTCGAGTCCGGCGACCGTGGTCGCGATCGGGTCGATCCTGATGCCGGCGATGGTGAGGGCCGGATTCCCCAACCGGTTCGGCGCCGGGGTCATCACGACTTCGGGCGCGCTCGGCATCCTCATCCCGCCGTCGATCGTGATGGTGATGTACTCGGTGTCGACCAACACGTCGGTCGGCGCGCTGTTCATGGCCGGCGTGATCCCGGGCATCGTGCTCGCCGGGATGCTCGGTTTCACGACCTGGAACCGCGCGCGCAAGAACAACTACCCGCGCCAGCCGCGCGCCACCTGGCCCGAGCGCTGGCAGGCGTTCCGCGACTCGATCTGGGGACTCCTGCTCATCGTCATCGTGATGGGCGGCATCTACTCCGGCCTGTTCACGCCGACCGAGGCGGCGGCGATGAGCGCCGTGTGGGCGTTCGTCACCGCGGTGTTCATCTACAAGGACCTGGGCATGAAGGACGTGCCCCGCGTGCTCCTGTCGTCGGCGAACATGAGCGCGATGCTCCTCTACATCATCACCAACGCGGTGCTGTTCTCGTTCCTGATGACGCACGAGAACATCCCGCAGGCGATGGCCGACGCGATGATCGGCACCGGCGTGGGCGTGATCGGCTTCCTGTTGATCGCCAACATCCTCCTGCTCGCGGCCGGCAACTTCATGGAACCGTCGTCGATCGTGCTGATCCTCGCGCCGATCCTGTTCCCGATCGCGATCAAGCTCGGGATCGATCCGATCCACTTCGGCATCCTGATGGTGGTGAACATGGAGGTCGGGATGTGCCACCCGCCGGTGGGCCTCAACCTCTACGTCGCCTCCGGCATCACCAAGATGGGTATCACCGAACTCACGGTGGCGACCTGGCCGTGGCTGCTGACGATGCTCGTGTTCCTGGTCATCGTCACGTACTGGCCGCCGCTGTCGCTGTGGCTGCCGCGGGCGCTGGGGATGATCAGCTAGGGGGAGAAGGTCCCCCCGAGGCGTGCGGCGCACGCCTCCCCCCAGGGGGCGGGCGCGACCTCGGGGCGGCCCGTCGGTCGCTGGCCCCACCGAGGCGTGCGGCGCACGCCTCCCCCCAGCGGGCGGGCGCGACCTCGGGACGGCCCATCGGTCGCCGGCCCCCCGAGGCGTGCGGCAAACGCCTCCCCCCAGCGGGCGGGCGCGACCTCGGGACGGCCCGTCGGTCGCCGGATCCCCCCGAAGCGCGCGGCGCACGCCTCCACCCGAACGGGCGGCACCGACCTCGAAGTCCGGCCACTCCCCGTTGCCGACGACCCGACGGCCCGGCGCTTCGCCGCACTGCGGGACGGAAGGGGCGTCTCGATGTTATAATTTTGAATTTCCTCGCAAATATCCTGTCGGAGTCCGTATGGCCGTCGAACGCACGCTGTCCATCATCAAGCCCGATGCCGTGGCGAAGAACGTCATCGGCAAGATCCTGTCGCGCTTCGAAACCAACGGCCTGCGCATCGTCGCCGCCCGGATGGCCTGGCTGTCGCGCACCGAGGCCGAGGGCTTCTACGCGGTCCACCGCTCGCGGCCGTTCTTCAAGGACCTGGTCGAGTTCATGACCTCCGGCCCGGTCATGATCCAGGTGCTGGAAGGCGAGAACGCGATCGCGAAGAACCGCGAACTGATGGGCGCCACCGACCCGAAGAAGGCCGCGCCCGGCACGATCCGCGCGGACTTCGCCCAGTCGATCGACGCCAACGCGGTCCACGGCTCGGACGCCCCCGAGACCGCGGCGGTCGAAATCGCCTACTTCTTCCCGGCTTCGCAGGTCCACGGGCGCTGACGCCGGGACGACGCTCCGCCGGCCACCGCTCCCGACCGCCGTGAACCTCCTCGACCTCGATCCGGCGGGCCTCGCGCGTTTCTTCGCCGAGCGCGGCGAGAAGCCGTTCCGCGCCCGGCAGGTGTCACGGTGGCTGCACCAGCGGCTCATCGGCGATCCGGCCGCGATGACCGACGTCGCCAAGACGCTGCGGGAGCGCCTGGCGGTCGAGGCGACGATCGGCGCGCCGCCGGTCGTCCGCGACACGACCGCCGCCGACGGGACGCGCAAGTGGCTCTTCGACGTCGGCGCCGGCAATGCGGTCGAGGCGGTCTACATCCCCGAGGACGACCGGGGAACGCTGTGCGTCTCCTCGCAGGCCGGCTGCGCGATGGATTGCGCGTTCTGCTCGACCGGCAAGCAGGGATTCAACCGCAACCTGACGACCGCCGAGATCGTCGGACAGCTCTGGCACGCCAATCGGACTCTGCTCGAGGGCGGGACGAACGCGCCGTGGGTTGAAGCGGGCCGGGCCCCGGTCACCAACGTCGTGCTGATGGGCATGGGCGAGCCGCTCGCCAATCTCGACCGCGTCGTTCCCGCGCTGCGCCTGTTCCTCGACGACGACGCCTACGGCCTGTCGCGAAGGCGGGTGACCGTCTCGACGTCGGGCCTGGTGCCGCAGATCGACCGCCTCGCGGCGGAGTGTCCGGTCGCGCTGGCGGTGAGCCTGCACGCGCCGGACGACGCGTTGCGCGACCGGCTCGTCCCGGTGAACCGGCTCCACCCGCTCGCCGACCTGATGGCCGCCTGCCGCCGCTACCTCGCGGTCGCGCCGCGCGACTTCGTGACCTTCGAGTACGTGATGCTCGACGGGATCAACGATTCGCCGGCGCAGGCCGACGCGCTCTTGCGGCTCACCCGCGACGTGCCCTGCAAGTTCAACCTGATCCCGTTCAACCCGTTCCCGGGGACCGGCTTCTCGGCGACGCCCCGCGACGGCGTCCTGCGCTTCCAGCGCCGGCTGATGGACGCGGGGATCGTCGCGACGGTGCGCAAGACGCGCGGCGACGACATCGATGCCGCCTGCGGACAGCTCGCCGGCCGCGTGAGGAACCGCGTGACCCGGCCGCTCGCCGCGCGGCCGCTCGTTCGCGCCCGCTGACATCGACGGAGACGACCGTGCGCCCGATCCCGACCGTCGCGCTCGCCGCCGCCCTCGCGCTCGCGGCGCTCGCGGGCTGCGAGTCCAAGGGCGGCGCGAAGTCGCCGACGCCGATGATGCAGCCGCAGGAGTTGCCGCCGATCCGCCAGCAGGAGGCGACGCCGCGCTACAAGGCGGAGCTGCGCACCGAGCTCGCCGCCGGCTACTTCGAGCGCGGGCAGTACGACGTCGCGCTCGAGGAACTGGGCGAAGCGCTCAGGTTCGACCCGACCTACGCGCGCATCCACAGCGTCTACGGCCTCGTCTACACCGAGTTGGGCGACGACGCCAAGGCCGAGGCGAGCTTCCGCCGCGGACTCGAGCTCGCCCCGACCGACTCGGAAATCCGCCAGAACTGGGGCTGGTACCTGTGCACGCACGGCAAGCCGCGCGAAGCGATCGCCGAGTTCGAATCGGCGATCGCCAACCCGCTGCACCGCACGCCTGAGATTGCGCTGATCAACGCCGGCAAGTGCAGCGTCCAGGCCGGCGACAACGCGGCGGCCGACCAGTACCTGCGGCGCGCGCTCACCCTCAAGCGCGGCCATCCGGTGGCCGCCTACAACCTCGCGCTCTTGTCGCTGCGCGGCGGACGCGCCGAGGAATCGCGAGCGCTGATGCGCCTGGTCATGCAGGAGACCAATCCGCCGCCGGAGGCGCTCTACCTCGGCATGTGCGTCGAACGCCGCCTGGGCGACCGGCAGGCGGAACAGTCGTACGTCATGCAGTTGCGCAACCGCTATCCGAACAGCGCCGAGGCCCGCGCGATCGAAGGCGGGACCTGCGAGTGACGCCCGACGAGCTCCCGCCGGCGCCCGCCGACGCGCCCGCCGAGGTCGCCGCGACCGCGGGCCTGCGCCTGAAAGCCGCCCGGGAAGAGGCCGGCCTGTCGGTCGACGACGTCTCGCGCCAGCTCAAGCTCGCCCCACGGCAGGTTCTGGCGATCGAGCGCGACGACCACGCGAGCCTGCCGGGCCGCACGTTCGTGCGCGGATTCGTGCGCAACTACGCCCGCCTGCTCAAGCTCGACGCCGACGCGGTGCTCGCCGCGTTGCCCGGCGAGGGTGGTTCCGCCAACCTCGAACGCACCGCGCTCGCGCCGACGCCTCCGGCGATGGGGGAGCTGCCGCGCGAGGCGCGCGGCACGCGACCGATGTCGCGCTGGGCGATTCCCCTGGTGCTGGTCGCGATCATCGCGATCGCCGCCGTCTACGAGCTCACGCGGGCGCCGGCGCCGCCGGCCGGTCGCACGCCTCCGTCCGATCGCCCGGTCCCGGCCGACACGATCGTCCAGCCGCTGCCCAATCCCGTCGGGAGCGAACCGGCGCGCGCCGACACTCCGCCGCCGGTCGTCGAGCCCAGGGCGGCGGAAGCCGCGGCGACGGTCGCCGCGAGCGCGCCGCCGCCCGCGGCCGTCGCCGGCGCGCGTCCGGCCTCCTCCGAGCGCGGCATCCCGTCCAGCGCGACAAGCCAGGCGCTCGTCAATCCGCTGGCCGCGGTCGCGCCCGCTCCGAGCGCCCCAAGCCCGGCTCCGCCGCCGGCGGCCGCACCGTCGAGCGCCCCGGCGATCGTCGCGGCGTCACCCGCGCCGCCGTCCCCGGCCATCGCCGCGGCACCGGCACCGTCGTCCGCCGTCGCCCGCGCTCCGGCGACGCTGACGCTGACGTTCCGCGGCACCTCGTGGATCGAAGTCCGGGACCGCGGCGGCTCGGTCGTCCTGTCGATGACCGGCAACGACGGCGCGTCGCGCGACATCGCGGTCGCGCCGCCCGGCGAGCTCACCGTCGGCAACGCCGCCGGCCTCGACGCGTCCTGGCGCGGCCGGCCGCTGGACCTGACTCCGCACACGCGCCAGAACGTCGCGCGCGTGCGCCTGGACTGACATGGACGCCCGGACCGGCGCGAGGCGCCCGACGCAGCGCGTCCTCGTCGGCGGCGTGGCGATCGGCGGCGGCGCTCCGGTCGTCGTCCAGTCGATGACCAACACCGACACCGCCGATGTCGCCTCGACGGTCGCGCAGGTGCGCTCGCTCGCCGAGGCCGGCTCGGAGCTCGTCCGCGTCACCGTGAACACGCTCGAGGCCGCCCGCGCGGTGCCGGCGATCCGCGAGCGTCTCCTGGCGGCCGGTTGCGACGTGCCGCTGGTCGGCGACTTCCATTTCAACGGCCACAAGCTCCTCGCCGACGTGCCCGACTGCGCCGAGGCGCTCGCCAAGTTCCGCATCAACCCGGGCAACGTCGGCAAGGGGTCGAAGCGTGACCCGCAGTTCGCGCGGATGGTCGAGCTCGCGATCCGCCACTCGAAGCCGGTGCGCATCGGCGTCAACTGGGGCAGCCTCGACGCGGACCTGCTCGCGCGGTTGATGGACGAGAACGCCGCCCGCGCCGCGCCGCTCGCCGCCGAGGCGGTCATGCGCGAGGCGCTGGTGCGCTCGGCGATCGGGAGCGCCGCCCGCGCGGTCGAGCTGGGGCTCGGCGCCGACCGGATCGTCGTGTCGTGCAAGGTGTCCGACGTCCAGGACCTCGTCGCCGTCTACCGCGAGCTCGCGCGCCGTGGCGACTGGGCGCTGCACCTGGGCCTCACCGAGGCCGGCATGGGCAGCAAGGGGATCGTCGCCTCGACCGCGGCGATCGCGGTGCTGCTGCAGGAAGGCATCGGCGACACGATCCGCGTCTCGCTCACCCCGGAGCCCGGCGGTGACCGGACCCAGGAGGTGCTGGTCGCCCGGCAGATCCTGCAGACGATGGGCCTGCGCCGCTTCGCGCCGATGGTCACCGCCTGCCCCGGATGCGGCCGCACGACCAGCACGACGTTCCAGGAGCTCGCGCAGCGGATCGAAACGTGGCTCGCCCGCCAGATGCCGGTCTGGCGCGAGCGCTACCCCGGCGTCGAGACGCTCAAGGTCGCGGTGATGGGCTGCGTGGTCAACGGGCCGGGCGAGTCGAAGCTCGCCCACGTCGGCGTGTCGCTGCCCGGGACCGGCGAGTCGCCGGTGGCGCCGGTCTACGTCGACGGATGCAAGACGGTGACGCTGCGCGGCGAGACGATCGCCGAAGACTTCCAGCGGATCGTCGACGACTACGTGCGCGCGACCTTCGGCGGCGAGCCGCGCGCGAAGCATCTCGACCCCGAACGACGCACGGTGCCGATCCGCGCCGACGCCGCATGACAACAACGACGACAACCACGACGCCGGAGCGCGCGCGCGTCGAACCGCTGCGCGCCGTGCGCGGCATGAACGACGTGCTGCCCGACGAGGCGGCGCTGTGGCTCGCGTTCGAGGACGCCGCGCGCCGCGTGCTGTCGATGTACGGCTACCGGAACCTGCGCGTGCCGATCGTCGAGCCGACCGCGCTGTTCGTGCGCGGCATCGGCGAGCACACCGACGTCGTCGAGAAGGAGATGTACACGTTCGCCGACCGGCTGAACGGCGAGTCGCTGACGCTGCGGCCCGAGGCGACCGCCGGCATCGTCCGCGCCGCGATCGAGCACAACCTCACCTACGAGCGGCCGCAGCGGGTCTGGACCACCGGACCGATGTTCCGTCACGAGCGCCCGCAGAAGGGGCGCTACCGGCAGTTCCACCAGATCGACGTCGAGGCGCTGGGCTTCGAGGGCCCCGACGTCGACGCCGAGCAGATCGTCATGCTCGCCCGGCTGTGGCGCGAGCTCGGCGTCGCGGACGCGGTCCGGCTGCACGTCAATTCGATCGGCGACCGGCACGACCGGCTCGCGCATCGCGACCAACTGGTCGCCTACTTCACCCGCCACGAGTCGTCGCTCGACGAGGACTCGCGCCGGCGCCTGGGCACCAACCCGCTGCGCATCCTCGACAGCAAGAACCCGGCGATGCAATCGATGATCGAGGGCGCGCCGCGTCTGGTCGACACGATCCGCGACAAGACGCTCGACCATTTCGAGGGCGTCAAGCGCCTGCTCGGCGACGCCGGCATCGCCTACGAAGTGAACCCGAGGCTGGTGCGGGGGCTCGACTACTACAACCGCACGGTGTTCGAGTGGGTGACCGACCGGCTGGGCGCCCAGGGCACGGTCGCCGGCGGCGGTCGCTACGACGACCTTTTCGAGCAGCTGGGCGGCAAACGCGATTTCGCCTGCGGCTTCGCGATCGGCGTCGAGCGGATGATCCTGCTCTTGAGGGAATCGGGCGCGACCCCCGCCGACGCGCCGCTCGCCTACGTCGTCCACGACGCCAGGGATCCGGCGCTCGCCCGCGCGGCGGCGCGCCTCGCGAGCGCGGTGGCCGAGCGGCTTCGCGACGCCGGACAGGCGGTCGTCGTCCACGCCGGCGGCGGCGGGTTCAAGTCGCAGATGAGAAAGGCCGACGCGAGCGGTGCGACCTACGCGCTGATCGTCGGCGAGGAAGAGGCGAAATCCGGCACGGTGGCGATCAAGCCCTTGCGCGACAATCTCGCGCAGCGCTCGGTCGCGGCCGAGGCGGTCGCCGACGCATTGACGTTGCCGCGACGCTAGGGCGCGCGGCGGAACCGACGAGGAAGCGAGCATGGCGGTCTACGATCTCGAGGAACAGGAACGCGTCGACGACCTGAAGGCGTGGTGGGCGCGCTGGGGCAACGTCGTGTCGTGGATCGCCGTCGGCGTCGCCGTCGTGATCGTCGGCGTGCAGGCCTGGCGCTGGTGGACCACGACCCGCGCCGACGAGGCCTCGGCGCTCTACACGGCGGTGTCGAACGCGGTGCGCGCCGGCGACGCGGCGAAGGCGAGGGACGCGATGGCGACGCTGGGCGACAAGTTCGCCGGCACCGCCTACGCGCCGCGCGCGGCGCTGCTCTACGCCAAGCTGCTGTGGAACGCCGGCGACAAGGCCGGCGCGCGGGCGCAGTTCCAGTGGGTGGTCGACCGCTCGGACGACGAGGACCTGAAGCAGGTCGCGCGCTACCGGTTGGCCGAGACCTACCTCGACGAGGGCAAGCACGACGAGGCGCTCAAGCTCCTCGACACCAAGCACGCCGACGCCTACGCCGGCCTGTACGCCGATCTGCGCGGCGACGCGCTCGCCGCGGCCGGCCGGCCGGCCGAGGCCCGCGCCGCCTACCAGGTCGCACTGGCGAAGATCGACGCCAAGACGCCGTACCGCAGCTTCGTCCAGGTCAAGCACGACGCGCTCGCGGCGCCGGCCGGGGCCGCACCGGCCGCCGGGGCCGCTGCGCCGGGCGCCACGACTCCCGCCACCCCGACTCCCGCCGCCGCGAAGGGCGCCACCGCCAAGCCATGAACGCACGATCGCTCGCGCGCGCCGTCGTCGTCGCCGGTGCGCTGCTCACCGCCGGCTGCTCGACGCTCTCCTCCTGGCTGCCGTCGATTCCGGCGCCCTCCTGGACGTGGAACTGGTTCGGTGGCGGCTCGCGCAAGCCGGCGCCGTTGCCCGAGCTCGCGGCCAGCGTCACACCGCAGTTCGCCTGGCAGGCGCCGATCGGCAAGGCGGGTCCCGGCTTCGCCCCGGCGTTCGCCGCCGACGCGGTCTACGTCGCCTCCGCCGACGGCTCGCTGGCCCGCGTCGACCCCGCGAACGGACGTCAGGTGTGGCGCGTATCCGCCGGCCGGGCGCTGTCGGCCGGCGCCGGCGCCGACGCGACGATCGTGCTCGTGGGCACCGACAAGGGCGACGTGCTGGCCTTCGACCCGAACGGCAAGGCGTTGTGGACGGCGAAGGTGTCCTCCGAGGTGATCGCGCCACCGCGCGTCGCCGAAGGAACCGCCGTCGTGTTCTCGGGCGACGGGCGCGTGTTCGGACTGGCCACCGCCGACGGCAAGACGCGCTGGGCCTACCAGCGCGCCAACCCGCCGCTCACCGTGCGCAACACCGCCGGCGCCGTCGTCGTTCGCGGCGGCGTCTTCTTCGGCACCGCCGGCGGTCGGCTGGTCGGCCTGGATCTCGCGACCGGCAGCGTCGGCTGGGAGTCGATCGTCGCCACTCCGAAGGGCGCGACCGAACTCGAGCGGATCGCCGACGTCACGAGCCTCCCGGTCGTCGACGACCGGCGCGCCTGCGCCGCTGCCTACCAGGGTCGCACCGCCTGCTTCGACGTCGTGCGCGGCACGCCGGTCTGGTCTCGCGACATCGGCAGCCTGGGCGGCGTCGCGGTCGACGCGAAAGCGCTCTACGTCACCGACGACGCCGGTGCGGTCCATGCGCTCGACATCGCGACCGGCGCGTCGATGTGGAAGCAGGACAAGCTCGCCGGGCGCGCGATCGGTGGTCCGCAGATCGTCGGCGACCATGTCGGCGTCGTCGATGCCGAGGGATGGCTCCATCTGCTGGCGGCGGTCAACGGCGCCTACGTCGGACGGATCGCGAGCGACGGCAGCCCGCCGACCTCGCAGCCGGTCGCCACCGTCGGCGGGGCCGCCTGGCAGTCGCGCGACGGCACCCTCTACGCGGTCCGCGTCCGCTAGCGCTCGGGAGGCGGCCCGCGGCGGCGACCCGAGATGCTACCGACGATCGCGCTGGTCGGCCGCCCGAATGTCGGCAAGTCGACGCTGTTCAACCGCCTGACGAGGACGCGCGACGCGCTGGTCCACGACCTGCCCGGCCTGACACGCGATCGCCACTACGGCCGCGCCCGCATGGGCGATCGCGAATTCCTGGTCGTCGACACCGGCGGTTTCGAACCGGTGGCGAAGGAGGGAATGCTGCGCGAGATGGCCCGCCAGGCCGAGGCGGCGATCGCGGAATCCGACGTCGTGCTCTTCCTCGTCGACGCCCGCGACGGCCTCACGCCGCAGGACGCGCGCATCGCCGGGCTCCTGCGCCGCTCGGGCCGGCCGGTGCTGCTCGCGGTCAACAAGAGCGAGGGCCGGCCGGCGTCAACGGCCGGCGCCGAGTTCCACGAGCTCGGCATCGGCGAGCCGCACGCGATCTCGGCCGCGCACGGCGAGGGCGTGCGCGAGCTCGTCGACGAAGCCCTGGCGCTGGCGCCGGCCGCCGAACCGGTCGCGTCCGGGAGCGAGCCCGGCCGCGTGCGCGTCGCCATCGTCGGCCGGCCCAACGTCGGCAAGTCGACGCTGGTCAACGCGCTGCTGGGCGAGGAACGGGTGATCGCCTTCGACGAACCGGGCACGACCCGCGACGCGATCGCGCTCGATTTCGACCGCGACGGCCGCCGCTACACGCTGGTCGACACCGCCGGCGTGCGGCGCAGCGGCAAGGTCACCGAGACGGTCGAGAAGTTCTCGGTGATCAAGACGATGCAGGCGATCGACGACGCGAACGTCGTCGTGCTCCTGGTCGACGCGCGCGACGGGATCACCGAACAGGACGCGCACCTCGCCGGCCACGTCGTCGAGGCCGGCCGCGCGCTGGTGCTCGGCGTCAACAAGTGGGACGGCCTGCCGGCCGAGACTCGCGAGACGGTCAAGCGCGAGATCGACCGCAAGCTCCCGTTCCTGGACTTCGCCGCGCAGCACACGATCTCGGCGAAGGAGGGACGCGGCCTGGGGGCGCTGATGAAGTCGGTCGACGCCGCCTACGCGGCCGCGATGATCAAGCTGCCGACCCCGCGGCTCACCCGCACGCTGCAGCTCGCCGTCGAGCGCCAGCAGCCACCCCGGGCGGGCGTCGTGCGTCCCAAGCTCCGCTACGCGCACCAGGGCGGACAGAACCCCCCGGTCGTCGTCGTCCACGGCACGGCGCTGCGCCACGTGCCCGACGCGTACCGACGCTACCTGGAACGATTCTTCGCCGACGCGTTCCAACTGCGCGGCACGCCGCTTCGGATACAATTCAAGTCCGGTGTCAACCCCTACGCGGACGGGCCCGGGCGCCGCTAGACGGCGTCACCGGTCCCGGCGGCCCGCCCCGGGACTCGCGCGCCGGACCCGACGCGCCGGATCCACGGCCGCGCGGCACCGAAGAACAATCGGAGAACGACGATGAGCAACAAGGGGCAAATGCTACAAGACCCGTTCCTGAACACGCTGCGCAAGGAGCACGTGCAGGTGTCGATCTACCTCGTCAACGGCATCAAGCTGCAGGGGCAGATCGAGTCGTTCGACCAGTACGTCGTGCTGCTCAAGAACACGGTGACGCAGATGGTCTACAAGCACGCGATCTCGACGGTCGTGCCATCGCGTCCGGTCTCGATGCCGCATCACGCCCCGGGCAGCGACGCTGAAGGCTGACCGGTCCGGGCGCGTCCCCGCGCCGCCGGATGCGCCGACGCGTCCGCGTGGCGCGCCGGTACCGCTGTTGGAACACGCCCGTCCGTCCGGCGGGCAGCGGGCGCTGGTCGTGCGACTGACGATCGGCGCGTCCCGCGAGGATCCCGGCTTCGGCGAAATCTCCGCGCTGGCCACGTCCGCCGGCGCGAGGGTCGCCGGGCGGATCGGTGGACGGCGACCGGCGCCCGATCCCGCCCTCTTCGCCGGCAAGGGCAAGGTCGAGGAGATCGCCGGCGCGCGCGCCGAGTGCGGCGCCGACCTCGTGATCTTCGACCATGCGCTCTCCGGCGTGCAGCAGCGAAATCTCGAGCAGGCGCTCGGCTGCCGGGTCGTCGACCGCGTCAGCCTCATCCTCGACATCTTCGCGCAGCGGGCGCGTTCGGCCGAGGGCAAGCTGCAAGTCGAGCTCGCGCAGCTCGAGCACCTGTCGACGCGGCTGGTCGGCGGCTGGACCCACCTCGAACGCCAGAAAGGCGGCATCGGGCTGCGCGGTCCGGGCGAAACCCAGCTCGAAACCGACCGGCGGCTGATCGCCAAGCGGGTCAAGCTCCTCAAGGACCGTCTGAAGCGGGTCGCCGTCAGCCGCTCGGTCCAGAGCCGCACGCGCAAGCGCGCGCGGGTACGCACGGTGGCGCTCGTCGGTTACACCAACGCCGGCAAGTCGACGCTCTTCAACCGTCTGACCGGCGAGCGGGTCCGCGCCGCCGACCAGCTCTTCGCCACGCTCGACACGACGCTGCGCCGCCTCTACGTGCCGGGCGCGGGGGATGTCGTCCTGTCCGACACCGTCGGGTTCATCCGCGACCTGCCGCACGACCTGGTCGCCGCCTTCCGGGCGACGCTCTCCGAAGCCGCCGACGCCGACCTCTGCGTCCACGTCGTCGACGCGAGCGCGCCCGATCGCGAGGCGCAGGTCGAGGCGGTCGAGCGGGTGCTCGACGAGATCGGCGCGGCGGCGACCCCACGGCTCACCGTCTGGAACAAGATCGACGCCGCCGGCCTGGACCCCGGGGTCGAGCGCGACGCCTGTGGTAGCATCCGGACCGTCCGGCTGAGCGCGCTCAACGGGACCGGCTGCGAACGGTTCGTCGAGGCGCTCGCCGAGCGGTTCGCCGCGCCGCCGGCCCGGGAAGACGATCCCGGGCGGGACGCCGTGTCCCCTTGACCCCGCTTCGACCGCCCACACCTGCCCGATACGCCGCCGGCAGCGCCAGGCCCGGCGAACGACCTCGCGGAAACGACCAGCATGTCGCTCAACGATCCCCAATGGGGCAAGCGCGGCGGTAGCCCGGGCGGCGGACCGCCGGACCTCGACGAGATCTGGCGCAACGTCAACCGTCGGCTCGCCGAGATCTTCGGACGCCGTCCGGGCCAGGAGACGCCTCCGCCCGGCGAACCGCGTCCGCCCCGCGCCGGCCTGCCGATGTCCGGCGTGGGTCTGCTCGTCGTCCTCGTGCTCGGTGTCTGGCTGGCGAGCGGCTTCTACATCGTCGACGAAGGTCGCCGCGGCGTCGTCACCCGGTTCGGCAAGTACACCGAGACGACGCAGCCCGGACCGCGCTGGCACCTGCCCTGGCCGGTCGAGGCGGTCGACCTGGTGAATTTCTCGCAGGTGCAGACGATCGAGATCGGCTACCGCAACACGCCGAAGAACCGCGTCGAGCGCGAGGCGGTCATGCTGACCGACGACGAAAACGTGATCGACATCCAGTTCGCCGTCCAGTACAACCTCAAGAACGCCGAGGATTCGGTGTTCAACAACCGGCGGCCGGACCTGATCGTCGCCTGGGCGGCGGAATCGGCGATCCGCGAAGTCACCGCCAAGGCCAAGATGGACTTCGTCCTCTACGAGGGCCGCGAGCAGATCGCCCGGCAGACCGAGGCGCTGCTGCAGGACATGCTCGACCGCTACAACACCGGCGTGTTCATCCAGAAGGTCACGCTGCAGAACGTCCAGCCGCCGGAGAAGGTGCAGGCGGCCTTCGACGACGCGGTGAAGGCCGGGCAGGACCGGGAGCGGCTCAAGAACGAGGGCCAGGCCTACGCGAACGACGTCGTGCCGCGCGCCCGCGGCGCGGCGTCGCGCCTGCTCGAGGAGGCCCAGGGCTACCAGGCGTCCGTGGTGTCGAAGGCCGAGGGCGACGCGTCGCGGTTCCGCCAGATCGTCGTCGAATACCAGAAGGCGCCCGGGGTCACGCGCGACCGGCTCTACCTCGACATGATGCAATCGGTGCTGGGTTCGACCGCGAAGGTCGTCGTCGAACCGAAGTCCGGCAATCTCCTCTACCTGCCGCTCGACCGGCTGATGCAACCGGGCGCCGCCGGGTCGGCCCCGGCCGCGGAGGTCACGACGAACGTGCCGCGCGCGAGCGCGCCGGTCCCCGAGCCGCCGGCCGCCGAGCCGCCGCGTTCGCGGGACTCGCTGCGTCGCGACCGCGATGGAGGTTCGCGATGAAGCTCACGCTCCCGCTCCTGGCGCTGGTGGTCGCCGCGCTGCTCGTGGCGTCGCAGGCGCTGTTCACCGTCGCGCAGACGCAGGCGGCGATCAAGTTCCAGCTGGGCGAGGTGGTCGACGTCATCACCGCCCCCGGCCTGCACTTCAAGCTGCCGGTGGTCCAGAACGTCAAGTACTTCGACCGGCGCAACCTGACGCTCGACATCCCCGAGCCGGACCGCGTGACCACGTCGGAGAAGAAGCCGCTGCTGGTCGAGTTCGTCGTGCTGTGGAAGATCGCCGACGTGCGCAAGTTCTACGTCTCGGTCCAGGGCGACGAGGAGGCGGCGCGTCGCCGGCTGTCGCAGACGGTGCGCGCGAACCTCGCCGAGGAGTTCAACAAGCGCACGATGCACGAGGCGATCTCGACGCAGCGCGACCAGATCATGGCGACGACGCGGCAGAAGGCCGACGGCGACGCGCGCACGATCGGCGTCGAGATCGTCGATGTCCGGCTGCGGCGCGTCGAGCTGCCGCCCGACGTACTGGGCCCGGTGTACGCGCGGATGGAGTCCGAACGGCGCCGGGTCGCCAACGAGTTGCGCTCGCAGGGCGCCGCCGAGAGCGAGAAGATCCGCGCCGACGCCGACCGCCAGCGCGAGGTCGTCCTCGCCGACGCGTACCGTCAGTCGCAGAAGATCAAGGGCGACGGCGACGCCAAGGCCGCGGCGATCTACGCGGGCGCCTACGGCGTGAACCCGGAGTTCTACTCGTTCTACCGCAGCCTAGAGGCCTACAAGGCTTCGATGCGCGGCCGCGGCGACGTGCTGGTGCTCGACCCGTCGTCCGAGTTCTTCCGCTACTTCCGCCAGAGCGGCGGCGGGCGCGCCGGCTCGACGCCGGCGAAGTAGCGCGCGTGGCCGACACGCTCTGGACGGCGCTCGCGCTCGTGCTCGTCGTCGAAGGCGTCCTCCCGTTCGTCGCGCCGCGCGCCTGGCGCGACACCTTCCGCCGGCTGATCGAGCTGTCCGACGGCCAGGTCCGTTTCATCGGCCTGGTCTCGATCGGCGTCGGGCTCGCCGGACTCGCGCTCCTCAGCCATGCGTAAGTGGATGCTCCCGGAGGCGATCGAGGACATCCTGCCCGCGGAAGCCGGCCGGATCGAGCGGCTGCGCCGGCACCTCCTCGACCACTTCGCGGCCGCCGGCTACCGGCTGGTCCAGCCGCCGCTGGTCGAGCACCTCGACTCGCTGCTGACCGGCACCGGCCGCGACCTCGAGCTGCAGACGTTCAAGGTCGTCGATCCGCTCTCCGGCCGGATGCTCGGCGTACGCGCCGACACCACGCCGCAGGTCGCGCGGATCGACGCCCATCTGCTCAACGAGCCCGGCGTCACGAGGCTGTGCTACGCCGGCAGCGTGCTGCGCACGACGCCGGCGGGCCCCGGCCACACCCGCGAGGTCGTCCAGATCGGCGCCGAGCTGTTCGGCGAACCGGGCATCGCCGGCGACCGCGAGGTCGTCGGTCTGCTGCTCTCGTCGCTCGCCACCGTCGGACTCGGCCGGCTGCACCTCGATCTCGGCCACGTCGGCGTCTACCGCGCGCTGTCGAGCGCCGCCGGCATCGCCGGCCACGCCGAGGACGGCGAGTTGTTCGCCGCGCTCCGCGCCAAGGACGCGCCGTCGGTCGCCGCGCTCACCGCGCGCCTGCCGGTCGCGTGGCGCGACGCGCTGTGCGCGCTGCCCGACCTGTACGGTCCGGCGGGCGAGGTGCTGGCGGCGGCGCGCGCGCGGCTGCCGGACACGCCGGCGATCGCGAACGCGCTCGACGCGCTCGGCGCGCTCGCGCGATCGGCGGCCGGCAGCGTCGAAGCGCTGCACATCGATCTCGCCGACCTCACCGGCTACCACTACCACAACGGCCCGATCTTCTCCGTCTTCGTCGGCGGCGAGACGCGCGCGATGGGCAATGGCGGGCGCTACGACGGCATCGGCAAGTCGTTCGGCCGGGCGCGTCCGGCCACCGGATTCACGCTCGACCTGCGCCAGCTCGCCGAGGTCGCGTCGGCGAGCGCGACCTAGCCGTCAGCACGCCAGCGAGGAACGCGAGACCATGGGGACGAACGTCGTCGTCATCGGCACGCAATGGGGCGATGAGGGCAAGGGCAAGATCGTCGACTGGCTGACCGAGAGCGCGTCGGGCGTCGTGCGCTTCCAGGGCGGCCACAACGCCGGCCACACGCTCGTCATCGGCGGGAAGAAGACGGTGCTGCGCCTGATCCCATCGGGTGTGCTCCGGCCGGGCGTGCGCGTCTACATCGGCAACGGCGTCGTCGTCTCGCCGTCGGCGCTGCTCACCGAGATCCGCGAGCTCGAGTCGGCGGGCGTGCGCGTGCGCGACCGGCTGTCGCTGTCGCCGGCCTGTCCGCTGGTCATGCCCTACCACGTGGCGCTCGACCAGGCCCGCGAATCGTCGACCTCCGGCGGGAAGATCGGCACGACAGGGCGCGGGATCGGCCCCGCCTACGAGGACAAGGTCGCGCGGCGGGCGCTGCGCGTGCAGGACCTCCTTGATCCGGATCGCTTCTGCGAGAAGCTCGCGCGCGTGCTCGAGCTGCACAACTTCGTCCTCACGCAGTACCACAAGCTGGAGGCGGTTTCCTACGAGCGGACCCGTGACGAGACGCTCGCGCTGGCCGGCGAGATCGCGCCGATGGTGTCCGACGTCGCCGCCGAACTCCAGGCGGCGCGCTCGCGCGGCGAGTCGCTGCTGTTCGAAGGCGCGCAGGGCGCGTTGCTCGACATCGACCACGGCACCTATCCGTACGTCACGAGCTCGAATTGCATCGCCGGCGCCGCCGGTCCCGGCAGCGGCGTGGGCCCGGGGCTGATCGACTACGTCCTCGGCATCGTCAAGGCCTACACGACGCGCGTCGGCGGCGGACCGTTCCCCACCGAGCTCACCGACGAGATCGGCGCGCGGCTCGCCAAACGCGGCAACGAGTTCGGCTCGGTCACCGGGCGCCCGCGCCGTTGCGGCTGGCTCGACGTCCCGGCGCTCGCCCGCTCGGTGCAACTCTCCGGCGTCGACGGCCTGTGCATCACCAAGCTCGACGTGCTCGACGGCCTCGACCGGCTCGAGATCTGCACCGGCTACCGCGTCGACGGCCGCGCCGTCGGCCTCGTGCCGACCGGCGCCGACGCCGTGGCGCGCTGCCAGCCGGTGTACGAGACGCTGCCCGGCTGGCGGGAGAGCACGGTGGGCGCGCGCACGTTCGACGCGCTGCCGCGGGCAGCGCGCGATTACCTCGCCCGGATCGAGGCGCTCGTCGGCGTCCCGATCGCGATGGTGTCGACCGGACCGGACCGCGACGAGACGATCCTCGTCCGCCACCCGTTCGCGTGAGTCCCGGGGCCGGTCTTCGCGGTTCGCTAGAATGCCGGGATCGCGCGGACGCGCCCGCGGCCCCGCTCCCCTCCGGAACGCCACCGCCATGAGCCTGACCGTCAGCTGGGACCAGTACCACACGCTGATCGAGCGCCTCGCTCTCCTCGTGCACCAGTCGGGCTACGACTTCGACCAGATCATCTGCATCGCGCGCGGGGGTCTGCGCGTCGGCGACGTCCTGTCGCGCATCTACGAGCGGCCGCTGGCGATCCTGTCGACGCATTCGTACGCGGCCGAGAGCGGCACCGTCCGCGGCGACCTGGTCATCGCCGAACACATGACGATGACCTCGCCGCGTCTCGGCGGCCGGGTGCTGCTGGTCGACGACATGGTCGACTCCGGACACACGCTGGCGAAAGTCGTCGACGAGCTGCCCCGTCGATACCCGCACATCGTGTCGATGAAGACCGCGGTGCTGTGGTGGAAGGCCTGCTCGGTGTACCGGCCCGACTTCCACGTCGACTACCTGCCCGACAACCCGTGGATCCACCAGCCGTTCGAGATCTACGACCGGATGCGCCCCGCCGAGCTGGCCGCGAGACTCGCCGGTTGACGGTCGGGCCCGACGCCGGAACGCGAGCGCCCGGCGTCGACGCGGCGCGTGCGGCGCGAAAACGACGACGCCCGCTCGCGCGGGCGTCGATCGGTGCCGGTCCCGGAGCGCGCTCCGGGTCGGATGTCGCTGCTGGTGCCCAGAAGAGGACTCGAACCTCCACGGTGTTACCCGCCAGTACCTGAAACTGGTGCGTCTACCAATTCCGCCATCTGGGCGACCGGAACCCATTATTTTATAAGGCATCCGTGCTCTTGTCAAAGAAGATCCCACCATCCCGGCCCCCGCTCGCCGACGCCGACCTGCTGGCCGAACTGGTCGACGCCGGCGTGCCGCTCGACCGCGACGAGCTCGCCGTCCGCCTGCGCGTGCGCCCGCGTGACCGAGCGCAGGTCGACGCCGCGATCGCCCGCCTGCACGATCGCGGCGCCGTGCTGGTCAACCGCAAGGGGCAGGTCCTGGTCGCCGCTCGGCTCGACCTGGTCGTCGGGCGGCTCGAAGGCCATCCGGACGGATACGGGTTCCTCGAGCCCGACGCCGGCGGGCCCGACATCGCCCTACCGGCGCGCGAGATGCACAAGGCGCTGCACGGCGATCGCGCCAGCGTGCGCGTCACCGGCACCGATCGGCGCGGCCGCCCCGAGGGCGAGATCGTCGAGGTCCTCGAACGGGTCAACCGCGAGGTCGTCGGCCGGCTGCACGAAGAGCGCGGTGTCTGGTTCGTCGTCGCCGAGAACCGCCGGATCAACCAGGACCTGCTCGTGCCGGCGGGCGACCGGGGCGCCGCCAAGGCCGGCGACGTCGTCGTCGCCGAGATCGTCGAACCGCCGACCGCCGACCGCGAGCCGATCGCGCGCGTAAGCGAGGTGCTCGGCCGTGCCACCGATCCGGGCATCGAGATCGAGATCGCGCTGCGAAAGCACGCGCTCCCGTTCGTCTTCTCGAAGGCGGCGCTCGCCCAGGCCAAGCGGCTGCCCGACCACGTGCTTCCGCGCGAGCGTGCCGGTCGCGAAGACCTGACCGCGCTGCCGCTGGTCACGATCGACGGCGAGACCGCGAAGGACTTCGACGACGCGGTCTGGTGCGAGCGCAAGGGCAAGGGTTTCCGGCTGATCGTCGCGATCGCCGACGTCTCCCACTACGTCGCCGACGGCGATGCGATCGACCGTGACGCGCGCGAGCGCGGCACGTCGGTCTACTTCCCGCGCCGGGTCATCCCGATGCTGCCCGAGGCGCTGTCCAACGAGCTCTGCTCGCTGAAGCCGGCGGTCGACCGGCTGGCGATGGTCGCCGACATCGACATCGCCGCGACCGGCGCGATCCGACGCTACCGTTTCTACGAGGCGGTGATCCACTCGCGCGCGCGCCTCACCTACACCGAGGTGTGGAACTGGCTCTCCGATCCGGCGGCGGCCGCCGGCGACGATCGCGCCGCGGCCCTGATGCCGCACCTGCGCGCGCTGGAGGCGCTCTGGCGGGCGCTCGCGTCGGCGCGCGCGAAACGCGGCGCGATCGACTTCGAGACCGTCGAGCTGTCCCTCGAGTTCGACGCGCGCGGCAAGATCGAACGCATCGTCCCCTCCCCGCGCAACGACGCGCACCGGCTGATCGAGGAGTGCATGCTCGCGGCCAACGTCTGCGCCGCCGACCTGCTCGCCGAGGCCGGCCACCCGGCGCTCTACCGCGTCCACGAGGGACCGACGCCCGAGAAGCTCGAGCAGCTCAAGGCCTTCCTCGCCGCGAGCGCGCTGGCGCTGCCGGGCGGCGAGAATCCGACGGCGTTGGACTACGCCAGGCTCCTCGACGCGATCCGCCAGCGTCCCGATTTCGCGCTTCTGCAGACGGTGCTGCTGCGCTCGTTGCAGCAGGCGCAGTACCGGCCCGACAACGTCGGTCATTTCGGCCTGGCCTACGAGGCGTACACGCATTTCACCTCGCCGATCCGGCGCTACCCCGACCTGCTCGTGCACCGGGCGATCAAGGCTGCGCTGGCGGGGCGGCGCTACCAGCCCGCGGGCGCCGGCTGGGCGGAACTCGGCGTCGCCACGTCGATGACCGAACGGCGCGCGGACGACGCCTCGCGCGACGTCGAGGCCTGGCTCAAGTGCTACTACATGCAGGACAAGGTCGGCGAGACGTTCGACGGCACCGTGAGCGGCGTCGCGAGCTTCGGCGTGTTCGTCACGCTCGACGGACTCAACGTCGACGGCCTGGTTCACGTGACCGACCTGCCCCGCGATTACTTCCGGTTCGACGCGGCGCGACACGCGCTCGCGGGCGAACGCAGCGGCCGCGTCTTCCGGCTGGCCGATCGTCTGCGCGTGTGCGTCGCCCGGGTCGACCTCGACCAGAGCCGCGTCGACTTCACGCTCGCCGACGAAGGCCCGCCGCGCCGCGCGCCGGTGTCGCAGCCGCTCGCCCGCGACGGGCGCGCGGCGCCCAAGCCGCGGGGGCGTGGACGCGCATGAACCGGGCGCGGGCCGACGCGGTCGACGCGGCCGCCGATCTCGTCGTCATCGCCCGCGCGCTGCCGCCGGTCGTCCTCGATCGCCTCGCCGCGCTCGCACGGGCGAGTGCGGTCGAACCGCTGCCGCGGGCGGCGGGCGCCACCGTGCGCGCGTGGCGCCTCGCGGGCGGGCGCGGGAGCGCGGCGCTCGACGAGGCCTGCGCCGCGGCGAGCGCCGACTGCGCGTCCGTGCCGCGCGACCGTCGCCGCGCCGACGTCGGCGTCCTGGCGATGGACATGGACTCGACGCTGATCACCATCGAGTGCATCGACGAGATCGCCGATTGCGCGGGCGTGAAGACCGAAGTCGCGGCGATCACGCGCAGCGCGATGCGCGGCGAGATCGATTTCCGCGAGAGCCTGGAGCGACGCGTTCGGCTGCTCGCGGGTCTGCGCGTCGAGGCCCTCGAAGAGGTCTACCGCGAGCGCGTGCGTCCGAGCGACGGCGCCGCCGCGCTGCTGGCGGCGTTCCGCTCCGCCGGTGCGCGCACGCTGCTCGTCTCCGGCGGCTTCACCTATTTCACGTCGAGGCTGCGCGCCGAGCTCGGTTTCGACGAGGCGGTCGCGAACGAACTCGAGATCGCCGGCGGCCGGCTCACCGGCCGTCTCGCCGGCCCGATCGTCGACGCCGACGGCAAGGCCGCGGCGCTGCGCGCCGCGCGGGCGCGTTCGCGCCCCGGGCTGGCGGTGGCGATCGGCGACGGCGCCAACGATCTGCCGATGCTCGTCGCCGCGGATGTCTCGATCGCCTACCGGGCGAAGCCGCTGGTTCGCGAGCGGGCCACCCACGCGATCGACCATGGCGGTCTCGACGCGGTGATCGCGTTGTTCCGGTAGGGGGAACGCGATCGGGCCGCCGGGACGGCCGGCCGGGCACCGGGGCGTTTTTCTGATCCAGATCAAGAACACGGCGCGCGCCCGTCGAATCGCGATCCACGTCCGCTGTTAGCCTGCGATCGGGACCCGGGACATCCCGTCCACCGGATCCGGCCGAACGCGATGCCCCGCCCGACCGACATGACCGCTTTCTCCGCCTACGCGCGCGCGCTGGCGGGGCTCACGCCGGAACGGATCGCGACGATGCGCTCGCTGGCGACCGAGGTCGAGCCGTTCCTCGAGCAGGCGACCGACCGCTTCTACGCGCGGCTCGAGAGCGTCCCCGAGACCCGGGCGTGGATCGAGGGCCGCGTCGAGTCGCTGCGCAGGCCCCACCGGCAGTGGCTGACGCTGCTGTTCAACACCGATTTCGGCGCCGGCTACGCGCAGACGATCGTGCGGATCGGCGAAGCGCACGCGAAAGCCGGACTGCCGATGGACTTCCTGATCGCCGGCATGACGGTCGTCCAGGAAGCGCTGCAGCCGGTGGTGCTGGCCGGCGCGCGGGCGAAGCCGTTCGCCGAAGGCGCGCGACTGGCCGCGGTCAACGCGGCGCTCGGATGCTCGCTGGTGATGATGCAGCGCGCGTACTCGGTGCGCGGCGTGGCGCCGCCGCCGGCGCACGCGGCCTGACGGCGCACGGCCGGCCTGGAGGCGGGGTCGTCGGGAGCCGGGAACGGGCTTCAGCCCGACCCGCGATCGCCGCGCGCGCGGCTCACGACTCGTCGATCCATGCCATCTGGATCGCCTCCAGGATCTTCTCGCCGCTGCGGCGGGGATCGTCGGCGAACCCGGGCAGCGCGAGCACCCAGGCGTGCAGGTCGGTGAAGCGGACGGCGCGCGGGTCGACGTCCGGATGCGCGTCGGCGAGCGCGATCGCGATGTCGCGCGAATCGGTCCACTTCATCGGCGCTCCTTCGCGTAGTTGATCGTGTAGCGCGGGATCTCGAGCACCAGCGGCTCCCCGCCCAGTCTCGCCTGGCAGGACAGCCGCGACTGCGGCGTGAGTCCCCAGGCGCGGTCGAGCAGGTCGTCCTCGTCGTCGGTCGACGGCGCGAGCGAGTCGCCGCCCTCGCGGACCACGACATGGCAGGTCGTGCACGCGCACGACTTCTCGCAGGCGTGCTCGATCTCGATGCCGTGCTCGAGCAGGTTGTCGCACAGCGACTTGCCGGTCTCGCCCTCGAACGTCGCGCCGTCCGGGCAGAGTTCCGGATGCGGCAGGACGACGATCGTCGGCATGTCAGGCGAGCGTGTCGAGCGCGCGTCCGGCGAGCGCGCGCGACACGCTGCGATCCATGCGGCGCGCGGCGAAACCCGAGGTCGCGGCGTTGAGCGACTCGACCGCGGAACGCACCGCCGCCGGGTCGTCGCCGTCGCGGGCCGCCCGGACCGCGGCGAGCGCCGCGTCGATGCGGGCGCGCTCCGGCGCCGCGAGCAGGTCGGCATCGGCCGCGAGCGCGCCCGACGTGGCGTTGGCGACCGCGTCCGCCTCGACCCGCGCCTCGGCGAGCGAGCGCGCCGCCATGTCGTCGGCCGCATGGTCGAACGAGTCCTTGAGCATCCGCGCGATCTCGTCGTCGGTGAGGCCGTACGACGGCTTCACCGTCACCGACGCCTCGACGCCGGTGGTCTGTTCGCGCGCCGAGACCGACAGGAGTCCGTCGGCGTCGACCTGGAAGGTCACGCGCACCCGCGCCGCGCCCGCCGCCAACGGCGGGATGCCGCGCAGCTCGAAGCGGGCGAGCGAACGGCAGTCGGCGACGCGCTCGCGCTCGCCCTGCAGCACGTGGATCGCCATCGCCGTCTGTCCGTCGCGCCAGGTCGTGAACTCCTGGGCCCGGGTCACCGGGATCGTCGAGTTGCGCGGCACGATCTTCTCGGCGAGGCCGCCCATCGTCTCGAGCCCCAGCGACAGCGGAATCACGTCGAGGAGGAGCCAATCCTCGTCGCGCTCGCGATTGCCGGCGAGCGCGTTCGCCTGCTTGGCGGCGCCCAGCGCGACGACCTCGTCGGGGTTGAGGTTGGTCAGCGGCGGCTGCCCGAAGAAGTCGGCGACCGCGCGCCGTATCTCGCGCATGCGCGTCGCCCCGCCGACCAGGACGACGCCTTTGAGGTCGGTCGGCTTCAGTCCGGCGTCGCGCAACGCGCGGCGCAGCGGCGCCAGCGTCTTGTCGACGAGGGTGCGCGTGATCGCCGAGAACGTCTCCGCCGTCAGCGACAGGTCGATCCGCTGGCCGGTGGACAGCGTGGCGACGATCGGCGCCGCGTCGTGTCCGGTCAGCATCTCCTTGGCCTCCCTCGCGCGCAGGAGCAGGAGCCGCGCATCCTGCGGCGACGGCGGCGGCACCTTCGCCGCCTCGAGGATCCAGCAGAAGACGCGATGGTCGAAATCGTCCCCACCCAGCGCCGAGTCGCCGTTGGTCGCCAGCACCTCGAAGACGCCGCGGGAGAGCTTGAGGATCGAGACGTCGAACGTGCCGCCGCCCAGGTCGTACACGGCGTAGGTGCCCTCGACGCCGTGGTCGAGCCCGTAGGCGACCGCGGCCGCCGTGGGCTCGTTCAAGAGCCTGAGCACCGGCAGTCCGGCGAGCTTCGCCGCGTCCTTGGTCGCCTGCCGTTGCGCGTCATCGAAGTAGGCGGGCACGGTGACCACCGCGGCGTCGACCGGGCCGCCGAGCAGCCGCTCGGCGCGCGCCCGCAACGCCCGCAGGATGTCAGCGGACACCTCGACCGGCGACTTGGTGCCGGCCCGGGTGGCCAGACGCACCATCCCCGGCCCGTCGACGAACCGGTAGGGGAAGCGCCGGTCGTCGGTGAGGTCGGCCAGTCCCCGGCCCATCATCCGCTTCACCGACACCACGGTGTTCTGCGGATCGCGCGCCTGGACCGCGGCGGCGTCGAACCCGACCAGCGTCGCGCTCTCGCCGTAGTGGACGATCGACGGCACCAGCGGACGTCCGTCGGCGTCCGGCATCACGTAGGCGATGCCGTCGTCGCGGACCGTCGCCACCAGCGAGTTGGTCGTCCCGAGGTCGATGCCGATCGCGCGCTTCCGCTGCCGTGGCACCGGCGCGTCGTCGGGCTCGGCGATCTGCATCAGCGACACGGCGCGCTCCGGATCAGACGTCGACATCGGCGAGCTGTCCCTCGAGGTCGCGGACGACTTTGGCGAGGAACGCGAGCTCCCGGACGCGCACCCGCGCCTGCGGCCGCGAGTCCGACGCGCCGAGCAGCCGGCCGAGCTCGCGTTCGGCCGCACCGGCCTCCTCGCGCGTCTCGTCGATCACCCGCTCGAGCGCCCGCGCGTCGCCGCAGGAACCGGCCCGGTCGGCGCGTTCGCGGCGGTCGAGCTGACGCTCGAGGAAGTCGACCGGCAGCGACCGGTCGCTCCCCGCCAGCGGATCGGCGCCTTCGAGGGCGAGCAGGTAGCGCGCCCGCTCGACCGGGTCGCGCAGCGTCCGGTACGCCTCGTTGACCCGCGCGGACGCCTGCATCGCCAGTCGACGCGCGGTGTCGTCGGCCGCCGCGTGCCGGTCCGGATGGACGCCCTGCTGGAGGTCGCGGTAGGCGCGCTCGAGCGCATCGGCGTCGAGCGCGTAGCGCATCGGCAGTCCGAAGAGCTCGAAGTGGTTGCTGCCGAAGTCGATCACGTCGAAAGGCGGGGATCGGGAAGGCGGGTCCGGCGGTTCTCGCTCGCGCGCCGGTGCGGCCGCGCGAGCCCGGGGTCATGCGGGTCCGGGCGCAGGCGCGCGGGCCGATCCTCCCGGCCCGCGTCGTCGCGCGCCTAGACGGTGAACGACTCGCCGCAGCCGCACTGGTCCTTCACGTTCGGATTGCGGAAGCGGAAGCCCTCGTTCAGGCCCTCACGGGTGAAATCGAGCACCGTGCCGTCGAGGTAGGGAAGGCTCTTGGGATCGACGACGACGGTGACGCCGTGGACGTCGAAAGCGACGTCCTCGGGCTTGCGTTCGTCGACGAACTCGAGCTTGTAGGCGAGCCCCGAGCAGCCGGAGGTCCGCACCCCCAGACGCAGGCCGACGCCCTTGCCGCGCCGCTTCAGTTGCGCGGCGACGTGCTTCGCCGCGTTCTCGGTGAGCGTGATGGCCATGGTCAGTCCGCCGCGGCTTCCGCCGCGCTCGGCGCCGCCGAACCGCCGGCGGTCGCGTGCTTCTTGCGGTAGTCCTCGACCGCGGCCTTGATCGCGTCCTCGGCCAGGATCGAGCAATGGATCTTGACCGGCGGGAGCGCGAGCTCCTCGGCGATCGCGGTGTTCTTGATCGCCATCGCCTCGTCGAGCGACTTGCCCTTGACCCACTCGGTCACCAGCGACGACGAGGCGATCGCCGAGCCGCAACCGTAGGTCTTGAATTTCGCGTCCTCGATCAGCCCGTCGCGACCGACCTTGATCTGGAGCTTCATGACGTCCCCGCACGCCGGCGCGCCGACCATGCCGGTGCCGACGGCGGCGTCGTCCTTCGCGAACGACCCGACGTTGCGCGGGTTCTCGTAGTGATCCAGCACCTTCTCGCTGTAAGCCATCTTCCGGTCCTCCGTTGCCGCGGTCCGTCGTCGATCAGTGCGCGGCCCACTGCACGGCGTTCAAGTCCACGCCGTCCTGATGCATCTCCCACAGCGGCGACAGTTCGCGCAGCTTGGCGATCTTGCGCTTCAGCAGGTCGACGGTGAAGTCGATGTCGGCCGCGGTGGTGAACCGCCCGACGGTGAAGCGGATCGAGCTGTGCGCCAGCTCGTCGCTGCGTCCCAGCGCGCGCAGCACGTAGGACGGTTCCAGCGACGCCGACGTGCAGGCCGAACCGGACGACACCGCGACGTCCTTGATCGCCATGATCAGGCTCTCGCCCTCGACGAAATTGAAGCTGACGTTGAGGTTGTGCGGCACCCGCCGCTCGACGTCGCCGTTGACGTAGACCTCCTCGATCGACCGCAGGCCGGCGAGGAGCCGGTCGCGCAGCGCCCGGATCCGGTCGCATTCCGCCGCCATCTCCTCCTTCGCGATCCGGAACGCCTCGCCCATCCCGACGATCTGGTGGGTCGGCAGCGTGCCCGAGCGCATGCCGCGCTCGTGGCCGCCGCCGTGCATCTGCGCCTCGATGCGCACGCGCGGCTTGCGGCGGACGAACAGCGCGCCGACCCCCTTGGGACCGTAGGTCTTGTGCGCCGAGAAGCTCATCAGGTCGACCTTGAGCGCCGCCAGGTCGATCGGGACCTTGCCGGTCGCCTGCGCCGCATCGACGTGGAAGACGACACCGCGCCGGCGGCAGACCTCGCCCATCGCCGCGACGTCCTGGATCACGCCGATCTCGTTGTTCACCAGCATCACCGAGGCGACGATCGTGTCCGGGCGCAGCGCCGCCTCGAAGGCGGCGAGCGGCACGAGCCCGTCGGCGTCGACGTCGAGGAAGGTCGCCTCGAATCCCTGCCGCTCGAGCTCGCGCACCGTGTCGAGCGTCGCCTTGTGCTCGGTCTTCACCGTCACCAGGTGGCGGCCCTTGTCCTTGTAGAAGTGGGCCGCGCCCTTGAGCGCGAGGTTGATCGACTCGGTCGCGCCCGAGGTCCAGACGATCTCGCGCGGGTCGGCGTTGACCAGCGCGGCGACCTGCGAGCGCGCCGTCTCGACCGCCTCCTCGGCTTCCCATCCGTAGGCGTGCGAACGCGAGGCCGGGTTGCCGAATCGCTCGGTGAGCCAGGGGATCATCGCCTGGGCGACGCGCGGGTCGACCGGCGTCGTCGCCGAATAATCGAGGTAGATCGGCTTGTTCATCGACGGCATCCGCCTTCCCGCGTCAGGCCTCGATCGGCTCGGTCGAGCGGTTGCGAGGACGATGGTCGCGCACCACCGCCGGGTCGCCGCTCGCGTGCTGCTTGCGGACGAGCTCGGCGAGCGTCACACCACGCAGGTACGCGAACAGGTGCGCGTTGAGTCCCGCCCACAGGTCGTGCGTCATGCAGCGCTTGTCGTCGTGGCAGTTCTCGTTCCCGCCGCATTGCGTCGCGTCGATCGGTTCGTCGACGGCGAGGATCACGTCGGCGACCGAGATCTGCTCCGAGGCGCGGGCGAGATTGTAGCCGCCGCCGGGTCCGCGGACGCTCTCGACCAGACCGTGGCGGCGCAGTTTCCCGAACAGCTGCTCGAGGTAGGAGAGCGAGATCTTCTGGCGTTCGGACACCGCCGAGAGGGTCACCGGACCCCGCTGGCCGTGCATCGCCACATCGATCATCGCCGTGACGGCGAACCGCCCCTTCGTAGTCAGTCTCATGACGTGTTCCCGCAGGAGAGCCCGGTACGGCGCCGGGAATCGGGGCGCCGCCGGGCGGGTTGGACGTCCAGGACAATTCGCCTGGGGCTGATCCCCGTTGAACCGGTCGACCATGCAATCATACGATTCCCGAACGATTTGGTCAACTATAACCGGTGAAAGTTCCCGACCGTCGAAGGCTCCCGTTGATCACCCGAGCATCCGGTTGATTCGCTTGGGATCGAACCCGTCGGCGACCGCCTGGTCGTCGCCGCATTCAATCCCGCCCTCCTTCAAGCGCTCGACCAGCCGGTCGATCCGGGCGTCGGCGTTCGCCGCGTGATCGAGGAGCTGGTGGATCGCCTGGACGACCGGGTCGTCCACGTCGCCGCTGATCGCATAGGCCGAGAAACCGATCTTGGCCGCCTGCTGCTCGCGACGCTCGGCGTCTTCCGGCGTCATCACGCGGGCCGGGATGCCGACCGCGGTCGCGCCGTCCGGAATGTCGCGGACGACGACCGCGTTCGAACCGACCTTGGCGCCGTCGCCGACGGTGATCGGCCCGAGGATCTTGGCGCCGGCGCCGACGACGACATTGCGCCCGAGCGTCGGATGGCGCTTGCCCTTGTTCCACGAGGTGCCGCCGAGCGTGACGCCATGGTAGAGCGTCGTGTCGTCGCCGATCTCGGCGGTCTCGCCGATGACGATGCCCATCCCGTGGTCGATGAACACGCGCCGCCCGATCGTCGCGCCCGGGTGGATCTCGATGCCGGTCAGTCCGCGCGCCAGGTGCGCGAGGAACCGGGCGAGCCAGCGGAACCCCCGGCGCCACAGCCGGTGCGACACCGCGCGATGCCAGACCAGCGCGTGCAGCCCCGGGTAGCAGGTGAGCACCTCCCAACGGGTCCGCGCCGCGGGATCGCGGTCGAACACGACACGGATGTCTTCGCGCAAGCGGTCGAACATCGGGTCATTCTCCCGTTTCCGAGAGATTCACTCAACTATTGTCGGGGCGACTTGACCAAGATCAACCCGGCCGCGACACGCGTCCCGCCCGGCGTGGCCCCGGGCCGACGTCGGTCCGGCCAGCGCCCTTTGCTACACTGGCGCGCTCGAAGAGAACGCCGGCCGCCCCGAACGGATACGGCGCTACCCGGAGGAGTCCATGGCAATGATCCGCACGATCGTCGCGGCCGCGTTCGCGCTCGCCGCCCTCCCGGCCTCCGCCCAGGAGGTCACGCTCAAGGTCCACCATTTCTGGCCGCCGGGGGCGATGCCGCCGACGACGCTGCTCGTGCCCTGGTGCGACAAGATCGCCAAGGAGTCGAACAACCGGATGAAGTGCC
This sequence comes from Burkholderiales bacterium, assembly GCA_046347725.1. Taxonomy (GTDB): domain Bacteria; phylum Pseudomonadota; class Gammaproteobacteria; order Burkholderiales; family Casimicrobiaceae; genus VBCG01. Next base: position 95,596 of record JAXMFN010000008.1, read on the forward strand.
AGATCTATCCGGCGATGCAGCTGGGCGGCACGCCGCCGCAGCTGATCGACCAGGCGAAGGACGGCATCGCCGACATCGTCTTCACGCTCCCCGGCTACACCGCCGGTCGCTTCCCGCTGATGGAGGTCTTCGAGCTGCCGTTCGTCTCGTCGTACGCCGAGGCGACCAGCCAGGCGGCCTGGGAGTACTACGACCGGTTCGCGAGACGCGAATTCCCCGGCATCAAGATGCTCGCGGTCAACGTGCACGACAACGGCTACGTCCATTCTCGCGACAAGCCGATCCGCACGATGGCCGACTTCAAGGGCCTGAAGATGCGCGCGCCGACGCGGCAGACCAACAAGCTGCTCGCCGCGCTGGGCGCGACGCCGGTGGCGATGCCGCTGCCGGCGCTCGCCGACGCGCTGTCCAAGGGCGTCGTCGACGGCTACCTGCTGCCCTGGGAGGTGATCCCGTCGATCAAGGCGCACGAACTGACCAAGTACCACTCCGACACCGATCCCAAGGTGCGCGCCCTCTACACCGCGGTGTTCACGCTGGCGATGAACCAGGCCAGGTACGACGGCCTGCCGGCGGACCTCAAGCGCGTCATCGACGCGAATTCCGGTGTCGCGCTGTCGCGCGCGTTCGGCAAGCAATGGGACGCTTCGGCGCCGCCGGCCCGCAAGCTCGCCGCCGATCGCGGCAACACGTTCTACGTCGTTCCCGCCAGCGAGCTCGCGAACTGGGAGAAGGCGACCTCGAAGCTCGACGACGAGTGGGTCAAGGACGTGACCGCGAAGGGGTACGACGGCAAGATGCTGCTGCAGACCTCGCTCGATCTCATCAAGAAGTACGAGGCGGCGCGCTAGGGCGCGCCGAGCCACGACCCGGGGCCGCGAATGAGCGAGATTCTCGACCTCGGCAGACGACCTCCCGGCCCGACGGGCCGGAAGGTCCTCCGGATCGCCGAGAGTTTCGCCTACATCGGCGGCGCGATCTTCGTCGCCATCGCGGTCCTCTCGGTGGCTTCGATCGTCGGGCGGGCGATCTGGAGCGCGCCGATCCAGGGGGATTACGAGCTCGTCCAGCTCGGCGGCGCGGTCTTCGTCTCGCTGACGCTGCCGCTGTGCCAGATGCGCCGCGGCAACATCATCGTCGACTTCTTCACCGTGCGCGCGAGGCCGGCGACCCGCGCGCGCCTCGACGCCGCCGGCGCGCTCGTCCTCGGCCTGGTGATGGCGCTGCTGGCCTGGCGGATCGCCGTGGGCACGCTCGACATCCGCGAGGCCGGTGAGACGACGGCGATCCTCGGCTGGCCGATCTGGAGCGCCTACGCTGCGATGTTCCCCGGCGTGGCCCTCTGCGCCGTCGCCGGTTTCGTCACAGCGATCGAGTACCTGCGCGAGGCCTACCGTTGAGCGCCCTCGCGATCGGCGGCCTGCTCTTCGCCGCCATGATCGCGCTGATGGTCGTGCGCGTGCCGATCGCGGTGGCGATGTTCGTCCCCGGCGCCATCGGCTACGTCGCGCTCTCGGGGCTCTCGCCGATGCTCGCCCACCTGAAGGGCGCGTTGTGGGCGAGGTTCTCGGTCTACGACCTGTCGGTGATCCCGCTGTTCATCCTGATGGGCCAGTTCGCGACCCAGGGCGGTCTGTCGCGCGCGCTGTTCCGCGCCGCGTCGGCGTTCGTCGGCCACCTGCGGGGGGGCCTCGCGATGGCCGCGGTCCTCGCCTGCGCGGCGTTCGGCGCGATCTGCGGGTCGTCGGTCGCGACCGCCGCCACGGTCGCCCAGGTCGCCCTGCCGGAGATGAAGGCGTTCAACTACTCGGGTCGCCTGTCGACGGCGACGCTCGCCGCCGGCGGGACGCTGGGCATCCTGATCCCGCCCTCCGTCGTGCTGGTCGTCTACGCGATCCTGACCGAGCAGAACATCGCCAAGCTCTTCGCCGCCGCGACGCTGCCGGGAATCATCGCCGCCGGGGGCTACCTGGCGGCGATCGCGCTCACCGTGCAGCGCAATCCCGAGCTGGGGCCGGCGCAGCCGCGCCATTCCTGGCGCGAGCGGATGACGACGTTGGCCGGCATCTGGCCGGTCGCCGCGATCTTCCTGATCGTGTTCGGCGGCATCTACGGCGGCGTCTTCACGCCGACCGAGGGAGCGGCGGTCGGCGCGGTCGCGACCTTCGTCGCCGGACTGGCGATGCGCGAACTCGATTTCGAGGGGATCAAACGCTCGTTCCTCGCCACGGCCGAAACCTCCGGGATGATCTTCATGATCTTCGTCGGCGCCGACATGCTGAACTCGGCGCTGGCGCTCTCGCAGCTCCCGGCGCAACTCGCGCAACAGGTCGCCGGGCTCGGCCTGCCGCCGCTGATGATCGTCGTCGGAATCCTGCTCTTCTACATCGTGCTGGGCAGCGTGATGGACGAACTGTCGATGATCCTGCTCACGATCCCGGTGCTGTTCCCGACGGTGATGGGGCTCGACCTCTACGGCCTCGCGCCGACCGACAAGGCGATCTGGTTCGGCATCCTGGTCCTGATGGTCGTCGAGATCGGGCTCATCGCCCCGCCCGTCGGACTCAACGTCTACGTCGTCAACGGCATGGCCCGCGACGTCCCGATGTCGGAGACCTACCGAGGCGTGTTCCCGTTCCTGGTCTCGGACGCGATCCGCGTCGCCCTGCTGGTGCTCTTCCCGCCCTTGTCGCTGTGGCTCGTCCACCTGCTGACCTGACCGGGCCCCGGCGGGGCCCGGCGTAGCGCGGTCCATGGCCGCTGCGAGCCTCGCCGGACGCGGCGTCCCGCTCGCGATCGAGCGATGGGTTCCGGCGGCCGACGAGCGCGCCTGCGTCGTCTTCGTCCACGGTCTGGGCGAGCACCGGCGCGCCCGCCCCTACCCGCCCTTGTACGAGACGCTCGCCGGTGCCGGCCTGCGCGTGCTCGCCTTCGACCTGCGAGGGCACGGCGAATCGGGCGGCCCGCGCCTCTACGCGCGCGACTTCGCGATCCTGCGCGACGATCTCGCCCGGGTAATCGCGCTCGCGGCCGACGACGCGCGCGGCCGACCGGTGTTCGTCGTCGGCGGCAGCGTCGGCGGGTTGCTGGCGCTCGCCGCCGGACTCGCCCCGAACGACGCGCTCGCCGGGATCGTGGCGGCGGCGCCGGCGCTCGACGCGAGCGGCGCCTCCGGGTTCCTGCGCCGGCTGCTGCCGGTCCTGCGGATCGCCGCGCCGCGCCTGCGACTGGACCCGGGGCTCGATCTCGCCGCCCTCGGACACGACGCCGCGGTCGTCGACGCCTACCGCGCCGATCCGCTGCTGCAGCTCGGACGGATCACGCCGGCGCTCGCCGCCGCCGTCATCGACGGCATCGGCCGCATCCTCCACGAGGCCGAGGACATCCGCGTCCCGCTGCTGCTGCTGCACGGTCTCGCGGACCGCATCGTCCCGGCCGACGGCACGCTCGCCTTCCACGCGCTCGCGGGAAGCCGCGACAAGACGCTCAAGACCTATCCGGACGCGTTCCACCATCTCTTGCTCGACGACGTGCGCGAGACCGTGGCGGCGGACATCGCCGCCTGGCTCGGCGCGCGGTGCTGACCAGCGCCGCCGGTCAATGCTCGTTGTCGGGACGCGGATCGTCGGCGTGGTGGCCCGTCGGTCCTGCGATCGTCGGCGGCCACAGTCGGAGGGGATCGGCACCCAGCGCGCGCGTGCGTTCGTCGTCGGCGCGGCGGATCGCGTGGATCGGGTCGCCGGTCGACCGCTTCGGCCATCCGACCGCCGGACGTGCATCGGCCAGATCGAGCACCCGGACGATCGGCGCGCCGGCGTTGCGAGTGCGCCGCAGGACGACCGCCGTCTCGCCGTTCGCGAGCTCGACCGCCGTCCCCGGCGGATAGACGCCCATGACCTTCACCAGCAGCGAGATCAGTTTCGGGTCGATCGCGCTGCCGTGCTTGAGGTAAATCTCGCGCAAGGCCGCCGGCGGCGACGCGCCGGGCCGGTAGGCGCGCTCCGACACCATGCCGCAATAGCGGTCGGCGAGCGACACCGCCTGCGCCTCGGGTCGGATCTGCTGACCACGTAATCCGCGCGGGTAGCCGTTGCCGTCGACGGCCTCATGGTGCTGACGGACGACGTCCAGCCACAACGGATCGTCCGCCCCCCGCTCGACGAGCCACGCGACCGCCGCCTCCGGATGCGCGACCAGCCCGCGTCGCTGCATCGCGTCGAGCGGTGCGCTCTGCGAGTACAACGCGTTCTGCAGTTCCAGCATCGCCACGTTCATCGTCAGCGCGCCCAGCACCGCGGCGCGGATCCCGGATCTCGGCTCGCCCGCCTCCTCGAGGAGAATCGCCGTGATCACGGCGACATCCACCGGATGGCGGATCGGATAGGCGCAGTCGCGCAGCACCAGGACCGACGCGATCGCGGCATCGGCGTCGTGGCGGCACGCATCCTCGACCGCGTCCGCCGACGCCCGCACCAGGTCGATCGCCCCGACCGGACCCGACTCCGCCGCGAACGCGCGTCCGAGCCGCTCACGCGCGTGCTCGATCCGTTCGAGCGCGCTGACCGGCGCCTCGGCGCGGGCCGGCACGCCGGTCGGCGGGTGGCGGTCGACGTCGGCGGCATCCGAGTAGAGGCCGCGCTCGATCAGGCGTTCGAGCTGCCCGGCGCTCTCGATCCGATAGCCGCGGCACAGCAGCATCCGGCCCTCGGCGTCGAACACATCGTAGGGCAGCGGCTCTCCCAGTCGAACGTCGTCGACGACGAGTCGGATCCGGTTCACGACACCGCCCCCGTTCAGCGAAGGACGACCGCCGCGAAGAGGAGCCCGGCGACCGCCAGCGCGAACAGCACCAGATAGGCGGTCGCGGCGATCGCGGTCCGGACCGCGATCGCGACCATGCCGCCACCGTAGACGTTTCTCATCGACCACGGCAGATAGACGAGCGCCCACACCGAGAGCAGGCCGGCGACCGCGGGCCAGGGAACGACGATGACCAGCGCCAGGATCAGCGCCACGAACGCGTGGTTGTGCGCGCCGTAGACGAGGTGCTCGGCGTAGCGCCGGGGCCGACCCGGGTGGCGGGCGCTGCGCAACGGGTGGAGCGCCTGCATCAGCAACGCGAACGCCGGCAACAACGCGATCATCGCGTACGGACCGAAGCGCAACATGCCGTTAACGACTTCGTTGACCTTGTCGCGGCGCTCCAGCCGGTTGAACGCCTCGACGCGACGCGCGAGCCGCTCGGTGAACGGTCCGCCGACGCCGGCCTCGGGTTCCAGATGGACCGTCAGGTCGTCGCCGACCTGGACCGGGACGCCGCCGATCGAGATTCGCAGCGGCTCGCCGTCGAACGAGATCGCCGCGCCGGTCGGTTTCGCGTCCGCACCGGTCCCGACCGACACTCGCGGCCGGCTCGCGGCGGGCGGCTGCGGCGGCTGAGCCTTCGACGATGGCGCCGGCGGCGACGCCGGCGCCGGGCGCGACGCTGTGTCGGACTCGTCCAGCAGGTTCTCCGGCAAGGCGTAGCGTGCGACGGCGAAGAGCAGGAGCGCCATCACCAGCACCAGGCGCGCCGGCCGGATGTAGCGCTTGCGGCGGCCGGCCAGGTACTCGCGCGTCAGGAAGCCCGGACGCAGCAGCAGCGGGACGAGCGTGCGCCACATCCGCCCGTCCAGCGCGACATAGCGTCCGGCGGCGTCGCGCAGGAACTGCGTCGCCTTCGGCAGTGCGAGCCGCGTCTCCTGGCCGCAGGCCGGGCAGTAGGCACCCGGTGCGGAAGCGCCGCAGTTACGGCAATCGGTGTCGCCCGGCGGCCGGTCGTCGGGACGGGTGACAGCCTCGCGTCGCCCGCGCGCCCAGGTGGCGAATACCCGGCTATACGACTTCATGTCGGCGGCGGGCCGCGGGCGGCGGATGCGACGATCGACTCATCGGCGCCGCTCGATCAGACCATCGATGCGCGCGAGGACGCCGCGCAGGATGTTCACCTCCTCGTGCTCGAGGCCGGCGCGCGCGAAGAGGCGTCGCAGCCTCGGCATCAGCCGGCGCGGCATCTGCGGATGCAGGAAGCGGAGCGCGGTCAGCGTGCGCTCGGCGTGCGCGTGCAGGCCCTCGACCGCGTCGCGCGTGGCCGGCGCGAATCGCGGAGCGCGCCACACACCGCCGCCGGTCGCGGCGAGGCGCGCCTCGTAGCAGGCGACCTGCACCGCGGCGGCCAGGTTGAGCGACGCGAACCGGTCGTTCGCCGGGATCGTCGCCGCGGCCGTGCACATCGCGAGATCGCGGTTGGAGAGTCCGGACATCTCGGTCCCGAAGACCAGCGCCGAGCGGTGTCCGGCCGCGAGCGAAGCGATCGCCCGGGCGCCGGCCTCGCGAGCGGTCAGCACCTCGCCGGCGAATTCGCGCGGACGCGCGGTGAAGCCGATCGCGCAGCCGACGCCCTCGAGCGCCGCCTCCAACGTCGGCAGGACCCGCGCGCCGTCGAGCAACGCGTCGGCGCCGGACGCCCTCGCGTTCGCCTCGCGGTCGGGGAATCGCGCCGGCGCGACCAGGACGAGGCGCTCGACGCCCATCGCGAGCATCGCGCGGGCGGCGGCGCCGATGTTGCCCGGATGGCTCGTCGCGACGAGCACGACGTCGAGCCCGGCGAGCAGGCGCTCCGCGGGAAGGGCGGCGGTCATCGGCGTAGAATACCCGGCCGGAACCCGCTCTTGGACGCCGACCCGCTCCGCGTCCCCACCGCCATGCATCCGATGCTCACGACCGCCGTCAAGGCGGCCCGCCGCGCCGGCAACATCATCAACCGCGGCGCGCGCGACCTCGACCTCCTCACCGTCAGCGTCAAGGGACCGAAGGACTTCGTGAGCGAGATCGACAAGGCGGCCGAGTCCGCGATTGTCGAGACGCTGCTGGGCGCCTATCCGCAGCACGCGATCATGGCCGAGGAAGGCACGGCTCGCGGCGAGAACACCGGCTCGGAGTACGTCTGGATCATCGATCCGCTCGACGGCACGACGAACTTCCTGCACGGCTTTCCCCAGTACTGCGTGTCGATCGCGCTCGCGCACCGCGGGACGGTGACGCAGGGCGTCGTCTACGACCCGGTGCGCAACGACCTGTTCACCGCGACGCGCGGACGCGGCGCGTTCCTGAACGACCGGCGGATCCGGGTCTCGAAGCGCCAGCACCTGCGCGACTGCCTGATCGGCACCGGCTTCCCGTTCCGCGACGGCAGCTTCCTCGACACCTACCTGGCGATGATGCGCGAGATGATCACCCACACCGCCGGGCTGAGGCGGCCCGGAGCCGCGGCGCTCGACCTCGCCTACGTCGCCGCCGGCTGCTACGACGGCTTCTTCGAGGTGGGCCTCAATCCCTGGGACGTGGCCGCCGGCAGCCTGCTGATTCTCGAGGCGGGCGGCCTCATCGGCGACCTCTCGGGCGAGGGCGACTACCTGTACGGCGGCCAGGTGATCGCGGCCAACCCGAAGGTCTTCGTCCAGATGGTCCAGGCGCTGTCGCCTTTTCGGTCCGCGCTCGCCCGCGAAACCGCCGCCAAAGCACCGCCGGCCTGACAGTCAGGCGCGGTTTCGCTACCATGCCAGGAGCATGGAGGCATGCTCCATGGCATTGATCTTGCATGGATTGCCGATTCACCGGGTGCCTGCCCCAGGGCCGGTGGTCCCGGTCACGATCGAGAAAGCCCTTCCCATGAGCGTCCTTGACCGCCTGATCGTCCGCGTCGCCGCTGTCGTCGCACCGTTCGTCCTCGGCACGGCCCCGCTCACCGCCCAGGCCGAACCGGTGTCCGGGCTGCGCGTCATGCTGAACCCCGCGATCGCCACCCGCGGAACGCTGCCGGAGAACCTGCGCAGCAAGCTCGAAGCGATCGCCGGCACCACGCTGTCGCTGGCGGGCACTACCCGAACCGGCGCGCTGGACCTCGCGCTGGGCGCGCCGGTCGAGGACGCCGACGCGCGGCGCATCGCCAAAGCGCTGCGCGAGGACCGCTCGGTGCTCTGGGCGCAGCCGGCGCGCGCGACCGGGGCGCAGAAATCCGCGGTGCTGCCGCCGCGATTCGACACCGCCGGCCGCCAGTTGATGGTGCGCCTCGCCGACGGCGTCGCCGAGGACTGGGGCGCGCTCGCGCCACGGTTCGCCGCGCGCCTGGGGATGCCGGTCGCGGCCGAACGCAAGGTGGGCAACGTCTGGTTCGTCTCGATCGCGATCGCGCAGAAGCCGGCGGCGCTCGCGGCGCTGGCCGAGGCGCTGCAGCAGGACCCGGCGGTGATGTACGCCGACCCGGTCCGCACGATGCTCGCCCAGGCCGTGCCCAACGACCCGTTCTTCCCGATCCAGTGGTCGCTGACCGATCCGATCGCCGGCGTCAACGCCCCGGCGGCGTGGGACGTCCAGCGCGGATCGGCGGGCGTCACCGTCGCGGTCATCGACACCGGGATCCTGCCGCATCCCGACCTCGTCGGCCGCGTGCTGCCCGGCTACGACTTCGTGACCGACGCCGACCGCGCGCGCGACGGCAACCCGCGCGACGCCGATCCGCGCGACGAGGGCGACTGGAACGTCGACGGCGATTGCGGTGGTTTCGGGGCGCAGGACAGCTTTTTCCACGGCCTCTTCGTTTCCGGCCTGATCGCCGCGAACAACGACAACGGCGTCGGCATCGCGGGCATGGACTGGGCGGCGAAGATCCTGCCGGTCCGCGCGCTCGCCAAGTGCGGCGGCACCGACGCCGACGTATTCGAGGGCATGCTGTGGGCGTCGGGCGTGCCGATCGCCGGCGTGCCGGCCAATCCGAATCCGGCGCGGGTCATCAACATGAGCCTCGGCGGCTTCGGCGGCTGCTCGCAGGCGATCCAGGAGGCGATCGACGACGCGCTCGCACAGGGCGCCGTCGTCGTCGCGTCCGCCGGCAACGAGTCGCTCGACGTCGAGAACTTCTCGCCGGCGAACTGCGGCGGGGTCATCTCGGTGGGCGCCACCGGCAACACCGGCGACCGGACCGGGTATTCGAATTTCGGTCGCGGCATCACGCTGTCCGCGCCCGGCGGCGACGGCGAGGACGAGACCTCGCTGATCTTGTCGACCTACGCGCTCGGTTCGACGACGCCCGGCGACCCGGCCTACGCGATCGCCGCCGGCACGAGCTTCTCCGCCCCGCTGGTCTCGGGCACCGTGTCCCTGATGCTCGCCCGCAACCCGACGCTCACCGCCGGCCGGGTCCAGTCGATCCTCGAAGGCACGTCGCGCGAATTCCCGCTCGGCACCGCCTGCCGCGCCGGCAACATCTGCGGCGCCGGGCTGCTCGACGCCGGAACCGCCGTCGCCAGCACGCCGCCTTCGTCGGCGGTCGTGCCGCCGAACGCGGTCGTCGTGCTCGAGTACTACAGCCCGCTGCTCGACCACTACTTCATCACCGCCGACCTCAACGAGATCTCGTACCTGGACGTCAGCCACCCGGCCGGTTACCAGCGCACCGGGTCGGTGTTCTTCGCCTATCCCGGTCCGATCCTCGCGCCCCCGGGCGTGCGCCCGGTGTGCCGTTTCTACGCCGGCGGACTGATCGACTCGCACTTCTTCACCGCCAACGCCGCCGAGTGTCAGTTCGTCGTCGCGCGCTGGCCGGGCGTGTGGAACCTCGAATTGCCCGAGGCGTTCTGGATCGAGGTGCCCGACGCATTCGGCAACTGCCGCGACGGCACGATCCCGATCCACCGTTTCTTCAACAACCGGCGCGACGCGAACCACCGCCACACGCCGGACCTGTCGGTGCGCCGCGCGATGATCAACCGCGGCTGGGTGCCCGAGGGTGCGGGCGGGGTCGCGTTCTGCTCGCCGATCTGACGGGCGGACCTGCCGTTCCCCCGGCTCCTGTATAATGGCCGGCTGCCGGAGAGATGGCCGAGTGGTCGAAGGCGCCTGACTCGAAATCAGGTATACGGCAACGTATCGGGGGTTCGAATCCCTCTCTCTCCGCCAAGAAAAACGGCCCCGTCGGGGCCTTTTTTCTTGGTGGCGATCGCCGTTCCGGGCGGCTGCGGGCGCGGTCGCGATTCCCACGTCACGCGCGTTGCGGTCCCTGCAGGCGCTTCACGCCGCTCGCGAATCGCGCGAGCGTCGAGGACACCGTGCCCGGCGGGATCATCGCCTCGACGAGCTGGAAGCGTCCGCGCGAAGCCCAGGCACGGTCGAGCGCTTCCGCGAGCTCGCGTCGCGTGCGCACGCGCACGCCCTCGCCACCCAGCGCGTCGGCGGCGTCGGCGAACCGCCACTCGCCGATCGCGTTGAACGAGGACTCGGGTTGGAACACCTCGAGCATGCCCCAACTCGCGTTGTTGAAGACGATCACGACCGGGTCGAAACCGCAGCGCGCCGCGTTGCCGAGCTCCCAGCCGGTCATCTGGAACGCGCCGTCGCCGACCAGCACGATCGGACGTTCGCCCGACGCCGCCTGCAGCCCCAACCCCGCCGGCACGCCGAAACCCATCGTCGCGTAGTAGCCGGGCGCGACCAGCGCCGTCGGCTCGATGTCCATCGCGGTGAACAGGCAGTCGCCGATGTCGGAGGCGATCGGGATCGGCCCGTGCCGCGCCATCAGGTCGTTGACCGCGGTGGCGATGTCGTTGGGCCCGATCGGCGCGTCGTCACGCGGCAGCCCGCGCGGGAACGCGGTCTTCGGAACCACGACCGGGCGCGGCGGCGCCGCCGGACGCGACGCGGTCCGCGCGAGCAGACGATCGACCAGCACCGCGAGCGGAATGTCCGGGTAGACGTGGAAGCCCATCGTCACCGCGCCGTCGAGCGCGCGGATCGTGCGGCGCAGATCGATCTTCCTCTCGGACACCGCGAAGTTGGTGTCGCAGACGATTTCGCCCAGCAGCAGCAGGCCGTCGGAGTCCTCGACCAGCCGGGTGATTTCGGGCGTGCCGGCGACACCCATGTAGGTGCCGACGAGCGGCGCGTCGGCGTGCGCGAGAAGGCCGCGACCCATGAAGCTCGTCACCACCGGCAGGCCCAGCCGGCGCGACAGCTCGGCGACCCGGTCCTCGAGTCCGTAGCGACGCACCTCGACGCCGGCCATCAGCACCGGCGAGCGCGCGGACGCGAGCCGCGAGAGGAGCTCCTCGACGCAGGCGTCGACCGCGTCCTGGTCGATCGCCCGGGGCCCGAGCGGGGCCACCGGCGCGCAGGTCGCGCCGACCATGTCCCTGGGGATCTCGACGTAGACCGGGCGCGAGTGCTCGCGACAGCTCGCGAGCACCCGCGCGATGTCGGCCGGCGCGCGGGCGGCGTCGTCGAGGCGCGCTCGGTCGCAGGTGATCTCCTCGAAGATCCGGAACTGCGAATCGACGGTCTTCGCCTGGTGGTGCAGGAGGAGCCCCGACGCGGTCTCCCCCTTGCCGGGCCCGCCGGAGAGGACGACGACCGGCGACTTCTCGGCGTACGCGGCCGCGATCGCGTTGACCATGTTGAGCGCGCCCGCGCCCCAGGTCACCGCGGCGATCCCGAGCCCGCCGCGCAGGCGCGCCGACGCGTCGGCCGCGAAGCCGACCGCCGGCTCGTGCGACAAGGTGTAGAGCGGCAGGATGCGCGACGACTCGATGACGCGAAAATACGGCAGTGCGAAGTCGCCGGGGATGCCGAAGATCTCTCGCGCGCCATGGTCGCGCAGCGCGTGGAGCAGGGATTCGACGAGGGTCATCGCGGGGTCCGGGGACGGGACGGGCAGCCGTGATCGTGCCTGCGGGCGCGCGCCGGGTCGGGAGCGGAAATGGCGCCGATATGACCGATGGCGCACGATTATTGCGAGTTTCCGCCACGAGGAGCGATCGGGTCGCGACCCCGCCCGCCCCCGACGGCACGCCGAAACGAAGACGGGGCGCCGTGGCGCCCCGTCGGGACCGGAAGAACGGATTCCCGGCGCTACTTCTTCGGGGCCGCCTTCGGCGCCGCCGCCGCGGCTTTGGGCGCGGGCGCGCCGGCCTTCGCCGCCGGCGGTGGTGGGGCGGACGGCGCCATCTGCGGCGCGGGCACCGCCTTGCCTTTGGCCTTCATCTCGGCGTAGTAGCGCGCCGCGACGCGGTCCTCGGCGCGCGCCTGCGAGACCTTCGCCGCCTCGGCGGCCGCGGCGTCCTTCGCTTTCTTCTCTTCGGCGGCGGCCTTCTGCGCATCGGTGAGCGGCGGCGCCGGCGGCAGCTTCGCGACCGCGACGCCGAACGCCGACAACACCAGCACGGCGCCGGCCAGTCCCCGAATCGTCGATTTCATCGTCGTCCCCTTGTCGTCCGATCGTCGGGCGCGGTTCAGGCGGTGCGGACCGCTCCGCTCGCCCCCGGCTCGACATCGGTCCGGATCTTCCCGGCCTTCATGTCGTCGTACCAGTACTCGTGGTGCTCCTTGGCCCAGGTCTCGTCGACGTACCCGGTGCGCATCGAGTCGTAAGCGCCTTCGACGCCGAGCGTGCCCATGTAGATGTGACCGAGCGAGAGCACGATGAAGAGCAGCGCGCCGGCCAGGTGAACGATGTTGGCGATCTGCATCGTCGAGCGCGTCTGGTCGAAGTTCGGGAAGTCGAGCACCAAGCCCGAGGCGCCGACCGCGAGGCCGAGGAACGTCACGCCGAACCAGAACCAAGTCTTCTCGCCGAAGTTGAACCGGTTCGACGGCACGTGCCCGCCCCGGGTGAAGAGCCCGCCCGCCTTGCGGATCCAGACGTCGTCGCCGCGCTGCCAGACGTTGTCGCGGACGAACGCGATGAACATGAGGATCGTGCAGACGACGAACAGCGGTCCGACGAAGTTGTGCAGCGTCTTGGACAGCGTCGCGATCCACGAGAACAGCGTGTAGCCGACCAGCGGCAGCAGGATGTTCTTGCCGAAGGTCACGACGAGCCCGGTGACCGCGAGCAGGCAGAACGACACCGCGGTCGCCCAGTGGATCACCCGCTCGCCGGTGGAGAAGCGCCGCACCTTGCGCCCGGTCGGCGGCTCGGAGAGCGGAATCGTCCCGCGCCGCCAGTAGAACAGCGCGATCGCGAGCACCATCGCCACCAGCAGCCACCCGCCCCACAGCGTGACCTGGCCGTTGCGCAACGCCCGCCAGGTCTGTCCCTGCGGTTGGATCAGGATCTCGGTCTCGCGGCCCTTGAGGCTCGTCGTCTGCGGCAGACCCGAACGGACCTCCCGCCAGACCGGCTGGTTGTTGAGCGGCTGGGTCTGCTGCTGGGCGGCCTGCTGTTTCGCGAGGTCGGCCTCCGCCGGATTGACCGCCGGCGATTGCGCCGACAGCGCCGCGGCGAAGCCCAGGGCCGCGAGCGCCGCGGTCGCGCGGAGGATCGTCGTCATCGCCGGGTCCCTAGCTCGTCCGCTTGTACTCGTTCTGGTTCTGGCTGCGCGTGCGGATGTCGCTCTCCCATTTCTGCTTGTTGCCGTCGTAGGGAGCGGCCGCGTACGGCGGCTGGTCGGGCTTGCCCTGGTAGGTCCCCTGCTTGTACTGGACCACCTGGGGCCGTTCGCCGCAGCCGGCGAGCGCGAACGCCGCGGCCGCGGTGAGCGCGAGTGCGAGACGAGGGCTCATGACTTCGCTCCGGGTGCGGGCTTGGCGGGCGTGTCCGGACGTCCGTAGGCGGTCGCCCAGCCCCAGACGTCGCCCCCCTTGCCGCGCGTGGTGACACGCTGGCGGTAGATGTCGGCGACGATGTCGCCGTCGCCGGCGAGCAGCGCCTTGGTCGCGCACATCTCGGCGCAGGCCGGCAGCTTGCCCTCGGAGAGGCGGTTGCGGCCGTACTTCTCGAACTCGGCCTGCGAGCCGTTGGCTTCCGGACCGCCGGCGCAGAACGTGCACTTGTCCATCTTGCCGCGCACGCCGAACGCGCCGGTCTGCGGGAACTGCGGCGCGCCGAACGGACAGGCGTAGAAGCAGTAGCCGCAGCCGATGCACAGGTCCTTGTCGTGCAGGACGATCCCTTCGTCGGTCTTGTAGAAGCAGTCGACCGGGCAGACCGCCATGCACGGCGCGTCCGAACAATGCATGCAGGCGACCGAGATCGAACGCTCGCCGGGCACGCCGTCATTGATCGTGACCACGCGGCGGCGGTTCACGCCCCACGGGATCTCGTGCTCCTGCTTGCAGGCGGTGACGCAGCCGTTGCACTCGATGCAGCGCTCGGCGTCGCAGAGGAACTTCATCCGGGCCATGTCGGTTCTCCTCGAATCAGGCCGCGACCCTGGCCACCTGGCACAGCGTGGTCTTGGTCTCCTGCATCATCGTCACCGCGTCGTAGCCGTAGGTCGTCGCGGTGTTGACCGCCTCGCCCCGGACGATCGGCGCCGCGCCCTCCGGATAGTGCTCGAGCATGTCCTTGCCCATCCACCAGCCGGAGAAGTGGAACGGGATGAACGTGGTTCCCGGACCGACGCGCTCGGTCACCATCGCCTTGACCTTGATCTGGGCGCCGGTCGGCGACTTGACCCAGACGTATTCGCCGTCGCGGATTCCGCGGTCGTTGGCGTCGCGCGGGTTGATCTCGACGAAGTTGTCCTGCTGCAGCTCGGCGAGCCAGGGGTTGCTGCGGGTCTCCTCGCCGCCGCCCTCGTACTCGACCAGGCGCCCCGAGGTCAGGACCAGCGGGAAGTCCTTCGAGACGTCCTTGTTCTTCTCCTGCACGCTCTTGTAGAGCGTCGGCAGCCGCCAGAACGCCTTCTTGTCGTCGTGGGTCGGGTACTTGGCGACGAGGTCCGGGCGCGGCGAGTACAGCGGTTCGCGGTGCTGCGGAATGCCGTCCGGGAAGTTCCAGACGATCGCTCGCGCCTTGGCGTTGCCGAACGGGTGCACGCCGTGGTTCTTCATCGCCACGCGGATCATCCCGCCGGACAGGTCGGTCTTCCAGTTCTTGCCCTCGGCCTTCTTCTTCTCGTCCTCGGTGAGCTCGTCCCACCAGCCGAGCTTCTTCATCAGCACGTGGTCGAGCTCCGGGTAGCCGGTCGTCAGCTCGCAACCCTTCGGGTGGCTGCCGTCGCCGGCGAGCAGCGAGACGCCGTCGCGCTCGACGCCGAAGTTGGCGCGGAAGCAGCCGCCGCCGTCCATCACGTGCTTCGACGTGTCGTAGAGGTTGGGCGATCCGGGGTGCTTCAACTCCGGCGTGCCGTAGGCGGGCCATGGCAGACCGAAGTAGTCGCCGTCGCAGGGTCCGCCCTTGGCGCGCAGCGTCTTGACGTCGAACGTGTTCATGTTCGCCATGTGCAGCTTCAGGCGCTCGGGCGACTGGCCGGTGTAGCCGATCGTGAACACCGAGCGGTTGATCTCGCGCAGCACGTCCTCCGGCAGCGGCTCCTCGAACTTGCGGTCGCCGTCGGGCTTGACGATCTTGAAGTTCTTGGCGAACTCCGACCCGAAGCCGAGCTTCTTGGCGAACGCGTACATGATCGCGTGGTCGGTCTGCGACTCGAACAGCGGCGAGATCACCCGCTCGCGCCACTGGATCGAACGGTTCGACGCCGTGCACGACCCCGAGGTCTCGAACTGGGTCGCCGCCGGCAGCAGGTACATGCCGTCCTTGCGGACCATCGCGCCCATCGCGGCGGTCGCCGACGGATACGGGTCGATGACGACGAGGAGGTCGAGCTTCTTCATCGCCTCGACCATCTCCTTGCCGCGAGACTGCGAGTTGGGCGCGTGGCCCCAAAACACGACCGCCCGCAGGTTCGAGTCCTGGTCGATCAGCTCGTTCTTCTCGAGCACGCCGTCGATCCAGCGCGACACGGTCATGCCCGGCTTCTCCATCATCCCGGGCGCGTACTGCTTCTTGATCCACTCGTAGTCGACCCCCCAGACCGCGGCGAAGTGCCGCCACGAGCCGGCGGCGAGACCGTAGTAGCCGGGCAGCGAGTCGGGATTGGGGCCGACGTCGGTCGCGCCCTGTACGTTGTCGTGGCCGCGGAAGATGTTGGCGCCGCCGCCGGACACACCGATGTTGCCCAGCGCGAGCTGCAGGATGCAGGAGGCGCGCACCATCGCGTTGCCGATCGTGTGCTGCGTCTGACCCATGCACCAGACGATCGTCGACGGACGGTTCTTCGCGAACATCTCGGCGACCTTCGCCATCTGCGCCTCGGGAACGCCGCAGGCCTCCTCGACCTTGTCGGGCGTCCACTTGGCCATCACCTCCTCGCGGACCTTCTCCATCCCGTAGACGCGGTCGTTGACGTACTGCTTGTCCTCCCAGCCGTTCTTGAAGATGTGGTGGAGCAGCCCGAACAGGAACGGGATGTCGGTGCCGGAGCGGATGCGGACGTATTCGTCGGCCTTGGCGGCGGTCCGCGTGAAGCGCGGATCGACGACGATCATCTTCGCGCCGGTCTCCTTCGCGTGCAGCATGTGCAGCAGCGACACCGGGTGCGCCTCGGCCGCGTTCGACCCGATATACAGAGCACACTTGGTGTTCTGCATGTCGTTGTACGAATTGGTCATCGCGCCGTAGCCCCAGGTGTTGGCCACGCCGGCGACCGTCGTCGAATGGCAGATGCGCGCCTGGTGGTCGCAGTTGTTGCTGCCGAACAGCGACACGAACTTGCGCAGCAGGTACGCCTGCTCGTTGTTGTGCTTCGAGCTGCCGACCCAGAACACCGCGTCGGGACCGGAGTCCTTGCGGATCGCGGCCAGCTTGTCGCCGACCTCGGCGAGCGCCTGGTCCCAGGAGATCTTCTTCCACTTGCCGTCGACCAGCTTCATCGGGCTCTTCAGCCGGTGTTCGCCGTGGCCGTGCTCGCGGATCGACGCGCCCTTCGCGCAGTGCGCGCCCAGGTTGATCGGCGAATCGAACACCGGCTCCTGACGCACCCAGACGCCGTTGGCGACGTGCGCGTCGATCGCGCAGCCGACCGAGCAGTGCGTGCAGACGGTGCGGTGGACCTCGGTCTTCAGCGTGGCGGCGCCCTCCTTCGCCGCGGCGCTGCCGACCGCCCCGTACGGGAGCTGCGAGGCGAACGCGCCGGCGCCGGCGACGAGCCCGGAGCGCTTGAGGAACGCGCGCCGGTCCATCGTCGGGGCGGCGGCGGAGCCGACGCGCTTGAAGCGCGGGCCGGCGGCGGGAGCGGCATCGGACTTGCGCGTGAGCAGCATGGCCATCCTCCGGTCAGGTGCGCGCGGTGGCGTAGTAGTGCCGGACGTGCTCGGTCTCGCGGTAGCCGGCCGAGGTGTCGGCCGCACTCGTCTCCTCCGGCGAGACGATCGCGCTCGCGGCAGCCGGCGCTGCGGCGGCGACGGCCGCGGCCCCGCCGGCGGTCACGCCAAGCAGGAAGCGGCGTCGGCGGATATCGGGGGTAGGGGCGGGCGCCGACGGATGTGTAGGCGCGTGGGCGTGCTGCCGCGACGTGTCGCGCATGCGAGCCTCCAAGCGAAAGCGACGTGACTTTTTCTCGTCGATCGGAGCGAAGAGCGCGTCCGGTCAGTCCATGGCGAACGAGTCACGTTCGATCGCCAGGAATGTGCGGGTGAATTCTGCCGCCCGCCGGTAATAGTTGGCAAGGGAACTCGCGACTATTGCATCGCAGCAAGCCAATGCCCATGGCGCGACGTGGGTCTCGAAGATCCGCCGCTGCACGGCCAGCGGCGCGGGCGGACGGCCGGGCGCTCCGGCGATCAGCAAGCGCATCGTCTCGGCGAGCGCGGCGAGGTGGTCTTCGAGCAGCGTCGAGCGCTCCTGCCGCGAGATACCCAGCGCGGCGAGGTCGGCGCGCAGTTCCGCGAGCGGCCGGTCCATCATGAAGCCGGAGCGCCAATGCGAGCCGTGCAGGTTGACCTCGGCCTTTCCGACACCGACGAAGAGCTCCGTGTATTCGGCCTCCGCCGCCTCCGGATCCATCGCCCGAGACGCGTCGACGAGTCGGTTGTACGCGGCCGGAAACGGCGCAGAACCGTCGTCGGCGAGCGGCGCCGCCGAGGCGAGCGAGTCGAGGAACGCTTGGTCCGCAGGCGCGGCGTACAGCCTGGCGACCAACGCGTAGAGGTTCGCCCTCACCCGTTCTTCCGGCGCGAGCGGATGCGGCATCGCAACAGACTTGGCGTCGCCGGTCATCGTCGTGCCGGATTGTCCAACCCCGGAGCGCAACGGCGCGGTTCCTCGACGCTCGGGCATCGGGCCGACGCGGCCTGCCAGGCCGGCGCCATCAGATCCGACCGCCCCGGTTGAGGTCGATGCCGTCCGGCTCGCCGGTCATCATCGCCTTGGCCCGGCAGTCGGCGCACATCCGCAGCCGATCGAGCGCGCCGGGCCCCTTGAACATCGAATGGCCGGCGAGCCTCGCGACCATGCCATCGATCATCTTCGCCGGACCGAGCGGCCTGCCGCAGGCCGTGCAGCCGACGATCTGCGCCTCGTTCAGCACGCGCGGCTCGCGGGCGGCCCCGGTCAGGTCGAGCCGCGGCACGAGCGACATCGCGCGTTCGGGACAGGTCGACACGCAGATGCCGCACTGGACGCACTTCGACTCGATGAAGCGCAGCGCCAGCGCCTCGCCGCCGTCCAGGAGCGCGCCCTCCGGGCAGGAGCCGACGCACGACAGGCATAGCGTGCACCGGTCGGCGTCGACGTCGACCCGACCCCAGGGCGCGCCAGAGGGCAGCGCGATCGTCTCGCGCGGCACCGGCGCGTGGCGCGCCAGGTGGTCGAGCGCGAAGCCCAGCGTCGCCCGCTTGTCGTTGGTCGCCGCGTAGGTCGCGGCCGCGCGCACCGCCAGCGCCGGCGGCGCCGTCCATAGCGCCGCCTCGGCCGCCATCGGCTCGACCGCGTCGACGAGCGCGAAGTGCGGTCCCTGGTAGCCCAGCGCCCCGGCGATCGTCTCGCCCAGCCGCATCTGGAACGCCAGCGCCTCGCGGTACGACGCCGCCTCGTCGCCGGTGCACAACACCGACACGCCCGAGGCGCCCCAGGCGAGCGCCGACAGCCACAGGTCGAGACCGACCGAGGCGACGTGGTGGACCTCGAGCGGAATCACGTTGGCCGGCAGCCCACGCCCGCGCCTCGCGACGCGGGCCAACGCCTCGCGCGCGGCCGGCGCATGGACGAGCAGGACCGCGTCGCGCCCGCCCGCCCGCGCGTAGGTCGCGAGCAGCGTGCGCACGCGACCGCCCAGGTCGGCCATCGACGGATAGGCGTAGGTCATCGCGCCCGACGGGCAGACGGTGGCGCAACCGCCGCAGCCCATGCACAGGTGCGGTTCGACCGCGACACGATCGCCGTCCGAGCGGATCGCCACGGTCGAGCAGACGTCGATGCAGGCGGTGCAGCCCTGGATGCGCGAGCGGCCGTGCGCGCAGATCGACGGCTTGTAGGCGAAGTACTTCGGCTTGGTGAACTCGCCGACCGCGCCGGCGAGATCGGCGACCGCCTTCGCCTGCGCGACCGGGTCCGCGCCCGGCGCGAAGTAGCCCTGCGGCGGCTGGTGCATCCGCAGCGCCGGCTCGCGCTGCAAGTCGAGGACGAGGTCGAACGTTCCGCCGCGTGCGCGCTCGGCGCGCGCGAAGTCGATCGCCCGGACCTCGCCGCAGGCGGCGACGCAGGCGCGGTGCGCACGGCAGCGGTCGAGATCGACCTGGTAGCTCTCGTCGATCGCCCGCTCCGGGCAGGCGCGCACGCAGGCGTGGCAGCGCGTGCACGCGTCGAGGTCGATCGGATTGTCCTGCGTCCAGCGCGCCTCGAAGACCCCGAGCCAGCCCTCGAGCGAGACGAGCGCGCCGGACACGACCGGGTAGCCGCGCTCGGCCGGCAGCGAAGCGCCGGTCGACCGGCCGGTGGCGAGCACCGTGACCGCGAGCCTCGATTCGAGCGTGCCCGCCCAACCGAGCGCCGCGTCCATCGGGCCGACGATCAGGACCCGTCCGTCGGAGCGGTAGTCGACCTGCGCGACCGGCGTGGGCTCTGGCAGCGCCGCCGCGGCGAGGAGCGCCGCGAGCTTGGGCGTCGCCGCGCGCGCCTCTCGCGACCAGCCGCCCGACTCGCGCAGATTCACGAATCGGATCGTGCTCGTGCGCGCGCCTTCGGCGGCGAGCTCCTCGAAGCGACGCGCCTCCTGCGTGCAGGCGACCACGACGTCGCCGGCCGCCTCGCGCTCGAACGTCGCCGACTCGCCCTGGCAGAGCATCGTCGCGACCGGCGGGACCGACGCGAGACCGAGCGCGCGGCCGATCGCCGCCGCGTCGAGCGGCTGCGTGCCGTTGCACGAGCACAGGAAATATCGTCGGCCGGCCCCGCTCATCGGCCGTGCGGCTCGTCACCGCCGTCGTCGATCGGGTCCGCGGGCCCGGGGGCGGCGGGCGTCCCGCGCGCGTCGGTGACCGCGCCCCGAGGGGCCGGTCCATCGGATTGCACACCGGTCGGATCCGGTGCGCCCCCGGCCGTCGCCGGCACCGCGGCCGCCGCGACGTGCGGCCCGTCGTTCGCGCGGCGGTCGTCGTCGGGCGCGACCGGCGGATCGAGGGCGATCCGGGCCGAGACGAGCCGCTCCAGCATCCCGGGAGGCAGCGGATCGGGCTTCGAGTAGTCGTCGATGTAGACGTCGAGCCCGTCCATGACGTTGAAGCGCGGATCCGAGAACAGCTTCTTGAGCGCGGCGCGCTTGACCGACTCGTCGACCTTCGGCTGCAGGAAGGCGCTGAAGTCGGCGTCGAAGGTCAGCGAGTCGACGTCCGGCAGCGCCACCGGGGCCGGCGCCTCGACGCCCGCCGGCGCCGGCGTCGGCCTTCGCCGTGACGGAACCCACGGCCGCCGCCGCCGGCCCGGCGGGAACGACCGGCGCACGATCGTCGGCCTCGGCCGGCGTCGATCCGCGCCGCGCGGCGTGCTTGCGCATCGACCAGCGCGACAGCGTCAGCGGCAGGCGCCCCGGCGGCTCGCTCACCGGCGCCCCCGGGCCGGATCGCGCGTGGTCGCCCCGTCGGCGAACGGGTCGTTGCGCTTGACCTTGCGCCGCGGCTCCGGCTTGTAATGCTCGGCGACGAACGGCGCCAGCCGCGCGCGCAACGCCGGATCGAGCGGAACTGCGTCGACCTGCTCGCCGCCGTCGAGCATTCGTGCGGCTTCGTGGTAGGAAAGCGTGACGACGACGATGTCGACCGGCGGAGTCCGATCGTCGTCCGCGCGCCACATGACGAAGGCCTTCGGGTCGGGCGAGGCGAGATTGAGGTAATAACCCTCCGCCTCCGTGGGGTGGAGTTCGATCGCGAGCCCGCTGCGCCGCCAGCGTTCGAGCGCGGCGCCGGCGTCGACCGGCGTCGCCGCCGCGGGGCCCGACGCGTCGCGCGCCGGAGCGAGTCGGACCGGACGCCAGGCCGAGTCGGCCCAGCGGCTGGCGAGCGCGATGCGCTCGATGTCGACTTCAACGGGTATCCGCTCCGGTTGCATGGCTATCGCGGCGCGCCCGACCGGCGGCTGCCGCCGGCGATCATACCGTAGGGCCACGGCGCCGCCGCGACGCTGTTCCGGCCGATCGACCGGGCGGTGCCGTCTGCTACCATCGAAGATCGCCGTCGCGCCATCAACGCGCCGTCAGCGCCCACACAGCACCCGGCCCATGTCCCGCGTCATCCCGGTCGCCGACCACCGAACGCTCGCACGAACGGCGTGGGACGCGCTGCTCGACGGCGCGTCGGCGGCGGGCACGGCGGCGGTCGACACGCGCGGCCGCACGCTCAAAGACCTTCGGATCTCGGTCACCGACCGCTGCAATTTCCGCTGCGTCTACTGCATGCCCAAAGACGTCTTCGGGCGCGACTACCCGTTCCTGCCGCAGTCGTCGCTGCTCTCGTTCGAGGAGATCGCCCGGATCGCGCGCGCCGCGGTCGGGCTGGGCGTCACCAAGATCCGGTTGACCGGTGGGGAACCGCTGCTGCGCCGCCACCTCGAACGTCTGATCGCGATGCTGGCGGCGCTGCCGGTCGACCTGACGTTGACGACCAACGGCGCGCTGCTCGCGAAGAAGGCGCGCGCGCTCGCCGAGGCGGGCTTGAAGCGCGTGACCGTGAGTCTCGACGCCCTCGACGAGGCGACGTTCCGGGCGATGGGCGACACCGACACGCCGGTCGATCGCGTGCTCGAGGGCATCGACGCCGCCGCCGCGGCCGGCCTCGCGCCGATCAAGATCAACGCGGTCGTCAAGCGCGGCGTCAACGAGCACGCGATCGAGGACATCGCCAGGCGGTTCCGCGGCACCGGCCACATCGTCCGGTACATCGAGTACATGGACGTCGGCGCGACCAACGGCTGGCGGATGGACGACGTCGTGCCGGCGGCGCAGATCGTCGCCCGGCTCGATCGGGCGTTCGGCGTCGAGCCGGTCGACCCGAACTACACCGGGGAGGTCGCCGAGCGCTGGCGCTACCGCGACGGCAGCGGCGAGGTCGGTGTGATCGCCTCGGTCACGCAGGCGTTCTGCCGCGATTGCACGCGGCTGCGCCTGTCGACCGACGGGCGGCTCTACACCTGCCTGTTCGCGACCGACGGGCACGACCTGCGGGCGCTGCTGCGCGCCGGGGCCGACGACGAGACCGTCGCGCGCGCGATCGCGGCGGTGTGGCGCGCGCGCGCCGACCGCTACTCGGAGATCCGGACCGCCGCGACGCCGCGCGCCCCGAAGATCGAGATGTCCTACATCGGGGGCTGACGGCGGGCATGTACCGGCCGGTGCTCACCGACGCCGCGCGACCGGCGACCTACGAGGTGCCCGCGACCGACGAGCACGGCGTGACGCGCGGTGTCGCGATCGCCGGCGAGCATCCGCTGACGCTCTACGTCGACAAGCGCGAGATCCTGACGATCATGACGCTGGGCGCCGCCCCCGAGGCGCTGGCGATCGGCTACCTGCGCAACCAGCGCCTGGTCGAACGGCTGGACGACATCGTCTCGGTGCAGGTCGACTGGGAGACCGGCGCGGTCGCGGTGGTGACGCGCTCGGGGCTGCCCGAGCTCGAGGCCCGCACGGCCAGGCGCACGGCGACGACCGGCTGCGGCCAGGGCACGGTGTTCGGCGATCTGATCGAGGACCTCGAGCGCGTGACGCTGCCGCCGGGGGCGACGCTCACCCGCGCGGCGCTCTACGCGCTGCTCGACCACGTGCGGACGCACGAGACGATCTACAAGCAGGCCGGCGCCGTGCACGGCTGCGCGCTCGCCGTTCACGACGACGCGTCGGCGCGCATCCTGATGTTCGTCGAAGACGTCGGCCGGCACAACGCCGTCGACGCGATCGCCGGACGCATGTGGCTCGACGGACTCGACGGGGGAGACAAGGTGTTCTACACGACCGGGCGGCTGACCTCCGAGATGGTCATCAAGTGCGCGCAGATGGGCATTCCGTTCCTGGTGTCGCGCTCCGGCTTGACGCAGATGGGCCACGACATCGCCCGCAAGGTCGGGATGACGATGATCGGTCGGGCGACCAACCGGCATTTCCTGCTGTTCACCGGCGCGCAGCGGTTCCGCCCATGAGCGCGGACGCCGGTATCGCCCAGGGCGGCTGCCATTGCGGCGCGGTACGCTACGTCGCGCGCTTCCCGTCGCGCTTCGTCGCCCACTGCCATTGCGAGAGCTGCCGGCGCACCCACGCCGCGGCGTTCGTGACCTGGGCCGGGTTCCGCTCGGAGCAGGTCGAAGTGGTCGAAGGCCGGGACGCGCTGCAGGTCTACGTGTCGTCCCCGGGGACCAAGCGGAGCTTCTGCGGCGAATGCGGCACGCGCCTGTTCTTCGTCTCCGAGCGCTGGCCCGGCGAGACGCACGTCGCGCTCGCCACCTTCGACGGTCCGGTCGACCGGGAGCCGCAGGGCCACGCGTTCTGGGACGAACACGTCGCCTGGCTTCCGGCGCTGAAGACGCCGCCGGAATGAGCGGGACGACCCAGCGGTGATCGCCCGGGAACAGCTGACCGGCGTCGTGCTGGCCGGAGGACTCGGCCGGCGGATGGGCGGCGTCGACAAGGGGCTCGTCGACTTCCGCGGCCGGCCGATGATCGCGCAGGTGATCGAGCGGCTCGCGCCGCAGGTCGGCCCGATCGTCGTCAACGCGAACCAGAACGCCGAGCGCTACGCGGCGCTCGGCTACCCGGTCGCGCCGGACCGCACCGCCGGGTTCGCGGGACCGCTGGCCGGTCTCCAGGCCGGCCTCGACGCGGCGACGACGCCCTGGGTCGTCACCGTGCCCTGCGACTCGCCGTTCCTGCCGGCGGACCTGGTCGCGCGGCTGGTCCGGGGAGCGACCGAAGGCGGTGCCGACGTCGCGTTCGCCCGAACCGCCGACGGCGCGCATCCGGTGTTCGCGCTGGTGCGCGTGTCGCTGCGATCGAGCCTCGACGCGTTCCTGGCCTCCGGCGGGCGCAAGATCGACGCCTGGACCGCGACGCTCGCGCTCGCCGAAGTGGATTTCGACGACGAGGCCGACGCCTTCCGCAACCTCAACACGCGCGACGAACTCGCCGCCGCCGGCGGACCGTGAGCGGCGCCGCGCGCTGGCTCGACGCGCCGACGCTCGCCGAAGCGTCGACGGGTCGCGAGAACAACGTGCTGGCGATGCGCTACCTCGCGGCCGCCGGCGTGATCCTGTTCCACTGCTACGCGCTGACCGACCATTGGCTCGACGAGCCGCTCTACCGGCTCGCCCCGCCGCTCAACGCCGGCGCGCTCGGCGTGCAGGTGTTCTTCGTACTCTCCGGCGTCCTCGTGACCCGGAGCTGGCTCGATAGGCCGACGTTCGTCGCCTTCGCCGCCGCGCGCGCGCTGCGGATCTACCCGGCGCTCGTCGCCGCGACGCTCGTCACCGCGCTGCTCGCCGGCGCGTCGAGCCCGCTGTCCTGGCAGGAGTTCCTCCGCTCGCCGGACACGTGGCGTTACCTCGCCGGGACGGCGAGCGGCCTCGACGCGGTCGAACGGCTGCCCGGCGCGTTCGCCTCGAACCCCTACCCGCGCGCCGCCAACGGATCGCTGTGGACGCTGCCCGTCGAGCTCCGGCTCTACGTCGGGCTGGCGATCGCGGGAATCCTGGGACTCCTGGTCCGGCCGCGCGCCTGGCTCGCGGTCGGCGCGGCGCTCGTCGCCGCCGCGATCGCCCGGCCCGAGGTCGTGCCGCTCGAGCCCGCCGGGCCCGACACCCGGCTCGCCGCGCTGCTCTTCCTCGCCGGATCGCTCGCGACCGTGTGGCACGCGAAGGTACGCCTCTCGCTGCCGCTGGCCGCGTTGCTGGTCGCCGCGATCGCGGCCGACGTCGGCGGCGCGCTGCGGCACGGTCCGCTGTTCGCGATCGCACTCGCCTACCTCGTGCTGGTCGTCGGCTGGCACCCGGCGATCCGCTGGCGCGCCTTCAGCCGCGCACCCGACTGGTCGTACGGTCTGTACGTCTACGCGTTTCCGATCCAGCAGACGATCGTGCGCTTCGACCGCGACATCGCGCCGGCGACGCTGTTCGCGGTCTCGATGGCCGCGACGCTGGCGGCCGCGGCGCTGTCCTGGCGGCTGATCGAAGCGCCGGCGCTGCGGCTAAAATCGCGCTTCCGCACCCCCGCCCCGGACCGCCCATGACCGCGAAGACGCTGCGCGAAGCCTCCTGCGCCGACGACTACGATCCCAATTCGATGCCGGTCGACCGGGCGCGCGCGCTGATCCGCGACCACCTCGCGCCGATCCGCGCCGTCGAGCGCGTGCACATCCGCCGCTCGCTCGGGCGCGTGCTCGCCGAGGACATCGTCTCGCCGATCGACGTGCCGGGCCACGACAACTCGGCGATGGACGGCTGGGCGGTGCGCTTCGCCGACCTCGCCGCGAACGCGCCGACGACGCTCGTACGGATCGGCGAGTCGTTCGCCGGGCGGCCGTACGCCGGCGGAGTCGGCGCCGGCCAGGCGGTGCGCATCTTCACCGGCGCGGTCATGCCGGCGGGCGCGGACAGCGTCGTCATGCAGGAGCGGGCGAGCGAGTCCGGCGGGCGCGTCACGATCGAGACCGGCGCGGTCGCGCGCGCCGGCCAGAACCGCCGCTTCGCCGGCGAGGACTTGAAACGCGGCGCGGTGGTGTTCCGCCGCGGACAGCCGATGCGGCCGGCCGAGATCGGCATGCTCGCCTCGCTCGGCGTCAACGAGGTCGGCGTCCACCGACGGCTGCGCGTCGCCTACTTCTCGACCGGCGACGAGCTCGTGTCGATCGGCAAGCCGCTCGCGGCCGGCCAGATCTACGACAGCAACCGCTACACGATCGGCGCGATGCTCGCGCGGATGGACTGCGAGGCGATCGACATGGGCGTGGTCGTCGACGAACCGGCGGCGCTCGAGCGCGCGTTCGCCGACGCCGCGGCGAACGCCGATGTCGTCATCACCTCCGGCGGCGTGTCCGTCGGCGAAGCCGATTACGTCAAGACGCTCCTCGACCGGCTGGGCGAGGTCGTGTTCTGGAAGATCGCGATGAAGCCGGGCCGGCCGCTCGCCTACGGTCGGATCGGCGGTGCGCATTTCTTCGGCCTGCCCGGCAATCCGGTCAGCGTGATGGTCACCTTCTACCAGTTCGTCCGCGACGCCCTGCTGATCCTGCAGGGGCGCAGCGACGTCGAGCCGGTGCCGACGTTCGCCGCGACACTCGCGGCGCCGCTCAAGAAGGCGCCTGGGCGCACCGAGTTCCAGCGCGGAATCCTCGCACGCGGGGCGGACGGCCGCTGGACCGTGCGCACGACCGGCGACCAGGGATCGGGCATCCTGTCGTCGATGTCGCAGGCGAATTGCTTCATCGTGCTGCCGACCGACACCGGCAACCTCGACGCCGGTGCCGAGGTCCAGGTGCAGCCGCTCGAAGGCTTGATCTGAGCGACGCGCGACGCTAGCATTTCCGGCGGGGCCGCGCAGACGCCCCGCCGCATCGACGATCCCCGTCCAAGCGCTGCGCCAACCGCCGGACCCGATCCCGGCTGGAGGCGTTCATGCCCGCGGCTAGCGTCCCCCCGACCGTTTGCTCCCCTGGCCAGACCGACGAGGTCCGGGTCGATGTCGCGACCCTCGCCGCGTCGACGACGCGGTTTCCCCCGCCGACGATCGTCGACGTGCGCCGCGACGCCGCGTTCGAGCGCGACCCCGTGATCGTCCCCGGCGCGATCCGGCGCCGGCCGGAAGACGTCGGCGCCTGGGCCGGCGGCCTCGATCGCTGGCGACCCATCGTCGTCTATTGCGCGCACGGTCGCGAGGCGAGCGTGGATGCCGCACGCGTGCTGCGCGAACGCGGACTCGACGCCCGCGCGCTCGAAGGCGGGCTCGAGGCCTGGCGCGAGTCCGGCCGGCCGACGATCCGCTACCGGGAGCCGACCCGCTGGGTGACGCGCGAGCGGCCCAAGATCGACCGGATCGCCTGCCCGTGGCTGCTGCGCCGCTTCGTCGATCCGGACGCCCGCGTCGACTACGTGCCGGCCGGCGAGGTCCTCGCCCACGCGCGGCGAACCGGTGCGACGCCGTTCGACGTGCCCGACGTCGAGTACACGCACGTCGGCGCCCGATGCTCGTTCGACGCCTTCGTCGAGCGGCACGCGATCCGCGTCCCGGGCATCGAGCGGCTGGCGGCGATCGTGCGCGCCGCCGACACCGGGGCGCTCGACGACGCACCGGAGGCGGCCGGGCTCCTCGCCGCGTCGCTCGGCCTGTCGCGGATGATCGGCGACGACCAGGCGATGCTGGGCCTCGGGCTCGCCCTCTACGACGCGCTCTACCTCGCCTGCACCGACGCGTCGGGCGAGACGCACGGCTGGAATCCGGACGCGCTGAGGGCGGCACGATGAGCGCGCCGACCGATCCGACGAGCCGGCCCGCGGCGCCGACGCGACGCGAGGCCTACGCGTTCTGGCTCAAACTCGGGTTCGTCAGCTTCGGCGGTCCGGCGGGGCAGATCGCGATCATGCATCGCGAGCTGGTCGAGCGCCGCCGCTGGATGTCCGAGCGGCGCTTCCTGCACGCGCTCAACTATTGCATGGTGCTCCCCGGTCCCGAGGCGCAGCAGCTCGCGACGTACCTCGGGTGGCTACTCCACGGCACCGCCGGCGGGATCGTCGCCGGCGCGCTCTTCGTGCTGCCGTCGCTCGCGATCCTCGTGGCGCTGACCTGGATCTACGTCGTCTACGGCGGCGTGCCGGTGGTCGCCGGGATCCTCGCCGGAGTCAAACCGGTGGTCGTCGCGATCGTCGTGCACGCGGCGTGGCGGATCGGATCGCGCACGCTCAAGCACCCGGCGTTGTGGGCGATCGGCGTCGCGGCCTTCGTCGCGCTGCGGGTCTTCGACGCGCCGTTCCCGGCGATCGTCGTCGCGGCGGCGATCGCCGGCGCCGCGCTCGCCCGCTGGCGGCCGGCGGCGGTCGCGCGAGGGGGTGGCCATGCGAAGGCCGGTCATGCCGACATCGGACCGGCGGTCGTCGACGACGACACGCCGCCGCCGCCGCACGCGCGCTTCTCGCGCCGGCGCACCGCGCAGGTCGTCGCTTCGTTCGTCGCGCTGTGGGCCGCCGCGATCGCCGCCCTCGCCGCGCTCGCGGGATCGGCGTCGACGCCGGTCGACATGGCGTGGTTCTTCACCAAGGCGGCGCTCGTCACCTTCGGCGGCGCCTACGCGGTGCTCCCCTACGTCGTGCAGGGCGCGGTCGAACGCTACGGCTGGCTCACCGCGGTCCAGATGATCGACGGGCTCGCCCTGGGCGAGACGACGCCGGGTCCGCTGATCATGGTCGTCGCCTTCGTCGGCTTCGTCGGCGGCTGGACGCACGCCGGTGCCGCGGATCCGGCGCTGGCGGCGATCGCCGGCGCCTGCGTCGCGACGCTGTTCACGTTCCTCCCGTCGTTCCTGTTCATCCTCGCCGGCGCACCGATCGTCGAGGCGACGCATGGCGACATCCGCGTGACCGGCCCGTTGACCGGCATCACCGCCGCGGTCGTCGGCGTGATCGCGAGCCTGGCCGTCTATTTCGGCGGGCACGTGCTGTGGCCCGCGGGCCTGGTCGCGTCGGCTCCTTGGCGCGGCCTCGACCCGTTCGCGGTCGCGGTGATGGCCGCGGCCGCGGTCGCGCTGTTCCGCCTCAAGGCCGGCATCATCCCGCTGGTCGCGGCGGGCGCGCTCGCCGGCGTCGTCAAGGTGGCGTTCGGCTGACGCGCCGACGGGCCGACGGGCCGACGGGCCGACGGACCGTGCCGGTCAGTATCCCTCGACCATCCGCAGCCGCACGCTCGCCGCCTCCGGTGCCGGACGTTCCGGCGTGCCGCCGCAGGCGACCTTGAACGCCTTGTCCTCGCCGGGGGCGATCATCGTGCCGACGTACCAGCCGCACAGGTCGATTAGCTTGCCGCCGGCGTCGTGCCAGGCCGCCTCGACGCGCACCGAGCGGACGATGCCGTCGGACTCGTTGCGCAGCACGCCGATCACGATGTTGTCGCCGTGACGCCTCTCGATCCGCTGCGAGGCCACCCGCAGATTGGCGGCCGGGGCGGTAGCGGCGGTGGCCGCCGGAGGCGGCGGCGCCGTCGTTCGAGCCGCCTCGGATCGCGGGCTCGCGACGAGACCGATCTCGCCGGCCAGCCCGCCGAGCTCGCGGACGAGCAGGACGACGACGACCGCGGCGATCGCGAAGCCGGCGCCGAACGCCGCACCGCGGGCGACGAGCCGCGCCCAGGCGCCCGACGAGGTCATCCGATCGTCCATTCGGTCGCGCAGGCGCGGCAGCGCACGTCGACCGCCCGGCCGCTCGCCCGCCCGGCGTCGCGCGCGCCGCGCACGAACGAGAGCCTGGCGTAGGCCCGGCAGGACGGGCAGGTCGCCTGCGCGGCGACGTGCTCGGCCAGTCCGAGCTGGCGGGAGAAGCGGCGCCACGCGTACAGGCACAGCGCCGCGCCGCCGCCGCCGACCACCAGCAGCGCGAGCGTCCCGGAGACCGATTCGCGGTACTCGACGACCTCGAGCACGACGCCCATCATCACGAGCGACAGGAATCCGGTGACGAGCCAGGCGTGACCCTCGACCAGCTGGCGCTCGTACCAGCGGCGGAAGCCCCGTTCGCGGATCGTCCGGTCGAATTCCATCGTCGCCCGACCGAGTCTACGCGCCGGGAGGTGTCGACACAACGGCGCGCCGCGTTGCGCGCGCCACGGCGAGCCGCTACGCTGCGTCGGCCGTGATCGAGCTCGTCGACGTCGCGCGTACCTGGCCCGGCCCGCCGCCGAGGCCGCTGTTCGCCGGCGTATCGCTGACGGTCGAGCCGGGCGAACTGGTCGCGATCATCGGCGAGTCGGGTTCGGGCAAGTCGACGCTGCTCAACCTGATCGCCGGCCTCGACACGCCCGACCTCGGCCGCGTGCGCGTCGGCGGAGTCGATCTGGCGACGCTCGACGACGACGGCCGCACGCGGCTGCGGCGCGAGCGGATCGGCTTCGTCTTCCAGGCGTTCCACGTGCTCCCCTACCTCAGCGTCGGACAGAACGTGGCGCTGCCGCTCGTGCTCGCCGGCGTGCGCGGCGCGCACGAGGATCCGCGCGTCGTGGCGGCGCTCGGCACCGTCGGTCTCGCGGCGCGGATCGCGAGCCGCCCGCGCGAGCTCTCGGGCGGCGAGCTGCAACGCGTCGCGATCGCACGAGCGCTCGTGCACGCGCCGGCGGTCGTGCTGGCCGACGAGCCGACCGGCAATCTCGATCCGCGGACCGCGGCCGCCGTGCTGGCGGTCTTCGGCGACGCGCTGCGCGGACGCGGCACCGCGATGGTGATGGCGACCCACTCGCGCGCCGCCGCCGCGGTCGCGGACCGCGTGCTCGTCCTGACGCCGGACGGTCTCGCGCCGGCCGAGCGGACGTGAGCCTCGCCGCGACACTGCGGGCGACCGCCGGCGGCGCGCTCGATTCGGGTCGAGGACGTCTCGCGCTGTCGATCGCGGCGATCGCGTTGGGCGTCGCCCTCGGCTACGCGATCCACACGGTCAACCGGACGGCGGTCGGCGAGTTCGCGAGCGGCATCGCCACGCTCGCCGGTCGCGCCGATTGGGTGATCCGAGGTCCCGCCGACGGATTCGACGAAAACGTCTATCCGCGTGTCGCACGGCTCGCGGGCGTGGCGGTCGCCTCGCCGCTGGTCGAGGTCGACGCCCGCGTCCCGGGCCGCCAGGAGCCGCTGCGCGTCGTCGGACTCGACGCGATGCGCGCCGCCGCGGTCACCCCGGCGCTGGTCGGCGTCGGCGCGCCGGCGCTCGACCTCCTGCGCCCCGACCGCGTGTACCTGTCGGCCGCCGCGCGCTCGGCGCTGGGGCTCGACGACGGCGACACGCTGACGCTGCAGGCTGGAACCGGCACGGTCGCCTTCGTCGTCGCCGGTCGCATCGACGCGTCGGCCGGCCGGCGGATCGCGAGCGTCGACATCGCCGCCGCCCAGGACGCGTTCGGGCGATCCGGGCGCCTGACGCGCATCGACGTGCGCGTCGCGCCCGGCGTCGCGTCGACCGCCGTGCGCGAGGCGATCGCGGCGACGCTGCCGCCCGGCGTGCACGTTTCGGCGCCGACGGAAGAGGCCGACACCGCCGCCCGGATGACCCGCGCCTACCGCGTCAACCTCGACGTGCTCGCGCTGGTCGCGCTCTTCACCGGCGCGCTGCTGGTCTTCACGACGCAGGCGCTGGCGGTCGCGCGCCGCCGGTCGGCGCTCGCGCTGCTGCGTGCGCTCGGTCTCGAGCGCCGGCGGCTCGCCGCGCTGGTGATCGCCGAAGGCGCGGCGATCGGCCTCGCCGGCGGTCTCGCCGGCGTCGCGGCGGGCCACGCGCTGGCCGCCGCGCTGCTGCGGGCGCTGGGCGGCGATCTGGGAGCCGGCTTCTTCCGCGGCGAATCCCCGTCGCCGACGTTCTCGCCCGGTTGGGCCGCCACGTTCGCCGCCGCCGGCGTGCTGGCGGCGATCGCCGGCGCCTGGCTGCCGGCGCGCGAGGCGGCGCTCGCCGCGCCGGCCGCGGCGTTGAAGGCCGGCGACGACGAGTCGGTCTACGCCCGACTGGGATCGCCGCTGCCGGGACTCGCCTGCCTCGGCACCGCCGCGCTGCTGGTCACGTCGCCGCCGATCGACGGGCTGCCGCTGGCCGGCTACGCGTCGATCGCGCTGGCGCTCATCGGCACGCTCCTGCTGCTGCCGCGGCTCGCGCGGGCGGTGCTCGCCCGCGTCGGCCGGCCGCGGGCGCCGGCCGGCGCGCTCGCCCTCGACTCGTTGCGCGCCGCACCAGGGCAGGCGAGCGTCAGCCTGGCGGCGATCGTCGCGGCGGTCGCGCTGGCGGCGTCGATGGCGATCATGGTCGCGTCGTTCCGCCAATCGCTGGGCGCCTGGCTCGACCGCGTGCTGCCGGCGGACCTCTACGTGCGATCCGGCAGCGCGTCGTCGAGCGCCTGGATCGACGCGCACGCCCGCGCGACGCTCCTGGCGCTCCCCGGCGTGCGCCGCGCCGATTTCCTGCGCTCGGTTTCGATCGCGATCGCGCCGGGCGCTCCGCCGGTGACGCTCCTCGCCCGCGACCTCGACCCCGCGCGGGCCGGCGAGCGGCTGGCGCTGGTCGGCGACGAGCGGCCTGCGACCGGCGGCATGCCGCCGGCGTGGATCAGCGAGGCCTGGGCCGACACCAGCGGCGCGAGGCCCGGCGACGTCCTGACGCTGCCGATCGGCGGTCGCGAAGCGCGGTTCGCCGTCGCCGGCGTGTTCCGCGACTACTCGCGCCAGACCGGCGCGATCGTCATCGAACGCGCGACCTGGACCGCGCTGTCCGGCGACGACCGGGCGAGCGACGCCGCGTTGTGGCTCGCGCCGGGCGCCGCGCTCGGGGACCTGCGCGAGGCGATCGCGCAGCGCTTCGGCGACGACCGGCTGGTCGTCGCCACGCCCGGAGAAATCCGCGCGATCTCGCTCGCGATCTTCGACCGCACGTTCGCGGTGACCTGGGCGATGGAGGCGATCGCCGTGGCGATCGGCCTGGCCGGGCTGTCGGCCAGCTTCGGTGCGATCGCGCTCGCCCGTCGACGGGAGTTCGGCGTGTTGCGCCACCTGGGCATGACGCGCTCGCAGATCGGCGCGATGCTCGCGTGGGAAGGCGCGCTCGTCGGCGCCGCCGGCCTCGCGATCGGCTACGCGCTGGGCGCGGCGATCAGCGTGGTCCTCGTGCATGTGGTGAACCGGCAGTCGTTCCGCTGGAGCATGGACCTCCACCTGCCGGCGGTCGAGCTGGCGGTCTTCGGCGGCGCGCTCGTCCTGCTCGCGGCGCTGACCGCCCGCGCGAGCGCGGCGCGCGCGACCGCCGACGACGCGGTCGTCGCGGTGAAGGACGACTGGTGAACGCCGGCCGGCGGCGGTGGCTGCATGCGCTGTGGCTGGCGCCCGGATTCGTACGCGCCGGCGCGTCCGGCGCGCAGGCCGCCTATCCGCCGGTCGGCGCGCCGCTGTCGCTCGCGTTTCCGCGCGATCACGGCAGCCACCCGGCCCACCGCACCGAGTGGTGGTACGTCACCGGCTGGACCCGCGACGAGGCGGGACGCGAACGCGGCGTCCAGATCACCTTCTTCCGCAACCGTCCGGGCATCGGCGAGTCCTCGGCCAGCGCGTTCGCGCCCCGCGAGCTCTTGTTCGCGCACGCGGCGCTCGCCGATCCGGCCACCGGGCGGCTCCTCCACGACCAGCGCGCGGCGCGCTCGGGATTCGGTCTCGCGCGGGCCTCCGAGGCGACGACCGACGTGCGCATCGACGACTGGTCGCTCGTGCTCGACGGGGCGACCTACCGCGCCCGCGTTCCCGCGCGCGAGTTCACGCTCGACCTCGCCTTCTCCGCCACCCGGCCGATCCTCGCCCAGGGCGACGGCGGGTTGTCGCGCAAGGGGCCGCGTCCGGAGCAGGCGAGCGCGTACTACAGCCGTCCGCACCTCGCGATCGACGGAACGATCGAGACGCGCGGGCGATCGATCCGGGTCCGTGGAACCGCGTGGCTGGACCACGAGTGGGCGAGCGATTACCTCGCTGCCGAAGCGGCCGGCTGGGACTGGGTCGGCCTGCCGCTCGACGACGGCGGCGCGCTGATGGCCTTCCGCATCCGCGACCGGGCCGGCGCCCCCTACTGGGCGGGCGGCGCCTGGCAGGACGGCGGCGGTCGCACCCGCGTGTTCGCGCCTGGCGAGGTGGCGTTCCGTCCCGGGCGCCGATGGCGCTCGCCCCGCACCGGCATCGAGTACCCGGTCGCCTTCGGCCTGCGCGCCGGCCCGCTCGAGCTCGAACTCGAGCCGCTGATGGACGACCAGGAGCTCGATGCGCGGATGAGCGTCGGCATCGTCTACTGGGAGGGCGCGGTGCGCGCGAAATCCTCCGGACGCGAGACCGGTCGCGGCTACCTGGAGCTCACCGGCTACGGGTCACCGCTGCGGCTGTAAGGAGAACCTCGCCGTGACGACCGATCGTCGACGACCGAGTCGAGCCTGCCGCCCAGCCCCCGCCCCGCCGACTCCGGAGGGACCGCTCGGGCCGGGAACATCGGCCGCTCGCGATGGTCGATAATGACGCCCGACGTCCGGAGAATCCGATGAAACGCCGATCGCTGCTCGCCCTCGTCTCCGCCCTGGTCCCCGCCGCCGGCGCCGTTCGCGCCGCCGGCCCGATCCCGTCGGGCCGGATGACGCCGCAGGTCGAGGAGATCCGCCGCAACTGGAAGGCGCTGCTCGCCGCCGGTGCCGAAGTCGCCGCCGACCCGGCTCCGCTGACGCTGTCGAAGGAAGAATGGCGGAAGCGC
The DNA here is from genome assembly GCA_046347725.1 of Burkholderiales bacterium. Classification (GTDB taxonomy): domain Bacteria; phylum Pseudomonadota; class Gammaproteobacteria; order Burkholderiales; family Casimicrobiaceae; genus VBCG01. The sequence goes on from JAXMFN010000008.1 coordinate 130,385, forward strand.
CTGTCGCCGGCCGCCTACTCGGTGCTGCGCGAGGAAGGCACCGAGCGGCCGTTCTCGAGCGCGCTCAACGACGAGAAGCGGCGTGGCGTCTACGTCTGCGCCGGCTGCGCCTGGCCGCTGTTCACATCCGAGATGAAGTTCGACAGCGGCACCGGCTGGCCGAGCTACTTCACGACGATCCCCGGCGGGTTCGCGACGTCGACCGACTACAAGCTCCTCTACCCGCGCATCGAATACCACTGCGCCAAATGCGGCGGCCACCACGGTCACGTGTTCGACGACGGTCCGATGCCGACCGGCCAGCGCTGGTGCAACAACGGTGTCGCGCTGCGTTTCATTGCGGCCTGATCGGGGCCGGCGGATCCTCGGCCGACGCGATCTCGCGGTCGCGTTCGCCGCGCTCGTCGTGGTCCTGACGCTCGCCGGTGGTCGCGGCGACGCCGCGGCCCCCGCCGCCGCGCCCGGCGATCTGCAGCGACTGGTCGACGCGACCCCGTCGGGCGGCACGCTCAGGCCTCCGCCGGGGACCTACGCCGGCGGCGTCACGATCGACCGCCCGATCGCGCTCGCCGGTGGCGGCGGTGTCGTCATCGACGGACGGGGCACCGGTACCGTCGTCACCATCCGGACCCGCGGCGCGTCGCTCACCGGCGTGCGCATCGTCGGGTCCGGGGAATCGGTCGACCGTCTGGACGCCGGCGTGCGCGTCGAGGGCGACGCCAACCTCGTCGCCGACAACGACGTCGACGACGTCCTGTTCGGGATCGTCGTCCATCAGGGCATCGGCAACACGGTCCGGGGCAACCGCGTGCGCGGCAAGGCGCTGCCGGTCGGCGAGCGCGGCGACGGCCTGCGGCTCTGGCTCGCGCGCGACACGAAGGTCGAGGGCAACCGCTTCGAGCGGGTGCGCGACCTGACGCTCGCGAATTCGCCGGACAACCGCGTCGTCGGCAACCGGCTGCGCGACGGCCGCTACGGCATGCACGTCGTCTTCTCGCCGCGCACGCTGGTCGAACGCAACGACGTCGCGCAGACGTCGACCGGGATCGTCGTGCTCTACTCGCGCAACCTCGTCGTGCGCGGCAACCGCGTCGTCGACGCGCGCGACGCGGGTGGCGGCGGCCTCGCGTTCAAGGAGAGCGGCGAGGCGCTGGTCGAGGGCAACGAGATCGTCCACTGCTCGGTCGGACTGTCGGCCAACGCGCCGCTCGCCGAGGACGCCGCGATCGACGTGCGCGGCAACCGCTTCGCGCACAACACGGTCGGGATGTGGTTCTACGGCGAGCAGGGCGGCCACCGGATCGTCGACAACCGTTTCCAGTGGAACCTGACGACGGTGGCGATCAGCGGCGCGGGGACGGCGAGCGCCAACGTCTGGCACGGCAACCACTGGGACGACTACGCCGGCTTCGACCGCGACGGCGACGGCGTGGGCGATCTGCCGCACGACCTCTACGCCTGGGCCGACCGGATCTGGATGGAGCTGCCGCAGGCGAAGTTCTTCGCCAATTCGCCGGCGCTCGAGCTGATCGACTTCCTCGAGCGCCTGGCGCCGTTCGTGGCGCCGGCGCGGATCCTGCGCGACCCGAAGCCGCGGATCAGTCCGGGGGCGTGACCAGCGGCGAGGGGTCGATGTAGATCCGGTAGTCGTCGACGAGGCGGCCGGACAGGCGCAGCACGTTGACGAACGGGAGGGTGACGCGCCTCGCGTCGGCGAGCGTGTAGGTCACCTCGCCTTCGCACACGACGCCCTCCGCGGTGTCCCATCGCGCGACGATCCGGTGGCCGAGGCCGGCGATCGAATCGAAGAAGGCGGCGACCGCGGCGCGCGCCGCGGCACGACCGCGCACCACCGGTGCGCTGCCGTAGCGGAAAGCGCCGTCGGGCGCCAGGAACGCCGCGAACGCGTCGGCGTCTCGGGCGTCGATGGCGCGGAACAGCGCCCCCAGGTCGATCGGCGTGTCCATGCGGCGCCTGGGACGGGGTCAGCGCGGCGCGAGCAGGCGGGCGGCGTGCGCGGCGAGCTCTTCGCGGGTCATCGGCCCGGCCTTGCGGGCGACGACCGTGCCGTCGCGCCCGATCACCAGCGTGTAGGGCACGACGGCCAGTTCGTTGCCCAGCTCGCGCAGCAGCGCGATGCCGTCGCCGGGAGCGAGGTAGTTCGGATAGCGCATGTCGTAGACGCGCGCGAACTCGCGGGTGTTGACCGCGTTCTCGTCGAGCGCGACGCCGACGACCGCGAGCCCTTCGGCGGCGCAGGCGTCGTGCAGCGCGACGAGCTCGGGGATCTCGTCGCGGCAGGGGACGCACCAGCGGGCCCAGAAGTTCACGATCATCGGGCGTCCCTGGAGGGTCTCGAACGCCGGGGCCTCGGGCTCCAAGCGCGTCAGCGCCGCCGACCACAGCGGCCCGACCTGCGCGAACGCGGCCGACGCACACAGCGCCAGGGCCAGGGCCAGCAGCCGGACGAATGCGCGTGCGCTCATCGCATCTCCCTCGCGACGCGGAAGCCGATGTCGTCGCTCGATCGCACGGTGAAGTCGCGCCACCGGTTCGCCGAGCGGACCTCCTTCGCCTCGGCGCTCCAGGAGCCGCCGCGGATCACTTTCTTGTCGCAGTACGCGCCGGTCGTGTACGCGCCGCCGTCGTCGGGATTGGCGCGGTAGTCGGCGTCCCAGCAGTCGGCGACCCACTGCCAGACGTTGCCGACCACGTCGTAGAGTCCCCAGGCGTTCGGCGGAAAGCGGCCGACCGGCGCGGCCCGGCGCGAGTCCCAGAGGCTGCCGCAGCCGCCGCAGTTCGCCGCGTCGCGGCCGAGCGCGTCGCCCCACGGATAGCGCGTCGATCCGCCGGCGCGGGTCGCGTACTCGAATTCGGCGTTGCTCGGCAGCCGGTAGCGCTCGCCGGACTCGCGCGCCAGCCACTGCGCGTAGGCGGTCGCGTCGTTCCAGTTCACATTCACCACCGGACGCCGGCCCCGTCCCCAGCCTTCGTCGTCGGGCTTTCGGCGGCCGGTGCGCTCGCAGAAGACGTCGTATTCCTCGAAGGTCACCGGGTAGCGGCCGATCGCGAAGCCCTTGCCGATCGACACCGTCCGCACCGGCTGCTCGTCGGCGTCGCCGCCGGCCTCGCCGCGCCGGAACGCACCGGCTTTCAGCACGATCATCTCCGGACCGGAGCCGCCCGAACGCAGCCGGTCACGGACGAGCGTCGGGCGCGGCAGGCCGGACTCGAACGCCGGCGCGACCAGGAGATCGCTCGCCCGCGACGGGGCCGCCGGCCGGGCGATGGCGAAAAGCGAACGCGCCGGCACCGACACCTCCTGCCCCGCGTGCGTGGTCAGGACGAGCGCGGCTTCGACGAGCGCGCCGGTCAGCGTCCTGCCGCCGTCCTGGAGGACGAGGCGCGCCTGGACGCCGTCCTCGAAGGCCTCGAAGTCGGCGCGGCGCACGCCGGCGAGCGAGACCGTCGACGTGACGCTGGCCGACTTCACGGTCAAGCGCGTCGCCCCCGGATCGACGTAGAGCGCGTCGCCGTTGGTCAGGGCCGCGACCAGCGCCGGCAACGGGCGGACGATCTCGTCGGGACGCGGAGTCAGCGAGATCTCGGCGATCTCGTCGATCGCCAGATCGATCGGTGCGAACGCGGTGCGCGACACGCGCAGGTACCCGCCCTCGAGCTTCCCGGTGACGCGCTCGCCGTGCGCGGTCGTCAGCACGTCGCCGCCGGCCGCCGAGCGTCCCAGCGCGATCCGGGCGACCACCTGCTTGGGGAACACGAGATTCCCGAGCTCGGTGCGCAGCCGGAACCCGGTCACCAGCAGCTGGCCCAGATGGTCGTCGCCGCGCCTGGTCAGGACGTAGTCGGGGCCGTCGCGCGCGGCCACGCCCGGCGCGCTCTTGCCCCGCTCCGGCGCCTGCGCTTGCGCGCCCGGTGCGAACGCGAGCGCGAGCGCGGCCCCGACGGCGATCCCGATCGGGCCGAACCGTTGCCCGAGGGCGCCGCTCACGGCAGGTCTCCGCGCCGGAACGAGCGGTAGCCGACCGCGGCGGCGGCCAATCCGAGCACCACCGGATAGGCGACGCCGTAGACCTTGTAGCCGGCGGTGCCGAACGTGTCGAGGATCACCCAGGCGGAAGGTCCCAGCACGACGAGCTGCGGATCGAAGAGCGCGAGCGCGGCGGTGCGGAACACCTGAAGCGGATTGGCGAGCGCGATCGCCACCGCGGTCTCGGGCCGGACCTGGCCCTTGATCATCACGCCCAGCAGGATCAGATCGAGCAGGAGCAGCAGCACGAGCCAGACGAGGAAGGCGGCGCCCTGGGCGACGTCGGTGCTGCGCGCGACCGCCGAAATCAGCATGCCGATGGCGAGGAAGCACCAGGCCATCGCGGCGAGCAGCGCCGTGTAGTAGCCGAACATGCCCCAGGGCACCGGGATGCCGCGCACCAGCGCGACGACGACCGCCGCGGCCATCGCCAGCGCGACCGGCGCGAAGACGGCGACGTAGCGGCCGAGGAGCTTGCCCCAGTACCAGGCGGCGAGCGACACCGGCAGCGACAGCACGTACTCGTAGACGCCGGCCTCGCGGTCGCCGGCGACGCTGCGCACCGTCGTGATCAGCACGAAGATCGGCAGGATCGCCATGCACAGCTGGATGTAGGTGACGAGCAGCCGCGACAGGCCGATGAAGCCCAGCACGCGCGACTCGGTCAGCCCGAACAGGAACAGCAGCGCGACGATGCCGCCGAATACCAGCGTGTAGACGGCGAACCAGCGCGCGCGCAGCGATTCGGCGAGATCGAGGCGCGCGGCGAGCAGCATCTCGTTCATCGGCGGGCCTCCTTCGCGAACACCGCGGCGCGGACGTCGTCGTAGCCGACCGACCCTGGCGTGTCGGGCGCGACGGCCGCGTGGTCGTAGCCCATCGGCGAGGATCGACCGGGCAGGTAGCGCGCCGTGCGCGCCTCGCGCCAGACGACGCGCTCGCCGGTACTCGTCAGGTCGGCGACCCAGATCCGGGTCGACGCGTCGGTATCGCGGTCCAGGTGCTTCAGGTGGATCACCGCGCAGCCGATGTCGTCGTACTTGTAGGCGGCGCGCGCGCCGTCGACCCGCGCCTGCGCCGCGAACCGGTAGTCCGAGATCAGCATCCGGCAGCGCTCGCAGGTGTCGCGGTCGAAGCGGATCCTCCCCGGGCCGTCGGGCGGCTCGGCGTCCGAGCAGCCGGCGCCCTGCGGCAGCAGCGCCGCCGCGGCCGTTCCGCCGAGGAAGTCGCGCCGCCTCACCGCCCGACCTCCTCGATCGACATCCGCGTGACGATGCCGACGTAGCGCGACAGCGTGCCGATGAAGCGCAGCCGGTCGGGTCCGGCGACCTCGCCCTGCCATTCGACGCCGCCGCCGACGTCGCGGAAACTCCAGGCCGCGAGCGCCTTGGCGAGCGCCGGGTCGGCCCGGCGCGCGCTCACGCGACAGGCGAGCGTCCCGGACAGCGACACGTCGTCGGCGACCCGGTCGTCGAGCACGACGCGGCCGAGGTCGAGCTCGACGACGCGGTTGACCAGCGAGGCCACTTCGTTGATCCGGTGGCTCGAGATCAGCATCGTCGCCCGCTCGGTCCGTTCGGCCAGCAGCTCGAAGAACGCGCGGCGCGCCTCCGGATCGAGGTTCGCGGCCGGCTCGTCGAGCACCAGCACGTCGACGTCGCGTCCCAGCGCGACGGCGATCAGCACCTTCTGCTTCATGCCGCCGGACAACCGGACGAAGGGCCGGTCGAGGATCGGACCGATGTCCAGGCCGAGGCGGCCGGCGACCGCGTGGATTCGCGCCGGGTCGGTGGCGCACAGCGCGGCGGCGAACGAGACGAGTTGGCCGACCGGCATCCGCAGCGGCGGCGGCAGCTGCGGCACGAAGCCGACGCGGGCGAGCGTCGCGCGCCGGTCGGCGCGCGGCGAGGTGCCGCCGATTTCGACGACACCGTCGTGGTTGTACTCGCCCAGCAGGCAGCGGATCAGCGTGGTCTTGCCGGCGCCGTTCGAGCCGATCAGCGCGACGCGTTCGCCGGCCGTGAACGCGAGACTCACGCCGTCGAGCACCCGGTGGCGGCGGAAGGACTTCGACAGGTTGTCGATGCGGATCATGTCAGAGGAGCCTCGACAGGCCCTTGACCTCGAAGGACAGCGCGCCGCTCGGGCAGGCGTCGACGCAAAGACCGCAACGCGTGCAATCCGGCCCGATCGGCATCGTCGCGGCGACCGCCCGGCCGCGCACCACCGGGTCGAGCACGTGCGGCACCAGGCAGACCTTCTTGCAGTCGAGCTCGTGCACGCAGCGGTCGAGCCGGTAGACGACGCGCACCGGCGAGACGACCCCGACCGCGCCGTAGGTGAGCCCGATCGGACAGACGTAGCGGCACCAGGCCCTGCGCGAATAGGCGACCTCGAACACGACGAGCGCGAAGACCCAGGCGAGCGCCAGTCCCGGTCCGTAGATCAGCGCGCGCGACAGGATGCCGGTCGGCGAGAGCGTCTCGAACACCGTGTAGCCGCTGACCCAGGCGAGAGCGCCGAAGACGACCCAGAACACCGTGCGCAGTCCGCGGTGGAAGTCGTGGTCCGAGACCCAGCCGCGCTTCGCCAGGGCGAGGTGGCCCTTCTCGGCGAGCTCGGAGACCAGGTGGTACGGGCAGACCCACGAGCAGAACGACCGGCCGCCCAGCATCAGCCACAGCACGAACACCGTCGCCGTGCCGATCACCAGGTTCACGATGATGTGCTTGTGCGCGAGCATCACCTGCAGCGCGGAGTTGAGGTCGATCAGGTGGAAGCCGGCGAACCGGGACGCGGTGAGCGACCCCTCGAGCAGCTGGATGTCGAGGCGCAGCGAGACGACGAACAGCAGGTTCACCGCCGCGAGCACCGCCCAGCGGCGGTTGCGCCAGCGGTGCGAGGTCGCGTGCGTCGCGCGCGCCGCCTTGCGGGCGGCCAGGAACGCCGCCGGATCCTCGCGCCTGAGCGCGTGCAGGCGCGCGGCGTCCTCGGTGTAGCCTTCGGGCTTCGCCGGGTCGCGGCCGAGCATCGTGAGCACGCGATCGGCGAGCGCGCCGCTCTTCACCATGTCGCGCGCTCCTCGACGACGATCGCCGCCGGGTCCACCGGACAGACCATCTCGCAGACGCCGCAGCCGACGCAGGCCTCGTGGACCTCGGGGACCATCCGCGCGGCGCCGGCCGACGGGTCGGCCGGGACCAGCGCGATCGCGTCGACGATCGGGCACTCCCGCACGCACAGGTCGCACAGGTCGAGATCGTAGCGGCGAGCGGCGACCGGCTGCGGCTTCCAGCGATCGACGTCCATGTAGCGGAGCCGCCCTCCGAAGGCCGGGCCGCGGGCGCTGCCCTGGAACGGCTTGCCCTGAGCGGCGAGGCAGGCCTCCGGCCTCGCCAGCCGCGCGAGGCCCATCCGCTCTCGGATCTCGAGCGTGGGCTCGGGGTCCTTCGCCTTGGCCCGCAGGACCGGCGGGCGCGCCAGTCGGGCGCCGTCGCGGGTCGGAAGGAACGCCGGCTTGCGGTAGACGAGCGCCCCGGTCGGACAGGCCAACACGCACTGGACCGCGTCGCAGGAGAAGTCGCAGGCCTGCTCGCGGGGATCGACGTAGGGCACGCCGACGCCGTAGCCGTCGGCGAGGTCCGCGAGCACGATCGCATCGACCGGACAGACCTGGACGCACTGGCCGCACTTGATGCACGAGGCGAGGAAATCAGCCTCGTCGAGCGCGCCCGGAGGGCGCAGGCGCCGATGCGAGGCGCGCGCGACCGGGATCCGCGCCGCGAGTCCCAGCGCGACCAGTCCGGCGGCGAGCAGCGCCGACCGCAGGAAGCGCCGCCGCGCGGTGGCGCGCCGGATCTTCGAGACGGGTTTGGCCGGACGTTCATCCATGAGACGCGACGGCGGGGCGCCGGTAGCGCGGCGAGGCGTCGCGCAACAGGAGCCGCGGGCTCGCGAAAGGCGCGAGCCGTTCGAGGAAGTCGAGGAGCTCGAGCGAGGGCGCGTTGCGGAAGAACATCGCGAACGGCAGTTCCATCCACAGCCGGTCGGCGTACGCGTAGAGCTCGTGCGCGGTGTCGCCGCGGCCGTCGCCGTCGCGGTCGAAGCCCTGGTAGTCGTCCCAGTAGTTGTCGGCCCAGCGGTTGCGCTCGCTGGCCGGCGCCCCGCCGGCGTAGGCGACGTGGGTCACGTTGCCTTCGAAGCGGTTGTCGACCAGCACGTTGCCGCCGAGTTCGCTGGTGAACAGCAGGCCGACACCGTTGTAGGCGAAACGGTTGCCGGTGAATCGGATCGTCGTGTCGGGCTGGAACGGCGAGAGGTCGGATCCGACACCGACCGCGCAGTAGACGATCTCGTTGCCCTCGATGTCGGTATCGCTCGTCTCCTTGAAGCCGATGCCCATCCCGGCCGGCCCGTTCGCGTGCGTGATGACGTTGCGTCGCACGTGCGTCCGCTCGGTGTACATGAGGTAGACGCCGACCGTGTTGCCGACGAAACGGTTGCCTTCGACCAGGTTGTCGTCCGAGAACATGAAGTGGATCGAGTAGCGGCTGGCGCTGCCCCGGTTGCCGCGGAAGACGTTGCGCTTCGAATACCAGGCGACGACGTCGCGGGACTCGGTGATGTCGTTGTCCTCGATCAGGTTGTCGTGGCTCGTCCACAGGCGCAGACCGTCGCCGCGCAGCCCCAGCGCGAGGGGCTTGGATCGCACGCGGTTGCCCCGCACCGTGTTGCCGCTGGCCTGCTTCAGGTCGATGCCGAACAGGCAGTCGTCGATGACCAGGTTCTCGATCCTGTTGCGATTGCCGCGCACGTTGACGCAGGCGTCGTCGCTGTCGTGCGAATCGCCCGATCCGGTGAGCCGCAGGCCGGCGAGCGTCGCCCCGTCGGTGTCGAGGCGCAGCACCGTGCCCTTGCCGCCGGCGTCGATGACGACCGCGCCGCGACCGTCGATGGTCATCGGACGGGTGACCCGTACCGGCCCGGCGTAGCTGCCCGGCGGCGGGGTCAGCGTGCCGCCGTCGGGCGTCGCGTCGACCAGCGCCTGGAACGGCGTCAGACCGTGGATGCGCTTGTCGCGCTGGTAGAGCGGGATGACCTCGACCGGACGGTCGACGTCGACGCGCACGCCGCCGTGCTTCGCCGCCAGATCGGCGATGTCGCGCTCGCGGCCGCGATCGTCGTCGAGCGACGCCGCGCCGGCTCCCAGGGCGAGCGCGGCGGCGGTCGCGGCGATCCAGCGGGCGCGCACCGCGCGCCCCTTCAGCCCGGCGCCTGCTCGCGCCACTGCCGGCGCCGGACGAGCAGTGCGAGCACGAGCGCGAGGAAGACGAGGACCAACAGCGCGTATCCCCAGTACGGGTACGAATAGGTCGAGAACTGCGCGACCTTGCCCTCGCCGAACACCGTGGGCATGAACGGCTTGACGGTGAAGGCGCCCCACGGATGCAGGTTGTGCCCGAAGAACCACAGCCAGCCCGCGTAGTCGACCAGGAAGTAGAGCGGCAGCAGCGCCGGCACCAGCGCCAGCAGGAGCGCGGAGGCCGGACGCCGCCAGACCAGGATCAGGAGCACGACCATGGCCGCGATCAGCAGCCCGACCGCGGTGGTGGTCGCCATCCGCAACGTTCCCGCCCAGCCGGCGATCTTCTCGGGTTCCTTGAAGAACGCGCCGGCCTCGTTCATGTAGTTGACGACGAACCGGTCGTGGCTCCCCAGCGCGTAGAGATCGACCAGCATCCAGGCGGCGACCGCCGCGAAACCGACGCCCAGCGCGGCGAGCCGTCCTTTCGCGGACGGCACGGCGAAGGCGACCATCAGCGTCGCGAAGAACGCGAAGAAGAACTTCGCCAGCGGCCGCTCGACCGGCGCACCGGTCTCGATCGGGAACATGCCGACGTAGTGGTTGATCGTGTTCATCTCGTGGACGCAGTCGAGGCCCTCGGCGCCCTTGTTGACGTCCTTGTCCTTGTCGAGGATCGGGTTGTAGCGCTCGGTCTTCTCCTCGATGTCGTGCTGCAGGACCTCCTTCTGCAGACGGCTGCCGCCGGGCGCGGCCTTGCAGCCGTTGAACACGCCGTTCATGTGGAAGTGGATGCGGATCCCGTCGGGAAACGCGTCCTTCGGGTAATTGGGCGCGGTCAGCGCCACCCACCAGATCGGCGAGAAGTACGCCGCGACCATCGCGACCAGCGCGACGACCGAGAGCAGCGCGACGGTCGCGTTGCGGTTCATCGTCCGATCACTTCTTCTTCGCCGGCGCCTTGGCCGGCGCCTTCGCCTTGCACATCGAGCCGGGCATGACCAGCGACGCCTGGTACTCGGAGATCGCGGTGAGCTGGCGCTCGTTGTACTTGCCGATCACCTTGACCATGTCGGGATTGGCGTTGCGGCGCTTGCCGTCGCGGATCTCGGTCATCTGGCGCAGCAGGTACTTGTAGTGCTGGCCGGCGATCACCGGGTAGAACTTCTTCGCGTCGCCCTCGCCGTTCGGGCCATGGCAGGTCTGGCACTCCTTCTCGTAGAGCGCCTTGCCCTCGGCGAGCAGCTTCGCGTCGCCGGTCCCCTTGCCGTGGTCGACCGGTATGCACAGCGTCTGGATGTACGCGGCGACATCGGCCAGCTCCTGCGGATCGGTGAGCTGCTGCGCGAACGGATACATCGTCGGGTTGTCGCGCAGACCGGCGCGGATGTCGGCCATCTGCTTGATCAGCACCGAGGCGTGCTGCCCGGCGAGCTGCGGGAACGTGCCGTCGGGACGTCCGGCGCCGTTGGGCAAGTGGCAGGCGCCGCAGACCTCGTAGGCCTCCTCGCCGCGCTTGGCGTCGCCCTTCTTCTTCATCGCCTCGAGCTTCTCGCCCTCCTCCGCGTTCCAGACGTAGCCCTTGCCCTCGATCCCCTCCTTCTTCGGGGCCGGCGGCGCGGCGAACGCGAGCGCCGGCACGACGGCCAGCGCGAGACAACCGAGCATCCATTTCCTCATGGCGAACTCCTCATTCGTGCGAGACGGCCCCGGCGATCGTCGCCGACGGCGTTCCGGGCGTCATTGATGCCGCTCAAGGCAGCTTCGACAGGTACTCGGAGAGCGTCTTGATCTCGGCGTCGCTCACCAGGTGCATGATCCCCTGCATCGCCTTCGCGTTGCCGTTGGCGCGCGCGCCGCTCTTGATGTCCTTCATCTGCCGCTCGGCGTAGGCGGCGTTCTGTCCGGCGATCTTCGGGTAGTCGGGCATCAGCGGTTTCTTGCCGTCCTTGCCGTGGCACGCCACGCAGGTCTTCTCCGCGTACAGCTTGGCGCCGTCGCCGGCCTGCGCCCCGGCCGCCTGGGCGACGGTCAGCGCGGCGGCGCCGGCGGCGATCAGGATCGTCTTGGACAACCTCATCGTGTGCTCCCTTCCGGTGTCATGGGCATCGCGCCCGAGAACGAAAAGCGGGGGGCATGGACCATGCCCCCCGCGCGCGGCGACGTCCGGGCTACTTGCCGGCGACCTTCTTCGCCCCCGCCTGCTCGAGGTAGGTCTTGGCACGCAGACCCAGGTCGGCGGTCTTGACCTGGTACTGCCAGACCTGCTCGGCCCACAGGTTCGCCTGCTCCCAGTCCTTCGCCTTGGCGGCGGCCTCGTGCTTGGCCTTGGCGTCGGGAATCTTGCCGAGCTGGTCGGTAGCGTCCTCGACCATCGCGACGACCGGCGGGTAGTCCTTGTAGTTGACGCTGGTGATGTAGGCGACCACCGAGTCGATCACCGCCTGGGTGTCGACGATCTTCTTGAGCGTCTTCTTGTAATCGTCCTCGGTGTAGCTGCCCTTCGCCAGCGCGACCTTGGTCGGCTTCCATCCCTTCGGCTTGACCAGGAGGTATCCCATCATCTCGAGGTGCAGCGCCGAGCAGAACTCGGTGCAGTAGTACGGATAGACGCCTTCCTTGTCGGCCTTGAAGACGACGCTGACCGTCTTGCCGGGCTCGATCGACGCGTGGACGTTGTACGTCGACACGGTGAAGCCGTGCGTCTCGTCCTGCGCCCGCTCGAGGTTGGACAGGTGGATCGTGACCTCGTCACCGACCTCGACCTCGATCGTTTCCGGCGTGATGTGCGAGCGGATCGACGTCGCGAACACCTCGACCTTGTTGCCCTTCTTGACGATCTTCTCCTGACCGGCCTTGACCGCGCCCGGGTGCGGCTTGTCGGTGCGGCTGTCGGTGCCGGCGCGGTAGCGCACGCCCGGCTTCAGCTTCGACGCGGCGATCGCCACCGCGTAGTGCGGTTCGCCGAGCGGCAGCGGCATGTCGTAGAGCAGCTGCATCTTGTCGTTGCTGATGTCGATCAGCTGGTGGTTCTGCGGATGCAGCGGTCCGACCGGAACGAAGCGGTCGATCGCGAGCTTGTTCAACGCGACCAGGTACTTCCCGCCCGGCTTGGTCGAGTCGCCCTCCATCGTCATCAGATGCCCGATGTTGTAATGGACCGAGAGCTTGTCGAGGACCTTGCCTTCGCAGTAGTTCCATTTGGCGACCTGCGAGTCGACGTACAGCGACGTGTAGGCGACGCACGGCACCGAGTCGTACTGCGTGTGCAGCGGGCCGAGGCCCAGCGGCACCTGGACGTGGATCGCGTCCTTGAGCGCGATCACCGGGATGCCGTACGGGTCCTTCGACTCGAAGCGACCGGCGCTGATCGCCGCCTGGATCTTCTCGAAGCTGTAGACCGACGCGTGGCTGTCGAGCTTGCCGCCGACGATGATGTACTTGCCGTCGGGAGTGATGTCGACGCCGTGCGGGCTCTTCGGCTCGGGAATCAGGTAGAGCAGGCCCTCCTTGATCGCCGTCTCGATCGGAATCACCTTGTGGCCGTTGATGACGCGGATGCCGCGGTTGGCCTTGACGACCTCGGCGGCCTTCTTCCAGTTCATCACGTGCAGGTAGTCGGTGTCCTTCGCCGAGCAGCCGGCCTCGTACGGCGGACGGCCCTTCTCGATGCCGCCGACGTAGCGCTCGGAGCAGAACGAGTTGGTGAACGCCCAGCCTTCCGACGGCCCCTTGCCGGCGTCCGAGAGGTCCTGCCAGTACGGGGGCAGTTCGAAGCTGAACGACTCGCCCGGCACCAGCCGGCCTTCGGCCCGGTTGAACTTCCAGTAGGTCACGCCGCCGCGGTACTTGTCGTTCATGTCCTCGAGCGGATAGAACTTGCGCGGCTCGAGCGGGGCCGGGTACTGCGCCGCCTCGATCACGTACTCGGTGTTGGTCGTGACGAACGCGCCGCCGTGCTCGGACTTGAAGATCGGGTTGACGACGATCTGCTTGGTCTCGAAGTCGCGCAGGTCGATGACCGCGAGGCGCGGATTCGCCTTGTCGTTGATGAACAGGAACTGGCCGTCGTACTCGCCGTTGGTCTCGGAGATCGCCGGGTGGTGCGTGTCGCCCCAGGTGATCGACTTGCCGTCGATCTTGCCCTGGTCGAGCACCGCCTTCGAGTTCGCGTCGAAGCCGTAGCCCTGCCACGGCTCGGGCGTGAACACCGCGAGGTACTTGAGGATGCGCATCGACGGCACGCCGTAGACGATGACCTGACCGCTCTGCCCGCCCGAGCTGAAGGCGACGAACTCGTCGCGCTTGCCGGTCGGCACGTAGGTCTTGGCGGCGGCGAGCAGATCCTGCTGCGACAGACCGCGACGCTGCATGACGTCCTGCAGCGACTCGGCGGCCCACGCCGTCGAGCCGAAGGTCGCGGCCACCGCGATCGCGAGCGGCGCGGCCCATTTCGTTCTGAGTTTCATGAAGTCTCTCCCCGGAGAGGTGACACGACGAACCGTTTCCGCAACGATCCGCCTACGGACCGGGGTCGTACTTGATGCAGGTTAAGTTTGCCTTGCGCTGCACAAACGAGAATATGAACGCGGCGCCGGCCGCTCGATCGCAGTCCACCGCGACCCACGCCATGTCCGCTCCGCACGCCCTCGGCGCCGCGGTGGCGCTTCTTTGCGCCGCGCTCGCCTCCTCACCGCTCCCCGCCGCCGACCTCGATCGCGGCCGCGAATTGAACGAGGTCTGCGCCGCCTGCCACGGCGAATTCGGCCAGGGCGGCAAGCGCGGCGAGTACCCGCGGATCGCCGGCCAGTCGGCCGAGTTCCTCAAGGACGCGCTCAAGGCCTTCCGCGCGCGCCAGCGCATCAACATCCCGATGTTCCCCTACACGCAGGACCGCGAACTGCCCGACGCGGACATCGAGGACGTCGCCGCCTATCTCGCCTCGGTCCGGCTGCCGACCCGGCCGCCGGAATTCAAGGACACCGACGACGCGCTCACGCGGCTACGCGCGATGGAGCGAGTGATGATCGTCCCGCGCATCGACGGCGACGCCGAGGCCGGCGAGCGTGTCTACCAGAAGGAGTGCGCCGTCTGTCACGGCCGCACCGGTCTCGGCCGGCGCAAGTTCCCGCGGCTCGTCGGCCAGTACACCGACTACCTCGCGCGCCAGGTCGGCCTGTTCGTCAAGGGCGAACGACCGCACGACGAGGTCGACACCGGCGGCGTGCTCAACCGCCTGGACGCGAAGACGATCACCGACATCCTCGCCTGGCTGACGACGATCCAGGGGCGCGAGGAACCCGCCGCGCCCTGAGCGCGACCGCGGCCCGCGTATCATCGGGTCCATGGGACCCGAGGTGGGGCCGCCGACGGGCGATCCGCGCGTCTATTTCGCCGCCGAGCGCACGCTGCTCGCGTGGGTGCGCACCGGCATCACCGTGATCGCGCTGGGCTTCGTCGTCGAGCGCTTCGGGCTGTTCCTCGCGCTTTTCACGCAGCAAGCCGGCGCCGCCGCGCGGCCCACCCACGCCGCGGCGTCCAACACGATCGGCACGCTGCTCGTCCTGGCCGGCGTCGCGGTGATCGTCCTCGCCGCGTTTCAGCACGTCCGCTACGTGCGCACGTTGCCCGCCGAGGACGTTCCGGCCGGCTGGCGGACCGACTTCGCGCTGGTCTTCGCGCTGGCCTTCGCGGTGCTGGGCGCGGCGCTGGCGGTGTTCCTGGCGCTGTCCTGACCGGGCGGCGTCGGTCCGGTGGCCGGGTCGGCGGCCGGTCGCGAACCGGAATTGGGGCCGGTATCCGCGCCTGTTCGCCGGGTCGGCGCGCCGCCGCCCCGCTAGACTCGCCAGGCGACTTCCGTCCGGCGCTCCGGCACGCATGGCCACGATCATCGGCATCCTCGGCAACAAGGGCGGCACCGGCAAGACGACGCTGACCCATCTCGTCGCGCACGGGCTCGCGCTCGCCGGGCACCGGGTCGTCGCCGCGACGACCGACGCCGGCCGCGAGCCGCTCGCCAAGACCCACCGGCGCTACCTGCCGGTCGACGCGCGCACGCCCGAGGCGCTGGAAAAGGTCGCCGCCAAGCTCGCCAACGTCGACGGGTGGTACGGCGTCCTCGACGGCGGCGCGAACCGGCCCGAGACCGACCTGCGCCTCGCCGCGCTGGCCGACCTCGTGCTGCTGCCGTTCCGCGACTCGCCCGAGGACCTGCGCGTGGTCACTCACGACCTCGACCGTTTCCCCGGCGCGCTCGCGCTGCCGTCGCAATGGCCGACCAACGTCTGGCAGCGCGAGGCCGCCGAGCGGGCGCTCGGCCGCTCGCTCGCCGGCTACGCGTCGCGGATCCTGCGCCCGGTGCCGGCGGTCTCGGCGACCAAGCAGCTCCTCGAGATCGTCCCGCCGGCGAAACTCCCGCCGCAGGTGGACCAGGCGGCGCGCGATCTGGCCGACACCGTGCTCGCCCGCCTGGGACACCGCCGCGTCGGCGCCGACGCGGAGGCGGTCGCCGCCGGCTGAACGCGTGTCGCCGCGGGCGGTCAGCCCGCCGGACCGGCCGCGACGCGCACCAGCGCCTTGCCGAAGGTCTTCCCTTCGAGCAGATCGCGGAACAGCGCCGGCGTGCGCTCGAAGCCGTCGACGACGTGTTCGACGTGGCGCAGCTCGCCGGAGCGGATCCACGCGGCCGCGAGCGCACGGTATTCGCCGCTGCGGTGCAGATTCCGGCGCACGCTGAAGCCCTGCACCAGCGCCTGCTGCGCGAGCAGCGGACGCCAGTCGTGGCCGTGCACCGCCGGCGCGCCGTACTCGGCGACCAGGCCGCACAGGGCGATGCGCGCACCGCGCGCGAGCTGCTGCAGCGCCGCGTCGGTCACCCGCCCGCCGGTGTTGTCGAAGTAGACGTCGATTCCGCGCGGACAGGCGCGCGCGAGCGCGCCGGCCAGGTCGGGATCGGCGTGGCTGACGCAGTGGTCGAAGCGGTACCCGGCGACCACGCGCGCGCACTTGTCGGCGGCCCCGGCCACACCGACGACGCGCGCGCCGGCGATCCGCGCGAGCTGACCGGCGATCGATCCGACCGCGCCGCCGGCCGCCGAGACGACGACGGTCTCGCCGGGTCCGGGTCGGCCGATGTCGGTCATGCCGACCCAGGCGGTGAGCCCGGTCGAACCGAGCACCGACAGCCAGGCGGGGAGCGGTCCGAGCGCGGGGTCGATCCGTTCGAGCATGGAGGCCGCGACCACCGGCGCCGTCTGCCAGCCGCTGCCGGCCAGCGCGAACTCGCCGCGCGACCAGCCGGACGCGCGCGACTCGACAACCTCGCCGATCGCGCGCCCGATCACCGTCGTACCCGCGGCGGCCGGCACGCCGTAGTTGCCGCCACCGGCCATCCAGTTGCGCTGGTACGGGTCGACCGACAGGTAGCGGGTCAGCAGTCGCACCTCGCCGTCGGCCAGCGGCAGCGCCGGCTCCTCGATCAGCGCGAAGTCGTCGTCGCGCGGCAGACCTTCGGGCAGCCGCGCGAGAACGAAGCGACGGTTGGACGCGATCGAGGTCATCGCCGCTGTCCTGGAATCGTCCCGCCGCGCACGTCGCGATCCGCCGCTAGCGGACCTTGAGATTCAGCGGCACCAGCACCGCCGCCCAACCCTCGTGCTGTGCGCGGAAGAACCGCTCGAAGTCCTCGGGACCGCCACCGGCCGGCGTCACGCCCGCCTCGACGACGCGCCGGCGCAACTCCGGATCGGCGAGCGCCCGCTGCGCGGCGGCGGCGATCTCGGCGGTCACGTCGGCGGGCGTCCTGCCGGGCAACATCAGCCCCCACCAGAACGACATCTCGAAGGGCACACCGCCCTCCTTCGCCGTCGGCACCGCCGGCAACCCCGCGAGGCGCTGCGACGAGAACACCGCGAGCGGCCGGACGGCGCCGGTGGCGATGTGCGGCTTGGCCGACGCCTCCGCACCGGGCATCACGTCGATGTGGCCGGCGATCAGGTCCTGCAGCGCCGGACCGGCGCCCTTGTACGGGACGTGCGTCATCTCGATGCCCGCGGCCTTCGAGAACATTTCGATCGACAGGTGCTGGACCGTCGCGGCGCCCGGAGACCCGTAGTTGAGCTTGCCCTTGTTCGCTTTCGCCACCGCGAGCAGATCGGCCATCGTCGCGATGTCGGCACGCTTGCCCGACGCGATCAGCAGGATCGGCAGCGACCCGACGTGGGTGACGCGCTTGAGGTCGGCGCGCCAGTCGAACGGCATGTCCTGCAGGTGCGGCAGCAGCGACAGCGCCTCCGACCCGAAGAGGATCGTGTAGCCGTCGGCCGGCGCCTTGGCGACGAAGTCGGCGCCGAGCAGGCTGCCGGCGCCCGCCTTGTTCTCGACGACGACCGGCTGCCCCCACTGCGCCGAGAGTTTCTCGGCCAGCATCCGCGCGAGGAGGTCGGTCGTCGCACCCGGCGAGAACGGGACGACGAGCTTCACCGGCCGGTCCGGGAACGCGGCCCGCGCCGGCGCCGCCGCCAGCACCGCCGCACCGATCAACGCCGCCACCAGACTCCGCCAAAATCGTTTCATCACCGGCTCCTCGCGTGGAGATTCGATCCGGTCGGCGCCCGCGGGCCGCCGACCGCGCATCCTGCGCCCCTCACCCGGGCTCGAGCGCGAGCGTACCCAGGTAGCGGCTCTCGCCCAAGTCGACGTCGATCTCGATCCGCCGGAATCCCGCCTGCTCGACGACGAACCTGACCCGACCCCGTCCCTCGTCGAGGCCGTCGACCTTGACTTCGCCGAAATCGTCGCTGACCGCCTGCGCGATCTCGCGGCCGTCGGCGACCACCGCCGCCCGCGCGCCGGCGACGCACTCGACGACGCCATTGACCGCGCGCACCAGCGTCGCGCCGACGAAGACCTTGGTGTAGCGCGCGAGATGACGGTAGAACACGCGCGGCCTGGCGCCGAGTTCCGGCCGCAACGGCTCGTACTCCTCGTCGGCGAGCTTGCGCGCGAGCGCGGCGTCGTCGAGCTTCGCCGAGGTCATCGCGCCGGTCGGGCAGACCTGGACGCAGCGCGGTTCCTTCCAGCCCCGGTCGATCAGGTGGGCGTCGAACGTCCACTTCTGCGCCAGCTGCAACTCGTCGTTCCAGGCGATCGCGCCGTACGGACAGGAGTCGACG
Organism: Burkholderiales bacterium; assembly: GCA_046347725.1. Classification (GTDB taxonomy): domain Bacteria; phylum Pseudomonadota; class Gammaproteobacteria; order Burkholderiales; family Casimicrobiaceae; genus VBCG01. The sequence continues at coordinate 148,908 of JAXMFN010000008.1, forward strand.
ATCTCGCGCCGGCCGCGCGCCCTGACCGGATCGATGATGACGATGCCGTCGTCGCGCCGGTAGACCGCCCCGTCGCCCGCCGCGGCTACGCAGGGCGCGTTCTCGCACTGGTTGCACATCGTCGGCAGATGCGCGACGTCGACCATCGGCGCCTCGCCCCGCTCGCGGGTGGCGATCGCGATCCACTCGTGGCCGTGCCGCGGCTGCGGCGCGCTCACGCCCGGCCAGTCGTTGTCGACGTGCTCGTCCTTGCAGGCGACGTAGCAATTGCGGCAGTTGTGGCACTTGGCCACGTCGATGAACAACGCCCAGCGCGCGCTCATCGCCGCGCCTCCGCGCCGGCCGGCGGACGAGCGGCCCTCTCCGGTGTCCAGCGCTCGACCTCGATCAGGCAGGAGTTGGGTGCCGAAGCGCTGGTCTTGTCGGTCTGCCAGCGGGTCGGTGCCAGCGTGTTGACGCAGCCGCCGCGATCGACGCGCGCCTGCGGCGCGCCGACCGGATCGTAGACCGCCGACGACGCGTACGCCTGGACCACGCCGGGCGGCAGTCGCCGGGTCGGCACCGCCGCGCAGATCACGCTGCCGCGATCGTTGTACAGCCGCACGAGGTCGTGGCGGCCGACGCCGCGCGCGGACGCGTCGTCGGGATGGATCCGCAGCGTCCAATAATAGTAGCCGTCGACGAGCACGCGGTGGTCGTCGATGTCGTTGACGAACGTGTCCTTGCCGTCGGTGTGGGTGTGGAAGCTGTAGCGCGGGTGCGGCGTGACGAGCTGCAGCGGGAAGCGGCGGTAGAGCTCGGTCGTGCCGCGGCCCTCCCAAGACGGGATGTAGCGGTTGAGCGGCGGCCGGCCCGGGTCGTCGATCATCTTGAGGCTCGACGCCTCGAACTCGATCTTGCCGCTCATCGTCTGCAGGCCTTCGCGGAAGCGCTCGCCGTAGCCGGCCGGCAGCGGGTGGGGCTCCGGGACGTCCTTGCGGCGTCCTTCGGCGAACCAGCGCATCGCGTTGGGCTGCGGCGTCGCCCTCGTGTCCTCGGGCGGGACGACGTAGTAGCCGCGCCGGAGGAACTCCTCCCAGGAGATCCGCCCGGGCAGGTCGGAGGCGTCGAACTGGCGGCGGCACCAATCGAGTTCGGTCAGCCCCTCGCTGTAGTAGGTGCCCAGGCCCAACCGGTGCATCAGGTCGAGGAAGATACGGTAGTCGGAGCGCGACTCGCCGAGCGGCTCGATGCACGGATGCTGGATCGAGATCACGCGGTGGTTCAACTGTCCGTTGTTGTGGTGCGAGTAGCCGCCGGCCACCGTCCACTCGCCGATGTCCCAGCGCTCGAAGTTCGTGCACGCCGGCAGGATCAGGTCGGCGAACTTCGACTCGCCCTCGTGCCAGATCGACTGGTTGACGACGAATTCGAGCCCGTCGGACCGGTAGGCATCGGCGAGGCGGTGCGATTCCTGGACGGTGCCGAAGTGCGAGCCGCCGTACTTGTACATCATCCGCACGCGCGAGTGCCCCGGCGCCGGGTAGTGGAAGCGCATGAACTGGCCGTTGATCGACTTCGGATCGATCGGATGGCCGTGCGTCTCGCCGTCGAGGATCGCCTCGGCGATCCGGTTGCGCGTGATCCGCTGGGCGACGACGTTCATGCTCGGAAGCTGCGGCTGGCGCTGGTAGAGCTGCACCGCCGCTCCGGTGGTCTCGACGTCGCCGGAGAGCCCGCCTTCGCCGTACCCGGGGAAATAGAAGTTGTAGTCGATCGGCGAACCGTACTGCAGGTTGCCGAAGTTGATCCCGGGCTTGCCCAGTCCTTGCATCGCCATCAGGCAGACCATCGCCCGCGCCCATTGCGAGCCGGTCGCCGAACGGCAGGCGCCGCCGAACGCCGTACCCTTGCCGCCGGCGCCGAGGTAGGTCTTCCTCGTGCCCCACTTGCGCGCGAGCGCGCGGACCGTGTGCGCCGGCACGCCGGTCTCGGGCGCCTGCCATTCCGGGGTCTTGGGCACGCCGTCCTCGACGCCCAGCACGTAGTCGCGGTATTTCTCGAAGCCGGTCGTGCGCTCGGCGACGTAGGCCTTGTCGTAGAGACCCTCGGTGATCCACACGTGCGCGATCGCGTGGGCGAGCGCCGGATCGGTGCCGGGCACGATCGGGATCCACTTGCCGCCGAGCAGCGACGCCGTGTAGTTGAGGTGCGGGTCGATGTGCACCATCTCGATGCCGATGTCGCGCGCGAACAGGCGCCGCAGCGTCCCTTCGAACGCCGCGTACGACCCGCCGGTCGACTCCGGGTCGGAGGACCAGAAGACGATCAGCTCGGCCTCGCCCAGGCAGTCCTCGAGCATCCCGTAGGGCTCGGCGGCGCCCAGGCGCATCGAGTAGCCGTAGTGGTGCGTCGCTCCCCAGTACCAGCCCTCCCAGCTGTCCGGGTTGATCACCATCTTGGTGTAGCCGATCGCGTTCATGCAGCGGTTGAACGCCGAGACGTAGCAGCCGATGTTGCCCCAGGTATGGTGGGAGCTGTGGCTGTTCATGATCGCGCCGTGGCCGTGGACCCGCTTGATCCGGCGGATCTCGGCGACGAGGAGGTCGAGCGCCTCGTCCCAGGAGATGCGCACGTAGCCGGACTTGCCGCGGTTGGCGCAGTTGCGCTCTCCGTTCGGGTCGAAATCGACCCGTCTCATCGGGTAGAGGAGCCGGTCCTTCGAATAGACCATCGACTTCGACGCCAGCGTGTGCGCGGTCGTCGTCGTGCGCCGCGGTGGCGAGAACCTCCGGCCACGGGCCTCGATCGTCCACGAACCGGGGTCGTTCTCGTCGAAGTCGATCGGCGTCACACGCACGATCTTCCCGTCCTTGACGTAGACGAAGACCGGCCCGGAGTTGGTCGCGTTGCAGTAGCGGGTCTCGCCGTGACCGGCGTCGACGCCGATCGTCCAGCCGATCGAGCGCATCAGACTGAGCGTCTCGGTGAACCAGCAGGCGAGCTCGTCGTCGCCGGTGACCTCGACGCAGAAGTTCTTGGCGAAGTTGACCGCGTCGGCGCGTTTCGCGCCGGGTTTGAACACGTCCCAGGCCACCGCCGGGTTCTTGAACGTCAGCACGACGTCCGGCCGCGCGTGCAGGCCGGCGCCCGAGCGCACGCGCCGGCCCCCGAATCGGTAGTGGCGCGCCGGGCCGCGCGGATCGCGCATCCGCAGCTGGACGACGCGATCGCGCTCGGCGAGCCGTGCGGCGAATCTCGGGTGTCGGGCCGCGGCGAGGTTCATCGCCCATTCGGCGCCCTTGAGCGCCATCGCCACTTTCATGCCGCCTCTCCATCGGCGGCCGCTGCCGCCATGATCCGCGCGCGGGCCGCGCGGTAGATGCCGCCCTGGCGCAGCAGTCGCGCCTCCGAGGCGGTCGCGACCGCGGCGCGGGCCTCGAAGCGTCGCTCGCTCCCGTCCGCCCTCAGGGCCCGGATCCGCACCGGAGTCCCCCGGTCTAGCGCCGCGTCGACGCCCTCGATGTCGAGCGTCCCGGTTCCGTCGAGCCCGACCGTCCGCCAGTCTTCGCCGTCGGCGAAGACCAGCGGGAGGATACCGGTGCCGATCAGGTTCGACCGGTGGATCCGCTCGAACGACCCGGCGATCACCGCCCGCACGCCGAGCAGCATCGGCCCCTTCGCGGCCCAGTCGCGGCTGCTGCCGCTGCCGTAGAGCCGGCCGCCGAGGACGACCAGCGGCTCGGCGCGCGCCGCGTAGCGCTCGGCGGCTTCGTGCACCGGGACGACCACTGCGTCCGGTTCGAGCCGCGTCCAGCCGCCGATCCGGTCCGGGACGAGCAGGTTGCGGCATCGGTGATGGGCGAACGTCGCCCGGCGCATGACTTCCGGATTGCCGCGGCGGGCGACGTAGGTGTTGAACGCCGCCGGAGCGATGCCCAGCGACGACAGGTAGCGGCCGGCCGCGCTGTCCGCGGGGATCTCGCCGCCGGGCGAGATGTGGTCGGTGTTCATCGAGTCGCCGAACGCCGCCAGCACGCGCGCGCCGGCGATCGTGTCGCCGAGCGGGGCGGGCGGCCCATCGAAGAACGGCGGACGCACGAGGTAGGTCGACGCCGGGTCGAACGGGTAGCGCGGTCCGGTCGGAGCGACCAGCCGCCGCCAGGGCTCGGGACCCTGGTCGAGATCGGCGTAGACCGCGTCGTAGAGCTCGGGTCGCAGCACCGTCGCCGCGAGCCGCGTCACCTCGTCGGGATCGGCGGCGATGTCGGCGTAGCGGACCGGGCGACCGTCGGCGCCGGTGCCGAGCGGATCGCGGTCGACGTCGAAACCGACACGCCCGGCGATCGCGTGCGCGACCACCAGCGGCGGCGAGGCGAGCCACGACGAGCGCACGAGCCGGTGGATGCGGCCCTCGAAATTGCGGTTGCCCGACAGCACCGCCGCGGCGACGAGCCCGTGCGCCTCGATCGCGTGCGCGATCGCCGGGTCGAGCGGGCCGGACTTGCCGCCGCAGGTCGTGCAGCCGTAGCCGACCACGCCGAAGCCCATCGCCTCCAGCGGCTCGAGGAGGCCCATCGAGGCGAGGTAGCGCGGCACGGCGCGCGAACCCGGCGCGAACGAGGTCTTGACCCACGGGGCCGGCACGAGTCCGCGCGCGCGGGCGTTGCGGGCGACCAGCGCCGCCGCGATCATCGACGCCGGGTTGGAGGTGATCGTGCACGACGTGATCGCCGCGATCGCGACGAATCCCTGGCGCAGCGTGACCGTCGTCCCCCGGACCTCGACTCGCGCGCTGGTCGCCGGATCGGCGCCGTGTCCGTCGTCGGCCGCCGGCCGCCCGAGCGCGTCGGCGAACGCGACCGGCATCCGCGACAACGCAACCCGGCTCTCGGGCCGTCGCGGTCCGGCCATCGACCGACCGATCGCCGACAGATCGATCTCCAGCGTCGCGTCGTAGCGGGGCCGCGGCGCACCCGGCTCGCGGAACAACCGCAGCGTCCGCGCGCCCGCCTCGGCGCGCGCCAGGTCCGCGGGCGCGCGTCCGGTCGCGCGCAGGAACGCGAGCGCCGCGGCGTCGAGCGGAAAGTAGCCGACGCTCGCCCCGTACTCGGGGGCCATGTTGGCGATCGTCGCCCGGTCCGCCACCGTGAGCGCGTCGACACCGTCGCCGCAGAACTCGACGAACGCTCCGGCCGGCGCATCGCGACGCAGCGCCTCGGTGATCGCGAGCGCGAGATCGGTCGCGAGCACGCCGGGCCCGGGCCTGCCGACCAGGTGGACGCCGACGCACGCCGGGCGGGGCACGACCAGCGGCTCGCCCAGCAGGACCGTCTCCGCCTCGATCCCGCCCACGCCCCAGCCGAGCACGCCGACGCCGTTGACCATCGGCGTGTGCGAATCGGTGCCGACGACCAGTTCGGTCCCGAGGGTCGCCGGAGCGAAGCGTGGATCCGGCACGACCGGCAACGCCAGTCGCTCGAGGTTGACCTGGTGGACGATGCCGGTCCCCGGTGGCACGACGCGGATCCCCTCGAACGCCTGCATCGCCCACTTGAGGAAGCGGTAGCGCTCCTCGTTGCGCGCCAGCTCGCGCTCGAGGTTGCGCGCCGCCGCGTCGGGAACGCCGGCGACGTCGACCTGCAACGAGTGGTCGACGACGAGCTGCGCCGGGACGGCGAAGCGCACGTCGCGCGGGTCGCGCCCGGCCGAAGCCGCCGCGTCGCGCAGCGCGGCGAGATCGGCGAGCAGCGGGACGCCGCTCGAGTCGGGCATCACGACGCGCGAGACCGCGAGCGGCATCGCCGTGCCGATCGGCGCGCGATGCCAGTCGAGCAGCGTCTCGACCCGGTCGGCCTCGCAATGGCCGAGCGCCGTCTGGCGCAGCAGGTTCTCGACCAGCGCGCGCGCGACGTAGGGCAGCGTCGCGACGTCGACGCCCCGCGCCGCGGTCGCCGCCCCGAGGTCGGCGCATCGCAACGTCCGGTCCCCGACGGCGCAGGCGCGGAACGCGAACGGAGGCTCGGTCGGGTGCACGGAATCGAGGCGCGGACCGCGTCCGGACGTTGCGCTCAGTCGATCCGGTCGCGGTCGCGCCGCAGCGGGACCACCCTCGGCCGGCGCTCGTCGCCGCGTCGCGCCGCGGCACGGTCGAGCGCCACGAGCAACGCCGCGCGCACCTTGCGTACGTGCGCCCGCGCCGACTCCTCGGCGGCGTCGGCGTCGCGGGCCTCGATCGCGCGCAGGATCGCCAGGTGCTCGCCGGCGGACGCGCCATGGCGGCCCTCCTCGCGCGAGGACAGCGCCCGCAGCAGCCGGAACATGTTCATCGACCCGCGCATCAGCTGGCGCAGCGCGTCGTTGCGGGCCGCGCGCAGCAGCGCCTCGTGGAAATCGGCGCGCGGCTCGCCGCCCGCCTGCGCCACGCGCTTGCGCAGTCTCGCGACGCAGGCGCGCAGCCGCGCGACGTCGTCGTCGTCGGCCCGCTCGGCGGCGAGCCGCGCCGCCATCCCCTCGAGCGCCTCGCGCACCGACAGCATGTTCTCGACCTCGTCGCGGGTCGGCGCCTTCACCGACGCGCCGCGCCGGGGCTCGATCGCGACCAGCCCCGACTGCTCGAGCCGCCGCAGCGCCTCGCGCACCGGCGCGCGGCTCGATCGGAACCACCCGGCGATCTCGGGTTCGGACAGCCGCGTGCCGGCGGCGATGCCGCCGTCGAGGATCAACCGCTCGAGATGCGCCTCGATCTGGCCGGTCAGCGAGACCAGCGGCGGCACGGCCGGCGGGTGCCCGGCGGCGGCCAACGTCAGTCCTTCAGCGTCTCGAGGAACGCCGCGATCCCGGCTTCGGCGACCGCGTGATCCTCGTCGGCGGCGCCGGAGCTGATGCCGACGGCGCCGACGATCTGGCCGCCGACGACGACCGGGATGCCGCCGCCGATGATCGTGAACCGGCCCTGGAGCTGGGTGTGCAGGCCGAACGCCGGGCCGCCGGCGCCGGCCACCGTCTTGTAGTCGCGGGTCGCCCGGCCGCCGCCGGCCGACGTGAACGCCTTGTTGATCGCGATCTCGACCGCGGAGAACTTCGCGCCGTCCATCCGCCGGAACGCGATCAGGTAGCCGCTCTCGTCGACGACCGCCATGTCCTTGGGCGTACCGACCTCGACCGCCTTCTTCTGGCAGGCGTCGAGGATCACCTGCGCGTCGGCGAGGCTCAGGCGTTTGAGGTTCAACACGGAGGACTCCTTCGTCTGGGTTCGTGGGAGGGGGGGGCCACCGGCTTACGCCGCGTTGCGCAGCCGATCGAGCATCGCGACGAGCTGCGCGTCGTCGATCGCAGCGCCCTGCTCGGCCGCGAGCGCGCGGACTTCGGCGACCAGCGCGTCCACGACCGCGGCGTCGTCGACGGTGATTCCGAGCTGGGCGAGCCGCCCGCGGACGCCGGCCGCGCCCGACAGACGTCCCAGCCCGATGTGCCGGTCGTTGCCGAAGGTCTCCGGAGGCACCGACTCGTACGCGGCGGGCCCCATCGTCACGCCCATCACGTGGGCGTCGAGCTTGTGGGCGAACGCGCGCGCGCCGACGATCGCCTTGTGCGGCGGTATCGTCGTCTTCGACAGCGAGGCGACCAGGCGCGCGACCGACGTCAGCCGGTCGAGCCGCAGGCCGGTGTCGACGCCGTAGAGGATCGACAGCGCGGCGGCGAGCTCCTCGAGCGGAGCGTTGCCGGCACGCTCGCCGGCGCCCAGGATCGTGCCGTCGACGATCGACGCGCCGGCCTCGGCGGCGGCGATCGTATTGGCCACCGCGAGGCCGAAGTCGTCGTGGAAATGGACCTGCACCGGCACGCCGGCGACCGCCACCGCGCGGCGCACCAGATAGCCGGTCGCCCGCGGGTGGAGTGCGCCGACGGTGTCGGCGACCGTGACCCGGCTCGCCCCGGCCGCGACGACGCCGCGGTAGACCGATTCGAGGAAGCCGATGTCGGCGCGACCGGTGTCGGTCGGCGCGAAGCGGATGCGCGGCGCGCGCGAGGCGGCGTACGCGGTCGCCTCGACCGCCCGGTCGAGCATCTGGGCACGGGTGGCCTTTTGCACGATCGAGAGCCGCAGGTCCGAGACCGGATAGATGAGGTCGATCCAGTCGGCACCGGAGTCGACCGCGCGGTCGATCTGCTCGCGCCAGTCCTTCTGGAAGACCTGCGTCACCGCCTCGACCGTCCAGTCCGGGAAGCGGCGCTTGATCGCGACGACGGTGTCGAAGTCGATCGACGAGCGGCCCGGGTAGCCGGCCTGCACCTGCGGCACGCCGGCGTCGTGCAGCGCCTCGGCGATCGCGAGCCGGGCGTCGAGCGAGAAGTTGACCTCGCTCGCCTGCTCGCCTTCGCGCAACGTGCAGTCGTTGAGCACGATCCGCGGCGCCAGCGCGAGGCCGCGGACGACCTCGGGGTCGGCGTCGAGCGAGCCGATGGCGACGCCGGTCGTCATGGCAGCGAGATCCCCCCGTCGACCGCCCAGGTCTGGCCGGTGACCATGCCGGTGCGTCCCGAGGCGAGCAGCACGATCGCGTCGGCGACATCCTCGGCGGTCGCGATCCGCCCGAGCGGGATCGCCGCGAGCTTGCCGCGCTCGTAGGCGGGATCGGCGAAGAGGTCGGCGGTCATCGCCGAGCGCACGACCGTCGGCGCGACCGCGTTGACGCGCACGCGCGGCGCGAGCTCGAGGGCCAGGACGCGGGTGAAATGGATCAGCGCCGCTTTCGACACGCCGTAGGCGGCGCCGGTCTTGGCCGCGACGATGCCGTTGATGCTGGCGACGTTGACGATCGCGCCGCCGCGCTCGCGCATCGGCGCGCCGAACACCTGGCAGGTGCGCCAGCAGCCGCCGACGTTGACGTCCATCACCCGCGCGAGGTCGTCGTCGCCGCAATCCATCGCGCTCTTGCGGATCTGCAGGCCGTGCGAGTTCACGAGGACGTCCGCCGGACCGCGGGCGAGCACCGTCCGAGCCGCAGCGGCGATCGACTCGCGCGAGCGCACGTCGGCGATCAGCGAGCGCAGGCCGCCGACCGGATCGTCCGGCGGCTCGAGATCCAGCGACCAGACCTCGGCGCCCTGCTCGGCCAGGCGGCGGCAGACCGCGGCGCCGATGGCGCCCCGACCGCCGGTCACCACCGCTCGCTTGCCGGCGAGCCCGAGATCGAAGCCGGTCGCGGTCGCCATCGGCGCGCTCCGCTCAGACCTCGGCCGCGGCGTCCACGGGCGACGGCGCGGTGGGACGCGCGGCGCCGGCGGTGCTGCCCAACGGCAAGGCGCGCAGCCGCACCGTCGCCCCCGGATGCGCGCCGACCATCGCCGACCCCTCGACGCCGAGCCAGACGCCGTCGGCCGGAAGCAAGTCGTTGACCCGGACCCAGGCGCGCAGCGGCGCTCCGACCTCGACGACGATCTCGACCGGCGCGCCCTCGGCGAGTCCGTGCCCGCGGGAGACCGACGGCGGGATCTGCACGACGCGCCGCCCGCGCTCGTATTCGCCCGCGGCGAGCTCGTGGGGCACGACGCGGACGCGGCAGCGGCGCGCCGCGATCGCCGCGCGCTCGGCCCGTGTCGCCTCGGCGTCGACGCTCCCGTCGGCGGCCAGCACGACACCGTACGCCGCCCGTGCCGATCGCGGCGTGACGAAACCCAGACGCAGGTCGTCGATCACCTTGGCCGGATCGCGCTCCAGCGGATCGCCGTAGCCGCCGCCGCCCGCCGAGCGCATCAGCACGACGTCGCCGCGCACGACCGGACAGGCGGTCGCCTTGCCCGGGATCTTGCCGGGCTGGCGCTCGACGCCGGCGTGCCGGTAGGTGAATCCGTTCGGCGCGCCGGCCTCGCCACCGTGCAGGCCGTACGGCGGGATGATGCAGCGATCGGAGAGCACCGAGTACGACGCGCGGTCGGTCGCGACCCGGACGTCGCGCTCGATCCCGAGTCCGCCGCGCGAGCGGCCCGGACCGCCGGAATCGACGCGCAGCGCGGTCCGCTCGATCACCAGCGGCAGTTCGTTCTCGATCGACTCGACCGGCTGGATCGACGAGAAGTCGCCCTCGTCGAACGAACGGAACGCCGAGGAGCCGTCGGCCTCGAGGTAGCCGCCGGTGCCGCCGGCCGGATACTCGTAGAAGATGAAGTGCGTGCGCGTCTCCGGATTGAGACCGCCGACGTAGCAGTGGTTCGCGCTGCCCTTGACGTCGCCGGCGATCGGTTCGGGCAGCGCCCGCGACAGCGCCCCCATCACCACCGATTGCGTCCGGCGCCGGATCTCGGCGAAGCCGCCGCACGCCGCCGGGAACCGCGCGTTGAGGATCGTGCCCTCCGGCGCGGTGACTCGCACCGGCCGGAACGCGCCCTGGTTGACCGGCAGGTCCGGGTCGAGCACCGTCTTCAGGATCGTGAACACCGCCGTCGTCGTCACCGCCAGCGACGCGTTGATCGGCCCGGCGACCTGCGCCGCGCTGCCGGTGAAATCGACGTGGATGTCGGTGCCTTCCACCTCGATCCGGGTCTTCAGGAGCACAGGGTCGTCGGTCGTCCCCGACGCGTCGAGATAATCCTCGTAGACGTACGAGCCGTCGGGGATGCGCCCGATCAGGTCGCGGATCTGCGCCTCGGTCCGGTCGAGGATGCGCACGATCGCCTCGCCGAGCGTCGCCATGCCGAACTTCGCCGCCATCTCGTGGATGCGCCGCTCCGCGGTCCGGCAGGTCTCGATCATCGCCTGCAGGTCGCCGCGACGCTCCGGCTCGACGCGCATGTTCGCGAACATCAGATCGGCGACGCCGCGGACCAGTCGGCCGCGCTCGTAGATCTTGATCGGCGGGATGCGCACGCCTTCCTGGAAGATCTCGGTCGACGTCCCCGAGAGGCTGCCGGGCGTCATGCCGCCGACGTCGGCCCAGTGCGCGCGGATCGCCGGGAACAGCACCAGCTCGCCGCCGACGAACACCGGGCAGATCACCGCGACGTCGTTCAGGTGCGTGCCGCCCGAGTACGGGTCGTTGATCAGGATGACGTCGCCTTCGTGGATGTCGCCGGCGAAGCGCTCGATCGCGATGCGCACCGACCAGGGCAGCGGGATGATGTGCCCGGGGTTGTCCTCGGACTGGGCCACCGCCTCGCCCTTGGCGTTCATGACGACGCAGGAGAAGTCGCGGGCCTCGTAGAGCACCGACGAATAGGCGACGCGGGCGAGCGTCGCGCGCATCTCGCGCACGATCGAGATCAGGCGCTCCTGGACGACCTCGAGGGTGATCGGGTCGATCATCGTCTCACCTCGCCGTGCCACCGGCGTCGTCGGCGCGCACGTCGACGACCAGGTTGTGTTGCGCGTCGACGCGGAAGCGGTCCCGCGGGCCGACGACGGTGGTCGCGCCGAGCTCCTCGACGATCGCCGGTCCGGGCACCTGCGCGCCGACCGCGAGCCGGTAGCGGTCGTACACCGGGCACTCGATCCAGCCCGACTCGCGGAAGTAGACCTGGCGGCGCGACAGGACGCCGTCGGCGTCCGAATCCGGGTTCGCCGCCGGCGGCGAGAGCCGCGCGAGGTCGGCCTTCTCGATCGCGCCGACCGCCATCGCCCGGATGTTGACGATCTCGGTGGGGGCGACACGCTTGGTGTGCCCGTAGCGTTCGGCGTAGACGGCGAAGAACGCCTCGTCGATCCCGGCGGGCGTGAGGTTCGCGGAGTCGACCGGAACCGGCAGCTCGGACTTCTGTCCGACGTAGCGCATGTCGAGCGTCGCGGTCGTGCGGATCGCCGCGGCCGCGATTCCGTCGCGGACCAGATCCTCGCGCGCGGCGCGGGCGAGCTGGTCCAAGCGCGCGGCGAGCCGGGTCGGGTCGAGCGTCGCGGTGCGCGCGAGCAGCGTCTCGGAACGCTCGGCGACCACGTCGGTGACCAACAGCCCGAAGGCGCACAGATTGCCCGGCGCCGGAGGCACGACCACCTGCGGGATCGCGAGGTCGCGGGCGAGGTCGCAGGCGTGCATCGGGCCGGCGCCGCCGAAGGCGACCAGCGCGAACTCGCGCGGGTCGTGGCCGCGCTGGATCGAGATTTCGCGGATCGCCGAGGCCATCGTGACGTTGACCAGCCGCAGGACGCCGTCGGCGGTCCGCTCGGCGTCCAGGCCGATCCGCGCCGCCAGCTCGGCGACGACCGCCTGCGCCCGCTCCGGCCGGATGCGGATCTCGCCGCCGAGCGCGTACGACGACGAGAGCCGGCCGAGCACCAGGTTCGCGTCGGTGACCGTCGGCAGGTCGCCGCCCTTGCCGTAGCACGCCGGGCCCGGGTCGGCGCCGGCGCTGTGCGGGCCGACCTTGAGCGTGCGCCCGCCGACCAGGCTCGCGATCGACCCGCCGCCGGCCCCGACGGTCTTGATGTCGATCATGTGCGTCTTGAGCGGCAGGTTCGAGATCCGCGATTCGGCGGTGCGCACGATCTTGCCGTCGGCGATCAACGCGACGTCGGTCGACGTACCGCCCATGTCGTAGGTGATCAGGTTGGCGAACCCGGAGCGCTCGGCGACGTGGATCGCGCCCATGACGCCGGCCGCGGGTCCCGAGAGCAGCGTCTCGACCGGGTAGCGGCGCGCGGTCGCCGCGCGCATCAGCCCGCCGGACGACTTCATCATCTCGACCTGGCCGCGGAAACCGGCCTCGGCGAGCCGGGTCTCCAGTCGCGCGAGGTAGCGGTCCATCACCGGCATCACGTAGGCGTTGAGCGCGGCGGTCGAGAAGCGCTCGTATTCCTTGTACTCGCGAACGACGTCGGACGACGCGGTGACGTGGATCGCCGGGGCGCGCTCGCGCACCAGCGCCGCCGTGCGTTCCTCGTCGGCGCTGTCGAGGTACGAGTGCAGGTAGCACACGGCGATCGCCTCGACGCCCTCGGCCGCGCAGGCGTCGATCGCCGCGATCACGTCGCGCTCGTCGAGCGCGATCGCCGGCTCGCCGTTGACGTAGCGGCGCTGGCGGACCTCGAAGCGCAGCGGGCGCGCCACCAGCGGCGCCGGCTTGGCGAGCTTCATGTCGTAGACCTTCGAGCGGTTGGTCCGCCCGATCTCGAGGAGGTCGCGGAAACCGGCGGTCGTCAAGAGCGCGACCCGCGCGCCCTTGCGCTCGAGCACCGTGTTGGTCGCGACCGTCGAGCCGTGCGCGAAGCGGCGGATCGTCGCGGCGTCGACGCCCAGCCGCGCCAGGCCGTTGGCGATGCCGATCGACTGGTCCTTCGGCGTCGACGCGGTCTTGGCGACCTCGAGGCGCCCGGCCTCGCGGTCGAGCAGCACGACGTCGGTGAAGGTGCCGCCGACATCGATCCCGATCTCGATCATCCTCTCCGCCTCACAGGTCGCCCAGCGCCGCGTCGAACCGGCCGACGAGGTCGTCGACCGTCGACTCCGAATGCTGGAGGCTGACGAATCCGCGCGCGCCGGTGATGTGGACGCCGCGGCGCAGGAGCGCGTCCCAGACGCGCTTGCGCAGCCCCTTGTCCTCGGCGAGAGCGTCGCGGGCGTTCGCGACGTCGACGTCGGCGAAGAACAGGTGGAACAGCGGGCCGACGCCGAACACCCGTCCCGGAACCCCGCGCCGCGCGAACGCCGCGGCGAGTCCGTCGCGGGCCCGCTGGCCCAGCGCGAAGAGCCGCTCGTAGGCACCCGGTCGCGCGAGCACGTCGAGCGTCGCCGCGCCGCCGGCGGAGGCGACCGGGTGGCCGGCGAACGTGCCGGCGAGGTAGACCGGCGAGCGCGCCGCCTTGCCGAACAGCGCGTTCATGATCTCGGAGGATCCGCCGATCGCGCCGTTCGGATATCCGGCGCCGATGATCTTGCCCAGCGCGGTCAGGTCCGGACGCACGCCGTAGTGTTCCTGCGCGCCGCCCGGCCCGAAGCGGAAGCCGGTGACGATCTCGTCGAAGACGAGCAGCGCGCCATGCGCGCGGGTGAGCTTGCGCGCCAGTTCGAGGAATCCGGGCCTGGGCTCGATGAAGCGCTGGAACGGCTCCATGATCACGCAGGCGATCCGCTCGCCCTCCTCGACGAAGATCCGCCGCAGCGCCTCGCCGTCGTTGAACGAGGCGACCAGGCAGAGCTGCTGGATCGCCTCGGGAATACCGGGGCAATCGGGAATCGGCCGTCGCGACGGCGGCCGGTCGCGGTCCTGCGGTCCCAGTGTCGCGAGCTTGCTCGACAGCGACACCATGTCGAGGTGTCCGTGGTAGGCGCCCTCGAAGCGGACGATCAGGTCGCGACCGGTGTAGGCGCGGGCCATCCGGATCGCGTGCAGCGTCGCCTCGGTTCCGGAGACGACCAACTTGACCGAATCGATCGACGGAACCGCGGCGACGATCCGTTCGGCCAAGTCGATCGCCGCGGCGTTCATCGCGCCGAAATTGCTTCCCGCCGCGACCTGACGGACCAGCGCCGCTTGGACGTCCGGGTGGGCGTGTCCGAGGACCAGCGCGCCCGACGACAGGTGGAAGTCGAGGTACTCGCGGCCGTCGACGTCGAAGATCCGGTCGCCGGCACCGCGGGCCATCACCACCGGAAACGGCCTCGTGTCCGCGGCGGTGAGTCGCGCGTCGGGGAACGCGGCGGCGGCGCGAGCGGCGAGCGCCGCGGTGCGCGGCGATTCGGCGGAGGTGGGAACGGAAGCGGCCACGGCGGCGGTCGGTCGACGCGTCACCCTACGCCCGGGACGCTGCGACGTCAACTGTCGCCTGTCGACAGTTTGACCGGGCAGGATGGTGCCCGGCCCGCGCCCCCGGGGCGCCGATCATCCCGGGCGGCGGACGGCGATGCGCCGGTGGTTCCAGTCGGCGAGGTCGCCTTCGGTGGCGTCGATCAGGAACTTGCCGGGCTTGACGCCGGCAGTTCCCGGGCCGGCGAAGGCGAAACGCTCCGACGACCCGGCGCGCTCGACGATCGACCACAGGACCTCCGCCGGCAGCGACGGGTCGACGTCGCGGTTGACGGCGACGAACCCGCGCACCGACGAGATCGACCAGAGCGTGTCGACGATCCGGCGCGGGTCGAAACCGTCGTCGACGACCAGCACGCCGAGCCGCCCGCCGGCGAACCTCGGCAGCCGGTAGTCGAGCAGTCCCGGCGTCGTCCGCCGGATCCGCTCGAGGACCGCGCGCGGTCCGAGCGTGACCAGCTCGACATGCTCGGCGGACACACCGCCGGCGATCACGTGGAAGCGCGGGTCTTTACGGACGCGCAGCTCGTCGGCGACGAACACCGGGTTCCTGTCGCGCACCGAGTACAGGCCCTTCTGGTCGCCGACCGGACCCTCGCGCTCCCAGGCCGGGACGATCCGACCGACGAGCGCGACTTCGGTCGCGAGCGGCAGCGGCAACAGATCGTCCGAATAGGCGAGGACATCGCCGGCCAGCGCCTGCGCGATCGCGAGCTTGTCGACACCCGCCGGCGCGGTGACGCAGGCGGCGAGCGTGACCTCGGCCGGGGCGCCGACGAGGAGCGCCGCCGGCAGCTCGCGCCCGGCGGCGACGGTCCGCTCGATGATCTCGCGCACGCGCGCGGTCGCCGGATTGACGACAAGCCGGTCGCCGCCGACCATCGCCGCCCGCACGAAACACAGGTGATGCCGTCCGTGGTCGGGATGGCGCGCCAGCAGGATCCCGGACATCAGGTACGCCGTCGCGTCGTCGGCGCTGTGACGGATCGCCGGGAGCCTCGCCCGCAGGTCCGGCGCCGCCTCGCTTTCCCAGTCGGCCGACGATCGCGGGCGCTGGACCAGCGCGCGCGGCGCTGCGGCCGCCGCGTCGTAGCGGACGAAGAGCTCGGCGTCGTCGCGCGCACCCAGCGCGGCGCGAACGCGCCGCGCGTCGCCGTAGAAGTTGCCGACGACCGGCCCGCCGATCCCGGCGACCCGCTCGAACACCAATGCCCGGTTCGCGCCGCGCTCCTCGTCGGCGATCGCCGCCGGGATCGCGTCGGGTTCGACCGGCGCGGCGACGCGCAGCGCCGAGCCGTCGGCGAGCCGCTGGTCGACGCTGGCGCGGAAGTCCATCGCGCCGCCCTACCCCAGGTCCGGGGCCGGCGCGACGAGCGTACGCTCGTCGATCGCCTCGACCAGCGTCCCATGCAGGGCCCGCGAGGCCGCCTTGACCGCGACCCATTCGTCGTCGGCGAGGAAGCGCGCCCAGGCGGCGTCGCGGGTCGGCGCGTCGGGCCAGACGAGCAGATAGACGAACTCGTCACGGCCCTCGCGCCGCGATTCCCAGGCGCCGGCGATCTCGAATCCGTGCCGGCGCATGATCGGCGCCGAATGCCGCTCGAACCGTTCGAGGAACGCGCGGCGACCGCCCTCGGCGATCGTGTAGACGCGCAGCTGGTGGATGGTCACAGGCCGCCGCCGGACCGTGATCAGGACGCCGACGCGCCGGTCGCACGCACCGCGTCCGACCAGACCTTGCGCTCGCGGGCGAGCAACGCGTCCGCCTCGGCGGGCGCGACGGCGACGACGCTGGCCGCCTGCTTGCCCATCTCCGCCGCGTAGGCGGGCGAGGCGATCGCGGCGGCGAACGCCGAGCGCAGCGCGGCGAGCGTCGGCGCCGGCGTCGCCGACGGCGCGACCGCGGCGAACCAAGTCGGCGTGTCGAGCATCGGGTAGCCGGACTCGACCAGCGTCGGGACCTCTGGCAGCGCGGCGACGCGCGCGCCGGTGCTGACCGCCAGCGCGCGCAGCTGCCCGCTGCGGATCAGCGGAACGGTCGTCGAGGCACCGATGAAACTGAAGGCGATCCGGCCCGACAGCAGATCGGCGCGCTGCGGCGCCGCGCCCTGGTAGGGGACATGCAGGAACTTGACGCCGGCGACCTGGGCGATCACCTCGACGGTCAGGTGCGATTGCGATCCGATGCCGTTCGATCCGTACGAGACGCTGCCCGGCGCCTTGCGCGCGAGCTCGACCAGCTCGGCCAGCGTCTTCGCCGGCGCGGCCTCCGGATGGGCGACCAGCACGTTGGGAAAGCTGCCCATCATGCCGATCCAGGCGAAGTCGCGGTCCGGATCGTAGGCGAGCGACGCGTACAACGCCTTGTTGATCGCCAGGATCGCCTGCCCGGCGACCAGCAGCGTGTGGCCGTCGGGAGCGCTCGACGCGACGGCCGCGGCCGCGACATTGCCGCCGGCGCCCGGCTTGTTCTCGACGATCACCTGCTCCTTGAGCGTGGTCGCGAGCGCCGACGCGGTCGCACGGGCGAGCGTGTCCGCCGGCCCGCCGGCCGCGAACGGGACCACCAGGCGCACCGGCCGCGTCGGGAACGACTGCCCGCGCGCCGGCGTTCCAGCGAACAGCGCCAGCGAGCCGGCGGCCATCCAGCCCAGCAGCGCACGCCGTTGCGGCACGGCGACGGATCGAAGCGGCGTTCCTGCCATCGAGGCTCTCCCGCGAGTCGGGCGACGCGATCGGCCGCCGCACTCCTCGATTCTCGCCCGGCGTTCGGGGCACCGCAACCACGCTCCGTTCGCGATCGGTCGCCGCTGCCGCGGCGCCGATCACACGACGAGCCGCAACTCGGTGAGCAGTCCGCGCCATCGGATCGCCTCGCGGGCGATGAACGCCCGCCCGCGTCTCCGGCGAGACCCCACGGCTCGACGCCGCGGCGGAGGATGCTCGCGCGGACCTCGGGCATCCCCATCAGCTGCGCGACGACACCTGCCTGCCGGTCGATGATCGCCGGCGGTGTCGAGCCGGGCGCGAACAGACCGAACCAGACGTCGGTGTCGAACCCGGGGAGCCCCTGACGAGCGAGCGGCGCGACGTCGGGCAACACCGTGGATCGCCGCATGGACGTCGCCGCGATCGCCCGCAACCGTCCGTCCTCGAGAAACGGCGCGACCGATGTGTAGTCGGTGACGACCATCGCGACCTGGCCGGCGAGCAGGTCGAACACCGCGGGCGCCACGCCCTTGTACGGAACGTGGAGCATCGCAACGCCGGCACGCCGTCCGAACAGCTCCCCGGCGACGTGCGGCGTCGTGCCCACGCCCGGCGAGCCGAAGGTCAAGGGCTCGCGTCGCGCCTTCGCCCAGGCGACGAGCTCCCGCGCGTCGCGCACCGGCGTGTCGGCGCGAACCACCACGAACTGCATCTGCACGGCGATGATCGACAGCGCGACCAGGTCGCGCTCCGGGTCGTAGCCGACCGCCGACGGCTGCAGGACCGGCGCGACCACGAACGCGCCCGACGTCCCGAGCAGCAGCGTCGACCCGTCGCCGGGCGCTCTGGCGACCGACGCGGTCGCGACCAGTCCGCCGGCGCCGGCGAGCGTCTCGACGATCGCCGGTCCGCCGAACGCGTCGCCGGCGGCGTCCGCGAGGATCCGCGCCACCGCGTCGGTCGATCCGCCCGGCGGGAACGGGCTGACGATCCGCACCCCCCGGCCCGATGCCCGCCCGCCGGACGCGAACGGCGCCATCGCCAGCAGCGACACGACGCGACGCCGACCGATCGACCGCCGATCGCTCATCGACACGTCCGTTGGATCCACGCGAGGCCGACGATCATGTCCCACCGGCGAGCGCCCGGCGCAGCACTTTCCCGGATGCGTTGCGCGGCAGCGCCGGGACCACGACGAGTCCGCGCGGCGCGCGCAGTCCGAGGCGCTCGCGACAATGAAGCAACAACGCGGCGCGGTCGATCGTTCGGTCCGCCACGACGGCGAGCATCGGGATGTCGCCGTGGATCGGCGATCGGCGCGCGAACGCCGCGCAGTCGACCACGCCGGGCCACGTCTCGGCGACCGCCTCGATCTCCGCGGGAAAGACGTTGATCGAATCGAGGATCATCATATCGTCGGTCCGACCGCAATACGCGTACGCACCGTCGGTCAGCGCGCGCGCGAGGTCGCCCGGGTAGAACCAGCCATCGCGAAAGGCGCGACGATTCGCGGTGTCGTCGTCGAGATAGCCGTCGGTGGCGCTAGGACTGCGTACCCGGATCGCGCCGATCTCGCCCAGCGGTACCGGCCGATGAGCGTCATCGACCAGTTCGACCGCCACCTCGGGCATCGTCGTGCCGATCGTGTCGGGGTGCGAGTCGAGCTGGTCAGGATCGGCGCGGGTGATCGGCATGCACTCCATCGCCCCGTAGACCACATGCGTCCTCGGGCTGATCCGCTCGCGCACGCGGGCGCGCAGCGCCGCGCCGATCCGTGAGCCGGAAAGGAACACGTTGATCGCCGGTGCGACCGGACCGTCGGCGGAATCCTCGCCGGCGGACAGCGCGAGCGCGCCGAGGCCGGTCGCGAGAACGTGCGTCGCCCCGTAGCGTTCGCACGCCTCCCTGAGCGGAAGGGTCGGCCAGTTGTTGCCGAGGATCACCGTGCCGCCGCGGGCCAGCACCCGCCACAGCTGTCGTCGCGGGGCGTTGTGTTGGTTCGAGGCGAGCGCGTAGAACGTCTCCGGCGGGTCGGGGTACTGGGCCGCTGACACCAGGAAACGATGCGGGCTCAACGGGATCAGCTTCGCCCGACCGGTGGTCCCCGAGCTCGTGAAGACGAGCGTCCCCGGCGGACACAGCGGCTCCGGACGCGGCGTTCCGGCGGTGGCGCCCGCCGGCACCGCGACGCGCGCGACCCGGACCGGACCGCCGCCGTCGTCGACGATCCTCGCCGTCAATCCCAGGCGCGCCGCCAGATCGACGCGAGCCGGCTCCGGTTCGAAATCGGGCAGCGTGGTCTGCGCGCATCCGACGCGCGTCAGCGCGAGCGTGACCGCCAGGTTGCGGTAGTGGTCGGCCACGGTGACGCCGACCGCGTCGCTCGACCGCAGTCCTTGGCCGCAAAGCGAGCGCGCCGCCGCCAGAACGTCGTCCCGCAGCTCGCGCCACGATCGGACGATCCCGCCGTCGATCACCGCGGGCGCGGATGGACCCCGTTCGGTGTACGCCTCCACCAGATCGGCGAGGGTCGCGCCCGACCGGATCGCGCCGGCGAGCAGAGGGAAACGATCGCGGACCGGAGCGCGCGCGGTCGACCCCGGGGCGGCGACGTCGCGCCGAGGCATTACCGCCGTCCCGCCGCCAGTACGCCGGGAACGTCGCGCACCAGCGCGAGCGCGCGTTTGAGCTGTTCGGTGCCCGCGACCTCGATCGTGAACCCCATCCGCGCCAGATGCTGTTTGGTAAGCGTATTCACCGCCGTGACGTTGATCTTCTCGCGTGAGAAGACCTCCGAGATGTCGCGCAGGAGCCCCGGCCGATCGGACGATTCGACGACGATGTCGACCGGGAACACCTCCTCGCGCCGCGCGCCCCAGTCGGCCTCGATCATCCGCTCCGGCTGAGCCGCGCGGATCCGCGCGAAATTGGCGCAGTTCGCGCGGTGGATCGTGATGCCCTTGCCGCGCGTGACGAAGCCGGCGATCGGGTCGGGCGGCACCGGCTTGCAGCAGCGCGCGAGCCCGGTCATCAGCCGGTCGACGCCGACGATCAGGATGCCGCTGCCCGAACCGGTGGACTTCGCCGCGCGGGTGACGAGCCCCTCGTCGGTCGCCGACGCTGGCGCCGGCGCCGCCGGTGCGGTCGCCGCCTTGATCGCGAGCTGGAGCTGGCGCAGGTTGAGCTCGTCGCGCGCGTAGGCGACGAAGAGATCCTCCGGGCGCGCGTAGCCGGCCTTCGCGGCGACCAGGTCCAGGTTGACCGCGGTCGCCCCGGATCGGGCCAGCTCGCGCTCGACCGCCGCCCGACCCTGCGCGACCGTCTCGTCGTGCGCCTGGGCCTTGAACCACTGGCGCACCTTCGCCCGCGCGCGGTGGCTGACGACGAACCCCAGCTCGGGGTTGAGCCAGTCTCGCGACGGCCCGCCCTGCTTGACCGTCAGGACTTCGACGCGCTGGCCGTTCGCGAGCACCGTGTTGAGCGGAACCATGTGCCCGTCGACCTTCGCGCCCCGGCAACGGTGGCCGAGGTTCGTGTGCACCGCGTAGGCGAAGTCGACCGGCGTCGCGCCGGCCGGCAGGTCGACGACCTTGCCCTGCGGCGTCAGCACGTAGATCGTGTCGGTGAACAGCGACTGCTTGAACGCGGCGAGCCACTCGCTCGTATCGGCGATCGCGTCCTTCCAGTCGAGCACCTGCCGCAACCAGGCGATCCGGTCCTCGAACCCCGGGTCGCGGCGGCGCGACGCGCCTTCCTTGTACCGCCAATGCGCCGCCACGCCGTACTCGGAGTGCTGGTGCATCTCGCGGGTGCGGATCTGCACCTCCAGCGCCTTGCCCTCCGGCCCGATCACCGCGGTGTGCAGCGACCGGTAGTCGTTGGCCTTGGGCTTGGCGATGTAGTCGTCGAACTCCCCGGGAAGCGGCGTCCACAGGTGGTGGACGACCCCCAGCGCCGCGTAGCAGGCCTTGACGTCGTCGACGAGCACCCGCACCGCGCGGATGTCGAAGAGCGAATCGATGCCGGCCTGCTTGCGCCGCATCTTGCTCCAGATGCTGAAGATGTGCTTGGGCCGTCCGGAGACCTCGGCGGTGATCCGCGCCCCAGCGAGCTCGCGCTCGAGCGTGCCGATCACCTCCTCGATGTAGCGCTGACGGTCGAGCCGTCGCTCGTCCAGCAGTTTCGCGATCTCCTTGTAGGTGTCGGGCTCGGTCGCGCGCAGCGACAGGTCCTCGAGCTCCCACTTCAACTGCCACACGCCCAGGCGGTTGGCGAGCGGCGCGTAGAGTTCCAGCACCTCGTTCGCGGTCTCGCGACGAAGCGTCGCGTCGCCCGACATGAGCCAGCGCAGGCTCGCCAGCCGCTCGGCGAGCTTCAGGACCACGACCCGGATGTCCTCGACCATCGCGAGCAGCATCTTGCGCAGGTTCTCCGACTGCGCCGCGCGCTCGTCGGCGGTCGCGCCGACGCGTTTCGCGCGGATCGAGTCCATCCGCGCGACGCCGGCCACGAGCGCGGCGACGTCGGCGCCGAAACGGGTCGTCACCTCGATCGCGTCGAACGCCTTCGCCGCCGGCAGCGGCAACAGCAGCGCCGCGCGGATCGAGTCCGGATCGAGCTTCAGCCCGGCGACGATCGTCGCCACCGACAGCGCGCGGTCGACGAGCTTCTCGCCGTCGCCACCGCTGCGTTCGCCGGCTCGCTCGGCGAGGCAGGCGAACGCCGCGCGCATCGACTCGATGTCGTCGCGCGGATAGACGCCGGCGAGCGAATCGAGCCAGGCCGCGACCGCCTGGGGCGCGGCGGAGACGGGCGCGGCGTGGACGACGGCGACCATCGGCCGATCATAATATGGACTGCTGCCGGTCGATCCCGGTGCCTTGCCCGCTTCTCGCCGAGTCTTGGCGCGTACCAGCACTTGGGACATGGATCGGCCCAGTTCCTTGGTGGCTTGGTCGCCGCGGCGCCATACATATGTCGATATTTGTTCTGTTTTTCGATATATTAACGGAACATGTCGACGAAATCGTCCCGCCAGACGACCCGTCGTCGAATTCGCGCCACCTCGTTTCGTTCGCTGATCGCCGATGCGCTTCGACCCGAACATCCCGTGGAACGAACTTCCCTTGCTGCCCCCCGAAGCGGAAGTCGAGACCCGGCGCGTGCTCAAAGCCTGCATCGAAGCCCGCGCAGCACTGGCCGAGCTGAAACAAGCCGCCGCGCTGCTTCCGAACCCGGCGATGCTCGTCAACACGATCCCGTTGCTGGAGGCTCGATCGAGCTCGGAGATCGAAAATGTCGTCACGACAACCGACCGGCTCTTCCGGTACGCCGATGACGAGCGCGCCGCGGACCCGGCGACCAAGGAGGCGCTCCGATACCGGACCGCTCTGCGCGAGGGTTTCGAATCGTTGCGCCGCCGCCCGCTATCGACCAATACGGCCGTCGAGGTCTGCCGGCGCCTCGTCGGCGCCGACATCGAAATCCGGCGAACGCCGGGCACGAAGCTGGTCGGCAACACTCGGGGCCGAGTGATCTACACCCCACCCGACGGAGAGTCTCGGATCCGCGACCTCCTCGCAAACTGGGAGCGCTACCTGCACGAGGATTGCGACGTGGATCCGTTGGTTCGGATGACGGTCATGCATTACCAGTTCGAAGCGATCCACCCGTTCGCCGACGGCAACGGACGCACGGGACGGATCCTCAATCTGCTCTATCTCGTCGAGCGCGGCCTCATCGACCAGCCGGTTCTCTACCTGTCCCGGTTCATCATCGCCCACAAGGCCGAGTATTACCGCGGCCTCATCGAGGTCACCACGCGTCAGCGTTGGGAAGAGTGGGCTCTCTACGTACTGAACGCGGTGCTGGACACCGCTCGTTGGACGACCTCCCGCATCCGCGCGGTGCGCGAGCTGCTCGGCACTACCGGGGAGTTCATCCGCCTGCGTGACCCGAAGCTACACCGCCGTGAGCTCGTCGAGGCGATCTTCGTGCAGCCCTATTGCCGGATCTCGCACCTCGTCGATCGCGGTATCGCGAAAAGGGAAACCGCATCGGCCTACCTCAAGCGGCTCTGCGCTCTCGGCGTCCTGGTCGAGCGCCAATTCGGACGCGAGAAGGTCTTCGTCTTTCCACAGCTCATGTCGACTCTCGCCGGCGAAACCGGCGATCCGGTTCCACCGCCGCCGGGGCCGGCACGCGTCGCGCGCGGAGGTCGGAAGGTCGCGAACCCGAACGACGCGGCTCGCGACGACCCCGGCCGGCCGACTGATCCAGCCGGTTCCGGTGGAACACGCTGACACCATGCCCGCCGCCCCGCGAGCCCCGGTGTCACACTCGTTCGTGCGGCGCGCACCCGTGTTCGCGATCTGGCTCGCGGTCGCGTTGCTCGTCGTGTTTCACGCGACGATGCTGATCCGGTATTCGGTTGACTTTCCGTTCCAGGACGACTTCACGCAGCTGCTCGCGGTTCCCGGCTACTTCGATCGTCAGTCATCCGTACCGGCCAAGATCGCCTACCTCTTCGAACTCTCGGTCGAGCACCGGATCGCGACGTTGCGCTTGGTCGCGCTCACGCAGGCCAAGTTGCTCGGCGGCCTGCAATTCCAATGGATGATGGCGTACGGGAGCGTGCTTTGCGCGCTCGCGGCGGCGCTGGTCGTGTTCAACGCCAATGCCGACCAGCGCCCCCCGCTTGCGCTGTTCGCAGCGCTGTTGCTGACATCGCCGGCGCACTTCGTATCGCAATACTGGGCCACCGGCGCCGTACAACACCTAGGCATGACGTTCTACGCCTTCGCCGCGCTGTACTGCGCCACGCGCGCGGGCCTCGCCTGGGCAATCGTTGGAATCGTGTTGGCCGGTGCGGCCGCGTGTACCGCGGCGAATGGCCTTCTTGTCTTCGTCGTCGCCGCCGGTGTCCTCGCGCTCGCGGGACGGCGGGACTCCGCCTTGGTCTGGACGGTTGCAGCGGTCGCGCTTTTCTCCGTCTATTTCCTGGGGTACGAGCCACCGCCCGGCAAGGCCTCTCCGCTCGAATCGCTGCGGGACCCGATACGATTCCTCTTCGGATGGGCGGCGGCGCTGGGATCGATCGCCGGTGCACGAACACCTGCGATCGTCTTGGGCCTCGCCTTGATGGTCGCCGGCGCGTTGCTCGCCTGGCGCATGCGAATGCGAGCCATTGACCCCGTGTGGGTCGCATGGATGGCGTTTCCGATCGTGTCGGCTGCAGCAATCGCGGCCGGGCGACTCCCTTGGGGCGACGGAGAGATGCTGAACAACCGCTATCGCGCCTACTCGGCGCTCGCGCTTATCGTCGCGACCGCAGCCGGTGCGCAAGCGCCGAACCGCCGATGGTGCACGTTCCTCCACTCGGCGCTCCTGTCCGTAACCGTGGTCTGGGCGGTTCACAACTGGCGTGCGAACATCCTGTCGGTCGCGGACATGTCCGCTCGCCAACGTCTCGACGGAACGATACGCCGCCCAGGGACACGGTCTCTACGGTAGTTTCCCACCACAGGGATTCGGGGATTTCCTCCTCAGCCGATCGATCGACGCCGGGGACTATTCACCGTCGCCGCCTGGCCTGGTCATTCGTCTGAGCACAGCGCCGGCGCCCGCGGTCTCGACCGGCGCAGCCGAGTTCGAATCCGACACGCCGGTCGCCGAGTTCGATACGCTGAGCGTGAGAGGGCGCGCTCCTGCGACGGTCGGTACGGCGGTCCTGTGGTTGGCGCGTGAATCGACTCACCTGCGAGCCGAGCTTCCAACCAGGAGAATCTACCGGCGCGGCCTGACGCGCGACTGGTCGGTCTTCTGGGGCACCCTGAGTACGAGCGACATCGCGCCGGGACGTTATCGGATCGGTTTCGCCGGTACCGAAGGCGGAACGGGCGTCGCCTGGACCGATCACTGGATTACCATTGACCATTCAACCGCGCCGGCTCGCCGCGAGAGCGACGAGTGGCTCGGCGGGTTGATCGAACTGCCGAGTGACACCGCTTCGCCTCAACTTCGGATATCGCCGCCGTGAACACCCCCCCAGCCCCCGGCAAGAGCGCCACGATCTCGGTTCTGATTCCCTGCCTCGACGAGGAGATCACGATCGCCAAGGTCGTCCGCGATTTCCGCAGGGAGCTACCGGAGGCGACCGTGCACGTTTTCGACAACAACAGCGCCGACCGAACCCGGGAGGAAGCCGCTTCGGCCGGCGCGGTCGTGCATTTCGTCGCGCAACGCGGCAAGGGTAATGCCGTTCGCGCGATGTTCCGCACGGCTGACACCGACATCGCGGTGATGGTCGACGGCGACGACTCCTATCCGGCGAACCGGGTCCGCGACCTACTGGCACCGGTGCTCGAAGGGCGCGCCGAGATGGCGATCGGTACGCGCCTGCGCGGCCACGACGATGGCGCGTTTCCGCCGCTGCACATGTTCGGCAACAAGCTCGTCCTTGCTGCCAGCAATCTCGCTTTCGGCACACGCCACACCGACATGTTGTCGGGCTACCGGGCATTCTCCCGCCAGTTCATGAAGACGATGCCGGTCCTGAGCCGCGGATTCGAGATCGAGACCGAGCTTACCTTGCACGCCGCGGATCACGCTCTGCCGACCGTTGAGGTGCCGGTCCAGTACGGTACCCGTCCCGCCGGGAGCCACTCGAAACTCCATACCATTCGCGACGGATACCGTGTACTGCGGACCATCCTCCTGCTGTTCAAGGATTACCGTCCGCTGGCGTTCTTCGGAGGGATCGCCGCGCTAGCCATGTTGGCGAGCCTGGTTCTGGGAATCGGCGTGGTCCACGAGTTCCTGGAGTACCAACGTGTCGTCGGCGTCGCGCGGGCCGTCGTTTGCGTGACGATCTTCCTGGTCGCACTCCTGTCGCTGACCACCGGGCTCGTTCTGGACACGGTCAATCGCCGGACGCGCGAGCTGCATCTGCTCCTCGCAGGGCTGATGCAGGAGAGTTCGCGGTAACCTCGGCGCGGGCATCTCTCGTAGACCGAGGAAACGGGCGACTTCGATCGCCGCGTCCGCGCCGAGACCATTTCCCGCCGATCACGTCCGCGCCCCGACGGGCGGCCACGAGCCCGGGCTAGCCGCGGATTCCCGAGCCCTAGGAATCCGCCATCGCTTCGAGCAGGGCGCGGACGTGTTCGGCGATCGCCAGCGAGGACGTCAGCCCGGGCGATTCGATGCCCATCAGGTTGACGAGGCCCGCCACGCCGTGGGAACGCGGGCCGTCGATCCTGAAATCGGCGGCCTTCTCGCCCGGACCGGAGATCTTCGGACGAATCCCGGTGTCGCCGGGCACGAGCCGGTTCGCGTCGAGGTCCGGGTAGTAGCGGCGGATCGCCTCGGCGAAGCGCTCGCGCCGGGCCTCGTCGAACGTGTAGTCGATCGCGTCGACCCACTGCACGTCGGGTCCGAACTTCGCCCGTCCCGCGAGGTCGAGCGTGACGTGGACGCCGAGCCCGCCGGGCTCCGCGATCGGATAGACGAGGTGGTTGAACGGCGAGCGTGCGGCGAGGCCGAAGTAGTGGCCCTTGGCGTAGCGTTCCACCGGCAGGCCCTCCGGCCGGAGCCCTTCGATCCTGCGCGCCAGCGTCGGTGCCGTCAGCCCGGCGCAGTTGACCAGCGCCCGGCACCGCAGCGTCGTTTCCTCGGCGCCGCCGACGTCGATGACGAAGCCCGCGTCCGGGCCACGCCTGGCGCCGAGCACCGCGCTCCGATAGACGACCTGTCCGCCCGCCGACTCGAGATCGCCCAGCAACGACAGCATCAGCCCATGGCTGTCGACGATGCCCGTCATCGGCGCGTAGACGGCGGCGACGCAACGGACCGCCGGCTCCATCTCGGCGACCTCGGCCGGTTCCTTCCACGCGAGGGATCCGGCGCCGTTCGCTTCGGCGGACTCGCAATACCCTTGCAGGACGCCGATCTCGGAGGCGCGGGTCGCGATGATCAGCTTGCCGACGCGCCGGTGCGCGATGCCGCGCTCGCGGCAATAGCGGTACAGCAGATCGCGGCCGGCGACGCACAGCCGTGCCTTGAGCGATCCGGATCGTAGTAGATCCCGGAGTGGATCACCTCGGAGTTGCGGCTGCTGATCCCGGTGCCGAAGCGCTCCGCCGCCTCGAGGACCAGAACGTCGCGGTCCCGCGACGCCAGCGCCAGGCGACCGCCAGGCCGACGACGCCGGCGCCGACGACGACGGTGTCGACGTCCATGGTCACCGCGCGGCGAGAGACGAACGGACGCGTCGGGCCGCGCGGGCGACCGGCGTCGCCGGCCGACGAGACACGCTCACCGCCATCGAAGCCGCCGGCGGGTGTCGCGGCGGAGCTGCGCGGTCGACAGGTTCCTGGCGCTCGACTGCCCGATCAGGCGCAGCGCGATCTGGGACCCACCCGGAGGAACGCGTCCGCGCACACTTGTGCAGAGACTCCCTAGACATCGAACCGGATGCCCTGCGCGAGCGGCAGGTCGCGCGAGTAGTTGACCGTGTTGGTCACCCGTCGCATGTAGGCCTTCCACGCGTCCGACCCCGATTCGCGCCCGCCACCGGTCTCCTTCTCGCCGCCGAAGGCGCCGCCGATCTCCGCGCCGGACGTGCCGATGTTCACGTTCGCGATGCCGCAATCCGAGCCGGACGCCGACAGGAACGCCTCGACCTCGCGCACGTCGTTGCTGAAGATCGCCGACGAGAGCCCCTGCGGGACGTCGTTGTGCAGGGCGATCGCTTCCGGCAGATGATCGTACTTCATCACGTAGAGGATCGGCGCGAAGGTCTCGCGGCGGACGGTGTCGGTCTGCGCCGGCATCGCGACGATCGCCGGCCGGACGTACCAGGCGTCCGGATACTCGCGCTCCAGCACACGCTCGCCGCCGGTGACGATGCCGCCGTCGGCGGCCGCCGACCGCAGCGCCGCCTGCATCGAATCGAACGCGTTCCGGTCGATGACCGGTCCCAGCAGGTGGTTCGCGAACGGATCGCCGATCGATATCCGGGCGTAGGCCGCCTTCAGGCGCTCGAGCAACGCGTCGTGGACGCTCGAGTGGACGATCAGCCGGCGGGTCGACGTGCAGCGCTGCCCCGCGGTGCCGACCGCCGCGAACAGGATCGCGCGCACCGCGAGATCGAGATCCGCGGACGGCGTCACCACGACCGCGTTGTTGCCGCCGAGCTCCAGCAGGACGCGGCCGAAGCGCTGCTGGACGCGCGGGCCGACGATGCGCCCCATCCGGCTGCTGCCGGTGGCCGAGACCAGCGCGACCTTCGGATGATCGACCAGCGCCTCGCCGGTCTCCCGCCCGCCGATCAGCACCTGCGACAGCCCCTCGGGAACGCCGCCGAAGGCGCGCGCCGCGCGCTCGAAGATCGCCTGACAGGCGAGCGCGGTGAGCGGCGTCTTCTCCGACGGCTTCCACACGACAGCGTCGCCGCAGACGAGGGCCAGCGCCGCGTTCCACGCCCACACCGCGACCGGGAAGTTGAACGCGGTGATCACGCCGACGACGCCCAGCGGATGCCAGGTCTCCATCATCCGGTGCCCCGGGCGCTCGGAGGCGATCGTCAGGCCGTAGAGCTGGCGCGACAGTCCGACCGCGAACTCGCAGATGTCGATCATCTCCTGGACTTCGCCGGTGCCC
The DNA here is from genome assembly GCA_046347725.1 of Burkholderiales bacterium. GTDB lineage: Bacteria > Pseudomonadota > Gammaproteobacteria > Burkholderiales > Casimicrobiaceae > VBCG01. The sequence continues at coordinate 177,993 of JAXMFN010000008.1, forward strand.
TCGGCCAGGATCTTGCCGGCCTCGAGCGACACCAGACGGCCGAGCGCGTCCTTCTCCTTGCGCAGCTCCTCGCCCAGCACCCGGACCAACGCGCCGCGGCGCGGCGCCGGCACGTCGCGCCACGCCTCGAACGCGCGTTGCGCGCGGACGATGGTCTCGCCGACGTTCTCGCGCGAGTGCGCGTCGACCCGGCCGATCTCGCTGCCGTCGATCGGGCAGCGTACCGCCATCGCGCCCCGGGAAGTCGCCGCCTCCGGCACCCCGAGCGCCCCGAGTATCTCCTTCGTCATCCGTACGGTCGCGTCGCTCATGCCTGTTCCCCTGTCGATGCGTTGCCCGATGCGGGCGGCGCCGGCTGCACGCCCTCGATGATCTCACCCGGACCCGGCGCCGGCATCCCGGTCAGCGACCGCGTCCACCCTGACGACGCAGATCGTCGATCGTGTCGTTCATCGTCACCGCGCGCGGGTCGACGAGAAGATGGATCAGCGTCGGCCGATCGGCGGCGAGCGCCCGGTCGAGCGCCGGCGCGAACTCGGCGGTGCGCGCGACCGTCTCGCCCAGGGCGCCGTAGGCGCGCGCCAACGCGGCGAAGTCCGGATTGCGCAGCGTCGTGCCATGGACGCGCTCGGGATAGCGGCGCTCCTGGTGCATCCGGATCGTTCCGTACATGCCGTTGTCGACGACGATGAACACGATCGCCAGCCGGTACTGGACCGCGGTCGCGAGCTCCTGCCCGTTCATCAGGAAACAGCCGTCGCCGTTCCACGAGACGACGACGCGGTCGCGGTGCACCGCCTTGGCCGCGACCGCCGCCGGAACCCCGTAGCCCATCGACCCGTTGTACGGCGCGAGCTGGGTCCGGTAGCGCGGGTAGCGGTACAACCGATGCAGCCAGGTCGCGTAGTTGCCGGCCCCGTTGGTCACGATCGCGTCTTCGGGGAGGCGCTCGCGCATCGTCGCCAGCACCTGCCAGAGGTCGAGGTCTCCCGGCATCGCCCGCGGCGTCTGCCATCCGAGGTAGTCGGCGTGCGCTTCGTCCGCGCTTCCCGCCCACGCGCCGGTGTCGATCGGATCGAGACCGGCGAGCGCCGCGCAGAACGGTCCGATCGCCGATTCGATGGCGAGCGTCGGCTGGTACACGCGTCCGAGCTCCTCGGCGCCCGGATGCGCGTGTATCAGCGTCTGAACCGGTGTCGGCGCGGCGACGAGCGTGTAGCCGCCGGTGACGACCTCGCCCAGACGCTCGCCGATGACGAGCAGCAGGTCGGCGGCGCGCACGCGGGCGGAGAGCTTGGGATTGACGCCCAGACCGAGATCGCCGGCGTAGTTCGGGTGGCGATTGTCGAAGACGTCCTGATTGCGGAAGGCGCAGGCGACCGGCAACGCCTGCGTCCGGGCGAACCGGGCGAGATCCGCGCAGGCCGTTGCCGTCCAGCCACTGCCGCCGGCGATCACCAGCGGCTTGCGGGCTCGACGCAGCAGCGCCGCGAGTTCGGCGATCGCACTCGCGGCCGGAGGCACCGGCGCGACCACGACCCGCGGCGCGTCGGCGACCCGCATCGGTGGTCAGCATGTCCTCGGGCAGCGCCAGGACCACCGGCCCCGGTCTGCCCGACAAGGCGACACGGTAGGCGCGCGCGATGTACTCCGGAATCCGCTCCGCGCTGTCGATCTGCGCGACCCACTTGGCGACGCTGCCGAACATCCGACGGTAGTCGATCTCCTGGAACGCTTCGCGGTCGACGAAATCCCGGCCGACCTGGCCGACGAAGGCGATCATCGGCGTCGAATCCTGGGCTGCGGTGTGGATGCCGATCGCCGCGTTGGACGCGCCGGGCCCCCGCGTCACGAAGACCAATCCCGGGCGGCCGGTCAGCTTCCCGTAGGCTTCCGCCATGTACGCCGCGCCGCCCTCCTGCCGGCAGACGACCAGGGGCAGCCGGTCGCGCACGTCGTAGAGCGCGTCGAGGACCGCGAGGTAGCTCTCGCCGGGGACGCAGAAGGCGAGATCGGCCCCCTGCGCGAGGAGGTTGTCGACCAGGATGCGACCGCCGCTGCGGGTCGTCGGATTCACGTCGGTCCTCGATCAGCCGAAGGTCGCGTCCGCCGCGAGCAGCGGCGCGAGCTCCGATTTCAACGCCGCGACCAGCGGCGCCCCCGGGGGCACCAGCGGCGCCAGCAGATGCGGCGCGTCGACGCCGATCATCTCCAGCACCGCCTTCATCGGACCCGGATTGGTTTCGGCGAACAGGAGGTCGAAGAGCCGGAACAGCCGGCGGTGGAAGCGCAGCGCCTCGGTCGTCTCGCCGGACGACGCGAGCGCGTGGAGGTGCCTCCAGGTGCCCGGCAGGAGCGTCGCGCTCGCGAGGATGCCGCCGCGCGCGCCGGCGGCCACCTGGACCGGAAAATGGGTATCCTCGCCGGCCAGCACCGCGAACGAAGGGTCGACGCCGGCGACCACGCGCAGGAAATGGTAGATGTCGGTGTTGCACGCCTTCATCCCGACGATGTTCGGGTGCCGCGACAGCTCGTGCAGGATCTCCGGCTGGATCGCGATCCGGGTCCTCCCGGGGATCTCGTAGATCAGCACCGGTACCGGCGACTGGTCGGCGTAGCGGACGAAGTAGTCCCGGATGCCGGCCTGGGTCGGGTTCGTGTAGTACGGCGTGACGACCATCAGCGCGTCGATACCGGTCGCGGCGAACGACTTGCCTGCCTGCAGCGCGTCGTGGAACCCCGGATCGAGGACACCGGCGATCAGCGGCACGCGGCCGCCCACGACGTCGACGCACAGCGCCGCCATCTTCAGGCGCTCCTCGCGCGCCAGGGCTCCGTATTCGCCGGTGCCGCCGAGCGGCACGATGCCGCTCACCTTCCGGGCGAGGAGGTGGGCGAGGAGCTTCTTCGTCGCGCCCGCGTCCACCGTCCCGTCCGCGCGGACCGGCGTCGGAATCGCCGGGTAGATCCCATCGAGGGCCAGCGGCGGTGTCATCGTGTCCTCCGGGCGGGTCCGGTCAGCGCGTGCCGGGTGGCAGCAGGCGGCCGGGGTTGAACAGGCCGGCGGGGTCGAGCGCCCGCTTGATCCCGCGCAGCAGGGCGAGCTCCACCGCGGGCCTAAACAGCGCCATCTCCCGGGTGTGCGTCTGCCCGACGCCGTGCTCGGCGCTGAACGTCCCCCCGAGCCCGTGGGCGATCCGGTTCACGCGGTCGCGCAGGCGCGCGTCCAGGGCGTCGCGGTCTTCCCGTTCGCGCCACCGGTCGAAGGAGACGAACGGAATGAAGTGGACGTTGCCGTCGCCGACGTGCGAGACGACGAGGATCTCGACGTCCGGCACGATCTCCCGGGCCGCGGCGCTCGCGCGTCCGATGAACTCCGGCACCGCGGCGACCGGCACCGCGGTGTCCATCGAAACGCTGACGCCGTCCCTCTTGAACGCCTCGGAAACGCTGTGACGCACCATCCACATCGCCTCCTGCTGCGCGACGCTGCCGGCGATCGCCGCGTCGTCGACCAGACCGGCGCTCGCCGCCGCCCCCAGCGCCTCTTCCATCGCCTGCGCGAGCGCCGGTTCGCTGCCGCTGTGCTCGAGCTCGACCAGGACGTGCCAAGGATACGCGGCGTCCAGCGGAACCCGCCGGTCCGGCAACTGGCGCAGCACCTTGTCGACGGCGGCGGCATTGAGCATCTCGAACGCCGACAGCCAGGCGCCGCAGGACGATTGGAAACGCAGCAGGACGCCCAGCGCGTCGGCCGGCGATCGGACCGCGAGCCAGGCCACGCACCGCGAGGTCGGCAGCGGATGGAGTTTCAGCGTCGCCGCGGTGATCACGCCGAGCGTGCCCTCCGAGCCGATGAACAGGTGCTTGAGATCCGGCCCGGTGTTGTTCTTGCGCAGACGGTTGAGGCCGTTCCACACCTCGCCGTCCGGTAGCACGACCTCCAGCCCGAGGACGTTGTCCCGGGTGCTGCCGTAGCGCAGGACCCCCGTCCCGCCGGCGTTGGTCGCGATCGTGCCCCCGATCTGGCACGAACCTTCGGCGCCCAGACTCACCGGATACAGGCGGCCCGCCGCCGCGGCCGCTTCCTGCACGGTGCGAAGCACGCAGCCGGCCTCGACCTCGATCGCGTTGTTGGCCGGATCGACGTCCCGGATCCGCCGCATCCGCGACAGCGCCAGGACGACGGCCCCTTCCCCGCCGGCGGGCGGCACCGAGCCGCCGCAAAGGCCGGTGTTCCCTCCTTGAGGCACGACCGGGACACCGGCCTCGACGCAGGCCCTGACGACCGCCGAGACCTGTTCGGTCGTCGCCGGGAGAACGACGCAGCGCGCGGTGCCGCGGTAGACGCCGCGCCAATCCTCGACATAGCCGGCGAGGTCCGCGTCCTCGACGAGCACCGCGGAGGAACCGACGATGGCCGACAGGCGCGCCACCAACGCACCGGCCTCGCCCGCGGGATCCACGCGTCGACTCACGCCCGCGCGGCCGTGACCCGGCCCTCGACCAGCGCCGGATACTCGTCCAGCAACTCGGCGAACAGCGTGTGGACGAGCTCCGCGCCGCCGGCGGCTTCGCCGCGCGTCGCCCTCGCCTCGAGCTTGTCGAACATCCGGTGCTTGAGGAAGAAACGCCACCGGATCGGCGCACGCTGCAGGCACAGTGTCAGGGCGCGATATCGCTCGTCGGTCCAGAGCGTTTCGTGCGCGGTGCGGTTCGGACCGAAGCCGAAGTCGGCGCCGTCCGGCCGGCCCCGCCGAGCCCCACGCTGCGCGCGCAGCGCGGCGGTCGCCCCGACGTCGACCTCGCCTCGGTGGATCACGACCGCGTAGTCGTCCCGCGCGCTGGCCACCGACACCCGGCCGCAGCGCACGTCCTCTTCGACGACGGCGACATCGCGGTCCTCGGCGAAGCCGTAGCCGCCGGCGCCGTTGCCCTCGAGCCGGATGACGTCCCCCGGGCGGCAGACGACGACGTCGGTGTTGTCGAGCTGCTCCTCGCCGGCGGTGCCCGGATTGCGGATGAACCGCGACGTCCGACCCGGGCGTCCTCCCTCGAGACCCCACGACGCGAAACGGGTGCGATCGCGGTTGCGGGCGGTCACCAACGTGTTCGGCGCGAATACCTGGAATTCCATCAGGATCCCCAGTCCTCCGCGGAATCTCCCCGGGCCGCCGCTATCCGGCACGACGCCGTAGCGCCGGATCCGGATCGGCACTTCCGCCTCGTTGATCTCGACGGGCGTGTTGCTCAGGAAGGCCATGTTCGCCCCGGACGCGTCGGATCCGTCGGCCCCCGCCGACCCTCCGCCACCGCCGCCGACCGGACCGATCGACGCCATCACGGTCTCGCCGTCCTGGCGCGTCGTCTTCACGTTCACCAGGCAGACGCTCGACGCCGGGCAGGCCGGCATCCGGTCCGGCAGCGCCTTGGCGAACGCGCCGAACACCGCCGCCTGGATGACGACGCAGGTGAGGCTGCGCATGCCGACGGCGGCCGGCGCGATCGGATGGACCACGCTCCCCGGCGAGGTGACGCAGGTCGCGATGCGCAACATCCCGGAATTCAGCAGCAGGTTCGGGTCCAGCGTGTACAGGACGTAATACAGGCCGACGAGGAGCAGCGCATGGCGCGCGTGTCCACCGGTCGGCACGTTGAGCGCCGAGGCGAGCTGCGGGTCGCTGCCGGTGAAGTCGAAGGTCAGCAATCCGTCCCTCACCCGCAGCGTCAGCGCGATGCGCATCGGCTTGCCGTCGACCGCGTCCTCGTCGGCGTACTCCGAGAACGAGTATTCACCGTCGGGTACCGTGCGCGCGATGGCGCGCGCCTGACGCTCCGAGTAGTCGAGCAGCTCGCCCATCCCCGCCTTGAACGCCTCGACGCCGAAACGTTCGATGATCTCGAGCACCTTGCGTTCGCCGGTGACCATGCAGGCGACCTGCGCTTTCAGATCGCCGCTGTTCTGCTCCGGCGCCCTGACGTTGAGCATCATCCACGACAGGAGCCGCTCGTCGATCACGCCGCACGATACGATCCTCGACGGCGGGAACCGGATGCCTTCCTGCTGGATCTCGGTCAACGACCGCGAGAGCGAGGCCGGAACCGCGCCCCCCATGTCGGTGTTGTGGATGTGGCCGGCCACGAAACAGACGATTTCACCCCTGTGGAAGACCGGCTTCCACATGACGACGTCGGGCGTGTGCGTCGCGACGAACCCGCTGTACGGGTCGTTGGTCATGTAGATGTCGCCCGGCTCGTAGGTCTCGATCGCCCTGAACACCGGACCGTAGTCGAGTCCCGCGTACCAGGTCGCTCCGAGCGTCTTCGGCGAAGCGAACGTCAGGCCCTCCGGTGTGGCGAGCGCGCAGGAGAAATCCTCGGTCTCCTTGACGAAGGTCGAGTGGGCGGTACGCATCAGCGTGTAGGCCATGCTCTCGGCGGCCGCCACGCAGTGGTTGGCGAAGACTTGCAGCTCGGACTTCTCGAATCCCATGTCGTCGCGCGCGTTCGGATCAACGGAGGTTCGTCAGGACCAGGTTGCCGTGCCGGTCGATCCCGGCGCCGAACCCCGGCAGCACGCAGGTCGTCGCGTCGTCCTGGACGACGACCGCGGGACCGGCGAACCGCTGTCCGGCGAGCAGCATGGCGCGCCGGTAGACCGGGACGTCGCGCCGCTCGCCGTCGAGCCACATCGGCGCGGTCCGTTCCGCCGCCGGCGCCTCGTCGCTCGCCTCGAGCGTCGGCAGCGCCGGCTTGGGCGTGCGCGCCGTGATCACCAGGCGCAAGGCGACGACCTGCACCCGGGCCCGGTCGTCGCTATGGCCGTACAGACGCGCGTGTTCGGCGCTGAAAGCGTCGAGCAGCGGCGCCGGGTCTTCGCCGTCGAGCAGCGACATCGACAGCGGCGTGTCGACTTCGAACGACTGGCCGCGGTAGCGCATGTCGGCGGAGACCCGGATCCGGGCGTGCTCGCTCGATCCGATCTCGCCGGACATCCACTCGCGCGCGCGCGCCTCCAGGTCCTTCGCGTCCACACGGAGCTTGCGCAACCCCTCGGCATCGAGATCGTAGTAGGTCGTCTTGACGAAGTCGTTCTTGGTATCCGCGATGAGGCCTCCGAGCGCGCTCAGAACACCGGGGGTCGTCGGAACCAGCACCCGGGGCATCTCCAGCTCGCGCGCGAGATAGCACGCCAGCATCGGGCCGGCGCCGCCGAACGGCAGCAGCGTGAACTCCCGCGGATCGACGCCGAATCGCGACACCAGGCGGCTGACGCCGGCGTACATGCTCGAAATCGAGACGCGCACGATCGCCTCGGCGGTCTTTTCGACGGTGTGGCCAAGTCGGACGGCGAGCCCGGCGATGGCCTCCCGCGCGGCCGCGACATCGGGCGTGACCGAGTCGTATCCCAACGCGGCGTGTCCCAGCACGCCCATCACCGCGAACGCATCGGTGATCGTCGGACGATCGCCTCCGCGCCGATAGCAGACCGGACCGGGGCTCGACCCGGCGCTGTGCGGACCGACCTTGAGGACCCCGTGGGCATCGACCCAGGCGATCGACCCGCCGCCGTCGCCGATCGAGGTGACCGAGACCGACGGGATGTGGATCTGGAAATCGCCGATCCGCTCACCGCTCGCGAACTGCGGCTGACCGTCGGTGATCAGCGCGACGTCGGCCGAGGTTCCGCCGACGTCGAGGCTCATGCAGCGGCGGATCCCGCACTGGTCGGCGATGTAGGACGCGCCGATGACGCCCGACGCGGTCCCGGAGAGGATGATCTGGACGCAGTCGCTCTTCCCGTGCTCGGCGCTCATCACGCCGCCGTTCGACTTGGTCACCTTGAGCTCGGCACCCACACCGCTGCGGGCCAGCGCCGCCTGGAGCTCGGTCAGGTAGTGCGCGACCTTCGGCTGGACGTAGGCGCCGATCACCGCGGTCGACGTGCGCTCGTACTCGCGGATGATCGGCCAGACCTCGTGCGAACAGGACACGAACAGTCCCGGGTGGGCGCGCTGGATGATCTCCTTCACCCGCCGTTCGTGCGCCGGGTCCCGGTAGGCGTGCAGCAGGGACACCACGACGCCCTCGCATCCGGCAGCGCCGATCCGGCCCAGGACCTCCAGCACGTCGCCCTCGTCGACCGGCGCCTCCTCGCCGCCGGCGGCGTTCAGGCGGCCCCCGACGCCGAAGACCCGATCCCGGGGGACCAGCGGGCGCGGCCGCAGCGACATCAGATGGAAGGTGTCGGGAATCTTCAGCCGCGCGAGCTCGAGCACGTCCTCGAAGCCGCGGGTCGTGATCAGCGCGAGCCGCAGACCCTTCCTCTGCAGAACCGCGTTGACGCCGACCGTCGTGCCGTGCGTGAAGTAGGTGACGTCGCGGGGATCGACGCCGTAGCGTTGCGCGAGGCCCCTCATGCCCGCCGCGACCTCGGAACCGGGGCTGTCCGGCCGCGAGAACACCTTCAACGACCGGACTTCCCGGGTCTGTTCGTCCAGCACCGCGAAGTCCGTGAAGGACCCGCCGATGTCGACCCCGATCCGCACACTCATCGCGCGACCCGATCTCGTTCGCGCCGGCGGTCGACGACGGTTCGGCCGGTCTGACGACCCGACCCGCGACCGCGCCTACCGCCGACCGCGTCGCCGTTTCGGCCGGACCGCGCAGCGTTTTCGACCAGGCGCGCGTCGAGGAACGACACCAGCGCCGTGAGCGGCGGACGCAGCGCGGCGTTGTCGTTCGGCGCGAAGAAGGTCTCGAGGAACGCGCCCCGGAGAGCGCACAGGAGGAACGGCAGCGACGCGAGCAGCGCCCGCCTGGTCGCGTCGTCCAGGTGTTCGTTCGCCAGCAGCGCCCGCCGCATGCGTTGCCTCGTCCGCGCCCGGTGGTCGACCAGCGTGCGGTGCATCGCCTGGTCGCCCCGGTAGCCCATGTTGATCTCCCACACGGCCCAGTACTGCCGGCTGCCGTAAAGCGACCAGAGGTCGTTGACGATGGCTCGGGAGAGCGACCTCGAGCGCCTCGCGCCGGCGCCGAGATTCGCGATCAGCGCCAACGCCTGCAGCGTCAGTTCGTCCAGCACCGCCAGGAACAGGTCCTCCTTGGCCGGGAAATGGTGGTGGAGCGCCCCGGTCGTCATTCCCGCCCTCGACGCGATCGCCGCCGTCGTCGCCCGCGCGACCCCGCCGTCCGACAGGGTTTCGATCGCCGAGCGCACCAACGCGGTTCGCGCCGCGGCGCTGCGGGCTTCCTGGGTGCGGGGCGACGGACGCGGCACGGGCGAAGTTACATACCACGCGGTCGGTATGTTTGCGCACGGTAGCCGAGTTCGGGACCCGATGCAACAGAATCCGTGGCGACTCGCGTCCGGTCGGCGTATGGCGGCAGGCGGCGCCGGGACGCCGCCGGCTCACATCGCCAGACCGGCGGCGCGGGCCACGCTGTGGGCGATCGCGCCGGCGTGCTCGTCGGCGAGCGCCTTGTCGCGCGCCTCGACCATCACGCGCAGCACCGGTTCGGTCCCGGACGGACGCAGCAGCACGCGCCCGTCGGCCCCCAGCGCGCTCGCCGCGTGCTCCTGCGCGCGGCGCACGTCGTCCGAGGCCTTCCAGTCGAAGCCGCGCCGCACCGGCACGTTGACCAGCGTCTGCGCGAACATCGCCACCGCGGCGGTCGCGCGCTCGAGCGTCGTCTTCCCTTCGATCAGCGCCCGCAGGACCGCGAGCGCGGCGACGATCGCGTCGCCGGTCGTATGCTTGTCCAGGCAGATCAGGTGCCCGGAGTTCTCGCCGCCGAGCGACCAGCCGCGCTCGACCATCCGCTCCAGCACGTAGCGGTCGCCGACCTTCGCCCGCTCGAGCGGCACGCCTTCGCGCGAGAGCGCCTGCTCGAAGCCCAGGTTCGACATTTGCGTGCCGACGACACCGCCGGCGAGCGCGCCGCGGCGCTTCGCGTCCATGGCGATGACGTACAGGAGCTGGTCGCCGTCGTACACCCGACCGGCGCGATCGACCATCACCAGCCGGTCGCCGTCTCCGTCGAGCGCGACACCCAGGTCCGCGCCGTGCCGGACGACCTCGGCGGCGAGGTACGCCGGATGCGTCGCGCCGACGCCGGCGTTGATGTTCAGCCCGTCGGGCGCGGCGCCGACCGCGACCACTTTCGCACCCAGCTCGGCGAACACCGGCGGCGCGACGTGGTAGCCGGCGCCATGCGCGCAATCGACGACGATCGTCAGACCCCGGAGGTCCAGCGACGACGGGAAGGTCGCCTTGCAGAACTCGATGTAGCGGCCCGCCGCGTCCGCGACCCGACGCGCTTTGCCGAGCTCTGCCGACGCCACGCAGGTCATCGTTCCGCCCATCGCCGCCTCGATCGCGTGCTCGGTCGCGTCGGGCAGCTTGGTCCCGCCCGACGAGAAGAACTTGATGCCGTTGTCGTCGTACGGGTTGTGCGAGGCGCTGATGACGATGCCGGCGGTGAGGCGCAGCGCGCGGGTGAGGTAGGCGATGCCGGGCGTGGGCAGCGGTCCGCACAGCGCGACGTCGACGCCCGCCGCGGAAAGTCCCGCCTCGAGCGCCGCCTCGAGGAGGTAGCCGGAGATCCGCGTGTCCTTGCCGATCAGCACCGCCGGCTTGCCGGCCGGCCGGCGCGGATCGGAGGCGAGCGTGCGCCCCGCGGCCCAGCCGAGCCGCATGACGAGCTCCGGCGTGATCGGCGGCTCGCCGACGCGGCCGCGCACGCCATCGGTGCCGAAGTGTTCGCGCTTCATCGTCCGTCCCGGTTCGCCGGGTCCGCTCTCGTCCCGGCCACGCCGACCGCCCCGCCCGCCTCCCCGACCGCCCGCCACACCGCGAGCGCGTCCACCGTCGCTCGCACGTCGTGCACGCGTACGATCGCCGCCCCGCACTCCACCGCCGCGATCGCGGCGGCGAGGCTCGCCGCGAGGCGGTCGCCGTCGCCACGCCCGGCGATCGCGGCCAGCATCGACTTTCGCGACAGCCCGGCCATCATCGGGCACCCGACCGCGGCGATCGCCGGCAACCGCGCCAGCAGCGCGAGATTATGCGCCAGCGTCTTGCCGAAACCGAATCCCGGGTCGACGACGATCCGCTCGCGGGCGATACCCGCGGCCTCGCAGGCCCGCACGCGCGCGGCGAGGAAGTCGCGGACCTCGACGACGACGTCGGCGTACTCGGGCGCCGCCTGCATCGTCCGCGGCGTGCCGCGCATGTGCATCAGGCAGACGGCGGCCCCGCTCGCCGACACCGCCTCGATCGCGCCGGGACCCGCCAGCGCGCGCACGTCGTTGACCATCGAGGCGCCGGCCGCGATCGCCGCGCGCATCACCGCGGGCTTCATCGTGTCGATCGACACGAGCGCGCCGTCGCGCGCGAGCGCCTCGACGACCGGCAGGACGCGGGCGAGCTCGGTCGCCTCGTCCACCGGCGCCGCGCCCGGGCGCGTCGACTCGCCGCCGACATCGACCAGGTCCGCGCCCTCGGCGACCAGCGCCCGGGCGTGGTCGATCGCGCGCCGCGGATCCGCGTAGCGACCGCCGTCCGAGAACGAGTCGGGCGTGACGTTGACGATCCCCATCACGCGCGGGCGTGACAGGTCGAGCGAGCGCGAGCCGCAGCGCAGGACCGCGGACACCGCCGCGGATCAGGCCGGGTTCGCGGACGGCGCGCCGCCGGCGGCGGCCGTGGGGCCCGACGCGCTCGGTCCCGACGTCGACGACGAGGTCGGCTTCGGCGGTCGCGGCGGCTTGCCGGCCATGATGTCGTCGATCTGGTCGGCGTCGATCGTCTCGAGCTCGAGCAACGCCTTCGCCATCAGCTCGACCTTGTCGCGGTTCTCCTCGAGGAGCCGGCGCGCGACCGCGTACTGCTGGTCGATGATCCGCCGGACCTCGGCGTCGACCTTCTTCATCGTCTCCTCGGACATGTTGACCGTGCGCGTGATCGAACGGCCGAGGAAGATCTCGCCCTCGTTGTCGCCGTAGACCATCGGGCCCATCAGGTCGCTCATGCCGTAGCGCATCACCATGTCGCGGGCGAGGTGCGTGGCGCGCTCGAAGTCGTTCGACGCGCCGGTGGTCATCTGCTTCATGAACACCTCCTCGGCGATGCGCCCGCCGAAGAGGACCGAGATCATGTTGAGCATCCGGTCGCGGTCCATGCTGTACCGGTCCTCGGTCGGCAGCTGCATCGTCACGCCCAGCGCGCGTCCGCGCGGGATGATCGTGACCTTGTGCACCGGGTCGGTCTTGGGCAGCAGCTTGGCGACGATCGCGTGGCCGGACTCGTGGTAGGCGGTGTTGCGCCGCTCCTCCTCGGGCATCACGATCGAACGCCGCTCGGCGCCCATGATGATCTTGTCCTTGGCCCGCTCGAAGTCCTCCATGTCGACGAGGCGCTTGTTGCCGCGCGCGGCGAAGAGCGCCGCCTCGTTGACGAGGTTGGCGAGGTCGGCGCCCGAGAATCCCGGCGTGCCGCGGGCGATGATGTCGGCCTTGACGTCGGGCGCCATCGGCACCTTGCGCATGTGGACGAGCAGGATCTGCTCGCGCCCGCGGATGTCGGGCAGCGGCACGACGACCTGGCGGTCAAGCGGCCCGGGCGCAGCAGCGCCGGATCGGCACGTCCGGACGGTTGGTCGCGGCGATCACGATCACGCCGACATTGCCCTCGAAGCCGTCCATCTCGACCAGGAGCTGGTTCAGCGTCTGCTCGCGCTCGTCGTTGCCGCCGCCGAGTCCCGCGCCGCGCTGGCGGCCGACCGCGTCGATCTCGTCGATGAAGATGATGCAAGGCGCGTTCTTCTTCGCCTGCTCGAACATGTCGCGCACGCGCGCCGCGCCGACGCCGACGAACATCTCGACGAAGTCGAACCCGAGATCGAGAAGAACGGCACCTTGGCCTCGCCGGCGATCGCCTTGGCGAGCAGCGTCTTGCCGGTGCCCGGCGAGCCGACCATCAGCACGCCGCGGGGAATGCGACCGCCCAGCTTCTGGAACTTCGACGGATCGCGCAGGAACTCGACCAGCTCGGCGACCTCCTCCTTCGCCTCGTCGCAGCCGGCGACGTCGGCGAAGGTGACGGTGTTGTTCGACTCGTCGAGCATCCGCGCCTTGCTCTTGCCGAACGAGAACGCGCCGCCGCGCCCGCCACTTGCATCTGGCGCATGAAGAAGATCCAGACGCCGATGAGCAGCAGCATCGGGAACCAGGAGATGAACACCTGGGCGAGGAAGCTCTGCTCCTCCTCGGGCTTGGCGTCGACGCGTACGCCGTACTTCAGGAGGTCCGACACCATCCAGATGTCGCCCGGCGAGGTCGTCAGGTAGCGCTTCTTGTCGGTCGACTGCCACTTGATCGTGCGACCCTCGATCACCGCCGACTCGACCTTGCCGTTCTTCGCCGAGTCGATGAACTCGGAGTAGGGGATCGTGTCCTTGGTCGTCTGGCGGGCATCGAACTGCTTGACCACCGTGAGGACCACGAGGCCGATGACGAGCCAGATGCCGATGTTCTTCAAGAGGTTGTTCACGATTCGCTCCTGCGCGCCCCCGCCCGCCGGCGTCGGGGCCCGCCCGCCGGAAACCCGTCCGGCCGGTGGGTTTCGCCCCGCGGGCGGCATGCCCCGGGACGACCCGCCATTTTACCGCAGCGCCCGCTATCGCCCGGCCCGGGCGATTGCGCCGTCGCCCCGGTAGCCCTTGCCGACCAGGAAGACCTCCCGGCTGCGGTCCCGGCTCGCCTCGGGCTTGCGGACGTAGGCCTTGGCGAACCGCTCCCGGACCGCCTGCTCGAACAGCGCGAGGCCGGTGCCCTGGAAGACCTTGACCGCGAAATCACCGCCGGGTTTCAGGTGCTTGGCCGCGAACTCCAGGGCCAGGTCGGCGAGCCCGATCGACCGCGCCTGGTCGACCGGGTCGATGCCCGAGAGATTGGGGGCCATGTCCGACAGCACAAGGTCGGCGCCCCGCCCGTCCAGCGCCGCCTCCACCGCCGCCAGGCCCTCGTCGGTCGCGAAATCGGCCCGGACGAAGGTCACGCCGGCCAGCGGGTCCATCGGCAGGACGTCGACCGCGACGATCGTCGCGGTCGGCCCCAGCCGTTCACGCAGCACCTGGCACCAGCTTCCCGGCGCCGCCCCGAGGTCCACCGCGACGGCGCCCGGCTTGAGGAGCTTGTCCCGCCGGTCGAGCTCGATCAGCTTGAACGCCGCGCGCGAGCGGTAGCCCCGGCGCTGCGCCTCCTTCACGTACGGATCGTTGACGTGCTCGTGCATCCACGCCTTGCCGAAACGGTGCTTCTTCTTCGACGGGTTGAGCGGACCGGGCACGAGCGGGGACGGGCGATGGAAGAAGGGCGGTGGACGGCGTCGAAGCGCGATCGCCGATGAGCGTTCGGCCCCGGGACGACGAGCCGGCGGGCGCCTCGCACCGCCGATCGTATCGCGAAGGCCGCGCGGCGCGCCCGATCGCCATCCGGGATCCGGCCGGGACCCCGGGTTCGCCGCTCCGGGGCCGCGGCGCGCCCTTCCGCTACACTCGCGCCATGCTCCTCCTGACCCCGAAAGAGCGGCGCGAGCTGCGCGCCCTCGCCCACACGCTCCATCCGGTCGTCGCCATCGGTCACGCCGGACTGACGCCGCAGGTCCTCCACGAGATCGACGTCGCCCTCGACGCCCACGAACTGATCAAGATCCGCGTCCATTCCGACGACCGCGACGCCCGCGAAGCGATGCTCGGGCGCGTCTGCGAGGAACTGGAGGCGGCCCCGGTCCAGCATCTGGGGAAGCTCTTGATCGTCTGGCGTCCGGCTCCGCCGCCCGAGCCGGCGCGCAAGCGTGCGCCGTCGGGCGCCGGCAAGGGTCGCCCGGTGTCGAAGGCGGCACCTGCGCCCCCGCCGCGCGAGCGGCGGCGCCACCGCGAACCGGCGACCGGCGAGCGCCACGCCCGCCATCGTCGCGGGGCGTCGCGCCACGGGCCCGCCGAACCGATCGCTGCGGCCTCGTCGTCCCTCCCCTCTCGTCGCCGGCTCGCGCGTCCTGCCGAACCGGGACCGGCGCAGGCCCGGCCGCCGGCGGCGTCCCCGCGGGGCCGGTTCGCCCCGGCACCCGCTCCGCGCGCCAAAGCACCCGGGAGCCGACCGCCGCGCGGGGCCAAGCCGTCCGGGCCGCCTGCGTCGGTGCGCCGCCGCCGCCGCCCGACCGGCCGTGACTGACGCGACGCCGGCCGGCGGTCCGTGAGCGCGCCGCGCCGCCCGCTCGACGGCCTCGCGGTCGCCACCATGGTCGCCCTGACCATGGCCTGGGGTCTGCAACAGGTCGCGGTCAAGGTCGCGGCCCCGACCATTCCGCTGTCGGTGCAGGCGACGATCCGCTCGGCGGCGGCGATGTTGCTCGTCATCGCCTGGTCGCGCTGGCGCGGTGTGCGCCTCCTGGACCGCCGCGAGATCGGTCCGGGGATCCTGGCCGGCCTGCTGTTCGGCGGCGAGTTCGCGATGATCTACCTGGGCCTCGGACGCACGACCGCGGCGCGCATGGTCGTCCTGCTCTACGTCGCGCCGGCGCTGACCGCGCTGGGTGTCGCCGCGTTCGTGCCCGGTGAGCGCCTCGCGCCGCGCCAGTGGCTGGGGATCGGCGTCGCCTTCGGAGGCACCGCGTTCGCGTTCGCCGACGGATTCGCGGCGCCCGGACGGCCGACGCTCGCCGGCGACGCGATGGCCATCGCCGCCGCGGTCCTGTGGTCCGCGACCACGGTGCTGATCCGGGCGACCGTGCTCGCGCGCGCCCAGGCGGCGCGCGTCCTCAACTACCAGCTCGCGGTCTCGGCGGTGATGCTCGGCGCCGTCTCGCTGGCGCTGGGCGAATCCTGGTCGCTCGCACCGGCCCCGGTCGCATGGATGTCGCTCGCCTACCAGATCGTCCTGGTCGCCTTCGCGAGCTACCTCGCCTGGTTCTGGCTGCTGACGCGCTACCTCGCCGCGCCGCTCGCGGTGTTCACGTTCGCGACGCCGTTGTTCGGCGTCGCGTTCGCCCATCTCCTGCTGGGCGAGACGATCGGCGCGCGATTCGCGCTCGCCGCCGCGATGGTCGCCGCCGGCATCGCGCTGGTGAACGCGGGTGCGCCGGCGAAGCGCTGAGCCCTCAGCGGTAGTCGACCGACAGCACTTCGTAGCTCTTGACGCCGCCGGGCGCCCGCACCTCGACGGTATCGCCCTCGGACTTGCCGATCAGCGCCCGGGCGATCGGCGAGTTGACCGAGATCTTGCCGGCCTTGATGTCCGCCTCGTCGTCGCCGACGATCTGGTAGCGGCTCACCTCGCCGCTGGCGACGTCCTCGATCTCGACGGTCGCGCCGAACACGACGCGCCCGTCGGCGTCGACCGCGGTCGGGTCGATCACCTGCGCACCGGCGAGCTTGTGCTCGATCTCGGCGATCCGTCCCTCGATGAACCCCTGGCGCTCGCGCGCCGCGTCGTAGTCGGCGTTCTCCGACAGGTCGCCGTGCGAGCGCGCGTCGGCGATCGCCTGGATCACCGCCGGCCGCTCGACGCTCTTCAGCCGCTGGAGCTCGGCCTTGAGCGCCTCCGCGCCCGCCCTGGTCATCGGGATCTTCACGACCCTCCTCCGAGCCGCGCGTGCAGCGCCTGAAGCGAGGTGGCGTCGAGCGCCCGCATTCCGCGCATGCCGATCGCGGCGGCGCGCGCGCCGGCGAGCGTCGTGTAGGTCGGCACCTGGTCGACGAGCGCCGCCCGGCGGATCGCGTAGCTGTCCTGGATCGCCGAGCGCTTCTCCTCGACGGTGTTGACGACCATCGCGATCTCGTCGTTCTTGATCATGTCGACGATGTGCGGACGCCCTTCGGCGACCTTGTTGACCGCGGTGACCGGCACGCCCGCCGCGACGAGCGACGCGGCGGTGCCGCGCGTGGCGACGACCTGGAAACCCAGGTCGTGGAGGATGCGCGCGGTCTCGATCGCCCGCGGCTTGTCGCTGTTCTTGAGGCTCACGAACACCCGGCCGCCGGTCGGCAGCCGGACACCGGCGGCGAGCTGGCTCTTCACGAACGCCTCGCCGAACGTGTCGCCCACGCCCATGACCTCGCCGGTCGACTTCATCTCCGGCCCGAGGATCGTGTCGACGCCCGGGAACTTGATGAAGGGGAACACCGCCTCCTTCACCGAGAAGTAGGGCGGCACGATCTCGCCGTCGACGCCCTGGCTCGCGAGCGTGCGGCCGGCCATGCAGCGGGCCGCGATCTTGGCGAGCGGCCGGCCGGTCGCCTTCGACACGTACGGCACGGTGCGCGACGCGCGCGGATTCACCTCGAGCACGTAGACGACGCCGTCCTGGCTCGCGAACTGCACGTTCATCAGGCCGACCACCGAGAGCGCCTTCGCCATCGCCAGCGTCTGGCGGCGCAATTCGTCCTGCAGCCCCGGCGACAGCGAATACGGCGGCAGCGAACAGGCCGAATCGCCCGAGTGCACGCCCGCCTGCTCGATGTGCTCCATGATGCCGCCGATGACGACGCGTTCGCCGTCGCACACCGCGTCGACGTCGACCTCGATCGCGTCGTTCAGGAACCGGTCGAGCAGGACCGGGCTGTCGTTGCTGACCTTGACCGCCTCCTTCATGTAGCGCTCGAGGTCGCGCGGTTCGTGGACGATTTCCATCGCGCGGCCGCCCAGCACGTACGACGGCCGCACGACCAGCGGATAGCCGATCGCCTCGGCGGCGGCGATCGCCTCGGCCTCGGTGCGCGCGGTCCGGTTGGGCGGCTGCTTCAGCCCCAGCCGTTCGAGCATCTGCTGGAAGCGCTCGCGGTCCTCGGCCATGTCGATCATGTCGGGCGAGGTCCCGATGATCGGCACGCCGTTCTTCTCGAGGTCCCGGGCGAGCTTCAACGGCGTCTGGCCGCCGAACTGGACGATCACGCCCCACGGCTTCTCGACGTGGACGATCTCGAGGACGTCCTCCAGCGTCAACGGCTCGAAGTACAGGCGGTCGGAGGTGTCGAAGTCGGTCGACACCGTCTCCGGGTTGCAGTTGACCATGATGGTCTCGAACCCGTCCTCCTTGAGCGCCATCGCCGCGTGGACGCAGCAGTAGTCGAACTCGATGCCCTGGCCGATCCGGTTGGGACCGCCGCCCAGCACCATCACCTTCCTGCGGTCGGTCGGCTCGGCCTCGCACTCGTCCTCGTAAGTCGAGTAGAGGTAGGCGGTGCGCGTCGCGAACTCGGCGGCGCAGGTGTCGACGCGCTTGTACACCGGGCGCACGCCCAGTTCGTGCCGTCGGGCGCGCACCGCCGCCTCGGTCGTCTTCAGCAGGTAGGCGAGCCGCCGGTCGGAGAACCCCCGGCGCTTGAGCTCGCGCAGCTCGTCGCGAGACAGAGCGTCGAGCCGGCGCTTCTCGACGGCGAGCTCGAGCTTGACGATTTCCTCGATCTGCGCCAGGAACCAGCGGTCGATCTTGGTGTAGCCGTAGAGCTCGTCGACGCTCATGCCGATGCCGAACGCGTCGGCGACGTACCACAGCCGCTCGGCCCGCGGGTACGCGAGCTCGTCGCCGATCTTCTCCGGGTCGACGCTCTTCAGGTTGAAGCCGTCGACGCCGACCTCGAGCCCCCGCAGCGCCTTCTGCAGCGACTCCTGGAAGGTCCGGCCGATCGCCATCACCTCGCCGACCGATTTCATCTGCGTGGTCAGCCGGTCGTCGGCCTGCTTGAACTTCTCGAAGGCGAAGCGCGGGACCTTGGTGACGACGTAGTCGATCGTCGGCTCGAACGACGCCGGCGTGGCACCGCCGGTGATCTCGTTGGCGAGCTCGTCGAGCGTGTAGCCGACCGCGAGCTTGGCGGCGACGCGGGCGATCGGGAAACCGGTGGCCTTCGACGCCAGCGCCGAGCTCCGCGACACCCGCGGGTTCATCTCGATCACGATCATCCGGCCGTCGGCCGGGTTGATCGCGAACTGGACGTTCGAGCCGCCGGTGTCGACGCCGATCTCGCGCAGCACCGCGATCGACGCGTCGCGCAGGATCTGGTATTCCTTGTCGGTCAGCGTCTGCGCCGGCGCGACGGTGATCGAGTCCCCGGTGTACACGCCCATCGGGTCGAGGTTCTCGATCGAGCAGACGATGATGCAGTTGTCCTTGCGGTCGCGCACGACCTCCATCTCGAACTCCTTCCAGCCGAGGAGCGACTCCTCGATCAGGAGCTCGTGGGTCGGGCTCATCGCCAGCCCCCGCTTGCAGATCTCGTCGAACTCGTCCTTGTTGTAGGCGATGCCGCCGCCGGTTCCGCCCAGCGTGAACGACGGTCGGATGATGCACGGGAAGCCGACCTGCGCCTGGGCCCGGTGCGCCTCCTCGAGCGAGTGGGCGATCGACGAGCGCGCGCTTCCGAGTCCGATCCGGGTCATCGCGTCCTTGAACTTCTCGCGGTCCTCGGCCTTGTCGATCGCCTTCTTCGAGGCGCCGATCAGCTCGACGTCGAACTTGGAGAGCACGCCCTCGCGCGCGAGGTCCAGCGCGCAGTTGAGCGCGGTCTGACCGCCCATCGTCGGCAAGAGCGCGTCGGGGCGCTCGCGCTCGATGATCTTCGCCACCATCGGCCAGGTGATCGGCTCGATGTAGGTCACGTCGGCGAGCTCCGGATCGGTCATGATCGTCGCCGGATTGCTGTTGACCAGGACGACCTTGTAACCCTCCTCGCGCAGCGCCTTCACCGCCTGCGCGCCCGAGTAGTCGAACTCGCAGGCCTGACCGATGATGATCGGGCCGGCGCCGATGATCAGGATCGACTCGATGTCGGAGCGGCGCGGCACGCTACTTCCTTTCCATCAGCTTGACGAACCGGTCGAACAGCGGCCCGATGTCGTGCGGGCCCGGCGAGGCCTCGGGATGGCCCTGGAAGCCGAACGCCGGACGGTCGGTGAGCGCGATCCCCTGCAACGACCGGTCGAACAGCGAGACGTGGGTCACCCGGACGTTCGCCGGGAGCGTCGAGGCGTCGACCGCGAAGCCGTGGTTCTGGCTGGTGATCATCACCTGGCCGGTGTCGACGTCGAGCACCGGGTGGTTCGCGCCGTGGTGACCGAACTTCATCTTCATCGTCCGCGCGCCGGTGGCCAGACCGAGGAGCTGGTGGCCCAGACAGATGCCGAAGGTCGGCAGACCGGCGGCGAGGCATTCGCGGATCGCGGCGATCGCGTAGTCGCAGGGCTCCGGATCGCCGGGGCCGTTCGACAGGAACACGCCGTCGGGCCTGGCGGCCAGGACGTCGCGCGCCGGCGTCGTCGCCGGCACGACGTGCACGCGGCAGCCGCGATCGACCAGCATCCGCAGGATGTTGCGCTTGACGCCGAAATCGTAGGCGACGACGGTGCGCTTCGCGTCGGGCGCGGGCCGGTACCCTTCGCCGAGCGCCCAGGTCGACGACGTCCAGTCGTAGGGCGCCGTCGTCGAGACGACCTTGGCGAGGTCGCGGCCGGCCATCGACGGCGCTTCCCGGGCGAGCGCGAGCGCCTGCTCGACCTCGTCGCGCCCGACCGACGCCGCCGAGAGGACGCAGCCGTTCTGCGCGCCGCGCTCGCGCAGCACGCGCGTGAGCTTGCGCGTGTCGAGGTCGGCGATGCCGGCGACGCCGGCGCGCGCCAGATACGAGGACAGATCGCCCTGCGAGCGCCAGTTCGACGCGACGAGCGAGAGGTCGCGCACGACCAGCCCGGCGGCGTAGACCCGCGCCGACTCCTCGTCCTCGCCGGTGATCCCGACGTTGCCGATGTGCGGATAGGTGAGCGTGACGATCTGGCCGGCGTAGGACGGATCGGTGACGATCTCCTGGTAGCCGGTCATCGAGGTGTTGAACACGACTTCGCCGACCGCGCGGCCGAGTGCGCCGATCGACCGGCCGTGGAACACCGTGCCGTCCGCCAGCGCGAGGACCGCCGGCGTGCGCGGGGGGAATAGCGGCGAGTCGGTCATGGCGGCGGAGGGCTCCCGCGCCGCACGGGCGCCGCGGGAAGTCCGTTTCGGGGGTCTTGACGTGCGAAGCGGGAGCGATCGGCATCCACCGACCCGCTCCCGCCAAGGCGTTGAATTCTACCGGATTTCGACCGCCGCCGGCAACCGGGGGGCCGCGGGTACCGGATCGCGGCCGGGCGCCGCTACAGTCCGAGCACGTCGCGCATGCCGTAGAGCCCGGGCGCGCGGGCGTGCCGACGCGCCTGGGCGAACCGAGCGGCGCGCATCGCGCCTTCGGCGAAATTCTGGCGCGACGCCGCCTTGTGCGCGAGTTCGACGCGTTCGCCGGTCCCGGCGAAGACGATCGTGTGGTCGCCGACGACGTCGCCGCCGCGCAGCGTCGCGAAGCCGATCGTGCCGGTCTTGCGCTCGCCGGTCACGCCCTCGCGCGCGTAGACCGCGTGGCCGGCGAGGTCGACGCCGGCGCCGCGCGCCGCCGCCTCGCCGAGGAAGAGCGCCGTCCCCGACGGCGCGTCGACCTTGTGGCGGTGGTGCATCTCGACGACCTCGATGTCGTAGCCGGGGCCCAGGAGCCGCGCGGCGCGCTCGACCAGGTCGGCGAGCACGTTCACGCCGACGCTCATGTTCGGCGCGAAGACGATCGGGACGCTCCGGGCGCAATCCGCCAGCTCGTCCTTCTGCGCGGCGGCCAGTCCGGTGGTCCCGGCGACCAACGCCACACCCCGTCGCGCGCAGGCGCGCGCGTGCGCGATCGTGCCTTCGGGCCGCGTGAAATCGATCAGCACGTCGGCGGCCGCGAGCGCGGCGTCGACGTCGGCGCCGACGGTCACGCCGCTCGCCCGGCCGAGCCGCTCGCCGGCGTCGCGCCCGATCGCGGTCGCGCCCGGAACGTCGAGCGCCGCCGCGAGCGCGAGATCGGCGGCGTCGAGCACCGCGGCGACCAGCGCCTGCCCCATGCGTCCGCCGGCGCCGGCGACGACGACCCGGACCCGGCCGGTCGCCGATCCCCCCCGGGAGGGCGTTGCCGCACTCATCGGGGCCTCAACGGGTCCGGAACAGGTCGAAGAACCAGCCGAACACGCCCGGGTCGTCGGCCTGCGGCATCTTGCCCAGCGTGCGTTCGGCGGCGGCGCGGTTGAGGTCGGCGACCGACTGCGGCATCTCGTCGCCTTCCCAGCGGGCGAGCTTGTCGTCGATGAAGTGCGCGGCGAACTGTCGATGCTCGACCAAGCGGCCCTGCCGGCGGAACTCGTAGACGTAATCCCAGCGGTTCGCGTGGAACGCGCTCTGCACCAGCGGCGTGCCGAGCACGAGCCGGACCTGCTGGCGCGTCTGGCCGACCTTCAGGCGGTCGACCATGTCCTGGGTGATGTAGTTGCCCTGGTTGATGTCGATCTTGTAGACGCCGTAGTTGCGCACCGTCGGGACGTAGGTCTCGATCGTCTGGCAACCGCCGAGCGCGAGCGCGGTCAGGGCGAGCGCGGCCAGGGGAAAGCGCAGCGGCGTGCGGGTCGACGGCATGGGCGATCCGTGGGGGACTGGTTATTATAGCCGTGCCGCCGCCTCAGGACGCCGAACGCACCCGCCCCATGGGAACCTCCCACGACCTGCGCAACGCCGGGCTCAAGGCCACGCTGCCGCGGCTCAAGATCATCAACCTGTTCGAGCAGTCGCGTGTGCGCCACCTGTCGGCCGAGGACGTCTACCGGCAGTTGCTGGCCGACGGACTGGACGTGGGGCTCGCGACCGTCTACCGCGTGCTCACGCAGTTCGAGCAGGCCGGGCTCCTCGTCCGGCACCATTTCGAGTCGGGCAAGGCGGTCTTCGAGTTGAACGAAGGCCGCCATCACGACCACCTGGTGTGCCTGCAGTGCGGGCGGGTCGAGGAGTTCTACGACCCGGAGATCGAGAAACGGCAGGGCAAGGTGGCCCGCGAGCGCGGCTTCGAGATCCGCGAGCACGCGCTCTACCTCTACGCCGAGTGCACGAAGCCGCGCTGCCCGAACCGCAAGAAGTCCCCTGACACCTGATCGGGCGCGCGGTCGCCGGTACCGGTCACCCCTCCTCGGCCGGCGGCGGCGGCATCGGACCGGCGTCGCGCCGGCTGAAATCCGACGGACGGAACCCGAGCAGCGCGAGCGCGCCGAAGTACGCGGCCGCGCCCGCGGCCACGATCACCGCGAGCCGTCCGACGCGCTCGGCGAGCGAGGCTTGGAGCCATAGCGAGGCCGGACCGGCGCCCAGCGCGAGGACCGCGGCGAGTAGCGCGACCGCGACCAATACCCGAACGACGAACCGGCCCCAGCCCGGACGCGGCGCGTAGAAGCCGCGCCGGCGCAGCAGCACGTAGAGCGCGGTCGCGTTGAACAGCGCGCCGATCGACGTGGCGAGCGTCAGTCCCGCGTGGCCCAGCGGGCGCATCAGCAGGAAGGCGAGCGTCTGCGAGACGAACACGGTCGCGAACGCCACCCGGACCGGCGTGGCGAGATCGGTGCGCGCGTAGAACCCCGGCGCGAGGATCTTGACCGCGATGATGCCGACCAGTCCCACGCTGTATCCCAGCACCGCCGCGCGCACCGCCAGCGCGTCGACCTCGCCGAAGCGGCCGTACTGGTAGAGCGTCGACACCAGCGGCAGCGCGAGCAGCCACAGCGCGACCGCCGCCGGCAGCGCCAGCAGCAGCGCGAGCCGCAGGCCCCAGTCGAGCAGCGACGAGAAGCGCGCGCCGTCGCCCTCGCCGCCGTGGCGCGCCAGCGTCGGCAGCAGCACGGTGCCCAGCGCAACACCCAGCAGCGCGGTCGGGAACTCCATCAGCCGGTCGGCGTAGGCGATCCAGGCGATGCGGCCGTCGCCCAGCCACGCGGCGAGCTGGGTGTTGATCAGGATCGAGATCTGCGCCGCCGACACGCCCAGCAGCGCCGGCCCCATCGCCACCAGCACCCGGCGCACGTCGGGGTGGCGCCAGTCGAAGCGCGGCCGCGGCAGCAGGCCGAGTTTGGCGAGCGGGCGGACCTGGAGCGCAAGCTGCAGCGCGCCGCCGACCGCGACGCCCCAGGCGAGCGCCACGATCGGCGGATCGACGCGCGGCGCGACGAAGATCGCGGCGGCGATCATCGACAGGTTGAGCAGCACCGGCGTGAACGCCGGGATCGCGAAGCGCCGGTGCACGTTGAGAACGCCGCCGGCGAGCGAGGTGAGCGAGATGAACAGGATGTAGGGGAAGACGATCCGTACGAGCTCGGTCGCCAGCGCCGACTTCGACGGGTCGCGCGCGAATGCGCCGGCGAGCAGGTAGACCAGCCACGGCGAGGCGAGGAGCCCGGCGGCGGTCACCGCCAGCAGGACGACGGCGAGCAAGGTCGCCACGCGCGAGACCAGGTCGCGCGTCGCCCCGTCGCCACGCGTGCGCCGGACCTCGGCGAGGATCGGGACGAACGCCTGCGAGAACGCGCCCTCGGCGAACAGCCGGCGCAGCAGGTTGGGCAGCCGGAAGGCCGCCTCGAACGCGTCCATCGCAGGCCCGGCGCCGAAGATCGCCGCCTTGAGGCTCTCCCGGGCGAGCCCGGTGACGCGCGAGACCAGGGTCATCCCGCTGACGGTGAAGACGGCCTTGAGGAGGTTCACGGGCGGTCGCGGGCGGGTGGGGCGCTACGCCGCCGGATAGGTTCGCGGAGGCCGGGGCGTGGCGGCGCGCCCGGCACCGGGCCTTGCCGGAGCAGCGGAAAAGCGATATTATTCCAAGTCTTTGCATTCGCGTCCCGCGAGGCCGAGCGCGCCAGACCCCGTCCCCGGGGAGCCGCGGCGCCGCCCCGGCGGGTCGACCAACCCGGAAAGATCGATCCATGGCCAATTCGGCACAAGCGCGCAAGCGCGCGCGACAGGCGGAAGCGACGCGTCAGCGCAACGCGAGCCTGAAATCGGAACTGCGTACCGCGGTCAAGAAGGTGAAGAAGGCGATCGCCGCCGGCGACAAGGCGGCCGCGGCGAAGACGCTGCAGGCCTCGCAGTCGACGATCGACCGGATCGCCGACAAGAAGATCGTCCACAAGAACTCGGCGTCGCGCACCAAGTCGCGCCTCGCGCAGGCGATCAAGGCGATGGCCTGAGCGCCGGCCGCGGCGTCGCCCCCCGAAGAGCGCCCCAGGGCGCTCTTTTCGTTTGGCCGGCCGACCGCGACGGCCGGTCAGCCCGGCCGGCCGTCGGCGCGCGCCCGCCAATAGAGCGGCGCGTATTTCACCGCCCAGGGCACGACGCTCGCCGCGTAGAGAATCGCCGCCAGCGCGTACGCGGCCGGCGACCCGAAGAGCTCGGCGGCGACGCGCGCCACGACGGCCGCCTGCAGCAGCAGGAACAATCCCCAGGTGACCGTATCGGCCTGCAGCGTCCGGCCGGTATGCCCGCAGGTCACGCGCGTGACCATCGCCATGGCCAGCGAGGAGGCGAAGCCGATCGTCAGCGCGTGCAGCGGCGCGAGACCCAGACCGCTGCCGCCCGCGAGGATCGCGGCCGACGAGATGGCCGCGAGCGCGAAACCGATCGCGTACCAGACGAATCCGACGTGCAGCATCGCCAGCAGCCGGTTGACCAGGCTCTGCACGAAGCCCCAGCGCACGGTGACGACGAGCATGACCGCCGACGCCGGCGCATCGACGACCCAGGTCCAGGCGGCGCCGGCGGTCGAGTCGACGATCGCGTGGCCGACCGGACCGGCCAGCATGACGGCGAGCAGCCACCAGGGGCGGAACGCGGTGACGAACGGAACGACGTTGGCGGTGAAGAACGGGATCATCCGGTGGCAGACGATCACGAACACCGGCAGCAAGAACCCGTACACGCCGGCGGTCCGCAACCACGCGTGGGCGGCCGGACCGGCGAGCGCGAACGCGGCCACGCCGGTGCAGCCGATGCCTAGCGCGATCGCGACGAGCGTCGCGTGGACCTTGTCGGCGACCGGGCTCGCGCGGATCAGACGCACGAAGACGCCGACGAGCCAGGCCCAGGCGAGCGCGTAGACGCCGGCGGCCGCCTGCGTCGCCCAGGGCGGCGCCGCCTGCAGCGGCAGGATCGCCAGCACCGAGATCGTGGCGGCCAGGCCGGCGACGCGCCAGGCGCGCGGCGCGGGCGGGTCGACGCCGAGCCAGCGCGGCCCGGCGGTGAACAGGAACCCGAACATGAAGAACGGCGCGAACCCGTACACCATCAGGAACGCGTGCACGACGGTCGGCGCGACCGCCGCGGGCAGCGCCGGCGCCCCGGCCCGAGCCGTCATCGTCCAGGCCCACCACGACGCGGAGAGCGCGAGCGAGGCGACGCCCGACAGGAAGAAGAAGCGATGCGGCACCGCGACCAGGAGCCGACGCGGCGCGGACTCGATCGGCGGGCCGCCCGACGAGCCCATCAGCGTGCGCCGCATCCCCGGTCAGGCGGGGGCGAGCGGTGCGGGTCGCGCGCCGGTCGTGAGGTAGCGGATCAGGTCGCGGACCGGGCGGATCTCGCGTCCGAACGGCAACGACGCGCCGCCGCGGAAGAAGAGCCCCTTGGCGATGTCGCCCTTGAGCGCCGCCGCCAGCTGGGTATCGATGCAGAACTGGCCGATCTTGGCGATGCCGTCGCGCAGGCCGCAGTGCGACAGGCAATCGAACTTGAGCGCGCAGCGCGGCTTCTTGTGCGCGGCGGCCGAGAGCTTAGGCAGGTAGGACAGGTAGCGCTCGAGCCAGGGCGTGCGCACCGCTCGTGCCGGCAGGCCGGCGACGCTCATGAACTCGACGATGTCGTCGGGCCCGGCGCCGGCCAGCACGTTCTTGAACGCCGGATCGGCGTCGCCTTCCTCGGTCACCGCGAAAGCGGTGCCGAGCTGCACGGCGGACGCGCCCATGCCGAGCACTTCGCGTACCCGCTCGTGCGAGTTGATGCCGCCGGCCGGCACCAGCGGGATCGCGCGCTCGTCGATGCCCTCGGCGCGGAAGAACGCCAGCGCCTCGGGGATCACGCGCTCGAAGTCGAACCGCTGGTCGGCGAGGTCCTCGATGCGGGCGGCGCCCAGGTGTCCGCCGGCCCAGCGCGGATGCTCGATGACGATCGCGTCGGGCAGGCGTCCCTTACGCGCCCACTTGCGCACGATCAGCGAGATGCCGCGCGCGTCGGACAGGATCGGCACCAGCGCGACATCGGGCCAGTCGGCCGCGAGTTCCGGAAGGTCGAGCGGCAGTCCGGCGCCCATCACGATCGCGTCGGCGCCGCTCTCGCAGGCCTGGCGCACGTAGGCCGGGTATTCGCTGACCGCCCGCATCACGTTGACCGCGACCGCGCCGCGGCCGGCCGCCGCGTCCTTCGCCGCGCGGATCTCACGGTCGAGCGCCTTCAGGTTCGCGACATCGACGGTCGCCTTGTCGGCGTTGCGGCTCGCTTCCATCAGGTCGGCGTGGTGGCGACGCAGATCGACCGAAGCGATCGTGCCCATCGCGCCTTCGCTCGCCACCGCGCCGGCGAGCCGGTGCGCCGAAATGCCGACGCCCATGCCGCCCTGGACGACCGGCAGCAGCGACCGGCCTTTCAGCCGGAACGGCGGCAGGCAGGACGCGTCGACGGGGTCGGCGGAGGCGGAAACCATTGTGCGTTCGTGGTCAATGAGCCGGTGGCGGGGGGTGGCCGATGCTAAAGGCAACATCGTAGGGCCTCGTTGATGCGGGTCAAGCCCGGCCATTGGACGAGACGCCGGAGCTGCACGTGCTAATATCTTGTTTTTGTTGGGATTGGCGCAGACACTCGACTTTCGCCCGCCCACACGACCCGATGGCCCCCGCCCCGACCCGCCATTTCCTCGAATTCGACGACTTCTCGGCCGACGAATTCGCGCACTTGTTCGCGCGCACCCGCTGGATCAAGGATCGCTTCAAGCGCTACGAGATCTACCAGCCGCTGCGCGACCGGACGCTGGCGATGGTGTTCGAGAAGGCGAGCACGCGCACGCGCGTCTCCTTCGAAGCGGGCATGAACCAGCTGGGCGGCATCGCGATCAACCTGAACCGCCACGACACCCAGCTCTCGCGCGGCGAGCCGATCGAGGATGTCGCGCGCGTGATCAGCCGGATGGTCGACGTCGTGATGATCCGAACGTTCGGTCAGGACATCCTCGAGCGCTTCGCCGCGCACTCGCGGGTGCCGGTGATCAACGGACTGACCAACGAGCACCATCCCTGCCAGATCCTCGCCGACGTCTACACGGCGATCGAGCACCGCGGCGACATCCGCGGCCGTACGGTCGCCTGGATCGGCGACGCGAACAACATGCTGACCAGCTGGCTACAGGCGGCGGCGGTGCTCGACTTCCGCGTGCACGTGAGCTCGCCGGTCGGCTACGAGATCAAGCGCGACGAACTCACGCCGGCGATCGCGTCGCGCTGCGAGAGCTTCGCCGACCCGAGGGACGCCTGCCGCGGCGTCGACATCGTGACCACCGACGTCTGGACCAGCATGGGCTTCGAGGCCGAGAACGACGCGCGCCGCCGCGCCTTCGCCGACTGGCAGGTCGACGCGTCGATGATGAAGCTCGCCAAGCCCGGCGCGCTGTTCATGCACTGCCTGCCGGCGCACCGCGGCGAGGAGGTCGCCGCCGAGGTCATCGACGGACCGCAGAGCGTCGTCTGGGACGAGGCCGAGAACCGGCTGCACGCGCAGAAGGCGCTGCTCGAGTACCTGGTCTGCGGCCGCGTCGAGGCCCCTTAGCGTCGATCCCCGAGGACCCGTCGCCATGTTCGACCACATCGGTCTCACCGTCTCGAATCTCGAACGCTCGCGCGCGTTCTACGCCCACGCGCTGGCGCCGCTCGGCATCACCGAGCTCGCGCGCTTCGCGAACTTCATCGGCTTCGGACGGGGGCATCCGCAGTTCTGGATCGGCGAGGGAACCGCCGTGCAACCGGCGCCGCGGACCCATGTCGCCTTCGCCGCGGTGACGCGCCTCGAGGTCGACGCGTTCCACCGCGCCGCGCTCGACGCCGGCGGCGCCGACCACGGCGCACCCGGCCTGCGGCCGCAGTACCATCCGCACTACTACGGCGCGTTCGTGCTCGACCCGGACGGCCACAACGTCGAAGCGGTCTGTCACCGGCCGGTCTGACGTCGCTCGCGCAGGAGATCCCGAACCATGATCGATCGTCCGCTCCGCACGCTCGTCGCGGCCGCCGCCCTCGGCGCCGCCGCGCTCGCGAGCGCACCGCTGGCCGCGCAGACCTGGCCGGACAAGCCGGTCCGCATCCTCGTTCCGGCGCCGGCCGGCAGCTCGCTCGACGTGCTCGCGCGCACGATCGGCGACAAGCTCAAGGACCGCCACGGCCACGCGGTGGTCGTCGAGAACAAGCCGGCGGCGGGCGGCACGGTCGCGACCGCGGAAGTGGCGCGTTCCGCCGCCGACGGCCACACGCTGCTACTGGGCTTCCCCGGCCCGCTGTCGACCGGGCCGATGATCCAGAAGGTCCCCTACGATGTCGCCAAGGACCTGGCGCCGGTCGTGATCACGTCGAACCAGCCGTCGGTGCTCGCGGTCAACGCGTCGCTGCCGGTGAAGAACGTCGCCGAGTTGGTCGCCTGGGCCAAGGCCAACCCCGGCAAGCTCAACTACGCGTCGGTCGGCAACGGCAGCTCGTCGCATCTGAACGCCGAGGTCCTGAAATCGGTCGGCGGCTTCGACGCGATCCACGTCCCGTTCAACGGCTCGCCGCCGGCGGTGCTGTCGACCGTGCAGGGCGAGACGCAGATGATCTTCGCCGTGATGCAGCCGCTGCAGGCGCAGATCCAGGCGGGCAAGCTGCGCGCGATCGGCGTCACCACCGCGCAGCGCTTCCGGCTGATGCCCGATCTCCCGGCGATCGCCGAAACCTACCCGGGCTTCGAGGCCGCCGCCTGGAACGGCATCGTCGCGCCGTCGGCGACGCCGCCCGCCGTCGTGCGCCGGATCGCCGACGAGGTGAGCGCGATCTTCCGGATGCCCGACGTGGTGCAGAAGATGAACGGCCTGGGCTTCGAGCTCGTCGGCGGCACGCCCGAGGACTTCGCCAAGCTCCTCGCCGACGAGCGGGGGCGCTGGGCGCCGGTCGTCCAGCGTCTGGGCATCAAGGTCGACTGAGCGCGCCGGCGACGATGGCGATCCCCCGGGACGCGCTGGCCGCCGCCGCGCTCGCCGCCGGCATGGCCGTGGGCCCCGCCGGCGCCGCCGAGCCGGTCCGCCATATCGGCATCTACGTCACGCCGTACTACGAGGCGGCCGCCGACCCCGGCGGGACACCGAAGGTCGCGGTCGCCAAGGCCTACGACGCGCGGCTCGCCTCGAATCGCGCCGACGAGATCGCCCGCGTGCGCGACGACATCGCCAGGGACAACGCGCTGCTGACGCCGATGACGCTGATGGTGCTGGCGATCCGGCTCTACGACGCCGGGCTGCGCGACGACTCGGTGTTCTGGTTCTACGCGGCGAAGAACCGCTACGTCACGCTCGACGGCGTCGCCGACGTCAAGTCGCCGCAGCTCGCCCAGGTCGAAGACGCGGTGCGCAACTTCGCGGTGCTCGCCGGTCCGGTGATCAACGGCTACGCGTTCTGCGATGTCGCCAACCAGCAGAAGCAGGCGGCGCGCGCGCTGCAGTGGACGATCGACAATCCGTACCGGGCGCTCTTCCTGCCGCAGGTGCCGGCGCGCCCGGGCGACCGGGCGCAGAACCTGGCGCGCGCGATCGACGGGCTGCGCGAGAACGTCGCCCGGGAGCGCGATTACCTGTCGAAGCCGGAGAACGTCGCGACGCTCAAGGCCCAGCGCCGGGAGAACGGCGCCGACGCGCGGTTCTGCTGGTAGCGGCGTCCCCGCGCGGTCGGTCGGCGGGGGACGGTCCGTCCGTCCCCGCCGAGTCGTATGCTCAGCGCGCCTTGTAGCTGAACTTCTGGCCGCCAAGCGTGGCGGCGTACATGAGCCCGCCCTTGGCGATCGTGAAGGTCGCCATGCCTTTGTAGTACTTGCCGACCGTCGAGGCGTCCTTCTTGCCGCCGCTCGCGCCGGCGGAGGCACCGGTCGTCGAGGCCTGAGCGCCGGCCGCCGCGGTGATCGCGACCGCCTGCGCCTCGGCGCCGAACTCGAAGTTGCCGCTGGTGAACTCCTTGAAGGACCGCTCGTCCTCGAAGAAGATGATCTGGCTGTACGCCTGGCCGCCGAGCTGCAGACCGACGGTGACCTGCGTCATCGACGTGTCGCCGACCGCCTTGCCCCGCGCGAACACACGGCCGCTGCCGTGCGCGCCGCCGATGCCGATGCCGCCCTTGCCGATCGTCGGGAACACCGCGTAGCCGTAAGAGTTGTTGAAGAACTGACCGCTCTCGCCGGCGTTGCGGAACAGGTTGGCGGTGTCGGTGTACTCGTCCGCCCAGGCGGTCGAGACCGGTGACACGGCGAGGACGGCGGCGAAGAGGAACGCCAGACGCTTGAGCATGGTGTGACTCCGGTGGTTGACGGGCCGACCGAGGGGACCGGTCGAGGCCCCGATCGCATCAGGGGCTTGGGCGGAGCGCTCCGCCCAGGCCGTGGCGGGAATTGTAGACCACGGCAGCGCCGGCTCGCGAATCAGTCGTCGCGGCGCTCGTTGCCGGAAAGGCGCGGCAGCGGCGAACCGGCCGACGGCTGGAGCAAACCGGTCTTGGCGTAGGTGACGAGCTTGTCGCGGGTGTCGACGATGTCGAGGTTGCGCATCGTCAACTGGCCGATGCGGTCCTGCGGCGTGAAGAACGCCTGGCCCTTCTCCATCGTCAGCCGCTCGGGCTTGTAGGTGAGGTTCGGGCTGCGGGTGTCGAGGATCGAGTAGTCGTTGCCTCGGCGAAGCTCCAGCGCGACCTCGCCGGTCACCGCGCGCGCGACCCAGCGCTGCGCGGTCTCGCGCAGCATCATCGCCTGCGGATCGAACCAGCGCCCCTGGTAGAGCAGCCGGCCCAGGCGCCGCCCCTGGTCGCGGTACTGCTCGATCGTGTCTTCGTTGTGGATGCCGGTGACCAGCCGCTCGTAGGCGATGTGCAGGAGCGCCATGCCCGGCGCCTCGTAGACGCCGCGGCTCTTCGCCTCGATGATCCGGTTCTCGATCTGGTCGCTCATCCCCAGGCCGTGGCGTCCGCCGATCGCGTTGGCCTCGAGCAACAGCGCGACTTCGTCGGCGAACTCGATCCCGTTGAGCGCGACCGGGCGGCCCTCGTCGAAGCGCACGACCACGGTCTCGGCGCGCACGGCGACGTCGCCGCGCCAGAACGCGACACCCATGATCGGCTGGACGATGGTCATGCCCTTGTCGAGGAACTCGAGGTCCTTCGCCTCGTGCGTCGCGCCCAGCAGGTTCGAGTCGGTCGAATACGCCTTCTCGGCGCTCATCTTGTAGCCGAAGCCGGCGCGCGCGAGGTACTCGGACATCTCCTTGCGCCCGCCCAGCTCGTCGATGAAGCGCTGGTCGAGCCAGGGCTTGTAGATGCGCAGGCTCGGGTTGGCGAGCAGCCCGTAGCGGTAGAAGCGCTCGATGTCGTTGCCCTTGTAGGTGCTGCCGTCGCCCCAGATGTGGACGTCGTCGTCGCGCATCGCGACGACCAGCATCGTGCCGGTGACCGCGCGACCGAGCGGCGTCGTGTTGAAGTACGCGAGCCCGCCGGTCGAGATGTGGAAGGCGCCGGCCTGGATCGCGGCGATCCCCTCGGCGACCAGCGCGGCGCGGCAGTCGACGAGCCGCGCCTCCTTCGCGCCGTACTCCTTCGCGCGCCGCGGGATATCGTCGTAGTCGGGCTCGTCGGGCTGCCCCAGGTTCGCGGTGTAGGCGTACGGAACCGCCCCCTTCTCCCGCATCCACAGGAGCGCGGCGCTGGTGTCGAGCCCGCCCGAGAAGGCGATGCCGACCTTCTGGCCGACGGGCAGGTCCTTCAGGATGTTCGACATGTCGATGCGCGGTGGGCGGGAAACCGGCTATTCTAGCGGACCGACGCCGCGCGCACCCGCGCGGCCCCGCCGATGAGCACCGGCAAGCTGCACCGCTACGAGAGCGCCGAGGCGACCGTCACCTGGGACGAGTCGGTGTGCGTCCACGCCGCCGAGTGCGTGCGCGGCCTCCCGGCGGTGTTCGATCCGCGCGCGAAGCCCTGGGTGCGGCTCGACGCCGCCGACGTCGAGGCGCTGGCCGCGACGGTCGCCCGCTGTCCCAGCGGCGCCCTGCGATTCCATCCCCGTGGCGACAGCGCACGCGCGCGCGCCGCGACCTCTGCCACCAACGCGCCCGCCGCCGCGGGCGAGGAGCGACCGATGACCACCGCCTCGATCAAGCCCAACGGCCCGTACGTCTGCGCCGGCGACCTCGTCGTCGCCGGCAAGGCGACGGCGCAGACGGCGCTGTGCCGCTGCGGACACTCCGCCAACAAACCGATGTGCGACGGCAGCCACGCGAAGCAGGGCTTCGTCGACGCCGGGCACCTGCCGTCGTCGGCGCCGTTCGGCACCGCCGCGCCCGGGCGCGTGAATGTGACGCCGCTCGCGAACGGCCCGTTGAAGTGCGACGGGCCGCTGACGATCGCCTCGTCGGACCTCAAGACGGCGGCCTCGGACCCGACGTTCCTGTGCCGCTGCGGGCACTCGGCGAACAAGCCGTACTGCGACGGCACGCACAAGAAGGTCGGCTTCACCGCCTGACGCGTCCGGCCGTTTCGACGCGCCGGCGCGGCCGTCCTCGCGCTTGCCCGAGCTCCCCGACCTCGAGGCCTACCGTCACGCGCTGACCGCGCGCGTGGTCGGCAGCGCGCTGCGGCGCGTCGTCGTCGCGCACCCGTTCGTGCTGCGCACCGCGCTGCCGCCGATCGCCGCCGTCGAAGGACGGCGGGTCCTCGCGATCCGCCGCGTCGGCAAGCGCGTCGTTCTCGCGCTCGACGGCGGCCTCTTCGTCGTCGTCCACCTGATGGTCGCCGGACGACTCCGCTGGCTCGACGCCGGCGCCAGGGCGCCCGCGCGCATCACGCTCGCCGTCTTCGAATTCGACAGCGGGCGCCTCGCGCTGACCGAAGCCGGGACGAAGCGTCGCGCGTCGATCCATGTCGTCGACGGCGAGGCCGCGCTGGCGGCGATGGACCCGGGCGGTGTCGAGTCGCTCGCCTGCGACTTGGCGACGTTCGCGGCGATCCTCCGGCGCGGCAACCACACGTTGAAGCGCGCGCTGACCGACCCGGCTTCGTTCGCCGGCATCGGCAACGCCTACTCCGACGAGATCCTGCACGCGGCGCGCCTCTCGCCGCTGGCGCTCACCTCGAGACTCGGCGACGACGAGATCGCGCGGTTGCACGCCGCGACCGTCGATGTGCTCGGCCGCTGGACCGCGACGCTCGTCGACGAAGCGCGCCGCGCCTTTCCGGAGCGCGTGACCGCGTTCCGGCCGGAGATGGCGGTGCACGGCCGTCACGGCGAACCCTGTCCGGTCTGCGGCGCGCCGGTCCAGCGGATCGTCTACGCCGAGAACGAATGCAACTACTGCGCGCGCTGCCAGACCGGCGGGCGGGTGCTCGCCGACCGCGCGCTGTCGCGACTCCTCAAGGCGAGCTTCCCGCGAACGCTGGAAGAACCCTGAGCCCCGCATGGTCGCGATCGATGCGTCGGTCGCGGACTTTCTCCTTGCGCGTTCGATGTCGGCCACCTATGCTCGATCGCGCGGTTCACCTCGGGGGGAAACCATGTCGCCGATCAGGTCGTACATCGCCGTCGCCGGTCTCGTTCTGATGTCGGTGTTCGGCACGGCGCACGCGGTGACGAGCGCCACGTTCGTCTTCGACACCGTCAGCGATCCGGGCGACCTCGCCGATGGCCCCGACTACCACGTCACCGGCATCGGTCCGATCGACGACGGCGGCGGGTGCGACTTGGTAGTGATGGTGATGGTCGATCCAGTGGGCACGCCGGTCGACATCGACACGTTCTGCCTCAACCTCGCTACCGGACTGGGCGACAGCGATGGCGACTACGGAGCCGGTCCCGGCGGTGCCGTGCCGGCGTTCAGCCCGGTCACCTACGCGCTGTTCGATCTCACGGCCGCCGACATCGCGAACACCTCCGGGATGGGCGGCGACTCGGACATCGCCTACTTCAACTACATCGTCGCCAACGCCCGGCTGCTCGCCGAAAAGACCTTCGCCGTCGACGGCCTACCGTCGCGGAGTCCATTCTCGTTCAACCGCGTGCCGCGGTCGGTCCCGGCGTCGACGCCGGCCGGCCTCGCGCTCCTCGCCGGTGTCGTGGTCGCCGCGGCCGCATGGCAGCGGCGGCGGCGCGCGCGGCGGTAAGCGCCGGCGCTACCTCCCGGGCCCTCCCGGGGACGGCGGCGGTTTGCCGCCCTCCCCCCGCTCGTGCTAGCTTCGCCGGCGCGAGGAGAGCCCCATGCCCAGCTTCGACATCGTCTCGGAAGTGAACCAGGTCGAGGTCCGCAACGCCGTCGACCAGACCAACAAGGAGGTGTCGACCCGGTTCGACTTCAAGGGCTCGGACTCGCGTGTCGAGTCGAAGGAGAGCGTCTTGACGCTCTACGCCGACGACGAGTTCAAGCTGAAGCAGGTCAACGACATCCTGATCGGCAAGCTCGCCAAGCGCAGCGTCGACACGCGCTGCCTCAAGTACGGCGATCCGGAGAAGGTCTCCGGCAACAAGGTCAAGCAGGCGGTGACCGTGCGCACCGGCGTCGAGCAGGAGCTCGCCAAGAAGATCCAGCGTCTGATCAAGGACAGCAAGATCAAGGTCCAGGCGTCGATCCAGGGCGACGCGGTCCGGGTTTCGGGCGGCAAGAAGGACGACCTGCAGGCCGCGATCGCGCTGGTGCGCAAGTCGGTCGCCGACTTTCCGCTGCAGTACCAGAACTTCCGCGACTGAGCCCGCTCCGGCCGGGCGATGCCCTGGGCGCTCGCGTTGCTGTTCGTCGCCTCGCTGTGGGGCGGCTGGAACTGGTGGCACCACGAGCGCCGCGTCTCGCACCCGCCCGGCGTCGTCGTCGAGGAGGCGCCGGCGATCGTCACCGGCGAGACGCGCGCACCGTGGCGCGACGATCACGGCTTCCGCTACGCGTCCCTCGGCGCCTTCGAAGGCCGGGCGATGGTGCTCGCGCGCCGCAACTACGGCGCCGGCGAGTTCGCGGCGCTCGCGCCGACCGACCTGGCGCTCGGATGGGGCCCGATGTCGGATCCGACGATCGTCGACCAGCTCGCCTTCGCGCAAATGAAGTCGTTCTCGGCGCGCTTCGTCGTGCCGGATTTCCGCTCGGG
The DNA here is from genome assembly GCA_046347725.1 of Burkholderiales bacterium. GTDB lineage: Bacteria > Pseudomonadota > Gammaproteobacteria > Burkholderiales > Casimicrobiaceae > VBCG01. The sequence continues at coordinate 214,294 of JAXMFN010000008.1, forward strand.
CGCCGAGATCGCCCGCCGGCCGCGCGGCGAGATCGAGGCGATGTTCCGTTCGCTCACCCACGTCCACACGATTCCGGGCGACGAGGCGATCCGCCGGACGCTCGCCGGCATCCGGCCCGGGCAGGTGATCCGCTTCAGCGCGACGCTGGTCGATGCCACGGGCCCGTCCGGCGGCCGCTACACGAGCTCGACGGCGCTCGGCGACCACGACTGCGAGATCGCCTGGATCGACGAGCTGGTCCTCGAATGATCGGCACGCCGACGCTCGCCACGGCGCGGCTGCGCCTCGAACCCCTCGGCCCTGCACACGCGGACGAGGCCTACCCGGCGTTCGCCGACGAGGGCCTGTACGCGCTGATGGTCGGCGAGGCGCCGCCCGACGTCGCGACGCTTCGCGCCCGGTTCGAACGGCTCGCGGCCGGATGCCCGCGCCCCGGGGAGCGCTGGCTCAACTGGCTCGCGCGGCGCGTCGGCGACGGCGCGCTGGTCGGCTGGCACCAGGCGACCGTCGTCGGCGCGAAGGCGGACATCGCCTGGGTCACGTTCGCCGGCCATCGGCGCGTGGGCTACGCGCGGGAAGGCGCGGCCGCCGTCCTGCGCCGGCTCGGCGAGGAAGGCGTGAGCGAGGTCGTCGCGCAGGCCGACGTGCGCAACGCCGGATCGAACGCGACCGCGAAAGCGCTGGGCTTCGTGCCGGACGCGGACACCTTGGCCGAGACCCTGCACGGTGTGGCGACCGTCGACCGGGTCTGGCGGCGGTCGTTGCGAGCGCCGCTGCCGCGTTCGGGCACGTCGGCCTGAAGGCCGACGACATCCGCTCAGGCGAGATCGCGAACGAGCGAGGCGCGCGTCGCCTCGCCGACCGCCGGCAGCGACGCCGACAGCGCCGGGTGATCGACGCCGATCGCGAGCGACGCGCCGGCCTTGAGCGCGCGGATCATCGCCGGCGAGAGCTCGAAGCGCAGGAAGTGGACCGACGAGGTCTTCTCCTCGTTCTCCCGCTCGAGATCCTCGTCGGCGATCGCGTAGACGCGCGCGTGTCCTTCGACCGCGACCCAGGCCCGGTCCTCGACGCCCTTGAGCCGGGCGAGCGCGCGCTGGCGCTCGTCGGCGTCCTCGTACTCGATCAGCATCGTCGCCTTGAGGTTCGCGCCGTCGGGCACCAGCGGATCGTAGGCGTCGATCTCGCCCTGGATCCCCTCGTCGTCGAAGATCTTCTCGATGCGCAGCATCTCCTGGATCTGGTAGCGCATCGTCAGCTCGTCCTCGAACAGCAGCGTGACGTGCTCGCCCAGGTGGACGGTGCGGTCGCGCTTGTGCGCGAGCACCTTGGCGCGGAAGTCGGCGCGCGCGCGGGCGTAGGCCTCGAGGGTCATCAGCGAGTCGCGGGTGATCCGCGGCGCGCGTCCGGTCGTCGGTTCGGCGGTCGTCGTCATCGGGGTCGCTGTGTCGGTGGCGGTGTGGCGGTCACAGTCCGTAGGCGATGCGCAGGAGCGTGATCGGGTGCTCCTTGCGGCCGGGCGTGCCACCGGACTCCTCGATCCCCTGGACGATCCGCCGTCCGGCGATCGGGCAATCCGAGCTCACGAAGTCGGGCCGCGGCTCGGCCATCTGACGGAACACCGGTGCGCCGATCTTCATCGACGCCTCGTAGAACTCCGACTTGACGCCGTAGGTGCCGTCGTGTCCGGCGCAACGCTCGACCGTCGTGACGCTCGTGTCGGGGACCCACTCGAGCACCTCGCGCGTCTTCTGACCGACGTTCTGCACCCGCGAGTGGCAGGGGATGTGGTAGCTGACCTTGCCCAGCGGCCGCTGGAAGTCCTTCTTCAGGAGACCGTCCTTGTCGCGGGCGACCAGGTATTGGAACGGATCGAACATCGCCGCGGCGACCGCCTTGACATCCGCGTCGTCGGGAAAGAGGAGCGGCAGCTCCTGCTTGAACATCAGCGTGCAGGACGGCACCGCGGTCAGGATCGCGTAGCCGTCGCGCGCGAGCTTCGCCAGCACCGGGATGTTGACGTTCTTGAGCTTCTCGACCGACTCCAGGTCGCCCAGCTCGAGCCGCGGCATCCCGCAACAGGCTTCCTTGTGCGCGATCACCCACGGGATCTCGTTGTGCGCCAGTATCGCGCACAGGTCGCGACCGATGCCGGGCTCGTTGTAGTTGACGTAGCAGGTCGCGAACAACGCGACCTTCCCCGGCGTGCGCTGGCCGTCGCGGGCGGGCCAGGCGACCGACGGCACGATCGTGTCCCGGAAGCGACCGGCGTCGTAGGGCGGCAGCGCCGCGTCGCGGGCGACGCCGAAGGCCTTGTCGAGCACGACGCGCGCGGCGCCGTTCTTCGCCCCCCAGTTCACCGCCTTCACGACGATCGGAATCGTCGCCAGCCGGCCGACCTTGTCGGTGCTCGTCAGCACGCGATCGCGCAGCGTCGTCTCGCCCTTCCGGAACTTGATCGCCTTGCCGCGCAGCATCAGGTGCGGGAAGTCCAGGTTCCACGGATGCGGCGGCACGTACGGGCACTTCGTCATGTAGCAGACGTCGCACAGGTAGCACTGGTCGACGACCTTCCAGTAGTCGGCCTTGGCCACACCGTCCACCTCCATCGTCTGGCTCGCGTCGACCAGGTCGAAGAGCGTCGGGAACGACTGGCACAGGCTCACGCAGCGCCGGCAGCCGTGACAGATGTCGTAGACGCGCTCGGCCTCCTCGTAGAACGCCTGCTCGTCGTAGTAGAGCGCGTCGCGCCACTCGATCGGATGGCGCGTGGGGGCGGCGAGATTGCCTTCCTTGGCGGGGGCGGGCGACGAACTCATGGCGGGGACTCGTGGACGTACGGACGACAGGACTGCGGTCCGGCGCACGACTCGCGGCGCGCGCGGCCGGTGGCCCGGCACGGGACGTCCGGGGGTCCGGACCTCCCCGCCGGGACGATCGCGCCGGTTCGAGCGGCGCCGGCGGGCGCCGCTCACCGGGCGACACGCTCAGTCCGCGAGCGAGTCCAGCGCCTTCTGGAAACGGTTCGCGTGCGAGCGCTCGGCTTTCGCCAGCGTCTCGAACCAGTCGGCGATCTCGCTGAAACCCTCGTCGCGCGCCGACTTCGCCATGCCCGGGTACATGTCGGTGTACTCGTGCGTCTCGCCGGCGACCGCCGCCTTCAGGTTCTGCCGCGAGCTGCCGATCGGCAGGCTGGTCGCCGGATCGCCGACCTGGGCGAGGTAGTCGAGGTGGCCGTGGGCGTGGCCGGTTTCGCCTTCGGCGGTCGATCGGAACAGCGCGGCGACGTCGTTCTGACCTTCGACGTCCGCCTTGTTCGCGAAGTACAGATAACGGCGATTCGCCTGCGACTCGCCGGCGAACGCGGCCTTGAGGTTCTCGTGCGTCTTGGTACCCTTGAGCGACTTCATGACTGACGTCTCCTTCGTTGGACGACCCCGCCGCGCCGGCGGAAGGCCTCGACCCCGTCGACCGGGACGACCGGCGTCCGCAAGCTCGACGCGATCTCCCCGGCGGGAACGAGACTATCGTACGCGCCCGTCCGCGGCCCCGTCCAATTGATCGATCCTATCTTCCCGATAACCCTGGTCAATCGCCGCGGGTCCCCGGACGGCCCCCGCCGCCGGTCCGTCCGCCGATCCCGTCGCCCACCGCCCCCCCACCGCTCGCCGATGACGCTCGACCCACCCGACCTCGACACGATCTTCCGCGACGCCCGGACGTTCAACCACTTCGTCGACCGGCCGGTCGACGACGCGACGCTCCGTGCGATCTACGACCTGATGAAATGGGGGCCGACCAGCGCGAATTCCTCGCCGGCGCGCTTCGTGTTCGTCCGCTCGCCGCAGGCCAAGCGCAAGCTCGGCCCGACGCTCTCGCCGGGCAACCATGACAAGACGATGGCGGCGCCCTGCACGGTCATCGTCGCCTACGACCTCGAGTTCTACGAGCGCCTCGACGTCCTGTTCCCGCACACCGACGCGAGGAGCTGGTTCGCCGGCGACCCCGCGGTCATCCAGGCGACCGCGTTCCGCGGCAGCACGCTCCAGGGGGCCTACTTCATCGTCGCCGCCCGGGCGCTCGGCCTCGACTGCGGGCCGATGTCCGGGTTCGACAACGCGAGGCTCGACGAAGCGTTCTTCGCCGGCACGCCGGTCCGATCGAACTTCCTGATCAACCTGGGCTGGGGCGACCGCGCGCGGCTGCACCCGCGCAACCCGCGCCTGCGCTTCGACGAGGCGTGCCGGATCGAGTAGGACGCGCGTCGGGCGACCCGCGCAGCGCCTCGGCGTCATCCCACCGGGCGCCGGGGTCGGTGACGCGGCCGCAGACCGAGGTCCCGCAGGATTCCCGAGAACCGCGGGTCACCACGGACCGGATCGAGACCGGCGTACACGGCGCAGAACAGCGCCATCGGCGCCCGTTCGTCGACCGCGCGCCGCAGCCACTCGATTGCGCGATCGGCGTCCGACATCACGGCGTAGCCGCGCGCGATCTCCCACGCCGACACGTAACGCCCGCCGCGCTCCGCCTCCAGCGCGGACAGCTCGCCCCTCGCCTCCCGACGCCGTCCGCAGGCCGCGAGCACGAACGCTCGCGCCTCGCGCGCCCGCGGCGTGCTTTTCGCCGCGGCGCACGCGAGGTCGATCTGGGTCATCGCGTCGTGCTTGCGGCCCGACAACGCCAAGGCCTCGGCGAGACGCAGTCGACCGGCCACGAATCCGCCGTCTGCAGCGACTGTATGTTCGAGCTGGCGCACCGCCTCGTCGAAACGACGGGCGAAGACGAGGAAGTCGCCGAGGTTCATCGCCAGCCCCAGATCGACGGGGCTCAGCCGCACTGCCTCGCGCACAAGATCGAGTCCGCGCCCGAACTCGCCACGGATCATCAACAAGTCACCGTACGCTAGGTGCGCCGTCGTGTAGCTCGGATTGCCCGCGAGCGCACGCACGAACGAGCGCTCGGCGGCGTCGAAGTCCCGGTCGAAGAACAGGCTGATGGCGCCTTGCGCGGTCAGCACCTCGGGTGCGGTCGGGTCGAGGGCGAGTGCGCGGGCGTGATGCTCGCGGGCGAGCGCCGCCGCGCGCAGCGGCGGCTCGATGCCGTACATCGCCAGGATGATCTGGCAGTCGGCGAGTCCCCCATGCGCCGGCGCGAAATCGGTCGCGAGACGAGCGCAGGCTGCGAACTCCTCTTGCGCCTTTCGCAGCGAGCCCGGTGAACGGAGGGCCCAGAAGTGGCGCCCTCTCAGGTACCTCAGCAACGCCTCCTCTCCGATCACAATACGACGCGCGAGACGCGCCGTCTCAGCGGGTGCCAGCCTCGCGCTGACGGCCTGGGCCACCGAATCGGCGATCTGGTTGAGCACAGTGAGCAGGTCGCGCAGCTCGTGGGTGTACGTTCCGGCCCAGATGTGCAGTTCGCTGCGCCCGTCGATCAGCTGCGCGACGACCTGAATCCGGCTCGCGTCGCGGTGCACGGATCCCTCGACGACGTAGTCGACGCCCAAGTCGGATGCGATGTCCCGCACCCGCTTGCGGGTACCCTTGTAGGCCATCGACGAGGTGCGGGCGATGACCCGCAGCGACGCGACCCCGGCCAGGTTGGCGATCAACAGGTCGGTGAGGCCGTCGGCCAGCGAAACGGCGCCGGAGCCACCGCTCAGATCGACGAAGGGCAGCACCGCGATGGTCGCGCTCGTCTTGTCGCCCGGGTCCGCCCGACCGGGGGTTCCACGCCCGGTCGAGACCTCGTCCACGAACGCCACCACCGGCATGAGCCGATATCCGTTCTTGGAAAGCGTCTCGATGAAGCGGGGCCGGCTGCGATCGTCGCCCAGCGACTCGCGCAAGAGGGAGATGCAGCGCGAGATCACACCGTCGGTGACCACGGTCCCCGCCCATACCGTGTCGAGCAGCTCCGTGCGCGACACCGGTTCCGGCGCATTCGAGGCGAGCGCAACGAGTACGTCCATGACACGCGGTTCCACCCGCACCGGCCCGCGTGGACCGGCGATGCTGAGACGAGCGGGATCGACTCGCACATCGCCGACATGAAAGGGCGCGGATGATCTCGAGCGCATCGTCGATCGCATACCCGTTGCCGCGCGACCCACCCGGTCGGCCGCTGCACCGACCCGGACTCGCGCCCGGCGAGGGCCCTCAGGAATCCATCAGGAATTCCTGCGGACTTTACGGCAACACGCGCTCACAGTCACGCCGAGTGGGGCGGCCGGGCCGAATGCGAAGCGCATGGCCGCCCGCTACCCCGGAGGCGGGATAAGCGGCTGACGAGATGGCGGAGAGCGATGAGCACCGTTTCGCGCATGGGCGGCCGACGGCCTCGGCCACTGCCGATGCGTCGCTTCGATCCCGAGAGAGATCGACGCGTTCGCCGCGAGCCAGGATCGCCGCGCGCGTCCGACCGGTGCGGTACGGGTGCCGGTGAACGAGTTCCCGAAGATGCTCGAGGGAACCGCCAGCGCTTCCGGTCGCCGCGTCGGGGCCCCGTCACGGCCGGTGGTCAATCCCGGGCGGATCGACCCGGACCGGGCCCGCATTTCCCGGACAGACGCCGTGCCGCCGAGTCTCCTGGTATCGCGGCCGCACCAATACCGATCGACCGGTCTCTTGCTGAACAAACCTGAGGACGCCGCATGCGCTGCCCGTTGAACCGTACCGCGATCGGGACCCTGCTCCTGGCGCTGTCGCTCGCTGCCTCGTCCGCAAATGGGGCGACCATCACCGTCGATACGCTCGCCGACGAATTCAACACCGACGGAGACTGCTCGCTGCGAGAAGCGATGCAGGCGGCCAACACGAACGCTCCGGTCGACGCCTGCTCGGCAGGAACCGCAGGCAGCGACACGATCGTCCTCCCCGCCGGCATCCTCCCGCTGAGCGTGACGCTCACGGTATCGGAAGCCGTGACCATCCGAGGCGCGGGACGCGCGAACACAACGGTACAACGCGGCGCTGCGACCGCGTTCAACGGCCCGGGCGTCGCCGGCGCGACGCTCACGATCGAAGACCTCGCTCTCATCGGCGACATCAACACCGGCGGAATCCAAGACATCGTCGTCGCCCGCGCCGATTTTTCGGGCGTGGTCGGGACGATCGTCAACTCGTTGAACGGCACGATTGCGCTCACCGATGCGACACTGACCGGTGCCGGGGTGAACTCGCTGGGAGGCGCGATATCGCTCCTGCGAACGACGATTACCGGTGGGGACATCAACAGCAGCTCGGGCAACGTGACGCTGATCGACAGCGCGGTCCGATTCGGCCCCAGCAACGGCGTGAACACCAGTAGCGGCGCGATCGGCCTGACGAGGAGCCTCGTCGCCGGTTCGAGCAACAGCGGCGTCAACTCGTCATCGGGCGCGATCACGATCGTCAACAGCACCATCACCGGGAACGACCAGGGAATCAGCGCAGGTTCTTCCACGATCACGCTCGACGGAGCGACCGTGGCGTTCAACGCCACGGATGGCATCGCCGCTTCGAACGTCACCATGACTCACACGATCGTCGCGTCGAACAGCCCGGACTGCGACACCCCCGTGAACGCGGCCCAGTTCAGCCTCGACTCCGACGGCAGCTGCGGACTCGCCGGCAGCGGCAATCTCTCGGCGACCAATCCGCTGCTTGGCACGCTCGCGAACAACGGCGGTCCGACCCTGACACACATGCTCCAGTCGGGCAGTCCGGCGATCGACGCGGGCTCGAACGGGCTGTGCCAGGCGGTCGATCAGCGGGGCGTCACCCGTCCGATTGACGGCAACGCCGACGCCATCGCGATCTGCGACATCGGCGCCGTCGAGGCGGACGGCGGCGGTCCGCCGCCCCCGCCGCCACCCGCGGGTTCGACCCAGCCGGTTCCGGTCCTGGACGAATGGTCGCTGCTCGCGCTCGTCGGCCTCTTGGCGATCGTGGCGGCGAGCGCGCGACGCCGAGCCGGGGTCCCACGACGATGAGACGCCGGACTCGCGTCGGGAGCGAATCCGGCTAGTCGATCCGCTCGTACGCCGGCAGCGTCAGGAACTCGACGAACGTGTCGTTGTCGACCAGGTCGGCGAAGATGGTGGCGGCCTCGTCGTAACGTCCTTCGCCGAACGCGGCGCCTAGGAGCTCGCGGATCTTCGCCATCTCCTCGGGGATCATCGACGCGACCATCGGCTTGGTCACCTTGCGGCCGTCGTCGAGCACGCCCTTGGGCGAGCGGATCCACTGCCAGACCTGCGAGCGCGAGATCTCGGCGGTCGCCGCGTCCTCCATCAGGTTGTAGATCGGCACGGCGCCCTGGCCGGCGAGCCAGGCGCCGATGTACTGGATCGCGACGTTGATGTTGAGGCGCAGCCCCTTCTCGGTGATCGGCCGCTCCGGCTCGAAGCGGACGAGGTCGGCGGCCCCGACCCGGACGTCCTCGCGCTTCTTGATCGCGATCTGGTTGGGCGTGGGCATCAGGCGGTCGAACGCCTCCATCGCCACCGGCACGAGCGCCGGGTGCGCGACCCAGGTCCCGTCGTGGCCGATCGTCGCCTCGCGTTCCTTGTCGGCCTTCACCTTGGCGAACGCCTCGGCGTTCGCCTTCTCGTCGTTCTTGACCGGGATCTGCGCCGCCATCCCGCCCATCGCGTGGATCGCGCGCCGGTGGCAGGTCTTGACGCACAGCTCGGCGTAGCTGCGCATGAAATGGGTGGTCATCGTGACCAGCGCGCGGTCGGCGAGGCAGAAGTCGCGGTTGTTCCGGAACTTCTTGATGCAGGAGAAGATGTAATCCCAGCGGCCGCAGTTGAGGCCGGCCGAATGCTCGCGCAGTTCGTGGAGGATCTCGTCCATCTCGAAGGCCGCGAGGATCGTCTCGATCAGCACCGTCGCCTTGATCGTGCCGCGCGGCACGCCCAGCGTGTCCTGCGCCATCACGAAGACGTCGTTCCACAGCCGCGCCTCGTGGTGGCTCTCCATCTTGGGCAGGTAGAAGTACGGGCCGCTGCCGCGCGCGACCAGCTCCTTGGCGTTGTGGAAGAAGTAGAGCGCGAAGTCGAAGATGCCGCCCGAGACGATCTGGCCGTCGACGGTGACGTGCTTCTCCGGCAGGTGCCAGCCGCGCGGGCGCACGAACAGCGTGGCGACCTTCTCGTTCAACTTGTAGGCCTTGCCCTCCGGCGAGACGTAGTCGATCCGGCGGCGGATCGCGTCGCGCAGGTTCAGGTGTCCCTGCAGGTTGTTGTCCCAGCGCGGCGTGTTCGCGTCCTCGAAGTCGGCCATGAACACCTTGGCGCCGGAGTTCAGCGCGTTGATGATCATCTTGCGGTCGACCGGCCCGGTGATCTCGACGCGGCGGTCCTGGATGTCGGGACCGACCGGCGCGCAGGTCCAGTTCCCCTCGCGGACCGCACGGGTCTCGGGAAGGAAGTCGGGCAGCCGGCCGGCGTCCAGCTCCGCCTGCCGCGCGGCGCGGCGGGCGAGGAGCTCGGCGCGACGGGGGCCGAAGGCGCGCTGCAGCTTGGCGAAGAAGGCGACCGCCTCCGGCGTCAGGATCTCGGCGTACGAGGGCGTGATGCGACCGGTGATCTGGATGCCCGGTCCGTAGTGCGGAGTCGTCATGGCGGGGATTCCGTCGTGCGTTCATCGGGGGCGCGCCGCCCGGAGTCGCGCCTGGCGCTCGGGTCGGACGGCGGTCGCGGCCGCGTCGCCGCGAATGTGAAAGTCGTTTTCACAAACGCGATTCTACCGCAGTCGGCCGGCGGAGTCGGTCCGCTCCGACGGTATGATCGCCGGAACCATGCCCCGCCTGTTCCCGCCCTGGCGCCCCGCGTGCGCATCGAGGGGGCGCCCGCGCGTTCCGGCCGCGCGCGCCATGCGCCTCGCCGGCGCCGTCGGCCTGACGCTCGCGACGCTCGCCTCGCCGCTGGCGGCCGCGCGGGTTCCCGCGGTCGCCGCGGCCGCCGACCTCCAGTACGCGCTGACCGAAATCGCCGACGCCTACCGTCGCAGCACCGGCAACGAGGTGCGGATCGCCTTCGGATCGTCGGGGAACTTCGCCCGGCAGATCGAACACGGAGCGCCGTTCGAACTGTTCCTGTCGGCCGACGAGGCCTATGTCGAGCGGCTCGTCCGCGGCGGCCTCACGCGCGATGGCGGATCGCTCTACGCGATCGGGCGGATCGCGCTGTTCGTTCCGCGGGGCTCGCCGCTCCTCGCCGACGCCAGCCTCGCCGACCTCGGCAGCGCCCTGCGCGAACGGCGCGTGAAGCGTTTCGCGATCGCCAATCCCGAGCATGCCCCCTACGGTCGCGCGGCGCGCGAAGCGCTGAACCGCGCAGGCCTGTGGGACGCGCTCTCGCCCGTGCTCGTGCTGGGCGAGAACGCCGCGCAGGCGACGCAGTTCGCCGCCGGCGGCGAGGCGCAGGGCGGCATCATTCCCTGGTCGCTCGCGAAAGCGCCGACGGTCGCGCGGCTCGGCACGGCGGTGCCGCTCCCCGCCGACTGGCACGCGCCGCTGCGCCAGCGGATGGTGCTGCTGCGAACGGCGAGCGCGCCGGCGGTCGCGTTCCACGCCTACCTGGGCTCGCCGGAGGCGCGGCGCATCTTCGCGCGCCACGGCTTCGCGCTGCCCGGGGAAGCGGGCTGAGGTCCGCACGATGGACTGGACCGCGCTGTCGCTCTCGCTCGCGCTCGCGGCCTGGACGCTGGCGATCCTGCTGCCGCTCTCCGTCCTGGCGGGGCGCTGGCTCGCCAACACCCGATCGCTCGCGCGCCCGTGGCTCGAAGCGCTCACCGCGCTGCCGCTGGTGCTCCCGCCGACGGTCGTCGGCTACTACCTGCTGGTCGCCTTCGGCGCGCGCAGTCCGCTGGGCGGCGCGATCGCCGATCTGCTGGGCACCCCGCTCGTGTTCAGTTTCTCCGGGCTGGTGGTCGCGTCGGTGATCGTCAACATCCCCTTCGCGGTCCAGCCGCTGCAGCGCGCGTTCGCGTCGATTCCCGGCGAGGTCCGCGAGGCCGCCCAGTGCTGCGGGCTGTCGCGCTGGCAGGCGTTCACCCGGATCGAGCTGCCGATCGCCTGGCCGGGCGTGATGTCGGCGGCGGTGCTCACGTTCGCCCACACGCTGGGCGAGTTCGGCGTCGTGCTGATGGTGGGCGGCAGCATTCCCGGCGAGACGAAGACGATCGCGATCGCGATCTACGACCGGGTCCAGGCGTTCGACACCGCCGCCGCCGGCGCGATGGCGCTCGCGCTACTCCTGGTCTCGTTCGTCACCGTCGCGCTGTCGTTCGTCCTGTCCGACCGTCTCGTGCCGAAGATCACCCGATGAGCCTCGCGCTCGCGGTGCGCCACGACGGCCCGCCGCTCGAACTCGACCTCGCGCTGCCGACGTCGCGGATCGTCGCGATCGTCGGTCCCTCGGGCAGCGGCAAGACCTCGCTGTTGCGCGCGATCGCCGGGCTCCTCTCGCCCCGCGACGGCCGCATCGCGCTCGACGATCAGGTCTGGTTCGACCGCGCCGCCGGCGTCGACCGGCCGACGCGCGAACGACCGATCGGGTTCGTGTCGCAGCGTTACGGGCTCTTCCCCCACCTGTCGGCGCTCGACAACGTCGCGACCTCGCTCCTCCACATGGCACCGGTCGAGCGACGCGAACGGGCTCGGAGCTGGCTCGCGCGCACCCACGTCTCGGGTCTCGACGAGCGCAAGCCGCGCGACCTGTCCGGCGGGCAGCAGCAGCGGGTGGCGATGGCGCGCGCGCTCGCCCGCGACCCACGGGTGCTGCTGCTCGACGAGCCGTTCTCGTCGGTCGACCGCAGCACGCGCAAGCGACTCTATGTCGAACTGAAGCGCCTCCACGCCGAGCTCGCCCCGACGGTGCTGCTGGTCACCCACGATCTCGACGAGGCTGCGCTGCTCGCCTCGCACCTGTGCCTGATGCAGCGCGGCCGCATCGTCCAGCACGGGTCGACCGCCGACGTGCTCGCGCGCCCGTCGTCGCTGGCCGCCGCGCGTCTGCTCGACCTGCCCAACCTCCTCGAGGCCGATGTCGTCGCAAGCGAGGATGGACGGCCGGCGCTCGCCTTCGGCCCGCACCGCCTCGCGGTGTCGAACCCGGGACCCGCGAGCGCGGGCGGACGGATCGCCTGGACGATCGCACCGACCCGGGTCGTGCTCCATCGCGTCGACCGACCATCGCGCGGCGAGCACGAGAACCCGGTGCGGGCGCGCATCGTCGACTGCACCGTCTTGGGCGACGACGTCACCGTGAGACTCGCGGCCGAGGGAGTCGTCGGCGCGCTGCTCACGATGCGGCTCTCGTCCCACGTCGCGACCCGCAACCAACTCGCGCCGGGACTCGACATCACCGTCTCGGTCCTGTCCGACGCCATCGTCACGCTGGCGCGAGAGACGGCCTGACGCGCCCCCCGGGCGACGATCGGGCGCACCACGCCGCGGCGGTGGAAAGAACGGGGCGTCGACCGGTCTCCCAGTCGAGCAAAGCCCCATGACTGGGGGATTTCCCCCACCCAGTTCCCGTCGGATCGACGGCGCTTGCCTGTTTTTCCCTTTTGTTTCAGTCGTCTATCAAATATCTCCAGGCCTGGCACAGCGGCTGCATTACGTTTGGTGGGAAAAGATCCCACATCATCACCAGCAACCGACTCACCGACTGGAGCCCACCATGAACAAGTCCCTGATCGCTCTCGCGGTCCTCGCCGCCACCGCCACCCTCGCGACCTCCGTCCCGGCCAGTGCCGCTGGCCGCAGCGCCGTCGACGGCGCCCGCTCGTCCTCGCGGATCGTCGGCGCCGACGTCGCGTTCACCAAGCGTCGCGGTGCCGACGACCCGGCGGGCGACCAGCGTCGCGGCCGCGGTTCCGACGACGCGACGCCCAAGAAGCAAGGTGCCGACGACCCGGCCGGTCATCAGCGGCGCGGGCGTGGCGCGGACGACGCGACGCCCAAGAAGCAGGGTGCCGACGATCCGGCCGGTCACCAGCGTCGTGGCCGCGGCGCCGACGACACGTCGCCCAAGAAGCAGGGAGCCGACGATCCGGCCGGCGACAGCCGCCACGGGCGCGGTGCCGACGACCCGGCCGGCGATACCCGGCAGGGACAAGGGGCCGACGACCCGGCCGGCGACACCCGCCAAGGTCGTGGTGCCGACGACCCCGCCGGCCACCAGCGGCGCGGCCGCGGCGCGGACGACCCGGCCGGCGACACGCGCCGAGCCGCGGCGCCGACGACCTCGTGAACTCGGTGGCGGGCGCCTCGAGCGACGACCGCGGAACTCAAGCGGCGTGCCGACGACCCGGCCGGCGATACGCGTCGTGGTCGCGGCACCGACGAGCCGATCGGTCACCACTGATCGCGGTCCGGCCGTCGCGCGCGGGTGGCCCGGACGGGCCTCTCCCCCGCGCGCGACGGTGCTTTTCGCCACCGATCGCACCGACGCTTCCATGGATTCGCCTGCCAACGCCTTCGCTCTCGGCCTTGCCGCCATCGTCGCGATCGCGACTTCGTCGACGGTCGGCGCCGCCGACCCGATCGAGGTCGGCGTCCACGCCGGCCTGCCGCGCATCGGGACGCTCGCCGGGACCACCGCCGCGTGGCGCAACGTGACGGTGCGGGCGCAGACCGAGGACTTCACGCTCGATCTGGTCGGACGCACCTGCCCCGACGTCGTCGTCCCCGGGGCGCCGGCACGCATCGCCAACGCCGCCGACGCCTGCAACGACTCGCTCGCCCCGGCGTTGCGCCGTTCGCTGCGGTTCGCGGCGACCTGGAAGGCGCCGACACTGCCGATCACCGGAGCGCTCGTCGACGTCTCGCTACGGACACTGCGCATCGCCGCGCACGACGAGAACGACCCGCGAACCCGCCTCGGCGTCGACGTCTCGATCGTCCAACCGGTCGGTCCGCTCGATCTCGTCGCCGGCGCCGCTTCGCCGATCGGCGCCGCGCGTCAGCCTTCGGCGTTCGCCGGGCTCGCCGTGCCGCTGCGAGGTGCCGGGGAGATCGAGGTGGTCGCCGATGTGCTTCGTCTCGAAGACGGCGCCGGGCTCGACCGTTCGCTCGGCGTCCGCTGGCGGCTGGGCGGCAGGCACGACTTCCGGCTGTCGGCCGGCGCCCAGCGACTGCTCGACGATCCGCGCGAACGTTGGCGCGCCGATGTCGGGATCGACTGGCGCTTCTAGCCGGGCGCGACAGGGACAGGCCCGCGTGCGCAGGATCGACGAGGCGGCTCGGATCGTTCCGCCGGACGCGCTCGCGGCGCCTCCGGCAGCGAACCCCGGCGCCACGACGGGTCGATCGGGCCGCCCGACGCGGGGCGATGGTCCCGACTCCGCCGGCCGCCTCCTCGCCGAACTGGTCCGGCGCCTCGAAGCGAACCTCGAAGTCGGTTCGCTGGTCGATCCGAGCACCGGCCCGCATCTCGCCCGGATCGCCGGCCACTGCGCCGCGATCGCGGCGCGGCTGGGATTCGACGCCGCCGCCGCCGAGCGACTCGCGTGCGCGGCGCCGCTCCACGACATCGGCAAGCTCGCGATACCCGAAGCGATTCTCGCCAAACCCGGTCCGCTGACGCCGGAGGAGCGCAGCGTCATGCGCACGCACGCCCGGCTCGGTCATGACCTCCTGTGCGGCAGCGCATCGCCGATCCTGGCGGCGGGAGCGCGCATCGCCCTGCGCCACCACGAACGCTACGACGGTTCGGGCTACCCCGACGGGCTGGCCGGCGACGCCATTCCGATCGAAGCGCGGATCGTCGCGGTCGCGGACGTCTACGACGCGCTCGTCTCGCAGCGCCCCTACAAGCGGGCCTGGACACCGCACGAGGCGTTCGGCTACCTGCGTTCGCAGCGCGGCCGCCACCTCGACCCCGACTGCGTCGACGCGATGCTCGCGCTCGCCGTCGACCGGCCGGCCGGCTGAGCTCCGCGGGCCCTCAGGTCTCGTCGGGCTCGCCGCCCCCGGGCCGACGCATGCCGTACTTGGCGATCCGGTAGCGGAGCGTGTCGCGCGAGACGCCGAGCCGCTGCGCGGCGCGCGAGACGTTCCACTGCGTGCGTTCGAGCGCCTCGGCGAGCATCGCGCGCTCGACATCGCCCAGCGTCCCCCCCGGCGCCGGCGACGTGGCCGGCGCCGCCGCCGCCGGTCGCGAGGACGGCGACGCGAGACGCAGCGATTCCGGGCCGATCGTCTGCGACGGCGCGAGCAGGATCGCCTGCTCGAGCACGTTGCGCAATTCCCGCACGTTGCCCGGCCAGGCGTGCGCGAGCATCGCGCGCTCGGCGTCGCGGGTGAGCGTCGGCACCGCTCGGCCGTAGCGCGGCGCGAGCCGCTGCAGCAGGTGCCGGGCGATGATCAGGATGTCCTCGCCGCGATCGCGCAACGGCGGCACGTGGAGTTCGACGATGCGCAGGCGGAACAGCAGGTCGGCGCGGAATCGCCCCTGCGCGACCAGCTCCTCGAGCGATCGGTGGGTGGCCGACACCACCCGGACGTCGACCTGCCGGTCGCGCACGCTGCCCAGCCGCCGGATCACCTGCTCCTCGAGCACGCGCAGCAGCTTCACCTGCAGCGCGAGGTCCATGTCGCCGATCTCGTCCAAGAACAGCGTGCCGCCGTCGGCCGCCTCGACCAGCCCGATCTTGCGCTCGCGCGCGTCGGTGAACGCGCCCCGCTCGTATCCGAACAGCTCCGACTCGAGGAGGTTCGCCGGTATCGAGCCGCAGTTGACGTCGATGAACGGCTTGCCCGACCGCGCGCCCTCGTCGTGGATCGCGTGGGCGACGAGTTCCTTGCCGGCTCCGGTCTCGCCGGTGACCAGGATCGGCGGGGGCACACCGGTCATCGTCGCCTCGGCGGCCGCGATCCGGGCGATCGTCGCCTTGAGCTCGCGGATCGGGGTCGACTCGCCGACGATCGCGGCGAGCCCGGGGGGACGGCCGCGACGGTTCGCGTGCGCGATCGCCTCGTCGCGCCGGTCCTCGCCCATCGCCCGCTCGACCACCGCCTTCAGATCCGCGAGCGCGACCGGCTTGGCGAGGTAGTCGAACGCGGAGGCCTTCATCGCGTCGACGGCGACCCGGACGTTTCCGTGCCCGGTCACCATGATCACGCGCACGCGCCGGTCGACGGCGCGGATCCGCTCGAGCGTGGCGAGCCCGTCGATCCCGGGCAGGTTGTAGTCGAGAATGACGACGTCGGGCCGGAAGGTCTCGAGCTGCGCGAGGCCGCGCTCGGCGTCGGGCGCGTGCACGCACTCGTATCCGGCGCGCTGGAGGTAGGTGGCGACGTTGCGCCCGAAGGTCTCCTCGTCCTCGATGACGAGCACCGCGCCCCTGCTCACGCGAGCGCCCCCGGAAAGCGCAGCCGGATCGTCGTGCCCTCGCCGGGCGCGCTCGCGATCGACAGCGTCCCGCCGTGTCGCTCGACCAGCCGCTTCGCCAGCGGAAGGCCGAGCCCGAGCCCCTTGGGCTTGGATGTGTGGAACGGCTTGAGCACACGCGGCAGGTCGGCCGCCGGAATGCCGGGTCCGCTGTCGCGGACGGCGACCTCGACGCCGTGCCCGGGCAGGGTCGCGGTCGACACCTCGATCCGGGCCCCGGGTCCGCAGGCTTCGAGGCTGTTGACCACGAGACTCGACAGCACCTGACGCAACGACGCGGCGTCGGCGAGCACGCGCGGGTCGGCCGGGTCGAGCGCGAGCGCGTCGGCGACGCCCTTGCGCTCGAACTCGCGCTTGAGCATCGCCATCGCCTCGACCGCGACGTCGTTGACCGCGACCGGCGTCGCCGCGTCGGCCGGCGCGCTCCCGAGAAGCAGGAGATCGCGCACGGAGTTCTCGATACGCGCCGACGCGTCGATGATGTCGCGCGCCTCGCCCCGCCACGAGCAGGCCGGGTCCTCGAGCGCGAGTTCGGCCGACGAGCGGATCGACGCCAGCGGGTTTCGGATGCTGTGGGCGAGCGTCGACCCCATCTCTCCGACGGTCGCCATCGTCTCCGCCTCGACGATGCGCTCCTGCTGCGTCGCGATCAGGCGCGCGGCGCGGCGGATGAAACCGTGCAGCGCGAGGAACAGGATCACGCCCACCGCGACCGCCGCCGACCAGACGAGCGCGCGCGCGACGTTGAGCGTCGACTCGAGCTGGCGCGGCAGCTTGTAGACCTCGACGACGGCGACCGGCGCGACGATGCCGGTGCCGTAGATCGGGATGTAGCTCTCGACGAAGAAGACCTCCTCGCGGAAGCTCACGTGCTCCGGCTTGGCGCCTTCCTGGGGCGTCGCATAGCCGCGTTTGAAGACGACTTCGCCGCGCAGCGCGTCGTCGAGCTCGTCGTTCTCAGGGAATCGTCGGCCGACCAGCTGCAGGTCGCTCGACCACAGCACGCGCCGGTCGCGCCCGTAGACGTTGGTCCGCACGACCTCGGGCATCTGGGCGATATGGGAGAAGAACTCCGAGAGCGCGTCGCTGACCGGACCTTCGGCGGAGAACGCCAGCACCTCGGCGTTCTCGGCGCGGGTCACCGTCTGGACGAAGGCGCGCGTCGTGTCGGCGTCGAGCGCGAGCAGCCGGTCCTCGATGAACCGCGACAGCAGCAGGCCGGCCGTGATCGCGCTCGCGGCGAGGACGCCGACCAGCACGACGGAGAACCAGCGGACGAGGTTGAACGGGCGATCGGCGGTCATGGGGGGACCGCCGCCCCCCGGCGACCGTCCGCGATCGTCATTATCGCCGACCGGCCGCGCCCGCGCACGGCCGGTCGCCGGTGCCGCCTAGGCGACGAGCTGCGCTCCCGGACGCGCACCGGCCTTCGCCACCTTCGGCGCCAGCAGACCCTGCGCCGCCCCCCGGTCGACCGCGCTCACCACCGCCTTCAGCGTCGCGGTGACGATGTTGGGATCGAGACCGACGCCGTAGACGGTCCGGTCGGTGCCGACGCGGAGCTGGACGTAGGCGACCGCGTTCGCGTCCTCGCCGGCGCCGACGCCGTGCTCGTGGTAGTTCTGGACGTGGATGTCCAGTCCGGCGCCATCGCGCAGCGCGCGGACGAACGCGTCGACCGGCCCGTTGCCCGAGCCGGTCAGCACCGACTCTGCGCCGTCGACGACCAGCCGGGTCGTCAGGTGCTCGATCGTGCCCTGCGGCGCGTGCTGCGCGCGGTGGTCGACGTAGGCGATCGGCTGGCGCGCGTCGAGATACTCGCGGTCGAAGGCCGCGCGAATCCCCTTCGACGTCAGCTCCTTGCCGGTCGCGTCGGTGATCTTCTGGATCACCTGGCTGAATTCGATCTGCAACAGCCGGGGCAGCGTGAGTCCGTGGTCGCGCTCGAGCAGATAGGCGATGCCCCCCTTGCCCGACTGACTGTTGACGCGGATCACCGCCTCGTAGGTCCGTCCGACGTCGGACGGATCGATCGGCAGGTAGGGCACGTCCCAGACTTCGTTGCCGCGGGCGAGTTCGATCTCGCGGGCGGCGAGCCCCTTCTTGATCGCGTCCTGGTGCGAACCGGAGAAGGCGGTGAACACGAGCTCGCCGCCGTACGGATGACGCGGATGCACCGGCAGCTGGTTGCACTCCTCGACGATCCGGATCACGCGGTTGATGTCGGAGAGGTCGATGCCCGGATCGATGCCCTGCGTGTGCAGGTTGAGCCCGAGCGTCACCAGGCACACGTTGCCGGTGCGCTCGCCGTTGCCGAACAGACAGCCCTCGACCCGCTCGGCGCCGGCGAGTTGGGCGAGCTCGGCGGCGGCGACGCCGCAACCGCGGTCGTTGTGCGGATGCACCGACAGGATCACCGAATCGCGTCGCGCGAGATGCCGGTGCATCCACTCGATCTGGTCGGCGTAGACGTTCGGCGTCGTCATCTCCACCGTCGCCGGGAGGTTGAGGATCACCTTGCGCTCGGGCGTCGGCCGCCAGACGTCGGTCACCGCGTCGCAGATGTCGCGCGCGAAATCGAGCTCGGTTCCGGTGAAGCTCTCCGGCGAGTACTGGAAGACCCAGTCGGTCCCCGGGCGCGCGGCGGCGTGCTCGCGGATCAGCTTCGCGCCGGTCACCGCGATGTCGACGATGCCCGCCCGGTCGAGGCCGAAGACGATGCGTCGCTGGGCGGTCGACGTCGAGTTGTAGAGGTGGACGATCGCGCGCCTGACGCCGGCGAGCGCTTCGAAGGTCCGGCGGATCAGCGGCTCGCGCGACTGCGTCAGCACCTGCACGGTGACGTCGTCCGGGATGCGCCGCTCGTCGATCAGCTTGCGCACGAAGTCGTAGTCGGTCTGCGACGCGGCCGGGAACCCGACCTCGATCTCCTTGTAGCCCATCGAGACCAGGAGGTCGAACATCGCGAGCTTGCGCTCGGCGTCCATCGGCTCGATCAGCGCCTGGTTGCCGTCGCGCAGGTCGACGCTGCACCACACCGGCGGGCGCTCGAGCTTCGCCGAGGGCCAGCGACGCTCGGGGAGGTCCACGGTCGGGACCGGGCGGTACTTGCGGGTCGGGTCGATCTTCATGGCGGTTCCTTAGGACGCGTGCGCGCCAGGGACGTCGTTCCCCCGGTCCGCTGCCGGACGGGGTCGGGGTCTTGCTCGGCGGGAGGGGGTCGGTTTTATCTGCGCGCGAGGCGCAGGAGCAGCAGCGCCAGCGGAAGGCCGAGCGCGCGCGCGGTCGAAAGACCGGCGGCATCGGGGCTGGCGCGGAGGAGGACGCTGCTCATGACCGAGCGATCCTATCGGATATCCCGCGTCGCCGCAAGCGCCTCGACGACCCGGGTCAGGCCGGCGGGCCCGGGGTGCGGCGCCGGCGCAACAGCAGCCAGGCGGACACGAGGAACCCGGAGATCGCGTAGGCGACGAAGCCGCCGAAGAGGACGACCGCCGGCTGGTAGGAGAGGAGCGCGAGGAAGACGACGAACAGGAGCACGGCGACGAACGGGACGCTCTTCTTCAGGTTGATCGTCTTGAAGCTGTAGTACTTGAGGTTCGACACCATGACGAGTCCTGCGAACAGCGTCACGCACCACGACCACCAGCGGACGTCGGCCGGCGCGACACCGTAGTCGTCGACGATGAAGACGAATCCGGCGACCAGCGCCGCCGCCGAGGGGCTCGGCATGCCCTGGAACCAGCGTTTGTCGGCGACCTCGAGCATCGTGTTGAAGCGCGCGAGCCGCAACGCCGCGCCGGCGACGTAGACGAACGCCGCGATCCAGCCGAGCTTGCCCATGCCGCGCAGCGACCATTCGTAGATGACGAGCGCCGGCGCCGCACCGAAGCTCACCATGTCGGCGAGGCTGTCGTACTCGGCGCCGAAGGCGCTCTGGGTGCGCGTCAGCCGCGCGACCCGGCCGTCGAGCCCGTCCAGCACCATCGCGATGTAGATCGCGATCGCGGCCGCGTCGAAGCGCTGGTTCATCGCCTGGACGATCGCGTAGAAGCCGGCGAACAGCGCGGCGGTCGTGAACAGGTTCGGCAGCAGGTAGATGCCGCGGCGGCGCACCCGGTTCTTCGCCAGCGCCCGCTGTTTGTCGAAGTCGACCATCGCCCGTCCGCCTCAGCCCAGGTCCGCGAGGATCGTTTCGGCGGCACGCACCACGTCGCCGACCGCCGCGCGCGGCTTCGCGTTCGTCGGCAGGTAGACATCGACGCGCGAGCCGAAGCGGATGAACCCGTAGCGCTGTCCGCGCGCGAGGCGATCGCCGGGTCGCACGTAGCAGAGGATGCGTCGGGCGATCAGGCCGGCGACCTGGACGCAGGTCACGTCGCGGCCGTCGGCCGTCCTCAGGTGCAGCGCGTTGCGCTCGTTCTCGACCGACGCCTTGTCGAGCGCCGCGTTGACGAACGCGCCGGCGTGGTACCAGGCCGCGACGACCTCCGCGTCCACCGGGCTGCGGTTGCTATGGACGTTGAATACGTTCATGAACACGCTGATCTTCAACGCGTCGCGATCGAGCCAGGGGTCGCGCGCGCGGTCGACGACGACGATCCGCCCGTCGGCCGGCGCGAGCACGACGCCGGGATCCGAGGGGATCGCGCGGGGCGGGTCGCGGAAGAACTGGACGACGAAGGCGAGAATCGCGAGGCCGACGAGCCCACCCGTCGCCCCGCCCAGCCACGCGAGCGCGACGACGAGGCCGATCGCGATCGCGACGAACGGCCAGCCTTCGCGGGCGATGATCGGGTGCGGATAGGGGGAAGCGGGCATCGGGCCGATCCGGATGACGCTCGCGCGAGAGGCGGCGATTCTAGCACCCCGCGCCCGCCGACTCCTCGCGTCAGGGCGGCGCCGGCTTGGCGGCCGGACCGGCGGCAGGGGTCCCCGTCGCCGCCTCCTGCTCGGTCTTCTGGATCCACCTCGACTTGGAATCCCGGTCGCGGAACGCCTTGACCGAGACGATCCCGATCAGCACGATCGCGGCGAGCGCGATCAGGAGCGCGCCGGCGCGAAGCAGTAGGCGCGGCACGTCATGGCGTTCGGCGAACCGCGGACGCGCGACGGCGGGCGGTACCGGCGCCGCGGAACGGACCGGCCGCACGACGCGCGCCGGCTTGCGGGTCGTCGCCACGGACTAGCGCCCCTCCGCGTCGCCGTCGGCGCGGCGCGCCGCCTCGCGCGCGCGGTCGACGATGATCGCCTCGGACGCGCGGGCCCTTTCGACCGGATCGGTCGCGACCGCACCGGGTCGTTTCTCGCTTTCGTCGGCCGTCGATCGACCGGAGACGCCGTAGCCCCGCAACGCCGCGATCGCGAGCCAGCCGACGATCGCCAGCGCCACGAGCAGCGCGAGCAGACCGATCCACCCGCGTTGCGTGTTCGGCGCGGCGAGTCGGCGGCGCGCGTGCGGGGGCCGGACCACGCGCCAGTATAGACCGCGCGGTCGGGCGGGCGGCCGGCGACGGGGAGTCGAGCCTCGGCCCGACCGCCCGCCGCCGCCGCGGGTCGGCCGCCACGCCGACGGCCGGCGTTCCGGCCGACGGACGAGACGTCAGTTGCGCGACTGGTCGACGAGCTTGTTCTTCTTGATCCAGGGCATCATCGAGCGCAGCTTCTCGCCGACCTGCTCGATCGAGTGCTCGGCCGTGAGCCGGCGTCGTGACAACAGCGTCGGCGCGCCGGCGCGGTTCTCGAGGATGAAGTCCTTCGCGTACTCGCCGGTCTGGATGCGCTCGAGCACCTCGCGCATCGTCTTCTTCGTCTCGTCGGTGACGATCTTCGGGCCGGTGACGTACTCGCCGTATTCGGCGTTGTTCGAGATCGAGTAGTTCATGTTCGCGATCCCGCCCTCGTAGATCAGGTCGACGATCAGCTTGACCTCGTGCAGGCACTCGAAATACGCCATCTCCGGCGCGTAGCCCGCCTCGACCAGCGTCTCGTAGCCGCCCTTGATCAGCTCGACCAGACCGCCGCAGAGCACGACCTGCTCGCCGAAGAGGTCGGTCTCGGTCTCCTCGCGGAAGTTGGTCTCGATGACGCCGGCGCGCGCGCCGCCGATCGCCGCCGCGTAGGAGAGCGCGATGTCGCGCGCCTTCTTGGTCGCGTCCTGGTGAACGGCGATCAGCATCGGCACGCCGCCGCCGGCCGCGTAGGTCGAGCGCACCGTGTGGCCCGGCGCCTTGGGCGCGATCATGATCACGTCGAGGTCGGCGCGCGGGACGATCTGGCCGTAGTGGATGTTGAAGCCGTGCGCGAAGGCGAGCGCCGCGCCCTTCTTGATGTTCGGCTCGACATCCGACCGGTAGACCGCGGCGATGTGCTCGTCGGGCATCAGCAGCATGACGACGTCGGCGCCGGCGACCGCGTCGGCGACCTCGGCGACCTTGAGCCCCGCCTTCTTCGCCTTGTCCCAGGACGCGCCGCCCTTGCGCAGACCGACGGTGACCTTGATGCCGGAATCGTTGAGGTTCTGCGCGTGCGCGTGGCCCTGCGAACCGTAGCCGACGATCGTGACCTTGCGGCCCTTGATCAGCGAGAGATCGGCGTCCTTCTCGTAATACACCTTCATGGGGGGTCCTTGTGTCGGAGGTTGGTGGTGCCCGTCGCCGGTCGTCTAGACCTTGAGGATCCTCTCGCCGCGCCCGATCCCCGACGCGCCGGTGCGCACCGTCTCGAGGATCACGCCCGGCTCGATGGCCGTCAGGAACGCGTCGAGCTTCTCGCCGGTGCCGGTCAGCTCGATCGTGTAGCTCTTGTCGGTGACGTCGAGGACGCGGCCGCGGAAGATGTCGGCCAGCCGCTTCATCTCCTCGCGGTCCTTGCCGGCGGCGCGGACCTTGACCAGCATCAGCTCGCGCTCGATGTGGTTGCCGTCGGTCAGGTCGACGACCTTGACCACCTCGACCAGCTTGTTCAGCTGCTTGGTGATCTGCTCGATGACGTCGTCCGAGCCGACGGTGACGATCGTCATCCGCGACATCGTCGGGTCCTCGGTCGGCGCGACCGTCAGCGACTCGATGTTGTACCCGCGGGCGGAGAAGAGCCCGGAGATGCGCGACAGCGCGCCCGCCTCGTTCTCCACCAGGATCGACAGGATGTGTCTCATGGCCGCCCCCTCACAGTTCCTCGGCGAGGATCATCTCGGTCAACCCCTTGCCCCCGGGGACCATCGGGTAGACGTTCTCGGTCTGGTCGGTGATCACGTCGACGAAGACCAGGCGGTTCTTGAGGGCGAACGCCTCGCGGAGCGCGCCCTCGACGTCGCCGGGCTTCTCGACCTTGAACCCGACGTGCCCGTAGGCCTCGGCGAGCTTGACGAAGTCCGGCAGCGCGTCGACGTAGCTGTGCGCGTAGCGGTTGCCGTAGAAGAACTCCTGCCACTGCCGCACCATGCCGAGATAGCGGTTGTTGAGATTGACGATCTTGATCGGCAGGTCGTACTGCTTGCAGGTCGACAACTCCTGGATGCACATCTGGATCGACGCCTCGCCGGTGACGCAGGCCACGGTCGCGTCCGGGTTGACGAACTGCGCGCCCATCGCCGCCGGCAGGCCGAAGCCCATCGTCCCCAGGCCGCCGGAGTTGATCCAGCGGCGCGGCTTGTCGAACTTGTAGTACTGGGCCGCCCACATCTGGTGCTGGCCGATTGCCCTGGAGGTGACGATCGCGTCGCCGCCGGTCACCCGGTAGAGCGCCTCGATTACCGCCTGCGGCTTGATCAGCGCCGAGGACTTGTCGTAGCGCAGGCAGTCCTTGCGCTGCCACTCCTTGATTTCGCCCCACCAGGCCTTGAGCGCGGCCGCGTCCGGCCGGGCCGGCGCGCCCTCGATCAGCTTCAGCATCTCATCGAGCACCTCGCTGACGTAACCGACGATCGGCACGTCGACCTTGACCCGCTTGGAGATCGACGAGGGATCGATGTCGATATGGATGATCTTGCGGTCGGTGCGGAAGAAGTGCTGGGATTGCCGATCACCCGGTCGTCGAAGCGCGCACTCACCGCCAGCAGCACGTCGCTGTGCTGCATCGCCATGTTCGTCCTTGTAAGTGCCGTGCATGCCCGGCATGCCGGTGAACTGCGGGTCGGTGCCGGGGAAGCCGCCCAGGCCCATCAGCGTCGTCGTGCACGGTAGCCGAGCAGACGCACGAGCCGCGTGGAGCTGCGGCGCGCGGCGTCGTTGAGCACCACGCTGCCGCCGGCGTAGATCATCGGTCGCTTCGCCTCGAGCAGGAGCTGCACCGCCTTCTTGATCTGGCCGGCGTGTCCCTTGGTCACCGGGTTGTACGAGCGCAGCGTGACGCTGCGCGGATAGGCGTACTCGGCCTTCGCCTGGGTCACGTCCTTGGGGATGTCGACGAGCACCGGTCCGGGACGGCCGGTCGCGGCGAGATAGAACGCCTTCTTGATCGTCGCCGCGAGATCGTCGACGTTCTTGACGAGGAAGTTGTGCTTGACGCAGGGCCGCGTGATGCCGACGGTGTCGCACTCCTGGAAGGCGTCCTGGCCGATCGCGTGGGTCGGGACCTGACCGGTCAGCACGACCATCGGGATCGAGTCCATGTACGCGGTCGCGATGCCGGTGACCGCGTTGGTCACGCCCGGGCCCGAGGTCACCAGCGCCACGCCGATCTTCCGGCTGGACCGCGAATAGCCGTCGGCCGCGTGCACCGCACCCTGCTCGTGACGCACGAGCACGTGCTTGACCCGGTCCTGCTTGAAGAGCTCGTCGTAGATATTGAGCACCGCGCCGCCCGGATAGCCGAAGACGTACTCGACGCCTTCGTCCTGGAGGCAGCGGATGACGATTTCCGCGCCCGTGAGTTGCATGTCTGTAGCCTCGTCTGGGAATTCGCTCAAGCCCGCGTGGCCCGTGCTCCGCGCCAGGCGCGGAACCGGGACTGCAAGAACCGATGCGCGCCAGGGTGGCGGCGCGGGCGTCAAGGCTTTGGGTAGAAGCCGGTTCCGCAAGCCCCCCTGCGGATGCCCCGGTCGCGCTCGTGACGCGCCCGGAGGGGAGGCTGACGGCCGTTATTGCAGCACAGCAGCGGGGACCGCCCCGCTACCCGCCACGATAGCCTCTGACCGTCGGCCGGTCAAGGGCCGCTGCGTCGCACAACGGCGGGCCAGGAGAATGCGCCTATACTGCGCTTTTCGCGCGCCCCGACGGCGCTTCGGGCACTCCGCTGGCGACCTCCCAGGAAATCGCGTCGTTTCTCGCGGAAGTCGAGCGGCGCGCGTTCAAGCATGCGATGTTCGCGGTCCGCGACGAGGACGCGGCGCTCGACATCGTCCAGGACGCGATGCTGAAGCTCACCGAACGCTACGCCGAGAAGCCCGCCGCGGAGCTGCCGCTCTTGTTCCAGCGGATCCTCCAGAACACCGTCCACGACCATTTCCGGCGCCAGAAGGTCCGGTCGACCTGGACGACGGTGCTCTCGGCGCTCGGCAAGGGTGACGACAAGGACGAGGACTACGACCCGCTCGAAACGCTGCCGGTCGAGTCCGGGTCCGGACGGCCGGCGGAGCCGGCGGCCGAACTCGAGCAGAAGCAGATCGTAGGCCTGATCGAACAGGCGCTGACGCGGCTGCCGGCACGTCAACGGGAGGCGTTTCTCCTGCGTTACTGGGAGGAACTCGACGTGGCGGAAACCGCGGCGGCGATGGGCTGTTCGGAGGGCAGCGTCAAGACCCACTGTTCCCGGGCGATCCACGCGTTGGCCGAGACGCTCTCGGCCAAGGGAGTGAAGCTATGACCGCCGACGACAAGGAAATCGCAAGGAAAATAACGGCTTACCTCGACCAGAGCGCCTCGGAGCTCCGGAGCGGGACCGCCTATCGGCTGCAGCAGGCGCGTGCGGCGGCGCTCGCTCGCCTCAACGATCCGCAGCGCGCGACCCAACCCCGGTTGGCCGGTGCCGGTGCCAACGGCGGAACGATCGCGGGGCCGCGGCCGTTCTACGCGCAGGTCCGGTTCTGGATCGGTGTCGCCCTCATCGCCAGCGCGGGATTGGGCTGGCAGCAATGGCAGGTCTACCAGCAGATCCGCGAGAACGAGGAGATCGATGCCCAGCTCCTCACGTCGGACCTGCCGTTCGACGCCTATCTCGACCGGGGATTCCAGGTTTGGCTGAAATCCGGCGCCGCGCGTTGACCGCCGCCCTGGCGGCGGCCCTGTTCGTGCTCGCGCCGGCGCCGTCACTGGCCCAGATCGCGCTCAAGTCGCCGCGGTGGACCGAGCTCAGCCCGCAGGAACGGGAGGTGCTCGCTCCGCTGGCGCAGGACTGGGACAAGCTGGACGCGCAGCGCAAGCAGAAATGGCGCGGCATCGCACAGCGCTATCCGAAGATGTCCGCCGACGAGCAGGCGAAGATCCAGGAGCAGATGCGGCCCTG
>JAXMFN010000009.1:0-222474 GCA_046347725.1 Burkholderiales bacterium
GGCAACGGCGCCGGGGGAAAGGCGCGAAGGATAGCGCGCGGGAAGGAACCGCGATCCCCTCCTCCCGGGAATTCCCGGAATACCGTATATTCATACGGTTCCCGCCACCACCCGCGCCCCCCTTCCCGGTCCTTCCCGGCCCCGCCATGGCCGACCTGCTGCCCGCCTACGCCGAGCTCGCCTGCGTCAGCAATTTCACGTTCCTGACCGGCGCCTCGCATCCCGAGGAGCTGGTCGACCGGGCTGCCGCGCTCGGCTACGCGGCGCTGGCGATCACCGACGAGGGTTCCCTCGCCGGCGTCGTGCGGGCGCACCTCGCCGCGAAGGACGCCGGGCTGAAGCTCCTCGTCGGCGCGTCGTTCGACCTGGCCGACGGCCCGCGGCTCGCCCTCTACGCGGCCGACCGGTCGACTTACGGCGACCTGTGCCAGCTCGTCACCCGCGGCCGCCGCCAGGCCGTCAAGGGGTCGTATCGGGTCACGCGCGCCGACGTCGCGGCGCTGGCGTCACGCTGCCCGGCGCTCTGGCTGCCGTCCCCGTCGCGATCGGGCGACGACGACGCGCGCTGGGTCGCCGCGACCTTCGCCGGGCGGGCGTGGCTCGGCGTCGCCCTGCACGCGCGCCCCGGCGACGCCGCGTGGCTCGAGTCGCTCCTGGAGCTCGGCCGCGAGCACGGGTTGCCGGCCGTCGCCTGCGGCGATGTCCAGATGCACGTGCGCGCGCGGCGCGCGCTGCAGGACACGCTGACCGCGATCCGGCTGCGCACGCCGGTCGCGTCGTGCGGACACGCGCTCGCCCCCAACGCCGAGCGGCATCTGCGCTCGCGCGGGCGGCTATCGACGATCTACCCGCCTGAACTCCTCGCCCGCACGCTCGATATCGCGGACGCCTGCGGGTTTTCGCTCGACGAGTTGCGCTACGAGTATCCCGACGAGGTCGTGCCGCGCGGCGAGACGCCGGCTTCGCACCTGCGCAAGCTCGTCGAGGCCGGGCTCGCGCGCCGCTACCCGTCGCCGGCCGCGCCGGTTCCCGGCGAGCGGGACCGGGACCGGGACGGGAGCGAAGTCCGCGCCGAGCCGGTGCTGCGCGGCGAGGCGACCTTCCGCTGCCTGTCGACCCCGTCGGACGTGCGCGAGCTGATCGAGCACGAGCTCGCGCTGATCGCCGAGCTGCGCTACGAACCCTACTTCCTCACCGTCCACGACATCGTCGCCTTCGCCCGCTCGCGCGGCATCCTGTGCCAGGGACGCGGGTCGGCGGCGAACTCGGCGGTCTGCTACGCGCTCGGCATCACCGAGGTCGACCCTTCGCGCATGAGCATGCTGTTCGAGCGCTTCATCAGCAAGGAGCGCAACGAGCCGCCCGACATCGACGTCGACTTCGAGCACCAGCGGCGCGAGGAGGTGATGCAGTACGTCTACGCGAAATACGGCCGCGACCGCGCCGCGCTCGCGGCGACGCTCATCACCTACCGCCCGAAGAGCGCGATCCGCGACGTCGGCAAGGCGCTGGGGCTCTCGGTCGCCGAGGTCGACCGGCTCGCCGGCGTGTTCGCCTGGTGGGACGGCCGCGCGATCCACGCCGATCGCGTCCGCGAGGCCGGATTCGATCCGCAGAGCCCGCTCGTGCGGCGCCTGGTGACGCTGGCCGGCGCGCTGATGGGCTTCCCGCGCCACCTGTCGCAGCACGTCGGCGGCTTCGTGATCGCGCGGGGCCTCCTCGAGCGGATGGTGCCGGTCGAGAACGCCGCGATGGCCGATCGAACGGTCATCCAGTGGGACAAGGACGATCTCGACGCGATGGGGCTGCTCAAGGTCGACTGCCTCGCGCTCGGCATGCTCTCGGCGATCCGCCGCTGCCTAGCCCGCCTGCCCGAGCCGATGCGGATGCAGGACATCCCGGCCGAGGATCCGGAGGTCTACGCGATGATCCAGCGCGCCGACACCGTCGGCGTGTTCCAGATCGAGTCGCGCGCGCAGATGTCGATGCTGCCGCGGCTGAGGCCGCGCGACTTCTACGACCTGGTCATCGAGGTCGCGATCGTGCGACCCGGGCCGATCCAGGGCGGCATGGTCCACCCGTACCTCAAGCGTCGCCAGGGATTGGAGCCGGTCACCTATCCGTCGGACGCGGTGCGCGCGGTGCTCGAGCGCACGCTCGGCGTGCCGATCTTCCAGGAGCAGGTGATGCAGCTCGCGATCGTCGCCGCCGGTTTCACGCCCGGCGAGGCCGATCGCCTGCGCAGGTCGATGGCCGCGTGGCGGCGCAAGGGCGGACTGGAGAAGTTCGAGGAACGGCTGATCGAGGGCATGCGCGCGCGCGGCTACGCCGAGACGTTCGCCAGACAGATCTACCAGCAGATCCTCGGATTCGGCGAGTACGGATTCCCCGAGTCGCACTCGGCGTCGTTCTCGCTGCTCGTGTACGTGTCCGCCTGGTTGAAGCGCTACCACCCGGCCGCGTTCTGCGCCTCGCTGCTCGATTCGCTGCCGATGGGCTTCTACGCGCCGGCGCAGCTCGTGGCCGACGCGCGCCGCCACGGCGTCGAGGTGCGACCGCCCGACGTCGCGGCGAGCGATCGGGACTGCACGCTGGAAAACAGGGTCAGACTCGACTTTCCGGCACGCCGCATCGAGTCGGCCGCCACGCCCGCGGAACGAAAAGTCGAGTCTGACCCTGCTTTCCCGCCCTGGGGCGCGAGCGGCCCCGCGCTGCGACTGGGCCTGCGGCTCGTCTCGGGGCTGTCCGATGCCGGCGCCCGGCGGATCGAGGCCGCGCGGCGCGAGCGCGCCTACGCCGATGTCGCCGACCTCGCGCGACGCGCCGGCCTCGAGCGACGCGATCTCGAGGCGCTGGCCGACGCCGGCGCGCTGGCCTCGCTCGCCGGCCATCGCCACGCGGCGGTCTGGGACGTGGCCGGCGTCGAGAAACTCCCGGCGCTCCTCGACGGCAGCCGGTTCGACGAGTCCGTCGCCGACCTCGCCGAACCGACCGAGGGCGAGGACGTCGTCGCCGACTACCGCCGGCTCGGGCTGACGCTGCGCCGCCATCCGATCGCACTGCTGCGGCCCGAGCTCGCGAAGCGGCGCCTGGCGACCGCCGCCGAGATCCTGCGCGCGCCGCACGGGCGCCTCGCGCGCACCGCCGGCATCGTGATCGGCCGCCAGCGGCCCGACACCGCCAGCGGCGTGGTGTTCGTCACGCTGGAGGACGAGACCGGCAGCACCAACGTGATCGTCTGGCGCGACCTCTCCGACCGACAGCGCCGCGAGCTGCTGGGCTCGCGGCTGATGGCGGTCTGGGGCAAGGTCGAGCGCGAGGGGGAGGTCGTCCACCTGATCGCCGCACGACTCGCCGATCTCACGCCGCTCTTGGGCTCGCTGCCGACGCGCTCGCGCGACTTCCACTGACCGACCGGCGTCGGCGCCGGCAGCCCGGCGCGCGAATCAGCCGGCTCGCCCCGAACGGCCGGCGAGACGCCGGCGCCACGACTCGATCAGCACGCCGCGTCGCCAGCGGTCGACCCAATCGTCGGCGAACCGCGAATGCCGGATCGACGGGCGCGGCCGCTCCGGGTCGCGGTCGAGGTAGCCGAACGCCAGGAGCTCCGGCTTGGCGATCGCGATCACCTCGCGCAACGCGCGCGCCGGTGCGCGAGCGTGCTTGCCGATCGAATCCCGATGGACGATCGGGCGCACCCGCTCGATCGCACCGGTCGCGTCGGGCGCCCGGGCGAACGCGAGCACCCGCGCCGCGGTCGCCTCGAACTCGCGGCAGAGGTCCTCGTAGCGGACTTCGAGGTACCGCTCGCCCAGCATCGAACCGTAGGACCGCGCGACCCGGACCGCGCTGCTCCAATGGACGGCGTTGTACCGGTGGCTGCGGCGGCGGTACGCCGGCCCGGTCAGTCGCATGCCGCGCCAGGTGTCGATCCGGTCGGTGCCGAAATGGACCTTGCGCCAGAACGCGTCGTCGGGTCCGCGATGGTCGCAGAAGGCGACGTCGCGGCCGTCGCGCACCAGATGGACGACCCGCGCTCGGGGAAAGAGCCGGGCGAAGAACGGCAGCGCGTACCCGCTCTCGCACAGCTTCCAGCCCCACGGGGCGCCCGAGCCCCGGTCGTAGCCGGCGAGGTGGGCCTCGAAGGCGGCGCCCGCTCGCCGGGCCGCGTCCTCGAGATCGACGGTGCTGGACCACAACTTCGCGTAGTCCGGATATCCGGTGCGCACCAGATGCCCGACCAGCGGCACGATCGGCAGGGCATCCTGCGACTCGTTGCGATCCTCGCCGAGGAAGACGCCGCCTTCGCGCAGCAGGCGGGCGAGGAGCCGGCTGCCGGAGTGAGACTTGTTGCAGACGACGACCGGCCCACCCAACGCGGCGTACGACGCGCGCAGGCGTTCGAACGACGATCCGGTGCCGTCTCTCATGGTCGGGCCGCGTCGCGCGGCGGAACGTGGATCATCGGGTCCCGGCGCTAGAATGACGCGCCATGGCGGAGCGTTCGCGCGTCGCAGCCTACCATGCACCGGCGGACCCGGCCCGGTCGGAGCCACCGGGCGCGGGTTGGCGGGCGAGGTTGCGCCACGCCCTCGAACGGCGCGGCTTCGGTGAGCGTGACGCCCGGCGGTCGGTCTGGCTCGACGCCCACGACCCCGACATCCATCGCACCGCGATCCCGCGGGTGCGCCAGGCGTTCGCCGGGCGTCGCGACATCGGTGTGGTTCTGACCACATCCGCGCCCGTGTCGGTGGACCGGCTGCGGCGGCAGTTTCCCGACGATATCGTCGCCGCGACGCCGGAGGGATCGGGCGTCGAGCGCTTCGTGCGCAGGCTTCGTCCCTGCGTGCTGCTCGCCGACGAAGCCACCGATGCCCGGACCGTCTCGCGTGCCCGCCGATCCGGCGTTCCGGTCCTGCCGTTGACCACGGGGTGCGATCGCATCGCGTCGGACGCCGACATCGCCCGACTGTTGCCGCCGCAAGTCGATGATGCGGACCCGGACCTGCCCGCGTTCGCACCGACATGGCAGGCACCGACCCTGCGCGACCGTGTCGGACGAAGCCGCCTGTGGCGCACCGTCTCGCCGCGACTCGCCCGGCGACGCTACGACGACTGGCAGGACCTGCGCCGGCGGCTCGGCGAGCCGCGAACCGTGATGTGTCTCGGCAACGGACCGTCGTCGGAGGATCCTCGCCTCGCCACGATCGAACACGACTGCCTGATCCGGGTCAACTGGCGCTGGATCGAACGCGGATTCCTCACCCGCCCCGACCTGGTCTTCGTCGGCGACGCGGCGACGCTGCACCGCGTGGATTCGTGCGTCTACGGTCTGTGGAGCATCGAGCTCGAGCGCGCGATGCTCTTGCGCCACCTCGTCGTCCGGGGACCGCGGGCCATGGAGTTCGCGACGATCGAGCGCCTCTCCCCGCTGGCGGCGGCCTCGCGCTGGCCGGCCCGTCCGTCCAACGGTGCGCTGGCGATCCTGACCGCGGTCGGTCTGGCGCCGGAACGGATCGTCATCGGCGGCATCGACCTGTTCTCGCATCCGGACGGACGCTATCCGGGCGTACCGGACGCCTGCAACGACTACGCGTCGGTCCATCGCCGCGACGTCGAGCTCGAGCTGATCGCGTCCGCGTTGTCGTCGTTCGGCGGCGAGGTGGTGATCGTCGGCGACATCCTTCACGACGCGCTCGCCGGCCGGCGTACCGGAGCGCGCGATGGGCGCTGATCGGCGGTCCGGCGGCGAGATCCGCCGCATCCTCGTGGTCAAGCTGAGTTCGTTCGGCGACATCGTGCTCGCGACCGGCGCCCTCGAGGCGATCAAGCGCGCGCATCCGCGGGCGGACCTGCGTGTCGCCGTCGAAGACCGCTGGTCAGCGCTGCTGTCCGCCCACCCCGCGGTCGACGGGTTGATCGAAGCGCCGATCGAGGTCCGCCTGACGCCGCGCCGGATCGCGCGCATCCACGCCGCGCTCGCCGCGGAGCGCCGCCGGGGCGGCGATTTCGATCTCGCGATCGACCTGCAGGGGACGCGGCGCAGCGCCGCCTGGGTCTACCTCGCCCGGGCGCGCGTCATGGCCGGACGCGGCGCCCCGAGGCCGGCTTGGCGCTTCGCCCTGCCGCACGATCGAACCCGGCACGCGGTCGACAACCACGCCGAGGTCTGCGCCCGGCTCGGCATCGACACGAGCGGCTGTTCGCCCTCGCTCGCCGTCGCCGCCGAGGACGATGCGCGCCTCGAGGCGATCCTCGCCGCCGCCGGACTTCCGGCCCGCGGCGCGATCGTCCTCAATCCGCTGTCGCGATGGCCGTCGAAGAGCTGGGATCCGGCGAAGGCCGCCGAACTCGCCGCCCGGATCGCCGGCGCGACCGGGATGGCGGTGATCGTCACCGGCGGCCCGGACGAGGCGCCCGCCGCTGCCGACATCGTCCGCCGCGCCGGCGCCGGGCGCGTCTCATCGCTCGCCGGGCGTCTGACGCTGGGCGAGGCGCTGGCGCTCTACCGCCGAGCCCGTCTGGTCGTCTCCTGCGATTCGGGTCCGATGCACGCGGCCGCGGCGCTGGGCACGCGCGTCGTGGCGCTGTTCGGGCCGACGCTTCCCGCGCACACCGGACCGTGGGGACCGGGGCATGCGCTCGTGCAGGCCCGCCGGCCCCGCGATCACCACGCGTACCGGCGCACCGACGGCGCGGCGTACATGGCGGACATCGGCGTCGATGCGGTCGCCCAGGCGGTGTCCGGCATCCTGCGGACCGGATCCCCGGAACGCGCGGAGGCCCATTGATGCGTCGCCTCGCGGTGTTCCTGCCCAACTGGGTCGGCGACGCGGTGATGGCCACCCCGACGCTGCGCGCGCTCCATCACCGGTTCGGCGCCGAGGCCGAGATCATCGGCATCCTGCGGCCGCGGATCGCCGAAACCCTCGCCGGCACACCGTGGCTCCACACGCTGTGGACACGGGACGATCCGGACGACTCCCCGAGGCTCGACTGGCGCGGCTACGCGCGCCGGCTCGCCGCCACAGGGGTCGACGCGAGCGTCCATCTGACCAACGATTTCGCCTCGGCGTTGGCGGCGCGCCTGGGCCGCGTCGCGGTTCGCGTCGGCTACGCGCGCAACCGCCGCGGCTGGCTCCTCACCACCGCCCTCGCCGCACCGCGCCGCGCCGGCCGGTGGCTGCCGGTCTCGGCGATGGACTACTACCTCGCGCTCGCCGATGCGCTCGGCTGCCCGCGCGACGACCGTGGTGTCGAGCTCGCGACGACCGGCGAGGACGAGCGGGCCGCCGACCGGGCGTGGCGAACGGCCGGTTTGGCGCGGGATGCGCGCCCGGTGGTGATCAACTCGAGCGGCGCGTTCGGATCCGCCAAGCTCTGGCCCGAGCGTTCCTGCGCAGCGCTGGCACGGCGAGTGGCCGTCGATCTCGAGCGGCCGGTGGTGATCCTCGCCGGGCCCGACGAGCGATCGCGGGCGCTGCGCATCGCCGCGTCCGCCGGCCATCCGCACGTGGCCGCGCTCGCCGGTGCACCGCTGTCGATCGGCCTGTCGAAGGCGGTCGTGCGGCGCGCCGCGGCGCTGGTCAGCACCGACAGCGGCCCGCGACACTTCGGCGCCGCGTTCGGCGTTCCGGTGGTCGCGCTGTTCGGCCCGACCGACCCCGCCTGGAGCGACACACGGCACGATCGGGAGATCCGCCTCGTCCATTCCATCGACTGCAGGCCCTGCGCGAAGCGGGAGTGCCCGTTCGGGCATCATGCATGCATGGAGCGCCTCGAGGTCGACGACGTCTGCGACGCGCTCGTGCGCGCGCTGCGGGGCGAGCGGCGTCGTTCGCCGCCCGGCGCGCCGATCGCCGCCCACCCGACCGTTTCGCGCGGAGCCGCGGCATGAGAGTCGCGATCGTGATGGAGACCTGGGATCCGGCCGGCGGCGGCCTCGGGCAGTGGACGGCGCAGGTCGTCGTGCGTTTGCGGCTGCGCGGGCACGATGTTCGGATCGTTGCCTTGCGCGCCGCCCCGGGGGCGCCCTCCGATGTCGTCGGACTGACGCTGCTGCCCTGGCATCCCGGCCGCATCGAGCGCGGTGCCGCCGTCGCGTCCGCGCTCGCCGGACTCGAGACCGACGTCGTCCACGACCTGGGGGTCGGCTGGCGCTACGACCTGATCCAGCCGCAAATGGGCTCGCGGCTCGCCAGCCGCGCCCGCGAGTCGCGGACCCGGTCGCCGTGGGTGCGCTGGACCCGGCGTTTCGGACCGGCGAGCCGCGCTTGGCGACGTGAAGCGCTGGCGCTGGAATCGCGCCAGTACCGCGCGGGCGACGGGCTGGTGCTCGCCGTGTCGCGTCGGGTCGCCGACGACCTCGTTTCGCGCCACGCGATCGCGCCAGAACGCGTCCGTCTCGTCCCCAACGGCGTCGACGTCGAGCGCTACGCTCCGGCGCCGCCGACCGCGGACCGCGACGCGCTGCGCGCGCGCCTTGGGGTGGCCCCGCGCGTGCCGCTCGTGCTGTTCGCCGCGCGCAATGCGCGACTCAAGGGACTGCCGGCGTTGATCCGCGCCGCCGCACGGCTGCGCGATCGTGGTCACGACCTTCGCATCGTCGCGATCGGGCACCCGCCGGACCGTTCGATCCGGCGCGAGATCGAACGACACCGGGCCGAGGACCGCGTTCATTGCGCCGGCCCGGTGCCCGACCCGCTGCCGTGGTACCGTGCCGCCGACGCGTTCGCGCTGCCGACCTGGTACGACGCCTGCAGCCTCACGGTGCTCGAGGCCTGCGCCTGCGGACTGCCGGTGGTGACGACGCGCTGGAACGGCGCCGCCGAGCTCCTGACCGACGGGCAGGACGGCTACGTCGTCGACGGCCCCGAGGACACGGACGCGCTCGCCAACGCGATCGGACGCGCGATCGCACCGTCGTCGCGAGCGCGCGTCGGCGCCGCCGCCCGCGCGCTCGCGCTGCGTCACACGCTCGACAGGAACGTCGATGCGATCGAGCGCGCCTACGTCGAGGCGATCGAACGGCGCGGCGCGCCCCGGCGATCGCCGACGCCAGGGTCCACGAACGGAGTCGCCGGATGGCAGGGTCGCTGACTACCGCCCGCCGGGTACTGGTGACCGGGGCCGCCGGCTTCGTCGGCTCGCACCTGGTCGAACATCTGGCCGGCCTCGGATGCCGGGTGCGCGCGCTGGTCCGCTACGCGTCGTCGGGGGCGCGCGGCTGGCTCGACGAGCTGCCGGCGGGAATCGGCCTCGAGGTCGCGGTCGGCGACGTCCGCGACCACGATTCGGTCATGGCGGCGATGCGCGACTGCGACGTCGTCTTCCACCTGGCCGCGCTGATCGGCATCCCCTACTCGTACCGGACACCGCTCGCCTACGTGCGCACCAACGTCGAGGGCACGCTCAACCTGCTCGAGGCGGCGCGCACGCTCGGCGTCGCCCGCGTGGTCGTGGCCTCCACCAGCGAGGTCTACGGCACGGCGCAGCGGGTGCCGATCGACGAGTCTCATCCGCTGCATCCGCAGTCGCCGTACGCGGCATCGAAGGTCGGCGCCGACCAGCTCGCGCTTTCGTTCCACCGCAGCTTCGGGCTGCCGGTGGCGCTGGCGCGGCCGTTCAACGTCTACGGCCCGCGCCAGTCGGACCGCGCGCTGGTCCCGACGATCGTCTCCCAGCTCCTCGCCGGCGGGCCGGTGCGCCTGGGCAACCTCGCGCCCAGCCGCGACTACACGTTCGTCGATGACACGGTCCGCGGCCTGGTCGCGATCGCCCGGTCCGACGCCCTGCTGGGCGAGACCGCGAACATCGCCTCGGGCGACGAGATCACGGTCGGCGCGCTCGCCGAACGGGTGGCGCGCATCGCCGGCCGGCCGCTGTCCATCGAGGAAGACGACGCGCGCCGGCGGCCCCCGTCGAGCGAGGTCGACCGGCTGCGCGGCGATGCGACCAGACTGACCGCGCTGACCGGGTGGCGAGCGCAGGTGGGTCTGGACGACGGTCTTGCGCGGACCATCGACTGGATCTCGCTGCGCCTCGCCCGTTTCCGCACCGGGGAGTACCGGATGTGAGCGAGGCCCCGATCGCGGTCGTGCTGGCGGGCGGCGTCGGCCGCCGCCTGCATCCATACACGCTCACCGTCCCCAAGCCGATGATGCCGATCGGCGAGCGACCGATCCTCGAGATTCTCGTCGACCGTCTGCGGGCCGCGGGACTGCGGCGCTACGTCTTCGCGATCGGACATCTGGGCGAGATCATCCGCGCGCATTTCGGCGACGGCCGCGCGTTCGGCGTCTCGATCCACTACTCGGCGGAGACCGAGCCGCTGGGCACCGCCGGCCCGCTCGATCTCGTCCGGACGATGCTCGACGACGCCTTCGTGCTGGTCAACGGCGACGTCCTGGCCGACTTCGACTGGGGCGCGATCGTCGACGGGCACCGCCGCGACCGGGCCGACGCCACGGTCGTCGTCGCCCGCCGAGAGGAGCCGGTCGACTTCGGCGTCGTCGAACTCGACGAGCGCGGCCTGGTGTCGGCCTGGCAGGAGAAGCCGGTCGTCCGGCGCCTGGTATCCGCCGGCGCCTACGTCTTCGAGCCGGGCTCGCTCGCGCTGCTCGCACGCAACGAGCGCGTCGACTTGCCCGATTTCGTCATGGCGCTGGTGCGCGCCGGCCGCCACGTCCGCGGCCACGTGCATCCCGGGTACTGGCTCGACATCGGGCGACCGGCGGACTACGAGCGCGCCTGCGCCGACGCCGCGCGCTTCGTCGACCGGTGAGCGCCGAGCGGATGCGCGTGCTCGTCGCCGGCGGCACCGGCTTCCTCGGGAAAGCGATCACCCGGCGGCTGGACCAGGAGGGCGTCGAGATCCGGGTCGCGGGCCGGTCGACCGGTGTCGACCTTCGCGACGCGGACGCGGTCGACCGCCTGCCGGCCTGCGAGGTCGTCGTCCATGTCGCCGGCAGCGGTTCGGTGGTGGCACCCGGAGACGACCCCGCCGCCGAGCGCGACGCGCACCTGACGATCACCGGCCACCTCCTCGAGCATGCGCGGCGCTGCGGCGCCCGGGTCGTCGCCGCGAGCACGTTCGTCTACGGCACCGCGGCGCGCGTTCCCGCCGCCGAGGACGATCCGGTCGCGCCGCATTCCGACTACACGATGACGCGCTGGCGGGCCGAGGAGTCGTGCCGGGCCTTCCACCACGCGCATTGCGTGCCGGTCGACGTGCTGCGCGTATTCAACGCCTACGGACCGCACCAGCCGGCGTCGTTCGTGATCCCGTCGATCGTCGCCGGCGCGATCGCCGGCCGGATCGCGCTCGCCGATCCGGCGCCTCGCCGCGATTTCGTCCATGTCGACGACGTCGCCCGCGCGTTCGCGCTGGCGGCGCGGCGTCGCGAGCCCGGCTTCACCGTGGTCAACATCGGTTCCGGCGAGAGTCGCTCGATCGGGTCGATCGCCCGCGAGGCGGCGCGGCTCGCCGGCGGCGATGTCGAGATCGCCTGGTCGGGCCGGGTCCGGGCGGCCGAAGTTCCCGACGCGCGGGCGGACATCGCGCGTGCGGCGCGGGTCCTCGACTGGCGGCCGGCGATCCGATTCGACGACGGCCTCGCGGCGCTGATCGCGACCGCACGCGCGTCGAGCGCGGGACGAGACGCCCGATGACCGGCCACCGGCTGATCGCGTACACGCACGCCCGCGACGATCCGGCGGCGCGATTCCGGCTTCGCCAATACGTTCCGCGCTTCGAGCGTGCCGGCTGGAGCGTGTCGCACCGTCCGTGCCGGCCGGAACGTCCGTGGGCGAGCCCGTTCTCCGTGGCGCCGCTGCGCTGGATCCACCAGCGCGCCGGCGTCGCGAGCCGGCGCTGGCGTCGGCGTCGCGACATCGCCGACGCCGCCGGCTACGACGCCGCCTTCGTCAACCGCGATCTGCTGGAAGGCCGGATCGAGAACGAGGCCGCGCTGATCCGGCGCAATCCCCGCGTCCTGTTCGATTTCGACGACGCGATCCACGTCGGCGCGAAGGAACGCCACTTCGCCTGGATCTGCGAGCATGCCGCCTGGGTCTCCGCCGGCAACGAGTCGCTCGCCCGCGCGGCGCGGCGCTACACCGACCGGGTCAGCGTGATCGCCACCGCGGTCGAGACCTCCGCCTACCCGCCGCCGCCTCCGCCCCGGGAGGACACGGTGCTTCGCGTCGGCTGGCTGGGCTCCGATCTGTCGATCCGCGAGACGTTGTTCCGCCACACGGCGATGATCGCCGAGCTGCAGCGGGCGCTGAACTTCGAGATGGTCGTCGTGTCGCGACCCTGGCGCGAGCCGCCGCCGCCACGCCCGGCGATCCGGTTCGTCGAATGGTCGCCGTCGGTCGAAACGCGGATCGCCGAACTGTTCGACGTCGGCATCATGCCGCTGGTCGACGACGAACTCCAGCGCGGCAAGTGCGGCTGCAAGCTGCTGCAGTACATGGCGGCGGGGCTGCCGGTGATCGCCTCGCCGGTCGGCGTGAACCGCTCGCTGGTCGCGCCGGGGCGCGGATTCCTGGCCCGGCACCGCGACGACTGGGGCGAGGCGCTTACCCGTCTTGCCGACCCGCAACGGCGGTGCACGCTCGGCACCGCCGGTCGCCGCTACGTCGAGCGCGAATACTCGACCGACGTCTGGTTTCCGCGACTCCTGGGCGTCGTCGACGCGGTGCGAACCGGATCGCGGCCGCCGCCGGGCGATCCCGTGGTGTCCGCCGGATCCGGAGGGTGAACGATGCATCCCGGCGAGTTCGCCGCATTCGACCGGATCTGCCGCGAGCGGGGCGCCGGCGGCGACGTGCTGGAGCTCGGCGCGACGCCGGACGCCTCGACGCTGCTGTGTCTGCCCGCGCTCGCCGGCGCTCGATCGCGGATCGGCGTGAACCTGGCCGGCGACGCGTCGTTCGACGGCTTCCGGATCGTCGGCGCGAACGCGAACGACCTAGGATCGCGGTTCGCGGACGCGTCGTTCGATACGGTGCTCGCCAACTCGCTGCTCGAGCACGACCCGAAGTTCTGGCGGACGCTCGCCGAGATGCGTCGCGTCGCCCGACCGGGTGCGCTCCTGATCGTCGGCGTCCCGGGCTACGCCTCGACCGACGCCGATCGGCGCTGGAACCGCGCGGCGCGACTGCCCCTCGTCGGGCGCCTGGTCCGGCGGGTGGCCGGCGGGCGCCTCGCGTCGACATCGACGCTCGTCGTCCACCACTTCCCCGGCGACTACTACCGGTTCAGCCGCCAGGCGGTACTGGAGGTGTTCCTCGACGGGCTGGTCGAACGGGACGTCTCGACGCATCTGCGCCCCCCTCGCCACATCGGGGTCGGGCGCCTGCCGCCCGTGCCGGGTTGAATGACGGCCCGCCGGCCGCCCGGCCGGGATCCCGGCGAACGGGCGTTCGCATCCGCCGCTGTAAGATCGCCGTATCCGCGACGACCCACCGCCAAACGGGCGTTCGACCGCCCCGAGGAGAACGACCTTGGCGAGACCGGAATTCGACATCGTGGTGATCGGCGGCGGCGCCGGAGGCCTGGTCGTGGCCGCGGGTGGCGCCTCGCTGGGCGCGAAGGTCGCGCTGGTGGAGAAACACCGGCTGGGCGGCGACTGCCTGTGGACCGGATGCGTACCGTCCAAGACGCTGATCAAGTCGGCGCAGGTCGCGCACGCGATGCGCCATGCCGACCGATGGGCGATACCGGCGCATGCGCCGCAGCCGGACCTCGCGCAGGTGATGGAACGGGTCGCCTCGGTCATCCGCGGCATCGAGCCCAACGACAGCCCCGAGCGGTTCCGGGGACTGGGTGTCGACGTGATCCTCGGCGACGGCCGGTTCATGGACCCGCAGACCTTCGTCGTCGGCGGCCGGCGCCTGTCCGCCAAGACCTACGTGATCGCGACCGGTTCGCGGCCGGCGATGCCGCCGGTCCCCGGTCTGGTCGAGTCCGGCGCGCTGACCAACGAGACCCTGTTCGACCTGCGCGAACCGGTGGCGCACCTGATCGTCATCGGCAGCGGTCCGATCGGCAGCGAAATGGCCCAGGCGTTCCGGCGGCTCGGGAGCGAGGTCGACGTCGTCGACGTGGGCGCACGGATCCTGCCGCGCGAGGACGCCGACGTCGCCGCGGTCGTCCAGCGCGCGATGGCGGCCGAGGGCGTTCGCCATCACTTCGGCGCGTCGATCGTCCGGGTCGACGGACGGCGTGGCGACCTCGCGATGACGATCCGGGACAAGAACGCCGGGGAGCGCACGATCGCCGGGTCCCACATCCTGGTCGCCGCCGGACGCAAGCCGAACGTCGAGAACCTGGGGCTCGAGGCCGCCGGCGTGCGGACCGACAACGGCCGGATCGTCGTCGACGAGAAGCTGCGCACGACCCACCCGGGGATCTTCGTCGTCGGCGACGTCGCCGGCGGCTATCAGTTCACCCACGTCGCCGAGCACCACGCCGGCGTCGTGCTGCGCCAGGCGGTCTTCAAGTTGTTCTGGACCCGTCCGTCCAAGGTCGTTCCCTGGTGCACGTACACCGACCCCGAGCTCGCCCGGGTCGGTCTGTCCGAGGACGAGGCGAAGGAGCGACGGATCGCGCACAAGGTGTACCGTTTCGCGTTCGACGAGATCGATCGGGCGCGCGCCGAGGGCGAGACCGAGGGATTCGCCAAGCTCGTCACCGATCCGAAGGGCCGCATCCTCGGCGCCGCGATCGTCGGCCCGCACGCCGGCGAGCTGATCGCCGAAGCCGTGCTGGCGATCTCCAAAGGCATGAAGGCCGGCGACCTCTCCGCCGCGATCCACACCTACCCGACGCTGGCGTCGATCAACCGGCGGGTCGCCGATCAGAAGCTCAAGGAAGGCCTGACACCGACGGCGAAGGTCTGGATCCGTCGGATCTTCGGCCTCGCCGGAGCCTAGTGCGATGAGCGCGCCAGAATCCCGCCCGCCCGGCGAGACGCCGACGCCGCCGGCCGCGACCGGCGGCGGCGCAGCGCTCAAGATCGGGCTCGCCGCGCTCTTCGCCGGCGTGATCGTCGCGTTCTTCGCGCTGGGCGGCCAGCGGTACCTGACGCTGGAGACGGTCAAGGCGAACCGCGACGCCCTGCTCGCGTTCACCGAGCGTCATTTCGTCGCGTCGCTCGCGATCGCCTTCCTGATCTACGCCGGCGCGGTCGCGTTCAGCCTGCCGGGCGGTCTGTTGCTGTCGCTGACGACCGGATTCGTGTTCGGCCGCTGGGTCGGCACCGCGCTCGTCGTCGTCGCCGCGACCGTCGGCGCGGTGATCGTGTTCCTCGCCGCCCGCTACATCGTCGCCGACGCCGCGCGCCGCCGGCTGGGCGCGCTGGGCGAGAAGATCAACGCCGGCTTCACCGAGAACGCCTTCTCCTACCTGCTGTTCCTGCGGCTCGTGCCGGTGTTCCCGTTCTTCCTCGTCAACCTCGCCCCGGCGCTGACGTCGGTGCCGGTGCGAACCTACGCGATCGCGACCTTCGTCGGCATCATCCCGGGCACGTTCGTGTTCGTGAACCTCGGCCAGACGCTGGGCCGCATCGATTCCCTCCAGGGGCTGGTCTCCGCCGAGACGCTCGGCGCGTTTGCCCTGCTCGGCGTGTTCTCGCTCGTTCCGGTCGCGATCCGGCGATGGCGCGCCCGCCGGACCGCCGCCCCGTCGTCATGAACCCCTCGCCGCCGCCCGGAGTCCCCATGCCATCCCGAACCGAATCCGCCCTGCGCCGCTTCGCCGCCGCGCACCGGTTCGCGCTCGCGGCGTTCGCGACGCTCGCGATCGCCACGCCGGTCCGCGCGATCGACCACGCGCCGTTCGACGCGCTGCTCCGCGCGCACGTCAAGAACGGCGTCGTCGATTACCCGGGCTTCCAGGAGAGCCGCGAGTTCAAGGCCTATGTCGAGGAGCTGGCCAAGCCGGTCGCCTTCGCGAGCAAGGCCGACGAGCTCGCATTCAACATCAACGCCTACAACGCCCTGGCGATCCAGGGCATCCTCGACGGCCTGTCGCCGTCGTCGTTCATCGGCCGGGCCCGCTACTTCAAGATCCAGGAGTGGTCGCTCGCCGGCCGCAGGATCACGCTCTAC
The DNA here is from genome assembly GCA_046347725.1 of Burkholderiales bacterium. GTDB lineage: Bacteria > Pseudomonadota > Gammaproteobacteria > Burkholderiales > Casimicrobiaceae > VBCG01. The sequence continues at coordinate 16,117 of JAXMFN010000009.1, forward strand.
GACCTCGAGCACAAGGTGCTGCGGCCGATGGGCGAGCCGCGGATCCACTTCGCGATCATCTGCGCCTCGCGGTCGTGCCCGTTCCTCCGGTCGGAAGCCTACTCGGCGGCGAAGCTCGACCGCCAGCTCGACGAGCAGGCGCGGCAATTCGTCAACGACCCGTTCCGCAACCGATTCGACAAGACCGCGAAGGTCGCTCAGCTCTCCGAAATCTTCAAGTGGTTCGACGAGGACTTCCGCGGCGCGGGCTCGGTCCAGCGGACGATCGCGAAGTTCGTCGCCGACCCGGATGTCGCGAAGGGCCTGGCGCAGGACGGCTACAAGGTCGAGTGGATCGATTACGACTGGAACCTCAACGGCACGCCGCCGCGGCGCTGAAACGCGCCGCGCCCGGCGCGGCGACCGGCTCGGCGCACGTGCGATAATCCGCCGCGTGCGCCTGTCGATCGTCGTTCCGGTCCTCGACGAGGCCGCCGGTATCGCCGCGACCCTCGACGCGCTCGCGCCGCTGCGCGCGAACGGACACGAGGTGGTTGTCGTCGACGGCGGCAGTCGCGATGCGACCGTCGAGCTCGCGCGGGCGCGCGCGGATCGGGTGGTCGGGTCGCCCCGGGGCCGGGCCGTGCAGATGAACGCCGGTGCGGCGGTCGCGGCCGGCGACGTCCTGCTCTTCCTCCATGCCGACACCCGCCTCCCAGAAGGCGCCGACACGCTCGTCGTCGACGCCCTGCGGCGCGGCGCCCGCTGGGGACGTTTCGATGTCGCGATCGACGGCCGCTCGCGCTGGTTGCCGATCGTCGCCGCGTCGATGAACCTGCGTTCGCGTATCACCGGGATCGCGACCGGCGACCAGGGAATCTTCGTCGATACGCCGCTGTTCGCGGCAGCGGGCGGCTACGCGCCGATACCGCTGATGGAAGACATCGACCTCACGCGCCGGCTCAAGCGCCTCGGCGGCCGGCCTGCGGCGCTGCGTGCGCGGGCGAGGACCTCGGGCCGCCGCTGGGATACCCACGGTGTCTGGCGCACGATCCGGCTGATGTGGCGCCTGCGGGCCGCCTACGCCCTCGGCGCCGACCCCGCGAGGCTCGCCCGCCGCTACGCCCCGTCGCGGCGCCCCCGCGTTCTGCAGGTCTTCGCGAAGGCGCCACGTCCGGGCCTGGTGAAGACCCGCCTGGCGCGAACGCTCGGCGCCATCGCGGCCGCCCAGGCCTACCGGGAGCTCGCCGACCGCACGATCGCCCTGGCCGCCCGTGCCCGTGACCGCGAGCTCGTCGACGCCGTCGAGATCTGGTGCGCGCCGGACACCTCGGACCCGGCGTTCCGAGACTGGGCCGAGCGCTGCGGCGGCACGCTGCACGCCCAGCGTGGCCGCGACCTGGGCGAACGGATGGCGTACGCGCTCGAGTCCGCCGTCGGGCACGGATGCGTGCCGATACTGGTGGGCACCGACTGCCCGGCGCTGGATCTCGACTACCTCGAGCGGGCGAGCGATGCGCTCGACACGAACGACGCGGTCGTCGGACCGTCCGAGGACGGCGGCTACGTTCTGATCGGCGTCGGTCGACCGGTCGCCGCCTTCGACGGCATCGACTGGAGCACGCCGGACGTCCTCGCGCAGACGCGCGCGGCGCTCGCGCGCGATGCCGCGCGCTGGGCCGAGCTCGAGGTCCTGTGGGACGTCGACACCGCCGCCGACCTCGAACGCTGGCACGCTCCACCGCCGGCGACCGCATGAAACCTCCGATCCTCTGGCTCTTTCCCGAGGGCTGGGATCGCGCGGCGATGCGCGAGGCCGCCTCGCTGCGCGAACGCTACGACATCATCGAATCTGGCTTCGACCTGTTCCGTTTCCCGGAGAACGCCAACCTCCTGTGGTTCGACGCGAAGCGTTACGTCGACCGGATGGTCGGACTGGGCGCGCGCCGCGGCATCGTCGGTGTCGTTTCCACCCACGAGCAGTACGGCGCGCTGATCGCCGCCCACGTCGCCCGACGCCTGGGTCTGCCGGGCGCCGACCCGAAAGCGATCGCACTGGCGCAGCACAAGTACTACGCCCGGCAGCGGCTCGCCCAGACCCGACCGGACCTGACGCCGCCGTTCGCGCTGCTTCCGCAGACCTTCGCCGACACGTCGGTCCGCGACGAGGCGCCGCTCCCCTACCCTTTCTTCGTCAAGCCGGTGAAGGCGGCCTACTCGGTGCTGGCGCGCCGCGTCGATTCGCCTGCCGATCTCGCGGCGCACCTGACCTTCCGCCCCTGGGAGCGACACATCATCCGCCGGCTGGTCCGCCCCTTCGACGACCTGATGCGCGACCATCCCGGCATCGACGTACCGGCCGAGGCGATGCTGGCCGAAGGACTGCTGGATGGTGTGCAGGTGAACGTCGACGGGTGGTTCGACCGGGGAGCGCCGGGGATCTTCGGTGTCGTCGATTCGATCATGTACCCCGGCACCCAGGCGTTCGCGCGTTTCGAGTATCCGAGCCGGGTGCCGGCACCGGTGCAGGACCGCCTCGTCGAGGCGGCGCAGGCGGCGATGCGCTCGGTCGGCTTCGACCACGGCGTATTCAACGTCGAGCTCTACTGGCGTCCCGACGACGATACGATCAAGGTCATCGAGATCAACCCGCGGCTCGCCTCGCAGTTCGGAGACCTCTACTTCAAGGTCGACGGATCGCATCCCTACGACGTCGTCACCGCGCTCGCCACCGGCCGCGAACCGGTCTGGCGACGCGGCGAGGGTCGCTGGGGCGCCGCCGCCAGCTTCGTGTTCCGCGAGTTCGACGGTGCGATCAAGACCGAACCAGGCCCGGCGGCGCGCGCCTGGCTCGCCGAACGGCATCCGGACGCGATCCTGCAGACCTACATCAAGCGCGGCAACGCCCGCTGGCGCGAGACACGCTGGCTCGGCAGCTATCGCTACGCGATCGTCAATCTGGGCGGCGCCGACCACGACGACCTGATGCGCCGATTCGCCGAGCTCGAACGCCATGTCACCTTCGAGCGGACCGCACGCCTGCACGTGGGCGGCGGCGTCGACGAGCTCCGCCCCGGCGGCAGCCGATGACCCGCCTGACGATCGCCGGGGCCGGCCTGTCGGCGATCGCCGTCGTCGCCGCGCTCGCCTCGGCGACCGATCGGCAGGACACGATCGCGGTCGGCGCATTCTCGGCCGCCCCGGCCGGCGGCGTGATGCCCTCGCCGTGGCGGCCGCTGACCTTTCCGAAGATCGCCCGGCACACGAGATACGCACTGGTCGCCGATCCGCAACGAGGCACGGTCGTCGAGGCGCGCTCGGACGCCTCTGCGTCCGGTTTGGTCCGCCCGATCGAGGTCGACCCGCGCGACGGCTGGCGGCTCGCCTGGTCGTGGAAGACCGAGCGGGTGATCGAGCGCGGCGACGTCTCGCGTCGCGAGGGCGACGACTACCCGGTCCGCCTCTATGTCACCTTCCGGATGCCGGCCGGGCGTCTCTCGGCGTTCGACCGGATGACGCGGGCGGCGGCCGGGCTGCTGTTCGGCGACGAGGTCCCCGACGCCGGCTTGAGCTACATCTGGGACACGCGCGCTCCGGCCGGATCGATCGTCACCAACCCGTACACCGAGCGGGTCCGGATGATCGTCGTCGAGAGCGGACGCGAGCGGCTGGGGCGCTGGATCGACTACGAGCGCGACCTCGCCGCCGACTGGCGCGCGGCGTTCGGCGACGATCCGCCGCCGATCACCGGCATCGCGATCATGACCGATGCCGACAACACCGGCGAGACCGCCCGCTCGTGGTACGGCGACATCGCGCTCAGGCGCGGCGCGCTTGCGGCACCTCGATGAGCGGCCCCGGGCGCCTCAGGCCCGCTGGGCGACCGAACAGGCCTGCGTGGCGGCCGTCTGCGCCCGGGCCTTGGCGATCGCGACGTTGATCCTCGCCTCCGCCGGCACGCCGTTCTTGACCGCTGTGATCTCGGCCAGGATCGAGATCGCGATCTCCGGCGGCGTGCGGCTGCCGATGAACAGCCCGATCGGCCCGTGCAGCCGGGCGATCTGCGCCTCTTCGAGGTCGAAGTCCCTGAGCCGGATCCGCCGTTTGTCGTTGTTCGCGCGCGAACCCAGCGCGCCGACGTAGAACGCCGGCGAGCGCAGCGCGACCATCAGGGCGAGGTCGTCGAGCTTCGGGTCGTGGGTCAGCGCGACGACCGCGCAGCGCTCGTCGAGCTTCATCGCCACCGCGGTATCGTCGGGCATCGTGCGCACGACCGTCACGCCGGGGATGTCCCAGGTCTCGGTGTACTCGTCGCGCGGGTCGCAGACGGTGACCTGGTAGTCGAGACCGACCGCGATCTGGGCCAGGTACTTGGACAGCTGCGAGGCGCCGATGACGAGCATCCGGTAGCGCGGTCCGTGGATCGTCACCAGCGTCTTGCCGTCGAACGCGAGACCGTCGACGGCACGCGCCGGGTGCAGCGTCGCGAAACCGCTCGCGAGGTCGAGCCTGCGCGCGACCAGGTGCCCGGCCTCGATCTCGCGCAACAGCGCGAGGATCCCCGACTCGCGCACCAGAGGTTCGAGGACGAGCTGGATCGTGCCGCCGCACGGCAATCCGAAGCGATGCGCCTCGTCGGCCGACACACCGTAGGTCACCGCCTCGCAGCGGGTCGCCTTGATGCCATCCTTGCGGACCCGGTCGATGATGTCGTCCTCGATGCAACCGCCCGACACCGAGCCCACGACCTGACCATCGTCCCGGACCGCGAGCATCGCCCCCTCGGGCCGCGGCGAACTGCCCCAGGTCTTGACGACGGTGACCAACAGGACGCGCCGACCGGCGTCCACCCATTCGGCGCTGCGCTTGAGGACCTCGAGATCGACGCTGTCCATCATCGCCTCCGTCAACGGTACCCGGCGCTCTTGGCGAGCCAGAACAGCAGAGCCGCGAGCGCCGCGATCGCCACCCACCGGATCCACGCCCGCCCGCGGGCCGACGTCGGAACCGGCGCCGCCGCGGCGAGGGCCTCCCCGCCCGCCGCGCCGGCCGGCGCCGGCGCCACCCGCTCGGCGAAGCGCTGGAAGAAGTCGTCGGCGATCTTGGCCGCGGCGCCGTCGACCAGACGCGAGCCGATCTGAGCGAGCTTCCCGCCGATCTTCGCACTGGCGATGTAGGCGACCGACGTGCCGCCGTCCACCGGCGACAGCGCGACTTTCGCCTCGCCGTTCGCGAACCCTGCCGCCCCCCCCTGGCCGGCGAATCGGAGCGTGTAGCCGACCGGCGCGTTGACGTCCGCGAGCTCGACCTTGCCGGTGAACCGGGCCGAAACCGGGCCGATCCGGGTGTTCACGGTCGCCGCCCATTGGTGGTCGGATTCCCGGACGAACGACTCGCAGCCGGGGATACAGGCCTTGAGGGTCTCGGGATCGTTGAGGGCGTCCCACACCCGTTGGGGCGGCGCGGGAACGACGCGGCTGTGCGAAAGTTCCATCGTCGGAGGTCCGGCCGGCAGCCGATGACACGCCATCGGCATGCAATGTGCTACTTTAGCGTATGGCCTCCGAAACCGATACCCGCGACGCCCGGGTCGCCCATTCGCTGTTGCGCCTGGGTGCGAGCGTGGTCGTGCACGCGACGCTGCCGCTCCCCGACCTGATCGCACTCGCTCAGGCCGCCGCCGAGCGCAATGTCACGCTGACGCTGCGCGGCGCCGCGGAGCGCTCGACGGCAGACCTCGAACGGGTGGCGATGGCCGGCCGCGGCAAGGTCGTGTTCGACCTGTCCGCGTAGCTTTCGGCCGTCCGGGCGTCGCCGCGTCGCGGTCAAGACGCCGATTCGGGTCGCCGGCGGGCGTCGATCCGGTCGTCCCCGGCGCTTCCCGACCCTCAGCGGCGGCGCACCGCGCTCGCGGCGCCGCTCGCCTGCGGCCCTCCCTCCGACGCCCGGTTGAGCGTCGCGGCGAGCGCCTCGAGCGAGGCGAGGTTGTGCACCGGCAGGAAGTCGTCGACCCAGGGCAGCATCGCCCGGATGCCGGCCGGACGCGCCTCGAAATCCGCGTAGCGCAGCAGCGGGTTCAGCCAGACGAGCCGGCGACAGGACTTCGACAGCCGCTCCATCTCGTGGTCGAGTCCCGCGCCCGCTTCGGCGTCGAGCCCGTCGCTGATCAGCAGCACGACCGCGTTCTGACCGAGCAGTCGGCGAGACCAGTCGCGGTTGAATTCGGCGAGCGAAGCGCCGATCCGCGTCCCCCCGGCCCAGTCCTCGACCGCGCCGGTCACCCGTGCCAGGGCGACGTCGACGTCGCGGTGCTTCAAGTGCCGGGTGACGTTGGTCAGACGCGTGCCGAACAGCAGGACGTGGATGCGGTGGCGGTCGTTGGTGATCGCGTGCAGGAAGTGCAGCATCATCCGCGAGTAGCGGTCCATCGACCCCGAGATGTCGCACAGCACGACCAGCGGCGGCGAGCGACGAGTGCGGGCGCGAAAGGCGAGTGGCGCGGCGGCCCCCGCCGCCCCCGACGCGCGTCGCAGCGTCGCCCGCAGATCGATGCGCGGGCCCCGGTCGTCGGCTCGCGTGCGCCGTACCGGGAGCATCGGCAGCGGCAGGCGCAGGCGCGCGATCATCCGGCGGACCCGCGCCAGCTCTTCAGCGGTCATCGTCGCGAAGTCGCGTGTCTGCAGAACTTCGCGCGGCGAGAATGTGAACGCGGCGTCGAGCTCGATCTCGTCCTCGCCCTCGCGCCGCGGCACGTCTTCCTTCGGCGGAGCCATTGCCTGGGCGATGCGCGCCGGCACATCGGGCGGCGTGTGCTCCTCGCCGGTGCGACCAGGCACCCGCGGCAGCATCGCCGCGACCATCGTCTCGAGGAGCTTGGGATTGCGCCAATAGAGGTCGAACGCCTGCTCGTAGAGGTCGAGGTGCTCGCGGCGCGTGCACAGAACCGCCGCCAGCCCGGCCTTGAAGTCGGTCCGGTGGGCCACACCCACCGCCTCGACCGCGGCGATCGCGTCGATCACCTTGGCCGGCCCGACCGGAACGCCGGACGCGCGCAGCACCCGCACGAAGTGCAGCAGGTTCTCCGGCAACCGCCCCCTGGGCAGCGCGTGGACCGGACTCGCGGCGTCGGCCGTCCGCGGGTCCGACCCGGTCACAGCCGGACGCCCTCGCGCGCTTCGGCGACCAGCCGCTCGGCGACCTCGGGCGTGATTGCCCCGACATGTCCTGGTACTTGAGCAGCGCGCCGATCGTGTCGGCGACGGTCGCCGGGTCCAGCGCGATCCGGTCGAGCGCGAGCAACGCTGCTCGGCCCAGTCGAGCGTCTCGGCGACGCCCGGCGACTTGAACAGGTCCCGTCCGCAACTTCTGGGTGAAGGCGACGACCTCGCGCGCGAGCGACTCGGGCGCGTTCGGACACTTGCGCCGCACGATCGCGAGCTCGCGCTGCGCGTCCGGGTAGTCGATCCAATGGTAGAGGCACCGGCGCTTGATCGCGTCGTGGATCTCGCGGGTCCGGTTCGACGTGATGACGACGATCGGCGGCTCGACGGCGCGGATCGGTCCGAGCTCGGGAATGGTCACCTGGTGCTCGGCAAGCACCTCGAGCAGGAACGCCTCGAACGGCTCGTCGGTCCGGTCGAGTTCGTCGATCAAGAGCACCGGTGCGACGCCGTCGTGGGGGGCGAGCGCCTCGAGGATCGGGCGCTTGAGCAGGAAGCGGGTCGTGAAGATGTCGTGCGCGAGTTCGTCGCGCACGACACGGCCGCCGGCCTCCGCGAGGCGGATCTCGATCATCTGGCGCGGGTAGTTCCACTCGTAGACCGCGGAGGCGGTGTCGAGACCCTCGTAGCACTGGAGCCGGACGAGCCGGCGGTGCCGCGCCGCGGCGAGCACCTTCGCGACCTCGGTCTTGCCAACGCCCGCTTCGCCCTCGAGAAACAGCGGACGGCCGAGCTTGAGCGACAGGAACACCGCGGTCGCGAGCCGGCGGTCGGCGACGTAGTCCTGCGACGCGAGGAGCTCGAGCGTCGCGTCGACCGAGGCGGGTGCGAGGGGAAGGGCATGCGGGGCGTTCATCGGACGGGGGCGGCGGAAACGGCGGGGGCGGCGACCGACGGCCGCCGCCCACGAAGGATGCCACAGATCGCGGGACGCGACGCTCAGCCGGCCGCCGCCACCGCGCGCGATGCCAGGACCGCGATCAGTCGAGCCCGGTACGCCGGGGACGCGTGCAGGTCGCCGCCGAGCCCGGCGGCCTCGACCTCGACCGCCCCGGCGGCGGCGGCGGTCCAGCTCTTCGCGAGCGCGTCCTCGATCGGCCTGCAGCGGAACACCGACGGCGCGGCACCGGTCACCGCGACACGCACCCCGCGACCGGTCTGCGCGACGAACACGCCGACGAGCGCGAAGCGAGACGCCGGATTCGGGAATTTCGCGTAGGCGGCCTTCCTGGGGACCGGGAAGGAGACCGAGACGATCACCTCGTCGGCGGCGAGCGCGGTCTCGTACAGGCCCTTGAAGAAGTCGTCGGCGGCGATCCGGCGTCGGCTGGTCACGACGGTCGCACCCGAACCCAGCACGCCGGCCGGCCAGTCCGCCGCCGGATCGTTGTTCGCGAGCGCCCCGCCGAGCGTGCCCATGTTGCGGACCTGCGGGTCGCCGATTCCGTGCGCGAGCGTCGCGAGCGCCGGGAAGACACGGCGAACCACGACGGACCCGGCGATCTCGGCGTGGCGCGTCGTCGCGCCGATGACGATCGCGCCGCCGTCCTCTCCGATGCCCCTGAGCTCGGCGATGCCCGACAGGTCGACCAGATGACCCGGTTGCGCGAGTCTTAGCTTCATCGCCCCGACCAGACTCTGGCCGCCGGCCAGCGCCCGGCCACCGGTCCTCCCGAGCAGCGCCACCGCGTCCGCGACCGACGTCGGCCGGTGGTATTCGAACGCGTGCATGTCCGCCCTTCCTACGCCTTCACCGCCGACCGGATCGACCCGCCGATCCGGCCGCCACGGTCGGCACCCACGGCGCTCGCGTCGGCGTCATGTCGCGGCGCCCCGTCTCACCGCCGCGACGATGTTGTGGTAGCCGGTGCACCGGCAGAGATTGCCCTCGAGTCCGGCCCGGATCGTCCGCTCGTCGGCGTCCGGGTGGCGTTTCGCAAGATCGATCGCGCTCATCACCATGCCCGGCGTGCAGAAGCCGCACTGCAGACCGTGGCACTCCTTGAACGCGGCTTGCATCGGGTGCAACGGGCCGTCGGCCGCCGAGACGCCTTCGATCGTCGTGATCGACGCGCCGTTCGCCTGCACGGCGAGGATCGTGCACGCCTTCACCGCGCGACCGTCGAGGTGGATCGTGCACGCGCCGCACTGGCCGGTGTCGCAGCCGACGTGGGTGCCGGTGAGACCCAGGCGCACGCGGATGAAATCGACCAGCAGCGTGCGCGGATCGATCGTCGCGGTCACCGGCTCGCCGTTGACCGTCAGGGACAGCGCGATGGGCACCGGCGCTCCTCCGTCTTTCCGCTCGTCCGTCGCTCGGACAAACGGTGTGCGAAGACGCGATCTTACCGCGCCGCGTCCACCGCGATCACGCCGCCGGCGGTGTCGGGCGGGTCAGGGCCGCGGTGGCGGCGGCAACGGGTGGATCTGGACGCCCTGCGCGCCCAATACGATCGCGGTGCGATCGGTGTTGCAGACGACCGCCGAGTGGCTCGTGCGTTCGGGACGGATCCGGGTGGCGAACGATCGGCCACCGTCGTCCGAGACGCCGACCGCGCCCCCCAGGCCGACGATGACGATCGTGCCCGCCGGCGACTGGCAGGCGCCGGTCAGCGACTGGTCGGTTCCGCTCGGGATCTCGGTCCAGCTCCGGCCGGCGTCGTCGCTGCGCAGCAGCTTGCCGCGCATTCCGTAGATCAGGATCGCGCCGTCGGCGAGCGCCAGTCCGCCCCACAACGAGCCCTTGTACGGCGTGCGCACGACCTGCCAGGTCGAACCGCCGTCGACCGAGCGGAACACCGTCCCGCCTTCGGCCGCGACCAGCAACACCCCGCCGGCGCCACCGATGATCTGGTTCAGATGCCTCTCGCCATCCTCGCCGGACGCGAGTTCGATCTCCTCCCAGCGGCGTCCCCCGTCGATCGTGCGGATCGCCCGGCCGTAGGAGCCGACGGCGAGACCGCGATCGGGTCCGACCATCCGGATCGAGAACAACACGTCGGGGCCGGAGGCCTTGCCGTCGAGCACGGTCCAGGTCTCACCGCCATCCCGGGTCGCGGCGACCACTCCGCCGTGTCCGACCGCCCAGCCGCGCTCGGCGTCGAGAAAATGGACGGCGGTGAGCGTGGTCGTGGTCGCCACCGATTTCGCCTGCCGCCAGGACTTGCCGTCGTCCTCGGACAGGAGCACGTTGCCGTACTCGCCGACCGCGACCACCCGGCGCCCGGCTCGCGCCGCCGCGAGGAGCAGGCTCTCCGCCGCCTTCGGCGCGGCCCTCGCGTAGCCCGTCTCTCCCAGCGGCGGGGCGAGAACGCCCGCGGGCTCGACGATCGCCGGGCAGACCGTCGCCGCCGCCGCGAGGCACGCGGCCGCGAACCGGGAACGCGACGTCGGCGCCATCGTCAATGCGCCATGAACGGGCGGCGGACCGGCCCGCGTCGGGGGATCAGACGGTCGATCACCACGGCGATCGCCGGTAGCAGCGTGATCGCCATGACCATGTTGATCATGAACATGAACGCCAGCAGCAACCCCATGTCGGCCTGGAACTTGAGCGACGAGAACGCCCAGGTCGCCACCCCGATCGACAGCGTGATCGCCGTGAAGATGGTCGCGTTGCCGGTCTCGAGCAGCGACCGCTTGAACGCCTGCTCGATCGGCAGGCCGTCGGCGAGGTGGAGCTGCAGCCGGTTGTAGATGTAAAACGCGTAGTCGACGCCAATGCCGACCGCGAGGACCATCACCGGCAGCGTCGCCACCGTGAGCCCGATAGCCAGTGCCTTCATGAACCAGTAGCCGAGGAAGGTGGCGAGCGTCAGCGGCAGCGTGCAGGCGACCATCGCCCGCCAGTCGCGGTAGGTGAAGTAGACGAGCGCGATGATCGTCGCGTAGACGTAGAGCATCATCGGCAGCTCGGTGCGGGCCAGAACGTCGTTGGTCGCCGCCTGGACGCCGACGTTGCCGCTGGCCAGCCGGACCTTGACGCCGTCCGCCTTGCGTTCGCCGCGGTAGCGGTCGGCGGCGGCGACCACCTCGTTGATCGTGGTCGCCTTGTGGTCGGCGAGGTAGACGTTGATCGGCAACACCATGCAGCGCGGATCGTAGAGTCCCGACCCCTCGCCGGCGAGTCCGACGAAGCTCGCCATCGAGCGCGCGTCGCGCGGGAGCGCGTTCCACCTCGGATTGCCTTCGTTGAATCCCGACGACCCGATCTTGACCAGCGACGGAAGCGAGACGGCGGCGACCACGCCGGGTACGTTCGCCAGATACCAGGTGTAGTCGTCGATGTAGGCCATCCGCGCGTAGTCGTAGCAGCCGTCCTGCGGCAGCTCGTTGACGACGGTGAACACGTCGAGTCCGACACCGAACTTCTCGACGATGCCGATGGCATCCTGGTTGTAGCGGGCCTGCTCGTGCAGCTCCGGCGCGCCGGGCTTCAGGTAGCCGACGTGGCGGCCCTGGCTCTGCCACCAGGCGACCGAGAACAGGATCGCCGCGACGACCGTCCCGATGACCGCGTTGCGCGGCTCGGCGACGCGGGCCAGCTCGGCCATGATCCCCTCGCGCCACTTGCGCAGACTGGTGATCCGGGCGACGTACTGCGGCAGCGACTCGCCGCCGTAGCGGAAGTACGACGCCAACACCGGCAGCATGACGAGGTTGGTGACGATCTTGTACGCGACGCCGATCGACGCGGTGATCGCGAGCTCGCGGATCATCGGGATCGGGATCAACAGCAGTGTCGCGAAGCCGACGAACGCCGTGACCAGCGCCATCGTCCCGGGAATCAGGAGCCCGGTGAAGCTCGAACGCGCCGCCTGGTACGGCGTCTTGCCGGCGCAGATCTCCCGGGAGATGTAGTTGACCTGCTGGACGCCGTGCGACACCCCGATCGCGAACACCAGGAACGGCACCAGGATCGCCAGCGGATCGAGCCCGTATCCGAGCAGCGTCAGCGTCCCGAACTGCCAGACCAGCGACACCAGCGAGCAAACGAGCGTGACGATCGTGAAGGTCACCGACCGGCAATAGAGCCACACGGCGACCGCCGTGAGCAGGAACGCGAGCACGAAGAACGCGATCACCGACTTCGCGCCCTCGGCGATGTCCGAGATCTGCTTGGCGAAGCCGATGATCCGGATCTCGGTGACGTGGTCCTCGAACTTCGCGCGGACCTCGCGCTCGATGAGCTTTCCCAGCTCGATGTAGTCGGTCTTGACCTTGGTGCGCGGATCCTCGTCGAGCAGGTCGGCGACGACCATCGCACCGGAGTGGTCGTTGGCGACGAGGCTGCCGACGTAGCCGCCGACGATGACGTTCTCGCGGATCTGCGCGATCTTCGCCGCGTCGAGGCGGTCTGGCGTGATGTCGCCGCCGATGACATCGCGCGCCTTGAATCCCTCCTCGGTGATCTGCAGGACGCGGGTGTTGGGCGTCCAGAGCGACGATACCGTGCGCCGGTCGACGCCGGGCATGTACAGCACCGCCTGCGTCACGTCGTTGAGGCGCTTGAGGAACGCGGTGTTCCAGATGTCCTCGTGGCGGCTGTGCACGACGACGATCAGGCGGTTGGCGCCGAACAGCACGTCGCGGTAGGCGAAGAAGGTGTCCGTGTACTCGTGTCCGGTCGGCAGCTGCTTGTCGAAGCCGGCGTCCATGTGCAGCCGCGAGGCGAACAGTCCCATGACGACGGTCACCGCCGCCAGCAGTGCGAGCGTCGCCGCCCGGTGCGTGAACACCAGCGATTCGAGGCCGCGGACCAGGCGGGCGATCATCGGCGGGGCGCGGGCTCGGCGGACGAGGGGCGAACGCGCGCGGCCGGAGAGCGACCCCGGCCGCCGCGCGCGCCCCGACGGGCGTCAGAACGAATAGGAGATGTTCGCGCCGAGGAAGTCCCGGTCGCGCAGCGTGTTGGACACCCCGCCGCCCCAATAGTGCGTGTAGCCGATCTGTCCCTTCCAGATGTTGTTGCTGTCGAAATTGAGGCCGAAGAAGAACGACTTGCGTCCCTCGACGAACGGCAGGGCGTTGGGCGTGATGCCGCTGACGTCGTGCGTGAAGTCGATCTGCGGCACGAGGTTGATGCCGCTGTTGAACACGTTCGGGTACGTCAGCGCCACCTCGACGACGTAGCCCCACGACGTCTTGTCGGGTACCTCGTAGCTCGGGAAGACGTAATAGGGAATTTCGCTGGGTTTGAGGTTCGGGTAATGGGCGACCGCGGCCTCGGCCAGCACGTAGCCTTCGGCGGCGCCCAGCGCCTTCATCGCGGTTCCGATCGGCGAGTTGACCTCGATGAAGTAGAAACCGGTCAGGTGCGCCTGCCACTTCTTCTCGTCGACGTAGCCGCGGACCGTCGTGCGCTGGGTCAGAGGATCGTACGTCTTCGCCGGTCCCGGCGTCGACGGGTCGAAGATGCTGTAGGGACCGGACAGCGGCACCGAGCCGTCGATGCCGACCGAATCGCGCGGCCGGTACGAGAGTTCGCCGCCGACCGCGACCGGGCCGACCTTGGTATTGAACGACACGCCCCAGATGTCCTTGTCCTTGCCGTACTCGTTGTAGTACCCGGCGCCGATGACGTTGGCCGCCATGTACGGCGAGGCCGGGTCGGTCTCGGTGAACAGCGTCGTGAACGGCAGCTTGTCGTGGTAGCGCACGTAGTACAGCGCCCACTCGGTGTCCCAGTTCTTCGGCTTGAAGCGGAACGCCGCTCCGTACTGCTTCGAGTTGGGCGGCGTGCGGTCCTGTTCGAACGGAAGCACGTTGACGCCGTAGACGGCCGCGTCGCCACGGTCGCCGAAGGTGCCCGGCGCTTCGCCGAGGATCGAGCTCGGGATGAACGCCGGCCGCTGTCCCTTGCCGATCACGTCGGCCCCGGAGAAGAAGGTCCCGACCGGATCGAACTTGAAACCGTTCCAGCGGAACTGGTAGTACGCCTCGAGGTTGAAGCCGGGCGCGATCGCGGTGTTGACGTAGGCCATCGGCGCCGGCCGGAAGATCTCCTTCAACTGCGTGCCGGGAACGTGGAAGCGGCGCAGGTCGAGCGCGTTGATCGAATTGACCCCGCCGACGATGAAGATGTCCTCGCCCCAGGAAATGACCTGGTTGCCCAGCCGCACCTGGCCCGGCAGGCCCCAGGGAGTCTGGAAGTCCTTCGAGACCCACAGATCGAGGAGCTCGGTGTCGCGCACCGCCTGCTTGTAGGCGTCGGGGGCGAGCGGCAGGCTCCGTGTGTCGTCGATCTTGAAGTCGTAGATCCAGCTGCCTCGCGCGAGGAACTTCCAGTCCTGGTACTTGAGGCCGAGTTCGTGCGTCCCCTTGAGGACCGCCGAGACGATGTCGTGCTTGTCGTAGTTGAGGTTTCCGTCGTCGCCCTGCAGGAAATTGAAGTCCGGGTTCGATGTCGCGGGATCGCCGTTGATCCGGCCGCCGATCGCGCCGGTCGTCGGCACGTCGCCGCCGTTGTCGTTGCCGATGTTGTTGCGCAGCCGGTCCTTCATCCGGACCTGGACGCCGAACGACAGCGTCGTGTTGAAGTCGCCGCTGACGCCGTTGGCGAACTCGAAGCTCGCGGCCCGCGCCGGCAGGCTGGCGACCAGCCCGGCGATCGCGAGCCCGACGAGCGAGCGGCGCGCCAGGCGTCCAGTCATGGGGGTGCTCATGGTTTCCTCCCTCGTTATCCGTCGCGTCGCGCGCCTAGCGCCCGCCGCTGCGGCGGAGCTGGTCGGCGTCGAACTTGTTGGCGTCGATCCGCCCCTCGCGTCCGGCGAGCCAGTCGACCTTGCCTTCCTGCGGCATGTTGTCGGCCATGTAGCGGCCGACGTTGAGGTCGTAGCTGATGTAACCCTGGAACACGCAGGCCGGCAGTTCCCAGGCCGAGTACGGATACGATTCCATCACCCGCCAGATCCGGCCCTGCGCGTCGTACAGGTCCGCGGCGAGCGCCATCCAGGTGTCCTCGTCGAGGAACATCACCCGCTTCGGGAACAGGTGGCGCATCCCCGACTTGACGTTCCCTTCCACCTTCCAGACCCGGTGCAGCTCGTAGCGGACGAGATCGCGCGCCGGGTAGTCGGCGCCGAAGATGTCCTTGAACTTGCGCGACGTGTCGTTGAACTTGAAGGTGTTGTACGGGACGATCATCTCCTGCTTGCCGACGATCTTCCAGTCGTAGCGATCGAGGGGTCCGGCGTACATCGGATACTGGTCGACCATCAGCAGGTTCTCGTACCCGGGGACCGGGTTGTCGTACGAGAACGTCGGCGAGCGGCGCACGCGGCGCTGTCCGGGGAAATAGAGCCACGCGTCCGACGGCTTGTCGAGGAAGTAGTGGACGAGGATGATCTCGCCGACGCGCGCCGCCGGGGAGACGACTTCGTTCAGGATCTTGGTCTCGATCCCCTCGACGTCGGCCATCGTCTTGGTCTTGGCGTTGCCGAACGGCGTGATCGTCCACTGATCCTGCACCAGCGGCACGAAATCGCCGCCCCGCGACGACGAGAAGATCGTCGCGTAGCGCTCGATGCGCCCCTCGCCCATCCAGCGCAGCTTGTGGTTCCACATCGCCTCGGCGCCGCTCTTGGGGATCGGGAACGGATAGCCGGCGGTGGTCGCGCGTTCGATGTCGCTGCCGTTGGCGGCCATCTTGGCGCCGGTCGCGTTCTGGCGCGTGCGCTCGTAGACGACGTCCGGGAATCCGCAGGACCGGCGGGTCGGGTACACGTTCATCTTGTACCCTTTGAGCGTCTTCAGCAGCGCGACCTGCCCCTCGGAGAGCTTGTCCTTGTAGCGGTCGGCGTTCGACGCATCGATCGTGTAGGCGATCGCGTCAGACGCGTAGGGATCGGGCCGCGGCGTTCCCGGCTTCCAGCCGGCCGGCGCCTTCAGATCGCCTCCCGACCAGGCCGGGATCGACCCGTCGCGATTGCCGGCCTTCTCGGCGCCGATCGGCGTCAGGTCGCGCCCGAGCTGCGCCGCCTCCTGCTCGGTCGCCGACCAGGCGCTCGCCGCCGCGAACAGGCAGCCAACAGCGACGGCGGTCGTGCGCCGCGCCAGGTTCCAGGTCCGGTATTTCCTCATCGTCGTCTCCCTCGTGGCGGCGCCGCGATCAGCGGACCGTGTAACCTAGAGCCTGCAATTCCCGGACGATCCGCTCGCGCGTCGCCGGTATGTCCACCGGCCGGTTGGAGCGGAGCCGCGTGACCTCGGCGGTCGTGTACGGCCGGAACTCGGCGGGAATCTCGCCAGGGCTCATCGTCGTCACGATCCAGTTGAGCAGCGTCGCGACGTCGGCGTCGCCGAGCGCCGAGTTGGCCGTCCCCGGCACCTGGACCAGGAACGCGCGGCCGTCCGGCGTACGCAGGAAGTGACCGATCGCGCCCTTCATCGACGGGACGCCCGCGGCGGGTGCGCCGGAGCCGTCGAAACCGTGGCAGCCCGAGCAGTGCAGCAGGTAGTTCGTACGCGAATTGTCGGCGCCGGCCGGCGCCGAGAGCACCGCGAACAACGCGACGAAGATCGCCGCGCGGCGCGCGGCGGCCCGCCCGGGCGATCGTGGTCGCGCAGCGGGTCCCGTGGCGGCGTCGCGCGTCGCGCTCATCCGGACTTGGTCGCGCCGACGCCGACGACCGCCGCGACCGTGCAGTGGTACATGGTCGAGGTGTTCGCCATGCACCAGTTGACGTCGTTGTGCACGCCCATCCGGTAGCCGGGGCGCTCGCCTTCGTTGAAGTTGCACAGGCAGCGCCCGCAGGTCGTGACACCGCAGCAATCGTTGTAGCTGATCAGGTAGTCCTTGCCGTCGACCGCGCTGCGGCAGGTGCCGACCCAGGTCACCTTGGACGTCTCGGTCCCGGGTGGGCATTGCGAGACGGTTCCGCCGCAGCAGGTGCACAGGAAACCGTCGAGCGCGCAGTAGCGCCAGTATTCGCAATCGGTGTCCGCCTTCGCCTTCGCCCCCCGGGCCCCGCCATGACCCTGGGCGTGCGCCGAGCGGTCGAACGGCAGCACCGGCAGCATCATCGCCGAGCCGGCGAGCGCCGCGCCGATGCGCGCCAGCGCGCTGCGACGCGACGTCCCCTGCGCGATCCGCCTTGCGCGGTTCTCGAACCAGCCGTCCAGCCATCTCATCGACTTCTCCTCGTCGCGGTCCGGTCAGGCGCGCTGACCGAGGTATTCCTGGATCGACGCCACGCCCAGCGCCTGCGCGGTGAACAGGCTCTCGAGTTGCTCGCGCGAATTGACCAGTCCTTTCGCGCGGACCACGCCGGCCGCGTCGATCAGAACCGCGTACGGCAGCTTGCCGACGCGGAAGGCGAGCCCGAGCTCGGTCGACAACACGTACGGATGCGCGCTCAACGCCTCGCGCTCGCGGAAACGCCGGTGTTCGTCGGGATCCCCGTCGCTCGCGAAGACGACCTCGAGCGCTTTCGCGTCCTTCGTCGCGACCGACTTGACGATCGGCAGCAGCTTCTTGCACACCGGACAGGTCGGCGACAGGAAGAAGACCAGCGTCCCCCGGGCCCGCTGGCCGCCCAGGTCGACGGTCCCGCCGGAGAGCGCCGGCAGCGAGAATTCGGGCGCCGCTTCGCCGACCTTGGGCCCGGCGTCGAGCGTGAGCGCCCCCATCGGCGCGATCCGTTCGTAGAGGATGCCCACCTGACGTGCGACCGCGATCAGACCGACGAGCGACGCCACCGCGACGATCCACAGCAGGATGTTCGATACGATCAGCGCTTCGATCACGGGTGTCCCCGCAGTCCGCCCAGGCGCGGCGCGTTGGCGAGCAACAGGTTGGTGAAGTGGTAGAGCGCGACGAGGGCCGCGGTACCGCCGGCGACGGTCAGCGCGTCGATCGCGACGAACGGCCGGTCCGGGCCCTCGGCCAGCGTCGCCAGCGCCGCCGCACCGAGGACGAGATTGCGCGCCACCAGCGCCCACGACAGCCGGGGCTCGGCGCCTCCGCCGCACCCGCATTCGATGCTCGTGCGGCCGCGGGCCACGTTGACCGCGATCGCGGCGGCGAAGGCGACCAGGAGCGCCGACGCGGCGACGGCGCCGAATTCGCGAACCGGCGACCACAGGAGCGTGATCGCCGCGGCGATCTCGATCCACGGCAACGCCGTCGCGAACGGCGCGACCAGCGCGCGGGGCAGCACCCGGTAATTCTCGACCACCGCCGCGAACGTCTCCCGGTCGCGCAGCTTGGTTCCGGCGGCGAGGAACAGGACGATCGACACCGCAGCGGCCAGCGTGCGGGCGATCACCGGGTCGACCATCGTCGACGGCACGCTAGTGCGCCTCGATCTGGGTCGGCGTCTCGCCGACGCCGTCCATCCGCCGGATGATCCTGAGCCGACCGCCGGCGTCGTAGACGACGATCCCGGGCTTCGAACCGTCGATCGAATAGACGCGCGGCGGGCCCTCGCGGCTCGCCGCGAGCGCGATCGAGGCGCTGCCCGGCGCCCGGGCGACCCGTTTGCGCGTGGCCAGGTCGAACGCCCAGATCTCGCGCGCCGGCTCCTTGTGGCTGCCCTCGCGTCCCTTCGGGTGCATGCCGACGTACAGGCGCCCGCTGGCGGCGTGCAGCGTCATCGGCTGGTACCCGCCCGGCCGCCAGCCGGCCTTGGCTTCCGCGGCGGAGACCAGCGGCCAGGGCGCCTCCACCGTCGGCGGGTCGGTCGCGACGTTCGCGACGTAGACGTTGCCGCGGTAGGAGACGAAGTGGTAGCGGTCGCCGATCGCCTCGCCGCTGACGAACAGCGCGTCGTGGTCCGGATCGAAGAACTTCGCGCTCCGGGTGATCGACGTCTTGCCGTCGGCATCGACGGTGACCGCTTCCATCGTTCCGTCCCCGCACAGCGTGACGAAGCGGTTCGGCGCCGACGGCACCGGCAGGATGATCCAGCAGCCGGGCAGCGCCGTCTCGGCGACGAACTTGCGCGCCTTCAAGTCGACGATCGACACCGACGTCGCCGGCGTCGCGTTCTGGACGAAGAGCCAACGCCCGTCGGAGGACGCGCGCAGCGTTCCCCGGTACGGCAGGGCCTGGGCGTGGCGGGGCGGAATCGCGATCTCGGCCTTGAGGGCGAGCGTCGCCGCGTCGTACACGTCGACCTGGTCGACCCGCTCGCCGCGATTCAACTTGGAGAAATAGGTGGTGGCGACGTAGATCTCGCTGCGATCCGGCGCCAGTGCGGTCTGCCCGGCCAGGGCCGTCGAGACCATCCCCTGGTAGGCGGACTTGTCCGCATCGACGATGTGGATCCGTCCGTCGACGATATGGCCGATCGTGACGTCGGTCACGTACACGCGCGACGGGGTTGCCGGCGGCAGGTTGCGCGTGCGGATCTCCTCGGGCACGACGTCGGCGCCGGCGGTGTACGCGGCGAGGGCGATCGCCGCCGCCAGGGCCCGACACCCCGCCGGGGTCCGACACCCCCGGCGCGGAACGCTGTGACGCTCGATCATGGACTCCCCCTACTCGCGCCGGGCGTTCGATCGCGCCGTGCGCTGCTGGCCGTGACCGCTCCGGTCGCGAGACGCGGCGGCGTGCGGTGTCCGCGATCCTAGAGGGTGGGCCGCGCAACCCGTTAGCCGAAATCGGCAACGACGGGCGCCGGCCTGCGGGGCCTGTGGACACGACGCGACACCGGCGGAGCCGGAATCGGCAAGTCTGCCGGTTTTAATCCGACTCCGTATCATGGTTTCTAGCCACCCATCCCACCCGCCGGCGGGCGCCTGCGCGGACCGCGTGGTACCTTCGGCCGATGAACAAGCTCCGCCAACTCGTGGGCGGCTTGACGCTCTCGCTGGCGATCGACGCCGGCGCCGACGTCGACACGGCACTGGCCGGCGGCAGGTCGCCCCCCCGGCGCGGCCCGGGCGCCCGCTATTCGGTCCGCTCGCTCCTGACCCGCGACGCCGACGAGCAGGCGGAAAACCTCCAGCAATGGGACCAGACCTACGAGCAGCTGTCTCCAGGCTCGTTCCAGGGCCGCCTCACCGACGCCTGGTTCGGCACGATCCAGCTCTTCCGCGAGGTCACCAACCAGTCGGTCCGCGAAGGCGGTCGCGCCTGGGCCGGTTCGCGGACTTTCGGCGTGCCGATGGCGATGGGCGCCGGCGCGGTCTTCTGCGGACGCCCGCTCACGCTGGACATGCTGCTGACCCTGGGACCTGACGACGAACTCGATTTCCGCACTCCGCGCCACCTCGACATCGTCGGCATCTGCGTCCCGACCGGCATCCTCGAGGCCTACGCGCACAGCGTCGACGGGCGAAGCGCCGAGGCGCGGCTCGCCGGGCGTCGGCTGCTCGTCCCCGCTCCCGACGCTCTCGAGGCGATCCGGACCTTGTGCGCCGATGTCTTCGAGCTGGTCGACCACCGGCCGGCGCTGCTCGGCTACGAGGCGGTGCAGCGTTCGATCCAGGAAGCCGTGCTGGCACGGCTCCACGCGGTCCTACCGGAGACCGACGGCGAGACGCCAGGAGCGGCGCCGACCTGCGAGTCCCGCCGCCAGATCGTCGATCGCGCCCGGCGGATCGTGCTCGAACGCGCCGGCGAGCATGTGACGGTCGCCGACCTGTGCGCGCATCTCGGAGTCTCCCGGCGTACGCTGCAGTACTGTTTCGAGACCGCGCTCGACGTCAGTCCGGTCCAGTACCTGCGTGCGATGCGCCTGAACGGCGCACGGCGCGATCTCAAGGCGAGCGACCGGGCGAGCGTCCAGGACGTCGCCGCGCGATGGGGATTCTGGCATCTGTCGCATTTCGCGGCCGACTACCGGCGGATGTTCGGGGAGCTGCCGTCACAGACCTTGCGGCGCGGCGCCCGTCGCGAAAGCTGAACCGCGACCCTCGCTCGATCGGCGCGCGCCGTGCTCGCCCGGACGCCGCGATCGCCCGGTGATTCTTCCCGTGCGTGTCGATCCGCGACGGACGACCGGTCGGGCGGAGCCGCGCTAGAATCGCGGCGTGCCGAAATCGCGCCACCAGCCCGTTCGCCGCGCATGAGGCGTTCCCCTCACACGCTCGTCATCGCGTCGGGACGCTGATGCCGGACACCCCACCGATCGGTGACCCTGTGCTCGCCGTCGCCGTGCGCGCCGCCCGGCGCGCGGCGTCGGTCATCGTCGACGCCGCCCGCGATCTCAAACGTCTGCCGACCTTTTCGAAGGAGCACGGCGAGATCGCAGCGTCCGCCGACACCGAGGCGGCCAGCGCGATCGCGGCGACGATCTCGGCGGCGTTCCCGGAGCACACGATCGCCGGCGACGACGCCGAGAACGGAACCCGACCGTCGGGTGATTCGCCGTACCGATGGGTCGTCGACGCGATCGAAGGCGCCCGCAACTTCGCGCACGGCTATCCGTACTACGCGGTCTCGATCGCACTCACCCACGGCGGCGAGACGACCTACGCGGTCGTGCTCGATCCGGTCCGCGACGAGCTCTACACGGCGATCCGCGGCAAGGGCGCGCAGCTCAACGGAGCCCCGATCCGCGTGTCCGCCTGCACCCGGCTCGACGACGCGCTGGTCGGCGCGGTCTTCCCGTCGCGCACCAGCAGCCGGCTCGACGCGTTCATGCCGCTGGTCGACACGATCGCCCGGCGCTGCGCCGGGCTGCGGCGCGGCGGCTCCTGCGCGCTGGACCTCGCCTACGTCGCCTGCGGGCGCCTCGACGGCCACGTCGTCATCAGCGCCCAACCGCGCGACCTGGCTGCCGGCGCGCTGGTCGTCCGCGAGGCCGGCGGTCGCGTCGGCGACTTCGCGGGTGGCACTGAATTCCTGCGCACGCAGGAAGTGATCGCCGCTTCGCCCGGCCTGTTCAATCCGCTGCGCGAGGCGATCGCCGCCGCGCGGCCATGAGCGCCGAGACGGCGTCGGCGGCATCCGCCGACGCGGACGAGTTCGCGCGGATCCTGCGCACCGGCGCGTCGATCCTCGTCGCCGAGACGCACGAGGAGACGAAGGTCGTCGCGATCGCCGAACGATTCGCCCGCCACGCGAACCGGCCCTTCTACACCTGGAGCATCGCCGACGGCCTGGTTCAACAGAGTTTCACCTACGCGCAGAGCGCGAACACCTACCAGCCGCCGGGCGGTTTCGTCGACGGCCACACGCCCCCGCAGAAGGCGCCGGCGACCCGCCCAAGGTCGATCGCCAACACCGAACCGCTCGCCGAAGCGCTCCGCCAGGTCGAACGCGAAGAGGGCGAGGCGATCGTCGCCCTGCTCGACCCCGATCCCTTCCTCGCCGATCCGGTGGTCGCGCGACGGCTGCGCGAGATCGCGATGGCGCACGTCGAATTCCGCCGCACGCTGCTGCTGATCGGCACCTCGCTCCCGCTGCCGGCGGCGCTGGCGCGGCACGTCGCGCGCTTCTCGCCCCGACGACCCGATGCGGCGGCGTTGCGCCGGATGGTGGAGGTCGAGGCTCAACTCGCCGCGCGAGACAGCGGCGCCCGCGTCGAGGCGGCGTCCGACTCGATCGACCACCTGATCGCCCACCTGGCCGGGCTCGCCGAAGACGACGCGCGCCGGTTGATCCGCTCGGCGATCCGGGACGACCGCCGGATCGACGCGCGCGACCTGCCCCGGATCCTCGCGGCCAAACGAGACGCGCTCGGATCGCTGATCGTCGAGGTCGAGCTTCCTCAGGGCGGACTCGAGCAGGTGGGCGGCATGGCGAACCTCAAGGCCTGGCTCGCGCGGCGACGCGCAGCGTTCGTCGCGACCGCCGGGACGTCGACCGATGTCCCGCGCGGGATCCTCTTGACCGGCGTGCAGGGCGCCGGCAAGAGCCTCGCCGCGCGCGCGGTCGCCGGAACCTGGCGCCTGCCGCTGGTGCGCCTGGAATTCACCGCGCTCTACGACAAGTGGCAGGGCGAGACCGAGCGGCATCTGCGCGAGGCGCTGGGCGCCGCCGAATCGATGGCGCCCTGTGTTCTGTGGATCGACGAGATCGAGAAGGCGCTCGCCCGCGGTGACGACCTCACCGACGGCGGCGTATCGCGCCGTCTGCTGGGGGCCTTCCTCACCTGGATGAGCGAGCGGCGGGCGCGCGTGTTCGTCGTCGCGACGTCCAACGACCTGACGGCGATGCCTCCGGAGCTGCTGCGCAAGGGCCGGTTCGACGAGATCTTCTTCGTCGACCTGCCCGGTGACGCAGACCGCCGGGAGATCGCCGCCGTGCACCTCGCACGGCGCGGTCACGCGCCGGGTCGCTTCGATCTGGAGGCGATCGCCAGGGCGAGCGAGGGCTGCTCGGGCGCCGAGATCGAACAGGCGATCGTCGGCGCCGGATTCGACGCGGCCCACGACGGCGCGGCGCTCGACTCGGCGCGCGTGGCCGCCGAGCTCGGGCGAACGCGGCCGCTCTCCGTCGTCATGGCCGAGGCGGTCGCGGCGCTGCGCGCGTGGGCCGACGGGCGCACGGTCCGCGCCTGACCCGGCGTCGGGACGGACGCCGGCCCGGCGACGACGCCGGCGGTCAGGCCAGCCGGCGGAACCAGACCACCGACAGCGAACCCGCGACGATCGCGAACAACGCAGCGAGCGCCGCGAGCAGGCCGCCGATCTCGGTATGCTTGCGTTCGAGCACGTACTTCGCGTTCAGCTGCTCGTAGACCTTGTTGAGCTCGGCGCCGGACTTGGCGTGGTAGTACGCGCCCCGCGTCGCTTCGGCGATCGCCTTCAGCGACTCCTCGTCGAAGCGCATGTAGATCGACCAGCCGTCGAAGCTGACCGACGCGCCTTCGGCGGTCCCGAATCCGACCGTGTAGACGCGCACGCCGCGCTCCGCCGCCTTGCGTGCCGACTCGACCGGATCGGGTCCGGTCGTGCGACGCCCGTCGGTCAGCAGGATGATCGCCGCCGACGGATGCGATCCCGGAGGCACCGGCGTGAACGCCTTCTTCTCCGCCTTCGGCTTGTCGTCGAGCGAACGCCCGGTCTCGCCGCCCCGGCCGAGCGGAGGCGCGGTATTCGCGGCGGTGAGCTCGTCGGCGTCCTCGGGGAAGATCGTCGCGAGCGAGGTCAGGATGCCGCTACCGATGGCGGTATGCCGCTGCAGCTCCAGCCGGTCGATCGCCGCCGCCAGGTCTTCGCGGTTGCGCGTCGGCGCCTGGACGACCGCGGCTGAACCGGCGAACGACACGAGCGCGACACGGACGTCTGCGGGCTGCGCCTGCACGAACGCTTTGGCCGCCGCCTGCGCCGCCGCGATGCGCGTCGGCTCGACGTCGTTGGCGCGCATCGACAAGGACACGTCGATCGCCAGCACGATCGTTCGGTGGTCGGACGGCAGCGTGATCCGCGCCGCCGGCCGTGCGATCGCGATGATCAGGAGCGTCAGGGCGACCAGCAGCAGCGCCGGCGGGACGTGGCGTCGCCAGGCCCGTCCCGGGCGGATCGCCGCACGGACGATTCCGAGGCTCGCGTAGCTGAGCGCGAGACGCTTGCGGCGCCGCTGCAGCCAGACGTACGCCGCCACGAGCGCCGGCACGAGCGCGAGCAGCCAGAGCTGGGATGGCCATTCGAACGACATCGAATGCCCTTCGGAACGCGGCGCGAACACCCCGGGGCCCGGGGTCGCCCGACGCGGCCCGGCTAATCTACCATCGCCGGTCGGCGGGCGCGACGGTCAGCCGGCGAGCTTCGCGAGATCGGCGGCGATCGCGTCGGGAATCGCGATGCCGTCGCGTGCCGCGGTGGCGGCCAGCGCCTCCCGGCGCGCCCCGGGCAGGCGCACGCCGGGATCGGCGAGCATCTGCGCGACCAGCGCCTCGACACGTTCGGCGTAGACGGCGGCCCCGGCGAGCGCGCCCGGGTCGATCACCAGGAAGGCCTGCCCGATTCGGGGTCGGTTCCCCTCGTCGACGAAGAAGGACGACGCCTCCGACCCGATCGCCGCACCGGTCAGCGCCGTCACCAGTAGCTCGACGACCATCGCCAGCATCGCGCCCTTGTTGCCACCTGACGGCAGCATCGAACCTTCGAGGCCCGCCTTGGGATCGGTCGTCGGTCGGCCCTCCCGATCGAGCGCCCAGCCGAGCGGGATCTCGCGCCCCTCCTTCGCCGCCACCATGAGCTTCCCGCGCGCGACCTCCGAGAGCGACAGGTCGACGACGATCGGCGGTGCCGCTCGTCGGGGAAAGACCGCGGCGATCGGATTGGTTCCGAAGACCGGGTGGCGACCGCCGGCCGCCGGCATCGCCGACGGCGAGTTGCCGATCGCGAGCCCGACCATCCCGGCCCGTGCCACCGGCATCAGGTGGTGCGCCGCGACGCCGAAATGGTGGCTGTTGGTGACGCCGCAGAAGGCTACGCCGTGCTCGCGGGCGCGCCGGATCGCTTCGTCGACCGCCAACGCGCAGGCCGGAAACGCGAGGCCGCAACCGGCGTCGATCAGCGCCGCGCCGCCGCGCTCGCGGACCACACGGGGGAGCGCGGCGCCGTCGGCGCGTCCGTTGGCGAGGTGCTTCGCGTACTGCGACACGCGCGAAACCCCGTGCGAGGCGAGCCCCTGGGCGTCGGCGGCGACCAGCGCGAGCGCGGTCGCGCGCGCCATCGCCGGGTTCGCGCCGGCGCGTTCGAGCGCCCGTGCAGCGAGCGCTTCGAGTTCGGCGATCGTATAGGTGGGCACGACTAGGCTCCTGCGCGAGCGGCGAGCGCGTCGAGCACGCGCTCGGCGATCATCGTCGAGACGCGGACGTTCGATTCCGCGGTCACTCCGGCGATGTGCGGCGTGAGGATCAGGTTCGGTGCACCGGCCAGCGGCGAACCGGCCGGCAGAGGCTCGGCGTCGAACACGTCGAGCGCCGCGCCGCCCAGGTGGCCCGAACGCAGCGACGCCGCGACCGCCGCCTCGTCGACGACCCCGCCCCTCGCCGTGTTGACCAGGACCGCTCCGGACTTCATCGAGGCGATCGCGCGGGCGTCGAGCAACCCGCGCGTCGCCGGCGTCAGCGGCACGTGCAGCGTGACGACGTCGGCCCGCGAGAGCAGCTCGTCGAACGGACATGGGGTGACGCTCTCCTCGCGCCAAACGGCGCTTTGCGGCGGGATCTGGGCGTCGCAGCCGATCG
The DNA here is from genome assembly GCA_046347725.1 of Burkholderiales bacterium. GTDB lineage: Bacteria > Pseudomonadota > Gammaproteobacteria > Burkholderiales > Casimicrobiaceae > VBCG01. Next base: position 42,407 of record JAXMFN010000009.1, read on the forward strand.
CGACCATGCCGACCGCGCGCGCAAGCCGCGCGGTCAGACGCCCGATGCCGCCGAACCCGACGACGCCGACCGTCTTGCCGGCGATCTCGCGACCGTTCGACAGCGCGGCGCGCGGCCAGCGGCCGGCCGCCACCTCGGCGGTCGACCCGTAGGCGCCGCGCAACAGCCCCATCGCGGTTCCGATCACGTACTCGGCCACCGCGAGCGCGTTCGCCCCGGTGGCGGGAATCACCTCGATGCCCCGGGCCTGGCAGGCGGGCACGTCGATGTTGTCGAGACCCACGCCCAGCCGTCCGACGACTCGCAGCCGCGTCGCCCGGCCGATCAGCTCGGCGCGCACCTGCGTCCGGTTGCGCACGACCAGCGCGTCCGCGCCGGCGACCGCGCTCGCGAGCGCCTCGGGCTTGTCCACGAGGTCCTTGTCGTAGAGCGTGTCGTGCGCCGCGGCGAGCCGGGAGACGGCCTGGGCGTCCATGAATTCGGTGACGACGATGCGCATCGGATGCGGGCGCCGCGCGGGCGCGTCGGGTAGAGCCGGTCCGCTACTTCGCGAACAGGCGGTTGATGTCGCGGAACGCCTTGAATTCGAGCGCGTTGCCGAACGGATCCTCGAAGAACATCGTCGCCTGCTCGCCGGGGAGCCCGGCGAAGCGGACGTAGGGCTCGATGACGAAGCGCACGCCGGCCGCACGGAACCTCGCCGCGAGCGCGTCGAACGTCGCCGGATCGACGATCACGCCGAAATGGCGGACCGGCACCCGCTTGCCGTCGACCAGGCTCTCCGGGCCGCGCATGGCCGCGCGATCGACTTTGTGCGCGACGATCTGGTGCCCATGGAAATCGAAGTCGACCCAGTCCGGCGAGCTGCGCCCCTCCGCGCAGCCGAGCAGGCCGCCGTAGAAGCGGCGCGCCGCCTCCAGGTCGGTGACCGCAAAGGCGAGATGGAAGCGCGGGTACGGCGTCGTCGGCGAATGTGTCGCGGTCACGGGAAACGGCTGGACGGTGGATCGGGAGCGCTAGCGGGACCGCCCGCCCTCGAGTGCACGGTCGCGTGACGCCTTGCCCCGGTCGCCGTCGTCCGGGTCGACATACCAGGCCCGGTGCGGCGAGACGGCGCCGCACGCGAGACACTGGGTCCGATGCCAGCGCGCACCGCAGCCGGGGCACAGCCCGCCGGTCGCGAACGTGTTCCAGAGCGTGCCGCAACGCGGCAGGCACATCCAGCGGGAGGAAGCGCCCGGCTCCCAGCGACACGATGGACAGCGGATCTTCGGCGCGCGCATCGGTCGCCCGTCAGACAGCCGATTGCCACGCCAACCGGTCGAGATCGACGTTGCCGCCCGAGACGATCACGCCGATGCGCCGACCCGCGGCCGGGAAGCGGCCCTCGAGCAGGCAGGCGAGCGGCACCGCCGCCGACGGCTCGACGACGATCTTCATCCGCTCGAACATCATCCGCATCGCCCGGACGATCGCCTCCTCGCTGCAGGTCTCCAGCGCGTCGACATGCGCCCGTATCGCGACGAGCGTCCGTTCGGCGAGCGGTGTGCGCAAGCCGTCGGCGATCGTCGTCGCCGCCGGCAGCGGCTCGACCCGGCCGGAACGGAACGAGCGCGACGCGTCGTCGGCGTTCGCCGGCTCGGCGCCCCAGACCCGGATGCCGGGCGCGAGTCCCTTGGCCGCGATCGAGGTCCCGGAGAGCAGCCCGCCGCCGCCGCAGGGCGCTACGATCGCGTCGAGCCCCGGTTGGTCGCCCAGGAGCTCGAGCGCGGCGGTCCCCTGCCCGGCGATCACCGCCGCGTTGTCGAACGGGTGGATCATCGTCGCGCCGGTCTCCCGCTCGACCTCGGCGCACACCGCGGCCCGCGATGCCGCATCCGGGCCCGACATCCTCACACTCGCTCCCAGGCGCCGGACGTTGTCGAGCTTCACCCTCGCCGAATTGGCGGGCATCACCACCCACGCCGGAATGCCGCGCCGCTTCGCCGCGTAGGCGATCGCCGCGCCGTGATTGCCCGACGAATGGGTGACCACGCCGCGCGAGGCCAGCGCATCGGGCAGCGAGAACACCGCGTTCGACGCGCCCCGGGCCTTGAAGGCGCCGATCCGCTGGAAGTTCTCGCACTTGAAGACGAGCGACGCCCCGACCTCGGCGTCGATCGACGCACAGCTCAGGACCGGCGTCCGGTGGACGTGCGGTGCGATCCGCGCGGCGGCCTCCCGGATCGCGGCGAGGTCCGGCCGTGCGAGGCGGTCGCCGCCCGTGGCGCCCATCCGATCGAATCCTATCCCGGCGGTCAGGCGCTCTCGTAGAGACGCGTCAGCACGAACTCGCGGTGGCCGAGCGCCTCGGCCGCGGTGAACCGGCCGTTCGCGGTGCGGAACATCATCTCGATCAGCTTGTCGCCGGCCTGGCTCATCGTCATCTGCCGCTGCAGGAGCCCCGACGTGTCGACGTCGATGTGCTCGCTCATCGTGCGCACGGTTCGCGGGTTGGCGCAGATCTTGATCACCGGCAGGATCGGATTGCCGATCACGTTGCCCTGGCCGGTCGGGAAGAAATGCACGACGAACCCGGACGCCGCGCACAGCGTGACCATCTCGGCGGCCGCCGACGAACTGTCCATGAACCACAGCCCCGGGCCGGTCGGTTCCTCGGCCTTGTCGAGCACGCCGTCGACGACGCACTTCCTGCCGATCTTCTGGATGTTGCCCAGCGCCTTCTCTTCGATCGTCGTCAGTCCGCCGGCGATGTTGCCCTTGGTCGGCTGCGACTCCGAGAGATCGGACGTCTTGTGGCGGTTGATCATCGCCTGGTAGCGATCGAACATCCGCATGAAGTCGGCGCGGACATTGTCGTTCCGGCAGCGGGCGGCGACGAACTTCTCGCCCCCGGTGATCTCGGAGGTCTCGCCGAAGACGAGCGTGCACCCGGCGGCGTAGAGCTTGTCGAACGCGTCGCCGACCGTCGGGTTGGCGCCGCACCCGGAGGTCGTGTCGGACTCGCCGCACTTGGTCGACACCCACAGCTCGTTCAGCGCGCACTCGACACGGTGCTTCTCGGTCGCCCACTGCAGGTACTCCCGGGCGGCCTTCGACGCCCGCATGATCGTGTCGTGGTCGCCGTGGAGCTCGATGCCGAATCCGGTCACCGGCTTGCCGGTTTTCGCGATGCCGTCGACGATCTTCCGGGTCCAGCCGTCCTCGATGCCGATCACCACGACCGCCGCGACGTTCGGGTTCGCCCCGGTGCCGATCAGCGTCCTGAAGTGCAGGTCGAGATCGGCGCCGAACTGCAGGCGACCGTACGGATGCGGGATCGCGAGCGTGCCCTTGATGTTGTTCGCGACCGCCTCGGCCGCCGCGTTCGACAGGTCGTCGACCGGCAGCACGATGACATGGTTGCGAACGCCGACGCGGCCGTTTTCCCTTCGGTATCCCCAGAACGTCTTCTGCATCGCCTATTCCTGTCGTTGTGCGAATCGCCGCGGGACGCGTTTCCTGCGGCGCGGGTCTCGAGAAGTCGTCGCGCCGTCCGCCATCCGGAGTACGAACTCCAATGCCCGTTGAACCACCCGGCGGGCATCCATCGCGGAGCCCGTAACCCGATGAACGGCGCGCGAGCGCCGCCCCATCCGGTCGCGGGGCCGCCGCAAGGGCGACACGTCCGGCGGCGGAATCGGGAAGACGGCGCCTACCACCGCTTGGTCTTGATGTTGTGGACGTGGGCGTGCTCGCCCTTGCGGATCGGTTTCACCACCTTGCCGATGTCGACGCCGTACTTGACCACGGTGTCGCCGACCGACAGGTCCTTGAGCGCGACCTTGTGGCCGATCGGGATATCCTGGACGCAATCGAGCTCGAGGGTGCGGTCCTGGTCGAGGACGAGGCCGGTGAGTCTCGTTCCGGCCTTCACGTTCTCGACGACGACGACCGCGACCGAGTCGCTCGGATCGTGCAGCACACAGTGGATCATTCGATGGACTCCGCGGGACCGACGGGCGCCGCGCGCGGACGCTGCGACGGCGCGACCCGGCATCGGCATGGGTCGAATCGTAGTGCGCGGCGGTCGGTAAGTCAACTATATCATCTATATCATTTGCATCACTGCGCGACGGCACGCTAGACTGCCCGTGCGCAGCTTCGTTTCCCACCCCCGATTCCTGCCGATGAGCGACGCCACGACCCCCGGTGTACCGCTGGCCGCCCCGCTCTACAAGGAGCTGGTCCGACAATGGCGCGACGCGCTCTCGGCCGGCGAGTGGAAGCCCGGCGAGGCGATCCCGGCCGAGCGGCGTCTCGCCGACCGCTGGGGTGTGTCCATCGGTACCGTGCGCAAGGCGATCGACGAGCTGGTCGCCGCGAACATCCTGATCCGCCAGCAGGGACGCGGCACCTTCGTCGCGACGCACACCCGCGACCGGATGCTGTTCTATTTCTTCCACGTCGTTCCGGAGGACGGCACCAAGGTCTATCCGGTCGTTCGTCTGGTGTCGTTCGGTCGCGGCAAGGCCGATCGGACCGAATCCGAGCATCTCGCGATCGCTCCCGGCGATCCGGTGATCCGGATCCGCAACGTCCTCGAGCTCTCCGGCGAACCGATCATCGTCGACGACCTGGTCGTGTCCGCGGCGCGCTTTCCGGGTCTGACCGAGCGCCAGTTCCGTGAACGTCCGTCGACGATCTACAACCTCTACCAGGACGCGTTCGGCGTCAGCGTGGTACGGACCCGCGAGCGGCTGCGCGCCCGCACCGCGGACGCCGATGTCGCCGCGCTGTTGCGCCTGTCCCGCGGTGCGCCGCTGCTCGAGATCCGGAGGATCGCGCTCGGGCTGGCCGACGAGCCGGTGGAACTCAGACTGTCGCGGGTCAATACGGCCCGTCACGAGTACTACGCCGAGTTGGGCGACGCGACCGCCTAGTCCTGCGCCGGTCTCAGAACGGCAGCAGCGCCTGCGCCACCGGCGCGAAGCTCCGGCGGTGGGCGTGGCACGGTCCGAGGCGCGCGAGCGCCTCGAGGTGCTCGCGCGTCGGATAGCCCTTGTGCTGCGCGAATCCGTAGCCCGGATGCCGGGCGTCGAGCTCCACGAGCATCGCGTCGCGAGCGGTCTTCGCGAGGATCGAGGCCGCCGAGATCGCCGGCACGTCGCGGTCGCCCTTGACGATCGTGCGCACGACGCACGCCAGGGCCGGGCGGCGGTTGCCGTCGACCCAGGCCTCTTCGGGTGGTACCGCCAGCGCGCTCACCGCCCGCTGCATCGCGAGCATCGTCGCACCGAGGATGTTGAGCGCGTCGATCTCGTCGACCTCCGCGCTCGCCACCGACCAGGCCAGCGCGCACGAACGGATCCGTCCGGCCAGCGTTTCGCGACGGGCGGCGGAGAGCGTCTTCGAGTCGGCGAGCCCGGCGATCGGCCGGCCGGGGTCGAGGATGACCGCCGCCGCCACCACCGGACCCGCGAGCGGCCCGCGACCGGCTTCGTCGACGCCCGCGACCCGCGCGGACGGGGTGGCCGGCTTCACGCCGCCGCCGCCCGGAGCTCCTCGGCCACCGCCGAGGCCGCGACTGAACCGGTGTCGACGGCGAGCGAGCGGGCGAAACCCGCGAATAGCGACTCGAGCGCGTGGCGCGTGACCGTGTCGTCGAAGAGATTGAGAGCGACCTGCGCGAGGTTCTCCGCGGTCGCGTCCTCCTGCAGGAGCTCCGGGACCACGTAGCGACCGGCCAGTACGTTCGGCAGGCCGACCCACGGGACGAGGAGCTTGCGGCGCACGATCGCCGCGGTAAGCGGGGCGACCCGGTAGAACACCGCGTGCGGACAGCGGGCGAGCGCGGCTTCGAGCGTCGCCGTGCCCGACGCGACCAGCGCGACGTCGGCGGCACGCAACGCGTCGGTCGCGTGGCCATAGAGCAGCGTCATCGGCAGCTCGGTGGCGCCTCCCCTCCACAGCGCGATTTCGAAGAGCTCGCGCGTCTCGCGGGAGGCGAGCGGCACCAGGAACTGCGCGTCGGGACGGGCCCGCAGGATGCGCTGCGCGGCGCCGATGACGAGCGAGGCGTGCATCTCGACCTCGGACACCCGGCTGCCCGGCAGCAGCGCGAACAGGGGCGTCGCGAGCTTGATCCTCAGCCGCTCGCGCATCGTGCGCCGGCTCCAGTCCGACGCGGCGTGCTGGGCCATCGGATGGCCGACGTAGGTGACCGCGATCCCGGCCTCGCGGTAGAGCGGCGGCTCGAACGGAAACAGCGCGAGCATGCGGTCGACCGAACGGCCGATCGTCCCGAGACGCTCGCGTCGCCACGCCCAGACCGACGGGCTGACGAGGTGGATCGTGCGCACGCCGCGCGACTTGAGGCGCCGTTCGAGGCCCAGGTTGAAATCGGGTGCGTCGACGCCGATGAACAACGGCACACGCGCGGCGACCAGGCGCCGGTGGAGATCGCGCCGGATCCGCGCGATCGCCGGCAGGTGGCGCAGGACTTCGGCGAAGCCGCGCACCGCGAGACGCTCCGACGGGTACCAGACCTCGCAACCCGCCGCCGCCATCTTCGGACCGGCGATGCCGACGAATCGGACGTCGGGCAGGCGCCGCCGCGTCTGGGCGATCAGCGCCGCGCCCAGCGCGTCGCCCGAAGCCTCGCCGGCGACGATACCGATCGTGGCTCCCGCCGCAGCCGCGCTCGCGACCATGCCGCCCCCGTCAGCGGACGATGCCGCGTCCTTGCACCGAAAGGAACGCGGCCAGCGGCGCCAGCACCGGTTCCGATCGCGAGTCGCGCTCGATGCGGGTGCGGGCGTCCTCGAGTCCGAGGCCCTCGCGGTAGAGCGCCTTGTACGCGCGACGGATGGCGAGAATCTGCTCGCTGCTGAACCCGCGACGCTTCAATCCCTCGCTGTTGGTTCCCTTGGGCACCGCCGGATAGCCCTGGACCATCGTGTACGGAGGGACGTCCTGCAACACGATCGCGCCGGCCGCGAGCATCGAATGCTCGCCGATCCGGCAGAACTGGTGGACGCCGGCGTACGCACCCAGCACCGCCCAGTCGCCGACCTTCACGTGGCCGGCGATCTGCGCGTTGTTCGACCAGGTCGTGTTGTTGCCGACGACGCAATCGTGGGCGACGTGCGTATAGGCGAGGAACCAGTTGCCGTCGCCGATCGACGTATCGGCGCGATCCTGCGCGGTGCCGGCGTGGATCGAGACGTACTCGCGGATCACGTTGTCGGCGCCGATCGTCGTCGTCACCGGCTCGCCCCTGTACTTCCGGTCCTGCGACGCGAGCCCGATCGAGGCGAACGGGAAGATGCGATTGCGTTCGCCGATCGTCGTGCGACCGTCGATGACCACGTGCGACGAGACGACGGTTCCGGCGCCGATCGACACGCCGGCTCCGACGATGGTGAAGGCGCCGATCTCGACGTCGTCGGCGAGGACGGCCGCGGGATCGACGGCGGCCGACGGGTGGATGCGTGCCATCGAGGTTCCGTCAGGCGGCGCCGGGAACCGGCCGCAGCACCGCCATCAGCTGCGCCTCGCAGGCGAGCTGCCCGTCCACGCTCGCCTTGACCGCGTATTTCGTCAGGTCGCGCATTCCCTTGGTGAAGGTCGCCTCGAGCGTCAGCACGTCGCCCGGCACGACCTGGCGCTTGAACCGGGCCTCGTCGATCCCGGCGAACAGGAAGAGCTTGCGGCCGCCCCGGGCGTCGGGGTCGCCGCGATAGGCGAGGATCGCGCAGGTCTGGGCCAGCGCCTCGACGATCAGCACGCCGGGCATCACCGGGTAGTGCGGGAAATGTCCGGGGAAGAACGGCTCGTTGATCGTCACGTTCTTCACCGCCTTGATCCGCGCGCCGGGTTCGAGCTCGAGCACGCGATCGACGAGCAGCATCGGGTAGCGATGCGGCAGCGTCGCGCGGATCGCCTGGATATCGAGCGTTTCCATCACCGTCCCTCCCGAGGCTGGTCCGAACCCGCGACCTCACGCGCCGCCATCGCCCGCTCCAGGGCGGCGACGCGATCGGCCAGACGGTCGAGACCGCGCAGCCGGGCCGCTGTCCGTCGCCACGCGGCGAACGCCTGCACCGGCCATGCACCGTGGTACAAGCCCGGCTCGTCGATCGTCGAGAGGACGACGGTCGCCCCCCCCAGCGTCGTGCCGTCCGGAATCGACAGGTGTCCGGCGATCATCGCCGCCCCGCCGATCCGGCAACGCCGGCCGATCCGGGTCGAACCGGCGATGCCGACGCAGCCCGCGATCGCGGTGCCGGCGCCGATCCGGCAGTTGTGGGCGATCTGGATCTGATTGTCCAGCTTCACATCGTCCTCGATCACCGTGTCGTCGATCGCCCCGCGGTCGATCGTCGTGTTGGCTCCGATCTCGCAGCGGTCGCCGACCACCACCCGTCCGACCTGCGGCACCCTGAGCCAGGCGCCCCCGTCCTCCGCGAGCCCGAAACCGTCGGCGCCGATCACCGCGCCCGCGTAGACGATCACGTCGTCGCCGAGGACGCAGTCGTGATGGACGACCGCTCGGACACCGACGCGCGTCCGCCGTCCGATTCGCGCACCGCGCCCGACGAACGCTCCGGCCTCGACGACCGCGTCCTCGCCCACGTGCGCCCCGGGTTCGACCACCGCGTGCGCGCCGACGAAGGCGCCTCGATCGATCCGCGCGCTCGCGTCGACGACCGCGCTGGGATGGACACCCGGCGTCCGACGCTCCGGCGCGTGCAACATCGTCGCGACCTTCGCGTACAGGAGGTAAGGCCGGTCGGACACGAGTCTCGGCAGCGCGGTTCCCGGCTCGTCGGCCGGCGCGACGATCACCGCGGAGGCGCGGGTGCCGGCGAGCCGCGCCGCGTACTTGGGATTGGCGAGGAAGGCGATCGCTCCCGCCTCCGCGTTCTCGAGCGTGCCCACGCGCCATACGCGGACATCGCCGTCGCCGACCAACCGCGCGCCGGTGGCGGCCGCGAGCTCCGCGAGCGTCCGCGAGCCCGACCCGGCCGGCGCTTCGGGCGGAACCATCGCGACGGCCGGCGCCCCGACGGCGCCGGCTACTTATCCGCCAGCGCCTTGATCACCTTGTCGGTGATGTCGATGCGCTGGCTCGCGTAGACGACCGGATCCTGCAGGATCAGATCGAACTTCTCGGACTCGGCGATCTGCTGGATCACCTTGTTGGCGCGCTCCTGGAGCGCGGAGAGCTCCTCGTTGCGCCGGAGGTTCAGGTCCTCGCGGAACTCGCGCTGCGCGCGCTGCAGGTCGCGCGAGAGGTTCGCGAGGTCGCGCTCCTTGTTCCGGCGTTCCGCCTCGGCCATCGTCGCGCCGTCCTTGTCCAGCGAAGCCTGGAGGTCGCGGACCTGCTTGGTCAGCTTCTGCACCTCGGCGTCGCGCGTGGCGAACTCGCGCTCCAACTTCTGCTGCGCCCGCTTCGCCGGCGCCGCTTCGCGGAACAGACGCTCGGTGTTGACGAAGCCGATCTTGTAGTCGGCGGCGGTCGCCTGGCCGGACGCGACGGTCGCGAGCGCGGCGAATCCGGCGGCGAGGACGAGGACGATCAGTCGTTTCAAGGGAATCTCCTGCGGCGCGTCCGGACGCGCGTCAGAACACCGACCCGACCTGGAACTGGAAGCGCTGGACCTTGTCGCCGGTCTTCTCGTTCACCGGATAGGCGTAGCTGAACTTGAGCGGTCCGAGCGGCGAATTCCAGGCGAGCCCGAGCCCCGCGGAGAAGCGGAACGACTCGAAATCGGGCTGCAGGCCCTCGGCGTAGATCTGGCCGGCGTCGGCGAACACCGACACGCGCACCGCCTGCTGTCCGGCGAGCAGCGGGTAGAAGAGCTCGGCGTTGCCGACCAGCTTGCGCTTACCGCCCAGCACATTGCCGTACACGTCGCGCGGACCGAGCGAACTCGATTCGTATCCGCGCACCGATCCGACGCCGCCGGCGTAGAAGGACTTGAAGAACGGCAACGGCTTGCCGCCGTAGCCCTCGGCGTAGCCGACGTCGCCGCGCAGCATCAGGACGAAAGGCGACCAGACCGGCCAGAACCACTGATGCAGGTACTGGACCTTGTAGTAGGACAGGTCCCCGAACGGCATCCCGAACTCGAGGAGCACGCTCTGCAGGCGGCCCTGGTTCGGATAGAGGATGTCGTCGCGCGTGTCGCGCGACCAGCCGGCGGTGACGACGAACGCGTCGGTCGTCACGCCGAACTCGTCGACGAAATCGACGTACGCCGGCGGACTGTCCGGGAACAGCGTCAGCTTGGTGCGGTCGTAGCGGAAGCCGAAGTTCACCGTGTCGGTTTCGGTGATCGGCACGCCGAAACCGATTGCGCCCCCGATCGTGTCGGACCGGTACTGCGACACCGACAGCGACGTCGGGTCGAGACGGCGCTGGTAGAGCTCGGTGGTACGCGAGACGCCGTCGACCGTCCAGTACGGCTCGGAATAGACGACCGAGTAGGTCCGGTTGATCTTGCTGGTGTTGAGCGCCAGCGCGATCGCGTTGCCGGACCCGAACACGTTCTGCTGCGACACCGATCCGTTGAAAACGACGCCGTCGGAGCTCGAATAACCGAGGCCCGCCAGCAGGTTGCCGGTCGATCGCTCGGTGACCGAGAACTCGACGTCGATCTGGTCGGAGGAGCCGGGAACCGGGGGCGTCTCGACGTTCACGTCGTCGAAGTAGCCCAGCCGCCGGATGCGCACCTTGGAGCGCTCGATCCGCTGGCCGTCGTACCACGCCCCTTCGAGCTGCCGAGCCTCGCGCCGGATGACCTCGTCGCGCGTCTTCGCGTTGCCGCTGACGTTGATCCGGCGCACGTAGACGCGACGTCCGGGGTCGACGTAGACGGTGAATGCCGCGGTGGCCTTGGCCCGGTCGATCTCCGGAACCGCGTTGACGTTCGCGAACGCGTAGCCTTCGGCACCCAGCCGGTCGGAGATGTCCTTCGCCGTCTTCTGGATCTTCTCCCGCGAGTAGGTCTCGCCTTCCTTGAAGCGCACCAGCGAGCGCAGCTCGGTCTCGCTGACCGCGAGGTCGCCGGCGAGGCGGACTTCGCCGACCGTGTAGCGCGGCCCTTCCGACACGTTGACCGTGATGTAGATGTCTTCCTTGTCCGGCGAGATCGAGACCTGTGTCGACTCGATCTCGAACTCGAGGTAGCCGCGGTTCTGGTAGAAGCTCCTCAGCGCCTCGAGGTCGGCCTGCAGCTTCTGCTTGCTGTACTGGTCGTTCTTCGTGTACCAGGTGAGCCAGCCCGGCGTCGTCAGCGTCATCTCGTCGCGGAGCTGCTTCTCCGTGTACGCCTTGGCGCCGATGATGTTGATCCGCTCGATCCGCGACGGCGATCCCTCGTCGATCGCGAAATTGACCGCGACACGGTTGCGCTCCTGGGGCGTGACCGTGGTCTGCACCTTGGCCGCGTACAGCCCGCGCGTGATGTACTGGCGCTTGAGTTCCTGCTCGGCACGGTCGAGCGCCGAGCGGTCGAAGATCCTCGCCTCGGCGAGACCGATGTCTTTGAGCGCCTTCTTGATCGTGTCGGTGTCGAATTCCTTGTTGCCGACGAAGGCGAGCGCGCTGATCGTCGGCCGCTCCTGGACCGCCACGACCAGGACGTCGCCCTCGCGCTCGAGCCGGACGTCGCGGAAGAATCCGGTCGCGTAGAGCGCCTTGACCGCCTGCGAGAGCCGCTCGTCGTCGACGCGCTCGCCGACCTTGATCGGCAGGTAGCTGAAGATCGTGCCGGCCTCGGTCCGCTGCACGCCTTCGACGCGGATATCGCGGACGGTGAACGGATCCGCCGCGCTCACCGCGAGCGACGCGGCGAGCGCGACGGCGGCCAGCGCCGCGCAGGCGCGGCGACGGCGCCCCGGGGGTCGGCGATCAGAACAGTCGGGAAACGTCATTGACGAGCGCGAGAGTCATCAACACGGCCAGAAGCGCCATGCCGATGCGCTGCCCGACCTCGAAGGCGCGGTCCGATAGGGGTCGGCCCAGGACGATTTCGGCCAGATAATACAGCAAATGCCCCCCGTCCAGCAGAGGGATCGGCAACAGGTTCAGCACGCCCAGGCTGATGCTGATGAGCGCGAGATAGCCGACGAAGGTCAACAGGCCCGCCTGGGCCGACTGGCCGGCGTAGTCGGCGAGCGTGATCGGACCCGAGAGGTTCTTGAGCGAAGCCTCGCCGACGATCATCCGGCCCAACATCCGCAGCGTGAAGACCGACAGGTCCCAGGTCTTGCGCACGCCGGCGAAGAGCGCGTCGAGCGGGTCCGACCGGACGACGATCGCCACCCGCTCGAAGGCCGCCGGATCGACCCGCAGCCGCAGCCCCGCGAGTCCGACCGTCTTGCCGCCCTGCTCGACCGGCTCGGGAACGACGGTGATCTCCGACGTCGAGTGATCGCGGAGCACGCGGTAGACGATCGCCTGTCCGGGCTTCGCGTTGGTCGCCAGCGCGACATCGGCGGGCGAACGCGCCGGCCGTCCATCCACGGCTTGGATGCGATCCCCGGCGCGCAGGCCGGCCGCCTGCGCAGGCTTGCCCGAAGCGACCTCGTCGACCAGCGGCGCCCCGAGGTCGGGCCGCAGGCCCAACGCCGCCACCGGATTGCCTTCCCAGTCGGACGTCGACAAGCCGCCGACCGACAGCGACAGCTTCGCGCGGGACCCGTCCTGGCGCTCGACCTCCAGCACGACGCGCTCCCGCCCCTGCGCCTTGACGATGCGCCAGCGCAGCTCCTGGAGGCTGTCGATCGGCTCGCCGTCCACCGCGACGACGAGGTCCCCATCGCCGACCCCGGCCGCCGCCGCCGCGCTCCCCGGCGTCGCCGGCGCCAGCAGCGCTCGCTGACCCGGCACGCCCGCGATGAAGGTGCCGGCGAACAGGACGACGGCGAGCAGCAGGTTCGCGACCGGTCCGGCGGCGACGATCGCCACGCGCTTCCACACCGATTGCCGGTTGAACGCCCGGGGAAGATCCTCCGCCGCGAGGTCGTCCTCGCGCTCGTCGGCCATCTTGACGTAGCCCCCCAACGGAATCGCCGAGACCGCCCACTCGGTGCGGTCGGGGCCGACGCGTCGGACCCAGACGACGCGGCCGAAACCGACCGAGAAACGGAGCACCTTGACGCCGCACCAGCGCGCGACCAGGTAATGGCCGAGCTCGTGGAAGACGACCAGCGTCCCCAGGACGACGAGGAACGCCCCCAGTTTCCAGGCGATCTCGATCATGCGGCGAGCGCGACGCCGCTGGCGTCGGCCGGAAGCCGGAGGATGGCGCGCGCGGCCGCCCGCGCCGCGGCGTCGGCGGCGAGCGCGTCGTCGAGCGAGTCCACCGGTCGCGGCGGTACGCGACAGAGCGTCTCTTCGCAGGTCGCCGCGATGGCCGGGAACGGGACCCTTCCGCCGAGGAACGCTTCGACCGCGACCTCGTTGGCGGCGTTGAGCACCGCCGCCGCGCTCCCGCCGGCGGCGAGCGCCTCGTAGGCGAGACGCAGACAAGGGAATCGACCGAGATCGGGCGGCTCGAACGTCAGGGCCGCCAGCGCGGCGAAGTCGAGCCTCTCGACCCCGCTGGCGACGCGCTCCGGCCAGGCGAGCGCCTGCGCGATCGGCGTGCGCATGTCGGGATTGCCCATCTGGGCGAGCACCGATCCGTCGGCGAACTCGACCATCGAATGGACGACGCTCTGCGGATGGATGACGACATCGATCGCCGACGGTTCGGCGCCGAACAGCCAATGCGCCTCGATCACCTCGAGGCCCTTGTTCATCATCGTCGCCGAATCGACCGAGATCTTGCGTCCCATCGTCCACCTCGGGTGCGCGCAGGCCTCGTCGGGCGTGACGCCGGCGAGCTCGGCGATCGGACGGGTGCGGAAAGGACCGCCCGATGCGGTGAGGATCAGGCGCACGACGCCGGCCGCGGCGCGATCGCCGCGGTACCCCGGCGGCAGGCACTGGAACAGCGCGTTGTGTTCGCTGTCGAGCGGCAGCAACGTCGCTCCGCCCTCCTCGACCGCGCGCAGGAACGGCGCGCCGCCGATGACGAGCGTCTCCTTGTTGGCGATCAGGATCCGCTTGCCCGCGCGTGCCGCCGCGAGCGTCGGCTGGAGCCCGGCCGCACCGACGACCGCCGCGATCACCGTGTCCGCCTCGGCGAGCGCGGCGACCGACACCAGCCCCTCCGGCCCCGCGACGACACGGGTGGGCAATTCCCGACCCGCGAGATCGCTCTCGAGGGCGAGCGCCGCGCCGGTGTCGAGCATTGCGGCGACCGCCGGTCGATGCCGCCGGCACAGCGCCGCCATCTTGTCGACATTCCGGTGCGCGGCCAGCGCGACCACCTGGTAGCGGTCCGGGTGACGGGCGACCACGTCGAGCGTGGAGTCGCCGATCGAACCGGTCGCACCGAGCAGGCTCAGGCGGCGCATCGGGTCACCCGCGCAACAGCGCCTGGGCGGCGAGCGCGGCCGGCGGCATGGCCGCGAGCAGCGCATCGGTACGGTCCAACACACCGCCGTGACCGGGCAGCGCGTTGCCGCTGTCCTTGACGCCGGCGCAGCGCTTGAGCCACGACTCGAACAGATCGCCGACCACCGACAACCCCGCCAGCGCCACCGCCAGGGCGACCCAGCCGGCGAGCGCGAACGCCGACAGCGGTCCGTCATAGCCGGCGGCGCGGGCCGCCGGCGCGAGCGCGAAGGCGTAGGCGGCGACCGCCGCCAGGGCGCCGAAGACACCCTCCCAGGTCTTGCCCGGACTGACGAGCGGCGCGAGCTTGCGCCGGCCGAACGCCCGGCCGGCGAAGTAGGCGGCGGTGTCGGCGATCCACACGATCGCCATCGCCGCGAGCACGTGCCACGGCGATCGCGCCTGCAGCTCCACCAGCGCGACCCAGGCCCCGGCGAGCACGATCGCGCCGACCGCGAGCATCGCGGCCGGCGGGCGCGTCGGCCAGCGGCGCACGACCCAGGCGATCCCGACCGCGAGCCAGAACGCGGTCGCGACACCGCAGACCGCGGTCACCACCGCGCCAGGCCAGCCGCGCGAGAAACCGGCCTGCGGCGCCACGAGGAGCAGCGCTCCCGCCGCGACGATCACCGCCGCGTAGACGAGGGTCCCGCGCCGCCCGACCCCGGCCAGACGCGCCCACTCGACCGCCGCGAGTCCGATCGCGGCCAGCGTCGCCGCCGCCCAGCCCGCCGGCGGCAACACGAAGAGCGCCGCGAGCACGACCGGCACGAGCACCGCCGCGGTCGCCACGCGCGTCGCCAGCGGACTCACGCGGTCTTCACCGCCGCATCGAGCTGCTCGCTCGTGCGTCCGTAGCGGCGTTCCCGCGAGCGGTAGGACCGGATCGCCTCGTCGAGCGTGGCGACGTCGAAATCGGGCCACAGCCGGTCGGTGAACCACAGCTCGGTGTAGGCGAGCTGCCAGAGCAGGAAATTGGAGATCCGCTGCTCGCCGCCGGTGCGGATGAAGAGGTCGGGTTCGGGCGCGTAGGCGAGGGCCAGGTACGGGCCCAGCGCGTCGACGTCGAGCGGGGCGCCGGCCGCCAGCGCGTCCGGATGGGCGCGGAAGTAGGCGCGCGCCGCCTGGGCGATGTCCCAGCGACCGCCGTAGTTCGCCGCGATCGTCAGCGTCAGGCGGGTGTTCGCGGCCGTCGTCTCCTCGCCGGCGACGATCAGCTCGCGGATACGCGGCGCGAACGCCGCGGTGTCGCCGATCACGCGGAACCGGATCCCGTTGGCGTGGAGCTTCGCCACCTCCTGTTCCAGCGCGCGCAGGAACAGGTCCATCAGGATCGAGACTTCGTCGGCCGGTCGCCGCCAGTTCTCGCTCGAGAACGCGAACAGCGTCAGGTAGTGGATCCCGCGCTCGATCGCCGCCCGCACCGTCGCGCGGACCGCCTCGACGCCCTTGCGGTGCCCGGCGACGCGCGGCAGCAGGCGCTGCTTCGCCCAGCGGCCGTTGCCGTCCATGATGATCGCGACGTGCCGGGGCACGTCGCGCACGTCCGGAATGTCGCGGGTCGACGAGGTGAACAAGGCGCTGGCCGTTGGCGGCGCGGGTCCGGCGACGAGGCGCCGGACGCCGGCGCTACATCGCCATCAGGTCCGCTTCCTTCGCGTGCAGGGCCTTGTCGATCTCGGCGATCGAGCGGTCGGTCATCTTCTGCACGTCGTCCTGCGCGCGCCGCTCGTCGTCCTCGGCGACCTTGTGCTCCTTCAAGAGCTTCTTCAGGTGCTCGTTCGCCTCGCGGCGGATGTTGCGCACCGCGACCCGCGCGTTCTCGGCCTCGTGGCGGACCACCTTGATCAGGTCGCGGCGGCGCTCCTCGGTCAGCGCCGGCATCGGCACGCGGATCGTGTCGCCGGACGTCGACGGATTGAGACCGAGGTCGGAATCGCGGATCGCCTTCTCGATCGCGTGGGCGAGCTTCTTCTCCCACGGCTGGACGATGATCGTACGCGCGTCGGCGAGCGACACGTTGGCGACCTTGGGGATCGCCGTCATCGTCCCGTAGTAATCGACCATCACGTGGTCGATGAGCCCGGCGTGCGCGCGCCCGGTGCGCACCTTCTGCAGGTCGTGCTTGAGCGCCTCGAGCGACTTGGCCATCTTCTGCTCGGCGCTCTTCTTGATCTCCGCGATCATCTCGATCTCCGTTCCTGCCGCCGCGGGCGGCCCTAGCAGTGCACCAGCGTGCCCTCGTCCTCGCCCAGGACGACGCGCTTGAGCGCGCCGGGCTTGAAGATCGAGAACACCTTGAGCAGCATCGTCTGGTCCCGGCACAGCGCCAGCGCCGTCGCGTCCATGACCTTCAGGTTCTTGACGATCGCCTCGTCGAAGGTGAGCTCGGCGTAGCGCCTGGCCGAGGCGTCCTTCTTCGGGTCGGCGGTGTAGACGCCGTCGACCTTGGTCGCCTTGAGCACGATGTCGACGCCCATCTCGCGCCCGCGCAGCGCGGCGGCGGTATCGGTCGTGAAGAACGGATTGCCGGTGCCGGCCGCGAAGATGACGATCTTGCGCTCCTCCAGATGGCGCAGCGCCCGCCCGCGGATGTAGGGCTCGGCGACCTGGTCGATGCGCAGCGCCGATTGCACGCGCGACTCGACACCGGCGCGCCGAAGCGCGTCCTGGAGCGCCAGCGCGTTCATGATCGTCGCGAGCATGCCCATGTAATCGGCGGTCGCCCGGTCCATGCCGGCGGCCCCCGGCGCGACGCCGCGGAAGATGTTGCCCCCGCCGATGACCACCGCGACCTCGACGCCCAGGTCGTGGACCTCGCCGATCTCGGCGACGATGCGGTCGATCACCTCGCGGTTGATGCCGTACGGATCGTCGCCCATCAGCGCCTCGCCCGACAGCTTGAGCAGGATGCGCTTGTAGGCGGGCGCCCTGGCCGTCGAGGGAACGGCGGCGAGCGGCGTGGGCGTGGGCGGGGTCATCGCAACTCTCCGATCGGACTCGTGTTCGCCGCGGATGTTCCCGTCCCCGGCGCCGTCCGGCCGGCCCGTCGGGCACAGGGCCGGCCCGGGGACGCCGACCGGGCCGCGACCCGGCCGGAGCGCTGACGCCTACGCCTTCGCCATCGCGGCGACCTCCGCCGCGAAGTCGTCCTTCTTCTTCTCCAAGCCCTCGCCGACGACGTACATCGCGAAGCCCTTGACCGACGCGCCTTTGGACTTCAGGAACTTCTCGACGGTCTCGTCGGGGTTCTTGACGAACGCCTGCCCGAGCAGCGTCACCTCGGCCAGGTACTTGGCGATCCGGCCGTCGACCATCTTGGCGATGATCTCGGCGGGCTTGCCCGATTCCTTCGCCTGGGCACTGAAGATCTCGCGTTCCTTGGCGATCAGCTCGGCCGGCACCTGGTCCCTGGATACGCACACCGGACGCACAGCGCCCGGCGCGCCGGAGGCCGCGACATGCATCGCGACGTCCTTGCCCACCGACTCGTCGCCGCCGTCGTACTCGACGATCACGCCGATCCGGCTGCCGCCGTGCACGTAGGTGGCGAGCTTCGCCGCCGTGGCGAACCGCTGGAAGCGGCGGATCGTCATGTTCTCGCCGATCTTCTGCACCAGCGCCTGGCGCACGCTCTCGACCGTGCCGCCGTCCAGCGGCAGCGCGGAAAGCGCCGCGACGTCGGCCGGGTGTCTGGCCGCGACCAGGTCGGCGAGCTTGCGCGCGAAGGCGATGAAGTCCTCGTTGCGGGCGACGAAGTCGGTCTCGCAGTTCACCTCGACGATCGCGGCAGTGCGGCCGTCGGCGGCGCGATGGACGCCGACCACGCCCTCGGCCGCGACGCGACCGGCGGCCTTCGAGGCCTTCGCGCCGGACTTGATCCGCAGCAGGTCCTCGGCCTTGGCCATATCCCCGCCGGTCTCGGCCAGCGCCTTCTTGCACTCCATCATGCCGAGCCCGGTGCGGCTGCGCAGCTCCATCACCAGGCTCGCGGAGATCTCCGCCATGATCAGCGACCCTCCTCGGCGACCTCGACGAACTCGTCGCCGCCCTGGATGATCTCCTGGATCACCGTGCTGCGACCCTCGAGGATCGCGTCGGCGACGCCGCGGGCGTAGAGCCGGATGGCCCGGCTCGAGTCGTCGTTGCCCGGGATCACGTGCGCGATGCCTTCGGGCGAGTGATTGGTGTCGACGACCGCGACGACCGGAACGCCGAGCTTCTTCGCCTCGGTGACCGCGATCTTGTGGAAGCCGACGTCGACGACGAACATCGCGTCGGGCAGCGCCCCCATGTCCTTGATGCCGCCCAGACTCTGCTGGAGCTTGCCCAGCTCGCGCTTGAGGTGGAGCGCCTCGCGCTTGCTCATCCGGTCGAAGGTGCCGTCCTCGGCCATCTGTTCGAGATCCTTCAGGCGCTTGATCGAACCCTTGACCGTCTTGAAGTTCGTCAGCATCCCGCCCAACCAGCGCTGGTCGACGTAGGGCATCGACGCGCGCCGCGCCTCCTCGGCGATGATGTCGCGAGCCTGACGCTTGGTGCCGACGAACAGGACCGTGCCCTTGTTCGCGGCGAGCTGGCGGACGTAGCGCATCGCCTCGTTGTACTTCTCGAGGGTCTTCTCCAGGTTGACGATGTGGATCTTGTTGCGGTGGCCGAAGATGTACTCGGCCATCTTGGGATTCCAATAGCGGGTCTGGTGGCCGAAATGCACGCCGGCCTCCAGCATCTGGCGCATCGTGACGGACATGGTGCCTTCCTCTTCTCAGGGTTGAATAGCGCCGCCCGGGGACACATCTGGCCCGTCGGCGACGATCCGCGGACGGACCGACGCCGGACCGGGCACCCTGAACCGCCGGGAGCGCGGATTTCGGACCGGCGAGGCGGGGGGTCGCGCGGATCCTGGTCGGCCACCGCGTGCCCCGTCCGCTAGCCGCCGGACCGAGTTAACTTGCTATTCTAGCACGGAAATGCATCCGCTGCCCCGGTCCCTGCGCCCGGACACGGCGGCCCCGACCCCCGACCCGCTCCGTCCAACTCGCCGATCTTTGTTGAGCATGAGCCCGACTCTCGACCCATCGAATTCCGATCCGTGGCGGGCGGCGCGGGACGCCGCGATCGTCACCCGCCTCGACGCGCTCGCACTGGTCGATGTCGACGGCGCGGATGCCGCCACGTTCCTCAACGGCCAGCTCTCGAGCGACGTCCTCGCGCTGGAGCGCGGGCGGGGACATTGGACGAGCTACAACTCGCCCAAGGGCCGCATGCTCGCCAATCCGTTCCTCTACCGCCCGCTCGGCGGACCCGCGTTCCGGCTGGTCGTGCCGGTCGACATCGCCGAACCGGTCCGCAAGCGCCTGACGATGTTCGTCCTGCGCTCGAAAGTCACGCTGGCCGAGAACCGAGCGGTCGCCGCGATCGGCGTCGGCGGACCCGGCGGCGGCGACGCGGTGCGATCGGCGCTGGGCGTCGCCGCGTCGGCGCACGCGGTCGTCGCCGCCCCCGGCGCGCCGGCGGAGGTCGTCGGCCTCCCCGACGGTCGCATCCTGATCGTCGTCGACGCGGCCGGGATCGACGATGTCCTGGCCCGCCTCGCCCGAACCGCGACGACCTCGCCGCAAGACGTCTGGCGCTGGCTCGCCATCCGGGCCGGCGTGGCGCAGATCGGCGCCGCGACCCAGGACCGCCACGTCGCCCAGACCGCCAACTGGGAGGTCGTCGGCGGCGTGAGCTTCACCAAGGGCTGCTACACCGGCCAGGAGATCGTCGCCCGGGCCCAGCACCTCGGCGTTCTCAAGGAGCGCGCCCATCCGTTCCGGATCGACGCCGCGGCGCCGCCGCCCGGCACGCCGCTGGTCTCGCCGGTCTTCGGCGATCAGGCCTGCGGAAGCGTGCTCGACGCGGTCGACCTGCCCGGCGGCGGCGCCGAGCTCCTCGCCGTCGTCCAGGTGTCCGCCGCTGACGCGCCCGGACTGCGCTTGGGTTCCGCCGACGGCGCGCCGCTCGAACCGCTGCCGCTCCCCTACACGCTGCCGACGAGCGCGCCCAGGCGCGTGAAGCTCTGAGGCACGAGTCGACCGCGGCCATGACCCGACCCCCGGTGCACCCGTCCTATTTCGTCTGGTACCGGCTCGCCGGCGAACCCGGGCCGGCGCGCTCCGCAGTCGCCGCGATGATGGCCGAGATCGCCGCCGGCACCGGGGTCCACGGCCGCCTGATGAGGCGCGCGGACGACCCGACCACCTGGATGGAGATCTACGAATCGACCTCGATGCCGGCCGAGTTCGACGCGATGCTCTCCATGGCGGCGGCCCGGCACGGGGTCGACCGCTGCGCGAGGGACGGCCGCCATGTCGAGCGCTTCGTCGCCGCCGACGTCCCGGTGGACGGCTGACCGATGTGCCTGGTCGCGATCGCGCTGACCGCGCATCCGCGCTACCCGCTGGTTGTCGCCGCGAACCGCGACGAATTCCACGATCGCGCGTCGCGCCCGGCGCACTGGTGGGGCGAAGGCTGGCTCGCCGGCCGCGATCTCACCGCCGGGGGGACTTGGTTCGGTGCACGCCGCGACGGACGCTGGGCGCTGGTGACCAACGTCCGCGAACCGGGGCGGCACGACGCGGCCGCCTCCTCGCGTGGCGAGCTGCCGCCGCGCGCGCTCGCCGCATCGGACCTCGCCGAATTCGTCGGCGCGCTGCGTCGAGAAGACGGCCGGTACAACGGCTACAACCTCCTCGCCGGCGACGCCTCCGGAGCGCATTGGACCTCGAACCGCCACGGCCCGGCGCGCCGCCTGCCCGCGGGCGTGAGCACGCTGTCGAATGCCGCCCTCGACACGCCATGGCCGAAAACGGCCCGCCTCCAGGAGGCGCTGGACCGCTGGGCGGCCGGCGGCGCCGACGATCTGGAACCGGTCTTCTCGGCGCTGGGCGATCGCACGATCGCGCCGGACGCGGAGCTGCCTTCGACCGGCGTCCCGCTGGATCGCGAGCGCCTGCTGTCGGCGGCGTTCATCATCGGCGAGGCCTACGGCACGCGCTGCTCGACGATCCTGGCGCTGGCCGGCGACGGTTCCGCCCGCTTCGTCGAGCGCACGTTCGACCGCGCCGGTCGCGCGATCGGCGAAGTCGACGAGCGCTACGAACTCGCACCGGTCCTGCCGCGACGGTAGCCCATCGCGAGCCGCCGGACCGAAGCGCTCAGCGCAGCGCCCGCTCCATCGCCCGGTGCGCAATACCCGCTTCTTCGAACGGCTCGCCGGTGACGACGAAGCCGTGCCGCTCGTAGAACGGGATCGCGTGCGTCTGCGCGTTGAGCATCGCCTTCGCGAATCCCCGCTCCTGCGCGCGCGCCGCGAGGCGTTCGAGAATCGCGCCGCCGACCCCCCGGCCGCGCCATTCGCGCAGCACCGCCATCCGGCCGATGTGGCCGTCAGGCAGCAGGCGGCCGCAACCGACCGGCGACCCGCCCCGGTCCTCGGCGATCGCGTGTTCGCAGCGCGAATCGATACCGTCCCATTCGAGCGACTCCGGCACCCGCTGTTCGACGACGAACACCGCGAAGCGGACGAGCCGCAGCGCTTCGTCGTCGCGCGACCAGTCGGCCATCCGGACCCGGTACGCCGCGCCGCTCATCGTGCGCCGGCGCGATCGTCGGCGAGCGCGAGGCGCGCGCGGCCGGACACGACATGAACCGAGGCGCGTCCGCCGACCGGCAGGGTCAGCTTGTCGCGCACGTGGCCGAACGGCAGGCCGGTCAGGATCGGGACCGTGGTCGCCCGCCGGATCCGGGCGATCGCCGCGTCGAGATCGTAGCCGCCGTCGTGCGCGACCGGTTCGTAGCCGGTGAACGCGCCGACGAGCAACACCCGCTGCCGCGCGAGCACGCCGGAGTGGACGAGCTGCCAGAGCATCCGCTCGATCCGGTACGGATGCTCGTTGACGTCCTCGACGAAGAGGACGCCGCCGTCGACATGCGGGAAGTACGCGGTCCCCAGCAGCGAGACGGTCATCGACAGGTTGCCGCCCCACAGTGTGCCCTCGGCGACGACGTCGGGTCCGTCCGTCGCGAACGCCGCCCCGTCCACGCCCCGCTCGAGCATCGCCGACGCGTGGGTGGTCGTGAAGTCCGACGGCTCCGCGGCGCCGTAGTCGGCCACCGCCATCGGGCCGGCGTAGGTCGTGACGCCGCCGATCGCGAGCATCGCGAGCGAGAACGCGGTGAAGTCCGAGTGGCCGACCCAGCGCTTGCCACGCTGCGCGATCGCGCGGTAATCGAGGCGGTCGAGGAGCCGCGTCCAGCCGTAGCCACCGCGTGCCGCCAGCGCGATCTCGGCGCCCGGATGTTCGGCGGCGCGCAGCACCGCGGCGAGGCGGGCGTCGTCGCTGCCGGCGAAGCGGCTGTCGCGCGCGAGCGCGTCGGGGTCGACCAGCACCCGCGCCCCGCCGGCCCCAAGCCGTTCGATCGCGCGTGCGAACGACGCGGTGTCGTGGACGAACCCCGACGGCGAGTAGACGTAGACCGAGCGCATCGTCACGGCCGCGCCCGCCGAGCGGCGAAGAACTCCGACAGGAGCGCGCCGCATTCGCCGGCGAGCACGCCGCCGACGACGGTCGCGTGGTGGTTGAGGCGCGGCTCGGCGAACAGGTCGACGACCGAGCCGCAGGCGCCGGTCTTGGGATCGGCGGCGCCGTAGACGACCCGCGCGACCCGCGCGTGCAGGATCGCGCCGGCGCACATCGCGCACGGCTCGATCGTCACGTATAACGACGCCCCCGGCAGCCGGTAGTTGCCGGTCGCCCGCGCGGCCTCGCGCAGCGCCGCGATCTCGGCGTGCGCCGTCGGATCGCTCTCGCGGATCGGCGCGTTGCCTCCCCGGCCGGCGATCGCGCCGCCGACGACGACGACCGCGCCGACCGGCACCTCGGCGCGCGAGCCCGCGGCGTGCGCGAGCGCGAGGGCTTCGCGCATCCAGCGGACATCCTCGGCGTCGGCGACCGCCGCGGCCGGTACCGGTCCGATGGGCGACGCGCTCATCCGCGCTCGCTTCCCCGCCGCTCGTGCTCGGACCGGCGACGCTCGCGCTCGCGCGCCGCCTCCGCCCGCGCGTCGGCGGCGAGGCGGTCCGCGTCGACCGCGGCCAGCGCGCCAACCGCGGCCGCGAACGGCGCCGGCGGCTCGCATCGCTCGTAGGCGCGGCCGTAGCCGTCGCGCCGCCACAACCCGGTGTCGACGAGCCAGCGGCGCAATTCGACGTGATCGACGGCGAGCATCGCGCCGGTGTCCTCGAGCCAACCGCGAAGCGCGGCGTTGACATCGCGCTCGGTCAACGGGCGTCCGCCAGGGATCGACAGCGACGCGGCCGCGAGCGCGGCTTCGTATTCGCCCGATCGTGTTCCGACGAGTACCCCGAGCGAGACCCCCCGCTTCACCGCGAGGCGCCGCCAGGCCGACACGACAGGGTCCGGTTTCATGACCGGGCGGGCGCGACCGCGCCGGGACACACCACTGGCAGCCGGATCACGGGGCGGGCTCCACCCGCCGGGCGCGACGCGTCGCGTCGACCGGCCCGCGGGGTTGCGGCCGGCACTCTAGCACTTCCACCGGCGTCGAGCGCCGACGTCGATATGCTACAGCCCGAGCTCGGTCAACCCCGGGTGGTCGTCGGGCCGCCGCCCGAGGGGCCAGCGGAACTTGCGGTCGGCTTCGCGGATCGGCAGGTCGTTGATGCTCGCGTAGCGGCGCTTCATGAAGCCGCGATCATCGAACTCCCAGTTCTCGTTGCCGTAGCTGCGGAACCAGTGACCCGAGTCGTCGTGCCATTCGTACGCGAAACGCACGGCGATCCGCTCGCCGGCGCAGGCCCAAAGCTCCTTGATCAGTCGGTAGTCGAGCTCCTTGGCCCACTTGCGCCGCAGGAACTGGCGGACCTCTTCGCGACCGACCGGGAACTCCGAGCGGTTGCGCCAGCGCGTGTCCTCGGTGTAGACCAGCACGACGCGGTCGGGGTCGCGCGTGTTCCAGGCGTCCTCCGCCATCCGGACCTTCTGCGCGGCGGACTGCGGCGTGAAGGGCGGCAGCGGCGGCTTGGTCTCCACGGGATCAGCCCCCCTTGCGGTGGATGTCGCGCAGCCCCTGGCTCATCTTCGAGGCCACCATCGCGAGCAGCCGCAGCCCCTCCTGGGTGCCCGGATCGCTGATCAGCTTGATCAGGCCGCCGATGCCGCCGGACGCCGGCGGCATCGTCGCGAGCTCGCGAGACGCCTGCGTGAACGCGTTGGAAACGCAGACCAGGAACCGCTGGTTCTCAGGGCGGTCCATCTCCCGGAGCATGTGGACCACGCCCTCGTTGCGCGTGAGCCGGTCGAGCATCGTGATGCCCTCGGACAGCGCGGACGCGAGGCGGTGGACGATCTCGTCGGACATCGCGTCCTGCGCGGACGTGACGAGATGGGCGAACTCGACCAGACGCTGGAGGTCGGCGTCGCTCATCGACGGAGGGGTGCTGGGGTTGGGCGAGGTCATGTCGGCGTTCCGTCAGAGCAGCCCGCGCACGGACGTCCAGTACATCTGGTTGTACGCGACCTTGAACCAGTGCATCGGCTTGTTCGGCGGTTTCAGGTCGGGCGGGTTCATGTAGTTGAACATCGCGTAGGTCGCGCGGTCGTGCCCGGCCTCGATGAAGCAGTAGATCTTGCCGTCGTAGTCGCGCACCGGCGCGCCGATCTTGACGATCGACGCGATGTTCTCGGCGACCACCTCGGCCTGGAAGTGGGCGGCCGAACCGGTCTTGGACACCGGCAGGTTCGCGGTGTCGCCGAGCACATAGACGTCGTCGCGGCCGGCCATCGTTAGCTTGTTGCGGTCGGTCGGGATCCAGCCGCCGTCGCCCAGCTTGTCGCGCTCGATGACCTCCATGCCGCGGTGGGCCGGAATCACGATCAGGAGGTCGTACTCGTATTCGGTGCCCTCCTCGCTCTTCAGGATCCGGTTCTTGGCGTCGACTTCACGGATGTTGAACAGCGTTTCGTACTCGACACCGATCCGGTCGAACTCGGGCTTCGCCCACTTGGCGACGTTCTCGATCGTGTGGATCCGGTTGATCGGGTAGTGGTACTTGAGCGTCACCTTGTCGCGGATGCCGCGCGACTTGAAGTAGTCGTGCAGCGAGAACATCACTTCGACCGGCGCGATCGGGCACTTGTGCGGCACCCCGACCGCGACGGCGACCCGCCCACCCTGGAACTCGCGCAGCCGCTTGAACATCTTGACCGCGCCCGCCTCGGTGTAGAAGGTCTCGGCGCCCTCGACGAGGCCGGGAGTCTCCTCCGGTACGATCCGAGATCCGGTCGCGATCACCAGGAGGTCGTACTCGTGGGTCCTGCCGCTCTTGGTCAGGACCCGTTTGTGGTCGAGCTGGAACTGCTCGACCGGGTCGATGTGGAAGTCGATGTTCGGCTCGAGCAGGCTCGCCTGGTCGCGGTAGAGCTGGTCGGGCGTCATCTGCCCGAACGCCACGTACAGGAGCCCCGGCTGGTACATGTGCCGGTCGGACGCGGTCAGCATCGTGATCCGCGCCTTTCCCGAGCGCGTCTCGGTCGCGAGCCGCCGCGCGAGGTTGTTCGCGAGTATCGTGCCGGCCGTGCCGCCGCCGACGACCAGGATCCTCATGGGTCTCTCCTCTCCGCTTGCTCGTGCTCGGGTGGCCCGCGACCGCGCCGCGGGCGCACCGCCGTCATCCGCTACTTCGCCTTGCGCACCTTGAGGTGCCAGGTGTCGCCGACCTGTTCGGTCCCGACCATCTCGTGTCCGACCTTGCGCACCCATTCGGGCACATCGGTCGCCGTGCCGCTGTCGGTGGACAGGAGCTCGATGACGTCGCCGACCTTCGCGTGCTTCATGTTCGAGATCAGTTCCATCAACGGGCCTGGGCAGAAGGTGTTGCGCGCATCGACGACTTTGAGTTCGCTCATCGTTCGGGATCCCGGGTTGTGGTGCGGTGCGTGACGGCCGCGTCAGAACGTCAACATCTGGGCGCCCTCGGCGTCGATCAGGAAACGGGTGAGGCCGGTCGGCGGCCCGAGCTCCGGCTCGAGGTCGTCCTTGGTGATACCGAGCAGGTCGACGGCCATCGAACACGGCAGCAGGCTCGCGTCGCCCAGCTCGGCCGCCATCCGGAACAGCTGTCGGAACGGCGGGACGCCCTTGCCCATCCGCGCGCCGAACTCGCCCTCGAGCGGCGGCTCGGCCGTGCGCCCCTTGACGAAGTACTGGAGCGCGTTCATCGAGAAGAAGACCGATACCTGATCGCCGGACGCCGACGCGACCGACGCGATCATCGCGGCCATCTGCAGCTTCTCGCGCGTGCCGGACACGCAGATGATGTGGATCTTCCTGGACATCGACGCTCACTCCGGGCGGACGGGCCGCCTCACCATTTCTTCGCCACGACGAGCTTCAACGCCTCGTTGCGCAGCGACAGGTCGGCGACGAGCAACTTGAGCCGCCGGTTCTCGTCCTCCAGTTGCGCGCAGCGCGCCTCGACCTCGGCCAGCGCCGCCGGCTTCGGCGGAGCTGGCGAGGCGTCACGCTCGCGGTCGGTGGCCGGCACCGGGGCGTCGGCGCTCGAGGCCACCGCGGCCGGACGCGGGCGACGACCGGCACCCGCGGAGGCCGGTCGAGAGGCCTGATCCGCCACCGGCGAGTCGGTATCACGGCGCGCGGGCGTCGTCATCGTTCGTCGCCGTCACTGCTTGTGCCAGCTGAAGCGCCGGATCAGCGCCACCAGCACCGAGTCCATCAGGTAGCCGACCGCACCGATCACCAGGATCATCGCCATCAGGTGATCGAACTCGAGCGTCTCCCGCGCGTCCTCGATCGTGTAGCCCAGGCCCGAGCGCACGCCGAGGAACTCGGCCGGGACGAGCACGATCCAGGCGACACCGACGGCGAGACGGACACCGGTCAGGACGTCGAAGGCGATCGCCGGCACGATGATCTGCGACACGACGTGCCACGGCTTCGCCCCGAGGTTTCGCGCGACCTTGAACCAGGCCGGGTCCACCTTCGCCAGACCGGCGGCGGTCGAGAACATCACCGGCCAGACGGCGGCGATCGCGATCAGGAAGATGATCGCGGGCTCCCATCCGGCGAAGACGATCACCGCGATCGGCTCCCAGGACATCGGGCTCACCATCCGCATCAGCTGGAACGGCGAATTGGACAGTTCGCGGAAGCGGCGGCTGCGACCGATCAGGATCCCGATCGGCACGCCGATCGCGACCGCGAGCCCGAGCCCGATCCCCATCCGGTAGCCGCTCGCCCACAGCGCCTTCTGGATGACGCCGTCGCTCCACATCCTCGCGAACGCCTTGATCGCCGCGGCCGGGCCGAAGGTCGCCCAATGCGACGACTTCGGGTCGAGCCCGGCGAGCGAAGTCGCGGCCCACCACAGCCCGAACATGATCGCCAGGCCGGCGACGAAATAGACGATCCGGGTTCCGATGACGCCGGCCCAACCGGCCGCGGGTGCGACCCGTGACGCGGGGGCGACGACCACGGCGCGATCGGAGACGGCGGTATCGCTCACGGTCGATCGTCCGGTGTCGGATCCCGACATCCGTCAGGCCGCGTCGCCCCGGTGCCAGCTGAACCGGCGGACCAGCCGCGCGCACAGCGTGTCGAGGGCGAATCCGATGACACCGATGGTCAGCACCATAGCGGTCAAGTGGCTGTAGGACAGCGTCTCCCGCGCGTCCTTGATCGCGTAGCCGAGTCCAGAGGTCACACCGAGCAGCTCCGCCGGCACGAGCACGACCCAGGCGACGCCGAGCGCGAGCCGGATGCCGGTGAAGACATCGAAACTGATCGCCGGCATGACGATCCGCGACAGCATCTGCCAGCGGCTCGCCCCGAGGTTGCGCGCCACCTTGAACCACGCCGGGTCGACCTTCGCGAGACCGGCGGCGGTCGAGTAGATCACCGGCCACACCGAGGCGAACGCGACCAGGAACACGATCGAGTCGTCCCATTGCTTGAAGACGTAGACCGCGATCGGCATCCAGGAGAGCGGGCTGATCATGCGCAGGAACTGGAACGACGAGTTCGACAGGTCGCGGAACCGCTTGCTCTGCCCGACGACGATTCCGATCGGGATCCCGACGACGATCGCGATCAGCAGCCCGGATCCCAACCGGTAGCCGCTGGCCGCGATCGCCTTCTGCAGCTTGCCCGCCTCCCAGAGTCCCGGAAACGCGGAGAGCGTCGGGACGAGGCCGAAATCGGCGAAATTCGCGGTCCTCGGATTGGCGGCGAGCAACGCCCCGCCCAGCCACCAGAGCGCGGCGAGGATCACCAGTCCGAGGACGAAATTCTGGGCGCCCCGGAGCCGGTCCGACGACCGGAGCGCCCCGCCCTCCGGGCCGCCGCCCGGCGCGACACCCGCGGTCATGAGCGGAACGTCTCCTGCCGCGTGAACGGATCTCCCGCTTTTGGCACGCTATGGTCGTTCTTCCATTTCGGATTCGCGTCGAGCGACTTGCGGATGAACGCGTAGTTGACGAGGTCGTCGGCGACGAATTTCGGATCGAGGTTGGCGAGGAACGCCGCATCGCCCGTGATCTGCGTCTTCTTCAGCTCCGAGACGACGAGCTCGGTGGCCGAGCGGTACGGCCAGCCCTGGAAGTTGATCCGGTCCATGCCCCAGTCGGGGTTCTTGATGGCGTCCGCGTTGCCCGGATAGGGCACCGTGTAGAGCATCATCGCCCGCTGGACGACCTCCTTGGGGAACGGCAGGTAGTTCTTGCCGTCGCGCGAGAGCATCTCGGCCATCGCGGCGCGGTTCTCCGCCAGGTGGATCTGCGCGGCGACGATCGCGTTGGTCACCGCCTGCGCCCATTGCGCGCGCGCCGGATCGGTCGTGTCGGCTTCGTGCATCACCACGACGCAGCACGGATGCCCCTTCCAGACGTCGCCGGTCATCCGCAGCATCTTGCCGTTCGCCCGGAGCTCGCCCAGCGCATTGAACGGCTCGGCGACGCAGTAGCCGTCGATCGAACGCGCCGACAGCGCCGGCGGCATGTCGGGCGGGTTCAGCACGACGAAGTTGCACTCGTCGGGCGCGAGCTTCGCGTCCTGCGGGCGGATCACCGGCTTGACGCCGGCGTCACGCAGGATCCGCTGCGAGATGATGTTGTGGATCGAGTACCAGTACGGAACCGCGAACTGCTTGCCGCCCAGGTCCTTCGGGGTGTTGATGCCCGCGTCCTTGTGGACGACGATCCCTGATCCGTTCGTATGGTTCCAGGCGACGATCTTGACCGGGAACTTGTTGTTGTAGCGCATCCAGATCGGAATCGGGATGAGCATGTGCGTCAGGTTGGTCCGGTGCGACGAGAACGCCTCGACCAGCGGCGACCATCCTCGTACGAGCGTCGGCGGCTCGGAGGTCAGCCCCTCCTTCTTGAAGAAGCCCATCTCGTGCGCGACCAGCAGCGCCGACGCGTCGGTGATCGGCAGGTAGCCGATCTTGACCACCGGGTCGAACTTCTTCTCCTGCGCGAACGACGGCGTCGAGTTCGCGAGGCCGCCGGCGGCGAACAGCCCCGCCATCTTGAGCAGCTGGCGCCGGCTGACGAACGGCCCGAGCGCCTTCGCGAACAGCGGGTCGTACTCGATGAAGAGGTCCGGGTCGTTCACCCCGTCGCCGTGGACCTTGCAGTCGAGCCAAGGCTTGTGGTTCGGGTCGCGCGGCTGGCCGGCGGGATCGTGGTCGTTGCAGGTACAACGCATGTCTGCCTCCTGGGTGGCTCGGGCCCGGGCTCGCGCCGACGGGGCTCACGACCTCTGGTGATCAGTGCGACGAGGTCGCGGGTTCTTCCTCGCGAACGCCCCCGGCCGCTCTGGCGGCGGTCTGGAAGGCGTCCATCAACCGCGACCGCATCGCCTGCACCTCGGGATCCTGGCGCTGGCGCGGGTCGGGCAAAGGAACGTTCATTTCGTGCATGAATTTCCCGGGCTTGCCGGCCATGATCAACGCGCGGTCGGCCATGAGCACGGCTTCGTCGATGTCGTGCGTGACGATGATCAGGTTGAAACCGAGGCGTTTGGCGATCGATCGCACGTCCCGCTGCAGCGAGGCGCGCGTGAACGCGTCCAGCGCGGAGAACGGCTCGTCGAGCAGCAGCAGCTCGGGCTCCATGACCAGCGAACGGGCCAGCGCGACGCGCTGCTGCTGGCCTCCGGAGAGATCCTGGACGTTGGTTTCGGCGAACTCGGTGAGCTCCACCAGCCGCAACGCCTCGGCGACCCGCTCGCGCTTCTCCGCCTCCGGCCAGCCCGCGAATCCCAGCCCGACGCCGACGTTCTGCGACACCTTCATCCACGGGAACAGATGCGGGGCCTGAAACATCATGACCCAGCGTGACGAGGGACCTTCGATCTTCTTGTCGTCGAACTGGATCGAGCCCTCGGTCGGCTTGTTGAGTCCGGCGATGACATGCAGGAGCGTCGACTTGCCGCAGCCCGATCGGCCGATGATCGCGAGCGCCTCGCCGCGCGGCGAGGCGAGGTCGAGATGTCGGAACGCCGGCTCCCCGCGCGTGCTGTAGCGGTAGCTCAGACCTTCGACCCGGATGTTGACACCACGTATCGACACCGTTCGCTCTCCGTATTCCACAGACGACAACGCCCGCGCGTCACCACACGGCGCCGGTCCGCCCGACGACGTCGCCCCTCGCCTCGACCCGCCGGTCCGCGCCTCTCGCGACCGATTCCGCGCGACCGGAAGCCGCCGGGCGCTACGCCGCCGACAGGCGCGCCTTGACTTCCTCGATTTTGGTCGCCAGCACCCGCTCGTCGATCAGTCCGCGCTTGATCAGGGAGTGGGCCAGCGCGAGCAACTGGCGCTCGGGAAACGGCACGTCCTGGTAGAGCGTGGCCGACAGTTCGTCCTCTTCCCAGCGCCGTTCGAGCAGCGGCAGCGCCGGCGCGCCGGGCAGGTTCGCCCGGTCGCTGGAACCGTCGAGCCACTGCTTCTCGACCGCCGCCGGCGACGAGCAGGCGCCCGCCGCCAGCGCTTCGCACATGCCGTCGAGACTGGTCTTCCACGGCGGATCCGGATGGGTCACGCCGTACTGCGCGGCGAGATCCTCCCAGACGCGGCCGTGCTCCTTGATGTCTTCGAGCAGCGTGACCGGGGTCCAGTTCGACGCGCACTCGGCCATCTCGGCGGGTGCGTGCATCTTCTCCGGCAGTGCCATGGCGGACTCCGTCAGTGGTGCGCCGGCTTGACCGCGCGATGCACCGGCATCTTGAGGTTGGTCGTCACGCCGGGCTTGGGCAACGCGACGCCGATCAGGCAGTCGCGGGTGACGATCGCGGTCAACTGATCCTCGGTCCAGCCCTCGGTGCCCTTCGGCCGCACCGGCATCACGATGAACCGGCACTTCTGGTTCGAATCTTCGACGCGGATCTCGACGTCCGGCGGCAACGTCAATCCGAATTCGGCCAGCACCTGCCGCGGCCAGCGGACCAGGCGGCGCCGGTAGTTCGGTGTCCGGTACCACTCCGGCTGGAAGCCCAGGATCGGTCGCGGGTAGCACGAGCAGAGCGTGCAGACGACCACGTGGTGCAGGGACGGCGTGTCCTCGAGCACCCGCAGGTCGGTGTAGTCGCTCGGCGTTCCGAAGCCGGTCGGGTTGAGCCAGTTCACGCCGACCGCGAGACTCGCCTTGATCGCGTCGGTCAGGCAGAGCTTCTTGTATTCGGGATCGAGCCAGGCCTTGGCCACCAGGCGCGCCGCCGGCGTCGGCCCGATGTGCTCGGCGAACTCGGTGAACCGCCGGTGGTCTTCCGCGGAGAACAGGCCTTTCGCGATCGCCAGCTCACGAACGGCGATCTCGAGCGCCTCGAAGTCGCTGATCTCCTCGACCATCGGAGCGGGCGGATTGTGGCCGTGGCCGTGGCCGTGGCCGTGATCGTCATGGGGCATCGGGTGTACCTCTTTCGCGTATCGGTTGACGTCGTCGGGGCGCTACACCTTCTCCAGCCAGCGCTCCGAGAACTCGGTCTGGAGCGTGTCCTTGGAGAACGCGTCCGGATATTCCGGCCAGAGGTCCTTCTGGCGGAACCGGACGATGTAGAACCACTCGGATTTGTCGACGTGCCCCCAGGCCTCGTCCTCGGGCGCCGGGCTCTCGTGGGTGACAACCGCGACCTCGCCGACCGCGCCGCGGGTGTAGACCTGGCAACGGGTGTAGAAGATGTCGGGCAGGTTGCGGATGCGCACGCGTTCGCCGACCTTGAACTTGGCCGGCGCGGCGGTGCCCTTGAAGCACTGCGGATCGCCCTTGCCGGTCGCGATCTTGGCGTGATGGGTTCTATCGTGCTGGCTCATGGCGCTTTTTCACCTCGTCGATCTTGTTGATCAATTCGGTCAGCGTGAAGTGGCCCCCGTCGACCAGGATGCGCGCCGCCGCGAGCAGCCAGCGCCCGTAGTACGGCAAACCCAGGTATTGGGTCGTGCCGAGATCCACGTTCTGCATGCGCCGCCGCTCCTCGGCGCACCACACGCCCCGCCAGGCCAGGCATTCGGTCGTCACGTAGGCCCGGTACCCCCACGCCTCCGATTCCTCCTCGGTCCATTCGACCGGGACGTCGACCTCGCCTCCGACATCGTGCGGCGACCGCGTATAGGCGCGGAACAGTTCGTGGGTGATGTCCGAGGCGTACGGCGCCTTCCCCGTCTGCTGCACCGGTGGCTGGATCTTGACCACCGCCTCCAGGTGCCGCAGCACTTCCTCTCTGGTCTTCGATGTCATGTCGGGACTTCTCCTTGACTGGATCTCGCGCGAGACCTCCGGCATCGTTCGCCGACGCCCCCGATCGACGCGCACGGACGCGGCGCTACCGGGGAACTCGGCACCGGACACCTGCGCCACCAGGCGACGGCATCCGCAAACGATGCGCCGATTGTGGAAACGTCGTATATATTTGTCCATGTCGATTTTCCGATCCGGTCGATAGGATTCGGCTATGCAACCCAAACTCATGTTCCCGCGGTCGCTTCGATACCTGCTCGCGGTCGCCGAGCATCAGGGGTTCACGCGAGCCGCCGAAGCGCTTTGCGTTTCCCAACCGACCCTTTCGCAGCAAATCAAGCACTTGGAGGAGACACTGCAGGTGCAGCTGTTGGACCGATCCGGGCGCAGCGTGCGGCTGACCGACGCCGGCGAGGTCTACCTGGGCTATGCAAGGCGGGCCCTGGGCGAGCTCGAAGCCGGCCAGCGGGCGATCCACGAGGTCCTCGACCTGTCCCGCGGCTCCCTGCGACTGGCGATGACGCCGATCACCGAGTACCTGGCGACGCCAATCCTCGATTGGTTCACCGCCCGCTACCCGGGTATCTCGGTGCGGGCGATGGAAATGTCCCAGGACGACATCGAGAACGGCGTGGCCAACGACGACATCGACGTCGGCATCGTCTTTTCGAGCACGTTGTCGACGCAGGCCCGCTCAGCCGAGATCGAGTCGCACACGCTGTTCGTCGAACCGCTGAACCTGGTGGTCGGCCGCGACCACCCGCTCGCGAGCCGCTCCGCACCGATCGGTCGGGAAGAGCTCGCCCGCGTCCCGATGGCGCTGCTGAGCACCAAATTCGCCCTGAGGCGCCACTTCGACCTCTACTGCGTCGAGCACAATCTCGCGCCGACGATCGCGATCGAGACCAATTCGGTCAACATGATCGTCCAGACGGTCGGGTACGGCCGGCACGCGACGGTGCTGCCGGATTCGGTCACCCACGACCTGCCCGGCCTGCGCGCGTTGATGGTGCTTCCGGAGCTTCCGCACCACAGCATCGGCATCATCTGTCGAATCGGGGCGTACAAGAGCCCGGCCTGCCGCGCGTTCGGCGATATCGCGGTCTGGTGGGTCGGTGATCGCGGCAGTGCACCACAGACCGACAGATCGGCGCCCTGTCCTCTAATCGACGCCTGCGTCCAGCCGCAACACGGCTGCGCGACGCGAAGCGCCTGACGCCGGGCCCCCGGGGCGGTGGTCTCGTCACCCGGCCAACCTCGCGTCGAGGGCTAATCCGATCAAGGTGTGATCTGGCGATAGTCGAATCCTATTGGGCGGATCGGAAAATCGACTTGGACTTCGATCCCCCGGGTAACCACACTGCGCGCTGATCCGGCACCCGGCCGGATCCGAGGCCGGCGCCGACCGCCACCGGTTGATCAGCGTATCGACACGATGCGCTGGCGTCCGGGACGGATCACCGGCGCGCCGATCCCGTCCGACCGCCGCCAGGAGATCCCCGATGAGTACCCCCCGACTGTCCGTCCATGGACCGGCCCCCCACCGCGTCGCGGCCGCCCTCGCCCTGTGCGCGCTCGCCGTTCCGGCCTGGGCGCATCACGGGATGGACGGCGCGACACCGCGTACGCTCGAGCAGGGACTCGTCTCGGGGCTCGCCCATCCGGTGATCGGACTCGACCATCTTGCGTTCCTAGTCGTCGCGATCCTCCTCGTGCTGGCGCTGAAGGGCGCGGCCCGCTGGGTGGTCCCGCTCGTCTTCGTCGCCGGCACCGTGGCCGGCACCGCGCTCCACCTTGGAGCGACCAACATCCCGATGTCCGAGACGCTCGTCGCGGCCTCGATCGTCGTCGCCGGCGGGCTGCTGATCGCCGGACGTGTTCCGGGCGCTCCGGCGCTCGCGACCTTGTTCGCCGTTTGTGGCGTCCTGCACGGCTACGCGTACGGCGAGTCGATCATCGGCGCGGAGGCCACGCCGCTCGCCGCCTACCTGGCGGGTTTCGCAATGATCCAGTACGCGATCATCGCCGGAGGCGCCGCCGCGCTGGAGGCGGTCGCGGGCCGGTCCCCGCGCCTGGCGGCGACGTTGCACAAGCTCGGTAACGGCCTCGCGCTGCTCGCCGGAGCGCTGTTCCTCGCCACGAGCCTCGCCTGAGGCCTCCCGCGCGAGGTCGCGATCCGGGCTTGCTATGCTCGCGCGTCGGCACCCCTCGAGCCCGCGCATCACACGACACGGATAGGAGCGTTCCGGATGGACAAGTCGACGATGAAGGAAGCGATCCTCGAGGCCAAGGAAGCCAAGGGCCTCCAGTGGACCGACATCGCCAAGGCGGCGGGACTGTCGGCCGAGTACACGTGCTCGGCCTGCCTGGGCATGAACCACCTCGACAAGAAGCCCGCCGACGCGGTGGCCAAGCTCCTCGGCCTGGGCAAGGACGTCTCGGCGGCGCTGCAGCGGTTCCCGCACAAGACGTTCGCGCAGACCGTGCCGACCGACCCGGTCATCTACCGCTGGTACGAGATGGTCGGTGTCTACGGCGAGACGATCAAGGAGCTGATCCACGAGAAGTTCGGGGACGGCATCATGAGCGCGATCGACTTCACGATGAAGATCGAGCGCGAGGCCGATCCGAAGGGCGATCGCGTCCACGTCACCCTCTCCGGGAAGTTCCTGCCGTACAAGAGCTGGTAGCCGATCGAACTGCCGGCCCGGCGCCGGCCGACTGGCGACGACGATGCAGGCCCGCGACCCCCACCGCTACGTCAACGAGCTCGACGGCGACGCGATCGCGCGGCTCGTTGCGCGCCTGGAAGGCCGGGCGAAGGACCGGGTGTTCGCGCGCCTGTTCGACCAGTACGCCGGCGAGCTCGCGGCCCCGAGCGGCGGACGCGTCCTCGAAGTCGGGTGCGGCACCGGGGCGATGTCGCGTTTCCTAGTCGGGCGCGACGATTTCCGCGGCACGGCGGTCGGCGTCGACCACAGCCCGGCGTTCGTCGAGGCCGGGACTCGCTTCGCCGCCGACGAGGGGCTGGCCGACCGCGTCCGCTTCCGCGTCGGCGACGCCCACCGGCTCGATTTTCCCGATGCCTCGTTCGATGCGGTCTTCGCTCACACGCTGGTGAGCCATGTCGCCGACCCGCGGGCGGTGCTCTCGGAGATGGCGCGCGTGACCCGACCCGGCGGCACCGTCGCGGTCTTCGACGGCGACTACGCCTCGATGACTTACGCCCATCCCGACCACGGGCTCGGTGCGCGGATGGACGCCGCCCTCGTCGCGGCGAGCTTCAACAACCCGCGCATCATGCGCGACCTGCCGCGGTTGCTGCCCGCGCTCGGGCTGCGCCTGCGGCGCGCGTGGGGCGACGCGGTCACCGAGATCGGCCAGGGCAGCTACTTCCGGTCGTTCGCCGAGACGTACGCGCCCTACATCGTCAGGTCGGGAGCGTTCGGGAAGGACGCCGTCGACGCCTGGCTGGAGACGCAACGCGCCGCGATGCGGGACGGCACGTTCTTCGCCGCCTGCATCTATTACACGGTCCTCGCGACCCGCGAGTGAGCGGCCGCGCGCCGTGAATCCGCCCACGGAGGGCCCAGCGATGAACGCCCCGGTCGAAGTCCTGAGCAACGGCGCCGCGACGACGGAGGCGGAGGTGGCCGAGTTCGGATCGCATGTCGGTTTCATCGAGGGGGTCGTCGCCGAGTGGCTCTCCGACCCGGACGTGACCGTCGCCTGCGGTCGCTGGTCCGACGGTGCGATCTCGGAGATCCTCCCCCGCGGGCGGGCGCAGCTCTTGCCGGCGCTCTACGACGGGTGCTTCGCCGGTGTCCGCGAGCTGCGTCTCGAAGACGGACCGCACCACCTGCACATCGACCTCGGCCGCATCCATCGGATCGCCTATGCGGTCGCGCCGTGCGTGTGCTTCGGATTCAAGCCGTCGTTCGAGGTGCGTCTGCTGACGCTCGGTCCCGGCGGAGCACCGAGCGACCAGTGGGTCGTGTCGATGATGCCGAGCGCGCCCTACCACGGCCAGACGCTGAAGCGGGCCGAGGCGGAGCGGTTCTTCCGGCGGGCGCGCGCGCATGCGCTCGCGCGTCCCGATGCGGTGGAGATCGTCGTCGACGAAAACGTCCGCGCCGGTCCCCAGGGCGCGCCGCTGCTCGATATCGTGAGGACGCTCGCCGGCGATTCGCAGTCCGATTGGGACGATCTGCTGGGCACGCTGGCGCCGGGACGTCGATGCGCGCGCGAATCGGCGCGATCGACCGATCCGGCCTGCGTGCCGCTGCTGCGCGAAGCCCTGGCGCTCGCGGACGCCTCGCTCGTCGTCTACCGCGACCGGACGCTGATCGAATTCAAGACCGAGAAGCTCGATGGCGTCCACCGATACGCCGAGTCGGGGCAGGTCTCCTGGCAGATCGGCGCGTTCGACGATCACCACTGCCACCTGGCCCTGTCCGAGGTCGCCCGCGTGCAATTCTCGGCGGAGCCGGTCTCCTGCCAGGGTGGAGGGCTCAACTACACCGCGTGGTTCCTGACCGACGGCCCCTGCGGCAACCCCTACCGTCGCGACGGCTACTTCTCGGTCGTGCTCAATCGCCCCTACTCGGGCAACGAGCCCCGACCCGAGGTGATCGAACCGATGCTGGAGCTCTACCGCCGTCACCGCCACCAACCGTGGGTGTCGGCCGACGAGACGTTCCTGCGCGTGCTCGCGGAAGGACCGCCGACGCGTCGGCCGGCCGGCGCCACCCGACCGACGCCCGCCGGCATGCCCCCGACGGCGTCTGCGCCAACCCGATCCGGCTCGACCTAGCCGGCGTTCATCGCCGTTCCGGCTCGCACGCCCAGGCGTGCGAGATCTCGAGGAGCAGGGTCGCCGCCCGCAGTTCGTCCTCGTCGCGCGGCGCGTACACGAACACCGCGCCGGCGGGACCGATGCCGCGCACCGCGAACGGGTGGCGCAAGGCCCAGCCTTTCGACACCGCGAGATCGCGCGCTGGTGGCGGCAGCGTCATGTGCAGGCTGCCCACCGGCGGGTTGTGTACGTGCGCGAACTCGCGCGCGACGAGGAACGCGTCAGGATTGCCGGGCAGCCCGGCGCGCAGCGTCATCGCCCGTGACCCGTCCGGCGCGATCCGCGTCGGTCGTTCGACGACGCCGGGCAGCGCGAATCCGAATTTGCACAGGCGCTCGATCAGACCCCAATCCTCCGGGAACTGCTCCAGTTGCTCCTGGGGATTCGCCGGGGTCATCCGCGGCGGCCGGCCATCGCGCGCCGGCAACGCGGCCAGACGCGCGAGCCGCGAGTCGCCGCTCACCCGGCCCTGCGCAGCGCCAGGATCGCGCAGGCGGCGAAGAACACCTCCGCGGCCAGCACGCCCAGATAGAGCGCCACCGGACGCCCGTCGATCGCGACGCTGACCACCCGGCCGACCGCGAAGCCGCTGAAGATCAGGACGACCGAGGCCAGAACGGCGCGCTGATCGAGCCAGCGCGACGCTCCGGCGAGGAACAGCGCCGCGATGCCGAGATACGCGCCACCGTAGGCGGCACGGACGACGTGCAGGTGGTTGACCGTGTCGAGTGTGATTCCGGGCTCGCGCATCATCATCTGCGGCGCCACGAGATGGAGGCCACCGACCACCAGCATCATCAGTCCGGCGCCTAGCAATGTGAATCGCGTCACGGTGTTCTCCGGAATCGGGGTTCTTCGTCGGATGGTGGAAGCCGGCAGCATGACGCCGGACGAGGCGTCGCGGGCGAT
This sequence comes from Burkholderiales bacterium, assembly GCA_046347725.1. Lineage (GTDB taxonomy): Bacteria > Pseudomonadota > Gammaproteobacteria > Burkholderiales > Casimicrobiaceae > VBCG01. The sequence continues at coordinate 81,483 of JAXMFN010000009.1, forward strand.
CATCCGTGGAATGTAGAATTCCATGGATGAGACCATCATTCGAGGCGCTCCCCGACATCGCGCTGTTCGTGGAGATCGCCGGCGCCGGCAGTTTCGGACGCGCCGCCGCGCGGCTGGAGATTCCGCGGGCGACCCTCTCCCGTCGCATCGCGGCGATGGAGACGCGCTTGGGCGTCAAGCTGTTCCAGCGCACCACGCGCAGCGTGACGCTGACCGGAGTCGCCAAGCCGTACCTGACCGAGTGCCGTCGGATTCTCGACGCCGCCGAGCGCGCCCAGTCGGTCCTCCAGCGCAGCCTCGAACAACAGGGCCGAATCCGGATTTCGATGCCGGTGGATCTGGGTGTCGACATCCTCGGACCGATCGTCGCGGCCTACGCGGCCGAACGCCCCGGGCTCGAGATCGACCTCGACCTGTCGGCCCGGGCGGCGGACCTGCATCGCGATCCGGTCGACCTGGTGTTTCGCGTCGGAAGACCGCTGGACGAACGCGTCGTCGCGCGCAAGGTCGGTGACATCGCCAGCGGCGTCTACGCGGCGCCCTCCCTCCTGCGCCGCCTCTCGCCGATCGCTAGTCCCGATCAGCTGGCGCACGCGCCCTGCCTCGACCTCCGGACGGCGAAGGGGTCGATGCCGTGGAGGATCGGGAGCCACCGCTGGGACGGGGCACCGGGTCCGCATCGCCTCGCGGCCAACAGCGTGGCGCTGCTGCGCACGCTGGCCGAGCGCGGATACGGACTGGCGCTGCTGCCGGTCCACATCGCCTCGCGCGGCGTCGAGACGAAGCGGCTGGCGCGGGTTCTGCCGGACGAACCGATTCCGACCTGGCCCTTGTACGCGATCACGGCGAATCGGGTGGTGCCCGGGCAGGTCCGACTGCTGATCGCCCAGGTGAAGCGAGCGCTCCACGGGGCACCTATCTAGACCGGGCGACCGCGACCGGGCCGATGGCCCGGCCGCTACTCCCACTCGATCGTCGCCGGCGGCTTGCTCGAAACGTCGTAGACGACGCGGTTGATCCCGCGCACCTCGTTGGTGATGCGACCCGAGATCCGCGCCAGCAGTTCGTGCGGCAGCGGCGCCCAATGCGCGGTCATGAAGTCGGTCGTCTGCACCGCGCGCAGCGCGACCGCGTTCTCGTAGCTGCGCCCGTCGCCCATGACGCCGACCGACCGGACCGGGAGGAAGACCGCGAACGCCTGCGACGTCAGGTCGTACCAGCTCTTGCCGGTGGTCCGGTCGCGGGACATCCTGAGCTCGTCGATGAAGATCGCGTCCGCCCGTCGCAGCAGTTCGGCGTGCTCGCGGCGCACTTCGCCCAGGATGCGCACCGCGAGCCCCGGACCGGGGAACGGGTGACGGAACACCATGTCGCGCGGCAGGCCGAGCTCGAGGCCGAGCGAGCGCACCTCGTCCTTGAAGAGCTCCCGCAGCGGCTCGAGGAGCTTGAGGTGCAGCGTCTCGGGCAGGCCGCCGACGTTGTGGTGCGACTTGATCGTGTGCGCCTTCTTGGTCTTGGCGCCGGCGCTCTCGATCACGTCCGGGTAGATCGTGCCCTGAGCGAGCCACTTCGCGCGCGGCAGCTTCGCCGCCTCGCGCTGGAACACCTCGACGAAGAGCCTGCCGATGATCTTGCGCTTCGCCTCCGGGTCGTCGACGCCGGCGAGCGCGCCGAGGAACTCGTCCGACGCGTCGACGTGGATCACGCTGACACCGAGATTGCGCGCGAACGTGTCCATCACCTGCGCCGCCTCGTCGAGCCGCAGCAGGCCGTGGTCGACGAAGACGCAGGTCAGCTTGGGGCCGATCGCGCGGTGGATCAGCGCGGCCGCCACCGACGAGTCGACGCCGCCGGACAGTCCCAGGATGACCTCGTCGTCGCCCACCTGCTTCCGGATCGAGGCGATCGCCTCGGCGACGTAGCCGTGCATGTTCCAGTCGCGGCCGCAACCGCAGATCTCGTGGGCGAAGCGCGCGAGGATCGCCGCGCCCTGCTTCGTGTGCGTGACTTCCGGGTGGAACTGGACCGCGTAGTAGCGCCGCGACTCGTCGGCCATCGCACCGATCGCGCAGGCGTCCGACGATCCGATCACCTTGAACCCGGGCGGCATCGCGGTGACCTTGTCGCCGTGGCTCATCCAGACGTCGAGCAGTCCATGACCCTCGGCGTTGGTCCGGTCCTGGATGTCGCGCAGCAGCGCCGAGTGACCCCGCGCGCGGAGCTCGGCGTAGCCGAACTCGCGGACCCGGCCCGGCTCGACCGTGCCCCCGAGCTGCGCCGCCATCGTCTGCATGCCGTAGCAGATGCCGAGGACCGGGACACCCAGCGACCAGACGGCATCCGGCGCGCGTCCGGCGCTCTCGTCGTAGACGCTCTGGTGGCTGCCGGACAGGATCACGCCCTTGGCGCCGAACGACCGGACGAACGCGTCGTCGACGTCGCAGGGGTGGATCTCGCAGTAGACCTGCGCCTCGCGCAGGCGTCTGGCGATCAGCTGCGTGACCTGCGAGCCGAAGTCGAGGATCAGGATCCGGTCGTGGGCCGGGGCGGCCATGGCGTTCGCTCCGGTCACTCGACGCGGTAGTTCGGCGCTTCCTTGACGATCTGCACGTCGTGGACGTGCGACTCGCGCATCCCCGCCGAGGTGATCTGGACGAATTCGGCGCGCGTCGAGAGCTCGGCGACCGTCGCGCAGCCGCAGTAACCCATCGCCGCGCGCAGGCCGCCCATCAGCTGGTGGACGACGTTGACGACCGGACCCTTGGTCGGTACGCGCCCCTCGATCCCCTCGGGTACGAGCTTCTCGGCGGCGGCGATCGGGTCCTCGCCCTCGAGCTCCTGGAAATAGCGGTCGGAGCTTCCCTGCTGCATCGCTCCGAGCGACCCCATGCCGCGGTAGCTCTTGTACGAGCGGCCCTGGTAGAGCTCGATGTCGCCGGGGGACTCGTCGGTGCCGGCAAGGAGGCTTCCGAGCATCACGCAGGACGCGCCGGCGGCGATCGCCTTGGCGATGTCGCCGGAGTAGCGGATGCCGCCGTCGGCGATCACCGGCACACCGGCGGAGGCGGCACCCTCGATCGCCGACTGGATCGCCGAGATCTGCGGGACACCGACGCCGGCGACGATCCGGGTCGTGCAGATCGACCCGGGTCCGATGCCGACCTTGACGCCATCGGCCCCGTGGTCGACCAGCGCCCGCGCTCCGGCCGCGGTCGCGATATTGCCGCCGACGACCTGCACGTCGGGGAAGCGTTTCTTGACCCAGGCGACCCGGTCCAGGACGCCCTGCGAGTGCCCGTGCGCGGTATCCACGACGATCAGATCGACTCCGGCGGCGACCAGCATCTCGGCGCGCGCCTCGTTGTCCGGCGCGACGCCGATCGCCGCGGCGACGCGCAGGCGACCGAGCCCGTCCTTGCACGCGTTCGGGTGTTCGGTGGACTTCAGGATGTCCTTGACCGTGATCAGGCCCCGCAACTCCCGGTCGGGCGTGACGACGAGCACGCGCTCGAGCCGATGCCGGTGCATCAGCGCCTTCGCCGTCTCGAGATCGGTGCCCTCGGGCACCGTCACCAGTCGATCGCCCGGCGTCATGATCGCGGCGACCGGCTGGTCGAGGCGGGTCTCGAAGCGCAGGTCGCGATTGGTGACGATGCCGACGACGCGCTTGCCCTCGACGACCGGCATCCCCGAGATCCGATGGCGCGCGATCAGGTCGATCAGCTCGCGCACCGTCATCGTCGGCGGGATCGTCACCGGGTCCTTGACGACGCCGCTCTCGAAGCGCTTCACCTTCGCGACCTCGGCCGCCTGCCGCGCCGGTGCGAGGTTCTTGTGCACGACGCCGATGCCGCCTTCCTGCGCGAGCGCGATCGCCAGGCGCGATTCGGTCACCGTGTCCATCGCGGCGGACACGACCGGGATGTTGAGTTCGATGCCCCGCGAGACGCGAGTGGCCAGGGAGACTTCGCGGGGGACGACCGTCGAATGGGCCGGCAGCAGCAGGACGTCGTCGAACGTGAGGGCGGTACGGACGACACGCATGGGGGCGGGACTCCTCGTGCGCAAAAACGGATTATACCCGCACGGTCCCCGGCCTCGCCGGCGCGCCGCCGCCCCCCCTCGGCCCGCGCGTTGACGTCCGGCGGTCCCCTCGGGTAGGGTGGCGCGAAAGGACGCGCACGACGACGACATGAACGACGCACGGAAGCGAAGGATGCGCCCGCCGGCGATGCTGCGGGCCGTCGCCGGGATCCTCCTCGCGTTGACCGCGACCGTGTCTTCGGCGGCGCTCTACAAGTGGACCGATGCCAACGGCCGAGTCGTCTACTCGGACCAACCGCCGACCGGAAACGTCAATTACGAGGTCGTCGGGGGCGCGGCACCGCCGTCGAACCCGAACGCGGTGCGGGACATGGCGGCGCAGGAGGCCGAGTTCCGCAAGCGGCAGACCGACAAGGCGGAGGAGACTGCCAAGGCGGAGAAGGCCCGGGCCGAGGCGACCCGGCGCAACGAGCTCTGCACGCAGGCGCGCGCCCGCGTCCGCCTGCTGCAGGATGAAGCGCAGCCGCTCGTCCGCCTCAACGACAAGGGCGAGCGCGTCCTCATGACCACCGAGGATCGGCGCCGCGCCATCGAGGAACAGCAGCGCGTCCTGCGCGAGAGCTGCGGCGGTTGACCTCCCCGCGCCGCGCTCGAGCGCCGGCGGGGCCTATTTCTTCTCGAGCTCCGCCTGTCGGATCTTGACGTCCGCGCGGCCGCGCAACGCGGCGACATAGGCGTTCGCGAACTCGCGGCCGATCTGATCGCCCATCCGGTCGGCGGCGAGCTTCAATCGCGCCGGGTCGAGCGACGGCGGGTCGATCACCCGGCCGACCCGGTAGATCGTGAAGCCGCCGCGCGGGTTGGGCGCGCTGACGTACCCGGGCAGCTTGCCGGCGTCGACCTGGAAGATGCGCTGGAGCGCGTCGGGTGGAAGGCCGGCGCCCGCCTGATTGCGAGCGACCTCGATCGGCTTGCCGAAGGCGAGCCCGGATTCCTTGTCCGACCTTCCCTGCTCGAGCAGCGCCAGCTTCGCGCGTCCGGCCCGCTCGGCCGCACTCGACGCCGCCTTGCGCTCGAGCTGGCGGCGGATCTCGTCGCGGACCTCGTCGAACGGCCTTGGCGCCGACGGTTTGTGCTCGACGACCCGGCCGGCCATGAGTGTGTTCGCGGCGATCTCGATCGCGTCGGTGTTGCGCTTCGCCTGGAGCGACGTCGGCGAGAACAGCGCCTCGGCGAACTTGGCGTTGCCCATCGCGATCTGCTGCACCTGCGACCGGGTGACCAGAGCCGAGGTCTGCACCGGGACATCGAGCGCCTTGCCGACGCCCGCGAGCGAGTCGGCCTGTTCGTAGACCAGGTTCTGGAACTGATCGGCTGCCGCGGCGAACTTCTGCTGCGCCCGCTGCCGCTTGAGCTCGGTCTCGATCTCGCCCTTCACCTGATCGAAGGACCGCTGCGTGGACGCCTTGACGCTGTTGACGCGGATCACGTGCCAGCCGAAGTCGGTCTCGACCGGGCCGACGATCTCCCCGGCGCGGGCCGAGTAGACCGCGTCCTCGAAGGGCTTGACCATCGAACCGCGCCCGAAGCTGCCGAGGTCGCCGCCCTGAGGGGCGGACCCGGGATCCTGCGACTGCGCCTTGGCGATCTCGGCGAAACGGGCGGGTTGGGCACGCACCTGCGCGGCGATCTCGTCGGCCTTCCGGCGGGCGGCGGCCTTCGCTTCGTCCTTCGCGTCCTTCGCCACCGCGATCAGGATGTGCGCGGCGGAACGCTCCTCGGGAGTCGTGTAGGTCGCCAGATGGTCGTCGTAGTGCTTGCGCACCTCGGCCGCGTCGACCGCCACGTTCCGGGCGAGCGCGTCCGGGGAGACGATCGCGTACTCGAAGCGCACCTGTTCCGGCGTGACGAAAGCGGCGTTGTTCTGGTCGTAGAACGACTTGACGTCGGCCTCGCCGATCTTCGCGTCCTTGAGGAACGGCTCGGCGTCCACGGTCGCCGACGCGACCTCGCGCTTCTGTTCGAGCAGGATCAGGTAGCGCGACGCCGACGGTCCGGCGACGATGCTGCCGGCCGTGAGCGGCTCCTGCAGCGGCGCGAGCGTGAGCTCGCCGCGCACGCGCCCTTCGAAGCCGGCCGGGTTCATGTTCTGGGAGCGCAGCACGTCCCGGTAACGCTCCGGGGAGAATTTCCCGTCCTCCTGGAACGGCGGCAGATCGGCAATGAACTGGGCGAGCTGCGCGTCCGAGACGCGCAGGTTCCCGCGGGCGGCCTCGTCGGCGAGCAGCCGCTGGTTGACGAGCTGCTCGACGATCGCGTAGCGGACCTCCGCGTTCTCGAGGAGCGACGGGTCGAAGCCGCGGCCCATCTGCGCGCGCATCCGATCGCCCTGTTCGCGCAGCGACTGTTCGAACTCGGCGCGCGTGATCTTCTGCCCGCCGACGGTGGCGACGACCGATTCGCGATCGCCGCCGCGGAAGTAGAAGTCGACGCCGAAGAACGCGAACGGCAGCGCGATCAGCGCCAGGACGATCTGGACCGCTCGCTTGTGCTTATCGAGGAAATCGTACATGGTGCCCGCCGCGCTGATTCAGCGATAAGTCCTACGCTCGCCCGGCCGCCCGACCCGGCGGGGGCGACAGGACACGAAAAAGGGCGAACTCGCGTTCGCCCTTCGGGATTGGCGGAGTGGACGGGACTCGAACCCGCGACCCCCGGCGTGACAGGCCGGTATTCTAACCAACTGAACTACCACTCCCTCGAAACGATTGCGCCAGTACCGCTCCGCGGACGCCGTCTGCTGGTGGGTGCTGACGGGATCGAACCGCCGACATTCGCCTTGTAAGGGCGACGCTCTACCAGCTGAGCTAAGCACCCGCGCCGGCGCGTTCCGATCGACGAACGACGGAGGCGGCCGCGGAAAAGCGCTAGTTTAGCTCATCCTTCAACGCTTTTCCAGCCCGGAACTTGGGCACCTTGGCGGCGTCGATCCGGATCGCGTCCCCGGTACGAGGATTGCGACCTGCGCGCGCGGTCCGCTTGCCGACGTAGAAGGAACCGAAGCCGACCAGCGTCACCCCCTCCCCCTTCTTGAGGGATCCCTTGATCGAGTTCACCGCGGCGTCGAGCGCACGGCCCGCGGCGGCTTTCGAGATGTCGGCGTGTTGTGCGATCGCGTCGATCAGGTCGTTCTTGTTCACTTGACCGTCCTTGCAGGTCTGCCGGCCCGTCTCGCCGCCGGCGCTCCGGGCGGAGCACCGCTCCCGCGGCGGGCGAACGTGTTGTCGGGGGATCGGATTTTCGTCGCACGAAGCGCGACGCGCAACGACGATGTTTCGCCGCCGAACGCGGCCTGTCAAGACGGCGCCGCGGACTCGCGTCCGCGCGGATCAGACGGTGGTTGAGGTTGCTCGCGCTAAGTGCCTGACGCATCGGGCACCGGTCGCGCTGCGCGGCGCGTGCGAAAAATACAACGCGCACGGGCATGTTTCCTGCCCGTGCGCGATCCGCGTTCAATGCTTCAACAGCGCGCCCTGATCCTCCGGGGCCGCCGCCGGAGGCACCGGCGGTTCGGCTTCCTTCTTCTCCTCGGCGAGCGGCGCGGGCATGCGCTCGAGCGCCGCTTCGAGCACCTGCTCGATCCATCGCACCGGGCGGATCTCGATGCGGTTCTTGATCTCGTCGGGGATCTCGGTCAGGTCCTTGACGTTCTCCTCGGGGATCAGCACCGTCTTGATGCCGCCGCGACCCGCCGCCAGCAGCTTCTCCTTGAGGCCGCCGATCGGCAGCACTTCGCCGCGCAGCGTGATCTCACCGGTCATCGCGACATCGCAACGTACCGGCACGCCGGTGAGGATCGACACGATCGCGGTCGCGATCGCGGCACCGGCCGACGGGCCGTCTTTGGGCGTCGCGCCCTCGGGCAGGTGGATGTGCAGGTCGGTCTTCTGGTAGAAGTCCGGTGCGATCCCGAGCGTCTTGGAGCGGTGCCGCACCACGGAGAGCGCCGCCGCGATCGACTCGTTCATCACCTCGCCGAGCTTTCCGGTGGACGTCGTCTTGCCCTTCCCCGGCAGCGCGACCGCCTCGACCGTCAACAGGTCCCCGCCGACCTCGGTCCAGGCGAGTCCGCTCACCTGCCCGATCTGGTTCTTCTTCTCGGCGATGCCGTACGTGTAGCGACGCACGCCCAGGTACTTGTCGAGGTTCTTCGAGGCGATCTCGACCGGGCCTTTGGCCTTGCGCGCCTTGCCCTCGCTCTCCTTGAGCACCAGCGCCTTCACGACCTTGCGGCAGATCTTGCTGATGTCTCGCTCGAGGTTGCGCACGCCCGCCTCGCGCGTGTAGTAGCGGACGATGTCGCGCAGCGCGCTCTCGGCGACGTGCAGCTCGTCGGGCTTGATGCCGTTGTTCTTCATCTGCTTGGGCAGCAGGTACTGACGGGCGATCGCGATCTTCTCGTCCTCGGTGTAGCCCGACAGGCGGATGACCTCCATCCGGTCGAGCAGCGGGGCCGGGATGTTCATCGTGTTCGCGGTCGCGACGAACATGACGTCGGACAGGTCGTACTCGACCTCGACGTAATGGTCGACGAACGTCGAGTTCTGCTCCGGATCGAGGACCTCCAGCAGCGCCGAGCTCGGGTCGCCGCGGAAGTCCATGCCCATCTTGTCGACTTCGTCGAGCAGGAACAGCGGATTGCGCACGCCGATCTTGCTCATGTTCTGCAGGATCTTGCCCGGCATCGAACCGATGTAGGTCCGTCGATGCCCGCGAATCTCCGCCTCGTCGCGCACGCCGCCCAGCGACATGCGGACGAACTTGCGGTTGGTCGCCTTGGCGATCGACTGGCCGAGCGAGGTCTTGCCGACGCCGGGCGGGCCGACCAGGCACAGGATCGGACCCTTCAGCCGCTCGACGCGCTGCTGGACCGCGAGGTATTCGATGATGCGCTCCTTGACCTTCTCGAGCCCGTAGTGGTCGGCGTCCAGCACCTTGACCGCGTGGGCGAGGTCCTTGTTGATCTTGCTCCTTCTTGCGCCAGGGCAGCCCCACCAGCGTGTCGACGAAGTTGCGCACGACCGTCGCCTCGGCCGACATCGGCGACATCATCTTGAGCTTCTTGAGCTCGGTCATCGCCTTGGCCTCGGCCTCCTTGGACATCCGGGCCGCCTTGACCTTCTTCTCCATCTCCTCGAGGTCGGCGTTCTCGTCGCCCTCGCCCAGCTCCTTCTGGATCGCCTTGACCTGCTCGTTCAGGTAGTACTCGCGCTGGCTCTTCTCCATCTGCCGCTTGACGCGGCCGCGGATGCGCTTCTCGACCTGCAGGATGTCGACCTCGCCTTCGAGCAGCCCGAGCAGGTGCTCGAGGCGCTTGCCGGCTCGCTCATGTCGAGCACCTGCTGCTTCTGCTCCAGCTTGAGCGGCAGGTGGGCGGCGATCGCGTCGGCCAGGCGGCCGCCGTCGTCGATGCCGGACATCGACGTCAGGATCTCGGGCGGGATCTTCTTGTTGAGCTTGACGTACTGGTCGAACTGCGCGAGCAGCGCGCGCCGCATCGCCTCGACCTCGTGCGTCGGACCGGTGTCGACGGCGATCGGTCGGGCGCGGGCGGCGAGCGACTCGGTCAGATCCTCGATCGCCTCGATCCGCGCGCGCTGGGTGCCCTCGACCAGCACCTTCACGGTGCCGTCGGGGAGCTTCAGCATCTGGAGGACCGTGGCGATGCTGCCGATCTCGTAGAGGTCCTCGGCGGTCGGGTCGTCCTTGGCGGCCTGCTTCTGCGCGACGAGCAGGATGTGCTTGCCCGATTCCATCGCGGCGTCGAGCGCCTTGATCGACTTGGGACGACCCACGAAGAGCGGGATGACCATATGCGGGAACACCACCACGTCCCGCAACGGGAGCAACGGCAGGGTCACCGGTTCGGTCGACGGGAGCGGCGTGTCCTGGGCCATGCTGGGCAACCTCTGGAGAGAATGAAACCAACATGGGGCCGCCGGGTAGCCCTGTCAAGGCTCCCGACGCACCATATTGGTGCGAATCGGCGGGGACTACGAATGCGCCGACGCCACCTTGGGCGGATCGGCGAACATGAGGAGTGGCTTCCCGTCGTGGGTGATCGTCGACTCGTCCACGATCACCCGGGCGAGATTGGTCAGCGAGGGGAGGTCGTACATCACGTCGAGGAGCGTCTGCTCGAGGATCGAGCGCAGACCGCGCGCGCCCGTCTTCCGGGCGAGCGCCTTGCGGGAGATCGCCCGCAACGCCGCCTCGCGCACCTCGAGTTCGACGCCCTCCATCCGGAACATCTTCTGGTACTGCTTGATCAGCGCGTTCTTGGGCTCGACCAGGATCTGGATCAGCGCCGCCTCGTCGAGCTCGTCGAGGGTCGCCACGACCGGCAGGCGACCGACGAATTCCGGGATCAGGCCGAACTTGATCAGATCCTCGGGCTCCGCCTGGCGCAGGAGCGCGGTGGCGTTCTTGCGGTCGTCGGGGGAGGCGACCTCGGCACCGAAGCCGATACCGGTCTTGGCGCTGCGTTGACGGACGATCTTCTCGAGGCCGTCGAAGGCGCCGCCGCAGACGAACAGGATGTTGGTCGTGTCGACCTGCACGAACTCCTGGTTCGGGTGCTTGCGCCCGCCCTGCGGCGGCACGCTGGCGATCGTGCCCTCGATCAGCTTGAGCAGCGCCTGCTGGACGCCCTCGCCGGACACGTCACGGGTGATCGACGGGTTGTCGCTCTTGCGCGAGATCTTGTCGATCTCGTCGATGTAGACGATGCCCCGCTGCGCCTTCTCGATGTCGTAGTCGCACTTCTGCAGCAGCTTCTGGATGATGTTCTCGACATCCTCGCCGACGTACCCGGCCTCGGTCAGCGTGGTCGCGTCGGCGATCACGAACGGGACGTCCAGGAGCCGCGCCAGCGTCTGGGCGAGCAGCGTCTTGCCGGACCCGGTCGGCCCGATCAGCAGGATGTTGCTCTTCGAAAGTTCGACCTCGTCGTCCTTGCCGCCCGAGGACTCGAGGCGCTTGTAGTGGTTGTAGACCGCGACCGACAGGATCTTCTTCGCCGGCTCCTGGCCGATGACGTACTGGTCGAGGATCGAACGGATCTCGTGGGGGGTCGGCAGCTTGTTGCGTTCGCCGCGCGCCTCGGAACCCGAGGCACCCTCTTCGCGGATGATGTCGTTGCAGAGCTCGATGCACTCGTCGCAGATGAACACCGACGGGCCCGCGATGAGCTTGCGCACCTCGTGCTGGCTCTTCCCGCAGAAGGAGCAGTAAAGCAGCTTGTCGCCGGAAGATTTGTCGGCCATTCAAAGACCTGGGTTCGATCCCTGACGGGGACTCTACCCGGCCTCCCCCCGCTTCTGCAAGACCCGGTCGACCAGGCCGTAGCCGACCGCCTCCTCGGCGGTCAGGAAGTTGTCGCGGTCGGTGTCCCGCTCGATCTTGTCGATCGGCTGGCCGGTGTGGACCGCGAGCAGCTTGTTCAACCGCTCCCGCAGCGAGAGGATGTACTTGGCGTGGATCTCGATATCGGACGCCTGGCCCTGGAATCCGCCCATCGGCTGGTGGATCATGACCGTCGAGTTGGGGAGCGCGAAGCGCTTGCCCTTCGCGCCGGCGGCGAGCAGGAAGGCGCCCATCGAGGCGGCCATGCCGGTGCACAGCGTCGAGACGTCCGGCTTGATGAACTGCATCGTGTCGTAGATCGCCATGCCCGCCGACACCGATCCCCCGGGCGAGTTGATGTAGAAGTGAATATCCTTGTCCGGGTTCTCGGACTCGAGGAACAGGAGCTGGGCGACTACCAGATTCGCCGTCGCCTCGTTGACCGGACCGACGAGGAACACGACGCGCTCCTTCAACAGGCGCGAGTAGATGTCGTACGCGCGCTCGCCGCGTCCGCTCTGCTCGATCACCATCGGGATGAGGCCCAGTCCCTGCGGGTCGGTCATCATCGGTTGCTCCGTGTTGTAGTTGACAAGATCGGGGGCCCGAGCGGCGCCTGACCCCCGGTCGCCCCAAGATGGGTCCGGCGCAGCCACCCGTCAAGGCGCGCCGGCCCGCCGTTCGCTCAGCCCCGCGCCGGCCCCATCAGCGCGTCGAAGGTCGTCGGCCGGTCGACCACGCGGGCGCGCTTGAGCACCCAGTCCACCACATTGCGCTCGAGCGCCGCGGTTTCGAACTCCGCGAGCCGCTCGGGCTTCTCGTAGTGCCAGCGGATGACCGCGTCGGGTTGCTCGTAGGTCTGCGCGAGCGCCTCGACACGAGCACGCACCTGCTCACGCGTGGCGGCGAGCCCGTGGTTGCTGACCAGATCCCCGATGACCAGACCCAGCACGACCCGGTCGGTGGCCTGGGGATGGAACATCGCCGTGTCGAGCTTCAGGTCCTCGGCCTTCATGCCCTGCTGCTTCAATTCGGCGGCCATGCGCTCGGCCATGCCCTGCGCCTCGGTCTCGACCAGCGTGCGCGGCGGCTCGAACGTCGCCTGCGCTCGGAGGGCGGCGAGCGCCTGCTCTTTGACCAGCGACTCCACTTTCCTGGCGAGCTCGAGCTCGAGGTTCTGGGCGATCTCCGCGCGCAGGTCGGCGAGCGCGCCCGACGCGACCCCGAACGCGCGCGTGAACGCCTCGTCGAGCGCGGGGAGCGCCGGCTCCGACACGCGCTTCGCGGTCAGCGTGAACGACGCGGTCTTGCCGGCGACTTCCTTGCCGTGGTAGTCGGCCGGAAACTCGAGCGGGAACGTCTTCGACTCGCCGGCGCGCATCCCGGTCACCGCCGCTTCGAACTCGGGGAGCATCCGGCCCTCGCCGACCGCGATCGTGAAGTCGCGCGCCTGGCCGCCGGCGAATTCCACGCCGTCGATCGTGCCCGTGAAGTCGACGACGACCCGATCGCCTTCGCGCGCCGGCCGGTCGACGTCGTGCCACGACGCGCGCTGGCGGCGCAGGACTTCGAGCGTCCGATCGATGTCGGCGTCGGTGACATCGACCTGCGGACGCTCGATCGACACGCCGGACAGGTCGCCCAGCGTGATCTGCGGAAACACCTCGAAAACCGCCGAGAACTCGAGTGCATCGCCGGCGCCTCCGCTACGCGGCTCGATCCTGGGGCTGCCGGCGATACGCAGGTTCTGCTCGCGGACCGCCGCGCTGAATCGGGCCTGGACCGCCTCGCTGATGACCTCGGTACGGACCTGGGGTCCGTACTGCTGCGCGACCATCTTGGGCGGGACGTGCCCGGGCCGGAATCCGGCCACCTTGACCGACTTGGCGAGCTGGGCGAGGCGCTTGTGCACTTCGCCCTCGATGTCCTTGATCGGTACCGACACGTCGAGTCGGCGCTCGAGGCCGGAAGGGGTGGAGAGCTCTGTCATGGTCGTCGTCGTGTTCGGATGCGGATCGTGGAACGGGTCGAACGGGTGGATCGGGCGCCGCCGGGTCCGCCGGGGCCCGCGGCGGGCGTCGCGTCGCGTGCTACAGTCCACGACGGCCGCGAGGGCGCAGGATCGGTCGCGGGACTGCCGCGGGCGCTGGTGCGAAAGGGGGGACTCGAACCCCCACGGGTTGCCCCGCCGGAACCTAAATCCGGTGCGTCTGCCAATTCCGCCACTCTCGCGGCGCTTGAAGACCCGCCGAACCGGCCTGCCGAATCGAACATGATAGCCGATCGCGGCCGCGCCGGCCACCCGAGACCTCGCCGCCGCAGCGGTCGCTAGCCACCGGACGCCCCTCCGTGCCCGACGGCCACGCCGAGAATTTCCCGGTCGCCTCGTTCGCGGTCCCGCGCCGCGAGCGGCGGGCGATCATCGCCCTGTACCGCTACGCGCGCGCCGCCGACGACCTCGCCGACGAAGGCCAACTCGCTCCGGCCGCCCGGCTCGAGGCGCTCGGGGAATTCCGCGCCGCGGTCCGCGCGCTCGCCGACGGGCGCGACAGCGACCCGCGCCTCGCGGTCGCGCCGTTTCCGGAACTCGCCCGCGCGGTGCGCGAGCACGCTCTGCCCTGCGGCCCGCTCCTCGATCTGCTCTCGGCCTTCGAGCAGGACGTGACCGTCCAGCGCTATCCGGACTTCGCCACGCTCCGGGACTACTGTCGGCGTTCGGCCGATCCGGTGGGCCGCCTCGTGCTCGCCGTCTGGAAGCAGGACCGGCCGGCCCTCCTGCCGGCGAGCGACGCGATCTGCACCGGGCTCCAGCTCGCCAACTTCTGCCAGGATGTCGCCGTCGACTGGACGAAGGGACGGGTCTACGTGCCGCTGGACGAAATGGCCGCGCTGGGCGTCGGCGTCGAAGCGATCGCGCACGCCCGCGCCGATGCGCACTGGCGCCGTCTGATGCAATTGCAGACGCGAAGAGCCCGGGACCTGCTCGAGCAGGGATACGCGCTGGCGCGGGCGCTGCCCTGGCGACCGTCGCTCGAGATCCGCGCCGTGATCGCCGGGGGCCTCGCGATCCTCGACCGGATCGACGCGGTCGGCGGCGATGTCTTCCGCCATCGGCCGGTGCTGCGTGGGACGGACTGGGCGCGGGTCGCCTGGCGGGCGCTGTTCCCCGGGGAGCGCCGCGCGTGACCCCCGACCAGTATTGCGAAACGGCCGCCGCGCGGAGCGGGTCGTCCTTTTACTACAGCTTCCGGCTCCTCGAGCCCGAGCGCCGGCGCGGTATCACCGCCCTCTACGCGTTCTGTCGCGAGGTCGACGACGTCGTCGACGAGGCGAACGAGCCGGACGTCGCCCGCGCGAAGCTCGACTGGTGGCGCTCCGAAATCGGCGCCCTCTACGCCGGAACGCCGCAGCACCCGGTCGCCCGGGCGCTCTCCCCGGTGGTCGACCGCTGGAAGCTCGACCGCCGGCATTTCGAGGCGGTCGTCGACGGCATGGAGATGGACGTCACGCGGACGCGCTACGCTGACTTCGCCGACCTCGAGCGCTACTGTCATCATGTCGCCGGCGTCGTCGGTCTACTGTCGGCCGAGATCTTCGGCTACACGAACCCCGCGACCCGCGGATACGCGCACGATCTCGGCATCGCGTTCCAGCTGACCAACATCGTCCGGGACGTCGGCGAAGACGCGCGTCGCGGCCGCATCTACCTGCCGCAGGACGACCTCGCGCGCCACGCAGTCGCCCCCTCCTCGCTGCTGCGCGGACGTGTCGATCCCGGTTTCCGCGAACTGATGGCGTTCGAGGTCGGGCGCGCGCTCGGCTGGTACGACCGCGCGCTCGCGCAACTCGCACCGGAAGACCGGCGCGCGCAGCGGGCGGGCATCGCGATGGCGGCGATCTACCGGACGCTGCTCGACGAGATCGCCCGGGACGGCTACCGGGTGCTGGAACGGCGCGTCGCGCTCACCCCGATCCGCAAGCTGTGGATCGCGTGGAAGAGCGCGCGGGCGACGCGATGAGCGCCGAGCGCGACCGGCCGGCGCGACCGGTGGCGGTGATCGGCGGCGGATGGGCGGGCTGCGTCGCCGCGTACGCGTTGTCGGCGCAGGGCTACCCGGTCGTGCTGCACGAAGCCGGCACCGTCCTCGGCGGCCGGGCGCGGCGTGTCGAGCGCTCCGGCCTGCCGATCGACAACGGGCAGCATCTGCTGGTCGGCGCGTACGCCTCGACGCTGGCGACGCTGCGGTCGATCCATGGCCAGCCCGGCGACCCCGGACTGCGCCGCTTCCCGCTGGTCGTCGCGCCGTTCGAGCGCAGCCCGGGGCCGCTGCTGGAGGCGTCGGCGCTGCCGCCTCCGTTCGACCTCGTCGGCGGATTCCTGCGCTCGCGCGCGCTGGCGTGGCGAGAGCGGATCGACGCCGTCCGCTGGCTGCGCGGCGTCGCGCGATCCCAATACCGTGTGCCCGATGGACGTACGGTGGACGACTGGCTCTCGCCGCTGCCCGCGGCCGTCCAACGCCTGCTTTCACCGCTCGCGCTGGCGGCGATGAACACGTCGACCGATCGCGCATCGGCCGCCGTCTTCGCGCACGTGCTCGGCCGGATCGCCGCCACCCGCGGGGGATCCGACTTCCTGCTGCCGCTGCTCGACCTCTCCGAGTTGTTACCCGAACCGGCCGCCCGCCGGATCGAGGCGCGCGGTGGCGAGGTACGTCTGCGTTCGACCGCGCGGGTCGCGGCGATCCGCGACGACGGCGTCGAGATCGCCGCGAGCGAGGGCACGTGGGTCGCGGCGGCCGCGATCGTCGCGGTCGGTCCTCACCAGCTCGCCGGCGCACTGGCTCCGTCGATCGCGCAGCTGCCCGAGGTCGCCCGCGCGACAGCGCAGGTCGGGGCGCTCGCCTACGAGCCGACCACAACCGTGTGGCTCGGTTTCCGGGAGCGCCTGCGGCTGCCGGTCCATCTCGCGCGCCTGGACGACCGTCCGGGCCACTGGGTCGTCGATCGGCACGACGTGCTCGAACGCGCGCAGGAAGCCGCGCAGGCGCAATCGCTCCGGGGACTGCTGGCGGTGGTCATCTCCGCCGGTGGTCCGCACGACGATCTCGACGCCAAGGCGCTGGTCGGCGAGACGCACACGCAGCTCAGGCGCCTGCGAGAGGAATTCCCGGCGCCGGTGTGGTCACAGGTGATCGCCGAGCGACGCGCGACCTGGTCGTGCGTGCCCGGCGTCTCGAAGCCGATCGCCGGCCGCCTGGCCGACCGCCTCTATCTCGCCGGCGACTACACCGATCCGGCGCTGCCCGCGACCCTCGAGGCGGCGGTCGCCAGCGGGGAACGCGCGGCGAAAGCGCTCGTCGACGACACCCGGCCGCGCTGACGTCGGCCGGCGCGACGAAGGACGCTGCCGACGTGGGAGACGGTTGCGCGGCGAACCGCGCCCGGGTCTCGGCCTCGCTCAGGGCAACGAGCGGGCAGTCTGCCTCAAGACGAACTTCTGGATCTTGCCGGTGGAAGTCTTGGGCAACGGCCCGAACACCACGGTCCTGGGCGCCTTGAAGTGCGCGAGTCGCTCGCGGCAGAAACGCACGATCTCGGCGGCGTCGACCGGCGGCGCTCCGGGCTTCAGCGTCACGAACGCGCAGGGCGTCTCGCCCCAATGCGCGTCCGGGCGCGCGACGACCGCCGCCTCCATCACCGCCGGATGGCGGTACAGGCATTCCTCGACCTCGAGGGAACTGACGTTCTCGCCGCCGGTGATGATGATGTCCTTGCTGCGGTCCCGGATCTCGACGTAGCCGTCGGGGTGGCGCACCGCGAGATCGCCGGTCGCGAACCATCCGTGGGCGAAGGCCTTCGCCGTCGCCTCGGGATTGTCGAGGTAGCCCTTCATGATCGTGTTGCCGCGCAGCATCACCTCGCCCATCGTCGACCCGTCGCTCGGGACCGGCCGACCGGTGCCGGGGTCGGCGACCTGCACCTCCTCGAGCGTCGGCATCGCCACGCCCTGGCGAGCCATCCGCCGCGCGCGATCGGTCAACGGCAGCCCGACCCAGTCGTCCTGCGGCGCGCACAACATCGCCGGACCGTACGATTCGGTCAGGCCGTACAGGTGCGTGACGCGGAAGCCCATCGCCTCCATCGCCTCGATGACCGCGGAGGGCGGCGCCGCGCCGCCGGTCGCGACGTCGACGACGTGGTCGAACCGCAGCTTCGCCTCGATCGGCGCGTGGACGAGCAGGTTCAGCACGATCGGCGCGCCGCACAGGTGGGTGACGCGATGATCGCGGATCGCGCGGAAGATCGCCGCCGGCTCGACCCGGCGCAGGCACACGTGCGTGCCCCCGGCCGCGGTCACCGCCCACGTGTAGGTCCAGCCGTTGCAGTGGAACATCGGCAGCGTCCACAGGTAGACGCTGTCGAAACCCAGCCGGAACGCGAGCGCGTTGCCCAGCGCGTTCAGGTAGGCGCCGCGGTGGTGGTAGACGACGCCTTTCGGGTCGCCGGTCGTCCCCGACGTGTAGAGGAGCGCGAGCGAGTCCCACTCGTCGAGGGGACCCGGCCAGGCGTACGCCGGATCGCCCTCGGCGAGGAGCGCCTCGTAGCCCATCGATCCGACCGACTCGCCGCCGGGGCCCTCCGGATCGTCGATGTCGACGACCAGGATGCCGGGGTCGGAGCGCGCGAGCGCGTCGCGGATCGCCGGTGCGAACTCCGGGTCGGTGATCAGCACCTTGGCGCCGCCGTGCCGCAGGCAGAACGCCAGCGCCGCGCCGTCGAGGCGAACGTTGAGCGCGTTCAGCACCGCGCCCAGCGCCGGAACCGCGTAGTGGGCCTCCAGCATCGCCGGGATGTTGGGCGCCATGATCGCGACGGTGTCGCCACGGCGCACGCCGCGCCGTCGCAGCGCGCTGGCGAGCCGTCGCGCCCGCGCGTCGAACTCGCGCCAGGTGATCGCGATCCGGCCATGGCGTACGGCCACCCGGTCGGGCCAGACGCACGCGTTGCGTTCGAGGAACGACACCGGCGAGAGCGGGACGTGGTTGGCCTCGCAGCGGTCGAGGCCGCGGACGTAGCGGTGGCCGTGAGGCAGCGGCGGGTCGGTGTCGTGCATCGGTTCAGGCTCCCCGCGTGCCTCCCGGTCGCTGGCGCAGCAGCCGCTGCTGCTCGCGGCCCCATTCGCGCTCCTTGATCGCGGCACGCTTGTCGTGCTGTTTCTTGCCCTTCGCGAGTCCGATCTCGAGCTTGACCCGCCCACGCTGGTAATGGAGGTTGATCGGAACCAGCGTGTACCCGGCCCGCTCGACGCGGCCGACGAGCGTATCGATCTCGTGGCGGTGGAGCAGCAGCCGCCGCGAGCGGGTCGGATCGGCGTGGACGTGCGTGGACGCCTGAGCCAGCGGCGAGAAGTGCGCGCCGACCAGCAGCAGGCCGCCGTCCTTGGCGATGACGTAGGCCTCCTTCAGATTCGCCCGACCGGCCCGGATCGACTTCACCTCCCAGCCTTCCAGCGCGATGCCGGCCTCGACGCGTTCCTCGATAAAATAGTCATGGAACGCCTTGCGGTTCTCGACGATGCTCATCGGGCGATTCTAGCGCCCGCCGCCCCCGCCGCCGCCGCCCCCCGATCCGACACCGACGCCGAAGAGCCCCTCCGCGAGCCCCATTGCCATGAAGCGCGTCGTCCACTCGGTACTCGTGCCCTACGCCGCGGCCGGCATGTACGAGCTGGTCGACGACGTCGAGCGCTACCCGCAGTTCCTGCCCTGGTGCGGTGGCAGCCGGGTGCTGGGTGTCGAACCGACCGGCCGGCGGGCGCGCATCGACATCGACTACCACGGCGTCCGCGCCCACTTCACGACCGACAACGTCAACGTGCCCGGCGAGTCGATCGTCGTCACGCTCGTCGACGGGCCGTTCCGCCACCTGCACGGCTCCTGGCGCTTCCGCGCGCTCGCCGCCGAGGCGAGCAAGGTCGAGTTCGAGCTCGTCTACGAATTCGCGAGCGGGATCCTCGAGCGGGCGGTCGGGCCGGTCTTCAATCACATCGCCTCGACGTTCGTCGACGCCTTCGTCGAGCGTGCACGATCGGTCTACGGACCGCGCCCGTGAGCCGGCCGCTGCGGATCACCGTCGCCTGGTCGGACCGCGGCTCGACCGTCATCGCGAGCGTCGTCCTGCCGGCCGGAGCGACCGTCGCCGACGCGGTCCGCGCGGTCCCGGGCGCCACGGCAGCCGGGTTCGCGGACATCGGCTACGCGATTCACGGTCAGGCCGCCGATCCGGACACACCGCTCGACCCTGGCGACAGGGTCGAGATCACCCGTCGGCTATTCGTCGACGCGAAGTCCGCCCGTCGCCAGCGCGCGATCGATCGCCCGGTTGCCAGGTCCCGCCCGAGGGTCAAAGCCCGCTCGGCCGGCTGACGCCGGGGTTGGCAGGGGTCGGCCCGGCCTGAGACAATCGCCGGATGTGTGCACGCCGTCGGTTCGCCGTCCTCGTTTTCGTCGCCGCCACCGCGTTCGCGCCGGTTCCGGCTTCCGCTCAACCGGGCGTGGCCGACGCCTGGGTCGATTCCGCGCGCTCGACCGCGCGTAGCGTATGGTCCGGCGCGCAGGACGTCGCGATCTTCGCGCTCGGCCTGATCGGCGTCGATTACCGGTGGGGAGGCGAGACACCCGAGGACGGCCTCGACTGCAGCGGGCTCGTCCGCCACGTGTTCCAGCAGGTGACCGGGTTCACGCTGCCGCGCACGTCGCGCGAAATGAGCCGGCTCGGCCGGACCGTCGGCAGCGGCGAACTCATGGCGGGCGACCTGGTGTTCTTCAATACCCGGCGATTCGCGTACTCGCACGTCGGCATCTACTTGGGCGACAACCGCTTCATCCACGCGCCCTCGCGCGGCAGCGAGGTGGAGATCGCCGAACTGTCCAACGGCTACTGGCGCAAGCACTTCAACGGCGCCCGCCGGCTGGTCGGCGTGCTGCCGGGTCTCGTCCCCGAGGCCCAGGCCGCGACCGTGCCGGTCCGCTGAATCGCGGCGCGTCCGGCGCCGCCTTCAATCCCGGGCACCCGCCCGTCTCAGCCTCTCGACGAGTTCCCGGTCGTCGATGCGCTTCGCCCAGTCGAGCGCCGTCGCGCCGTTCTGGTTGCGGTGATTCACGTTCGCGCCGCGCTCGATCAACAGCAGCGCCGTCGAATAGCGGTTCTCGCGCACCGCCATCATCAGCGCGGTGGTCCCGTTGGGCGACACGGCGTTGATCTCGGCGCCCTCGCCCAGGAGCCAGCGGACGATCTCGTCGTGGCCGCCGGTCGCGGCGTAGATCAGCGGCGTCCACCCCGCCATCCGCACCTGCGCACCCTTCGCGCGCAGGGCCCTGGCGATCGTGAAGCGGCCGCCCAATGCGGCGACCATCAGCGCCGTATCGCCGTAGCGATTGCGAGCATCGGGCTTCGCACCGGCGGCGAGGAGCGCATCGACGACGGCCTCGCTGCCGGCCCTCGCCGCGGCGAGGAGCGCCGGATCGCCGGCGGCGTCGACGCTGTCGGGATCGATGCCGCGCTCGACCAGTGCGCGCACCTCGCGCACCCGGTCGTTGACGACCGCGACGAAGAAATCGTCGAGCAGGCCCTGGGACCGCGCCGGCGACGGGGCGGCGAGACCGGCCGACATCGCGATCGCGATGACGATCGCGGTCATCAGCGCGCGCGGAGCGTCAGCGCGCATCGGGGTCGATGCCGAAGAGCCGGTGGAAGTTGGCCGAGGTCGCGCGGGCGATCTCGTCGACGCCGGTGCCGCGCAGGCGCGCGATCGCCTCGGCGACGTGGACGACGAACGCGGGCTCGTTGGTCCTCCCGCGATGGGGGACCGGCGCGAGATAGGGACTGTCGGTTTCGATCAGCATCCGGTCGAGGGGTACGCGCCGCGCGACGTCATGTAACGCGGTCGCGTTGCGGAACGACACGATGCCGGAGAACGAGATGTGGAATCCCAGGTCCATCGCGGCGGCGGCGACGTCCCACGACTCGGTGAAACAGTGCATCACGCCGCCGACCTCGCTCGCCCGCTCGTCGCGCAGGATCGCGAGCGTGTCGTCGGCCGCGCTCCTGGTGTGCACGACGAGCGGCTTGGCGCATTCGCGCGCCGCACGCACGTGGGTGCGGAAGCGCTGGCGCTGCCAGGAAAGATCGCCGGTCAACCGGTAGTAGTCGAGCCCGGTCTCGCCGATGGCGACGACCCGCGGACGCGACGCCCGTTCGACCAGATCGGCGACGCCGGGCTCGGCGACGTCCGGGTAGTCGGGATGGGTCCCGACGCTGGCGTAAAGCCCGGCGTGATCGGTCGCGAGCGCGTGCACCCTCGGCCATTCGGCGAGGTCGACCGAAACGCACAGCGCCTGCATCACCCGCGCCGAGCGCATCGCCGCCAGGATCTCGGGCAACCGGGGCGCGAGCTCGGGGAAATCGAGGTGGCAGTGGGAGTCGACGAACATTCCGGACGTCGGATGCCGGACGTCCGGCGTCTACAGCGTATGCGTCGGCCGCGAGGACGCGAGCGTTTCGCCGAGGATCTTCTCGATCGTGGCGCGCGCTGCGGCGCCGGTCTCGTCCTGAGTGAACTGGACGCCGATACCCTGCGTGCGGCTGCCCTGGACCCCCTCGGGCGTGATCCACACGACGCGGCCCTGGACGGCGATCCGGTTGGGGTCGTCCATCAGCGACAGCAGCATGAAGACTTCCTCGCCGAGCGCGTACGACCGCGCGGTCGGGATGAAGATGCCGCCGCCCTTGAGGAACGGCATGTACGCCGCGTAGAGCGCCGCCTTCTCACGGATGTTGAGAGACAGGACGCCGGGCCGGGGGACGGCGGCCGGACCGGGTTTGGGATCGGCCATCGGACTGGGGGGTCAGCGCGGCTTCGACGCCGCCGGACCCGCAGGCGCGAAGAGGTCGCGATAGGCGTGCGCCAGCGACTCGGCGACGAGACGCGGGTTCAGCGGTCGTGCGAGGTTGGCGCGCTGGAACACGACGGCCTGATGATAGCGGCAAAGCGCGACCCTCGCCAGCCGAGGCGCGAGCGCGGCGAGCGCGTCCGCGCGCTCGGGAAGCCGCTGCGGCGCACCGCCCGCGGCGACCCGCGCCAGGTCGGCGGTCCAGGCGATCAGCGCGTCCAGCGCGAGTTCGAGGCGCGCCTTTCGTTCGGACCGCTCACCGGCATCGACGCTCGCTCCCAACCGGTAGGGATCGATCCGCTCGGGCCGGGACAGCGAGTCGAACCAGGCGGCGCGCTCGTCGGCACGACCGTCGGTGGCGAGGCCGAGTGCCGCCAGCGGAGCGCCCCCCGCGAGCGCCAACGCCGCTTCGCCGCGCCGAACGCCCCGCGACGCGAGCCACGCGAGCGCCTCCGGCGGCGACGGTCGCGGCACGGCGATCCGCAGACAGCGGCTCGCGACCGTCGCGAGCAGGCGTCCGGGCTGATGCGAGACGAGCAGCAGCGCGGTCCCCGGCGGTGGCTCCTCGAGCGTCTTCAGCAGCGCGTTGGCCGCCTCGTGGGTCAGCCGCTCGGCCGGGACGACGAGCGCGACCTTCGCGCCACGCCGGTGGCTCGTCACTTGGGTGAACGCGGTCAGGTCGCGGACCGCGTCGATGCCGATCTCCTGCAACGGCGCGCGCGACCCGTCGGCCTCGATCCGCCAGGGCTCGACCCGGCGCAGGTCCGGGTGGGTGCCCGCCGCGACGTAACGGCAGCCGTCGCAGCTCCCGCAAGCGAGCCCGTCCGCTGTCGGTGATTCGCAGAGCAGATCCTGCGCGAGATGGACCGCCAGGATCCGCTTGCCCAGCCCGGCCTGGCCGTGAAGCAGCCAGGCGTGGTGATCGCGCGCCCGGCCGCGCAGCAACGTCCTGCGCGTGTCGCGCTGCCACGGCAGCGGCTCCGGCCAGGGCTCGGCGGCGACCTCGTCGGTCTCGGAGTCCGGCCCGGTCACCACGAGGCGAGGATGCCGCTCAGCGCGGCACGGACCTGGTCGGGAGGACGGGTCGAGTCGACGATCCGGAATCGGTCGGGTTCCGCGCGCGCGCGCTCGAGGTAGGCTTCGCGGACCCGTTCCGAGAAGCCTCCGCCTTCCCGCTCGAAGCGATCGAGCGCCCGGCCCTCCCCGGCGGCGCGCGCGAGGCGCTCGCGCGAGACCTCGAGCGGCACGTCGAAGAGGATCGTCAGATCCGGATTGCAGTCGCCGTGGACCCACCGCGCCAGCGCGTCGATGCGGGTCCGGTCGACGCCGTGCCCACCGCCCTGGTAGGCGTAGGTCGCGTCGGTGTAACGGTCGCACAGCACCCAGTCGCCGCGCACCAGCGCCGGACGGATCACCCGCTCGACGTGCTCGCGGCGGGAGGCGAACACCAGCAGCGTTTCGGTGTCGCGGGTCATCGGCTGGTGGAGCACGAGCTCGCGCAACGCCTCGCCGAGCGGCGTACCGCCCGGCTCCCTCGTCGTCACGACACGATGGCCGCGCGCGCGGATCGCGTCGGCGATGTGCGCGACGTGCGTGCTCTTGCCGGCGCCGTCGACGCCTTCAAGGGTGACGAATCGTCCGCGGGTGGGGCCGCTCATCGCGAGTTCCTGCGCCGCCGAGGCCGCGGTCGGGCCGGCGACGCGGCCGACGCGGAAACGGATGCTCCGACGACCGGCATCAGCGCCGGCCGAGCTGGTATTTTGCCACCGCCCGATTGTGCTCGGCGAGCGTCGCCGAGAACTCGCTCGATCCGTCGCCTCGCGCGACGAAGTACAGGTACGGCGAGTCGGGCGGGCGCACGACCGCGTCGATCGCCGCCTGCGACGGCAGCGCGATCGGCGTGGGCGGCAGTCCGTCGCGCGTGTAGGTGTTGTACGGCGTGTCGGTCTCCAGATCACGCTTGCGCAGGTTGCCGTCGAAGGCGGCGCCCAGCCCGTAGATGACCGTCGGGTCGGTCTGCAGGCGCATGCCGCGTCGCAACCGGTTGACGAACACCGAGGCGATCAGCGGGCGGTCGGCAGGCCGACCGGTCTCCTTCTCGACGATCGAGGCGAGGATCAGCGCCTCGTAGGACGAGGCCAGCGGCAACTCCGGCCGGCGCGCCGCCCACGCGGCCGCGAGCCGGGTCTCGAGCTGGCGATGGGCGCGCGAGAGGATCGCCCGGTCCGGGCTACCGGCGACGAAGTAATAAGTGTCGGGGAAGAACCGGCCCTCCAGTGACGGCGAGTCGATCGCGAGCGCCGCGGCGATCTCCGCGTCGGAACGCGCGACGATGCCGGACGCGATCGCCGGCTCGGCGGCGATCCGGCGCTTGACTTCGGCCCAGGTCGTGCCCTCGACGAAGGTGATCGCGCGCAGCGTGACGTCGCCCTGCGTCAGCCGCGCGACCAGGTCCCCGAGGTCGAGGGCCGTGTCGAACTCGTACTGCCCCGCCTTGATCGAGCGGTCCGCACCGGAAAGGCGCGCGTAGATCGTCAGCATCGCCGGGTGCGCGAGCACGCCGTCGGCGGCGAGCGTGCGCGCGACCGAACCGACCGACGCGCCGGGACGAACGTCCAGCGAGTACGGGCGCACCGGAAACTCGAGCGGGCGACGGACTTCCCAGACGACGACCGCGGCGACGACCACGCAGGCCGCGACCAGCGCCGTGACAGCGCGCGCGGCGAGTGTGGCGGCGCGGGAGCGGAACATCGGGACGCGCCGCGGCAGCGGCTCGGGCGTAGGGAGTCGTGATTATAATCGGCGCATGCCCGTTCACCGTCGCGCCCGCCGGATCCCGTCCGGCTTCACGCTGATCGAGATCATGGTCGTGATCGTGATCCTCGGCGTGCTGGCGGCGCTGGTCGTCCCCCGCGTGCTCGAGCGTCCCGACGACGCGCGACGCGTTGCCGCCAGGGCCGACATCGCGGCGATCATCGGCGCGCTCAAACTCTACCGGCTCGACAACGGTCGCTATCCGACCACCGAGCAGGGAATCGCGGCGCTGGTCGTGCGTCCCGAGTCGCCGCCGGTGCCCTCGAACTGGAAGACCGGCGGCTACCTCGAGCGGCTGCCCAAGGACCCCTGGGGACGCGCCTACCTGTACGTGCACCCCGGCCTCAAGGGCGAGATCGACGTCTACACGCTCGGCGCGGACGGCGAACCGGGTGGCAGCGGACCCGACGCCGATCTGGGCTCGTGGGACCCGTGACCGGTCGGGCGCGACCGCGGCGCGGCGCCGTTTCGCGGCCCTGCAGCCACGGCTTCACGCTGGTCGAGATCCTCGTCGTCGCGGCGATCGTCGCCATCGGAACGACGGCCGCGTGGCTCGGCTGGCGGGGCGCCGACACGCGGGGCCGACGCACGGCGGAAGCGTTCGCCGGGGCGCTCGCGCACGCCACCACCCGCGCGCAGTGGCGCCACGAAGACCTCGCCGTCAGCGCCGGCCCCGACGCCTGGCGGTTCTGGCGCCGCGACGCATCGACGCCGGCGTGGATCCCCGCCGCCGATGATCCGTTGCTCGCCGCGGTCCCGCTGCCCGACGGCGTGGTCTTCGCATCGCTGGTCCTGGCCGGCCGCGTGATCGAACCGGCGACGCTGGTCGCGTTGCGGGCGAGCGGCCGGAACGACCCGGCGACCTATGTGCTCGCCGGCGACGAGCGGCGCTGGCGCGTCGACCTCGACCCGCTCAATCGCGTGAGCGTCGCCGAAGAGCGATGAACCCGCCGACGCGGCGCGGCTTCACGCTGGTCGAGATCCTGGTCGCGCTCGCGATCGCCGCGGTGGCGCTGACCGCGGGCCTACGCGCGCTCGCCCAGGCCGCCGACGGCGCCGGCACGATCAAGGCCCGGATGCTCGCGCTCTGGGTCGCCCAGAACCGCCTCGCCGTCGCCGAACTCGCCGGGTCCGCGTCGCCCGGAGCCACCCGGTCCGGCCAAGCGCGGCAAGCCGGCGTCGCATTCGTCTGGCGCGAGCGCGTGAGCGCGACGCCGCATCCGGCGTTCCGACGCGTCGACGTCGATGTCGCGCGCGCCGAGGAACCCGACTACGTGCTCGCCTCGCTGACCGGATACGTCGCCGGGACGCGCGACCCGTGAGATCGCCACCAGGACCATCGAACACGGGCCGCGCCGACCGATCGGCCGCCCCGGGGTCGTCCGGCCCACGGCCGGGCGGCGAAACGCGTTGCTGCCGCCTGGCGCCTCGCGCCTGCTCCTCCCGGGAGCGCCGGGCCACGCCCGGTCGGCGGTGGACAGCGGCCTCACCCGCCCCGCTTCCCTGCCGGCGCGGATTCACGCTGGTCGAGGCGCTGGTCGCGCTCGCCATCCTCGCGCTGTTCGCCGTCTTCGCTTGGCGCGCGACGGCGGCGATGGCCGACGGCGAGTCCCGCCTCGCCGGTGAATCGGCTCGGTGGGAGGCGATCGCGGCGGCGGTCGCCCGGCTCGAGGCGGACATGCGTGCCGCGGTCCCGCGGCCGGTCCGTACGTCGGCCGGCCGCGAGGCGTCCTGGCGGTCCGCGCGCGAGGCCGGCGGCAACGCTTCGCTCGCGTTCACGCGGGCGGGGATCGACGCATCGGATCCGCTGGGCGCCGGAGCGAGGGTCGGCTACCGGGTCCGCGACGGAGCGCTCGAGCTCCTCTACTGGGCGACGCTCGATCGGGCCGACGACGCCCCGGCCGCGGTCTACCGGCTCTTCGACGGCGTCGACCGTCTGACCTTCCGCCACCAGGGCGCGACCGGCGACTGGCTAGACGAATGGCCGCCGGCCGGCCGCGACGACCTGCCGCGCGCGGTCGTCGTGCGGATCGCGCTCGCCGACGGCGGCGAGATCGAGCGCTGGATCGTCCTGCGATGATGCCGGTCGGGCAACGCGGGGCGGCCCTCGTCGTCGCGATGCTGGTGGCGGCGATCGCCGCCGCCGCGGCGGTCTCGATGTCGACCGACTCGCTGCGTCGCCTCGCGCGATACGAGGGTCGGCGCGACCATGCGCGCGCGGTATCGCTCGCGGCCGCGGCGCTCCAATGGTCGCGCGGCGTCCTCGCCGACGACGCCGCCCGCGGCCCGATCGATCACCTCGGAGAGCCCTGGGCGATTCCGCTGCCGCCGACGCCGATCGACGGCGGCACGATCGAAGGCCGGATCCTCGATGCGCAAGCGCGCCTCAACCTCAACGCGCTCGGCGGCGCCGACGCCGCGTCGTCGGCCGCCCGCGCGCGCCTCGCGCGGCTGGCCGGCCGCCGCGGCGTCGACCCCTTGATCGTCGCGACGATCGCCGACTGGGTCGATGCCGACACCACGCCGCGCGAAGGCGGCGCCGAGGACTCCGCCTACCGCGACGAACGCCGCCTCGCCGCGAACGCGCCGATCACGCGTGCCGCGGAGATCGCCTTCGTGCGCGGATTGTCCGCCGGCGTCGTCGCGCGACTCGGGACCGACCTGATCGCGCTGCCCGCCGACGCGCCGCTCAACGTGAACACCGCCTCCCCCGACGTCCTGGCCGCCGCGATTCCCGGCCTCGACGCGAACGCGCTCGCCTCGCTCGCCGCCGATCGCATCGAGCGGCCGTTCGTCTCGATCGACGATTTGCGCGCGCGCGTCCGCTCGGCCGGCGCCGAGATCACCGATGGCGCCGGCCTCGCGGTCTCGAGCCGCTACTTCCTCGTCAGCGTGCGCGCCAGACAAGGCGAGGCGCTCGCCCGCGGCGAGGCGCTCGTCGAGCGAACGGACGGACGTCCCCCCGCGATCGTCTGGCAGATCGTCGAATGAGCCGCGAATCCGCCCGGCGGTGGACTACACTGCGGCCACGATGAGCACGCTGCGCATCCGACTGGCATCGCCGTCCGACCCGGACGCGCCCTCGCCGTGGTGGCGTACCGACAGCGCCGGTCGGGTCTCGGATCGGGGCGTCGGCGCTCCGACCGCTTGGCCGCCCGCCGACCGGACCGAGCTGATGCTGGGCGCCGACACCGTCCGCATCGTCGCGTTGTCGCTGCCGCCGGTGCCGGAGGCGCGGCGCCCGGCAGCGGTCGCCTACGCTCTCGAGGATCAGCTCGCCGAACGTGCCGAGGACCTGCGGATCTTCGCACCGGCACCGCGACCGGGCCGGCCGGTGGTCGCCCGCGTCGTCGATCGTTCGACGCTCGAGTGGATCGCGGCACGCGTGCCGCCGATCGGCCGCGTGATCGCCGAACCCGACCTCGTCGACGACGACGGGATGTGGCATTGGTGCGCCGACGCGCAAGGTCGCGGTTTCGTCCGCCGCGACGACGGTAGCGCCTTCGCGACCGGCGCTTCTGCCGGGGCCGGCCGGCTGCCCGCGGAACTCGAGGCCGCGCTCGCGGAGGCGGCGAGGCGCGGTCGCGTCCCCGATCCGGTGATCGTCGATGCCCCCGTCCCGGTCGACGGGCTCACGCATGCGTCGGGCGCGCGCTTCGTCGCCGGAATCCCGTGGGCCCCGGAACAACGGCCGGACGCCGCGTGGTCGCGCGCCCCGGATCTCCTCGCCGCCCCGCGGGATGGTGCCCAAGACGCCCGCCCCGCCGGCGGACGGGCTTTCGTCCCCGCGATCGCCTGGCTGGTCGCGGCGCTGGCGGTCCAGGTCGTCGCCACGCTCGCGCTCGCCGCCCAAGAATGGGTCGTCGTCTGGCGAACCGACCGGGAGGTCGTCGAGGTCGCGCACGCCTCGGGCATCGATGCCCCGGACGCGACTGCCGCGGCGGCGGCGCTCGCCCGCCGCGCCGCCCAGGCGGCGCACGGCGCGGGTCGATCGACCGACGCCGACCTGCTGCCGCTGCTCGCCCGCGCGAGCCCGGTGCTCGCCGCTCTGCCGTCCGGTGGCGTGCGCCGGATCGCCTACGCCGACGGCCGGCTCACGGCGGATCTGGCCGGCGTCGACGACGGGCGTGCGAACCGGCTCGTCCGCGAACTCTCGCAGGCGGGGCTGAAGCCGATGTCGGCGCCGATCGCCGGCGGAGCACGCGTCGCGGTAAGCGCGGGGCCATGACCATGAGTTCCGCCATCGCCGACCGCTGGGCCCTGCTCGCGCCGCGCGAGCGCGCGTTCATCGCCGGCGGCGCCGTCGTCGTCGCCGCCGCGCTCGCCTGGGCGACGTTGGGCGAACCGGCAGGCGATGGTCGCGCTCGATCGGCGCGCGAACCGGAGCGCTCGACGCTGAGGCTCGCCCGGGCGCGCGCCGACGCCGCCGTGATCGCGACGCGGCCGGTCGTGACGCCGAGGGAGGCGCCCGACGTCGCGATCCGCGCCGCGCTCGCGCGCCGGGGCATCGGCGCCGCGGACGCGACCATCGCGATCACCGGCGGCCGCGCGACGCTCACGCTCGTCTCGGTGCGATTCGATCACCTGGTCGGCCTCATCGACGCGCTCGCGCGCGACGAGGCCCTGCACGTCGCGGAAGCGACGATCCTCCCCCGCGTGGAGCCCGGCCGCGTACGCGCCGAGCTCCAGCTCGCTCGATAGGTTAGGTCCGCCATGGGTCGACTCGCCGCCCTCGTGATGTTCCTGCTCGTCGTCGCCGTCGTCGTCCTCGCGCTGCAGGCGCCGGCCTCCTGGCTCGCCCAACGGCTGTCGCTCGCCACCGGGGACGCGGTGCGCGTCATCGAACCGCAGGGAACGATCTGGGACGGACGCGGCGTGCTGACCAGCCCCGACGGCCGCTGGCGCATCCCGGTGTCCTGGCGCCTGAAGGCGGGCCCGCTGGTGCGCGGCGAGGTCGAGCTCGAGCTCGAGCCCCAGTCCGGACGCGACACGCCGCGCGGCACGCTGCGCATCACCCGGACCGGCGTCGCCGCGCAGGGCCTCGTGCTCGATCTGCCGGCCACGGTACTCGACAGCGCGTTCCGCGGCGGGCGTCCGCTCGCCTTCGGCGGCGACCTGCGGGTCGAGTCGGCCGCGATCGCGCTGGAAGGCAGCGGCGGCAGCGGGCGTCTGACCGTCCGATGGGACCGGGCGCGCATGGCCGGCGCGGACGGCAGCTCGCTCGCGCTCGGCACGGTCAGCGGCGATTTCGCGCCTCGCGACGGCGGTCTCGCCGGACGGATCGTCGGCGACGGCGGCGACACGTCGATCGACGGCGAGATGTCGCTGGGAACGCGCGGGATCGCGCTCGACGCGAGACTCGCCCCGCGTCCGGGCGCCGGCGACGGCGTCGCGCGCGTGCTCGCCGCGCTGGGACAGCCCGACGCGAACGGCGCCGTGCGGCTCCAGTGGTTGAGCGCGAATCGCTGACCGCCTCCCGCGTCACCGGGCGGCCGACGGCCCGCCGGACGCGCGCCGGGCCGACGCGGCTCGCGGCGGTCGACGCGTGGCGCGGCACGGCGATCATGGCGATGATCGCCTACCATTTCGCGTTCGACCTGCGGCTGTTCGGATTCGCGCAGTTCGATTTCGAGCGATCGGCGTTCTGGCTCGGCGCGCGCGCGCTCATCGTCACGAACTTCCTGCTGCTGGTCGGTGTCTCGATCGCGCTCGCCCGGCTCGCCGGCATCGGCGCGACGCGGCGCGTCGCCCGGATCACGACGATCGCCGCCTGCGCGCTCGCCGTCAGCGTCGCGAGCTACGCGATGTTCCCGGCGCGCTGGATCGGGTTCGGCGTCCTGCACTGCATCGTGGTCGCGAGCCTGCTCGCGTGGCCCTTCGCGGCGCGCCCCCGCCTCGCGCTGGCGGTCGGTGCCGCGGTCGTCGTCGCCGGCCTCGTCGTGTCGCACCCGGCCTTCGACACCCGAGCGCTCGACTGGATCGGTTTCACGACCCGGAAGCCGGCGACCGAGGACTACGTGCCGCTCGCGCCCTGGGCCGGCGTCGTGTTCGTCGGCATCGCCGCCGGCCACGCGATCGGACGACGCGGCGCCGCCCCGACCACGGTCGGCGGCGGGCTCGCCCGAACGCTCGCCACGCTTGGTCGACACAGCCTCGCCGTCTACATGATCCACCAGCCGGTGCTGATCGGCGCGCTGGCGCTCGTCGCCGGGCGTCTCCCCTGATCCCGGCGTTCCCGCGGCCGGATTTGGCGTGCCCGGACCTCGCTGCTACAATGGCGGGCTTGCAGGCGCGTAGCTCAGCTGGTTAGAGCACCACCTTGACATGGTGGGGGTCGTTGGTTCGAGTCCAATCGCGCCTACCAGATACCAGGTCGACCCGGTCGCGCGACTTCGGGGGTCCGGCGGGAGCGTCGGACCCCTCGTCGCTCGGCGGACGATCCACGATCCGGCGCGGTTTGGGCATACTGGGCGCGGCACCGCGGACCCGATTCTCCGAACCTCGACCTCGCGAGTCTCTCCGACGATGGACCATTGGCAACGCCTGGAGGCGGCACGCGTCGGCGAACGCGTCGATCGCCCGCCGATCGCACTGTGGCGGCATTTCCCGGTCGACGACCAGGACCCGGAAAAGCTCGCGGCGCACACGGTGGCCTGGCAGCGGCGCTGGGACTTCGACCTGGTCAAGTTCATGCCGTCGGGCACCTACGGCGTCGAGGACTGGGGCGCCGGGTGCTCCTACGACGGCCAGCCGAACGGCGCGCGCGCGGTGGTTCGACCACGGGTCGTGCGCACCGACGACTGGCGCGCGATCGGCGATCTCGACGTGCGCGCGGGGAGCTACGGCCGCCAGAACGCGGCGCTGGCGATCGCGGCGAAGGCGCTGCGAGGCGAGGTCCCGATCCTCCAGACGCTCTTCTCGCCGCTGACGACGGCGCGCAAGCTCGCGACCGACCGCCTGCTCGCCGATCTGCGTCGTTCTCCGGACGCAGTCCACGGGGCGCTCGCCGCGATCACCGAGGTCACGATCCGGTTCGCGCGCGACGCGATCGCCGCCGGCGCGCACGGGTTCTTCTTCGCGACCCAGCTCGCCTCGGCGCGGCTCCTGTCGGAGGCCGAGTACCGGACCTTCGGCAAGCGCTACGACCTCGAGGTGCTGAACGCGCTGGCCGGACACTCGCGCTACACGATGCTGCATGTCCACGGCGACGACATCCACTTCGATCTGCTCGCCGATTACCCGGTGGCGATGATGAACTGGCACGACCGGGTGACCGAGCCGACGCTGGCCGCCGCGTCGGGGCGTTTCCCGGGACTGCTGGTCGGCGGCCTGAACGAGAACGGCGCGCTCGCGCGCGGCGACCTCGCCGCCGTCCAAGGCGAGGTCGTCGACGCGGTGGCGCAGACCGGCGGCCGGAGGCTGATGATCGGCCCCGGATGCGTCGTGCCGATCCGCGCCAGCGACGCCGCGATCGAAACCGCCGTTCGCACGACCCGCGGCGCGCGCCCCCCCTCCGACTGACCGCTGCCGCGGTCGACCCGACACCGAGGTCCGCCATGCTCCGACACACGCTCCGCACTCTTGCCTGCGCGCTCGCCGCGGCGTCCGCGATCGGCTGGACGACCCCGCTTGCGCGCAGGACTGGCCGGCGGGCAGGACCGTGCAGATCATCGTTCCGGCGCCCGGCGGCGGCGGGACCGGCGACTCGATCGCGCGCGTCGTGGCCGAGGAGCTCGCCAAACGGCTCAACACCTCGGTTGTCATCGACAACAAGCCGGGCGCGAACGGCAACATCGGCGCCGCCTACGCGGCGACGCAGGCGCCGGACGGCTACCGCCTGCTCTTCTCGTGGGCGGGCACGCTCGCGGTCAATCCGAGCCTCTACAAGAACCTGAGCTACGATTCGCAACGGGACTTCGTTCCGATCGGACTCGTCGCCGACGTACCCAACATCCTCGTGGTCAACAACGACCTGCCGGCCAAGGACCTGGCCGAGTTCACGCGCTACGCGGTCGCCAACCCCGGCAAACTCAACTACGGGTCAACCGGGAACGGCAGCTCGATGCACCTCGCCGGCGAGCTGTTCCAGCGCGAGACCGGCGCGAAGATGGTCCACGTGCCGTACAACGCTCCCGGGACCGCGACGACCAATCTGATGGCCGGCGACATCCAGCTCATGTTCCAGTTGATTCCCGGCATCGTCGGCCAGGTCAAGGGCGGCAAGGTCCGCGCGATCGCCGTGATGGCGACCGAGCGTTCGCCGGCGTTGCCCGACGTACCGACGACGGTCGAGCTGGGCGCAGCGAAACTCCAGTCGTCGACCTGGTTCGCGCTGCTCGCGCCCAAAGGCACGCCGGCGCCGATCGTGGCGCGCGTCAACGCGGAGCTGAACGACCTCCTGAAGGACCCTGCGGTCCGCCGGCGTCTGTCCGACATGGGTGCGACGGCGCTCGGCGGAACGCCGAGAAACCTCTCCGACCATCTGGCGGCCGAGGTCGCCAAGTGGGCGGGCGTCGTGCGATCGGCCAACATCCAGATCCAGTGAGCCGCTGAGGTCCGCCGCGGCGGGCGCGCGGAACGGCGATGCGACCGGCGGTCGGCTGGATCGGCCTGGGCGCGATCGGCGCGCCGATGGCGAAGCGCGCGCTCGACGCCGGCTTCGCACTGTCGGTCTGGGCGCGCCGGTCCGGACAAGCGGACGCGCTGGTCGCCGCCGGCGCCCGACGTTGCGCGGATCCGGAGTCGCTGGCGCGGGCCTGCGAACTCGTCGTCACGATCGTCGGCGGGCCCGACGACGTCGACGCGTTGCACCGGCGGACGATGGCCTCGGCGCGACCGGGGACGCTCTTCGTCGATCTGACGACCGCGGCTCCGCTCACCGCGGCGCGATCCGCCGAACGGGCCGCGAGCCGCGCCTGCAGCGTCGTCGACGCGCCGGTGACCGGCGGCGTCGCCGGCGCGGTCCGCGGATCGCTGACCGCCTTCGCCGGCGGCGAGCCCGACGCGATCGAGCGCGCCCGCCCGCTGCTCGAGACCTTCTGCCAGCGGATCGTCCGCGCCGGCGGCAACGGCGCCGGCTACCGGATGAAGCTCGTCAACCAGACGATCGTCGCCGGCGTGCTGCTCGGCCTCGCCCGAGGCGGCGCCCTCGCCCGCGCCGGTGGATTCGACGCGGCGACGCTCCGGGGCGCGCTGGGCCACGGCACCGCGTCCGGATTCCTGTTCGATTCCTACATCGAGCGGATGATCGACGGCGGCGGACCGGTCACGTTCACGCTGGGGCTGTTCCGCAAGGACCTGCGGCTCGCCCGCGACGAGGCGCGCGAGCGCGGCCTCGCCACCGCCTTCCTCGATTTCGCGCTCGACGCCGTCGACGCCGCCCGCTCGCGCCACGGCGACGCCGCCGGGGTCCAGGTCCTCGCGCTCGCCGATCCGGGGTAGAATGACGCGCTGGATCCTCGCGGATCCGCCACCGCAGCGAGCGAGACGGCCCCGGAGATCCGGGCGGCCGGAGCGAAAGGGGCCGGTTATGACACCGCGAACGCGTTTTTTCTCGAGGTAGACGACCGACGAGCCCGCTCGCCGGCTGGCCCCCGTGCCCGCCCCCGATGACGAACGCGGCTCGACCGCGTTTTTTTTTCGTCTTCGGAGCCCCCGATGTCCGCCATCGCCATAGAACTTCCCGACGGATCGATCCGTCGTTTCGACTCCCCGCTGTCGGTCGGCCAGGTGGCCGCCTCGATCGGCCCCGGCCTCGCCAAGGCGGCGCTCGCCGGCAAGGTCGACGGCAAGTTGGTCGATACCAGCCACCTGCTCGATCGCGACGCGAAGCTCGCGATCGTCACCGACCGCGACCCCGAGGGCCTCGAGATCCTGCGCCACTCGACCGCGCACCTGCTTGCGTACGCGGTCAAGGAGCTCTTCCCGGACGCCCAGGTGACGATCGGTCCGGTCGTCGAGGACGGCTTCTACTACGACTTCGCCTACAAGCGCCCGTTCACGCCGGAAGACCTCGCCGCGATCGAGGCGCGCATGACCGAGCTGGCACGCAAGGACGAACCGGTCGTGCGCTCGACGATGCCGCGCGACGAGGCGGTCCGGTTCTTCGAGTCGATCGGCGAGCGCTACAAGGCGGAGATCATCGCGTCGATTCCGTCCGACGAGCCGATCTCGCTCTACCGGGAGGGCGGCTTCGTCGACCTGTGCCGCGGCCCGCACGTTCCGTCGACCGGCCGGCTCAAGGTCTTCAAGCTCACCAAGCTGGCCGGTGCCTACTGGCGCGGCGACTCGCGCAACGAGATGCTCCAGCGCGTCTACGGCACCGCCTGGGCGAAGAAAGACGACCTGGACGCCTACCTGCGTCGCATCGAGGAAGCCGAGAAGCGCGACCACCGCAAGCTCGGACGCGCGCTCGACCTGTTCCACCAGCAGGACGAGGCGCCGGGCATGGTCTTCTGGCACCCGAAAGGCTGGTCGATCTGGCAGGCGGTCGAGCAGTACATGCGGCGCGTCTACCAGGACAACGGTTACCAGGAGGTCCGCGGTCCCCAGATCATGGACCGCACGTTGTGGGAGCGGTCGGGCCACTGGCAGAACTACAAGGACAACATGTTCACGACGGAGTCGGAGAAGCGCGACTTCGCGATCAAGCCGATGAACTGTCCGGGCCACATCCTGATCTTCAATTCGGACCTGAGGAGCTACCGCGACCTGCCGCTGCGCTACGGCGAGTTCGGCGCCTGCCACCGCAACGAGCCGTCCGGGGCGCTGCACGGAATCATGCGCGTGCGCGCGTTCACCCAGGACGACGGCCACATCTTCTGCGCCGAGCCGCACATCGAGCCGGAGTGCACGGCCTTCCACAAGCTCGCCTTCGACGTCTACCGGGACTTCGGCTTCACCGACATCGCGGTCAAGATCGCCCTGCGTCCGCAGAAGCGGATCGGGTCCGACGACCAGTGGGACCGGGCCGAGCAGGCGCTGCGTGCGGCGCTGTCGGCCTGCGGGGCGGAGTGGACCGAGCTTCCCGGGGAGGGCGCGTTCTACGGACCGAAGATCGAATACCACCTCAAGGACTCGATCGGTCGGGCCTGGCAGGTCGGCACGATGCAGGTCGACTTCCAGATGCCCGGGCGCCTGGGCGCCGAGTACGTCGCCGAGGACAACACCCGGAAGGTCCCGGTGATGCTCCACCGGGCGATCGTCGGGTCGCTCGAGCGGTTCATCGGCATCCTGATCGAGCACCACGCCGGTGCATTCCCGGCCTGGCTGGCGCCGGTCCAGGCGGTCGTCCTGACGATCACCGACCGTCAGGACGCCTGGGCCGCCGAGGTCGAGGCGAAACTGAAGGCGGCTGGAATCCGGGCCAGGGCCGATTTGCGGAACGAGAAAATTACCTATAAAATACGAGAACATAGCCTCCAGAAGCTCCCGTACCAGCTGATTGTCGGTGCCAAGGAGCAGGAGGCTCGGCAGGTGGCCGTGCGGACCCGCAGCGGCGAGGACCTGGGGGCGATGCCTCTCGAGTCGTTCGTCGCGCGCCTCGCGAACGAGGTGGCCGAGCGGCGGTAGCGTCGTTGGACGCGCCGCCGGCGGTGCCGGTTGCACGGTCTTTTTGTTGACCCGACGGAGACACTCCACTGGAACTCAAGCATCAGCGCATCAACCGCGAGATCACGGCCCCGCAGGTCCGCCTGGTCGGATTGGAAGGCGAGCAACTCGGCATCGTCAGCATCGTCGAGGCGCTCGCGAAGGCCGAAGCGGCCGAGGTCGACCTGGTCGAGATCGCCCCGCTCGCCGAACCGCCGGTGGTCCGCATCATGGACTACGGCAAGTTCAAGTACCGCGAGTCCAAGCGCGCTCACGAGGCCAAGCTCAAGCTGAAGCAGATCCAGGTCAAGGAAGTGAAGTTCCGGCCGGGAACCGACGAAGGCGATTACCAGATCAAGCTGCGCAACCTGACCCGGTTCCTCGGTGAGGGCGACAAGGCGAAGATCACGATGCGCTTCCGCGGGCGCGAGATGGCGCACCAGGAGTTCGGTGTGCGCCTGCTCGAGCGGATCAGGAACGACCTGGAACCGTACGCGCAGGTCGAGCAGTTCCCGAAGCTCGAGGGCCGGCAGATGGTGATGCTGCTGGCCCCGAAGAAGACGCAGGTGCAAAAGGCGCCGGCGCAGCCGTTGCATCACCCCAACAAGCCCGAGGCCGGTCCGGCGGCGGCCGCCGCCAAACAAGCCTCCCCGGCGAAGAAGCCGGAGAGCACCACCGTGGGCAGCAAATAGGAAACGGCACCATGCCGAAGATGAAGACCAAGTCGGGCGCCAAGAAGCGCTTCCGCGTGCGCGGAAGCGGTTCGGTCAAGCGCTCGCAGGCGTTCAAGCGCCACATCCTCACCAAGAAATCGACCAAGAACAAACGGCAGCTTCGCGGTTCCGCCGGCGTGCACGCGACCAACGCGGCGTCGGTGGCGGCGATGATGCCCTACGCGTAAAGGGAGCCGACGATGCCTCGCGTCAAACGTGGAGTCACCGCGCGCGCCCGACACAAGAAGGTGCTCGCGCAGGCCAAGGGTTACCGCGGCCGCCGCAACAACGTCTTCAAGATCGCGAAGCAGGCGGTCATGAAGGCGGGCCAGTACCAGTACCGCGACCGACGGGCCCGCAAGCGAGAGTTCCGGGCGCTGTGGATCGCGCGCATCAACGCCGGCGCACGCGAGCTCGGCATGACCTACAGCGTGTTCATGAACGGTCTGAAGAAGGCGGCGATCGACATCGACCGCAAGGTCCTCGCGGACCTGGCCGTCCACGACAAGGCGGCGTTTACCAAGATCGCGGAGCAGGCCAAAGCCTCGCTGGCCTGACCGGACGATCGCAACGAAGGGAGGCGCGAAGAACGCCTCCCTTTTTTTTCGCCCGACGGCCCTGCCCATGTCCGACCTCGATTCGATCGTCGCCGCCGCGCTCGCCGATTTCGCCGCCGCCGGGGATCCGGCGACGCTGGAGAACGCCAAGGCGCGCTACCTCGGCAAGACCGGCGCGCTCGCCGCCGGCCTGAAATCGCTGGCGACGCTGCCACCCGAAGCGCGCCGGGAGACCGGCGCCCGGATCAACGCCGCCAAGGCGCGGCTCGAGGAAGCGCTCGCCGCACGACGCGAAGCGCTCGCCGACGCGAAGCTCGCCGGCGTCCTGGCGGCCGAGGCGCTCGACGTCTCGCTGCCCGGTCGCGGCGCCGCGAGCGGCGGCCTGCACCCGCTGTCGCTCACGCTCGAGCGCGTCGAGGCGTTGTTCGCGACGCTCGGATTCACCGTCGCCGACGGCCCCGAGATCGAGGACGACTTCCACAATTTCACCGCGCTCAACACACCGGAGAACTACCTGGCGCGTTCGATGCATCGACACGTTCTACGTCGACGGCGGACTCCTGCTTCGCACGCACACCTCGCCGATCCAGGTGCGCTGGATGGAAGCCCATCCGCCGCCGATCAAGATCATCGCGCCCGGGCGTGTCTACCGGGTCGACAGCGACGCGACCCACTCGCCGATGTTCCACCAGGTCGAGGGGCTGTGGATCGACACCGACGTCTCGTTCGCGGATCTGAAGGGGGTGGTCGCCGAGTTCCTGCGCCGGTTCTTCGAGCGCGACGACCTCGCGGTGCGCTTCCGGCCGTCGTTCTTCCCGTTCACCGAGCCCTCGGTCGAGATCGACATGAGTTTCGGCGACGGCTGGCTCGAGATCGCCGGCGCCGGTCAGGTCCATCCGAACGTGCTCTCGGCGGTGGGCATCGATCCGGAGCGCTGGCAGGGCTTCGCCTTCGGCATGGGGCCGGATCGCCTCGCCATGTTGCGATACGGCGTCGACGACCTGCGCCTCTTCTACGAAAACGATCTCGCCTTCCTCCGCCAATTCGCCTGACGATCATGCGTGTATCCGAAGAATGGTTGAGGACGTTCGTCGACCCGGGTCGCGACACCGCGGAGCTCGCGGAACGGCTGACGATGTCGGGCCTCGAGGTCGAGTCGAACGAACCGGCCGCGCCGTCGTTCGCCGGCGTGGTGGTGGCGCGCATCGTCTCGGTCGCACCGCACCCGAACGCCGACCGGCTGCGCGTGTGCACGGTCGACGCCGGTGCCGGTGGCGGGCCGCTCGCGATCGTCTGCGGCGCCCCCAACGCCGCGCCCGGCATGACGGTGCCCCTCGCCCGCGAAGGCGCGTCGCTGCCCGGTGGCCTGACGATCCGGCGCGCGAGCATGCGCGGCGTCGAATCGCAGGGGATGCTCTGCTCGGCCAAGGAGCTCGGCCTCGCCGACGACTCGTCCGGTCTGATGGCGCTCGACGGTTCGCTCGCGCCGGGTCGGGACCTGCGTGACGCGCTCGGGCTGGACGACCGCATCCTGACGCTCAAGCTCACGCCCAACCGGGCGGATTGCCTGTCGATCACCGGCATCGCGCGCGACCTCGCCGCGGTCACCGGCCGTCCGTGGACCGCCGTCGACTGCGCACCGGTACCGGTCTCCAGCATGCGGGTCGTCGACGTTCGGATCGAAGAGCCGCAGGCGTGCCCGCGTTTCGGCGGCCGCGTGATCGAAGGTATCGATCCGACCCGGCCGACCCCCGCCTGGATGCGCACGCGCCTGGAGCGCTCGGGCATCCGTTCGATCAGCGCGGTCGTCGACGTCACCAACTACGTGATGCTGGAGCTCGGCCAGCCGATGCACGCGTACGACGCGCGCCACCTCGACGGCGCGCTGGTCGTGCGCTTCGCGCGGGAAGGCGAGAAGCTCGTGCTGCTGAACGGTGACGTGCTCGACCTCGACGGCGACCTGCTGCTGGTGTGCGACCGCGCGAAGCCCCTCGGCCTCGCCGGCATCATGGGCGGCGAGCATTCGGGCATCGCCGCGGACACGACGACGGTCTACCTTGAAGCCGCCTATTGGGATCCGGCGGTGATCCAGGGACGGATGCGCCGGCTGGGATTCACCAGCGACGCGGGATACCGGTTCGAGCGAGGCGTCGACCCGGCGCTCGGCCCCGCGGCGATCGAACGCGCGACCGCGCTGCTGCTCGCGATCTGCGGCGGGCGCGCCGGACCGAGAACCGACACGCTGGCGAGCCTTCCGGCCCGCGAGCCGGTTCGGGTGAGAACTTCGAGGATCGCGCGGCTCCTCGGCACCGGCGTCCCCGCCGACGAATCGCAGGCGATCTTCGAACGCCTGGGCCTCGCACCGCGGCGGGAAGGCGACGATTTCGTCGTCACGCCCCCGACCTGGCGTTTCGACCTCGCGATCGAGGAGGACTTCGTCGAGGAGGTCGCCCGGGTGCGCGGCTACGAGACGATCCCGTCGACCCCGGCGGCCCACATCCAGACGATGCTGGCCCGCCCCGAGGGACGACGCTCGTCGTTCGCGATCCGGCGAGCGTTGGCCGCGCGCGACTGGCAGGAGGTGGTCACCTTCGGATTCGTGTCGTCGGAGGTCGACAAAGCGCTGGCGGGCGGGTCGGATGCCGGCCCGGGAACCGTGCGGGTGCTGAACCCGATCGCCGCGCAGCGCGACGTGATGCGCACGACGCTGCTCCCGGGTCTGATCGACGCGCTCAGGTCTAACGCCAGCCGCCGCGAGCCCAGGGTCCGCGTCTTCGAGATCGGGCGGGTCTTCCGTCGCGAGAGCGCCGGACTGGTCCAGCCGATCCGCGTCGGAGGCCTGGCCTGGGGTGACGCCTGGCCCGAACAGTGGGGAATGGCGCGCCGCGCGGTCGATTTCCACGACGTCAAGGGCGACCTCGAGGCGATCGCCCATCCGGCGTCGGTGCGGACGCGGGCACAGGCGCACCCGGCTCTCCACCCGGGTCGCGCGGCGTCGGTGTCGATCGACGGACGGGAGTCCGGCTGGATCGGGGAACTGCACCCCCGGTTGGTGCGTGGTTTCGAGCTTGCCCAGCCACCGGTCGTCTTCGAACTCGATTTCGATTCGCTGGCGACCCGCCCCGTTCCCAAGGGGCGCCCGGTATCGCGCCAGCCGGTGGTCCGGCGGGACCTCGCGCTCAAGCTGGCCGACGATGTTCCGGTCCGCTCGCTGGTCGATGCGCTCGAAGCCGCGAGGCCGCCGTTCGTCGTTTCGATCCGGCCGTTCGACGTGTTTCGCGGCGGTTCGGTCGGCGCCGGCCAGAAAAGCGTTGCGATTCTGGTGCTTATGCAGGATACTGCACGTACTTTGACGGACGTCGAGATCGACTCGGCCATGGCGAGCCTCGCCGCGGTCGCCGAGCGAGAGTTCCAAGCGACATTGCGCAGCCAGGATCCACGATGACGCTCACCAAGGCCGAACTGGCCGATCTCCTGTTCGAGCAATTGGGCCTCAACAAGCGCGAAGCGAAGGACATGGTCGAGCGGTTCTTCGAAGAGGTGCGGATCGCGCTGGAGGCCGGCGAGAGCGTGAAGCTGTCGGGTTTCGGCAATTTCCAATTGCGGGAAAAGCCGCAACGGCCCGGCCGCAATCCCAAGACCGGCGAGGAAATCCCGATCACGGCCCGCCGGGTCGTGACCTTCCACGCGAGCCAGAAGCTCAAGGCGATGGTGGACGCGGCGAACCATGGCGGAGCCCAGCCGGTCTAGAGCCGACCTGCCGCCGATCCCCGCGAAGCGGTATTTCACGATCGGCGAAGTGTCCGACCTGTGTGCGGTGAAGCCGCACGTGCTCCGCTATTGGGAGCAGGAGTTCACCCAACTGAAGCCGGTGAAGCGTCGGGGCAACCGACGCTATTACCAGCACCACGAGGTGCTGTTGATCCGGCGCATCCGGGACCTGCTCTACGAGCAGGGCTTCACGATCAACGGGGCCCGTCATCGGCTGGAGCACGACTCCGACGAGGCGCGGGCAGCGGCGGCACGCCCCACCCCGTCGACGACCAGCGTTCCGGCGCGCCCGCCGGCGGTGGCCGCGAGCGCAGCGGCACCCGTTGCCGCCTTGCGGCAGGAACTGGCCGAAATCCGCCAGTTGCTCGATCCGAGTCGGCCTTGACGACGGAACTCGCCTGCTGGTGGCGAACGAATATAATGGATAGTTTCGGTCGGGGCGTAGCGCAGCCTGGTAGCGCACCTGCATGGGGTGCAGGGGGTCGGAAGTTCGAATCTTCTCGCCCCGACCACTTTCGACATCCGGTCCCGCGAGCCGGCGATCGGTCCCGCCGCCCGCCCGAGCGCCTGCTCCGGCGCGAGTCTTGCTTGAGCGCCGTTTCCCCCTGCCTTCGACCGAGGGCCAGACCATGACGCCGCCCGCACCGCTCCGATCGGCCGCCGCTGCAGGCACCGTTTCCGAGATCGCCTTCGCGCGCGCCCAGCGAAACACGGTCCTGATCGTCGACGACCTGTTCTCGAGCCGGCTCCTGCTCGCCGAGATCGTCCGTCAGATCGACGGCAAGCTCAATCTCGAGCTGTTCGACACGCCGTCGCGCGCGCTCGAATTCGCGCGCAACAACCGCGTCGATATCGTCCTCACCGACTACAAGCTGCCCGAGTTCGACGGCATCGAGCTGGTCAAGCAGCTACGCGCCCTGCCCCACTGCGTCGACGTCCCGGTGGTCGTGATCACCGTCGTCGACGACCGCAAGATCCGCTACGACGCGCTCGAGGCGGGCGCCACCGACTTCCTGATCAAGCCGCTCGACGAGCACGAGACCCGTGCGCGCTGCGCGAACCTGCTCGAACTGCGTCGCCACAAGATCGTGCTGTCGGATCAGGCGCGCGTGCTCCAGTACCAGGTCGACAAGTCGGTGTCGGAGATTCACGAGCGCGAACTCGAGACGTTGAACAAGCTCGCGAAGGCCGGCGAGTTCCGCGACAAGACCACCGGCAACCACCTGGTACGGATGGCGCGATTCTCCGCCCTCATCGGCACCAACCTCGGATTGGGTGCGGAGACCGCGCACGTGCTCGAGGTCGCGGCCCCGATGCACGACATCGGCAAGATCGGCATTCCGGACGCGATCCTTCTCAAGGACGGGCCGCTGTCGCCCGCCGAGGACGACGTGATGCGCACCCACCCGCGCATCGGTTACGACATCCTGAAGGGCAGCCCTTCGAAGTACCTGTCGATGGGCGCGATCATCGCGCTGGGCCACCATGAGAAGTTCGACGGCACCGGATATCCGAACGGCCTACACGGCGACGACATCCCGCTCGTCGCGAGAATCGTCTCGGTCGCCGACGTGTTCGACGCGCTGGTGTCCGAGCGTCCGTACAAGCACGCCTGGCCGATCGCCGAGAGCGTCGACTACCTGAAAGCGCAACGCGGCCGGCACTTCGATCCGCGTTGCGTCGACGCCTTCCTCGCCGACGCCTCCAAGATCGAGGCGATACTCGAGGAGCTCGGGGACTAGCATCCCCCCGAGGCGCTGCGTGCCTCCCTCCCAGCGGGCATGGCGACCTCGGGGCGGCCCTTCGGTCGCCCGGTCCGGTCCCCCCGAGGCGCTGCGCGCCTCCCTCCCAGCGGGCATGGCGACCTCGGGGCGGCCCTTCGGTCGCCCGGTCCGGTCCCCCGAGGCGCTGCGCGCCTCCCCCAGCGGGCATGGCGACCTCGGGCGGCCTTCGGTCGCCCGGTCCGGTCCCCCGAGCGGCGCTGCGCGCCTCCCTCCCAGCGGCATGGCGAGGACCTCGGGGCGGCCCTTCGGTCGCCCGGTCCGGTCCCCCCGAGGCGCTGCGCGCCTCCCTCCCAGCGGGCATGGCGACCTCGGGGCGGCCCTTCGGTCGCCCGGTCCGGTCCCCCGAGGCGCTGCGCGCCTCCGGCCACAGTCGCGGCAGTCAGCCGGCGGCGACCGCGGGATCGGCGGGAGCCCGAGTGTCGCTTCTCGGACCGTTCAGACGCAAAGTACGGTCCGCGACCAGGGACGTCGGCACGACGTGGCTGACGACGATGATCGTGGCGTCGCCCTTGAGCGATGACAGCGTCGCGCCGATTCGATTC
This sequence comes from Burkholderiales bacterium, assembly GCA_046347725.1. GTDB lineage: Bacteria > Pseudomonadota > Gammaproteobacteria > Burkholderiales > Casimicrobiaceae > VBCG01. Next base: position 125,653 of record JAXMFN010000009.1, read on the forward strand.
GCCGAATCGGCATCGAGCTGGCTCATCGGTTCGTCGAACAGCAGGACCGACGGCTCGCGCAACAGCGCCCGCGCGATCGCGATCCGCTGCTTCTGTCCGCCAGACAGGCCTAGCCCGCGTTCCCCGATCGTCGTGCGATAGCCGGCCGGCATCGCCGCGATCGCCTCGTGGATGCCGGCCCGCCGGCACACGCGCTCGACATCGGCCTGGGTCGCGTGCGGCTGGCCGTGGAGCAGGTTCTCGAGCACGGTCCCGGCGAACAGCACGGTCTCCTGCGGCACGATTCCCAGCGACCCGCGCAACTCGTCGGCCGCCATCGCCCGCACATCGCGCCCGTCGAGACGCACCGCCCCTTCGGTGGCCAGCGCGAAGCCGGCGACGAGCTTGACGAGCGAGCTCTTGCCGCAACCCGACGGCCCGGTCACGACGACGCAGCGGCCGGCAGCGACATCCAGATCGAGACCACGGAAGAGCCACGGCCCGTCGCCGTAGCGGAATCCGACGCGGTCGAACGTCACGCGCGACGGCCGGCGATCTCCTCGAGGGGCACCGCTGCGCGGCTCGGCGGGAACGTCGAGGATGTCGCCCAGGCGCCTCACCGCGATCCGCGCCTGCTGGAATTGCTGCCACAGGCCCGCGAGCCGCATCACCGGCTGCGAGACACGGCCGGCGAGCATCTGGAAGGCCACCAGCATCCCGATCGTGAATTCGCCGCCCTGCATCACCAACCACGCCCCACCGGCCAGCAGCGCCACCGACAGGACCTGCTCCAGCGCCTGCGCGGTCGCCTGGTAGCCGTTGGCGAGCTGGCGGGTCGCGAAGGCGGCGCGCAGGTACACGCCGAGCGCGTCGTCGTAACGACGCGCGAACGCCCGCTCGAGTTCGAGCGACTTCACCGTCTCGATCGCGCCGATCGCCTCGGTCGCGAGCGCCTGCGTGCGGGCACCCGCCAGGAACTGGTCGTTCAGCCGGCGCTGCAACGGCGGCGCGCACGCGGCCGACAGCAGCGCCAGCGACGCGAGCAGCGCCAGCGCGACCGCGGTCAGCGGGACGCTGTAGGCGAACATCACCACGACACAGGCAAACGCGAACGGCAGGTCCAACGCCACAGCGACCGCAGCACCCGACAGGAACTCCCGGACGGTCTCGATGCCGTTCAGCCGGGCGGCCAGGACGCCGACCGGCCGCCGCTCGAAGAACGCGAGTGGAACGCGCAGCAGATGCGCGTACGCCGACGATCCCAGGACCGCGTCGACCCGATTGCCGGTATGCGTGATCAAGTACTGACGCAGGAACCCTAGCAGCGCCGAGAACGCGATCAGGATCCCGAGCGCCGCGACGACCACCGCGAGCGTGCTGGTCGCCCGGTTGACGATGACCTTGTCGATCACGACCTGACTCGCGAGCGGCATCGCCAGTCCGGCGATCTGGAGCGCGAACGACGCGGCGAGCACGTCGCGAACGACCCCGCGGTGCCTCAGGATCTCGGCGGCGACCGAGCGGAATCCGAACCGCGTTCGGGCGGCGTCCGCCGGATCGCCTTCGGCGGTGCCGGCCGCACCGGCGGGCGCCCGGACGATCACCGCCACGCCGGTCGCACGCGACGCGAGCTCCTCCGGCGGCGCCTCGGCTGGCGAGCGAGTGCCGGCGGCGAACCACACGATCCGCTCGGGGGTCGCCGCGACCACCAACGCCGGCCGGATGCCCGTCGTCGCGTCAATCGGGTCGGACGCGGGCGTCTCGAGCAGGATCGCGCATGGGCAGGGCAGAGTCCCGAGCGCGGCGGCGTCGACACGTACGAGGCGCGCGTCCAGGCCGCATTCGCGCAGTCCTTCGACCAGCGTCACCAGCGTGTGCGGCGGCGGCGTGCGTCGCAACCAGACCCGCGCGTCGAACGCGCGGCGGTGGAGGTTGGCGAAGCTGCCGATCGCCCAGGCGACATCGGCGGGCGCGAGTCGGGGATCGCCGGGGTCGTCGACAGGCTCGCGCACGCGGCTATCTCTCGCGCGCCGCGTCGTGCCAAGCGCGCTGGAACGGCGAGAGCACGTACTCGATCACGCGTCGCTCGCCCAGCCGGATCTCGGCGCTGGCGAGCATCCCGGCCGACAGCGAATGACCCTGGTCCGCCTCCCGCAGCTGCATGGCGTCCAGCTCGATGCGCGCCCGGAAGCCCGCAGGCCCCGCCACCCGATCAGGGGTCGCCGGCTCGGTCGAGTCGGGCGCGACGTGGACCACGCGACCGTCGAGCGTCCCGTATTTCTGGAACGGATAGGCGGCGAGCTTCACGCGCGCGGCCTGCCCGACACGCACGACGCCGGCGTCCTCGTGCCGGACCAGGACCTCGGCGGCCAGACCGTCGCCCGCCGGAACCAGCGTCGCGAAGGCGGCCCCCGGCGCGAGCAACGCACCCGGCGCCCGCGCGGCGAGGTCCTTGACGACACCAGCGGCCGGCGCACGCAGCTCGACATGATCGGCGCGATGGAGTTCGCGCGACAGCGCCTCGCCGAGTCGGATGATCTCGCCTTCGGCCTGCGCGCGTTCCGCCTCGAGATCCCGGCGGTATCCCGACAGGACCTGCGCGAGACGGCGCTCGGCCTGGCGCAGCGCCGCATCCAGTCCGGCGACGACATGACGCTGCGCATCGAGATCGTGGTCCTTCTCGATCCTGTCGCGTTCGCGCTCGAGGAGCGCGAGTTCGCTGACGAAGCCTTCCGAGTGCAGCTGACCGTAGCGCGCCGCGGCGGAGCGCACGATCGGAGCGACGCGTTCCAGCTTGCGTTGCGTCGCCTGCGCGGCCGAGAGCTCCTGCGCGAGTCGCTCGACGGCGGCGGATTCCTGCAGCATCGCGTCGCGATGGACCCGACGATTCGCCTCGTACTGGGCGAGCGCCGTCGAGTACGCCTCGTCGGGATCGCCGCCATGCCGCTCGAACGGCCTCTCGGCGAGTTCGGCGTCCGCCCGTCGCCGCTGCAGCGTCCTGCGGACGAGCTCGGCACGCAACGCTCGCGCCTCGGATTCGGTCAGCGTGGCGTCGAGCCGCGCGACGAGCTGGCCGGCGAGAACCGACTCTCCCTCGGCCACGAGGACCTCGCGGACGAGGCCGCCTTCCGGTGTCTGCAGCGACCGGACGAGCGTGCGCGGGACCAGACGCCCATCGGCGACAACCACGACATCCAGGCGTCCCAGCCACGACCAAGCCGCGCAGGCGGCGCCCATGACGAGCAGGAGCTCGAGCGTGCGACGGGCGGCTGGCGACGGTGGCTCGTCCTGGATGCGAATCCACCCCGGCGCGAACGCGCCATTGCGGCCCTCGCCCGGCACGAGCGAGTGCACCCGGCCGAATCGCATCGTGCCTCCGAGAACCGGCGACGGTCGGCAGGGACGAGTCCGCTAGGCCGGGATCCTCGGCTGCACGTCGGGCGGCGCGAGGCCGGGCGGGTAGGCCGGATCGCTGGTCGACACGACGCTGACCGGCGGCGCGCCGAGCTCGATGTCGTCGACTTCGTCGTCGGACGGAGCCGACAGCGCGGCGACGACATCCGCCGGTGTGAGCGCGCTCGCGTCGATGTCCGGTGCGGCGGTCGGCGACGATCCGCCGGGCGACGCGCGTCGCGAGAAAGCGCGTTCCCAGTCAGCGAACTCGAGCGCAGGCCCGGCGTCGGCGTCCTCCCCACCGGTCGTCTCGCCGCGCCCGGTCGGCTCGACACCGGCCGCCGGCGCGTCATCGGCGACACCCCACCCCGACTCGTTTCCCTGCTCGCGCAGGCGACCGTCTCCGCGCGACAGCGGCCGCAGCGCCGCCGTCGCATCCTCACCGCTGCCCGAGGCCTCCTCCGCATCGACAGGATCGACCGCCACGGCCCCGCCGGCGCCGAGCGTCCGCGCGGACAGATGGACGCCCAGATCCCCATCGTGCCAGTCGCGCACGCGGATCTCGCCGCTCCGGCGTCCTTCCCCGTCGCCACCCACCCGGATCACCAGTGTTCGACCGCCGGTCCCGTCGTCGATCACCGAGTAGCCGGCAACGTCGGCGCCGCCGCCGCTCCGTTCGTCGGCGTCGCCGTCGAGCGCCGCGCCATCGACGCGGATTTCGCCATCGCCGTCGGAGTCGACGATGAGATCGTCGCCGTCTCCGGCGGAGAAATCGTAGACGTCGTGGCCGTCGCCACCGTCGAGCCGGTCGGTCCCGCGCCCGCCCTCCAGCCAGTCGTCGCCCCGACCGCCGGCGAGGTCGTCGTCGCCCCGACCGCCGGCGAGGTCGTCGTCACCACCGCCGCCGTCGAGCCGGTCGTTTCCGATACCGCCGACGAGGCGATCGGCCCCCCGACCCCCGTCGATCAGATCGTCGCCGCCCGCGCCGCGCAGCGTATCGTCGCCCGCGCCGCCGTGGATGCGATCGACCGCGGCGCCGCCGACGACGCGATCACCGTCGTCGCGCGCGAACACGACCTGGTTCCAGTCGCCGTCCGTGGCACCGACCTCGACCACCCCGGGCGCCGTCGCCGAACGGTCGACGAAACGCCAGGCCGCGCCGCCGACGGATGCGAGGTCGGCGCCGTCGCGCTGGGAGATCGTCCAGGCGAGGTAGCGCGCACGATCGTCGATCCACGCATCGGTCGCGAGGCGTTCGCCGGTCGCGGCGTCGAAACGGCCCGGCCGCGAGGGCCCGCCGGACAGTCCGACGAGCGCGTGGTCGTCGAGCGCCGCCAGCGCTGCCAATGCGCCGGCGTCCGCGCGCGCGAGGTCGGCGATCGCCTCGCTGCCCATGCCGGCGAACGACACGAAGGTCCCATGCGGCGAGCGCTGGGCAATCGCCAGCGCCAGCGCCGAATGGGCGGTCGATCCGGGCCCGCCGTCGGGCGTCGTCGGCTCGCCGCCGATCAGATTGCGCCAGAGGAACGAGTCGAGCGCCCTCTCGCGCGCCGAATCGTCGGCGCCGGCCGCCGTCCACCAGGCGTCGAACCCCGAGTCGTCGAGCGAGGAATCGATCGCGCGAACGAGCTCGCGGTAGGCGTCGCGCGACGAACCCGGCGGCGTCGGATCGCCGGCGTCGTCGGGGAGATCGACGTCGCCGCCGGACGAGGTTGGTTCGCCACCCTCGTCGGGGAAAGGCCCGTCGTCGGCCCCCGATCCATCCGGATCGTCCTGCGGGCCGTCGGCGGCGGCGGCGGTCGTATCGTCGCCTTCCGAGTCGTCGCCCGCGTCGTCATCCACGTCGTCGCCGGCGTACTCCGCCGGCAACCAACCCTCGGGGGCCCCGAGCGGCGGTGCGATCGTGCCGGCTCGCAGGCCCGCGACGATATGGTCGAGCGAATAGCCGAGCCATGAGGCGACCACGAACGGCAGCGGGTACATCGGTCGCGCTGTCGGAAGCACGGTGGACGTCGGCATGACGGTCTCCGGTCTGGTCGCGACGGGCGCGCGACGTCCGGGAATGCTGGCCGCCGACCTCGGCCGCGTCAATTCGGCCGAACGGATGAGGCGCGCCGGTCCCGCCGGCTCGAGATCCGGCGTCGCGCCCGACCGGCCGGCAGATCGGCCTGCGTGGCGGCGGCGAAAGGCAGGACGACGTGAACGAGCGTCATCGCCGTCGCCCGCTCGCGATCAACCCGAGCGGCCTCGCGAGCGCCACTCGCGGTAGACGGTGATCGCCAGCGTCACCGCGACCAGCGGTGCGACGAAGACAGTCATCGCGGACGAGAGCTTCGGCAACGCGTCGTGCTCGGCGGCCGCGAGGATCAGGTAGGCGACGTAGGCGACGTACGCGGCGAGGAACAACAACCCCTCCCACCGGGCCACCGTGTGTCCGGTCAGGAACACCGGCAGGCAGGCGAGCGCCACCGCGACCATCACCCAGAGGTCGAAATTGAGCACCGATGGCGCGACCGGCAACCCGGCCGGCGACACGAGCGCCGACAGCCCGAGGCAACCGAGGATGTTGAACGTGCTGCTGCCGACGACGTTGCCGACCGCGATGTCGCGCTCGCCCTTGACCGCGGCCGCGAGCGAGGTCGCGACCTCGGGCAGCGAAGTTCCCGCCGACACGATCGTCAACCCGATGACGAGCTCGGATACGCCGGCGGCCTGGGCGAAGTGGACGGCGGCGTCCACGAGCCAGCGCGAACCGGCGACGAGCAGCGCGAGCCCCGTGATCATCCGCAGGATCGCGCCGCCCATCACCGACGATCGGGAACGTCCGGGGCCCCGGCCGAACTCGCCCTCGTACTCGCCTTGGATCGTCGCGCCTTGGCGGCGGGCCTGGACGACGAGGAAGGCCGTGTACGCCGCCAGCGCCGCCAGGAAGACGGCACCGTCGACGAATCCGATCACGCCGTTCCAGGCTGCGGCGACCAGACCGAACGATGCCGCGATCATGATCGGAACTTCCTGGCGGACGATCTGGGCGTCGACGACCAGCGGCACGACCAGCGCCGAGATCCCGACGATGAACAGGACGTTGAAGATGTTGCTGCCGACGACATTGCCGATCGCGATGTCGGCGGAACCCTTCGCCGCCGCGCCGACCGAGACCGCGACCTCCGGAGCGCTGGTCCCGAACGCGACGACCGTGAGGCCGATGACGAGCGGCGACAAGCCGACGGCGAGCGCGAGGCTCGAGGCGCCCCGCACGAGGAACGCCGCGCCGACGACGAGCGCTGCGAGACCGGCGGCGAACCAGGCGATCTGCTCGAGCATCGTGCGACCCCGACCCGGTCAGCCGACGAGCGAGCTCATCCGCCGGGGCGCCCCCGGCGAACGAACGCGTCGAGGCGGCGGACGCCCTCGATGATCGCCTCGTTGGATGTCGCGTAGGAGAACCGGATGTGCTGTCCGTCTCCGGGCACCCGCCGGCCGAAGTGGATGTCGGCGAGCACGGCAACGCCCGCCTCGTGGAGCAGGCGCTTGCGGAACGCCTCGGAGTCCTCGCAGCCGGTCATCCGGCAGGCCTCGGTCACATTGGGCCAGGCGTAGAACGCGCCGCCCGGCGTGCGGCAGGTCACGCCGGGCACGCGATTCAGAAGGCCGACGATGAGATCGCGACGTTCGAGGAATCGCGCGCGCATCGTGTCGGCCGCGTCCTGCGGCCCGTCGATCGCCGCGACCGCCGCCCATTGGGAGATCTGCGACGCGCACGAATCGGTGTTGGTGATCCACCGCGTGAACACCGGCGCCAGCGCGCGGTTCGCCGCGTAGCCGATCCGCCAGCCGGTCATCGCCCAGGTCTTCGACGCACCGTCGCACACGATCGTCCGCTCGAGCATGCCCGGTCGCGTCGCGATCGACTCGAAGGCGCCGTCGTAGGCGAGGCGCGAGTAGATCTCGTCGGCGTAGACCCAGACACGAGGATGGCGCGCGAGGATCGCGGCGATCGCGTCCAGATCGGAGCTCCTGAGTATCCCGCCGGTCGGGTTGTGCGGCGTGTTCAGGACGACCAGACGCGTGCGATCGGTGATGGCCGCCTCGAGCTCGGACGGATCGAAAGCGAAGTCGCGCGACTCGCGCAGATACAACGGAACCGGGACCGCCCCGTTGGCGAGGATCTGGGATTCGTAGATCGGGAAGCCGGGCACCGGATAGACGACCTCGTCGCCGGCGCCGTGATCGGTGACCGAGGCGATCGTGTAGGCGATGAACGGCTTGGCGCCGGCACCGACGACGACGTCCTCCGGCGCGTAGGCGAGGCCGCGACGCGTCGACAGGTCGCGCGCGGCGGCGGCGCGGAGCTCATCGATGCCGGCCGACGGCGTGTAGCCGTGCCGGCCGGCGCGGATCGCCGCGATCGCCGCGTCCTGGACGTGCACCGGTGTCGGGAAATCCGGCTGCCCGATGCAGAACGAGACGATGTCGGCGCCGCGCCTCACCAGCGCGCTGACCTCGGCCAGCACGACGAAGGCGTTCTCGGTGCCGAGGGACTCGGCGCGGCGCGAGAGCGGCGGAGCGACCCCCTTGTGGCCGTGCGGTGCGTTCATCGGTGCCTCCTCCAGCGCGTCGGCGCGGGTTCACACCCGCGAATCGTCCGTCCGCCGGGTGTCCGGCCCGATCGGAGCGGCGGGTCCGGCGACGTCGCGTTGCGACACGCGCGCCCCGCGCGATGGTAGCACGCGATCAGCGACGCGCGAGGAGGCGCGGCCGGACTAGAAGTGCGACTGCGCGAGCGCGACGACGCACAGACCCATCAGCGGCTGCGGCAGTATCCCCAGAACCAGCAGAGCCAGACCGTTCGCCGAAAGGAGCGCGCGCGCCTCTCCGGCGGCCACGATCGGTTCCCGGTCGGTCGGCTCGTCGAAGTACATCAGTTTGACGACGCGCAGGTAATAGAACGCCCCGACGAGCGAGGCGAGCACCCCGGCGACCGCGAGCCAGACGAAGCCCTGATTGACCGCTGCCTCGAGGACCGAGAACTTCGCGTAGAAGCCGAGCGTCGGCGGGACGCCGGCGAGCGAGAACATGACGAGCAGCATGATGAACGCCCACCACGGCGAGCGGCGGTTCAGCCCCTTGAGGTCATCGAGCTGGTCGGCCTCGAACCCCTCGCGCGAGAGCAACAGCACGACGCCGAAGGAGGCCAGGCTCGTGAAGACGTACGCGACCGTGTAGAACATCGCCGCCGAGTAGCCGTTGAGATCCGCGGCGAGCAGTCCCATCAGCATGAAGCCCATGTTCGCGATCGTCGAGTAGGCGAGCATCCGCTTGATGTTCTGCTGCGCGATCGCGATCAGATTCCCCAGCGACATCGACAGCAACGAGAGGACGATCAGCATCCCCTGCCAGTCGAACTCGAGGCCCTTGAGCGAGCCGGCCAGGACGCGCAGCGTGAACGCGAACGCGGCGAGCTTGGGCGCGGTGCCGACGAGCAGCGTCATCGGCGTCGGGGCGCCCTGGTACACGTCCGGGACCCACATGTGGTAGGGCACGACGCCGAGCTTGAAGGCGATGCCCGAGACGATGAAGACCAGACCGAAAGCGAGCAGCGGCCGGTTGCCCTGCGAGCCGAGCGTCGCCTCCGCAACGCGATCGAGGTCGAGGGTTCCGGTCGCGCCGTAGACCATCGAAACGCCGTAGAGCAGCATCCCCGAGGCCAGCGCGCCGAGGACGAAGTACTTCATCGCCGCCTCGGACGGCGCCGCCGCGTCTCGCTGCAACGCGACCAGCGCGTACAGCGAGAGCGACATGATCTCCAGCCCGAGGTAGAGCGTCAGGAAGCTCGCCGACGCCGTCATCACCATGATGCCGAGGAGCGCGAAGAGCACGAGCACGAAAGTCTCGCCGCGGAACAGCCCCCGGGCCGCGAGATAGGAGCGGCCGTAGAACAGCATCAGCGACACGGCGACGACGGCGAAGAGCTTGAGGACGCCGCCCAGCATGTCGGCGACGACCATGCCGTGGAACGCGCGCAGACTGCCGACCGGAGCGGTCGCGAGTACGATCCACAGCGTGACCAGCAGCGAGACCTGGGTGAGCCAGAAGGTCAGGTGCCGTTTCGCCTGCGGCACGAACAGGTCGACGATCAGGATCAGCGACGCCGCCGTGAGGACGGCGATCTCGGGCAGGACGGCGAGGAGATCGTTTCGCATCGGGCGCCTACAGCTTGCTCTTCGCGACGTGCGCGAGGAGGTCGGACACCGAGACGTGCATCACGTCGACGAACGGCCTCGGCCACAAGCCCATCGCCAGGACCGCGAGCGCGACCAGCGCCAGCAGCCAGAATTCGCGGCGGGACAGATCGGCGAGCGCCGCGACCTTGGGATTGGCGACCGCCCCGAAGATCACGCGCTTGTACATCCACAGCGTGTAGGCGGCGCCCAGCACCAACGTCGTGGCGGCGGCGAAGCCGAGCCAGAAGTTCACCTTGACCGCGGCGAGGATGACCAGGAACTCGCCGACGAAGCCGGAGGTCGCCGGCAGCCCGGCGTTGGCCATCGCGAACAACATCAGGAACGCCGCGAACTTCGGCATCGTGTTGACCACGCCTCCGTAATCGGCGATCTGCCGGCTGTGCATCCGGTCGTAGAGCACGCCGACGCACAGGAACATCGCCGCCGACACGAAGCCGTGCGAGATCATCTGGACGAGCGCGCCTTCGACGCCCAGCGGGCTGAACAGGAAGAAACCCAGCGTGACGAAGCCCATGTGCGAGATCGACGAGTAGGCGATCAGCTTCTTCATGTCCGACTGGACCAGGGCGACGAAGCCGATGTAGATCACGGCGACGAGCGAGAGGGCGATGACGAAGCCCGACAGCTCGCGGCTGGCGTCGGGCAGGATCGGCAGGATGAAGCGGACGAAGCCGTACGCGCCGATCTTCAGTGTGATCGCCGCCAGCACGACCGAGCCCCCGGTCGGCGCCTCGACGTGGGCGTCGGGCAGCCAGGTGTGCACCGGCCACATCGGCACCTTCACCGCGAAGGCCAGGAAAAGGCGACGAACAGCGCGTACTGGACCGGCAACGACAGCGGCACGCGGTACCAGTCCTGGAGCGCGAAGCTCTCGGTGACGTTGTACAGGTAGATGAACGCCACCAGCATGAGGAGCGAGCCCAGCAGCGTGTAGAGGAAGAACTTGAGAGCCGCGTAGACGCGCCTGGGTCCGCCCCAGACCCCGATGATCAGGTACATCGGGATCAGCATCGCCTCGAAATAGACGTAGAACAGCACGCCGTCCATGGCGCAAAAGGCGCCGTTGATCAGTCCGGACATGATCAGGAAAGCGGCCATGTACTGCGCGACGCGCGTCTCGATAACCTCCCAGCCGGCCCAGACCACGAGCAGCGTCGTGAAGCTGTTCAGGAGGACGAACAGGACCGAGATGCCGTCGACACCGAGGTAGTACCAGACGTCGAAGCGCGGGATCCACTCGCGCCGCTCGACGAACTGCAGGGCGCCGCTGGCCGCGTCGAAATGGAGGTAGAGCGGCAGCGTCACCAGGAACCCGGCCAACGCGCCGGCGAGCGCGATCCAGCGGGCGCGGGAAGCGTCCGAGTCGCGATGGACGACCAGCACCGCGACGCCGGCGAGGATCGGCACCCAGATCGCGAGCGAGAGGTACGGAAGCATCGTCGTCGTTCCCTAGCGCCCGACCCACCACGTGAGCAGCGCGAACACGCCGACGATCATCGTGAAGGCGTAGTGGTAGACGTAGCCGGATTGGACGTGCCGCATCAGCGCCGCCGCCAGTCCGACCGCCCGGGCCGAGCCGTTGACGACCACGCCGTCGATCACCCTTCGGTCGCCGACCTCGGACAGGACGCCGCCGACGCCGCGCGCGCCGCCGGCGAAGAACCAGTCGTTGAACCGGTCGACGTAGTACTTGTTGTCGAGCAGCGTGTAAACGGGGCCGGCGAGACGCCGCAGCGTCTCGGGCACGCCGGGGTTGACCAGGTAGCAGTACCAGGCGGCCGCGACCCCCGCGATCGCCAGCCAGAACGGCAGACTCAGCACGCCGTGCTTGATGAACGCAGCGATTCCGTGCCACTCGTTCTTGAGCTCCCAGAGCACCGCGTGCTCGGGGCGAACGACGATCGACTTGCCGAAGTAATCGCCGAAGAGCATCGGCTCGATGTAGAGCCAGCCGACGGCGAACGACGGGATCGCGAGCAGGACGAGCGGCACGGTCACGACCCAGGGGCTCTCCTTCGGGCCGGCGCCGTGGCCGTCGTCACCGTGGGCATCGCCGTGCCCGTGCCCGTGGGCGTCGCCACCGTGACCGCCGAACCGCTCGGATCCGTGGAAGGCCAGGAACAGCATGCGGAACGAGTAGAACGCCGTGATGAACACGCCGGCCATGACGGCGAAGTAGGCGTAGCCGTGGCCGGGAATCTTCGAGAGGTGGACCGCCTCGATGATCGCGTCCTTCGAGAAGAAGCCGGCGAACGGCGGGATGCCCGCGAGCGCCAGCGATCCGACGACGGCGGTGATCCACGTGACCGGCATGTACTTGCGCAAGCCGCCCATCTTGCGCAGGTCCTGTTCGTGGTGCATGGCGATGATCACCGAACCCGCGCCGAGGAACAGCAGCGCCTTGAAGAACGCGTGGGTCATCAGGTGGAAGATCGCCGCCGAGTACGCCGACACGCCCAGCGCGACCGTCATGTACCCGAGCTGCGAGAGCGTCGAATAGGCGACGACGCGCTTGATGTCGTTCTGGACGACCCCCAGGAAGGCCATGAACAGCGCGGTGGTCGCCCCGATCACCGTGACGAACGACAGCGCGGTCTCGGAAAGTTCGAACAGCGGGCTCATCCGCGCGACCATGAAGATGCCCGCCGTCACCATCGTCGCCGCGTGGATCAGCGCCGAGATCGGGGTCGGGCCTTCCATCGAGTCGGGCAGCCAGACGTGCAGCGGTACCTGCGCGCTCTTGCCCATCGCGCCGACGAACAGGCAGACGCAGGTCACCGTCATCAGCGACCACGCGGCCCCGCCCCAGCCGCCGACCGTCTGCGACACGAGCGCCGGCGCCCTGGCGAACACCGCGGCGTAGTCGAGCGACCCGGTGTAGGCGAGCACGAGGCCGATGCCGAGCACGAATCCGAAGTCGCCCACGCGGTTGGCGAGGAACGCCTTCAGGTTGGCGTAGATCGCGGTCGGACGCGTATACCAGAAGCCGATCAGCAGGTACGAGACGAGCCCGACCGCCTCCCAGCCGAAGAACAGCTGGACGAAGTTGTTGCTCATGACGAGCATGAGCATCGAGAACGTGAACAACGAGATGTAGCTGAAGAAACGCGTGTAACCGGGGTCGTCGGCCATGTAGCCGATCGTGTAGACGTGCACCATCAGCGAGACGAATGTCACGACGACCATCATCGTCACCGTGAGCGGGTCGATCAGGAATCCGACCGCGAGCTTCAGGTCGCCGGACGCGAGCCACGTGTAGACGTCGCCGTTGAACGTCTGGCCGCCCTGCACGGCGCGCCAGGCGACGATCGACAGGACGAGCGAGGCGGCGACGCCGAGGATGCACAACCAGTGCGACGCCCGCCGGCCCAGGCGCGGGCCGAACAGCCCGACGACGACCGATGCCGCGAGCGGAGCGAGCACGACGGCGAGCGAGAGGGTCTTCAGGTCCATCGCGGTTCAGCCCTTCAGCTTCGCCAGGTCCTCGACGTCGATCGAACCGACGTTGCGGAACAGGAGCACGAGGATCGCGAGACCGATCGCCGACTCGGCCGCCGCGACGGTGAGGATGAAGAAGACGAAGACCTGACCGGCCATGTCGCCGAGGTGGCGGCTGAAGGCGACGAAATTGAGGTTGACGGCGAGCAGCATCAGCTCGATGGCCATCAGCAGGATGATGACGTTCTTCCGGTTGAGGAATATCCCGACGACGCTGACCGCGAACAGGATCGCGCCCAGCACCAGGCTGTGCGACAGCGGCACGCTCAGCACGACACGCCCTCCCCGTTCGCCGCCGCGGCGACACCCGTTCGGACGCTCATGGCTCCCTCTTCTGCGCCGGCATCGACACCAGCCGCACGCGGTCGCCGCGCCGGACCTTGACCTGTTCGGCCGGATCCTGCCGCCGCGTGTCCTTGCGGCGCCGCCAGGTGAGCGCGATGGCCGCGACGATCGCGATCAGCAACAGCACGGCCGCCAGCTCGAACGGGTAGACGTAATCGACGTAGATGAGCCGCCCCAGCGCCTTGGTGTTGCTGCCGGCGGGCAGCGAGCCGGCCTCCCCCGCGGCGCCCGCTCCGGCGACGATCACCAGCACCATCTCCAGGAGAACCAGTCCGCCGACCGCGGCGCCGACCGGGATGTAGCTCTTGAAGTGCTTGCGCAGATCGTCGAAATCGACGTCCAGCATCATGATCACGAACAGGAACAGGACCATCACCGCCCCGACGTAGACCAGCACCAGCGCGATCGCCAGGAACTCGGCCCCGAGCAGCAGCCAGACCGCCGCCGCGGTGAAGAACGACAGGACGAGCCACAGCGCGGCGTGCACCGGGTTCTTCACGGTGATGACGCGCAGCGCCGCGAACACGAGGATCGTGGCGAACAGGTAGTAGACGGCGTCGGCGAAGCTGATCGGCATGGTTTCGTCGCCCGGTCGTCTACCGGTACCTCGCGTCCTCGGCCCGGTCGGCCGCGATCTGCGCCTCGTAGCGGTCGCCCACCGCGAGGAGCATCTCCTTCGTGTACGTGAGGTCGCCCCGCTTCTCGCCGTGGTACTCGAGGATTCGCGTCTCGACGATCGAATCGACCGGGCAGCTCTCTTCGCAGAAACCGCAGAAAATGCACTTGGTCAGGTCGATGTCGTAGCGCGTCGTCCGCCGAGTGCCGTCGGCGCGTTGCTCGGACTCGATGGTGATCGCCAGCGCCGGACACACCGCCTCGCACAGCTTGCAGGCGATGCAGCGCTCCTCGCCGTTCGGGTACCGCCGCAGCGCGTGCAGGCCGCGGAAGCGCGGGCTCTGCGGCGTCTTCTCCTCCGGATACTGGATGGTGATCTTGCGCGCGAACAGGTGCCGCCCGGTCAGCATCAGGCCACGGCCCAGCTCGAGCAGCAGCCAGGTCTGGAGGAAGTCGCGGACGCGGCGGAACATGGTCAGTGGAAGAGCGGCGCGAACGGCGTCTGCATCATCGTGGCGAGGAAGACGATCCACACGAGCGTCAGCGGAATGAACACCTTCCAGCCGAGACGCATCACCTGGTCGTAACGGTAGCGCGGGAAAGTCGCCCGCACCCACAGGAAGATCAGCAGCACGAAGGCGATCTTGGCGCCCAGCCACGCGAGCCCGTCTCCGAACGGCGCGACGCCCGCGATCGTCCAGTCGTTGAGGATCGGGAACGGCGAGAGCCAGCCGCCGAGGAACATGACCGACGTCAGCGTCGCGATCAGGATCATGTTCATGTACTCGGCGAGGAAGAAGACCGCGAAGGTCACGCCCGAGTACTCGACGTGGAATCCGGCCACGATCTCGCTCTCGCCCTCCGCCAGGTCGAACGGATGGCGGTTGGTCTCGGCGATGCCCGAGACGATGTAGACGACGAACAGCGGCAGCAGCGGCCAGATGTACCAGTAAGCGGCGCCGCCTTCCTGTCCAGAGACGATCTCGCGCAGATTGAGGCTGTTGGCGCACATCAGCACGCCGACCAGCGCGAAGCCCATCGCAATCTCGTAGCTCACGATCTGCGCCGCGGAGCGCAGCGCGCCGAGGAACGCGTACTTGGAATTCGACGCCCAGCCGGCGAGGATGATCCCGTACACGCCCAGCGAGGTCATCGCGAGGATGTAGAGCAGGCCGGCGTTGATGTCGGCGACGACCAGCCGGTCGGTCAGCGGGACCACCGCCCAGGCGGCGACCGCGGGCCCGATCGAGAGCATCGGCGCGATGAAGAACAGGTATCGATTGGCCCCCGAGGGGACGACGATCTCCTTGAAGATCAGCTTGAACGTGTCGGCGAACGGCTGCAGGAGCCCCAGCGGCCCGACGCGGTTGGGTCCGATCCGGACCTGCATCCAGCCGATCACCTTGCGCTCGACGAGCGTCAGATACGCGACCGCGATGATCAGCGGCACGACCAGCACGACGATCTTGACCAGAGTCCACACCGGCAGCCACACGGGGCCCAGAAGGTCGCGCACCGGCGAGATCAGGGCGTCGAGGGCGTCCATCGGTTCAGGCCCGTTCCAGTGTCACCGGGCCGGTCAGCCCGTCCAGACCGCAGGTCGACGGATGCGCCGCGGCGAGGCGCAGCACGCCCGGCGGCACCGCCGGATCGGCGAGCGCGGCGACCACCGCCTCACCCCGACCTTGCCGGACGCGGACCCGGTCGCCGTCCACGAGTCCGAGCGCGTCGATCAGCGTCCTGTTCATCCTCGCGCGAGGCGGGCGCGCGTCGGCGGTCAGCTGCAACGACGCCGCTCGGCGGACCAGGGGATCGGCGAAATAGATCGGCACATCGGCGATCCGCTCGACCGTCGCCGGCGCGCTCGCCAGCGGAGAAACCGGCGCTCCGGTGGCGTTCGACAGCCGCCCGGCGATCGGTCGATCGGCCGGCAGCAGGCTCGCGCGCACCTCGTCGATCGTGTCGAGCCCGAACCCGTCGACTCCGAGCATCGTTCCCAGCACACGCAGGACCTTCCAACCCGGCCGCGTCTGCGCCAGCGGTGGGGCGACGCCGTTGAACGACTGCACCCGCCCCTCGCAGTTGATGAACGTACCGGCCGTTTCGGTGAACGGCGCGATCGGCAGCATCACGTCGGCGTAGGCGGCACCGTGTGCGAACGGGCTCATCACGACGACCAGGTCCGCACCGTCGAGCGCCGCCATCGCGGTGGCCGGACGGGCGCAATCGAATTCGGGTTCGGCGTGCAGCAACAGGTAGGCGCGTCGCGGCGCGTCCAGCATCGCCGCCGCGTCCGCTTCGCCGCCGCCCGGCTGCGCGCCGACGAGTCCGGCGCCGACGCTGTTCGCCGCCTCGCCCGTCGTTCCCAGCGTCGCACCGGCGAGCTCGCCCAGCGCCTGCGCCAGCGCCCGGATCCGCGACGCCTCGGGATGCTGGACCGCGGCGTTGCCGAGCAGCACGGCGCGCCGTTGGCCCGACAATAGAGTCGCCGCGATCACCTGCGCCGCGGCGGTCGGTTCGACGGTCACGAGCGCCGGAGGAACCGCCCGTCCGGCGCCGCGCGCGGCCGCGACGACGATCTCGGCCAGCATCGTCGGCAGCATCGAGGGAGCGACCACCGCCTTGTGCGCGACCGGCAGCAGCCAGTCGTCGTCGACCGAGTGGAGCGACAGTACCTGGAGTCCGCGTTTCGCCGCCTGCCGCAGCCGCTGCGCGACCAGCGGGTGGTCCTTGCGCAGGAAGCTGCCGACGACGAGCGCGCGGTCGAGCGTCGACAGGTCGGCGATCGGCATCCCCAGCCACGGAACGCCGGCCGCGGTCGCGTCGCCGCGGAAATCGGTCTGCCGCAGCCGGTGGTCGATCGAACCGCCGAGCCCGCGCGCGAGCCTGGCCGCGAGGCCCAATTCCTCCAGCGTCGAGTGCGGCGAGGCGAGCACGCCCAGCGAGCCTGAGCCGTGCTTTTCGGAGATCGATTTGAGACCTTGCGCGACCACGTCGAGCGCGGTGGCCCAGTCGACGTCGCGCCATTCGCCGCCCTGCTTGACGCGCGGCGAGCGCAGCCGCTCGTCGGACCCGAGCGCCTCGTAGCTGAACCGGTCCTTGTCGGAGATCCAGCATTCGTTGACCGCCTCGTTGTCGAGCGGCAGCACGCGCAGGACGCGGTCGCCCTTGACCTGCACGACGAGGTTGGATCCGAGCGAATCGTGCGGCGACACCGACTTCCGCCGTGCGAGCTCCCAGGTCCGCGCTGCGTACCGGAACGGCTTCGACGTGAGCGCACCGACCGGACAGACGTCGATCATGTTTCCCGAGAGCTCCGAGTCGACCGAACGGCCGACGAACGATACGATTTCGGAGTGCTCGCCGCGACCCGCCATGCCGAGCTCCATGACGCCGGCGATCTCCTGGCCGAAGCGCACGCAGCGCGTGCAATGGATGCAGCGGGACATCTCCTCGGCCGAGACCAGCGGTCCGAGGTTCTTGTGGAAGACCACGCGCTTGGGTTCGTGGTAACGCGAGGCGGAGCCGCCGTAGCCGACCGCGAGGTCCTGCAGCTGGCACTCGCCGCCCTGGTCGCAGATCGGACAGTCGAGCGGATGGTTGATCAGCAGGAACTCCATCACGCTCTTCTGCGCCCGGACCGCCATCTCCGAACGCGTCTGCACCTTCATGCCCTCGGTCACCGGCGTCGCGCAGGCGGGCAGCGGCTTGGGCGCCTTCTCGACCTGGACCAGGCACATCCGGCAGTTGGCGGCGATCGACAGCTTCTTGTGGTAGCAGAAATGCGGCACGTAGACGCCGAGTTTCACCGCCGCGTCCATCACCGTGGACCCGTTCGGGACCTGCACCGCCTTGCCGTCGATCTCGAGGTTCAGCATTTCGTCAGGCGTAGGGGGCGACCAGGCAGCGCCTGTGGTCGATGTGGTGCTGGAACTCGGCGCGGAAGTGCTTGAGGAAGCCCTTGACCGGCATCGCCGCCGCGTCGCCCAGCGCGCAGATCGTCCGGCCCATGATGTTGTCGGATACCGACGCCAGCAGATCGAGGTCCTCCTGTCGACCTTCGCCGCGTTCGATGCGGTCGACCATCCGCCACAGCCACCCGGTGCCCTCGCGACACGGCGTGCACTGGCCGCAGGACTCCTCGTAGTAGAAGTACGACAGCCGCTGCAGCGACTTCACCATGCAGCGGGTCTCGTCCATGACGATCACCGCGCCCGACCCGAGCATCGAACCTGCCTTCGAGATCGAGTCGTAGTCCATGTCCAGGGCCATCATCACGTCAGCCGGAAGCACCGGCGCCGACGACCCGCCGGGTATCACGGCCTTGAGCCGTCGGCCGCCGCGCACCCCGCCCGCCATCTCGAGGAGCCTCGCGAACGGCGTCCCCATCCGGATCTCGTAGTTGCCCGGACGCGCGACGTCGCCGGAGACCGAGAAGATCTTGGTGCCGCCGTTGTTGGGCTTGCCCAGGCCGAGGAACCACTCGCCGCCGTTGCGGATGATCCAAGGCACCGACGCGAACGTCTCGGTGTTGTTGATGGTCGTCGGCTTGCCGTAGAGGCCGAAGCTCGCCGGGAACGGCGGCTTGTACCGCGGCTGCCCCTTCTTCCCCTCGAGCGATTCGAGGAGGCCGGTCTCCTCGCCGCAGATGTAGGCGCCGAAGCCGTGGTGGTTGAACAGACGGAACGAGAAATCGCTGCCGAGGATGTTGGCGCCGAGGAAGCCGGCCGCGTAGGCCTCCTCGACCGCCTCCTCGCAACGCTCGTAGACGTCCCAGATTTCGCCGTGGATGTAGTTGTAGCCGCGCGCGCAGCCCATCGCGTAGGCGGCGATCGCCATGCCCTCGATCACCGCGTGCGGGTTGTAGCGCAGGATGTCGCGGTCCTTGAACGTCCCCGGCTCGCCCTCGTCGGAATTGCAGACGACGTACTTGTCGCCGGCGTACTGCTGCGGCATGAAGCTCCACTTGAGCCCGGTCGGGAAACCGGCGCCGCCGCGGCCGCGAAGCGCGCTCTTCTTGACCTCGGCGATCACCGTCGCCGGCGGGATCTTCTCGGCGAGGACCTTGCGCAGCGCCTCGTAGCCGCCACGCTTGACGTAGTCGTCGAGCCGCCAGTTCGCCCCGTCGAGGCCGGCCAGCAGGACCGCGTCGGGTCCGTAATCGAGGAGTCCGGCGCGGGCGTTCATCGCCGCCCTCCGCCGCACGGGTTCCCCTCACCGCGGTCCGCGGCCGCCGACAATTCGTCGATCAGCGCGTCGAGCTTCGGCGGCGTCATGAAACTCGCCATCCGCGTGTTGTTGACGAGCAGGACCGGCGCATCGCCGCAGGCGCCCATGCACTCGCCTTCCTTGAGGGTGAACTTGCCGTCCGCGGTCGTCTCGCCGAAGCCGATGCCCAGCCGCTTCCTGAGCTGGTCGGCCGCCGCGGTTCCGCCGGAGAGCGCGCACGGCAGGTTGGTGCAGACGGTGAGCTTGAAGCGGCCGGTCGGTTTCAGGTCGTACATCGCGTAGAACGTCGCGACCTCGTAGACGGCGACCGGCGGCATGCCGAGGATCGCCGCGACCTCGTCCATCGTCTCGTTGGCGAGCCAGCCCTGCTCGCGCTGG
Source organism: Burkholderiales bacterium (assembly GCA_046347725.1). Taxonomy (GTDB): domain Bacteria; phylum Pseudomonadota; class Gammaproteobacteria; order Burkholderiales; family Casimicrobiaceae; genus VBCG01. Next base: position 145,335 of record JAXMFN010000009.1, read on the forward strand.
GCGATGGCGAGCGCCGACATGACGGCGGACTGCCGCTGGTCGGCGGGATACTTGGCGACCTCGCGGTCGATCCGGCGGCGGGCGTCGGCGGAGAGCATGGTCGGCGCTATCGGTCGATCGACCCGAAAACGATGTCCTGCGTGCCGATGATCGCGACGACATCCGCGATCATGTGCCCGCGCGACATCTCGTCCAGCGCGGAGAGATGGACGTAGTCGGGCGAACGCAGCTTGATCCGGTACGGCTTGTTCGCGCCGTCCGAGACCGCATAGACGCCGAACTCGCCCTTCGGATGCTCGATCGCCGCGTAGACCTCGCCGGGCGGGACGTGGATCCCCTCCGTGAAGAGCTTGAAGTGGTGGATCAGCTCCTCCATGCTGCCCTTCATCGCCTCGCGCGACGGAGGCGCGACCTTGTGGTTGTCGGTGATGACCGGACCGGGATTCGCGCGCAGCCACTCGACGCACTGGGCGATGATGCGGTTCGACTGGCGCATCTCCTCCATGCGGACGAGGTAGCGGTCGTAGCAGTCGCCGTTCACCCCGACCGGGATATCGAAATCCACGCGGTCATAGACTTCGTACGGCTGCTTCTTGCGCACGTCCCACGGCACGCCCGAGCCGCGCAGCATCGCGCCGGTGAAGCCGAGCGCCATCGCCCGCTCCGGCGAGACGACGCCGATGCCGACGGTCCGCTGCTTCCAGATCCGGTTGTCGGTGAGGAGCGTCTCGTAATCGTCGACGTAGCCGGGGAATCGCCGGGTGAAATCCTCGATGAAGTCGAGCAGCGATCCCCGCCGGTTCTCGTTCATCTGCGCCAGCGCCCGCTCGTTGCGCGTGTGCTGGGCGCGGTACTGGGGCATCCGGTCGGGCAGGTCGCGGTAGACGCCGCCCGGTCGGTAATAGGCGGCGTGCATCCGCGCCCCGGAGACCGCCTCGTACATGTCGAAAAGGTCCTCGCGCTCCCGGAACGCGTAGAGGAAGGTCGTCATGCCGCCGCAGTCGAGCGAGTGGCAGCCCAGCCAGAGCAGGTGGTTGAGGATGCGCGTGATCTCGTCGAACATCACGCGGATGTACTGCGCCCGGATCGGCACGTCGACGCCGAGAAGTCTCTCGATCGCCAGGCAGTAGGCGTGCTCGTTGCACATCATCGAGACGTAGTCCAGGCGGTCCATGTACGGCAGCGCCTGGATCCAGGTCTTGTGCTCGGCGAGCTTCTCGGTCGCGCGGTGCAGCAGCCCGATATGCGGATCGGCGCGCTCGATCACCTCGCCGTCGAGCTCGAGCACGAGGCGCAGCACGCCATGGGCCGCCGGGTGCTGCGGCCCGAAATTCATCGTGTAGTTGCGGATCTCGGCCATCGCGTCAGCGGCCGCCGGCGTAGTTCGGTTCGCGCACGATCCGCGGCGTGATCTCGCGCGGCTCGATCGTGACCGGCTGGTAGACGACGCGCCCCTGTTCCGGGTCGAAGCGCATCTCGACGTGTCCGGAGAGCGGGAAGTCCTTGCGGAACGGATGGCCGACGAATCCGTAGTCGGTGAGCAGCCGCCGCAGATCCGGATGGCCGGTGAAGACGATGCCGTAAAGGTCGAAGGTCTCGCGCTCGAACCAGTTCGCCGACGGCCAGACGTCGATCACCGACGGCAGCACCGGGAAGTCGTCGTCGGGTGCGTGGCAGCGCACGCGCAGCCGCCGGTTGTTCGACAGCGACAGCAGGTGGTAGACGGCCGAGAACCGCGGCGCGGTTCCGGCCAGCGTCGCGTGCGCCGACCAGTCGACGCCGCAGACGTCGATCAGCGTCTCGAATCGCAGTTCGGGCCGGTCGCGCAGCGCGCGCATGACCTCGATCAGTCGCTCGTGCGACACGACCGCGGTGACTTCGGAGAGCGCGACGCTCACGCCGGCGAGCGCGTCGCCGAGCGCGGCGGCGAGCGTCTGGGCGAGGGAATCGGCGGAGGCGGACATCAGCGCGCGATCGTGTTGGTGCGCCAGATCTTGTTCTGGAGCTGGAGGATGCCGTAGAGCAGCGCCTCGGACGTCGGCGGGCAGCCGGGCACGTAGACGTCGACCGGCACGATCCGATCGCAGCCGCGAACGACCGAGTACGAATAGTGGTAGTAACCGCCGCCGTTCGCGCAGGACCCCATCGAGATCACCCAGCGCGGCTCGGGCATCTGCTCGTAGACCTTGCGCAGCGCCGGCGCCATCTTGTTGCACAGCGTCCCGGCGACGATCATCACGTCGGACTGGCGCGGACTGGGCCGGAACACGATGCCGAACCGGTCCATGTCGTAGCGGGACGCGCCGGCGTGCATCATCTCGACCGCGCAGCAGGCCAGCCCGAACGTGACCGGCCACATCGAGCCGTTGCGCGCCCAGTTGATCACGCTGTCGAGCGTGGTCGTGACGAAGCCTTTCTCGAAGAGGCCTTCGATCGCCATGTCAGTGCGCCCGCGGGGCCCTTCCGGTCACTCCCATTCGAGCGCGCCTTTCTTCCATTCGTAGACGAACCCGACGACCAGGATCGCGAGGAACAGCATCATCGCGACGAAGCCGGCGAAGCCGATCTCCGGCAGGACCACCGCCCACGGGAACAGGAAGGCGATCTCGAGATCGAAAAGGATGAACAGGATGGCGATCAGGTAGTAGCGGACGTCGAACTTCATCCGGGCGTCCTCGAACGCCTCGAAGCCGCACTCGTATGGCGAGAGCTTGCGCGCGTCCGGCCTGTGCGGCGCGACGAGGCGTCCGACCGTCAGCAGGACGCCGCCGAGGATCAGGCCGACGGCGATGAACATGAGGACGGGGAAGTAGTTCTCGAGCATGGTCGCCGTTACGCCGCCTGCGCGCAGGCCGCTGTTGTGGTTCGGAACCCGGCGGACCACCGGGGTCCCGCTGCTGCCTGCACTGCCTCCGGCGCCTGGCGCCGGTCGAATCCTGGTGCCGACGGGGAGACTCGAACTCCCACGGCTTTCGCCACTGCCCCCTCAAGACAGCGTGTCTACCAATTTCACCACGTCGGCACGTCCCACAACCTTGCGGCACCTCAATTTCGGGCGCCGCGCCATCGTCGTTCCGTTCTTCCGGGCCGCTATTTCGGCACCTCGCCGGCCTTCGATCCGGCCGCCGGGGCGCTCGAAGGCGCTTCCTTGGGCGCCGCCGGCGCATCGCCGGCCTTCGGGGCGGGCTTGGCCCGGTCGAGCACGCTGCCCGATCGACCCATGACGCCGTCCGGGGACTTGTGCGTGGTCGCGTACCAGGTGAGGGCGACGCTGGTCACGAAGAACACGGCGGCGAGGACCGCCGTCGATCGCGACAGGAAATTGGCCGACCCGGCGGCCCCGAAGAGGCTCCCCGACGAGCCGCTCCCGAACGCGGCGCCCATGTCCGCTCCTTTCCCGTGCTGCAGCAGAACGAGGCCGCAGATCACCGCGGCGATCGCGACATGGACGATGAGCAGCGCAGTCTCGAGCAGATTCATGGCATCCGACCTCCACGACGCGCGCCCGCTCAGGCGGACGCGATCGACAGGAACTCCGCGGCGTCCAGCGACGCTCCGCCGATCAGCCCGCCGTCGATGTCGGGCATCGCGTAGAGCGCGCCGGCGTTGGCCGCCTTGACGCTTCCGCCGTACAGCACCGGCACCGATGGCGCGCCGGCGGCCGCGAGCCTCGCGCGCAGCGTCGCGTGCACCGCCTGCGCCTCGCCAGGCGCCGCTGTCCGCCCGGTGCCGATCGCCCAGACCGGTTCGTAGGCCAGGACGATCCGCCCGAGGTCGCGGCCCAGCGACGCGACCACCGCCTCGAGCTGCCGCAGGACCACCGACTCGGTCGTCCCGGCGTCGCGCTCGGCGAGCGACTCTCCGACGCATGCGATCGGAGTCACGCCGACCGCGAGCGCCGCCTTCGCCTTCGCCGCCACCACCTCGTCGCGCTCCCCGTGGTACTGCCGCCGTTCCGAATGGCCGACGATCACGTAGGCGCAACCGAATTCCGCGAGCATCGACGCCGCCACCTCGCCCGTGTACGCGCCGCTCGCGTGCGCGCTCACGTCCTGCGCCCCCCAGCCGACCGCGGACCCCGACAGCGCGTTGCGCGCCTGGGCCAGGTACGGAAACGGCACGCAGACGGCGATCGAGCGTCCGCTCGCGCGCCGCCACCCCGTCGCGATCGCCGCCAGTCTCGCGTCGTTCGCCGCGAGCCCGCCGTTCATCTTCCAGTTGCCGACGGTGAGCTTCGCTCGCATGGTCCGATCGGTCACCCGGGCCCTTTGGTCCGGCCCGCGCAAATCCGTTCGATTATACCGCGCTGCGGCAGAGCCGGGCAATCGCCCCCGCCGGGGAGGCTCAAATCCCGGCCGTCCGCCTCAGCCGCCGCACGACCGGCGGCAGGAACCAGGCCGCGAGCGTCAGCACGCCCAGCACGGCGGCGACCGGCCGCCCGAAGAACCCGGCGAGGTTCGCGTCGGACTTGATCATCGAGGTGATGAAATTCTCCTCGAGCATCGTCCCCAGGACGACGCCCAGGATCGCCGGCGCGACCGGGAAGCCGTTTTCCTCGAGGACCCAGGCGACCAGCCCGGCGATCAGCATGACGCCGACGTCGAACACGGTGTTGTTGATCGCGAACGTCCCGACGACGCAGAAGAGCAGGATCACCGGCATCAGCACCTCGCGCGGGACCTTCAGGATCCGCTTGGCGATCTTGATGCACAGGAATCCCAGCGGGATCATGATCAGGTTGGCGACGATGAAGAGCAGGTACACCGCGTAGATGTTCTGCGGATTCTGCGTGAACAGCGTCGGACCGGGGTTCATGTTCTTCATGTACAGCACGCCGATCACGATCGCGGTGATCGAGTCGCCCGGTATTCCGAAGACGAGCGCCGGGATCCAGGCGCCGGCGAGCGCGCTGTTGTTCGCCGCGCCGCTCTCGACGATGCCCTCGACATGGCCGGTGCCGAACTTCTCCGGCTCGTCGGACGTCCTCTTGCTGATCGCGTAGCTCATCCACGCGGCGATGTCGGCGCCGGCGCCCGGCAGCGCGCCGACGAGCGTGCCGAGCGCGCTGCCGCGCAGGATCTGCTTCGGGTACTTCCTGGTCAGCGCCCACATGCCGCGGAAGACGTTGCCGATCGGCTGCGCGTCGACCACCAGTCCCTTCCCGCGGTCGGTGGCGTAGCGCAGGATCTCCGAGACCGCGAACATCCCGATCATCATCGGGATGAGCCCGATGCCGCCCATGAGTTCGGTGCTGCCGAACGTGAAGCGCGGATGTCCGGCCGGATTGCCGAGCCCGACGCAGGCGACGAGCAGGCCGAGCAGCAAGGCGACGATGCCCTTGAGCGGTCGCTCGGCGGTGATCACGATCGCGCAGGTGAGGCCCAGCAGGACGAGCCAGAAGTACTCGAACGAGCTGAAGCGCAACGCGAATTCCGCCAGCGCCGGTGCGGAGACGATCAGCACGGCGGTACCGAACAGCCCGCCGATCGCGCTGAACACGAGCCCCGCCCCCAGCGCCAGCTCCGCCTGCCCCTTTCGGGTCATTGCGTAGGCCTCGTCGGTGTAGGCGGCCGACGCCGGCGTCCCGGGCATCCGCAGCAGGCAGCCGGGGATGTCGCCGGAGAAGATCGCCATCGCCGTCGCGGTCACGATCGCCGCGATCGCCGTGATCGGGGGCATGAAGAAGGTGACCGGCACGAGCAGCGCGGTGGCCATCGTCGCGGTCAGCCCGGGTACGGCGCCGACGAACAAACCGAACATCGAGGCGCCGACCATCACCGCGATCGTGCGCGGCTCGAACACCATGCCGAACGCGGTCAGCAGCGCTTCCACCCGAGTCCCCGGTCAGAACGCGTGGTTCTTGAGCACGCCCCACGGCAACGGGACGCGCAGGAGCTTGTAGAAGGCGGCCCAGATCGCGAGCGAGACGATCAGGGCCAGCGCCAGGGCCGGCAGCGGCCGCACGCCGAAAACGACGAACAAGCCCAGCAGGATCGCCGGCGCGACGATCAGGAAGCCCAGGAACTCCGACAGCAGGATGTAGAGCACGATCGCGACGACGACCGCGGCGGCCGCCGTCACCGCGCGGACGTCGCGCGTCCAGGCTTCCGCGGCGAACCACGGCTGCACCGTCCGGTGGCGGACGCCGCTCGCGATCAGCAGCGCCCCGCAGATCGCGAGCGCGCCGGCAATCAACCCGGGAAACAGCGCCGGGCCGACCGCCTGGCCGGGAATGCGCGGGTAGCCCTGCACGTGGACGATGACCGCGAGCCCCAGCACGACGAGCACCGCGCCGAACACCGCGTCGTTGAACTTCATCGTCGGGGCGCGCGGCCGACCGCCCGCCCCGCCCGCGCGGGGTGGACCCTCGCCGGCGCGAAGGTCACTTCGCCAGTCCGAGCGCCTTCATCACGTCGCCCATGCTCTTGTCGCCCTTCGCCATGTAGGCGGCGAAATCCGCCTGCGCGGCCCAGTCCATGCCGTAACCCTTCGACGTCGCGAAGTCCTTGAACTCCTTGCTGTCCCAGATCTTCTTGATCGTCGCGACCAGCTTCTGCTCGACGTCGCGCGGCAGACCCTTCGGCCCGGCGATGCCGCGCCAGGCCGACACCGTCCAGTCGCTGCCGGCCGCCTGCTTCATCGTCGGCACGTTGGGGAAGAGCGCCGACGGCTTGCTGTCCATGACCGCGAGCGGCTTCGCCTTGCCGGCGTCGATCAGCGCGCGCGCCTCGGGCAGCGAACAGGTGACGATGTCGACGCCGCCGGCGGCGAGGTCCTGCATCGCCGGCGCGGCGCCGTTCGACGGCACCCAGGGAATCGCCGCCTGCGGGAGCTTGGAGTCGTTCATCAGCCCGGCGAGGGCGAGGTGCCAGATGCCGCCCTGACCGGTCCCTGACGCCTTGAGCTTGCCCGGGTTCGCGCGGGCGTAGTCGAGCACCTCCTTCACCGACTTGTACGGCGAGTCGGCCTTGACCGTGAACCCGGCCGGATCGGCGTTGACCAGCGCGAGCGGTGTGTACGACGTCGGATTGAGGTCGGTCAGGCCCTGCCAATGCATCATCGAGATTTCGACGGTGATCATGCCGATCGTGTAGCCGTCGGCCGGCGCCTGCGCGATCGCGCTGTGTCCGACCACCCCGCTGCCGCCGGTCCGGTTGACGACGTTGACCGGCTGCCCCAGCTCCTTCTCCATCATCGACGCGAAATACCGCGCGGTCGTGTCGGTGCCTCCGCCCGCGCCCCAGGGCACGACGAAAGTGATCGGGCGTTCCGGATAGGCGGCCTGCGCGAGGCCGGTGGCGAAGGCGAACGCGAACAGGGTCGCGGCGACGCGGACGGTGGACTTCATCGGGAATCTCCTCGGATGGCGGCGGCGTCCGGGTGTCGGATCGATCCGTCCGCCAGCGGCGGCCGCCTCGACCGCGGACGTTAGCGCAGCGCCGAGTGCGCGGTCAAGAGGTCTGACCAGTGCCCTTGCGGATGCCGGGATCGGCGCTCGTCGTCGAGGCGAGCGCATGGCGCGCCAGGATCGCCGCGATCCGCCCGAGGTCGCGCTTGAGCCGCGCGTATCCGCGGTTCGGCTCGAGCGTCGCCTCGTCCATGTAGAGCGTGCGCTTGAGCTCGACCTGCAGGCTGTGGCGATGTTCGGCCGGACGACCGTGCCGTCGCACCAGTTCGACGCCCTTGTACGGGTCGTTGCGCGCCACCGAATAGCCGCAGGCGGCGAACGCGTCCGCCGCCAGTGTGGTGAACGACGGGTCGCAGGTCGTGCCGTCGCGGTCGCCGAGGACGATATCGGCGCGCTCGCGTCCCGGGTCGTCGGCGAGCGCGTCGCCGACCGCCGGCATCGAATGGCAATTGAGGTGCCAGACCGCGCCAAACGCCGTGTGCCGCTCGTCGAGGGCGCGCTCGACCGCCTCGTGGTACGGCCGCCAGGCGACGCGGATGCGGCGCTGGACCTCGGCGACCGGCAGGGGCCGCTCGTACATCGGTGCGCCGCCGCGCGCGACGCGCCAGACCAGTCCGATGCCCTGCGCCGTCTTGCGGCTCGGACTGATCGGACCCGGCCAGCGCTCGCCGGGCGCGAACAGCTCCGGATCGATGTCCTCGAGGCCGCGGTTCACGTCGATCCAGGCCCGCGGGAAACGCGCCTCGACGATCGTGGCACCCGCCGCCAACGCGCCGCGCCACAGCCGCGCGACGTGCGTATCCTCGGCCTGACGGACCACCGAGCGCGGCGGCGCGTGGTGGAAGTCGTCCGGGTAGTCCTCTCCCGAATGCGGCGAGTCGAGGACGAGCGGCGCTGGCGCGCCCGGCGGATCGTGCCGTTCGTACGGGCGGTTCAACGGACGTCCGCGGGGGACCGCGCCGGCGCCGGGTGCAGCCAGCAGGCCGCCCGCTGCCGCGGCGCGACCTCGACGAGCGCCGGCACCGCCTCCCGGCATCGCGGCATCGCCTGCGGGCAGCGCGGATGGAAGTGACACCCGCCGGGCGGCGCGAGCGGCGACGGGATCTCGCCGGCCACCGGCGCGTACGTCCGCTTGCGGGCCTCGACGCGTCCGACTCCGGCGACCAGCGCCGTCGTGTACGGATGCGCCGGCGCGCCGAAGACCGATTCGGCCGGTCCGCTCTCGACGACGCGGCCGAGGTACATGACCACGACGCGGTCGCTCACGTGCTGGACGACCCCGAGGTCGTGGCTGATGAACAGGTAGGTGAGCGACAGCGCGGCGCGCAGGTCCATGAACAGGTTGAGCACCTGCGCCTGGATCGAGACGTCGAGCGCCGCGACCGATTCGTCGCAGACGAGGAACTCCGGCCGGACCGCGAGCGCGCGCGCGATCCCGATGCGCGCCCGCTGCCCGCCCGAGAACTGGTGCGGGTAGCGGCGCATCAGCGTCGGGTCGAGTCCGACGCGGTTCAACTGCAGGCCGACGTACTCGACCTGCTGGCGCCTGGCGATCTTGCCGTGCGCGACCGGCGCCTCGCCGACGATGTCGACGACGCGTTGACGCGGATCGAGCGACGCGTACGGGTCCTGGAAGATCATCTGCATCCGCAGTTGTTGCTCGCGTGCCTGCGCGGCCGGCAGCCGGTCGATCGGCTCGCCGCGCCAGCGCCGCTCGCCCTCGGTCGGCGACAGCAATCCGACCGCGAGCCTCCCGAGCGTCGACTTGCCGCAGCCCGATTCGCCGACCAGCCCGACGACCTCCCCCGGCTCGATCGCGAGGTCCACCCGGTCCACCGCGTGAACGACCTCTTCGCGGATCGACGCACCGGCGAGGTTGGCGATCCGGGCGGCGAGATCGAGCGGCTGGACGAACCGCTTCGAAACGGCCGAGAGCTCGACGAGCGGCGCGGTCACGACCAGATCGCCAGCGGGTGGTGGCAGGCGACGGCGCGTCGGCGATCGAACGGCGCTTCGCGCATCGGCGGCGCCACCAGGCAGGCGGCATCGGCCCGCGGGCAGCGCTCGCGGAAGGCGCAGCCTTCCGGTGGCGACACCGGAGACGGCGCCATGCCCGGGATCTGCCGCAGGCGCGCGCCCCGGGCGTTTCGCGACGGCACGCTGTCGAGCAATCCCTGCGTGTACGGGTGCGCCGGCGATTCGAGCACCTGGACGGTCGACCCCTGCTCGACGATCCGGCCGGCGTACATCACGCAGACCCGGTCCGCGAGGCCTGCGACCACCGCGAGGTCGTGCGTGATCCACAGGACCGAGGTGCCGGTGTCGCGCGCGAGCGTCTGCACCTCGTGGAGGATCTGGCCCTGGATGGTGACGTCGAGCGCCGTGGTCGGCTCGTCGGCGATGACGAGGTCCGGCCGGTTGACCAGTGCGATCGCGATCGCGACCCGCTGGCGCATGCCGCCGGAGAACTGGTGCGGGTAGGCGCGCATCCGTTCGTCCGGCGAGGCGATGCCGACCCGCACCAGCGCGTCCCGGGCGCGCTGCCGGGCGGACGCCTCGGTGACGTCGTCGTGCGCGAGGACCGCCTCGATGATCTGCCGGTCGATCCGCATCACCGGATTGAGCGTCATCATCGGATCCTGGAACACCATCGAGATCCGATCGCCGCGCAGCCGGCGCATCGCCTCGGGATCGAGCCCGACCAGGTCGACGCCGTCGTAGCGGATCGATCCCTCGACGATGCGCCCCGGCGGGTCGAGGAGGCCGAGGATCGAATAGCCGGTGATCGACTTGCCGGAGCCCGATTCGCCGACGAGTCCGGTGACTTCGCCGCGCGCGATCGAGAAGCTGACGCCGTCGACCGCGCGGACCAGGCCTCCCCGCGTCGGGAAGTGGGTGCGCAGCCCCTCGACGACGAGCAGCGGCGCGTCGGCCGGCGCCGCCGCGCTCACCGCTGCAACCTCGGATTGAGCACGTCGCGCAGCCGGTCGCCGACCAGGTTGATGCTGACGATCGTGGCGAGCAGCGCGACGCCGGGGAAGAAGCTGATCCAGTACTTGCCGGACAGCAGGTACTGGTAGCCGTTGGCGATCAGGAGCCCCAGCGACGGTTCGGTGATCGGCAGCCCCAGGCCGAGGAACGAGAGCGTCGCCTCGAGCGCGATCGCCGCCGCGACCTGCACGGTCGCGACGACGATCAGCGGCGGCAGGCAGTTCGGCAGCAGGTGCCCGACGACGATACGCGCCGGCGAGAGCGCCAGACAGCGCGCCGCCTCGATGTACTCCTTGCGCCGTTCGACCAGCGCCGCGCCGCGGACGGTCCGCGCGTAGTACGCCCACTGGACGGTCACCAGCGCCGCGACGACCTTGCCGGTCCCCTGCCCCAGCACGGCGATCAGGATCAGCGCGATCAGGATCGCCGGGAACGACAGCTGGATGTCGACCAGCCGCATGATCAGCGACTCGACCCGGCCGCCGGCCCAGGCCGCCGCGAGTCCGGCCGCAAGCCCGATCGACAGCGCCAGGACGGTCGAGAGCGCGCCGACCGCGAGCGAGATCCGCAGCCCGTGGAAGATCGCCGAGAGCATGTCGCGGCCCTGATCGTCGGTTCCCAGCCAGAACGTCCCGCCGTCGGGCGCCGGCGATCCCGGCGGCAGCCGTCCGTCCATCACGTCGATCTGCGCCAGGTCGTACGGATTCTGCGGCGACACGACCGGGGCGAAGAGCGCCAGCAGCACGATCGCGGCGAGGAGCGCGAGGCCGAAGGTCGCGACCCGATCGGCGAAGAAATCCGCGATGACGCGGGAAAACGGCGACGTCATGCCGCTCCCCGCCGCCGGCGCCGCGATCCCGGGATCCTCATCCCCGGCTCCCGGTCAGGCGTACGCGCGGGTCGAGCGCCGAGTAGGCGATGTCGACGACCAGGTTGATGACGATGAAGATCGTCACGATCACGAGCAGGTAGGCGACGATCACCGGTCGATCGAGCAGGTTGATCGAGTCGATCAGGAGCTTGCCCATGCCCGGCCAGGCGAAGACGCTCTCGGTGACGATCGCGAACGCGATCACCGAACCGAACTCGAGTCCGGCGACGGTGACGATCGGGATCAGGATGTTGGAGAGCACGTGCACGCCGATCACGCGACGGTCGGTGAGACCCTTGGCCCGTGCGAACTTGACGTAGTCCTGCAGCAGCGCCTCCTGCGTGCCCGCCCGGGTGAGACGGATCAGCAGCGCGAGCTTGAACAGCGCGAGGTTGGTCGCCGGCATCGCCAGGTGGCGCCAGCCCTCGAGGGACAGGAACGAGACGCCGACGCCCAGGACATCGACGGTCGGCCCGCGCCCGTTCGACGGCAGCCAGCCCAGGATCACCGAAAACACCATGATCAGCATCAGGCCGACCCAGAACGTCGGCAGCGAGAAGCCGAGGATCGATCCGGCCATGATCGCCCGACCGGAGAGCGCGTCCGGCCTGAGCCCCGCCCACAGGCCGAGCGGCACTCCGAGCGACACCGCGATCAGCATCGCGGCGAACGCGAGCTCGAGCGTGGCCGGCATCTTCTCGACGATCAGCGACAGCGCCGGCGTCGAATGGACGAACGAGCGTCCCAGATCACCGGTGACCGCCCCGCGGAGGAAGGCGAGATATTGTTCGGCGAGCGACCGGTCGAGTCCGAGCGCGGCGATCGCGCGCTCACGCTCGATCTGATCGGCCTGGGGATTGATCAGGATGTCGACCGGGTTGCCGATCGCGTAGACGCCGACGAAGACGATCAGCGACATCACCGCCAGAACGACGGCGCTCTGCAGCAGGCGGCGGATGACGAAGGCGAGCATCGGGATCGTCGCTAACGGTACGCGCGGTGGCCCCCGCGCGGGCCAGGCCGGCCGCCCGGCAATGGTGCGTGATGCGGGCCGAATCGTCAAAGCGCCCGCGGCGCCCCCGACGGTCGCGACCACCCGCTCCGGTAGAACACGCGCTTCGTCGCCTCGGCCAGGACGAGGTACGAGGCGACCAGCGCGACGAGGACCAGCGCCAGTGGCGGCGTCAACGGCACGAAGCCGAGCAACGGGCCGAGCGGCGTCGCGGGAAGGGTCGCCGCCACGGCGACGACGCCGAGCGAGGTCGCGACCAGCGCCGGGTGTGGTGGACAGGCGAACGGCGAGCCGCGCGCCCGGACCACGAAGATGACCAGGACCTGCGTGGCGATCGATTCGACGAACCACGCGGTGCGGAACACGGCTTCGCCGGCGTGGAAGCCGAAGTACAGTGTCGCGAAGGTCGCCAGATCGAAGAGCGACGACAGCGGCCCGAAGACGAACATGAACCGGCGCACGAATGCCAGATCGAAGGTCTGCGGCGTCGCGGTCTCGCCCGCCGCCACGCGGTCGAGGGGAATCGCGATCTCGGAGACGTCGTAGAGGACGTTGTTCAGCAGGACCTGCATCGGCAGCATCGGCAGGAACGGCAGCAGCGCCGCGGCGGCGGCCATCGACAGCATGTTGCCGAAGTTCGAGCTGGTCCCCATCATCAGGTACTTGCGGATGTTGACGTGGGTGCGCCGCCCGGCCAGCACGCCCTCGTGCAACACGCCGAGATCCTGGCGACGAAGGATCAGGTCGGCCGCCTCCATCGCGACGTCGGCGGCGGTGTCGACCGAGACGCCGACGTCGGCGACGCGCAACGCCGGCGCGTCGTTGATGCCGTCGCCCAGGAATCCGGTGACCGCGCCGGACGCCTTGAGCGCGAGCACGACCCGGCTCTTCTGGGCCGGCGTGACGCGGCAGAACAGGTTGGTCTGCGCCACGCGCGAGCGAAGCGCGGCGTCGTCGAGGCGATCGACGTCCTCGCCGGTGAGTACGCCGCGGACGACCAGGCCGAGCCGCTCGCACAGGTGACGCGTCACCCGTTCCCCGTCGCCGGTCACGATCCGCACGTCGATGCCGATCGACGCCAGCGAACGGATCGCCTCGGCGGCGCTGGGTTTGGGCGGATCGACGAACGACGCGTAGCCGACCCACTCGAGGTCGGTCTCCGTGTCGGCCCCGACCGACGCGACGTCGGCCGGCATCCGCCGGACGGCGATGCCGAGCACCCGGTATCCGTCCGACGACAGCCGTTCGAGCAGGCGCGATGCGCGCTCGCGCGACCGGTCGTCGAACGCCGAGGCCCCCGCCGCGCCGACCGTCCGGAACCGCGACGAGCGCGCGAGCAGGTCCTCCGGCGCGCCCTTGACCACCAGCCAGCGTTCGCCGTCGCGCTCGATCAGCACCGAGACGCGCCGACGGTCGAAGTCGTAGGGGATCTCGTCGTGTTTGTGCCAGCCGGACGGATCGACGCCGCCGTGCCGGAGGATTGCGCGATCCAGCGCGTTGCGCGTGCCTCCCTCGAAGTGGCTGTTGAGCCACGCCCAGCCGACGACCTCGTCGCTGTCCGTACCGTCGATGTCGCAGTGACGCTCGAGGGTGACCGCCGCCTGGGTCAGCGTGCCGGTCTTGTCGGTCGCGAGCACCGTCATCGCACCCAGGTCGTGCATCGCCGCGAGACGCTTGACGACGACGCCTCGCCCGGCCATCTCGATCGCGCCGCGGGCGAGCGTCACCGACACGACCATCGGCAGGAGTTCGGGCGTCAGTCCGACGGCCAGCGCGAGCGCGAAGAGGAACGAGTCGACCGCCGGACGGTTCGCGAGAACGTTGGTCAGCAGCACGAACAGGACGAGCAGCACCGCGAGTCGGGTCACCATCGCTCCGAAGCGGCGGACGTCGCGTTCGTAGGCGGTCGGCGGCGGTGACGCCTCCAGCGCGAGCGTGATCCGTCCGAGCGCCGTCGACGGACCGGTCGCGACCGCGAGCATCGTCGCGGTTCCGCTGATCACCGCCGTCCCCATCCGGACGACCGATGACGAGGCGGTCACGTCCGGGCCGGGGGCCGTCCCCGCGAACCTGGCGACCGGGAACGGCTCGCCGGTGAGCAGCGACTGGTCGATGTACAGGTGCCGCGATTCGACGAGGACGCCGTCGGCCGGCACGATCGAGCCCGCGTCGAGTCGCGCGAGGTCGCCCGGCACGATCTGCGCGACCGGAACGCGGCGTTCGACCCCGTCCCTGACGACGCGGGCCTGGATGTCGACCGAGCGCCGCAGTCGCAGCGCCGCGTGACCGGCGCGCGCCTCCTGGACGTAGTCGAGGACGACGCTGACGACGAGCATCGCCACGATCAACGCCGCGCCGACGGTCGAGCCGGTCGCCGCCGCGAGGACGCTGGCGACGACCAGGACCAGGATCAACGGGTTGGAGAAGCGCCGGCCGAGCTCGACGGCGATCGAGCGCGCCGGGTCGCGGCGGACCTCGTTCCGGCCGACCCGGAGGAGCCGGCGATCAGCGTCGATCGAGGCGAGGCCGCCCGGTCCCGATCCGAGCGCGGTCCGCAGCGCGGCGAGGTCCTCCCGGGACCAGCCGTCGTCGCGCCAGGGATCGCTCACGAAACCGGCGCGCCGCGGCGACCGGGGCGCGCGCGACGGCGGCCGGCCATCGGCGCGGAGACGACGATCGCGAGCTTGCCGCTGGTCGCGTCGACGCGCGGCGGCTCGGCGTCGAGCGCGATCGTGACGTTGGCGAGTCCCTGGTGGTCGAGCCAGCGACCCAGCGCATCGCGCGCACGCCGCCAGGCGTCACGGCGTGTCCGCGCCGGACCGGCGGGAAGGCGAAGCGAGAGCTCGGAGGGTCCGCGGCGCACGACCTGGAACCGGTGGATGCCGGCCTCCTCCTCGAGCGCGGTTTCGATCGCCAGCGGCAAGACGTCGATCCTGCGCCCGCGCCGCCCGACGAGGGACAGCGCGTCGCCGGCACGGCCTTCGACGCGCACGGCGGGCATCGGATTGCCGCATTCGCAGGCGTCCGGCCGCACGACGATCCGGTCGCCCAGGTCGTAGCGAATCAGCGGCTGCACGCGATTGGCGAGATTGGTCAGCAGCACCGTGTGCGAACGCGTCCCCGGCGCCACCGGCCGGTATCGCTCGTCCACCGCTTCGAGCACGACCCAGTCGTCGTTGACGTGCAGCCAGCCGCAGTCGCAGCCCGCGGCGATCGACGGACACTCGGAGCTGCCGTACTCCTCGACGACGGTCGCGGCAAACGCCCGCTCGATCTCCGAGCGTGCGCGGCCGCCCAGATGTTCGCCGCCGGACCAGACGATCGACGGCGCGATCGAGAGCCGCCCGGCGCCCTGCTCCCGCGCGAGCAAGCGCAGCGCCGACGGGTAGCCGGCGAGGAAGGCCGGCTGGAACGCGTTCAGCTCGTCGACCCAATCGGTCAACGGCGCGAGGATCGAGATCTCCTTGAGGTTCGGGGCCGGTACCCAACGGGCGATCGAGCGCCAGGTCACGATGCCGGCGAAATGCTCGCCGATCGCGGCGACCAGCGCGCAGCGGCCGGCGTGCGCGAGCATGCCGAACCCCAGCGCGACCGAGACCGGCGGCGTCTGGACGATCGCACCGATCAGGGCGTCGTAGACGGCGACCGCGCGGCCGTCATGGACGAAATAGCCGGGCTCTCCGCTCGTTCCGGAGCTCCGCCAGGCGACATAGCGGCCGAGGAAACGCTCGCCGATGCGGGAGCGGTCGGCGAAGAACGACTCGACCGCCGCCCGCGACACCGCCGGATCGGTCACCCACTCGTCGAACCGGGCCATCAGCTCCGCCTTGCGGGTGACCGGCATCCGCTCGAGGCCGACATCCGCCGGCAGACCCGCGCAACGACGCCCGAACCACACCGACCGCTCGCGCGCGTAGCGGATCAACTCGCCGATGCGCGAGCGCCGCGCGCGGGCGACCGCCTCGACGCCGGCCCATCGCGTTTGCTGGAGGGCCGCGAACGTCGACGGGAGATCCCACAATTCGGCGGGGGGGGTGGACATCGGATGGCCTGCTGTCCGCGCCAGTGGACCGGGAAATCCTACCACCGCGCCCGGGAAACGACCGGGGTCGCGCGTCCGGACCGGAGCACCTCGCGCCCGGTCAATGCGCCGGTCGGCGACACTCCCGCGTGCCACGGCAACAGCGCGCTCCGAAGGGTCGCGATCGCTTCGGCGCCCCGCGGAATCGGCGGTCGTTCCTGACGCAGATCATGTGGCGCCGACGCCTCCCCGGGCAGACTCATCATAGAAGGCGGGATGCGAGGGTCGATAGATGGCACCAGCCACTGCGAACGCGGGAGGGGCGGCGCGCAAACCCAGGGTACCGCGCACGCGCGAATCCAGAGATCGACCGGACGTCCCGCGATCCGCGACACCGGCGCGCGCACCGGCGGCGGCGCCCGACGTCGTCGGGCGGGGCGTCTCCGCGGACGAGCGCGATTCCGCGTCGATCACCGCGTTCCCCACCGTCATCGACCGTGCCGCGCACGCGAGTCTCGCGGCGTTCACCCAGGGCCTGTCGCCGATGGCGATGGCCGACGCGACCTTCAACTGGTGGATCCACGTGCTCGCCTCGCCGGGCAAGCAGGCGCGCCTCGTGCGTAAGGCCCTGCGCAAGATCGCGCGCTACGAGGCCTACGTCGCCCGCTTCCTGCGCGACGGCCGGGGCGCGGAGCCGGCGATCGAGCCGCTGCCGCAGGACCGTCGTTTCCGCGACGCGGCCTGGCAGATACCCCCGTACAACTTCATCCACCAGGCGTTCCTGCTGCAGCAGCAGTGGTGGCACAACGCGTTCACCGGCGTGCGCGGGGTCCCTCCCCGGCACGAGCACATGCTCTCGTTCGCGGCCCGCCAGATGCTCGACGTCCTCGCGCCGTCCAACGGCATCCTGACCAATCCGCGCGTCCTCGAACGGACGCTGCGCGACGGCGGCATGAACCTGCTGCGCGGCTGGCAGAACTGGTGCGACGACCTCGAGCGGGCGAGCGGCGGCCACCGACCAGTCGGCGCGGAGCGCTACATCCCCGGTCGCGACGTCGCGGTGACGCCGGGAGACGTCGTCTTGCGCAACGACCTGATCGAGCTGATCCAGTACGCACCGACGACGCCGACCGTCCATGCCGAGCCGGTCCTGATCGTCCCGGCGTGGATCATGAAGTACTACATCCTCGACCTGTCGGCGCACAACTCGCTGGTCCGCTACCTCGTCTCGCGCGGACACACGGTGTTCATGATCTCGTGGACGAACCCCGAGGAGGGCGACCGCGAGCTCGGCATGGACGACTACCGCCGGCGCGGCATCGGGGCGGCGCTCGACGCGATCGGCTCGATCGTTCCCGACCGGCGCGTCCACGCGGTCGGCTACTGTCTCGGCGGAACGATGCTGACGATCGCCGCCGCGGTGATGGCGCGCGACGGCGACGAGCGTCTCGCGAGTCTTTCGCTGTTCGCCGCGCAGGTCGACTTCACCGAAGCCGGCGAGCTGACGCTGTTCATCAACGAGAGCCAGGTCGCGTTCCTCGAGGACTTGATGTGGGCGCAGGGATTCCTCGACGGCCGCCAGATGGCCGGCGCCTTCCAGATGCTGCGCTCCACCGATCTGGTCTGGTCGCGCAGCGTCAACGACTACCTGATGGGCGAACGTACGCCGATGACCGATCTGACGGCATGGAACAGCGACGCGACCCGGATGCCCTACCGGATGCACTCCGAGTATCTGCGCGAGCTGTTCCTCCAGAACAACCTCGCCGAGGGACGGTACGTCGCCGACGGCCGGCCGGTCGCCCTCTCCGATCTCGAGCTGCCGATGTTCGTCGTCGGGACCGAGAACGACCACGTCGCGCCCTGGCGCTCGGTCTACAAGATCCATCTCTACGCCGGCGCCGAGACGACGTTCCTGCTCGCCTCCGGCGGTCACAACGCCGGCATCGTGTCCGAACCGGGTCGCCCGGGACGGCACTACCGGATCGGCGGCCGGCACGCCGGACATTACGTCGATCCCGATACCTGGCTCGCCGACTCGACGCTGCGCGAGGGATCGTGGTGGCCGGCATGGGCCGAGTGGCTCGAACGCCGGAGCCGGGGACGCAGGCGGCCCGCGCCCGCCTCGACCGGATCTTCGCGCTACCGGCCCCTCGGCCCGGCACCGGGGTCCTACGTCCTGGCGGAGTGACCCGCGCGACGTCGCGCCGTTCCGGTCACCGACGCCGGCTCGCCCACCAGGCGGCGAATTCGCCGACGATGCCGCGCCGGAAGGCGAGGACGCAGACGACGAAGATCGCGCCGGTGATGACGGTCACCCACTGTCCACGGTCGGCGAGGTAGTGTTCGAGCGAGATGATCGTGAACGCGCCGACGACCGGCCCGAAGATCGTTCCCATGCCGCCCAGCAGCGTCATCAGCACGACCTCGCCGGACATCTGCCACTGGACATCGGTCAGCGAGGCCAGCTGGAAGACGATCGCCTTGGTCGCGCCGGCGACGCCGGACAGGAGCGCCGACAGCATGAACGCGACGAGCTTGTAGCGGTCCGCGTCGTAGCCCAGCGAGACGGCGCGCGGCTCGTTCTCGCGGATCGCCTTCAACACCTGTCCGAACGGCGAGTGGATGATCCGGCGGATCGCGAGGAACCCGAGCACGAAGATCGCCAGCACCACGTAGTACATCGCCAGCGGCCGCGCGAGGTCGATCGCGCCGAACAGGCGGCCGCGCGGCACCGACTGGATGCCGTCCTCGCCGCCGGTGAACGGCGCCTGCAGGTAGAAGAAAAACACCATCTGCGCGATCGCCAGCGTGATCATCGCGAAGTAGATCCCCTGCCGGCGGATCGCGAGCACCCCGGCGATCGCGCCGAGCGCGGTCGAGGCGAATGTCCCGGCGACGATGGCGGCTTCGGGCGGCAGACCCCAGACCTTGGCCGCGTAGGCCGAGACGTAGCCGGCGGTCCCGAAGAACATCGCGTGCCCGAACGACAGGAGCCCGACGTAGCCGATCAGCAGGTTGAAGGCGCAGGCGAAGAGCGCGAAGCACAGCGCCTTCATCAGGAAGACCGGATAAACGCCGGCGTGAGGGGCGGCGACCAGCGCCGCGACCATCACGGCGGTCGCGATCGCGAACGTCCGGGTCGGCGGATCGACGGTCGACGGCGCTCCGACCGGCGCCGGCGAGGCGACGGGTTCGGGAGCGCTCGCGGCGGGCCCGGGGGCTGACATCGTGTCCTAGCGCTCCCGGCCGAAGAGCCCGGCCGGCTTGATCAACAGCACGATGACCATGATGACGAAGATCACGGTGTTCGACGCCTCCGGGTAGAAGACCTTCGTCAGCCCTTCGACGACGCCCAGCCCGAACCCGGTGACGATCGATCCGGCGATCGACCCCATGCCGCCGATGACGACGACCGCGAAGACGACGATGATCAGATTCGCGCCCATCAGCGGATTCACCTGGTAGATCGGCGCCGCCATGACGCCGGCCAGCGCCGCCAGCCCGACGCCGAAACCGTAGGTCAGCGTGACCAGCCGCGGCACGTTGACGCCGAACGACTGCACGAGCGCCGGATTCTCGGTCGCGGCCCGCAGCGTCGAACCGAGCTTCGTGCGCTCGATCACGTACCAGGTGGCGAAGCAGACGACGACCGAGGCGGCGACGACCCAGGCGCGGTAGCGCGGCAGCATCATGAAGCCCAGGTCGAACGCGCCGGAGAACTCCGGGGGCAACCGGTACGGCAGACCCGACGAACCGTACTCGTTCTGGAACAGCCCCTGGACGACCAACGCCAGCCCGAACGTCAGCAGGAGCCCGTAGAGGTGGTCGAGCTTGTAGAGCCGGGCGAGCATCGTGCGCTCGATGACGACGCCGATCGCGCCGACCGCCAGCGGCGCGATCGCGAGCGACCACCAGTAGCCGACGCCGAGCTTGTTGAGCAGCAGCCAGGCGGCGAAGGCGCCCATCATGTACTGGGCGCCGTGGGTGAAGTTGATGATGTTGAGCAGACCGAAGATCACCGCCAGGCCGAGCGAGAGCATCGCGTAGAACGCGCCGTTGATCAGCCCGATCAGGAGCTGGCCGGCCAGCGCCTGCGTCGGAATGCCGAAGATCTCGGTCACGCCCGGGTCCGCCGCGTCCGCGTCGGCCGCGCCGCTACCGCGCGAGCGCCCCCGCGTCGGGCGGCGCGGCGCCCGCCACGCCCGCCCCGACGCGAGACGTTCGACCGCCGGTCCGGAGGTTCGCGCTCACTTGACCAGCGGGCAGCCGCCGTCCGCCAGCGGCCGGAACGCCTGTTCGGCCGGGATCGTCGCGCGGATCTTGTAGTAGTCCCATGGCCCCTTCGATTCGGACGGCTTCTTCACCTCGACCAGGTAGGCGGGGTGGATCTTGCGGCCGTCGACGCGGATCGACCCCTTGCCGAACAGCGGGTCGTCGGTCGGCATCGCCTTCATCTGCGCCACCACCTTCGTCCCATCGTCGCTCTTCAGCGCCTCGACCGCCTTGAGGTAATGGGTGACCGCCGAGTAGACGCCGGCGTGGACCATCGTCGGGTGGATGCCCTTGTCGCGCTCGGCGAAGCGCTTCGCGAACGCCCGGGTCCGGTCGTTCTGGTCCCAGTAGAACGTCTCGGTGAAGATCAGTCCCTGCGCCGTCGGCAGTCCGAGCGCGTGGATGTCGGTGAGGAACACCAGCAGCCCGGCGAGGTTCTGTCCGCCCTTGACGATGCCGAACTCGGCCGCCTGCTTGATCGAGTTGGTCGTGTCGCCTCCGGCGTTCGCGAGCCCGATGATCTTCGCCTTGGACGCCTGCGCCTGGAGCAGGAACGAGCTGAAGTCCTGGTTGTTGAGCGGGACCTTGACGCTGCCCAGCACCTTTCCGTTGTTCTTCGCGACCACCGCGGCGGTGTCGCGCTCGAGCGCGTGCCCGAACGCGTAGTCGGCGGTGATGAAGAACCACGAGTCGCCGCCGGTCTTGACGATCGCGCTGCCGGTACCGTTCGCCAGCATCCAGGTGTCGTAGGTCCAGTGGACCGTGTTGGGCGAGCAGGCCTTGCCGGTCAGGTCGGACGACGCGGCGCCCGAGACCAGGAACACCTTGCCTTTGTCGCGCGTGATCTGGTTGACCGCCAGCGCGACCCCCGAGTTCGGCGTGTCGACGATCACGTCGACCTTGTCGGTGTCGTACCACTGCCGGGCGACCGCCGAGCCGACGTCGGGCTTGTTCTGGTGGTCGGCCGAGACGATCTCGATCTTGTAACCGCGCCGCTCGATGCCCGAATCCTCGACCGCCATCCGCGCCGCGACGACCGAACCGGCACCGGCCAGATCGGTGTAGAGGCTCGACATGTCGGACAGCACGCCGATCTTGATCAGGTTGTCCGAGATCTGGGCCGACGCGGTCCCGGCGCCCAGCGCCAGGGCGACGGCGAGCGAGACGGCGCAACGCTTCAGTGTGTTCATGCTTCCTCCGTGACGGACTGGCGGTTTCGGGCGACGGGCGGCCGGGGGGTCATTGCACCCTCGTGCGAAGGTCCCCTAGACACCCAGGTAGTCGTGCAGCTTGTCCATCGACGCGGCGAGCGCGTCGTTGGGAATCATGTCGACGACCCGGCCGTGTTCCATGACGTAATGCCGGTCGGCGACGGTCGAGGCGAAGCGGAAGTTCTGCTCGACCAGCAGGATCGTGAACCCGCGCGACTTGAGGCTCGCGATCGTGCGGCCGATCTGCTGGACGATCACCGGCGCGAGGCCCTCGGTCGGCTCGTCGAGCAGCAGGAGCCGCGCGCCGGTCCGCAGGATGCGGCCGATCGCCAGCATCTGCTGTTCGCCGCCCGAAAGCTTGGTCCCGGGGCTGCGCAGACGCTCGCGCAGATTCGGGAAGAGCTCGAAGATCTGGCCGATCTCGAGGCCGCCCTCGCCGACGACCGGCGGCAGGAGCAGGTTCTCTCCGACGTCGAGGCTGGCGAAGATGCCGCGCTCTTCGGGACAGTAGGCGATGCCGAGCCGGGCGATCCGGTTCGACGCGAGCCTCGCCGTCTCGCGCCCCTCGAAGACGATCGCGCCTTCGCGACGCGGCACGATGCCCATGATCGACTTCAACGTCGTCGTCTTGCCGGCGCCGTTGCGGCCCAGCAGCGTGACCACCTCGCCGCGGTTCACGTCGAAGTCCACGCCGTGCAGCACGTGCGACTCGCCGTACCAGGCGTTCAGCCCGCGCACCGAGAGCATCGGCCCCCGCGGCGCGCCGCCGGCGGGCGCGACGTCAGGCATGGCCGGCCCCCAGGTACGCCTCGACGACCGCCGGGTGCCGCGATACCGTCGCGTAGTCGCCCTCGGCGAGGATCTCGCCCCGGGCGAGCACGGTGATGCGATCCGACAACGTCGACACGACCGACAGGTTGTGCTCGACCATCAGCACGGTGCGTTCGCGCGCCACCCGCCGGATGAGCGCCGTGACCCGCTCGACGTCGTCCTGCGCCATGCCGGCGGTCGGTTCGTCGAGCAGCATCATCTCCGGATCGAGCGCCAGCGTCGTGGCGATCTCGAGCGCGCGCTTGCGGCCGTACGCAAGCTCGACCGCCGCCGTGCGTTCGAATCCCGCCAGGCCGACCGCCGCGAGGAGCTCGTCGGCGCGCGCGTTCAGCGCGTCGAGGCGCCGCTCGCTCGCCCAGAAGTCGAACGAATGGCCGCGCGCGCGCTGCAGGGCGACGCGCACGTTCTCGCGCGCGCTCAGGTGCCCGAACACCGCCGAGATCTGGAACGAGCGGACCAACCCCATTCGGGCGATCGCCGCGGGTCGCGCCCCGGTGATGTCGCGCCCGTTGTAGACGATCCGTCCGCTGCTGGGCGCGAGGAAACGCGTCAGCAGGTTGAAGCAGGTCGTCTTGCCGGCGCCGTTCGGGCCGATCAGCGCGTGTATCGACCCGCGGCGCACGATCAGGTCGACGCCCCGGACCGCGACGAAGCCCTTGAACTCCTTCGTGAGCCCCCGCGTCTCGAGTATCGTGTCGCCGGCCATGCCCCCTCGCGGTCGGCCGCCGGGCGCGGGCGGCATCGTCACGTGCCGGCGATTATGCGGGCTCGCGCCGTGCGCTGCAAACGGACGGGCGCGCTCAGCGTCGCGTGCCGAGCCAGGCCTGCGCCTTCTGCATGGCCACCAGGTCGCCGGACGTGCGCATGCCGGCGGCCTCGGCGGCGGTCAGCGCGATCAGCGCGAGCTGCGCGGTGGTCCACGCGTCGCCGACCGCCTCGTGGCGACCGGTTCCGGCGATGCCGAAGTGCGCGAGCCATTCATCGAGACTGTCGCAGGGCGTTCCCCGGAACAGCGCCGGCAGCAGCCAGGCGAGGTCGATCCAGATCAGCTTGGGTTCCACGCCGAGGATCTCGCGGCCGGCGCGAACCAGCATCGGTCGGTCGAATTCGACGCGGAAGGCGATGATCGGGTCCTTGCCGCAGAACTCCAGGAACTCGATGAGCGCCAGCGCCGGGTCGCGCCCGCCGCGCTGCGCCTCGCCGCCGATGCCGTGGATCAGGATGTTCGCGTCGGCCGAGGCCTCGGGCTGGCGCAGAACCGCCCCGTAGGCGTCGGCCAGCGCGATGCGTCCGCCGCGAATGCCGACCGCGCCCAGAGAAATCAACCGATCGCGCCGGAGGTCGAGTCCCGAGGTCTCGCTGTCCATGACGACGTAGCGGCCATCCCGGTGCGGCCGGGTCCTGGGCGGCCGCGGCGCGCGCCGCCACGCCGAGAGGCGATCGCCGAGCGCGCCCCCGACCCGCGGTCCGCCGAACAGGTAGTCGAGCGAGCGCTGGACGAAGCCGGTCGACATCGCCGGGCGCGCGGACCCCGCTCAGACCTGGAAGGTCTGGGCGAGGCGCTCCTGGAGCTTGCGGGCCTGGCGGAACGCCTCCTTCAGCATCCGCTGTTCGACCTCGTTCAACGCGTCCGGATCGATCCGGTTGGGGTCGCCGGTGGCCGTTTCCTGCTGGCGCAAGCGCAGCAGCTGCAGGAACTCGAAGGCGCCGACCGCCGCCTCGACGTGGCGCGCCTCGACGCCGATCGCCCGGCCGGCCAGACGCAGGCGCGCCGCCGTGCCGGTCTCGTCGATCGCCTTGCCCAGCGCGAACACCCGCGCCGCGTCGACGAAGATCCTCGTTCCCCGTACCTTCAGATCGAGCGTGCCCTTGTGCGCCGGATCGTCGTCGGTGGCGAAGGCGCGGATCATCCCGATCGGCGGCGTGGTCTCGAGCGCGTTCTGCACCATGAGGCGCAGGAACAACGTCGATCCGGTCGTGTAGCCGGCGAGCCAGGATCGAAGTTCGTCGGTGAGTGTCGTGTCACCGTACAGCGGCCGGAAATCGAAGGCGATGTTCGCGTCGAGCAGCGCCTTGGGCGTCGGCGCGGTGAGCCAGCCCATGAACTTCGCCTGCCACTCCTCGACCGTCAGGCACATCGCCGGGTTCGAGGCCATCACGCCTCCCTTGCACAACGGGAACCCGAGCCGCGCCAGCGCCTGGTTGACCGCGAGCGCGAACGCGGTGAGCCGCTCGCGCTCGCCGTCGGCGGCCGCGGCGTCGACCGGCTGGAAGACGATCGCGTTGTCCTGGTCGGTCGCGAGCGTCTGCTCGCCGCGCCCCTCGCTGCCGAGCGCGAGCCAGCACCAGTCGAGGTCGGTGACGTCGTGCGTCTCGAGCGTGATCTCGAGCACCCGCCGGGTCATCGCGTCGTTGATCGACGAGACGGTCCGGGTCAGCGGCTCGGCGCCCACCCCCTGGGCGAGCAGGTTCTCGGCGAGCCGACGCACGTCGGAGGCGACCACCACCAGCGCATCGACGCTGGCCGCTTCGCGCACGCCTTCGACGACCTGGCGCATCGACACGCGTTGCAGCGCGAAGAGGTCGCGCTCGTTCACCACGCCGAGCAGCCGGGACCCGTCGGCGACGACGATCTGGCGGATGCCGCGCTCGGCCATCAGCGCCAGCGCCTCGTTGGCGGTCGCGCTGCCCGGCAGCGTGACCACCGGCGCGGTCATCACTTCGGCGAGCGGCACCGTCAGCGGCCGAGTCGGGAGGGTGACTCGACGCAGGAGGTCGACCAGCGTGAACAGTCCGATCGGCGCGCCCTCGCCGTCGGTCGCCACGATCGTTCGGACCTTCGCGTCGTTCATCGCCCGCAGCGCCTCGACCAGCGGGCGCGACGCGGCGCAGGCGACCGGCGCGCGCCGCACGAGGTCGCTCAACGGCCGGGAGAGCGTCTGCTCGCCGGCCGCGCGCTCGCCGTAGCGCGACGAGAGCTGCGCGAGCGACTGGCGCAGCGTCTCGGTGATCGCGCTGGCGCAGTACCGCTCGAACGCGTCCGAGCGGGTGCGCAGCGCCAGGAAGTCCTCGCGCGGGAGCTGGAAGCAGAACGTATCCTGGAGCGCCGTGTACAGCCGCGTCGTCGGCGCTCCGGCCGACAGCGCGCCGATCGGGAACATCTCGCCGGGGCCGAGCGTCGCGTCCGGCGGCGCCGACGGGTCGCCGGGCCGGCTGCCGACGCGACCGCGTTGCACGAGGTGGAGCGCATCGACCGCGTCGCCCGGTGCGAGGATCTCGCGCCCCGCGGCGAAGTAGGCGAGCTTTAGCCGCGGCACGACGAACGCCAGGTCGGCCGCGGCCATCCGGTCGAACGGCGCGTGGCGGGCGAGGAATTCACGGACCGGTTGCGCCAGGGCCTCGGGGATCGGGCTCGGATCGACGACGGCCTGAATGTTGGCGTTGGCGCTCGTGTTCATTGGGGCGGGCCCCGGAAACGCGACGACCTCCGCCCGTCGGGGTCGGAGGCCGTCGCGGGGGCATCGGGCGGGACGTCAGTGCGCCGCCGCCTTCGAGGCGAGGATACCCGTGTTCTGCCGGGCGTACAGCTCGTCCCACATGTCCTCGGCGCGCTGGTCGCGCCACAGGAGCGAGCCCAGGATCACCGCGAGGAAACCCAGCGGAATCGAGACCAGTCCGGGGTTGCGCAGCTCGAACCACGGCTTCTCGAGCCCGACGATCGAGGTGTCGTCGCCCTTGAACTTGTCCAGCGTCGCCTTCGCGCCGGCCACGTCCTTGTCGACCGCCACGATCGCCTTCTGCGCCTTCGCCTTCGCGGCGTCGTCGGCCGCGGCCGCGAGGTCGGCTTCCGCCTTCTCCTTGCGCGCCGCCGAGCCGTCGACCACCTTCTGCGCCGCGGCCTTCAACGCCTTCGGGTAGGTCATGTTCGGCGATACGAGCACCAGCGCGATCGCAGTCAGCGTGCCGACGATCATGCCGAGCACGATGCCGCCGGTGTTGCAGCGCTTCCAGTAGAGCGTCAGCAGCACGCAGGGGAAATTCGCCGACGCCGCGACCGCGAAGGCGAGCGCGACCAGGTGGGCGACGTTCTGCCCCTTGGCGGCGATGCCGATCACGATCGCCAGCGCGCCGACGATGACGGTGGCGACGCGCGCCGCCTTCACCTGCTCCTGCGGCGTCGCGTGCTCGCCGCGGATCACGCCGACGTAGAGGTCGTGCGCCATCGCCGAGGCCGCCGCGAGCACGAGTCCGGCCACCACGGCGACGATCGTGGCGAAGGCGACCGCTGCAACGAACGCCAGCATGAAGTTGCCGAGCAGCGAATCCGCCCCGCCCCCCAACGCCTGCGCCAGCAGCGGCGCGGCCATGTTGCCGCCGGCGTCGACCGCGCGGATCTGGTCGGCGCCGACCAGCATCGCCGAGCCCATGCCGAGGAACAGCGTCAGCACGTAGAACCCGCCGATGATCGCCATCGCCCAGATCACCGACACGCGCGCCGCCTGGGCGGTCGGAACGGTGAAGAAGCGCATCAGGATGTGCGGCAGACCGGCAGTTCCGAAGACCAGCGCCATGCCCAGCGAGATCTGGTCGATCGGCGCCTTGAACAGCAGCCCCGGTTCGAGGAAGCGCTGGCCCAACTCGGCGGCCGACAGGTTCTTCGCGCCATCCCCCAGGATCTGCGCGACGCGGGCCTGCACCTTGGCGTCGCCGACGACGTTGGTCAGGAAGTCGCCGAAGAAACCGTACTCGCATCCAGACCATGACGACCAGCACGATCGAGGCGACAACGAGCAGGATCGCCTTGATGATCTGCACCAGGTCGTCGCCACCATGCCGCCGAACAGCACGTAGGCGAGCATCAGGACGCCGACGGCGACGACCGAGATCTCGTAGTCGATGCCGATCAGTGTCTTGACCAGCACGCCGCCGCCGACCATCTGCGCGGTCAGGTAGAACGTCGACACCGTGATCACCGAGATCGCGCCGACGATCCGGGTCGCGCGCGGGTTGTTGCGGTAGGCGAGGATGTCGGCCAGCGTGTACTTGCCGATGTTCCGGCAGGGCTCGGCGATCACCAGCAGCACGGTGATGTAGGCGACGAGCCAGCCCACCGAGTACATGAAGCCGTCGTAGCCCCAGATCGAGATCAGTCCGGCGATGCCGAGGAACGAGGCGGCCGACAGGTAGTCGCCGGCGATCGCCCAGCCGTTCTGCAGACCCGACACGCCGCCGCCGGCCGTGTAGAAGTCGGCGGCGCTCTTCACCCGCTTGGCGGCGAGGTAGGTGACGAACATGGTGAGCGCGATGATCGCGCCGAAGACCGAGAACGTGAGCCACTGCCACTTGGCCGCGACCGCGCCCTGGGCGAGGGCCGGCGTCGCGAGGGCCGCGGCCGCCGCGGCGACACCGAAGGCGAGCACGCGCTTGCGCTGGACGGGGAGGTTCACTTGCGGCCTCCGATCTTCTCGGCGTCGCGGATCAGCTCCGCGGCCATCTGGTCGAACTCGGCGTTGGCGCGCCTCGAGTAGTGGAAGGCGATGCCCCAGGCGACGACGAACTCCGACAGCGCGAAGAGGATGCCGACGTTGACCGGCCCCCAGACCTTGATCTTGAACAGATCGGTGAAATACGCGGCGCCGATCGGCAGCAGGAAGTAGTAGGCGACCGAGAACACCATCAGTCCCCAGAGGAACGTCGTCTTGCGGCTGTGCAGCGTCTGGAAGCGCGGATCGGCGACGATCGCTTTCCAGTCGATCGAGGTGGGTGCGGCCATGCGGGTTCTCCTCCTCCGACGGTCGTGAGATGAGGGGCCTTACGTAGATCGTCCCCTCCTGCCCGGACGTTTCAGGGTCATCCGGGGCCCGCTACCTGTCCGGGCGAGCCGCATATTGCACCGCAGCAAGCCGGATGTCCAGACTCTTATATCAAATGTCTTATACAAGACAATCGACCGGCCGGCGCCCAGCCCCCGCCCCGACGCCGCGACCAGGCCGGATCCGCCTCCGGTCGGCGACGCGCAGCCATCCGCTAGCGCCAGCGCGGCTCGCGCTTGCCCAGGAACGCGTCGATCCCCTCGGCGGCATCGGGGTCGAGGAGGTTGCAGGTCATCGTCTCGCCGGCGATCGCGTAGGCGGCCTCGAACCCCTGCTCGATCTGCTGGTAGAACGCGCGCTTGCCGAGCGCGATCGCCGCCGGGCTCTTCGCGGCGACCGCGCGCGCGAGATCGGCGACCGCGGCATCGAGCTCCGCCGGCGGCACCGCCCGGTTGACCAGTCCCCAGTCGGCGGCGGTCGCGGCGTCGATCAGCCGGCCGGTGACCAGGAGCTCCATCGCCCGCTTGCGCGAGACGTTGCGCGCGACACCCACCGCCGGCGTCGAACAGAAGATCCCGGCGTTGACCCCGGACAGGCCGAACTTCGCGGAATCGGCGGCGATCGCGAGGTCGCACATCGACACCAGTTGGCAGCCCGCGGCCGCCGCGGCGCCGTGGACGCGCGCGATCACCGGCTGCGGCAGGCGGGTCAGCTTGAGCATCATCCGCGTGCAGGCGTCGAACAGCGCCCGCTGCCAGGCCGGATCGAGGTGGGCGCGCATCTCCCGGAGATCGTGGCCGGCGCAGAACGCCTTGCCGGCCGCCGCGAGGACGACGACACGCGTGCTCCGGTCGGCCGCCGCTTCGTCGAGCGCCGCGTCGAGCGCGGCGATCATCGCGGTGGACAGCGCGTTGTACTGCTCGCCGCGGTCGAGCGTGATCGTGCGCACGCCGTCGGCGGTGTCGACCCGCAACAGCGGAACGAGTCCCGGGTCCGGAGCGTTCATGTTCCCTCCTTCGAGGCGGCGCCGTAGTGCAGCCACCGCGCTATTCAATCGCGCTCGTCGATCGGGCGCGTTCGCGCAGCACGAACTTCTGGATCTTGCCGGTCGACGTCTTGGGCAGCTCGCAGAAATCGTACCCCTTGGGCACCTTGTAGCCGGCGAGATGCGCGCGGCAGTGGGCATTGAGCTCGTCGGCGGTCACCTTCGCGCCCGGCTTGACCTCGACGAACGCCCGCGGCGTCTCGCCCCACCGCGGGTCGGGCTGCGCGACCACCGCCACCGCCAGCACCGCCGGATGACGGTAGAGCACGTCCTCGACCTCGAGCGAGCTGATGTTCTCGCCGCCCGAGATGATCACGTCCTTGCTGCGGTCGCGGATCTTGACGTAGCCGTCCGGTTGCAGGACCGCGAGGTCGCCCGAATGGAACCAGCCGCCGGCGAAGGCCTCGGCGGTCGCGGCGGGATTCTTGAGGTAGCCCTTCATCGTGATGTTGCCGCGGAACATGATCTCGCCCATCGTCTGGCCGTCGCGCGGCACCGGCGTCATCGTCTCCGGATCCATGACGGTCATTCCCTCTTCGACCGTGTAACGGACGCCCTGCCGGCCGTTGCGCTCGGTGCGGGTGCCGATGTCGAGCTCCGCCCACGACGCGTGCTTCGCGCACACCGACGCCGGCCCGTAGGTCTCGGTCAGCCCGTAGACGTGGGTGATGTCGAATCCGATCCGTTCCATACCTTCGATCATCGCCGCCGGCGGCGCCGCCGCGGCGACCAGGCCGCTGACCCGGTGCGAGACGCCGCGGCGCCATTCGTCGGGCGCGTTGATCAGCATCGAGTGCACGATCGGCGCGCCGCAATAGTGCGTGACCCGGTGGGCGCGGATCGCGTCGAGCATCGCCCGGGCCTCGACGCGGCGCAAACAGACGTTGGTCCCGGCGTTCGCGGCCATCGTCCAGGGGAAGCACCAGCCGTTGCAGTGGAACATCGGCAGCGTCCACAGGTACACCGAGTGGCGCGGCATGCCCCAGTCGACGATGTTGGACAGCGCGTTGAGGTAGGCGCCGCGGTGGTGGTAGACGACGCCCTTCGGGTTGCCGGTGGTTCCGGACGTGTAGTTGAGCGAGATCGCGTCCCACTCGTCGGTCGGCGGCCTCCAGTCGAAGCCGGGGTCGCCGTCGGCGAGCAGCGCCTCGTAGTCGATCGTCCCCTGCCGCGCCGACCGGTCGCCCGGGTTCGGTCCCTCCGTGTCGACGACGTCGACGACCAGCGGCTTGACGTCCGCCTTCGCCAGCGCCTTCGCGATCACCGGCGCGAACTCGGTGTCGGTGAGCAGCACCTTCGCCTCGCCGTGTCCGAGCATGAAGGCGATCGCGTCGGCGTCGAGCCGCGTGTTGAGCGTGTTGAGCACCGCGCCGGCCATCGGGACCCCGAAGTGCGCCTCGATCATCTCCGGCGTGTTCGAGAGCATCGCGGCGACCGTGTCGTCCTTGCCGATTCCGAGCCGCGCCAGCACCGAGGCGAGCCGGCGGCTGCGCGCGTAGGTGTCGGCCCAGGTGTAGCGCCGGGCCCCGTGGATCACCGAGCACTGGTCGGGCCAGACCTCTGCAGTGCGCGCGATCAGCGACAACGGCGTCAACGGGGCGTGGTTGGCCGCGTTGCGATCGAGATCCCTGGCGTAGATGGAGGGCATGGCGGAGGCATCCGGACGCGGGCGCTTCGCGTATGCTAGCAGGGGCGCCGCCGACGCAGGCGTCTACTTCCGACATCGCCAATCCGACCATGGGCCATCGCCTCTCCAAGATCGTCACCCGAACCGGCGATGCCGGCACCACCGGACTGGGCGACGGCAGTCGCGTCGCGAAGGACGCCGCCCGGATCGAGGCGATCGGCGCGGTCGACGAGCTCAACTCGACGATCGGACTCCTCGGGACCGAGCCCCTGCCCGCCGAGGTCGCGGCCTCGCTCGCCCGGGTCCAGCATGACCTGTTCGACCTGGGCGGCGAGCTGTCGATTCCGGGCTACCGGGCGGTCGGCGACGAGCACGTCGCACGGATCGAGGCCGATGTCGAGCGGTACAACGCGCCGCTCGCCCCGTTGAAAGAGTTCATCCTGCCCGGCGGGACGCGCCCGGCCGCGCTCGCGCACGTCGCGCGCACCGTCTGCCGGCGCGCCGAGCGCGCGCTCGTGCACCTGGGAGCCGCCGAGGACGTGTCCGAAGACGCGCGCCGCTACCTCAACCGCCTCTCCGACCTCCTGTTCGTCCTCGCGCGCGCGCTCAACGCCCACGCCGGGCGCCCGGACGTGCTCTGGCAGAAGGACCGGGCGCGCGGCGCGTAGTCCGATGGCCGCGACTCCCGCCGACCGCCAGGCGCGTCTTGCCGCGCTGCTCGCCCGCGTCGCGCTCGCCGACCAGCGGGCCTTCGAGGAGCTCTACCGGCTCACGTCCGCGCATCTGTACGCGGTGGCGCTGCGTATCGTCCGGGAGCGCGGACTCGCCGAGGAGCTCTTGCAGGAGGCCTACGTGAGCGTCTGGCACCACGCGGCGAGCTACACGGCGGAGCGCGCCCAGCCGACGACCTGGCTCACCGCCATCGTGCGCAACCGCTGCCTCGACCATGTCCGCAAGCGCGACCTCGACACCGTCTCGACCCATCGCGACGACGACGAGGACGCGCCCGAATTCGACATCCCCGACGGGAGTCCCGGTCCGGCCGAGCTCATGGTCGCCGGCGCCGACGCGCACGCGGTCCGCGACTGCGTCGAGACGCTGGAGGGCGCGTCGCGGCAGGCGATCGCGCTCGCCTTCTTCCAGGGTCTCTCCCACAGCGAGCTCGCGGCGCATCTCGCCCAGCCGCTCGGAACGGTGAAATCGTGGATCCGCCGCGGGCTCGAACGGCTGAAGGGCTGCCTCGAGCGCGCGCGGGTCGCCCCTTGAGTCCGCGGCGATGAACCTCTCCCGACCCGACCGACGCGAGCGCCTGGACGCGCTCGCCGCCGAGTACGCGCTGGGGACGCTCCCCGCCCGCGCCCGCGCCCGCCTGTCGCGGATCGCGCGATCCGACGCGACCGTCGAGCGGGCGATGCGGGGCTGGGAGCAGCGGATCGCCGCGCTCGCCGAGGCGGTGCCGCCGGTGCAGCCGGCGCCGCGCGTCTGGGCGCGAATCGTCGCGCGTCTGGGCCTGGAAGGCGCTCCGGCGAGCAGGTGGCAGCGAGTCGGCTGGTGGCGCGGCTTCGCGCTGGCGAGCTTCGCCGCCGCCTTCGCGCTCGCGGTCGCCCTCTACGCGCCGTCGACCGACCGGACGTCCGGCGCGATCGTCGTCGTGCTGGCCGGTCCGGACGCCAAACCGGCGCTGGTGGCGAGCATTTCGCGCACAGAGCGCACGCTCGCGGTCAAAGCGGTCGCTCCGATCGCGATGCCGTCGGACCGGGAGTTGGAATTGTGGATGCTGCCCGGCCAGGGCCCGCCCCGCTCGCTCGGCGTGATCCCGTCCGACGGCGTGCGCAAGGTCGGGCTGTCCGCGGCTCCCGATGCAGCGTTCCGGGGGATCGACGCGCTGGCAGTCAGCCTCGAACCGCGCGGAGGATCGCCGACCGGCGCCCCCACCGGACCGGTGCTCTATACGGGGCGCCTCGAGCGACTGTAGTCGCGGGCGCACGGGCCGACCGCGTCCGCGGCCGGCCCGTGCTCGTCGCCCCGGGGGAGGGAGCGACGGTAGGAACGGTCCGAGCGGCGGCGCCGTCAGCCTTTCGCGCCCTGCGGGCGCTCGGCCACGGTGCGCTCGACGACGATGCCGACGACGTGAACGCTCGACGGGTGGATCGTCACCGGGATCGGCGAGCGCGCGCCGCTCGAGGCGACCACCGACTCCTGCGACAGCGCCGGGCGCGCCAACATCGCCGGCTCGGGCGACGCGAGACCGGTGGCGACCGCGGTGACGATCAGCGCGGTGACCGCGAACGACGCGAGCGCGATGGCGAGAGCGACCGCCGGCGGGCGGCGGGGGAGTTCCGTACGGAATCGGTTGGTCATGGCGGTCTCGTCGCGTATTCGTTCCGGCCGCGGGAAAGGTTCCCGGGCGGGCGTCGTCGGACTCGGATCGCCACCCGGTGTATCCGGGAACCCGCGGTGAGCGGCGCCGCGACGACGAAGCGCAGTCTAGGCGCCGACGATGACGCGCAGAAGTCGGAGGCG
The DNA here is from genome assembly GCA_046347725.1 of Burkholderiales bacterium. Lineage (GTDB taxonomy): Bacteria > Pseudomonadota > Gammaproteobacteria > Burkholderiales > Casimicrobiaceae > VBCG01. The sequence continues at coordinate 178,963 of JAXMFN010000009.1, forward strand.
ACCAAACGCCCGGTCGCGGGGACGAAACGCCGGCTACGGACGATCAGGTGTCGGCGCGGTCGCGGCCGGACGGCCTGTCAACCGCGCCGTACCACCTGGTCGATCGCGCCGAAGACCGAGCCGCCGCGCTCGTCGACCATCTCGATGCGGACGCGGTCGCCGAAGCGCAGGAAGGGCGTCCGCGGTCCGCCGTCGAGGATCGTCTCGACGGTCCGCTGCTCGGCGATGCACGAGTAGCCGAGGCCGCCGTCGGCCGCCGGTCGCCCCGGCCCGCCGTTCTCGCGGTTCGAGACGGTGCCCGAACCGACGATGCTGCCGGCGACGAGCGTGCGGGTCCTGGCGACGTGCGCGATCAACTGGCCGAAATGGAACGTCATGTCGGTGCCGGCGTGCGGGCGACCGAAGAGCGCGCCGTTGAGGTGCGACAGCAGAGGCAGGTGCACCCGGCCGTCGCGCCAGGCGCCGCCCAGTTCGTCGGGCGTGACCGCGACCGGCGAGAAGGCGGACGCCGGCTTCGACTGGAAGAATCCGAACCCCTTCGCGAGCTCGGCGGGAATGAGGTTGCGCAGGCTGACGTCGTTCACCAGCACGAGCAGCCGCACGTGCGCGAGCGCCGCCCCGGCGTCGACGCCCATCGGCACGTCGCCGGTGATGACCCCGACCTCGGCCTCGAAATCGATGCCCCAACCCTCGTCGGCGAGCACGATGTCCTCGCAGGCGCCCAGCATGTGGTCGGAGGCCCCCTGGTACATCAGCGGGTCGGTCCAGAATTCCGGGGGCATCGGCGCCCCGCGGGCGCGGCGCACCAGCTCGACGTGGTTGACGTAGGCCGAGCCGTCCGCCCACTGGTAGGCGCGCGGCAGCGGCGCCATCGCCTGATCGGCGCGGAACGCCACCGCGTCGGGCAGCCGACGCGCCTCCAGCGCGTCGGCGATCGCGGCGAGCGCCGGCGCGCAGCGGGTCCAATCGTCGAGCGCGTGCTGCAAGGTTCGCGCGATCTCGGGGACCGGCACGCAATGCGCGAGGCCCCGCGAGACGACGACGAGCCGCCCGTCGCGCGTGCCGTCCGCGATCGTGGCGAGCTTCACCCGCCCCTCTCCTGGCGTGGCTTGAGCGCGTAGCCGTCGGCGCGGTCCTCCATCTCCCAGCCGGCGGCGTGCAGCTCGGCGCGCAGCCGGTCCGCTTCCTTCCACGCCTTCGCCTTGCGCGCCGCGGATCGCGCCTCGGCGATCGCGCGCACCTCCGCCGGCGCCTCGACGACCGGCGGCGACCAGGCGTCGAGTCCCAGCCCGAAGACCTCGTCGAAGCGCGCGAGCGTCGCACGCCTCACGCCGGCCGGGCCCTCGCCGCGCAGGACCTCCCAGGCGAGCGCGAGGGCGCGCGGAAGGTTGAGATCGTCGTTCAGCTCGTCGGTGAACCGGTCGAGCAGACCCGCGTCGGCCGCCTCGCCGGTCTTGGCGAGCGCGTGGAAGCCGTGGCGCATCCGGTCGAGCCCGGTGGCCGCGGCGTCGAGCGCGTCCCAGGTGAAATTGAGCTGCGAGCGGTAATGCCCGGTCAGGCACAGGTAGCGGTAGGCGATCGGGTCGTACCCGCGGGAGACCAGCGAGGCGATGCGCAGGAACTCGCCGGCCGACTTCGCCATCTTCGCGTCGTTCGACAGCAGGAAGTAGCCGTGCATCCAGAAGTTCGCCAGCCGCCGGTGGTCGTGCGGCACGTCGGCGCGGCACGCGAGCCGCCCTTCGGTCTGGGCGATCTCGTTGGTGTGATGGACCGGAATGTGATCCTCGCCGCCGCAGTGGATGTCGAAATAATCGCCGAGGTACTTCTGCGCCATCGCCGAACACTCGATGTGCCAGCCGGGGAAGCCGCGTCCCCACGGCGAATCCCACTCCATCTGCCGCGTCTCGCCCGGCGGCGAGAACTTCCACAACGCGAAGTCGGTCGCGTTGCGCTTCTCGCCCAGGTCGACCCGCTTGCCGGCCTCGAGACCGGCGACGTCGAGCCGCGCGAGATAGCCGTAGTCGTCGAGTCGGGCCGTGTCGAAGTAGACGCCATCCGAGGTCCGGTAGGCGTAGCCGTTCTTCTCGATGTCGACGATGAAGGCGATCTGCTCGGCGATGTGGTCGGTCGCCTTGCACAGCACCGTCGGATCGCCGATCCCGAGGAGTTTCATGTCGGCGAGGAACGCGTCGGTGTAGTAGGCGGCGACCTCCCAGGCGGTCTTGCCGGTCCGACGCGCGCCCTTCTCCATCTTGTCCTCGCCGGTATCGGCGTCCGACGTCAGGTGCCCGACATCGGTGATGTTCATCACATGCCGCACCGCGTAGCCGTTCCAGGCGAGGACCCGCTTGAGCAGGTCCTCGAACAGGAAGGTCCGGAAATTGCCGATGTGCTGGTAGTCGTAGACGGTCGGGCCGCAGGTGTAGAGGCCCACCGGCGCGCCGGCCGTCAGGGGCTGGAACGTCCGGAGCCGCCGTTCCCAGTTGTCGTAGAGGTGGAGCGCTTTGGCCATGAACGAAAAAGCCGCCGGGGGTCCGGCGGCTTCGGTGGGGTGTCGAGGGCGCGGATCAGCCCCGCCGCCGGGGCGATTCGTTTGTCGCGGGGCGACAGCGATTGCGCATCGGCCAATGGTAGCCGGTCGAAGCGTCCGCGGGCAAGCCGCCGCGGCGGCGCGAACTCCCGCCCGGCCCCGAGCCCGCGGCCCACTCCAGGCGCGCCCGGCGCCCCGGCGCCGAACGCTCCGGGAGCGGCCCGGTACAATCCGGCCACGCCGCCGCCCCGCGGCGTGGTCCGATGCTCGCCGCGCTTCCCCGTTGGTTCTGGGTCCTCGTCGTCACGCTGGTCTCGTTCGCGTGGTTCTCGGCGCTCGACCTGCGCAAGCTGCAGCATCCCGACGAAGGCCGCTACGCGGAGATCGCGCGCGAGATGGCGGCCTCGGGCGACTGGGTCACGCCGCGCCTCAACGGCATCCTCTATTTCGAGAAGCCGCCGCTGCAGTACTGGCTGACGACCGCGGCGTTCCGGGCCTTCGAGGTCGACCAGTGGACGGCGAGGCTGCCCCCGGCGCTGGCCGGCTTCCTCGCGGTCCTGGCGGTGGCGTTCACCGCCGGACGCCTCGCCGGCCCTGTCGCCGGCGCCTACGCCGGATTGGCGCTGGCCGGCTGCGTCTGGCACATCGGCCTCGCGCATTTCGTCACGCTCGATTCGCTGCTCGCCTTCCTGCTCACCGCCGCGCTGTGCGCGTTCCTGCTCGCCAACCGGGAGCGGGTCGCGCCGGGCCGGAACCGGCTGTGGATGCTCGTCGCCTGGGCGGCGATCGCGCTCGCCACGCTGACCAAGGGCGTCGTCGCGCTGGCGATCCCCGGGGCGACGCTCGTCCTCTACACGCTCTTCACCCGGGACGCGTCGCCGTGGCGCAAGCTGCGCGTGCTCTCCGGCCTCGCGCTCTTCGCGGCGATCGTCACGCCCTGGTTCGTGCTGGTGTCGACCCGCAACCCCGGCTTCGCCGAGTTCTTCTTCGTCCACGAGCACCTCCAGCGGTTCCTGACGACCGGCCACAAGCGGACCGGCGCCTGGTGGTACTTCGTGCCGCTGTTCGTGGTCGGCGTGATCCCGTGGCTGACGATCGCGCCGTGGACCTGGCGCGAGGCCTGGCGGGCGCCGGCGGCCGCGAACGGCTTCCGCTGGCGGACCTTCTGCCTCGTGTGGGCGGCGTTCGTGTTCGTGTTCTTCTCGTTGTCCGGCTCGAAGCTCCCCTCGTACATCCTGCCGATGTTCCCGGCGCTGATGCTGGTCCTCGGAGCGTCGCTCGCGGCGATGCCCGCCGCCGCGATCGCCCGGCTCGCCGCGCCGCTCGCGTTCGGATCGGTCGCCGTCTTCGTCGCGGTCGTCGCCGGCTACGACCGGGCGGTCGCGCGCTTCGCCGACGCGCGCACGCCGCTCACGCTCTTCGAGGCCTACTCGCCGTGGGCGAAGCTGGGTACCGGGCTGATGGCGCTGGCCGCGGTCGCGGGCTGGGCCGCGTTGCGGGCCGGCACCGAGCGCGGTCGCACGGTCGGCCTCGCCACGCTCGCGGTCGGCACCCTCGTCGGCTTCCAGGTCCTGTTCATCGGCCACGACGTGTTCCGCCCGACCCGCTCCGGCTACGATATCCTGCGTGAGGCGCAGCACACGCTGGGCGCGCCGCTCGACCCGACCGTGCCGTTCTACCAGGTCCACAGCTACGACCAGACCGTGCCCTTCTACCTCGACCGGACGACCACGCTGGTCGCCTTCCGCGACGAGTTCGCGATGGGCCTCGACCGCGAGCCCGAGCTCGCGATCGCCGACGAAGCGCGCTGGGTCGACGAATGGACGACGCTGACGCAAGGCTACGCGCTGATGCCCCGGACCGACCACGCGGCGCTGATCGGCCGCTCGGTGCCGATGCGCACGCTCGCCTCCGACCCCCGGCGCGTCCTCGTGGCGCGGCGCTGACGCGATGAGCCTCGCGGCCTTCGCCTTCCTCCTCACCGGCGTGATGCTCAACGCCGCGGCGCAGCTCTTCCTCAAGGCGGGCACCAACGCGACCGGCGTCGTCACGCTGACCGCCGACGACTGGTTCGTCACGCTCGCACGGCTCGCGACCGTGCCGCCGATCGTCGCCGGCATCGCCTGCTACGCGGTGTCGGTCGTCGTCTGGATCCTCGGACTGTCGCGGGTGCCGGTCTCGGTCGCCTACCCGATGCTGTCGCTGGGCTACGTCGTCAACGCGATCGCGGCGCAGGCCCTGTTCGGCGAAGCGGTCACGCTGCAGCGCTGGATCGGCATCGGCTTCATCGTTCTCGGCGTCTGGCTGGTCGCGCGGAGCGCCTGACGGTGGTCGCTCCGTTCCTGCCCTTCGCGCGCCCGTCGATCGACGAGGAGACGATCGCCGGCGTCGGCGACGTCCTGCGTTCCGGCTGGATCACCAGCGGGCCGTGGGTGCGCACGTTCGAGGAACGGCTTTCGGCGCTGTGCGGCGGGCGCCCGGTGCGCGCCCTCACCTCGGCGACCGCCGCGGTCGAGGTGGCCCTGCAACTCGCCGGCATCGGCCCCGGCGACGAGGTCGTCACGTCGGCGCAGAGCTTCTTCACCGTCTCCAACATGATCGAGAAGGTCGGCGCGACGCCGGTGTTCGTCGACTGCGACCTGGTGACGCGCAACATCGACGCCGACGCGGTCGCCGCCGCGATCGGGCCGAGGACCCGCGCGGTCGTGCCGACGCACTGGCCCGGGTCGGCGGCCGACCTGGACGCCTTGCTCGACCTCGCGCGCGAACGCGGCCTGCGGCTGATCGAGGACGCCGCGCTCACGTTCGGCACGCGCTTCGGCGGCCGCTTCGGCGGTTCGTTCGGCGACCTCACCACGTTCAGCTTCCACCCGAACAAGAACCTGACGACGATCGAGGGCGGCGCGCTGGTCGTCAACGACGAGGCCGAGGCGAAGCGCGTCGACGTGCTGCGCTTCCACGGCATCGAGCGGCTGCCCGACGGCACGCGCGATGTCGCCTTCCCGGGCGGCAAGTTCAACCTGCCCGACGTCAACGCCCGGATCGGCGTCGGACAGCTCGACCGGCTGGATGCGATGCTGGCGCGCCGCCGCGCGCTCGTCGAACGCTACTTCGCGCGCTGGTCGACCGATCCGGCGTGCCTGCTGCCTCCGGGACCGCCGGCGGCCGGCGACGGCTGCACCTGGAACATGTTCTGCGTGCTGCTGCCGCTCGACCGGCTGACGATCACGCGGGCGCAGTTCCGCGACGCGATGCAGCAGGAAGGCATCGGCACCGGCATCTCCTACGAGGCGCTGCACCTGACGACGCTCGGCCGCCGCCACGGCGGCCGCGAAGGCCGGTTCCCCAACGCCGAGCGGATCGCCCGCGAGACGGTGACGCTACCCCTGTTCGCCGAGATGCGCGACGAGGACGTCGACCGCGTCTGCGACGCCGCCGCCCGCGTCCTCGCCGCCCATCGCCGATGAGCGCGAGCACCCCCGTTGCGCCGATCGGCCCCGACTTGTCGATCGTCATCCCGGTCTACAACGAGGAGGCCGGACTGCCGGCGCTGTTCGCGCGGCTCTACCCGGCGCTGGACACGCTGGGAGTGTCCTACGAGGTGATCTTCGTCAACGACGGCAGCCGCGACCGCTCCGCCGCGCTGCTCGCCGACCAGTTCCGCGCCCGTCCGGACGTCACCCGCGTCGTCCTGTTCAACGCCAACGCCGGGCAGCACCAGGCGATCATCGCCGGTTTCGAGCGGGTCCGCGGACGGCGCGTCGTCACGCTGGACGCCGACCTGCAGAATCCGCCGGAGGAGATCGGCAAGCTGCTCGCGGCGATGGACCAGGGCGCCGACTACGTCGGGGGCGTGCGGCGCGAGCGCGAGGATTCGTGGTGGCGGCGCAGCGCCTCGCGGGCGATGAACGCGCTGCGCGAGCGGATCACCCACATCCGGATGACCGACCAGGGCTGCATGCTGCGCGCCTACAGCCGCGAGATCACCGACGCGGTCGCCGCCTGCCGCGAGGTCAGCACGTTCATCCCGGCGCTCGCCTACACGTTCGCCCACAAGCCGGTCGAGATCGAGGTCGCCCACGAGGAGCGCGCCGCCGGCGAGTCGAAATACTCGCTCTACAAGCTCGTGCGCCTCAATTTCGATCTGGTCACCGGGTTCTCGCTCGTTCCGCTGCAGTTCTTCTCGCTCTTGGGCATGCTGGTGTCGACCGGTTCGCTGCTGCTCTACGTCTTCGTCGTCATCCGCGGACTGGTCACCGGCCGCTACGAGGAAGGTTTCGCGGCGCTCTGGGACCGCGACATCCTGGAGTTCATCCTGATCGGGTTCGTGCTCTTCGGGCTGGGGCTCGTCGGCGAGTACGTCGGCCGGATCTACCAGCAGGTCCGCGACCGGCCGCGCTACACGATCCGCGCGGTGCTGGAGCGCGACGTCGCGCCGCCGCCGGACCGCCCGGCGGAGCGCTGAACGTGGCGGGCGACGACGAGCGATCCGACCTCGCCCGTCGGATCGGCGCGCTGCTGCGCGGACGCGAACCCGGCGCGCTGGAAGGGGCGCTGGCCGGCCTGGCGCCCGAAGCGCGAGGCGGTCCGGCGGAATCGGCGCTGCGCGGCGAGATCGAGCGGCGCGCCGGCCGCGCGGCCGAGGCCGCCCGGTTGCTCGCGGTGGCGGCCGTCGGATGGCCGCGGTCCAACGCGATCGCTCACGCGCTCGCGCTCGCCCGGATCCAGTCCGGCGACCGCGACGGCGCGCGCGCCGCCTGGCGCGCGATCGTCGAGCGCCACCCGGCCGACCCGGCGGCGCGCTACCAGATCGCCGTCTCGTACGACGAGGAAAATCGGATCGACGAGGCGATCGGCTGGTACCAGGCCCAGGTCGAGGCGCACCCGGCCGCGGTCGCCGCCTGGCTCAACCTGGGCCGCCTGCGCCTCAGGACCGCGGACCCGGCGGCCGCGATCGGCGCCTACCGCCGGGCGACCGAACTCGATCCGGCCCATGCCGGCGCCTGGACCGGGATCGCGACCGCCTGCGAGCGCGCCGGCGACGCCGAGGCGGCAATCGACGCTTGGGACCGCGCCCGGGCCGCCGATCCGGCGAACGCGACGCCGCTCGAGCGGCGGGCCCGTCTCCTGGCCGCGCGCTCGGCGCTGCCCGAAGCGATCGCCGCGCTCGACGCCGCGATCCGCCTCGAGCCGCGGCGCGCCTCGCTCCACTGGGCGTGCGCGGCCCATCTGCAGCAACTGGGCGAACACGCCGACGCGCTGGCGCGCTTGCGCGCCGCCCGGACGATCGACCCGCGCAACGCGGCCGGACACAGCGCGCTCCTCGTCGAACTGCAGCACGACGCCGCGCTCGCGACCCGCGACGAACTCGCGGCCGAACATCGGCACTGGGCGTCCGAACACGCGAGCCCGATCGCGGCGGCGCCCGCGCGACCGCGCCCGCGGCGCGATCGTCTGCGGGTCGGTTACCTGTCGCCCCGATTCGCCGCCGGTCCGCTGGCGACGCTGTTCCTGCCGCTGCTCGAACACCTCGACCGCTCGCGCCACGAGATCGTGCTCTACTCGGCGCATCGCCACGACGACGCGATCGCGCGCCGCTTCCGGGCGCTCGCCGACCACTACCGCGAGTTGCCCGACGACGACGACACCGCCGCCACGGTGATCGCCGGCGACCAATTGGACCTGCTGATCGACCTCGCCGGGCACACGCCGGGCCACCGACTGCTCGCGCTCGCCCGGCGGCCGGCGCGCGTGCAGGCGACCTGGATGGACTACGTCGACACGACCGGGCTCGCGGCGATCGATTACGCGCTGACCGACGCGGTCCACGTGCCGGACCACGATGCGTCGCGCTTCGTCGAGCGGATCGTGCGCCTGCCGACGCGGCTCGCCTACCGCCCGCCGATTCCGGCGCTGGCCACGCCCTCGCCGCGCGACCGGCGCGGTTATCCGACCTTCGGATCGTTCAATCGCCACGCCAAGTTGAACGACGCCACGCTCGCGGCCTGGAGCGCGATCCTGGTCGCGCGGCCCGAGGCCCGGCTCGAACTGCGCGCCGCCGCGTACAACGATCCGGGCACCGTCGCCTGGATCGCGAAGCGCTGGTCCGCCCGCGGCGTTCCGGTCGACCGCGTCGATTTCAGGCCGTGGGCGCCGCTCGCCGACGCGTTCGCCGCCTACGCCGGCATCGACGTGGCGCTCGACCCGTTCCCCTACAATGGCGGCGTGACCACTTGCGATGCCCTCGCGAACGGCGTGCCGCTCGTCGCGCTCGCCGGCGATCGACCGCTCGCCCGCCAGAGCGCCTCGCTGCTCGCCGCCGCCGGCCGCCCCGATTGGGTCGCGGCGAACGTCGACGATTACGTCGCCCTGGCGCTGGAACTGGCCGCGGCGCCGGCGGCCGACGCCGACCGGACGCGCGCCTCGCTGTCCGCCGGATTCGGTGCCAGCCGCCTCGCCGATGTCGAAGGCTTCGCGCGGACCTTCGAGCGCGCCTGCGCGACGATGGTCGAGGTCGGCCCCCGCGGGACGTCGCGCGGGCCCCTGCCGCCGCTGGAGATCGACGGTTGAGCGCCAGCGCGGTCGTCTTCGCGTACCACAACGTCGGTGCGCGCTGCCTGCGAGTCCTGGTGGCGCATGGGATCCGGGTTCCACTGGTCGTCACCCATCTCGACGATCCGTCCGAAACGCTCTGGTTCGAGCGCGTCAGCGAGGTCGCCGACGACCTCGGGCTCCCCTGGATCGCGCCGGACGACGCCAACGCACCCGAGGTGGTCGCCCGCGTCGCCGCGCTCGCGCCCGACTTCCTGTTCAGCTTCTACTACCGGCGGATGCTCGGGCCGGCGATGCTCGCGACCGCCCGGCGCGGCGCGCTCAACGTCCACGGCTCGCTGCTGCCGAAATTCCGCGGTCGCGCACCGGTCAACTGGGCGATCCTCGAAGGCGAGCGCGTGACCGGGGCGACGCTCCACGACATGACCGCCAAACCCGACGCCGGCGGCATCGTCGACCAGCAGGCGGTGCCGATCCTGCCCGACGACACCGCGAAGGAGGTGTTCGACAAGGTGACGGTCGCCGCCGAGATCGTCGTCGACCGCTCGCTGCCGGCGCTGGTGACCGGCACCGCGCACCGCCGCGTCAACGATCTCGCCGCCGGATCGTACCGGGGCGGGCGTCGCCCCGAGGACGGGCGCATCGACTGGACCTGGCCGGCCAGGCGGGTTCACGACCTGGTCCGCGCGGTCGCCGCGCCGTACCCCGGCGCCTTCAGCGACCTCCCCGGGGGGCGCCTCCACATCCATCGGACGCGGCGGCTCGGCATCGCGCCGGCCGGTGCCCCGGCCACGCCCGGCGTCTTCGTCGCCGACGACCGCGTGTACGGGCGCTGCGGCGACGGCGGCGTCGTCGCGATCGTCTCGGCGATGGCCGACGGCGCGTCGGCCGGTCCGGCGCGCGTCCGCTCGCTCCTCGGGCGATGACGCGGCGATCCCTCGCCCTCGCGGCGCTCGCGTTCGTCGCGCTGGTCGACGCGGGCCTCTCGCCGGCGCAAGGCGGTGGCGTGGCGGAGATCCAGGCGCGCGAGGCGCGCAACGCCGACGCGCGGACGCTGGCGGCGTTCGAACGGTTCCGCCAGGCGCTGATCGCCAAAATCGGTGGCGACCCGATGCTCGCGATGCTCGAATTCGGCGAGAGCGAGGCGGCGGCGCTGGTCGTGCGTCCCGGCGGCGCGCGCGAACTGCTGATCCGGCAGGGCGATCGCTGGATCGGCACCGAGAATCGCAAGCTCAAGCCCTGGGCGAGCGCCGCGGTCGCGACCGCGAACGCGTTCGCGCTGTCGTCGGTGCGTGCGACGCCGATCCGGGCCTGGATCGACCGCTGGCGCACGGTTCCGGGGCAGGCGACCGATTTCATCATGAATTTCGAGATGGGCTACGACCCGGCGGTCGCGAAGGTCGTGATCAAGGCGCGCGTCGGCAGCCTGACGACCGGGAAGATCAGCGTCGTCCCCTTCGACCCCGCGAGCGGGCAGCCGGTGACGGTCGCCGCCGCCCCGGCGCCGGCGGCGGCGAAAGCCCCGCCGCGCAAGTCCGACGACCTGCGACGCGACGTCGCGACCGCGATCGCCGCGTTGCGTCGGGAGGTCCCGGCGACGCGGCTCGGCGCGGTCAGGATCGACCGGCGCGAGATCGAGTTCACGCTCGCCGACCGGTCGACCTGGCGCTTCGACGCCGCGCACGTCATCAGACCCGGACCACGCTACGACGGCTCGTTCCTGTGCGAGCAGGGCTGGAGCGAGCACGACGTCGACTGGACGAAGCTGCGGGATCTCCCGCGCAACGGCGTGCTGGCGGCCGGACTCGACGACGAGGACGAAGCGCACGCGCGCTTCATCGTCGACCGTCCTCGCGATTGCGGCGGGCTCGGGATCGAGGTCGTCTACGACAACGACAAGACGCCGCGGCCCCGGGTCCGCTTCGACCCGCAAGGGCGCTTCCAGAGGAGCTCGAGATGACGCCGATCCCGCTCGCCGGCCGTTGGCGGGCGGGCCTCGCCGCCGCCGCGCTCGCCGCCGGCGTCGCCGGCTGCGCGACGATAACCGAGGACAAGTGCCCGTCGGTCGACTGGGCGGCGCTGGGCGTCGCCGACGGCCGTGCCGGTCATCCGGCGGACCGCCTGGTCAAGCACCGGGAGGCCTGCGCCGGCGCCAACGTCGCACCCGACGAGCGCGCGTATCTCGAAGGCCGCCGGGCCGGGCTGGTCGAATACTGCCGGCTGCCGGCGGCGATCGACCACGGTCTCGCCGGCCGCGGCTACGCCGGCGTGTGCAACGATCCGCGCTACGGACGTCTCTACGGGGCGGCGCGCCGGGTCCACGACGCCCGCTCGAAGGCGGGCGCGGTCGAGCGCGAGATCGCCGAGAAGCGGCGCGACATCGCCGACGGCAGCACGTCCGACGTCCGCCGCGACATCCTGCGCGGGCAGGTACGCGACCTCGAAGGACAGCGCTACCGCGCGCGCGACGCGCAAATCGACGCCGAACGCGCGCTGGAGGCGCTTCGTCGCGAGCTCGGCGTCTGAGCGCCGGCGGCGGCGGCGCGGTCGGCCCGGTCGTCGACCCCGGTAGAATGACGGGTCCACCGCAACAGCGGGCCCGCTCATGAAACGCGTCCTCGTCCTCGGCGTCAACGGCTTCATCGGCCACCACCTGTCGCACGCGATCCTCAAGACCACCGACTGGGAGGTCTACGGGATGGACATGCAGACCGACCGGATCGCCGAGCTCCTGCCGGAACGCCGCTTCCACTTCTTCGAGGGCGACATCACGATCAACCGCGAGTGGATCGAGTACCACGTCAAGAAGTGCGACGTCGTGCTGCCGCTGGTGGCGATCGCCACGCCGGCCACGTACGTCCGCGAGCCGCTGCGCGTCTTCGAGCTCGACTTCGAGGCGAACCTGCCGATCGTCCGCGCCGCGGTCCGCCACCGCAAGCGGCTGGTGTTCCCGTCGACCTCGGAGGTCTACGGCATGTGCCGCGACGAGGCCTTCGACCCCGAGACCTCGGAGCTCGTGCTCGGGCCGATCGCCAAGCCGCGCTGGATCTACTCGTGCGCGAAGCAGCTGATGGACCGCGTCATCCACGCCTACGGTCTCGAGCAGGGGCTCGACTACACGCTGTTCCGTCCGTTCAACTGGATCGGCGCGGGGCTCGACTCGATCAACACGCCCAAGGAAGGCAGCTCGCGGGTCATCACCCAGTTCCTCGGCCACATCGTCCGCGGCGAACCGATCCGGCTGGTCGACGGCGGCGCGCAGAAGCGCGCCTTCACCTACGTCAGCGACGGAATCGACGCGCTGATGCGCATCATCGACAACCGAGGCGGCGTGGCGAGCGGCAAGATCTACAACATCGGCAACCCGGCGAACAACTACTCGGTGCGCGAGCTGGCGACGATGATGCTCGACGTCGCGCGCCGCTACCCCGAGTACGCGGCGAGCGCCGCGTCCGTGCGTCTGGTCGACACGTCGGCCGACGCCTACTACGGCAAGGGCTACCAGGACGTCCAGAACCGCGTCCCCGCGATCGCCAACACCCGGGCCGACCTGGGCTGGTCGCCGAAGGTGGGCATGGCCGAGGCCCTCGAGCGGATCTTCGAGGCCTACCGCGGGCAGGTCGCGGCCGCCCGCGCGCTCGTCGAGTAGCGCCGCGGCGTCGCCGATGCTCCTCGCGCTCAAGGTCGACGTCGACACGCTGCGCGGCACGCGCGAGGGCGTGCCGAGGCTGGTCGACCTGTTCGCGCGCCACGGCGTCGGCGCGACGTTCCTGTTCAGCCTCGGCCCGGACCACACCGGGCGCGCGATCCGGCGCGCGTTCCGTCCCGGCTTCGCCTCGAAGGTGCGCCGCACCAGCGTCGTGCGCCACTACGGCGTGCGCACGCTGATGTACGGCACGCTGCTGCCCGGCCCGGACATCGGCGTTCGCGCCGCCGACACGATGCGCGCGACCCGCGACGCCGGCTTCGAAACCGGCGTGCATTGCTGGGACCACGTCCGCTGGCAGGACGGCGTCGCGTCGGCCGACGCGGCGTGGACGCTGCGCGAGATGCGCCTCGCCTGCGAGCGCTACGCGGCGGTCTTCGGCGAGCCGCCGCGCGTGCACGGCGCCGCCGGCTGGCAGATGAACGTCCACGCGCTGCGGCTGACCCAGCGCCTGGGCTTCGACTACTGCTCGGACGGCCGCGGGACGCACCCGCACCTGCCGTTCTGGAACGCCGAGCCGATCCGCTGCCCGCAGTTCCCGACGACGCTGCCCACGCTCGACGAGCTGATCGGGCTGGACGGCGTCGACGAGTCGAACGTCGCCGAGCGACTGCTCGCGCGCACCGCCGTCCCGTCGGCGGACGGCCACGTGTTCACGCTGCACGCCGAACTCGAGGGCTTGCGCCTGCTGCCGGTCCTCGAGCAGCTCGTCGTCGGCTGGAAGGCCCAGGGCTGGATGCCGACGTCGATGCGCCGCCTGTACGAATCGGTCGAGCCGCTCGCCCTGCCCCGCTGCGCGGTCGGCGCCGGCAGCGTGCCGGGACGCAGCGGGATCCTGTTCGTCCAACAGGGGCCGTTCCCGGGCGCCGCGATGCCCGAGGCCGCCTGATACCCCCCACCCGACCCGGAGCGACCATGCCCCTCGCCGTCGGCAAGACCGTCCCCGATTTCACCGCCGCCGCCACCGGTGGCAGCTTCCATCTGGCCGACCATCGCGGTCATCCGGTGGTCCTCTATTTCTATCCGAAGGACAACACGCCGGGCTGCACGACCGAGGGCGCCCAGTTCCGCGACCTGTACGCGAAGTTCGCCAAGGCCGGCGCCGTGGTCGCCGGCGTGTCGCGGGACTCGATCCGCTCGCACGAGGGGTTCTCCGCCAAGATGGGCTTCCCGTTCCCGCTGCTCTCCGACCCCGACGAGAAGCTCTGCCAGGCCTTCGGCGTGATCAAGATGAAGTCGATGTACGGCAAACAGGTGCGCGGGATCGAGCGCTCGACCTTCCTCGTCGGCGCCGACGGCAAGCTCGTCCGCGAGTGGCGCGGAGTGAAGGTCGCCGGCCACGTGGCCGACGTGTTGACCGCGGTTCAGTCGCTCTAGGACCGAGCCCGATTGGCGGTCTTGGCCTCCGGCCGGCGCCGGCGCGCACCCGAGCGCGCGGTCAACGGGCGAAACGACCGTCGCTGGCCACGATCACGGTATCGACGAAGCGCGAGCCCTGGTAGCCGCCGGCGCCGTATCGAACCTCCATGCCGCCCAGGTCGAGGCGGCCGAGGGATACCATCGCTCGCTGGATGCCCGAACGGGTCGCCTCGCGACCGGCCGCCGTCAGGCCGGCGTGGAGCACCTTCGCGCCGATGTATCCCTCGAGACCCGAGAACGACGGCTCGGTCCCCGGCGCGTGCCGGGCGAGTGCCTGTTGATACTCCTTGACCACCGGAACGGCCACCGCCCAGGGAAACGGAACGACCTGGGTGAACACCAGCCCCTTCGCCTTCGGACCCAGCGCGCGGGCCATCTGCGCCGCGCCCGAATTCACGGCCATGAACATCGGCGGATCTCCCCGGGCCGTCAACGCCTCGATGACCGCGACGTAGGTCGCGTGGGAGCCGTGGTTGAAGACCGCGTCGACCTTCGCCGCGGCGATCGCCCGCGCCAGTTCCTCCGGCGCCCGCCCGGCCGTCATCGCAACGGCTGCGACTTCGATCGAACGATCGCCGGCGAGTCGCCGGACGTTGTCCAGGTGGCGCCGCCCGGTGTCGGAATCGGCATGCAGAAACGCGACGCGCCGGTATCCGTACGCACGGACGATGTCGAGCAGGCGCGCGAATTCGTCGACGTGCCCCGCGCGCACCGGGAAGCTGGAACGGTCGGGCGGATCCCGCATTTCCGGCGAACCCGCCATGCACCCGATCAGCGGCACGCCCCGCGGCGACGCCTCCTTGAGCGTCGCCACGCAGGGACCGCCCTCCACCCCCCCGAGCAGCGCGACCACCTGCTCCTTGTCGATCAGTTCGCGGACATTGGCGGTGGCCCGGGTCGCCTCGCCACCGTCGTCGCGGGTGACGATCTCGATCCGGCGGCCCGCGACCCCACCCGACGCGTTGACCTCGTCGACGTAGATCCGCGCCCCGGTCGCCGCCGCGCGCCCGTGTTCTCCGCCCGGGCCGCTGAGCGTGATCGACTGACCGATCCTGATCCTGCCGTCCTGCGCCAGGGCCGGGGTGGAACCGGCCGCCGCGGCGAGGACGGCGAGCGCGAACGCCAACGCGCGGGCGAGTCGGGTCGAGCGGGCGGGGTCGGGGCGGCGCATCGCCAAGTCACCTCCTCAAGCGCCCCGGCGGCCGAAACCGTCGGGGCAGCCGTCGAACAGGGCCGGGTCGGCCGTAGCGACCGCCGGTCCTGGGGCTGCATGTTCCGATGGAACCACAAGTTCTTCGGGGATTCCGCCGAATCGACCACAAGCCCTTGTGTTCATCGGCCGTAGGCGTAGCATCGGCGACAATGTCCGCGGCCGGTGATCGGCCAGCGAATTCCGGAGGACCATGGTCGAACGCAAGCTCCGCCCCGCCCCCTCGCAACTCGTCTCCCTCGCGTCCCGAAAGGCCCCCGGCGCCGGGAAATCCGGCCCCAAGGCCGCCCCCACTTCGACCCGGCTGTTCGTGCTCGACACGAACGTGCTGATGCACGACCCGACGTCGCTGTTCCGCTTCGAAGAGCACGACATCTATCTGCCGATCCTGACGCTCGAGGAACTCGACGGGCACAAGAAGGGCGTCACCGAGGTGGCGCGCAACGCCCGGCAGGCCTCGCGCTTCCTGGACGAGCTCGTCACCGCGCACACCGAGCAGGGCGGCGACGGCATCTCCGGCGGCATTCCTCTGGCGCAGAAGAGCAACGGCGCGGCCACCGGGCGCCTGTACCTGCAGACCGAGACGATCACCACGACGCTGCCGCCGTCGCTCGCCAACGGCAAGGCGGACAACCAGATCCTCGCGGTGGTGATGCATCTGGCGCGACTGCACCCGCGGCGCGACGTCGTGCTGGTGTCGAAGGACATCAACATGCGGATCAAGGCGCGCGCGCTGTCGCTCGCCGCCGAGGACTACTACAACGACAAGGTCATCGAGGACTCCGAGCTCCTCTATTCCGGCATGGAGGAGCTGCCCGCCGATTTCTGGGAGCGGCACGGCAAGGGGATGGAGAGCTGGCAGCAGGGCGGCCACACGCTCTACCGCGTGACCGGACCGCTGCCGCCGACGCTGCTCGCCAACGAGTTCGTCTGGCTGGAACCCGCCGGCGAGGCGCCGTTCCACGCGATCGTCAAGGAGATCCACGGCCGCACCGCGCTGTTGTCGACGTTGAAGGACTACGGCCACCAGAAGAACAACGTCTGGGGAATCACCGCGCGCAACCGCGAACAGAACTTCGCGCTCAACCTGCTGATGAACCCTGACGTCGATTTCGTCACGCTGGTCGGCCAGGCGGGCACCGGCAAGACGCTGCTGACGCTCGCCGCCGGCCTCATGCTGACGCTCGAATTCAAAGTCTACACCGAGATCATCATGACCCGGGTCACGGTGCCGGTCGGCGAGGATATCGGCTTCCTCCCGGGCACCGAAGAGGAGAAGATGAACCCGTGGATGGGCGCGCTCGAGGACAACCTCGACGTGCTCAACAAGACCGACGACGAGGCCGGCGAATGGGGCCGCGCCGCCACGCGCGACCTCATCCGCTCGCGGATCAAGGTCAAGAGCCTCAACTTCATGCGCGGCCGGACGTTCATCAACAAGTTCCTGATCATCGACGAGGCGCAGAACCTGACCCCCAAGCAGATGAAAACGCTGATCACGCGCGCCGGACCCGGGACGAAGGTCGTCTGCCTGGGCAACATCGCGCAGATCGACACGCCGTACCTGACCGAAGGGAGCTCGGGGCTCACCTACGTCGTCGACCGCTTCAAAGGCTGGCCGCATTCGGGCCACGTGACGCTGACCCGGGGCGAGCGCTCGCGACTCGCCGATCGCGCCGCCGAGATCCTCTAGGCGGCGAGGCGTCGGGCCGGCCGGCGTCCGTCCCTCCCGCGCCCCTGCGGGTCGGCCTCCGGGCCGACCCCCGGCGGATCGCTTTCCGGCGTCGCCCGTCGACGGACATGCGAGAATCCGCGCCGTGAGCGCCCCGCCGACCCTGTCGCTCGTCGTTCCCTGCTACAACGAGGCGGCCGGTCTCGAGGCGTTCTGGGCGCGGACCGGCGCGGCGCTCTCCTCGGCCGGCCTCGATGCCGAGGCGGTCTTCGTCGACGACGGCAGTCGCGACGCCACGTTCGCGGTCCTCTCGGCGCTCGCCGCGCGCGACCCCCGGGTGCGCGTGATCGCGTTGTCGCGCAATTTCGGCAAGGAGATCGCGCTCGCGGCCGGCCTGGACCACGCCCGCGGCCAGGCGGTCGTGCCGATCGACGCCGACCTCCAGCATCCGCCCGAGCTCCTGCCGGAGCTGGTCGCCCGCTGGCGCGCCGGCAGTGACGTGGTGATCGCGCTGCGCCGCGCGCGGTCGACCGACCCGGTGGGACGCCGGCTCGCCTCCGACCTCTTCCACCGGATCTTCGCGGCGGTGTCGGCGGTTCCGCCGGTGCGCGGCGCCGGCGACTTCCGGCTGATGTCGCGTCCGGTGGTCGACGCGCTCAAGCGGATGCCCGAGCGCACGCGCTACACGAAGGGCATGTACGCCTGGGTCGGCTTCCGGACCGCGACCGTCGACTACGACGTCGAGGAACGCACCGAAGGTCGCTCGCGCTACGGTCTCCTGCGGCTGTGGCGCCTCGCGATCGACGGCCTGGTCTCGTTCTCGGCGCTCCCGCTGCGCGTGTCGAGCTTCCTCGGGGCGATGTTCGCGCTGATCGCGCTCGCCTACGGCGCCTGGCTCGTCGTGCGCACGATCGTCTACGGCATCGACGTGCCCGGCTACGCGTCGCTGATGGCGATGGTGCTGTTCCTCGGCGGCGTCCAGCTGCTGTCGCTGGGCGTCATCGGCGAGTACCTGGGCCGCGTCTACGACGAGGTGAAGGCGCGCCCCCTCTACGTCGTGCGCGCCAGGGCCGGCTTCGCGGACGGCGTCGACGCGCCGCCGCCCGCCAGCGGATGACGCTGGTCCGCTCGTTCGGGCGCTTCGCGGTCGTCGGCGTGGCGGCGACCGCGGTCCACGCGGCGGTCTTCGCGCTCGTGGTCGAGACCACGCGGGTCGATCCGGTCGCCGCGACCGCCGTCGCCTTCGCCGTCGCCTTCGTCTGCGGATTCGTCCTGAACCGCCGCTGGACCTTCGGCTCGCGCGCCGATCCGCTCGCCCAGCTGCCCCGCT
The DNA here is from genome assembly GCA_046347725.1 of Burkholderiales bacterium. Taxonomy (GTDB): domain Bacteria; phylum Pseudomonadota; class Gammaproteobacteria; order Burkholderiales; family Casimicrobiaceae; genus VBCG01. The sequence continues at coordinate 197,382 of JAXMFN010000009.1, forward strand.
ACCTCGCCGCGCAGCTCGTCGGCCTGGCGCTGTCGGCGGCGATCATGGCGTTCGCCGTGCACGGGCGGCACTGGTCGCCTTACGTCGGTCTGGCGCTGTCGATCGCGCTGGCGCCGCCCGTTACCTACGCGCTGGCGCGTTGGTGGGTCTTCCGCTGAGCGGTTCCACGCCCCGGGTCGCGGGCCTCAACGCCGCCGCGGCGCGATCGTGAACGAGGTCTCGAACGAGACGATCGGCGGCGGCGGTTCGAGTCCCGCCCGAACGCGGGCCCGCCGCCCGAACGCCATCAGCGCGCGTCCGAACCGTGGATGCGCGGCGTGCCGGTCCGCGATCGCCACGAGCTCGCGGGTGCGCTCGACTCCGCGCGCATGCGTGGCGGCATCGGCCAGATCGCCGAGCGCGTCGAGCCATGGCGCGGCGAGCGGATCGCCGGGCAGCGCGGCACCGGCGTCGGACAGCGCGGCGTCGACGCCCTGCGGCGCGGTCGCGCTCGGGCCGTAGCGCCGCCCGACGTGGCGCCGGTACGCGTCGGCCAGTGTCGCCGCCGCGCCGCGCAGGCCCCGGTCGGTGAGTTGCTCGACGACCGTCGGCAGCAGCGCCTCGAGGTACCCCGTGTCGACGGGCATGTGCGCGTTCGCCTCGCCGCCGGCGCCGCCCCGCTCCAGCGCCTCGGCGAGCGCCGCGGCCTCGGACTCGTCTCCGAGCGCGAGGCCCAGCAGCGCCTGGTCGATCCGGCATCTCCACAGGTTTCCGGCCGCCTCCAGGAAATGCAGCGGCGCGATCCTCGTGCAGGCGAGCGTCGCGCGCGCGGCCTCCCGGTAGCAGCGGCGCACCGCGTGCGGATCGGTTCCCGAGTGCTGCTCGAGTCGCGCCCGGAGCTGGTAGTAGCTCGGCAGGAAATACGGTCCGACACGGCCGACGTCGGCGGACGTCGCGCAGGCCTCCAACGCCGGCAGCGTCGCGCCCGGCTCGAGCACGGTCGGACCGAACCGACCGACCAGACCCCTCGCCAGCGCCCCGTGGGTCGCCTGCGCATCCTGCCAGCGGCCGAACTGCACCTGATCGCGCAGCAGCCGGTAGCGGTAGCCGTCGCGGACCGACGCGTCGAGTCCGGCGTCGGCGGCACGATCGGCCAGATACGCGTGCAGCGCCGGCAGATGGACACCGGGATCGGCGGCGATCGCGAGCGGTCGCCGCGACGCCCAGAGGAATTGACGTTCCGACTGGACGCGCGTCTCGACGTGCTCGAAGCCGGCCGCGCGCGCCGCCTCGGCGAACGCCTCGATGGACAGCACAAAACCGTGGAACCCCGGGGCGAGCGCGGCGAGCAACGTGAGGCCGGCGTTGCGCCGATGGACGTACGACGCCGCCGGCGTCGTCAACGCCAGCACGCCGTCGTCCGCGACGAAGCGGGCCAATGTCGTCGCGAACGCGCGCGGGTCGGGGACGTGCTCGATCACCTCGGAGGCGTAGACGATGTCGAAGCGGCGGCCGGCGGGCGCCCCGCAGCGCTCGACGTGCTCGCCGTGGATGGTGACGCCGAGGAGCCGTGCGCCGAGCCGGCCGTAGTCGGCCGCCTCCGAACCGACCGCCTCGCCACGGCCGGTCCGCTGCCAGAAATCGAGCGCGAATCCGAAGCCGCAGCCGATGTCGAGGAGGCTACCCCGAGTCCGGGCGGCGAGGATCGGCCAGATCGTCTCCCAGACGCCGCCGCCGGCCTCGACGTAATGGCGCCACGAATCGTCGGCGACCTGATCGAGGTTCGCGAAGTCGGACACGCCGGGCGGGTCGAAGAACGCCGAGCCGCAACGCCCGCAACGCAGGAGTTCGAGCCGGTCGTACGGTGCAGCGAGCTGCGGGACCGACAACAACGGACGCGCCGGAGCGTGACTGTCGCAGGCCGGACACCGACCGGCGTCCCGGACCGGCGCATCGTCGTCGAACCAGTCGATCTCGTCCGGAGTGACCGGACGGCGGGTCGTCGCCGGCAGCGTCATCGCGGCCCCCCCGGTCCCGGATCGTCGCCGGTGCTCCGCGCGACACCGCGGAACTCGAAAACAGCCGGCGCTCGCGCGAACTCGATCGGGTAGGCGGGATCGGCGCGCAGGCGCTCGCGCCATCGGGCGCGCATCGTCCGAGCGTCGTCGTCGTCCTCGACCGGGTCCATCGGCACGATCACCGGCTCCGGCACGCGAAACGCCGCCGCCGGATGCCAGAGCGTGCGGGCGCCCGCCTCGGAGGCCCGCAGGCAGAAGTCGACATCGTGGAATCGGCGCGCCAGCGCGCCGGCGTCGTAGCCCCCGAGTCTGTCCCAAAGCGACCGCGACACCGCCATCGCGTCGCCGCGCACCGCCGAGAGGTTCTGCACCAGCTGCTCGCGGGCACCGGCGACGAGAACCGGCACCGGGTCGCTGGGGAACGCCCTCGCCGCGATCCTCTCCTCGTCGAGAATCAGCGGCCCGCCGGCCAGCATGCCGTAGGCGTCTCGAAACGCTCCCCCGACCGGGCCGGCGCCCGGCGAGGACGCGTGCGCCGCCAGCGTGCCGACGACCTGCGCATCGAAGGGCATCGCCGAGGATCGCACGAACAGCAGCACGTCGGCCCGCAAGCGTGCCGCGGCCGCGTTGATCGCCGCGGCATCCCCGGCGCCGAGGCGGAGTGCGGCGTCGCGCGCATCGTCGACCGCGGCTCCGATGGCGACCGCAGCGACACCGACGACCCCGGCCACCGACCGCCAGCTCCCGGCGACGCGGTCCGCATCGTCCGCCCGCCCGAGCACGACGACGCCGACCGACGGCGGGACCGCCGGCCGAGGATCGGCCTGGAGGAAGTTGCCATCGCAGACCCGGCCCAATCGAACCGCGATCCCGCGGCGCTCGAAGTGTCCGCCGACCGCGCGCTCCTGCGCGCGTGCCGCGTAGGGCTTGGCGTTCATCGCGGACGACGTCGACGCGATCGATAGGCGCCAGTGGTAGAGGACCTGCGGCACATGGACGATCGCCGCCGCGTCGACACGCTCGGTGCACCGGAGCAACAGGTCCCAATCCTGCGCGCCTTCGGTGCCCGGACGGAAGCCGCCGACCTCGCGCGCCAGCCCGGTCCGGTAGACGCCGAGATGGCTGACGTAGTTCTGCGAGGCGAGCAGCGCCGGATTCCAGTCGGGCTTGAAGTACGGTTCGACGCGGCGCCCCTGGTCGTCGATCTTGTCCTCGTCGCTGTAGAGGATCGCCGACCGCGGCCGCTCCTCGATCGCCAGGGCCATCTCGGCGAGGGCGGAGGTGACGAGCTGGTCGTCGTGGTCCAGCAGCGCGACGTAGGGCGCGCCGGCCAGCGCCAGCGCGTCGTTCGACGCGGCGCAGATGTGTCCGTTGCGTTCCCGGGTCCGGACGCGGATGCGCGGGTCGCGCGCCGCGTATTCGCGCAGGACCTCGCCGACCCGGCGTTCGCGCGACGCGTCGTCGACGACGCAGAGCTCCCAATGCGGGTACGACTGCCCGATCACGCTGTCGAGGCAGGCGCGCAACCACGGCTCCGGCGTGTCGAACACCGGCAGCAGGATCGAGAAGCGTGTGGCGTCCGCCCGGGCCGCGACCGCGGCGCGCAGCGGCGCCCGCTCGAGGTCGCGTCGACCTTCCACACCGGCGATCCAGGCCGCGTAGGCGTCGGTGGAATCGCGCGGGATCCGTTCGCCGCGTGCGATCGCCGCGCATCGAAGCGTCACGACCGCGCCCGGTCGGATCGCCAGCGCCCGAGCGAACGCGGTCTGCGCGTCCGGGAGCCGCCGCTGTTGCAGACGGACCACGCCCAGCAGGTGCCAGGCGTCGAACGACGCCGGGCGCTCGTGCGCGCCCGCTCGTAATGGAACGCTGCCCGGTCGAAGTCGCCCGCCGCGTGCGCGGCGACCGCCGACGCGAGGTCCGCCGCGGTCCCGCCGCCGGACACGGCGCGCCCGCCTCGCGCTCCGCCTCGGAGCCGAGCGCGCCGTGGCAGTCCTTGTAGCGCCGGCCGCTGCCGCAGGGGCACGGCGAGTTCCGACCGACGGACTGCGGCAGCTTCGCCATCACTTGGAGCGCCCCCGGCTGGCCATAGGTGTTCCTGCCCTCGCGCGACAAGTTGTTGGCGCAGCCGTTCGCGTCCGCTGTCGTCCATCTGCGGATGAGTACCGATCCTGGCCAGGAATCGTCCTAACAACGTCTCGGTCTCCGACGTTCCGGCGAGCACACGCGCGGCGTAAGTGTTGGCCCCGTGAATTCGGTAGCGATAGAGCGGTTGGTTGACGCGCGCTACACGCGTGTGCCAAGTTGCCGCAAGCAGCCAGTCCCAGTCGTGACACACTTCCATCCCCGCGAAACCGCCGACGCGCAGGGCCAGCGAGCGGCGGAACAAGAAGTTTCCGGTGGAAACGGCGACGTTATGCCGGATCATGGCCTCGAATAGCGATTCCTCCCGGTCGATCCGCGAGAACGCCACGCGCAGGTTGTCGACATGGGACCCGGACGCGGGTCGATCGTCGTCATCGACGAACTCGACTCCCGAGAAGACGAGCTCGCACCGATCGTCGAGGGCGGCGACCAGGCGCTCGAGCCGGTGCGGGTGGAACGCGTCGTCGGAATTGAGCAGCGCGACGACGCTGCCGCGCGCGAGCGCGAGGCCGCGATTGATCGCGACGTGCGCGCCGCGGTTCGCTGGGTGTGCGAGCGCCACGGGGAATCGCGCGGTTCGGGCGAATCGTTTGACCACCGCGACGCTTCCGTCGGTGGACCCGTCGTCGACGGCGACGAGTTCATCCGGCAAGCGCATCTGCGCGGCGAGCGATGCCAGCGTGCGCCCAAGGTAGCGCTCGTGGTTGTAGATCGGCATCACGACAGACACGACCGTCGCACCGGCTCTTCGCGCGTCGCCGTGGCGCACGACGGCTAGCTCGCCCGCGTCGACCGCCGCGCGCGTGTCTTGCACGACGTCGGCGAACCGCGGGCGCTCGAGCGGAGCGGCCGGCAGGCGCGCGCCGCGGACGAGCGCCTGCTGCGGCGCCTCGAGGTACTGCGTACCGTAACGGCCGTCGGGCGCGAGGCAGCACGCTTCCGCCCATTCGCTCCACGCGTTGACGAACAGCAGCCGATCTTCGCCGCGAAGCCGCCGCCACGTCTCCTGCGCCATCGTCTCGATCCAGTAGCCGAAGAGCTCGGGATTCGATTTGACGAAGAGCGTCGAGCCGGGGTCGAGCCGCGCCGCGTTGTCCCAGGTCGGGAAGACGCAGCGCAGCCGCTTGTACCCGTCGGGCCGCCGCAGGAACGACTCGGCGACCTGCGAGTGGTAGCTCGTCACGAGGCCGCCGAACTCCGGATCGAGGCCCGCGATCTGCCCGTTCAGCATGAGCGCGTGGTGCCGATGCGGCGGGAACTCGACTGTCGCGTCGAGCCCCAATAGGGCGGAATCGTGCCCCTCGCTGGTCTCGCAGTCGACGAGGTAGGGATCGGGCATTCCCGCCCGCGCCGCGCGCGCCCGGGCGTACCGTCAGCGCTCGCTCGATGAGATCGGCAGCCTCGCCGAAACGAAGTTGCATCAACCGCGTGACGCCAAACATGTGCAGGACATCGAAGTCCGCCGGATTTTCCTCTAGCGCACGGGCGAACAACTCGCCGGCCTCGGGGAGCCGGCCCGCTCGCACGGCCGACATGGCCGCGTCCTTCAACACATCGATCGGGGGGGGACTCGCGTCGCTCCGTGCGGTCGTCGCGCCATGCCACTCCTTGTAGTGTCTCCCACTTCCGCGCGGGCAAGAGGCGTTGTGCGATACGGGATTCGGTCGACCGGCGGGCATGGCTTCTCGATCAACCGGGCCAGAGGTGGTCGAAGCCGCGGTCCGCGAGGTCTGCCCGCAGTCGCGCGCGCGTCGCGTCGTCCACCGCCGGATGGGATCCGATGTCCGCCAGGAATCGCCGTAGCACGCGTTCGACCTCAATCTGGCCGACAAGGTGGCGGGACCCGAACGTGTTCCCCCCGTGGATCCGATAGCGGTACAGCGGCTCGGGTAGCGAAAACACCTCGGTCGCGCGAGTCGCCGCGAGCAAGAAATCCCAGTCGTGGCATACCTCGAACGACGCGAAGCCTCCGGTGGCCTCGAGCAGCGAGCGGCGGAAGACGAGATTGCCGCTCGACACCGCGACATTCGCGTTCACCAGCGCGTCGATCAGCCGACCGGGCCGATGAGAGTCACGCATAGCCTCGGCGAGGGCGTCGATCTCGACGCTTTCGGTCGGACGGTCGAGCTCGTCGACGAACACCACGTCCGACCATGCGAGGACTCGTCCCGTTCCGAGCGCCGCGGCCATTCGTTCGAGTCGCTCGGGCGCGTAGGCGTCGTCCGAGTTAATCAGCGCGATCGTGTCGCCGGCTGCAAGCGCCATGCCGCGGTTCAGCGCGACATGCGCGCCTTGATTGGGCTGACGCGCGAGTGTCACCGGGAACGGCGCGTCGCGCGCGAACTCCGCGACGACCGTCGAGCTCTCATCGGTCGAGCCGTCGTCGATCGCGATGAGCTCCAAAGGAGTGGCCGACTGCGCGCGGATCGACTCGAGCGTGGCTTTGAGAAACCGCGCATGGTTGTACACCGGCATGACGACGCTCGTTCCCGGCGTGCCCGGAGCGGGTGGGGTGCCGAACACGCGGACCGACAGCTCGCCGCACGCCACTGCCACAGCCGCGTCAGACTCGACTTCTCGCCACGCGGGCCGGTCGTCCCGACCGGGGTTCGCGCGCGAGGCGCGCGCGAGCCCGTCGCGAAAGGCCTCGAGGTACTGTCGGCCGTATCGCGCGTCTGGTTCGAGGCAGCAGCCTTCTCCCCATTCATTCCACGCGTTGACGAACAGCAGCCGTTCCTCGCCGGAGAGCCGCATGCGCGTGTCTATCGCCATGCGCTCGACCCAAAAGCCGAAGAGCTCCGGGCTCGAGCCGGCGAACACGGTTCCCCGCGACCCGCGACGCGCCGTGTTGTCCCAGGAAGGCATGACACAGCGAAACGTCTTCCTCGCGCCGGCATCGCGTTTGAGCGACTGGATCACCTGTGCCCGGAAGCTCGTCACGACACCGGCGTAGCCTGGCACCAGGCCGGCTATCTTCGCATTCATCCACGCCAGCTGGTGGCCGTGCGGCGGGAACTCCACGACCGCATCGAAGGCCGCGCGAACGGCGTCGCTCATCTTCGCGGTCTCGCAGGCGACGAGAAAGGGCCGCGAAACCCCCAGGGCGTCCGCCCGCGCACGCCACAGGCGCATCGTCTCCGCCACCTCGGGGATGATCGCCGCCTTGTATACCAGCAGCAGGGGACGTCCGCGGATCCGGATGTACCGCGGATCCCGGAACAGCCGGAGGAACTCGTCGAAGAGCTGCGCGCTGTCCTCAAGCCCGTACCGCTGCTCCATCAGGATCTCGTGCTCGGCCCCGTCCCAGCGGCGCGTCCAGTTCTCGTTCGCCCAGCAGACGCAGAACGGGAAATCCGGCGTGCCGCGCGAGAGCATCTCCTCGAGCGGCCGCTCGAGGAGCCGACGACCGTTGAACCAATAGAAGTAGTAGCAGAATCCCTCGATCCCATGGTGGCGCGCCAGCGCAGCCTGCGCCTCGGCCACGGCCGGATCGGTGAGGTCGTAGAAGCCGAGCTCGCCCGGCCACTTCGGCTGTTCGTGGCCGGGGAACTGGGGCAGCGCGCGGCGCACGTTCGTCCACTCGGTGAAACCCTCGCCCCACCAAGCATCGTTCTCCGGGATCCGGTGGAACTGGGGCAGATAGAATGCCAGCGCGCGCACCGGCGCGTCGTCGTCCTGGATCATGTCGGTAGCCGCGCATGCGCGATCGGCGCGATGTCGAGGTGCGCATCCGACGCCAGCGCGATGCGAACCTGGCGCGCGCCTTGCCCCGAAGCTTCCCGCAGCCGATCGACGAATGCGAGCAGGTCGCCGCCGACGACGACCATCACGAGCGCTCGGGGGCGCGCGCGCAGTATCCAGTCCCCAAATGGCCGGCCGGTGCCCACGTACACGACCATGGCACCGGCGCCTTGGGCAACGAGCTCCGACGCGACGCCGTCGTCGAGCGTTCGTCCGCTCGACACCGCGGCGCGCGTGATCAGCGCGCCACGAGCCATCGCCTCCCGGTCCAGAGCATCGGCGACGTCGGCGCGATCCGCGGCGTCGATGACGAAGACCCGATCGCCGGCGACGACACCGTCCAGCGGATGAACCGGCGGATCGACGGCGAGGGGAGCGTAGCGGGGCAACAGCCTGCGGCACAACTCGACCTCGTCGGCGGCGACCTGCCGACCGTTGATGACCAGCCTCAGGTTCGCGCGAGCGGCGGCGAATCCCGGTGCCAGCACCAGGGCCTGGCGGATATCGCGCTCGGCCGCGTCGAAATCGAGGCACTGCAGGTACGCAACGCCGCGCATGTGCCATGCATCGAAGAGGTCCGGATCGCGTTCGATGACCCGGTCGTACGCGGCGATCGCCTCGACCAATCGGCCGGCTTTCTGCGCCTCGAGTGCCGCCCCCATCGCGCGGACGACCGAGTCGTCGCGGCCGCCGGGCGAGGCGACACTGCCGTGGCAGTCCTTGAATCGGCGCCCGCTTCCGCAAGGGCAGGCCGCGTTTCGCGAGGAAGGCGGTGTCAGCGTCGCGTTGGCGAGGGCCATGCGTCGAATCAGTACGAACCCGGCGCCGCGAAATTCTCGAAGCGCGTGTACTCGCCGAGGAAGGTCAGCCTCACCGTGCCGATCGGCCCGTTGCGCTGCTTGCCGATGATGATCTCGGCCACGCCCTTGTCCTGGGTCTCCGGGTTGTAGACCTCGTCGCGGTAGATGAACAGGATCACGTCGGCGTCCTGCTCGATCGCACCCGATTCCCGGAGGTCGCTCATCACCGGCCGCTTGTTCGGACGCTGCTCGAGCGAGCGGTTGAGCTGGGAGAGCGCGATCACCGGGACCGACAGCTCCTTGGCCAGCGCCTTCAACGACCGGCTGATCTCGCTGATCTCGGTGGCGCGGTTCTCTCCCTGCGTCGAGGCCTGCATCAACTGCAGGTAGTCGACGATGACGAGCCCGAGCGGCGAAGGCGCCCGGGCGATCCGCCGGGCGCGCGAGCGCAGTTCCATCACGGTGAGCGCCGGCGTCTCGTCGATCAGGATCGGCGCCTCGGCCAGCCGGCCGAGCGCCGACGAGAGGCGGGTCCAGTCCTCGGCCTGCAGCCGGCCGGTGCGCAGGTTCTGCGACGGCAGCCGTCCGACCGAGCCGATCAGGCGCAGCGCGAGCTGGTTCGCGCCCATCTCCATCGAGAAGATCGCGACCGGCCGCTTCGACTCCAGCGCGACGTGCTCGCCGATGTTCACCGCGAGGGCGGTCTTACCCATCGACGGCCGACCGGCGACGATGACCAGATCGCCCGCCTGCAGGCCGGCGGTCATCCGGTCGAGATCGGCGAAGCCGGTCGCGAGCCCGGTCACATCGGTCGGGTGCTCGCGGCTGTAGAGCTCCTCGATCCGCTCGACGACACCCTCGAGGAGATCGCCGACCTTCGCGTACTGCTTGCGTCCGCGCGAGCCGGCCTCGGCGATGTGCATGACCTTGGTCTCGGCCTCGTCGAGGAGCTGCGACGAGCTGCGCCCCATCGGCTGGTAGGCCGACTCGGCGATCTCGCCGGCGGTCGAGGCGAGCTGGCGCAGCACCGAGCGATCGCGGACGATCTGCGCGTAGTGCCGGATGTTGGCCGCGGTCGGCACGCTCTGAACGAGCGCGCCCAGGTAGGCGAGGCCGCCGACGTAGTCCAAGCGTCCGGCCGAGGCGAGCGACTCGGCGAGCGTCACCGCGTCGGCCGGACGTCCCTCGCCGATCAGCCGGACCGCGTGCTCGAAGACGACGCGGTGGGCGTCGCTGTAGAAGTCGACGGCCGAGACGACGTCGCCGACGCGGTCGGCCGCGTCGTTGTCGAGCAGGAGCCCGCCCAGCACCGCCTGCTCGGCCTCGAGCGAGTGCGGCGGCAGGCGCAGGGCGGAGGTGTCGTCGTCGGGCATCGCGCGGCTCGTCGCCTGTCCGTCATTCTACCGCCGCCGCGCTCGCCGACGGCGCCGGGCCGGGCGCCCGCGGCCGCTCAGGATCGCGCCGGCGCGCGACCGTGGCAGTCCTTGTACTTCATCCCGCTGGCGCACGGACACGGCGAGTTGCGCGAAGTCGCGTACGGGCGCTCCGCCGCCGCGCGCAGCCGCGCGACCTCCGCCCGCGTCGAGCGTTCTAGACTCGCGAGGCGCGCCGGGTCGAACGCCCGGGCGATGCCCCGGGGCACCTCGATCGGCTCCTTGACGACGATCCAGGGTCCGCGCCCGGCCGGCAGGACGTCGGCGAACTTGCGGGCGAACCGCAGGTGGTAGCGCGTCCGCGCGGCGTCCAGCGTGCCGCGCGAACGGTGGACCACCGGGATATCGAGCGCCGCCGCGAGCCGATAGCCGGAACGGTGGCAGCGGAAGGTGAAATCGGCGTCGTAGCCGTGGAAACCGTCGAAGGTCGAGGCGTCGAAGCCGACCCGCTCCGCGACCTCGCGCGGCGCGGCCAGGAACACACCGTCCATCGCCTGCAGTCCGCCGACCGCGGCGTCGGTCGCGTCGGCGCCGTAGAAGCAGAACTCCGGTTCGCCGTTGGCGTGGTGGACGATCGCACCGGCGGCGTGTTCGATCCCCGCCTCCGACCAGTCCATGCCGACGCAGCGCCGGGTTCCGACCAGTCCGACCAGGTCGCAGTGCCCGAGATGCGCGTCGAGACGCGCGAGCAGGTCGGGAACGAAGAGCTCGATGTCATCGTGGCAGAAGACGACGCGCGGCGCGCGCGCGCGGGCGAGGCCGCGCGTCCAGCCTTCGGCGAGCGAACGGGCGTCGTGGACGCCGACGACCTCGTAGGAACCGCCGGCGCAGCGCTCGAGGCTCGCGCCGACCGACGCGAACTTCGCCGGATCGACGCTGGCGATGACGAACGACCAGGCCGGCGCGGTCATGTCGTCGGCTCGCGTCCCGCCGGAGACGACCGCCGGCGGGGTGTGGCGACCGGCGCGCGGATCAGCCCTGGGTCGTGTCGCCGATCACCCGCACCGTCACGTGCGCGAGCACGTCGGTGTGGAGCTGGACGCTGATCGGGTGGTCGCCGGTGTGCTTGAGCGGACCGGCGGGCATCCGGATCGCGGCCTTGGGCACGACCACCGACAGCGCCTTGAGCGCGTCGACGATGTCGACGTTGGTCACCGAGCCGAACAGGCGGCCGTCGACGCCGGCCTTCTGCGTGACCTGCACGGTCGTGCCCTCGATCTTCTCGGCGGCGGCCTGCGCCTGGGCGAGCTTCTCGCCGGCGACGCGCTCGAGCTCGCTGCGCTTCTCTTCGAGGAGCTTCACGTTCTCGGGCGTCGCCCGCTTGGCCTTGCCCTGCGGGATGAGGAAGTTGCGGGCGAAGCCGTCCTTGACCTTGACGACGTCGCCGAGGTTGCCGACGTTGGCGACCTTCTCGAGGAGGATGATCTGCATGGGGCTCTCCGGTCGCCGTCAGTGGCGGTCGGTGTACGGCAGGAGCGCGAGGAACTGCGCGCGCTTGATCGCGGTGCCGAGCTGGCGCTGGTAGCGCGCCTTGGTGCCGGTGACGCGCGCCGGCATGATCTTGCCGTTCTCCTGCACGAAATCCTTGAGGACATCGATGTCCTTGTAGTCGATCGAGACGACCTTCTCGGCGGTGAAGCGGCAGAATTTCTTGCGCTTGAAGAGCGCGTTGCCGCGGTCGCGGCGCTTGGTCTTGTTCTTGTCCTTGCCTTTCATCGGGCGGGGCATGGCGTTTCCTCTCGGGGTCCTGGTGCTGCTCGTGTCCGGTTGGTCCCGGATCGCCGATCGCGCGGGGCGCGGGCCGGCGGCCGGTCAGGTGGGTTCGTCCAGTCGTTCGATGCGTTCGATGCGGTCGATGTGCAGCGCGAGCGTCGTGCCGGTGCGCCAGCGTCGCGCGAGGAACCCCTCGCAGCGGACGGCGGCGCCGTCGGGCAGCTTCGCGATCGCCTCGGCGATTCCGCCGAACGCGACCGCCGCGATCTCGCAATCCACCCTGCGCCGGCCGCCCGCTTCCGCCTGCTCCGAGCGGTGCGCGAGCACCGCGTCGATCGCCGGCAGTCCGGAGGGCGTGTAGCGCAGCGGCTCGCGGCTCGCGACGCTCGCGTCGATCGCGAGCCGGTTCATCCCCGGCACGCCGATCTCCGCGTCGCTCAGGCGGCGGCCGGGGCCTCCGGCTGCGCCGCGCGCTCGCCGCGCTCCGGACGCTCGCCCCGCTCGCCGCGCTCGGCGGGCTTGTCGGTCAGCGAACGCGACTTCTCGTCCTTCATCATCGGCGAGGGCGTGACGACCGCGCCCTTCATCGCGACGATCAGGTGGCGCAGCACCGCGTCGTTGAACTTGAACGCGTGCTCGAGCTCGCCCAGCGTTTCGCGGTCGCACTCGATGTTCATCAGCACGTAGTGCGCCTTGTGCATCTTCTGGATCGGGTAGGTCATCTGCCGACGACCCCAGTCCTCGAGGCGGTGCACGCGGCCGCCGCGGCCGGTGACCATCGTCCGGTAACGCTCGACCATCGCGGGCACCTGCTCGCTCTGGTCGGGATGGACGATGAAGACGATTTCGTAGTGACGCATGCAGAGACTCCTTTCGGTCTGGGCCGGCCGCGACGGCGGACGGCGGACCGGGCAGCGCTTCAAACCCCTGCCGGCGGCGCCGGACGGCGCACCGGTCCCGGGGGCCGCCCGGCGTGCAGGCCTCCCCGTCTGCGGCGGGTGAGGCAAGAAAGCCTATTATTATAAGCCGATTTTCGCCATCCGATCAAGACCCTGGGACGAACCGGCCCAGCGCCCTGCGCCGCTCGTCCTTCGGCAGGCCGGCGAGCGCCTCGACCCGCGTGTAGAAGGCGTCGAGGTCGCCGCCCTCGCGGTCCAGCATCCGGCGGAACGCCGGCACCAGGTCGTCGTAGAGCGCCAGCGCGGCGAGGCTCGCGTTGTTCGGCCCGCGTCCGTCGTGGCCGGCGAACCAGCGCTCGTACCCCGAGAGCGCCGGATCGGCGGCGCGGGCGCGTTCCCACCCGGCCGACAACGCCGCGAAGACCTCGCGCTTCGCCTGCCGCTTCTCCTCGTCTCCGGTGTCGGCGGCGTAGACGGCCGCGAGCCGCCCGCGCGCCGAGCCGGTGAGGCGGCGGAACGTCTCGCGCATCCGGTCGGCGCGTTCGCGCTCGGCCGACAGCCGCGCGGCCTCGGCCGGCGGGCGCGACGCGACGAAGCGCTCGAGACCGGCCTCCTCGACCGCGGTCGCGAACGACTCGTTGAACGCGGTGTCGTCGCGCACGTAGACCCGCTGGTGGGCGAGCTCGTGGAAGACCAGGCGCGCGAGCTCGATGTCCGGGTAGCGGATGAACGACGAGAGCAGCGGGTCGTCGAACCAGCCGAGCGTCGAGTACGCCGGGACGCCGGACACGTGCACGTCGTCGCCGGCCGCGGCCATCCGCGCCGCCTCGGCGCGGGCGTCCTCCTCGCGGAAATAGCCGCGGTAGCCGACGCATCCGGCCACCGGGAAGCACCATTCGCGCGGCGCGAGCGAGAGCGCCGGCGTCGCGAACACGTTCCAGACGACGTAGGGCCGACCCAGATCGGCGTAGCGACGGTAACTGCCGTTGTCGGGGAGCGCCAGACGCTCGCTCGCGAAGGCGCGGATCGCCCGCGCGCGTTCGAGTCGGTCCTTGAGCCTGGCATCGGGGGTCGAGTCGATGACCTCGTCGAGCGGCCGGGCGCGGGCGAGCAGGTCGAGCTGGCCGGCCGCCCCCTGCCAGTAGAACTCGGCGCCGCAGCCAGCGAGCGCGACCGCGAGCAGCATCGGGCCGGCCCGACGCGCGAGGCGGGTGCGGGCCCGACGACGCGTGGTCATCGGCCGAGGTGGCGCGCCAACCGCGCGATGCCGTCCTCGATCTTCGCGCGGGCGATCGTGTAGGCGAAGCGGACGTGCTCGTGCGCGCGGTGGACGCCGAAGTCGACGCCCGGGGTGATCGCCACGCCCGCCCCTTCGAGGACCTCGCGGCAGAACGCCCGGCTGTCGCCGGCCAGCCCGGACACATCGGCGTAGACGAAGAAGCCGCCGCGCGGCATCACCGGCACGCCGAAGCCGAGGGAGCGCAGCGCCGGGACCAGGAGATCGCGGCGCTCGCGGAACGCCTCGCGCCGCTCTTCGAGGATCTCGAGGGTCTCGGGCCGGAAACAGGCGAGCGCCGCGCGCTGCGACAGCGTCGGCGGCGAGATGTAGAGGTTCTGGGCCAGCTTCTCGAGGTCGCGCACATGGCGCTCGGGCGCGACGACCCAGCCCAGACGCCAGCCAGTCATGTTGAAGTACTTGGAGAAGCTCGACACGACGAAGGCGTCGTCGGCGACCGACAACACCGACGTCGGCCGCTCGCCGGGGGCGAGATCGTAGGTGAGTCCGAGGTAGATCTCGTCGACGACGAGACTCCCTCCGCGCGCCGCGATCGTCCGTGCGATCCGCCGCAGTTCGTGCGCCTCGACCGTCGTGCCGGTCGGGTTCGACGGCGTCGCGATCAGCGCGCCGCGCGTGCGCGCGGTCCAGTGCCTCTCGATCAGGTCGGCCGAAAGCTGGTATCCGGTGTCCGGACCGACCGGCAACGCCCGGGCGCGCCCCTCGAGCGTGCGCACGAAGTGGCGGTTGCACGGGTAGCCGGGGTCGGACATCAGGACCTCGTCGTCGCGATCGACGAGGAGCGCGGTGACCAGCAGCAGCGCCGCCGACGATCCGGCGGTGACGACGATCCGCTCCGGCGCGACGGTGACGCCGTGGCGCTCGGCGTAGTGACTCGCGATCGCCTCGCGCAGCGCCGGCAGACCGAGCGCCGACGTGTAATACACGCCGCCGTCGGCGAGCGCCGCGCGGGCGGCGTCGAGCACCGGCCCGGGTGTCGGAAAATCCGGCTCGCCGATCTCCATGTGGACGACCGTGCGGCCGGCGGCTTCGAGCGCCCGGGCGGCGGTCTGCACTTCCATGACGTGGAACGGCGCGATGTCGGCGACGCGCGCGGCGAGACGGTCGGGATCGGGCATCGGTCGAACGGACGAAGGCGGCCGGCGGGAGCGGACGGCTATCGTACCGCGCATGACCTTTCCCCGGTTCCGGCGCATCTCCAGGTTCGTCGCCGCGCTGGTCGCCGCAACGGTCGCCGCGCTGCTCCCGCCACCATTCGCGCGAGCGGGGCCGGCGGTGCACAAGTGCGCCGATCCGTCGGGCGCGATCGTCTACCAGGATCGGCCCTGCGGCCCGCAGAGCCTGTCCGCCTGGCCGTCCGGCGCCGAAGGCGCGCTGTCGGTGGTCCCCGGCACGCGCCTGCCGTCGATCGTGCGCGAGCCCCGCCCGCCGCCGCCGCCCAGGACCGAGCGGGTCCGCAAGACGGAAGCGGCCAAGCCCGGCAACCCCGCCGATCGGCGCCACCTGCGCACCGGCATGTCCGAAGGCGAGGTCGTCGCCCGCATCGGTCCGCCCGACCTCACGACCGGCAAGGGTCGCCGCCAGTCACGCTGGACCTGGATGCCGGTCGCCGCCGACCCCGACACGATCACGACGGTCCTCTTCGACACCGGACGGGCGATCGAGATCGAGCGCACCGTTGTCAAGCGCTGAGGCCACGCCGCGTCGTCGATCGGCCACAATGGCCCGTCCCTTTCCGAGACGGCGGTCGTCGCGATGCGGGTCGTCATCCAGCGTGTGCTCGAAGCGAGCGTCACCGCCAACGGCGTGGTCAGCGGCGCGATCGGCCGCGGCCTCCTCGTGCTCGCCGCGGTCGCGCCCGACGACACCGACGAGGACCGCGAATGGCTGGCGCGCAAGACCGTGCAATTGCGGGTGTTCGGCGACGAGCTCGGCGTGATGAACCGATCGGTGGCCGATATCGGCGGGGCGATCCTCGCGGTGTCGCAGTTCACCCTGTATGCGTCGACCCGGAAAGGCAACCGGCCGTCGTGGAGCGGCGCCGCCCCCCCGGCGGTTGCCGAGCCGGCGTTCGAGGCCTTCGTCGCGCTGGTCGCCCGCGAGCTCGGCCGCGCCGTGCCCACCGGCGTGTTCGGCGCCGACATGAAGCTCGCGCTGGTCAACGACGGACCGGTGACGATCGTGATCGACAGCCGCTCGCGCGAGTAGCGGCTCCCGGTCGCCCCGACCCGGGGCGGGTGGAACCGAAGTCACGTAACGTCGCGACACCGGTGGCTATAATCGGCGGCGAGCGATGCGATTCCCGCGCCTGCCCCGTTGGCTCGTCCTCGTCGTGGCGTTCGCTGTCGCCGCGACGGGTTTTCTCGCCTGGCGCTCGACCCAGGGACGTGCGGTCGACACCGCGATCGCCTCGACGACGCGGCTCAAGCAGACGGTCGTCGTTTCCGGCCGGGTGCTCGCCCCGGCCAAGGTCGAAGTCGGCGCGACGATCACCGCCCGGGTGATCGGGGTCGATGTCGACGACGGCGACAAGGTCGCCGCCGGTCAGACGCTCGTGCGCCTCGAGACGGCCGAACTGGCCGCCGCCCTGTCGCAGGCTGTCGCCACCGAACGCGCGGCCGAGACCCGGATCCGCCAATGGGCGAGTGTCGGCGCGCCGGTGGCGCGCGAGCAACTCGCGCAGGCGGAGGCGAACGAGCGCCTCGCGCAGGCCGAATTCGATCGTCAGGAGGCGCTGTTCCGGCAGGGATTCATCGGCCAGGCGCGCCTGGACGAGGCGCGACGGGCGCTGGCGGTCGCGCGCTCCCAGGCGTCGGCGGCCCGGTCGACGGCGACCGCGAATCGCGACGACGGTGCCGAACGCGCGTTGCTGGACGACCAGCTCGCCCAGGCGCGCGCGGCCCGCGCCGCCGCCGCAGCCCGGCTCGCCCAGGCCCGCATCGTCGCACCGGCGGCCGGCGTCGTGCTCGAGCGCTCGACCGAACCGGGCAACATCGCGCAACCCGGGCGCACGATGATCACGCTGGCGCTCGACGGCCCGACCCGGCTCGTCGCGCCGGTCGACGAGAAGAACCTCGCGGTGCTCGCCACCGGCCAGAAGGCCCTCGCGTCGGCGGACGCCTACCCCGAGCGCCGGTTCGACGCGGTGCTGGAAACACTCTCCCCTGGCATCGACCTGGCGCGCGGCACCGTCGAGGCGAAGTTCTCCGTGCCGTCCCCGCCGGCGTTCCTGCGTTCCGACATGACGGTGTCGATCGACATCGCCGTGGCCGACAAAGAACGGGCGCTGGTCGTGCCGACGGCGGCGGTGCGCGATCCGTCGGCGCCCGAACCCTGGGTGCTGGTCGAGCGCGACGGTGTCGCGACGCGGGTCGGCGTCAGGACCGGAGCCCGAGCCGCGGCCACGGTCGAGATCCTCGGCGGCCTCGAGGCGGGGGCGCGCGTGATCGTCGACCCGTCGGTCGCGCCCGGCGATCGCGTCCGGTCGCGCTGACATGCCCTTCGAGTGGGTCGTCGCGCTGCGCTTCCTCCGCGAGGGGCGCCTGCAGACGGCGCTGATCATCGGCGGCGCGGCGGCCGGCGTCGCGGTCGTCATGTTCATCACCGCACTGGTCAACGGCCTGCAGGCCAACACGATCAAGCGCGTGCTCGGCACGCAAGCGCACATCGTCGTCCGCCCGGTCGAGGAGGTCGCCCGCCCGCAGCGCGAGGCCGGGACCGGCGAGTCGGTCGCCGCGCGGGTCGAGGCGCGCGCGCAGCGGCTGCGATCGATCGACCAGTGGCGCTCGCTCGAGCCGGTGCTCGACGCGACGCCGGGCATCGTCGCCGTCTCGCCGATGGTGTCGGGCCCGGCGTTCGCGCTGCGCGGCGACGCGTCGAAGTCGGTCGCGATCCTCGGCATCGAGCCGGCACGCTACGACCGGATCGTCGCGGTCGGCGAGAAACTCGTCGCCGGCGCGTTCCGGCTCGGCCCCGACGACGCGGTGATCGGCAAGGAGCTCGGCAAGGACCTCGGACTCGCGGTCGGCGACCGCTTCCGCCTGCTGACCGCCGAGTCCGGAGCGCCGGTCACCCAGACTTTCGTCGTTTCGGGCATCGTCGATCTGGGCGTGCGCGACCTGAACCGCCGCTCGGTGTACGTCGCCTTCCGGACCGCCCAGACGATGCTGGCGCTGCCCGGCGGCGCCTCGCAGATCGACCTCAAGGTCGACGACCTCTTCGGCGCCGAGGAGCTCGCGCGCCGCCTCGAGGCGCAGACCGGGCTCACCGTCGAATCGTGGATGAGAACCAACGAGCAGTTGCTCGCCGCGATCAACGCGCAGAACATCTCGACCGGCACGATCCGCAGCTTCGTCGCGCTGATCGTCGCCGTCGGGATCGCCAGCGTGCTGGTCGTCTGGGTCGTGCAGAAGCGCCGCGAGATCGGCATCCTGCGGGCGATGGGCGCGTCGCGCGCGCGCGTCCAGCGCGTGTTCCTGCTCCAGGGCGCGATCGTCGCGCTCGCCGGTTCGCTGATCGGCAGCCTGCTCGCGACCGCGATGGTCGCCGCGTTCCTTCGGCTCGCGCGCAACGCCGACGGCACGCCGCTCTTCGACGTCATCACGCTGCCCGGCTGGCTCTACGTCGCGGCGCTGGGAGGCGCGCTGGTCGGCGGGATCGCCGCGGCGATCCTGCCGGCGCGCTCCGCCGCCCGCCTCGATCCGGCGCAGGCGATCCGGATGTGAGATCGGCGCCGTGTCCGAACCGCTGATCCATCTCGCCGGCGTCCGCAAGACCTACGGCCAGGGCACCGAGGTCGAGGTCGAGGTGTTGCACGGCATCGACCTCGCGATCGCGCCGGGCGAGTTCACCGCGCTGGTCGGCCCGTCGGGTTCGGGCAAGTCGACGCTCTTGAATCTGATCGGACTGCTCGAGCCGCCGACCGGCGGCAGCTACCGGATCGCCGGACGCGAGACCGCCTCCCTGCCCGAGAACGAGCTCACGCGGCTGCGCTCGACCTCGCTCGGTTTCGTGTTCCAGTTCCACCACCTGCTGCCGGCGTTCACCGCGATCGAGAACGTGCTGATGCCCGGGTTGATCGCCCACGGCCCGATCAGCGCCGAGCGTCGCGAGGCGGCCCGCGAGCTCCTCGGCAGCGTCGGACTCGCCGAGCGCGTCGACTACCTGCCGCGCAAGCTCTCCGGCGGCCAGCAGCAGCGCGTCGCGATCGCGCGCGCGCTGTCGATCGCGCCGCCGCTCGTCCTCGCCGACGAGCCCACCGGCAATCTCGACACGCACTCGGCCGACGAGATCTTCGCGCTGATGCGCCGGTTCAACGAATCCCGTGGAACCGCGTTCCTGATCGTCACCCACGACCCTCGGCTCGCGCAGCGCTGCGATCGCATCGTCGAGCTCGTCGACGGCCGCATCGCCGGCGACCGGCCGAACCGGCGGATCTCCTAGCGACGCTCCGCCCGAGCGGGCGCGCTCGCGCGTCGTCTCAGCGCGCCTCGCGGACCCGGTCCCGGCGCGCGCCCCGCCCGGCGGTCGCTCGCCGCGTGCAATCCGCGAACCACTGCAACGCGTACCCGGTGGCATTGGCCGCCATCCAGACCCCGAGGAGCGCGAGCCGCGTCACCGTGCCCGATGGCGGTACGGCGAGACGCCGGTCGCGCAGCGCGCGCCAGCAGTAGGACAGGCTCGGCCGGAACCGCCCTCCGCCGCGCCGCCGTCGCGCCGCATGCAGTCGCTTGGCGCCGCGTCCGTAGCCGACGTGCTGTCGCCAGAAACCGCCGAGCCGCATTTCGTGGCGGTGTCGGACGATCGCGCCGTCGGCGTCGACCAGCGGACGACCCGACCGGATCCAGCGATCGGCGAGTTCGCGATCCTCGGCGGTACGGAACGAGGGGTCGAACCCGCGCAGCGAGCGCAGCACAGCGGCGCGCGCGGCCAGGTTGTTCGCCGGATGGAAGCGAAACTCGCTGCCGGATGCGCGCATCCAGTCGCGCGCGCCGTCGACGATCGCCTGGCTCGCCTCCGCGCAGGCGTTCGACTCGAGAGCGTTGACGGTCCTGCCGCCGACCAGCGCCTCGGGTGCGCGTCCGATCGCGTCGACCAGTGCGTCCAGCCACCCCGGATCGGGCTCGCAATCGTCGTCGGTGAACGCGACGATATCGCCGGCGGCCGCGGCGAGTCCGGCGTTGCGCGCCGACGCCGGCCCGCCGTTGGGTTGGCGCAGCCAGCGGGCCGTCCGGCCGACCCGGAACGCCGCCGGATCGATCGGCGGGTCGCTGCCGTCGTCGACGACCAGGACCTCGTAGCACCCGGCCGGATAGTCCAGACGCGCGAGCGCCGCGAGACAGCGCGACAGCGCTCCGGGCCGGTCGTGCGTGGGAACGATCACGCTGACGAGCGGCGTCTCGCGCTCGGCGACCGGATCGGGTCGGCGGGCGGGGACGTTCATCGCGCCACCGCTTGCGGACGACCCGAGCGTGCCGAATCGACCGCGGCCAGCACCACCGCGAGCGCCTTGGCGCCGTCGGCGAACGTCGACTCGGGAGCGACCCCCCGGCGCACGCAGTCGATGAAGTGACGCCATTCGGCCCGGTAGGTTTCGAGCCAGGTGCCTCCGTCGAGCCGCGCCCGGGCGAGGTGCGCCAGTCCGCGGATCGCCTCGCCGGCCGCCGCACGGCGCGCGCCGAGGTCGCCAGGAACCCCGCCCGTCGCGCGATGGCGGAGTCCATCGAACCGGTAGAACGACAGCGCGACCGAACCCCGGCGTCCGAACAGCTCGATTTCGTTGTCCGCGACCGAGCGCTCGCCCAGCACGGCGGTCGCGAGCGCGCCCCCGGTGAGTCGCGCGTTGACCACCGCCGATTCGTCGTCCCAGGTCCCCGAGCGAGTCCACGCGTGCACGTCGACGACCTCGAGTCCGGTGAGCCAGCGCCAGAGGTCGACGTGATGGACCGCCATTTCGAAGAGCACGCCGCCGCCGCTCGAACGGCGCTGTCGCCACTCGGGCACCTCGTCGTGCCACGAGGTGAGCGTGCTGCGGATCAGATCGACCTCGCCGATTCCACCGGCGGCGATCCGCGCCTTCGCTCGGCGCGCCTGCGCGTGCCAGCGCAGGTTCATCCCGACCATCGTGCAGCCGCCCATCCTGGCCGCCGCCGCCACCAGGCGATCGGATTCTTCGAGCGACAGCGCGAGCGGCTTCTCGATGAACAGCGGTCTGCCGCCGGCCAGCGCCTCGAGGGCGATCGGCGCCCTCCCCCGGACCGGCATGCACAGAGCGATCGCGTCCAGCGACGGATCCTCGAGCAGACGACGCGGGTCGTCGAACACCCGTTCCGGGCCTACGACCCCGGCGGCGCGCGCCCGCGCCCGTGCATCGCAATCCGCGACCGCTGCGATCCGCGCGCCGGCGAGCCCGCGAAGCGCCCGCGCGTGCAGTTCGCCGCCGGCACGGCCCCAGCCGGCGATGCCGATCGACAGGTCGCGCCCCGCGCTCATCGGTCGGCGCACGACGCGCTGGCGTAGCGGGCGAGCATCGGATCGGCGAGGTCGCGGCGCGACAGATGACGCGCGCGCAGGAACTCGTAGCGGGCGAGCGCCGAGGGCGAAGATCCCGCGCCCAGCGCGTAGCCGGCCGCCTGACCCAGGGCGTCGACCGCCAGGCCGATCGCCAGCGCGTGCAGGCAGCCGGGCAGCGCCGATGTGCGTCCGCGTCGCCACGACGCGCGCGCGATCCGCGCCAATCGCACGATCGGAATCAGCGGCGAGCCGCCGGTGTAGAGCGCGCGGCGCAGAACCGACATGCCCCGACGACGCCCGGCGGCGAACGTGCGCCCGGCGTGGAACTGGGCCGCGAGCCACGGCCGCCAGCGCGAGAAGTTGACGTGCGCGATCCGCGCCGAGGCGACGAGCAGCAGCCGCTCGCCGCGTTCGCGCATCCGCCAATGCAGCAGCGTCTCGCTCTCGAGCAGCGCGTCCAGCGCGTCGCCCCATTCGAGAAGCGCCGCGCGCTTGTAGCTCGAGTTGTGTCCCGGGAGGTGGTCGGCTTCGTGCGTCACCGACGGCGCGATCCACGGACCGTACCCGATCAGATGATCGGCCCGGCTCACCGCGGTCGCCGGGTTGGCGTTGGCGACCACGGGCCCGACCGCGACGAACGGCCCGGCGTGCGCCTCGACCAGCCGTTCGGCCCAGTCCGGTTCCGGGAACGCGTGATCCTCGGCGAACGCGACGATCGGCGCGCTCGCCCGACGCACGCCCTGCGCGTTCGCCCGCCCCACCGAAACCGGCGACCCGGTCTCGACGACGCGCACCCGCGAGAATACCGCCTGCGCGGCGACGTCGAAACCGAGCGCACGCGCGGACCGCGTCACGATCACGAGTTCGAGGCGATCGCGGATCGTCTGCGCGGCCAGCGCCGACACCGTCGTGCGGACCGCGGCGAATCCACCGCAGGCCGCGAGGACGACCGAAATCGCCGGCGCCGGCGCCGCCGAGCCGACGCTCAGGTCTCCAGCAGACTGCGGAGCATCCAAGCGTTCTTCTCGTGGACCTGCATGCGCTGGGTCAACAGATCCGCCGTCGGTTCGTCACCGGCGGCGTCCACCGTCGGGAAAACACCGCGCGCGGTACGAACCACCGCCTCGTTGCCCTCGACGAGCCGGCGGATCATCTCCTCGGCCTTCGGCTGCCCGGCGCGCTCCTCGATCGAGGCCAGCTCGACGAACTCGGCGTAGGTGCCCGGCGCCGGGAAACCGAGCGAACGGATGCGCTCGGCGATCAGGTCATTGGCGAGCCACAACTCGTTGTACTGCGTCTCGAACATGAGGTGCAGCGTGTTGAACATCGGTCCGGTGACGTTCCAGTGGAAATTGTGCGTCATCAGGTAGAGCGTGTAGTTGTCGGCGAGCAGCCGCGACAGGCCGGCGGCGATCTTCCTGCGGTCCTTCGCGTCGATGCCGGTATCGACCGGCGGCGCGCCGGCGGCGGTGCGTTTCGATGATTTCGCCATGGAATTCTCCTCGATGCGGTCGTTCGCCGCGCTACCGTCGCGCGGCGACGAAACCACTGTACCGAGGGGTCCGCGGGCCGTCCAATCGACCGTTCCTATGCACGCGATAGCCCTGGTCGATCACGCCCCCGGGTTCACCAGCGCAGCGTCGCGCCGAGGAGCGCGGTGAAGCTCGGCGCGGCGCGGTTCAGCCGTCCTTCGGCGCCCAGATCGAAGCTCCACGTCTCGCTCGCCTGCCAGAGGAATCCGGCGCGCGCGACCGCCGGCCAGGTCGATCGGTCTCGATCGGCGTTCGCCTGTGCCGCGACCTCCAGCGACGCGCGCAGGGTTCCCTCGGCCGGCACGAGGACTCCGACGCTCACGAACGGCCGGTGGCGTCGCTCGCCGTCCGCACGCGAGTACGCGTCCCCGAGATTGGCGAGCCATTGCGCGCCGGCCGCGTTGGCCGCGAACGCGAGTAGCGCATGCGCACCGGCCTTGCCGGCGCCCAGCCCGCGGTCGGCGTCGCCGGTCGGGAAATCGACGCCGGCGCGCAGGCCGAGCTGGAAGTCGTCGCGCTCGAAGAACCGCCACTTGACATCGACGGCCGTGTCCCCGGCCCCCCGCACGCGTTCCTCGCCGGGCGCTCGGATCGAGTTCCACGATGGGCGCACGATCAGGTCGAGCGTGTCGGTCGCACCGTAGGAGAGCTGCGGACCGAGCTCCATCGAACGTCCACCGGGCGGATCGCCGCGAACCGCCGCGAATCCCAGTTCGAGCTCGAACTTGCCGGCACCCTGGGTGCCCGGGTCCTCGTTGATCAGCGGATGGGCGCCGCGCGCCATCGGCGCGGCGACCAGGACGAGCGCCGCGCCGATCGCGGCCGACATGCGGGACATCGGTGGTCTCCCCGGTAGGCCGGGACGCGCCCTGGCGGCGACCCGGGTCGGCCGCAATCCCCGGCCGGCGGCGACATTGTCGCAGAGCCTCCGCCGCCTCGCGACCCGCCCGCGCGCGACACCCGGCGGCGCGTCGCGTCCGAACGCCGATGCGCTCAGCTCACGGTCCCGGCGAAGGCGCCCCAGTACCCGCACGAATACGAGGGGCCGGTGGCGTCGAACTGGTATTGGAAGGTGACGGTGAACGCCGTCACCGCGACCCAGCCGAAAACCACGGTGCCGGTCTCACCCTGGGTGCTCGTGTAGGTCGCGTCGATGAATCCGTACCGGCCGACTTGCGTGTAGCTGCCGTTGAACGTGTAGGTACCGGCCGGCGTGGTCATCGTGCCGGAGACGGTCTGACCGCCGGTGTGGTTGAACTGTGTCACCACCGGCACCGGACCGGTGGCCGTACACGGCGCGTCGGCCGCGATCACGCGGCCCGCGCCGACGAACGTCCCGCCGATGTGGTCGTTGGCGATCGACATCCGGGTGAGATTCTTGGCGACCGACGTCGCACCGATCGTGTACTTCAGCTCTCCGGTTCCGTAGCCCTTGGCCTCGAACGACATCGTCCCCACCGGCGTCTCGGCGACCTGGGCCGGATTCCAGGCGCCTCCGTACCACGGGCCGCTCGTGTGGTACACCGGGCCCGACCAGGCGAGCCCGGTCGCCGGCGCGAGGACCGCCACGTAGAAGTCGGTCGTGGTGTCCGCGCGGTAGACGTACAGGGTCGCGAAAACCGTCCCGTGCTGCTGGATCATCTGGACGCCCCAGCCCGATTCGGCCTCGCTCCACCACAGATCGGCGACGTCGTACGGATAGACGGTCGCGGGCGACACCGGTGCGAAGACGACCGCCACGAATAGCGAGGCGACCCGCGCGAGGCGGATCGTCACGGCGGCGAGACGGGAGTACATGGTCGGGACCTCCGGCGGTCCGTCGGCGCGACGCGCGCGTCCGGCCGCCACGCTCGCAGCATCGCGCGACCGCGTCACACCGCCGTTACAGGCGCGCGTCTCCGCGAAGGGATAGCGCCCGTCGGGCGGGCCACGCGCCCGAGCGCGGTCGCTCAAAGCCGGTACGCGCGCTTGGCGAGTCCGTAGGCGAGCTCGGGAGCGAGCTCGAAGGCCTCGTCCTCGTCGAT